>NZ_CABVHJ010000003.1:0-46171 GCF_902497745.1 Pseudomonas fluorescens
TTCACCGTTTCGAAAAGGTGCTGGGCCGTCATGGCATCGATATCCCGCGCCAGACCCTGGCCCGCTGGGTCATCCAGTGCGGTGAGCACTTTCAGCCGCTGCTCAATTTGATGCGCGATAGCCTGTTGGCCAGCCGCATCATCCACTGCGATGAAACGCGCGTGCAGGTGCTCAAAGAGCCGGATCGGGAGCCAAGCAGCCAGTCCTGGATGTGGGTGCAAACCGGTGGCCCGCCTGACAGGCCAGTGATCCTTTTTGACTATTCCACCAGCCGGGCGCAGGAGGTGCCGACGCGCCTGCTCGATGGCTATCGCGGCTACGTGATGACTGACGATTATGCCGGTTACAACGCGCTGGGCGCACAGGCCGGAGTTGAGCGTTTGGGCTGCTGGGCGCATGCTCGGCGCAAGTTTGTCGAAGCGCAAAAAGTGCAACCCAAGGGCAAGACGGGACGTGCGGATATCGCGCTGAACCTGATCAACAAGCTTTACGGCATCGAGCGCGACCTCAAGGATAACGTCGATGAAGATCGCAAGACCGGTCGCCATGAACGCAGCCTGCCGGTGCTGGCTCAGCTAAAAAGCTGGATGGAAAAGACGCGGCCGCAGGTCACGGCTCAGAATGCCTTGGGTAAAGCCGTCGGTTACCTGGCGAGCAACTGGAACAAACTTGAGCGGTATGTCGAGCAAGGCTACTTGCCGATCGACAACAATGCCGCCGAACGTGCGATCCGGCCCTTCGTCATCGGTAGAAAGAATTGGTTGTTCAGCGACACGCCCAAAGGCGCGACGGCCAGCGCTCAGCTTTACAGCCTGGTCGAGACGGCCAAAGCCAATGACCAAGAACCCTATGCGTGGCTGCGCCACGCACTGGAGCGTTTGCCACTGGCGTCCTCGGTTGAGGATTACGAAGCCCTGTTGCCGTGGAACTGCTCGCCGGTATCACCTGGCTGAGCGCTCACCCCATCCTGAAATCGGTGGGGTTTATGGAGCGCTTACGATCAAACAACTGATCGCTTCGGCTAGGGGGCATCCCGACGTAAAATGAATGTCTCTTTATGACCGTTTTCCGCCCATAGTGAGAGGCAGCAAGCGACCCATAATGGGCACTCCAAAACGGCGATATGTCAGCAGCCTTAGTTTCAAGTGGGTGCACTTTTATTGGGAAGATCTGCGATCCAAAGCTCTCAGGACGCCATGCTATTTCCTGCTAGAGGCGTGAGGACGATGTAGCTGCCTGAAAACGGCATGGTTTAGAGTTTCACGCGTCCGTCGTTCGCTACAAGATCCCTAAGCTGTCAATTCACGCAGCAACAATCCCGTTTCCCTCGATCAGTATTTGAGAAGGTCGTTTGGTCGCCCGACATGTGTACCTTGCAGTGCAGCGATCTGAGACTGCGCATAAGCGACAGGGGACGCTCCACTGAAAACAAGCCAGGACACGAGCTTGGGATCTTTGACTGACGTGAATCGTGCAAGGTCAGCAAGGTTCTCCCTCGCGAGTGCTACACGCTTCAGATGCCTTTTGAGCTTATCTGGCTTGCCCTTTATGTCTTCACCCTGATACTCGGAGAGCTGGGAAGCGACTTCTGAGTAGTTTCGAGCGAGTGAAAGGTCCTTGCATTCGACTATGAGCACTTGGTTGCGGTCCGGACGCCAAGCTAACAGATCAATATCGCCTGGGTTTGATGGGAGATTTCTCCTCAGTATCTCAGGGAAGCTGATGCCGCGCCGAACAGTCCATCCTGCGTCTAGCAGTTCTTTTTCCAAGTTTTTTTCGAAAGTGTGTCCCTCCCGAGCTTCCCCCAGCCATTCATCTCTCATCCCCTCCGTCCGGAAGAACTCCCGTTTGAGCCGCCCTGTATGCGCCCCGTTGAAGAGGTAATGCAGAGAGTTGCCCAGTTGTCCCGGTGATACGATCACCAGCGGGTCTTGGCTGTCCTCCATCTGTAACAAAGGCCGGGCTACTACTGACAGGCGTCGACCAAAGCGCCAAGGGTAGATATCAGAGAGGTCAAACTCGTCGGTCACCTCGTCCCACTTTGGGCGAGCTCTCAGGACGAATTGGTCAAGAAAAGCGGACGTGACGTTATCGTCGAGCCCCGCGGACTTACCGACACTCTCCAGCTGGCTCCGCTCCACCGTGAAAATTGCCGTCTGTTTCGACATGCCAATTGACTCGAGTGCATGGACGAAACGGAGGCCTTCTTCGAGCGTAAAACCCATCTCCGCCTTCCAGAGCGCCAGAAAGGTCTCGGTGTCATCATCGACTGTGGCAGGAGCACAATATGCTTCCTCATCAGTCACTTCTTCGAAGTCATCCGCTTTTGCGTAATGCTGCTCGAATCTTGCAGCATGAGCTTCGAACCGCTCGTTAGTCGCCTTAGACAGCAAAGGCTCAAGCACCATTTCTCCAAGCTCGTCGCGGAAGAGAAGGTCACCTAAGGGAGATATTTGGACCTCGGCCGGCAGCGCACCAAAGCGTACAGCGTCCGACATGCCGCCGATGCGAAAGAGTAATGCTGCTTGTGCAAGGAGGCGACCAAGCGCCATGTCGGAGGGCTCAGTCCCGCCCTTAGTGGGGCACGCGCAAAGGGCCAGTTCGATTACTAACCTAGAGGTCAGTGCTGCACCGGCAAAACGTCCCAACTGCTTGGCGATCGTATCCTCGACCCCGACTTCACCAGCATGCAGTCCGAGGACGGCAGCGGCCGTCCGATGCCAATCGTTTTCCTCGCTTCGTGCCCGTTCGCAGTTCTCAAGCAGGCGGTTGAGAGTTTTCAGACGATCAAAGCGAGAAAGCTCGCCCTGCATGTCACGAAGGAGCACATCTACTACGTCGTTGAGAAGCTTGCCGACCGCCTTCTTACCCTGGTATTGGGCTGGCGCATCGGCAGCAACCGAACGCCAGCCGAGCCCAACTCTGGCCGCACCTGACTCGGTGTTCTCGACAGTCAAAAGGTCTCGGCTCATGGAGCCACGTACATGGTCACTGAAGTCGAACGTTTTCATAATATGGAAGCTACGTGCAGCGTTATTTGGAACCGCTATTCGCTCGATTGCGAGTCCCTGGTCGATCGGTGCATCGATACGCAGAAGAGTGGCAAACGCAGTGCCAAGGGCGCGCACTAAAGCGCGTTCCGCACGGTTGTCCGGTGCCTGGAAGCCAGCGAGATACCCGTCTTTCAGCAAAACCCGTATAGCCCCTTGTTCACGGACACGCTCGAGTCTCCAGAAGGTATTTAGGTCAGATGGAATCTGCTCATCGTGGAACCGGCTAATGTCACCGTCACCTTCAAAGTTCAGGTAGACCTTCACGGACTTCCTTGCTCTCTGCTCGCCAATGGCTTCAACAGCCTCGCCAATTCGCCCAGCCCACGTGCGTACCATCTTCGCTAATTCAGAAAGGAGCATCTGATCTTGAACATTAGGTGCTTCTATCGTCACCCAGAGGTTGCACTGCCCTTCATACACACAACTTAGTCGATGTGCTTCAAGCTCATCGATGGATGCATAGCACCTGCTTTCGCGTTCGGTTGGGAAGAAGTCACCCGCTGACGGCCGCATAACACGGTGCCACCTGCCGCTGTTGTCACAAATGCGGTGCCAGTCATACCCCATGTCTGCTGCCAACCGCACTTCACGAAGCAGATCTGTCGGGATTGTTAGCATTAGAGGGCGCTCTGGGGTGATACGCCCTTCCGGCAGTTGATTGTGCGGAACCATATGGCCGTCATTGGCGCGTGCCCAGCCAAGAAGGTTGAGAATGCCGTTGACATTGATTATTCGCACACCGGCTCGCGCTATTATTTCTTCGGCATCCTGAACACGCCAGAAGGCGAGTGCGGACATATCGGGTAGCGAACCTAAGCGAAAAAAGTCTGCGCTAGACATCCACTCGAACTGCCATGCCGCAGGCAGCTCGGGAACCGAGCCGAAAAAGCCCGCCCCCCAGCCACAACCTACACGCACGACTATGCCACGCTGAAAGTCGGGATGGCCGGCAAGTTCAGCAGCGGTTTTTGCAGCGCGGGCGTCGAGGAGATTCGCGGTTTCCTTATCGAGCCGGAGCATGCTGCTGAAACCTTCGGCCGAGTGCTGCTGCATAGAGGGCAAGACGAACTGGAGCACCATGAAGTGGCCCACATCGACTGAGGAGTAGACGATCGCCGATCGAGTTGTCCTATCCTTATCCCAGAAGAACCGAATCCGCGTGCCGTTACCAAACGCCGGCATTTGGGACAAAGTACGCGCATGGGCGTTGGCTAATGCCCTGTCGAGGTTGATCAATTCTCCCTTCTGCACAGCGAACGCTATCACCGCGTGACGAAGCGCGATGGATAGAGCAGTGGGCAGCACGACGACAAGGCCATCACGTATGCGGAGCAGCGGGCGCTGCTCCAGCATTCCCGCGCTGGGCACCTGGCTACTGAGGGTAGTGATCTGTGTGTGGTCGAGAATGAAGAGGGAAAGATCTGCAATTGCTACACCAGCCGCCTGTAGCATGCGCTTCGTCAAGGTGACACGTGAACGGAGCGCGCTCGCTTCAAGGCCTCCCGTCTCAAGCGAGCCGGTGTTGGCTTCACCACCCGGCTCGAAACGTCGTAGATCAGAGTTGGCGCAGATGACGTCCGAAAGCCGTAGAAGCGCCTGCGTGGCCCGTTTAAGCGGTATGAAGTAGCTCTCTTCGGGCATAGCGAAGACAACGTCGACCATCAGCTGTGTATAAAAGCCTGCGGCCTCCCATACGCCTTCCAGAATGCGGTAATCGCCCTTCACGTTACCAACAATGGAGACGAACACATCCTCTGCCGGATCTTCCCCAATGACACTGTTCGACGTGCCAATGGTCGTATACCAGCGGCGCGCATCGTCGACAGTGGCAACCTGCGGGCCCTGGCAGTGAACGAGGGCAAGGGCAACCAGCAACTCTAATCGCAAGCATTCGGACTGATGCGCAGGAAGGGTTAGCAGGCTGGCTAGCAACGCCACTGTGCCGTCCCGTTCAAAGTTAGCGAGCTCGGCGACAAGTCCAACGTTATCCTTCGCGACATCACCCAACGAGTGACTGGAATTTGCCCAAGCAGCCTTATCGGCCATCGCCTCAAGCAGGGATTGCAAATCTGGTTGAGAGAGGGAGTCGTTCACCTGAGGTTCCATTCGAAGTGATTGATCTGGCTGATTCTACGTGAAGGGGGAATAAGGGCCTATGGTAATTTGAAGTGGGATAAGTAGCAGATCTTGGTCGAACGCGGTCGTCTGCAAGCGGGAGGCCACTTTTGGCCCCGATAGCTGCCTACTGTGAGTGGCTAATACTGGCTTAAGATGGCCGGTTGAGGAATCTAGGAAATCAGGGCGTGTCAGTAGGCACGCCCCTGACCTCATCGACGGCTGGTATCAACGGGGCAGAGCACTCCCCCTCCCCCCGCTCGATCATGGAGCCCTATACAGGGCTCATTACCCCCTACTGCAACCAAACGCACGGCATCGCTTACCGTAATCCTTGGTCTCAGCCTTGCCGAGGTAACTCACGCGATGGAAGTAGCGATCCATCTCCCCCGAATCATCCTGAGAGAGGTGGAATGTAGCGTTTGCAGGAATATGCACTAAGCCATCAGCCTCCTCGAACGAAATCTTCAACGCGCTCGCCCAGGCAGCCTGAATACGGCTGTAGAGATTCTCCCTCTCTGATTGAAAGCGTCCCACGGTGTGGTACGCATCCCGATTAAGTAGCAGCACGAAGTGGTAGTGAGGCCGACCCTGCCGCCCCATCTCCCTGACCCAGCACCAGCGGACACTGGTTCGATGTGCAGAGCCGTTCAGGCGCTCTGAGCGCTTTCGAGCTGACTGGATCCTGAAGGTCAAAGAATCGACAAACCTGGAGATGACGGTGCTGCCTGAATCGGGCAATGAGTCATCAGGAAACCGTAGATCGAAACGGACAGCGAATACCTGGCGATGATCGCTCAATGCGAGCTGAGTCGTTTCGTACAGTCGTTCAAGGTATTCAGAAATGAAGGGGCTGTAGGACACCATGACGGGCAGCCCACGAAAGCTGTCCTCGTGATGCAGGTGAAGATTGCTGTTGCCGATGTGACGCTTGGATGGGTTAGCCATGAGAGTGATCCGCTGAGTGAATACATAACCTCAGTGGGATGAGTATTTATTTACTTCTATCTGTCTGTAGGGGTAGATCTCGGATAAGCGCCTGATACTGCCCCGGTGACTGACTGAGCTACAGCAGAGAGCCTGATCTGGTACCTACCCAATTGAGGGCTACCCGATTGGCCTTTGAATGAACCTGGATTTCTATATTGATGATAGGTAGATGCAAGGATCTATTAGTCTTGTTGATGGCTTGCAAGATAATGATTAGAGAATGTATTAATAATACTAATACAGAGATTCACACCTACGCTCCAGCCAGGCAGAGGAGTAGCGAATTACCGGATAGCGCGGGAAGAACATAGCCTTTTCGATGACTTCGATACTCTGGAACTAAACCACAGGCTTGTAGCGAAAAGGTCCGCAGTAATTCCAACCGAATGACTCGACTGAAGCTCATCCCATCGACCGTTCGCCACCCTGGCTACTGAGCGCTTGCCAACAGCTCTTGTCGAGCGCGAGCACAGCGACCGCACTCTGCCAGGGGTCATACGGCATACAGGCATCACGACGGGAGTTACCCCGTCGTGATGCCTACCACTTACTCATCGCACTCTAAACCCAGGCTGTTGTTTAGTCAGCCAGGTCGCGCGCCTCGATTCTGGCCAAGATCCAATCGTGGACTTCTCCCTCCACCCAGCCTACGCAACGCTCTCCCAATGAGACCGGCTTCGGGAACGTACTGTCAGCGATGTACTTGTAGATGGTCGACCGGGCCAGACCGGTCGAAGCGATGACTTCTATTAAGCGGATGATCCTCATGAACGGGGCTCCTCTGTTCGTTCAGAGGATGGGCAGGGTCGGTAAAAAATGACCTAGGGCTTCCCAGCTTTGCGCTTGGGTGGCGTGAGCAACCCGAAGTCATAGCGGTTGAGCAGATTAACTTCAGATTCCACCATCTCTGGCCTAAGCCTGACTGCACCGGGTCGTTCCTCCTCCAGCCAGACAAACGCCTTGGCACCTTCTGCGGGCAATCCAGCCACCAGGGTGATGACCTTGTAGCCCAGATCGTCGGCCACGGGGAGCACGCTCATCTGCCTCCCATCCAGCGACAGAAAGGTGGCCTGACCGAAGCGACTGCGAAACTCATGGGCGATTTCATGGGTCAGCCTGTAGAAGTGCTCGATGATCTCCACCCATTCGGACTCATGCCTACTTGGCTCGGCTGTCGCGTGCTCACCAGCCCCCTTCAATACAGGCTGGCGAAAGTCACGCCTGATCATGGCGTAGAGCTTGTCGTCCCACAGGTAGGCCCCCGGCAAAAGAGCCGACCAGCGCTGGGACAGCAAAAAGGAGGCATAGCGATACAGCCTGACCTGGAGTACGGGGTAAACGCGTGATCGCTGCCCCGCCAGAAAGCGAAGGACGCTCAGCGGCGTCACCAGGGCTGACCCCCTATCCCCGCGCTCATACGCGGCGACATCGAAGCTGAGAATATCGGCATGGGTAAAGCGCTTAGCCTCCCGATCCCACGCCAGATGCACCATCACCGCGCAGTGACTTTTGAGCCCAAAACCAGGGTTCAAATTCAAAAAATAGGTGCTGCTGACTCTAGGACTGGCAAATATCGAGCTGGAGACCCCAGGCACATAACGACGGATCAACCCCAGGTCCATCAGGCGTCGCAGGCGGTGCTTTAAGCTGGCGGCGTCGAAGCCGGTCAACTGCCGCAACTCCGGACCGCCGAGCCCACTGACCACACCACAGTGGTCCGCACGTGCCAGCAAGGTGGCGAACAACAACCGATTACCCGCACTCAGTCGCTTGCTCGCACCCGGTGGTGCCGGCCGCCCCGCCCTGGTCACGGCTAGCCGTTGTTTTGCTGGGCGCAGGGGAAGGCCGGGCACTTGCGTCTCAATGGGGGCGCCAGACAATAGACAGCCGAGCAATTCAGCGTGAATCCCGTACACCGGCCCGCTGACCGTCAACGTCTGCACCACCTGAGGAGAGAGGGTGTAGGTGATCGAGGGCCGTCCTTTACCCTCCGACCGAGAGCGCTCTGGCACCACCAGACCTAACCGTACCAACTCGCCCAAGGCGTCACTGACCAGTGTTCGGGACAGTTGAAAGCGTACCGCCAGCACCTCAACTCGGTAGCCCCGCGCATCGCCCGGTGCGCGCACCGCGCCAGCCGCAAGCAGCTCAAACACCAACCGGGTTTCTGGATCAGCCCCTTGCAGTGACGCTATAAACAGCTGATAGAAAAGCTTCATAGGCTGAAGTGACGTCATTAATTAACAGTTTTTATACCCTATAAGAAATATTGTATTTGTACAATAACGTTACCCATAACGTGACAGTATCATTACTATAACTACTGAAAAATAAACCTTACCTATGCAGACACCCCTGCCAGGCTGACGGACAGAAACCATGATCGAAGAGAAGCGCGAACCGAGATGGTTACGCAGAAGTAGCGATGAGTGGCAGTGGGCGCAGGAGTACATCAGCAAGCATGCTGACATCGCCATGCGCAGCGACATTGAGCGCTTTGCTCGCCGCATGGTGGAGGGATACGACCAGGTCGTAGCGGACATCGCCTACCTGGAGCAGAGCGCGGAGGGATTGAAGTTTGTAATTCGGCTGAAGAATGCGTTGAGGCAACACCGCTATCGCGCGCCCAGTCATGGCAGAAAGCCGTGTACCTTCGCATTGCCCAGCGCGACGCGAGCGAACCTTTCTCGCCTGTCCAAGGCCAACAGGGTCACAGAGACAGCCGTCATCACCACACTCATTGACGACGCCGAATGGGCCGCCAGAAAACACAGCGAGCGCGAGAAGAACCTCAAGACCAGCCTGACACTGGAACGCAAGCGCGCAGAACTCGCCGTGGAAGCAGCCAACGCTCAGCTTGAGCAGACGATCAAGCAGCTGGAGCGCACCACTGAGCGCCTGGTCATGTGGGAGCTGGCCATGGAGAGCGAACCACCCCCTTTTAATGGCGACCTAGAACAGGTCAAGCAAGAGGTGGAAAAACGCCTGAAGAAGGTGAAGAGGATGAACGCCATCATTGCCCTGAGCCACAACCTGCCCAATGAAGGCTGAGCAGCCATCACGAGCACTGGTGTCGGTGAACGTACACACTAGACCTTGCGACCTGTATTGGAGACGCTGCATGTCGATACCCCTGACATTCGACTTACGGAAGTCGACAGCCAATACGGATACGCTGGGTACTAGCGTTCGGAATGGAAAGACGAGATAACTGCTTCACAAACGTCGGCGAATGGGCGAATCATGCCCCCACCTTCGACGAGACAACTTGTCAAAAAGCATGCGGGGGGACAAATGGGGGAACAAAACAGCCAAGCACAAAAAAGCCCCGTAAAAACGGGGCCTTTTAGTAGAATTTGGCGGTGAAGGAGAGATTCGAACTCTCGATACAGTTTCCTGTATACACACTTTCCAGGCGTGCTCCTTAAGCCACTCGGACACTTCACCGTATCTCTTCAAACATGTTCTGTCTGTCGAGGCGCGCTAATGTAGTCGAAAGCTTTTGCGATGGCAAACTTTTTTTCAGAATTTTCATGCGGTTAAGAGAAGAAGTGGTTTCGTCGACCGTCAGGCCATGGCAAACCGGCCAATCTTCGGTGGAGGTGACCCTTCTATATAGAAGCAGAATGCCTCGCCACGCTGGCTACGCCGGGAAACGGTGACTGGCGGGTCAGTCACGGCGCTTTACCTGACCTGCGGCGGTGGGTAACGTCTGCCCATCTTTCTTACAAGGAATAGCGTCATGAGTGAGTTGATTTCCTACCACCTCGAAGACGGTATCGCGACACTGACCTTGAGCAATGGCAAGGTCAATGCCATTTCTCCGGACGTGATCGCGGCATTCAACGCGGCGCTGGATCAAGCAGTGACTGATCGTGCCATCGTGATCATTACCGGCCAGCCAGGGATTCTGTCCGGCGGCTACGATCTGAAAGTGATGACCGCCGGCCCTAAAGAAGCCGTGGCGCTGGTCACTGCCGGTTCGACGTTGGCGCGTCGCCTGCTCTCTCACCCGTTCCCTGTCATCGTTGCTTGCCCGGGTCATGCTGTGGCAAAAGGCGCTTTCATTCTGTTATCTGCCGACTACCGTATCGGCGTCGACGGTCCGTTCAGCATCGGCCTAAACGAAGTGCAGATCGGCATGACCATGCACCACGCAGGTATCGAACTGGCTCGTGATCGTCTGCGTCGTTCGGCGTTCCACCGCTCGGTGATCAACGGCGAGATGTTTGATCCGCAAAGTGCGGTGGATGCCGGTTTCCTCGACAAGGTGGTTTCCGCCGAGGAGTTGCAAGGTGCCGCCCTCGCCGCTGCGCGTCAGTTGAAGAAGATCAACATGCTCGCGCACAAAAACACCAAGTTGAAAGTGCGCAAGGCGCTGCTGGAAACCCTGGATAACGCGATCATCCAGGATCAGGAACATCTCGGTTAACCACAGACACATGCGATAAAGAAAAGCCCGACCATCGTGTCGGGCTTTTTCTTGCTCGCTCGGTTGAAGACGCCGTGGCTGCTCTAGGACGGGTCTGACAAGCAAGTCTGAAACATGCGCTTAAACATCGGCTATCTCCGCACTCTATAGCGGCAATTGCCGAAAACAGTGCACATCCGTACACTGCGCCACCTTTTGTCCCGGTGGGGCCTGAAAATGCTGTTCGTGTTTCGTATGTTATTGATGGGCCTGCACTTTATTCTGGCGGGCGTGCTCGGGGTGATCCTCGGGATCTGCCGTCCGTTCAATCCGGACAACAGCCGTCTGTGCGCCCGCCTCTACGCATTGCCAGCCATGTGCATTTTGCGCCTGCGGGTGAAAACGGACGTCAGTGGTTTGATGAACAAGCCTGACAGCTGCGTGATCATCGCCAACCATCAGTCCAACTACGATCTGTTTGTGTTCGGCAACGTCGTGCCCCGCCGTACCGTGTGCATCGGCAAAAAGAGCCTGAAATGGGTACCGCTGTTCGGGCAATTGTTCTGGCTGGCCGGCAATGTGTTGATCGACCGTGGCAATGCGCACAAGGCGCGCCAGTCGATGTTGACCACCACCAACACCCTGCAGAACCAAGACACTTCGATCTGGGTATTTCCGGAAGGTACGCGCAACCTCGGTGAAGATTTGCTGCCCTTCAAGAAAGGCGCGTTCCAAATGGCGATTGCCGCCGGTGTGCCGATCGTTCCGGTTTGCGTCAGCAGCTACATCAAGCACATGCGCCTGAATCGCTGGCACAGTGGAAAAATCCTCATACGCTCGTTGCCGGCGATTCCTACAGCCGGACTGACCATGGATGACATGCCCATGCTCATCAATCAATGCCGCGAGCAGATGCGCGAGTGCATCGATTCGATGGATCGACAGCTACAAGCCGCGTGAAAAGCAAACCTGCCCTGTGCGGGTTTTCTTTTGCCCTGTGAACTGTGCAGATTTCACTGACTCTCAAGCAGCGACACGGCTAAGCTGAAGCCTTGCATTCCCTGCCACCTGCCAAGAAGAAGTGAATCACCACCATGGGTCGAGTTGTTGCTGCTGCGGTGTACAGCGCAGGCAAGAAAGTCACCAATATTAGCCTCGACGAAGGCGCCGCCTGGGCCGCGAAAACCGGACATTTTGTCTGGATCGGTCTGGAAGAGCCGGACGCTCAAGAACTGTCCAATCTGCAACGTCAGTTCAACCTGCACGAACTGGCCATCGAAGATGCTCTGGAAAAACACAGTCGACCGAAGCTGGAAACCTTTGGCGACGCATTGTTTATCGTCACCTACTCGCCTATACGCGAAAACGGCGTTCTGCAATTTATCGAGACGCACATCTTTGCCGGTAAGGGCTACATCATCACCGCGCGTAACGGCCACTCCGCGTCCTACGCCCATGTCCGCCAACGCTGTGAGGCGCGTCCACTGTTGCTGGAGCATGGGGAAGATTTCGTACTTTATGCGTTGCTCGATTTCGTCATCGAGAACTACCAACCCGTGGGCGAAGCGATCCACGCCGAAATTGATGAGCTGGAGCGCAACGTGTTGTGTAGCGCGTTGAATGAGCGTGACATTCAGAAGCTGCATGGCTTGCGCCGTGACGTTGTACGCCTGCGCCGGTACGCGGCGCCGATGGTGGAAATTGGCGAGGAACTGCAGAAGCTGAGCTTCCCGTTTATCGACAAGAACATGCGCCCGTACTTCCGTGATGTGCAGATCCACGTCACGCGGCAGATGGAAGACCTGAGCACGCTGGCCGACATTGCCAGCCAGACCATTGAGATTGGGGTATTGCTCGAGGCCTCACGGCAAAGCGTGGTGCAGCGCAAGTTCGCTGCCTGGGCGGCAATTCTGGCGTTTCCGACGGCGGTGGCGGGAATTTACGGGATGAACTTCCAGAACATGCCGGAGCTGAGTTGGCATTACGGCTATTTCGGTGTGCTGGGGTTTATTACGGTGGGGTGTGTGAGTTTGTGGGCGAGTTTCAAGAAGTCCGGATGGTTGTAACGAAGACCGAGTTGTCTGGAACATTCGCGAGCAGGCTCGCTCCCACATTGATCGGTGGCGCACCGAAAATTTAATGTGGGAGCGAGCCTGCTCGCGAAGCTTTTGGCTTTAGACAGTTTCTGGCTTGTGCGCGACAAAGCGCATCATCCACTCTGCAACCGTGGCGCCGTGATGTTCCTGCTCGAGGCTGGCCACACCCTTGGTGTAAATCTGCGAACCCAACGCTTCCTGACGCAAATCAAGCAGCGCACGCGAATAATCGTGGATGAACTCCGGGTGCCCCTGGAAGCAGAGTACCTGGTCATTGATGTGATACGCCGCGAACGGGCAGAAATCGCTGGAAGCTATGACCGTAGCGTTTTCCGGCAACGCAGTGACCTGATCCTGGTGACTGATCAGCAGTGTTAGCTCCTCGCGTACCGGACTCATCCACGGAGCCTTGGCCGCGAGTTTGTAGTTGTGAGTGCCAACACCCCAACCCTGCGTCGCACGCTCGCTCTTGCCACCGAGCAACAGCGCCAGCAGTTGATGGCCGAAGCACACGCCGAGCAGTTTGTCGCCACGCTCGTAACGCGTCAGCAGGTATTCCTTGAGGGTCTGAATCCACGGATCAGTACCGAACGAGTCAGCCTTGCTGCCGGTGACCAGGTACGCGTCGAAGGTTTGATCGTCGCTCGGGTATTCGCCCTGCATCACGTTGTAGACGCTGAACTCGGCGGCAATCGGTTGCTGCGAGAACAGGCGCTGGAACATCTGCCCGTAACCCTGATATTGATCGACCAGTTCCGGACGCAGGATGTCGGTTTCCAGAATGCAGATGCGTAGCGACATAAAAAATACCTGACACGTGATGGGAATAATGAACACCCCAGAGCCTGCCTTGAAACACCCTGGCAAGGCAAGCCCCGGAATGCTCGTTGCCCTTAGAACATTTCACCTTTCGCGGCTTTATCCAGCAGCAACTCAGGCGGCGCGAAACGCTCGCCATACTGCTCGGCCAGATACTGCGCGCGAGCGACGAAATCCTTCACCCCGTATTGGTTGATGAACTGCAACGCACCGCCCGTCCACGCGGCAAAACCGATACCAAAGATCGAACCGACATTGGCGTCCGCCGTCGAAGTCAGCACACCTTCCTCAACACAGCGCACGGTTTCGATGGCTTGTACAAATAGCAGCCGATCACGCACATCCTTGGGCGAAATCTGCCCGTCGACCTTCTCGAAACGCTCCTTCAGTTCTGGCCACAAATGTTTCTGTGCACCCGCCGGGTAATCGTAAAAACCGCCACCCGCCGCTTTGCCCGGGCGCTTGTATTCATTGAGCAGCAAGTCAATCACGGCGAAGGCCGGGTGCTCAATCAGCGATTTCCCTTCTGCTTGTAGGTCCTTGGCAGTTTGCTGACGGATATGGCTCATCAGGCTGAGGGAGACTTCGTCGGAGATCGCCAGAGGTCCGACCGGCATCCCGGCCTTGCGCGCTTCGGTCTCGATCATTGGCGCGCTCACGCCTTCGCCGAGCATGGCAATGCCTTCATTGGTGAACGTGCCGAATACCCGCGAGGTAAAGAAGCCGCGGCTGTCGTTGACCACAATCGGGGTCTTCTTGATTTGCAGAACGAAATCGAAACCTCGAGCCAGGGTTTCATCGCTGGTCTGCGCACCTTTGATGATTTCCACCAATGGCATTTTCTCTACCGGACTGAAGAAATGCAGACCGATGAATTTTCCAGGATCAGGCACAGCCTTTGCCAGCCCGGTAATAGGCAGCGTCGATGTATTCGAGGCGATAACAGCTTCGGCGCCGACAATTTGCTGGGCGGCAGAGGAAACCCTGGCCTTGAGATCGCGATCTTCAAACACCGCTTCGATGATCAGATCGCAACCCGCGAGGTCCGCATCACTTTCGGATGGGGTAATGCGCGCCAGCACCTCATCACGCTTCGAAGCCTCCATCTGTCCGCGAGCGACTTTCTTGTCCAGTAACGCTGCAGAATGAGCTCTGCCTTTTTCGGCGGCAGCCAGATTGACATCCTTGAGCACCACTTCAATACCCGCCGAAGCACTGACAAAGGCAATCCCCGCGCCCATCATCCCTGCGCCAAGCACGCCGACCTTACGCGTGACATACGGCGCAACGCCCTGCGGCCGCGAACCTCCGGCGTTGATCTCGTTGAGCTGAAACCAGAACGTGCCGATCAGGTTTTTCGAGATCTGCCCGGTGGTCAGTTCGGTGAAGTAACGGGTTTCGATCAGATGTGCAGTGTCGAAATCGACCTGAGCGCCCTCGACTGCCGCGCAGAGGATTTTCTCCGGCGCTGGCATTGTGCCTTGGGTCTTGCTGCGCAGAATCGATGGCGCAATCGCCAGCATCTGCGCGACTTTCGGGTTCGATGGCGTGCCGCCCGGAATCTGATAACCCTTCACATCCCAGCGCTGCACTGCCGTCGGATTGGCAACGATCCAGGCGCGCGCCTTGGCCAGCAATTCATCGCGGTTCGCCGCCAGTTCATCATTCAAACCCGCCTGCAACGCCTGTTGCGGACGCACTTTCTTGCCTTCGAGCAAATACGGCAGCGCCTTCTCGATGCCCAGCATGCGCACCATGCGCACCACCCCGCCGCCGCCCGGCAACAGGCCAAGGGTCACTTCCGGCAGACCGAGTTGCACCGATGCATCGTCCAGCGCCACGCGATGATGACAGGCGAGGCAGATTTCCCAACCGCCGCCCAACGCCGCGCCGTTGATCGCCGCGACTACCGGTTTGCCGAGGGTCTCCAGGGTGCGCAATTGTGCTTTGAGGGTCAGCACCATGTCGTAGAAGGCTTTGGCTTCAGGCTTGCCGACCTTGATCAGCTCATTGAGGTCGCCGCCGGCAAAGAAGGTTTTCTTTGCCGACGTAATGATCACCCCGGCAATGTTGTCTTTTTCCGCCACCAGCCGGGCGACGCATGCGGCCATGGCCTCGCGGTACACGGCGTTCATGGTGTTGGCGCTCTGGCCCGGCATGTCCATGGTCAGCACGACGATAGCGTCCTGGCCTTTTTCGTAACGAATGGCTTCGCTCATAACAAGGTTCCTTGTATTCGGGGCTCAGAGGCGTTCGATGATGGTGGCAATGCCCATACCGCCGCCGACGCACAGCGTCGCCAGGCCATAGCGCAGACGCCGGGCTTGCAGCTCATCGAGCAAAGTGCCGAGGATCGCGCAACCGGTGGCGCCCAGCGGGTGGCCCATGGCAATCGAGCCGCCGTTGACATTGACCTTATCGGGATCGACAGCCATGTCTTTGATGAACTTCAGCACCACCGAAGCGAACGCTTCGTTGACCTCGAACAGATCGATATCCTCTACGCGCAATCCAGCCTTGGCCAACGCCTTGCGGGTGGCCGGCGCAGGACCGGTGAGCATGATGGTCGGGTCGGTGCTGGTGACCGCTGTGGCGACAATGCGCGCCCGAGGTTGCAGGCCCAGCGCCCGCCCTTTGGCTTCAGAGCCAATCAACATCAGCGCCGCGCCATCGACGATCCCGGAACTATTGCCCGGCGTGTGTACGTGATTGATCCGCTCGACATGGCTGTAGACCCGCAGCGCCGTCGCGTCAAAACCCATTTGGCCGATCATTTCAAAACTCGGTTTGAGCTTGCCCAAGCCTTCAAGGGTCGACTCGGCACGAATGAATTCATCGTGATCGAGCAGGATGATGCCGTTCTGGTCCTGCACCGGCACCAACGACTTGTTGAACGAGCCATCAGCCCGTGCCCGTGCGGCTTTCTGTTGCGAGTGCAGTGCGTAGGCATCGACGTCCTGACGACTGAAGCCTTCCAGCGTGGCGATCAGGTCCGCGCCAACACCTTGCGGGGTGAAATGACTGTGCAGATTGGTCTGCGGATCCAGCGCCCAGGCGCCGCCATCGCTACCCATCGGTACCCGCGACATCGACTCGACACCGCCGACCACCACCAGATCTTCGAAACCTGAGCGCACTTTCATCGCGCCGAGGTTGACCGCTTCCAGTCCCGAGGCGCAGAAACGGTTGATCTGCACACCGGCAACGCTGACATCCCAATCGGCCACTTGCACCGCGGTCTTGGCGATGTCCGAGCCTTGATCGCCAATGGGCGTGACGCAGCCGAGTACCACGTCATCGACCTGGCTGGTGTCCAGCGCAGTCCGCGCTTGCAGCGCGGTCAGCAGGCCGGCGACCAGATTCACCGGTTTGACGCTGTGCAGAGCGCCATCGGCCTTGCCTCTGCCACGGGGCGTGCGTAGCGCATCGAATATCAAAGCTTGGGTCATGTCGTCCTCGAACCTGTGCGGTGAGTGATTTCTTGTACCTTCACTCTTGGCCCAAGCCGTCGTGGATTCAATGACCACAGCGCTCAATACGCTTGACGCACACGCTCAGACGGACGGTCGTCGGCGGCTGGGTGAACCGGTTCAGGTCAGCGAGTTGTCTAGCCAGCGGGCGGCAAAGAAGCTGGCAATAAGCCTCATGCCTTTTTTATCGCAATTAACCACAGCTCCATATGAAATGGATCTAAGCCAAGCGTGACGCGGGCCCTAAGGTAGTACATGTACGTCAGGGTCGTCGGGTTTTGCCGAGGCCGACGTTCTTCAACAGGAAGTGCAGCGCTTGCCGTCATGGATATGCAGGCAAGCATCAGGAAATAACAATAAAGGCGGTCAAGCCATGTTCAAACAACCGAAAGTTCGTCAAGCAGGGCTCATTCTTTTCGCCACGACGCTGTTGTTGATTTTGCCGAATCTGACCAAGGTCATCGGCTGAATCGAGCGGCAGGTGCTGTTTATCGCCACTGAAAATGTGACTGGCCCGCTACCCGGGCCAGCGCGGCTGTGCCAATCTTTGCGCACTCCCACGACATGGACGGCGATCATTTGAAAGCGCTCATTGTGTTCGGGGCCATGCTGCTGAGCATGCCCTTGTCTGCCGCACAGCTGGATCTGCAGCTGGGCGCAAACAGCCGCACCTGGCAGACCGAGGAATTACTCAAGCATCCTCAGGTACAAACCCTCACTATCAAAAACGATGTGTCCTACAAGAAGGACATGACCTATCGCGCCGTGCCCGTGGCCGCGCTGCTGACCGGGATCAAACCGCAGGATCACCTGCAAGCGGTGGCGCTGGACGGATTCGCAGCCGAGCTGGCCGCAGCGCCGCTGCTCAACGCAAAAGGCGCACGGGCGTGGCTGGCCATTGAGGATCCGACTCAGCCGTGGCCAGCGCTGTCGGAAGGCAAGCACAGCGCCGGGCCGTTCTATCTGGTCTGGACCGATCCGCAGGCCGGCAATATCAGCCCGGAGCAATGGCCGTTCGAAGTCGCGAGCATCAAGCGTATGGCGCCGGTGGCCGAGCGTTTCCCTGCCCTGCTGCCGGATCCTGCGCTGAAGGCGGATGACCCGGTAAACCAAGGGTTCGCGCTGTTTCAGAAAAACTGTCTGGCGTGTCACCGATTGAACGGTGCGGGGGATGCGCAATTCGGGCCGGACTTGAACATTCCGTATAACCCGACCGAGTATTTCAGCGCGGATTTCTTGAAGCGCTACATTCGCGATCCGCAGAGTTTGCGTCAGTGGCCGCAGGCGAAGATGCCAGGGTTTTCGGAGGCGGTGTTGCCGGAGGGGGATTTGCAGATGTTGGTGGGATATTTGAAACACATGGCCGGGCGCAAGGTTAAGCCGTAACGCCATTTCCCCTGTGGGAGCGAGCCTGCTCGCGAAAGCGGCGTGTCAGACACTGCATCAGTGACTGATAAACCGCCTTCGCGAGCAGGCTCGCTCCCACAGGAGTACGGCGTTTACTGTTGTTGTACGGAGATAACGGGGGTCGGCGAGACAAATACCTTCGCATGCATCTGCTCACACCCACCGCCCCGGCGCATGCCGCGCACCGGGCAGGCATCCAGATAATCCAGACCCACCGCCAGTTTCAGGTGCCGCTCCGGCCGCGCCAGTTCATTGGTCACGTCAAAGCTGTACCAGGCGTCATCCAGCCAGGCTTCCGCCCAGGCATGGCTGGCCAGATGCTCGCAATCTTCGCTGTACAAATAGCCCGACACATAACGCGACGGCACGCCCAGACTGCGCGCACAGGCGAGAAACGCATGGGTGTGATCCTGACAAACCCCGGCGCGCCCGGCGAAAGCGTCCGCCGCGCTGGTGTCGACTTCGGTGGAACCCGGCGTGTAGGTCATGTGCTGATTCAAACCGTGCATCAGATCGATCAGCGCGGTGCGATCGCGCCGCTGCTTGCAGGATCTCTCGGCGAACGCGCGCAATGCCTCGTCGGCCTCGGTCAATCGGGTAAAGCGCAGGAACGGCAGCGCCGACTGGCTCTCATGCTCGGCTTCGCGCAGCTCGTCGATATCAACCTGCCCGCGCGCGCCGATGATGATCGCCTCGTGCGGCTCGTCCATGGTCAGTACATGCAGGATATTGCCGAACGGATCGAGTTGCGCACGCACCGGACGCGGCAGGTCGAGTTGCCAGCTCAACACGTGTTGACGTTCGCTGTCGTGGGGGGTCAGTCGCAGGTACTGGATGCTCGCCCGCACCTGATCTTCGTAGTGATAGGTGGTCTCGTGGCTTATGGAAAGTCTCATGCAGCCTCCAGGTAGGAACTGTGAATGGCGTTGCCCAACTGGCGCACCAGCGGGATGAATTCGGTCAGCCACGCGTGCAGGCCTTCCTCGAGAATTTCGTTGATGCCGGTGTAGCGCAGACGCGCATCCATTTCCGCTGCCAAGCGTTGCGCGGGTCGACCGTTAGCGCCGGGCAGTTGCGCAAGAATCTGGTCGATTTCTTCGGTACAGGCCCTTAGCGAGCGCGGTACATCGGCACGCAACAGCAGTAACTCGGCAACATGCCGGGCGCCCGGCGCATCGCGGTAGATTTCGGTGTAGGCCTCGAATGACGATAAGGCACGCAGCAAGGCACTCCACTGGTAATACGCGTGGGCCGTGCCATCGCTGACCGCTTCGGCCTGATCGCCGGCCATTTCATAACGTGCATCGAGCAGTCGCAGGGTGTTGTCGGCGCGCTCGATAAAGGTGCCGAGACGAATAAAGCGAAACGCATCGTTACGCATGATCGTGCCGTACGACGCACCACGGAACAGGTGCGAACGCTCCTTGATCCATTCGCAAAAGCGGCTCATGCCGTAGCGGCTCAGGCCCTGTTCGGCGATCCCGCGAATCTCCAGCCACGTCGCGTTGATGTTTTCCCACATGTCTGCGGTGATGCGTCCGCGTACCGCGTGAGCACTGGCCCGCGCCGCGCCGAGGCAGCTGTAGATGCTCGCCGGGTTGGCCGCATCGAGGGCAAAAAAGTGCAACAGACGTTCGGCATGCAACGCCCCGTGACGCTCCAGATAATCATCAAGGGTGCCGGTGATCAGCAGCGGCATGGCCAGTTCGTGCAGTCCATCGCCGCGACCGTCCTGCGGCATCAGCGACAGCGAATAACTGATATCGAGCATCCGTGCGAGGTTTTCCGCCCGCTCCAGGTAACGCGACATCCAATACAGATCCGAGGCAGTTCTACTTAACATGGCAAGCTTCCTTCAATCCTCGACCACCCAGGTGTCCTTGGTTCCACCGCCCTGAGAGGAGTTCACCACCAGAGAGCCTTCGCGCAGCGCGACGCGGGTCAAACCGCCGGGCACCACGCGGGTTTCGCGCCCGGACAAGACAAACGGACGCAAGTCGATATGGCGCGGCGCGATGCCGTTTTCGACAAAGGTCGGACAAGTCGACAGCGACAGCGTTGGTTGCGCGATATAGGCGTGTGGCTTGGCTTTGATGCGCTCGCGGAACGCGTCGATTTCCGCCTTCGTCGACGCCGGCCCGACGAGCATGCCGTAACCACCGGAGCCTTGGGTTTCCTTGACCACCAGATCTGGAAGATTGGCCAGCACATGGGAAAGTTCAGACGGGTTGCGGCACTGCCAGGTCGGCACGTTCTTCAGGATCGGTTCTTCGTCCAGGTAAAAACGGATCATGTCAGTGACAAACGGATATACCGATTTGTCGTCCGCCACGCCGGTGCCGATGGCGTTGGCCAGTACTACGTTGCCCGAACGATAGGACGACAGCAGCCCCGGCACGCCAAGCATTGAGTCCGGGTTGAACGCCAGCGGGTCGAGGAATGCGTCATCGAGGCGGCGGTAAATCACGTCCACCGCTTTCGGGCCGTCGGTGGTGCGCATGAAGACCTTGTCATCACGCACGAACAGATCCGCACCCTCGACCAGTTCAACGCCCATTTCCCGCGCGAGAAACGCATGCTCGAAGAACGCGCTGTTGAAGCGCCCCGGCGTCAGCACCACCACACTTGGATCATCGATGGGACTTGAGCTTTTCAGGGTGTCGAGCAACAGGTTCGGGTAGTGATCGATCGGTGCGATACGTTGCGCGGCGAACAGCTCCGGGAACAGGCGCATCATCATCTTGCGGTCTTCGAGCATGTAGCTGACGCCGCTCGGTGTGCGCAGGTTGTCTTCAAGCACGTAATAGGTGCCGTCGCCATCGCGCACCAGATCGACGCCGGAGATGTGCGAATAGATATCGCGGTGCAGATCCAGACCTTGCATCGCCAACTGATATTGCTCGTTGGCCAGCACCTGTTCGGCGGGAATGATCCCGGCCTTGATGATGCGCTGCTCGTGATAGAGGTCGGCGAGGAACATGTTCAGCGCCTTGACCCGCTGAATGCAGCCGCGCTCAACGATCCGCCATTCGCTGGCGGGGATGCTGCGCGGAATGGTGTCGAAAGGAATCAGGCGCTCGGTGCCCTGCTCGTCGCCATAGAGCGTGAAGGTGATGCCGGCGCGATGGAACAGCAAGTCAGCCTCACGTCGCCGCTGGGCCAGCAGCTCGTCAGGCGTATCGGCCAGCCATCGGGCAAACTCCCGATAATGCGGGCGAACCTGGCCGCCGGCATCGTACATCTCATCAAAATAGGTGCGGATCATGCCGTACTCCTTGTCACCCGGACATACAGGCCTTCGCAAAGCCCGTGCCATCGGCATAAACGCTTTGATTTCAATCGGTTGGATATTCACGCCACAGGCGCCGCACCATTCCTGTGCGGCAAATGCCCCAACCGGATTGCCCCCGCTTCATTGCGACGCACTGCATCGCCTATCACCAGCATAGTCAGAGTTGATTTCACTGCCCGGCGCTGCCTGCGGATAATCCGCGCATTCGCTGCAAAACTTCCCCGCGCACCGCGCCGCGAAGTCGCCAGCTCAACTGAACTGGACTGCCCTCGCAGCCCGCCCCGCTGTAACCCTGACCGGTTTCCTCTCCTTATCGGTCTTCCCTTTTAGCCACCCTCTCCGGTGGCTTTTTTTTGCCTCGGTTTCTTGTTTCAGGGTTTTGCCACGGCGCTTTGCGCACGCTTGAAACGACAACGGCCAACCCGAAGGTCAGCCGTTGTTCAACAAATGAAACCCGAGATCAGTTCAAACGGTGACGATTGCGCACCTCCTGCTTCACGCCCCAGCCTTCGATAATGCCGCCCAGAGGTTCAACCACGGCAGAGAATCCCTGCTCGAAGTCACCGATATCGTCATAGGTCGCGTACATCACTTTGCTTAATTCCAGCGCCCACGCACCGTCATCACGCACGCTGACCTGGGCATTGATGGATTCACCGCGAAATTTGCCTGCCGCCCTGCGCGCCCGCTCCTCGTCCGGGAAAATCGCGTAGAACTCGATGGGATGGAATCGGGAAAAATCGAAACCGCCTTCTTTCATGCGGCGCAGAACATTGCTGCTGATGTCTTCTTGATAGGCTGTGCTCATGAATCGTCCCCCTCGCATAGATGGATAGACTTTCCGTATTCCCGCCCCGGGCCTCTGGCCAAAGTACGACGGCAACGTGGTTGCACGCGGGAACAAGCATGTAGCTGACAAGACCAGACCTTAGCGATCCGTTCGCTGATCTCGCTTGCAGAGTAGCCCCAAGATAGAGCTGCTGCCAAGGCCTGGTTGCTTCGGATGAAGGAAGATTTTCAGATTGGAGTGATGCTGCGGATCTTGATGCTATTTTGGGTTTCGAGGCTTTTGACGCCAGCATCGGGGGTTCGCCCTTCCAGATCGTTGAGATCCAGTTTGGCGGCGACGGGCAGGAGCCGTTCCTTGATCAATCGAGCGGCCTCATCGTCGGTGGGGCATTCCGCGCGCTCGAACACCTCATCGACAATTTCACCATGATCGTCCACGAAAGTGACTTTCCACTTTTGCATCGGTGCCTCCTCGATCAAACCCGCAAATGGGCTTACACCTAAATCGACTGGTGCGCCGAAAGTTGGTTCAAAAGGATTACAGCGCACGAACATGAATAAAACGACATCTACATTACGGGGAAGCAAATGTGGGAGCGAGCTTGCTCGCGAAAGCGGTTTTTCATTCAACAAATATGTTGGCTGACAGTCCGATTTCGCGAGCAAGCTCGCTCCCACAGGGGTTTTGCAGTGTTCTTTTAGTCGTTGCTTGGCTTGTTGATCGCCTGCAGCACGTATTGTGGCAAGGCGAACGCGCCGATGTGGATTTCCGGGTTGTAGTAGCGGGTGACGATGCCGCTGCCGATGAAGCGCTGCTGCAGGGTTTCACGGCTCAGCTTGCGGTAAGCCGGGTTGGTCGAGCCCCAGGCAAAGGTCATCGAGCCGCCGATGTAGGTCGGCACTGCGGCTTGATAGAAGTGCCAGTCCGGGAACAGGCTGTTCAGGCGACCGGCGGTGGTTTTCACTTCGTCGATCTGCATGAACGGCGTGCCGTTCTGAGTCACGAGGATGCCGCCCTCGTTCAGGCAGCGGTGGCACGCCTGGTAGAAGTTTTCCGAGAACAGCACTTCGCCCGGGCCGATCGGGTCGGTGGAGTCAGAGATGATCACGTCGAACTTTTCCGTGGTGGTGGCGACGAAACGCATGCCGTCGTCGATCACCAGATTCAGACGTGGATCGTCGTAGGCGCCGCTTGAGTGGTTCGGCAGGAACTCTTTGCACATGTCGACCACGGTGCCGTCGATCTCAACCATGGTGATGTGTTCAACGCCGGCGTGCTTGGTCACTTCGCGCAGCATGCCGCCGTCACCACCGCCGATGATCAGCACGCGCTTGGCGCTGCCGTGGGCGAGGATCGGCACGTGAGTGAGCATTTCGTGATAGATGAATTCGTCGGCTTCGGTAGTCTGGATCACGCCGTCCAGCGCCATGACGCGGCCCATGCGCGGGTTCTGGAAAATCACCAGGTGCTGGTGTTCGGTGCGCACTTCGTGCAGCAGTTTTTCCATGCGAAAACGCTGGCCGTAGCCTTCGTAGAGGGTTTCCAGGTACTCGCTGGTTTTGGTAACGGTCATGGTGAAGTGCTCCGATGAATGCGCGGGCGTCAATCGTGGGGACGATTGCCCGGGAAAGGCGCGCATTCTACGTTGCCGAAGATGACAGGTCGAACCTCACTTCATCGGCAAACCACAATCCCTGTAGGAGCTGCCGAAGGCTGCGATCTTTTGACGTTGATTTTTAAAAGCAAGATCAAAAGATCGCAGCCTTCGGCAGCGCCTACAGGGGTATTGCGGTGTTAGCTGATTCAGATCCGCACGTTGCCCCGTGGTCCGGCAATCGCCCAGATGATCAGGCCCAGCACTGGCAGGAGGATGATCAGCAGCACCCAGACGATTTTCATCCCGGTGGTCGCGCCGCTTTTCAACACGTTGATGATGGCCCAGATGTCGAGGGCAAGAATGATCAGGCCAATCAGACCGTTGAACGTGGAACCCATGGTGTCGCTCCAGAATAGTGGCATGCACTTTTAGGATAGACGGTCGCGCGCAGGGTTCCCTTTTATTGCGTTCAGACGTGAACGGCGATCTTCAAGGCTTCCAGCGAAGGAGCGGCGGCAATGCCGACTTCGGCGCACAACTCCAGCACGCGTGGCACGTCGTTGCCGTAGACCAAAACCATCTGCAGTTCGTCGTCGAGCAACTGGCTGAAGTTCATCAGCGTGTAGCCGCCGTTTTCCTTGTTCATGCTGCTCATCTGCACCTGGATGCGGTTGAGCGCGACCAGCGCTTCGGTCTTGGCCAGTTGCTTGGGCTTGAGGTTGAAATCCACACCCGGGCCGAACGAGGCGACGATCTGCGCGAACAGGTCAACGTAGGTGTCAGCCTGGAACAGCACGGTTTCCGGCAGGCTGCCGACCACGACCCACTCACCCAGCGGGATCGGGAAGGTGTCGTCGTAGTTGATGTCGGGGTTGGCTGCCAGAAAAGCATCGGCATCGGCGTAGGCCTGTGCCGCTTCGTCGGCGACTTTCAGGATCTCGTCCTCGCCCATGCAGCCGGAGCTGATTTTGCTGATGAGTTCGACGAGCGCGGCTTTCATGAGGGCGGATCCTGTGGCGAAGGTGAATTTCGAGGGCGCGAAGGATAACGCATTCTCCCTTTCGCCACAGTCCATCAGAATGGATTTCAGCCCGACAGTTTTTCCAGCTGCGCAGTGGTGTCGACTGCGCCCATGGTGCGGGCCGCGTCCAGCGCCGTGACGCCATTGGCATCCTTGGCTTGCGGATTGGCGCCTTTGCTGATCAGGTAATCAACGATTTCCACACGGTTAAACATCGCCGCCATCATCAGCGCCGTACGTCCATCGAACGACGAGCCTTCAATCTCGGCGCCCGCCTCGACCAACGCCTTGACCACCGCCAGATCGCCTTTGAACGCCGCACCGGCAATCGGGCTCTGGCCGTTGCCATTGCGCATTTCCGGGTCAGCCTTGTGTTTAAGCAGTACGTTCACCGCATCGACATGGCCGTAGTAACTGGCCAGCATCAGCAGCGTGTCACCCTTGCTGTTTTTCAGGTTGACCGGCAAACCGGCGGTGACCAGGCGATCGAGCATCTCGGCATCACCGTCGCGCGCCTTGTTGAAAACCTGCTCGGTGAATTCGGCAGCTTCTTCAGGGGTCATCTGGCGGCTTTGGTCGGACATGGGGCAACTCCACTTTCGGTCAATCGGAAAGCCGACAGTTTCCCGAGCGAGACGGTGGCTGTCACCCCCTTTTTCTCAAGCCGGCTCATAGCCAGATTCAATAACGATGTTTGCCTTGATGAATTTCCGCCAGCACCTCGTCGGTGACCCGAACGTAGGTCTGCGTGCCAGGCAGCCATGCGTAGATCGGATCATCGCCCGTCTGGCCAGGGTCGAAACCTTCATTTTTCAGTCGGGTTTTCTGGTATTTGAAGGTCCCGGTGGTTTCCATTTTCACCTTCACCCGCAGGAACAACGGTACCGCGTAGGCCGGCATACGTTCGCGGGCGAAGGTCAGCAACTCGGCGAAATCCAGGGTCGCGAGGGATTCCGCCGGCGTAATCGCCGCCATGCCGGCGCGGCCGTTGGTATTGCGGATCTCCACGCCATACGCCACCGCCTCGGAGATGTGCGGATGTTGCAGCAGCAGGTTTTCGACTTCAGTGGTCGAGACGTTTTCGCCCTTCCAGCGATAGGTGTCACCGAGGCGATCAACAAATTGCGCATGACCAAAACCGATGTTGCGCAGCAGATCGCCAGTGTTGAAAAAACGATCGCCTTTGCTAAACACGTCGTGAAGGACAACTTTGGCGGTTTTTTGCGGATCGGTGTAACCGTCCAGCGGCGCCTTCTCGTCGATCCGCGCCAGCAACAGGCCCTGCTCGCCCCTGCCGACCTTGCGCATGAAACCGTCGGTGCTGCGCAGCGGCTCACCGCTGTCATGGTCGTAAGCCACCAACTCCCAGGCCATCAGCGAAAAACCGATGGTGTTGTCGAAGTTGAGAATGTTAGTGAAGCCGATGTTGCCGTCGCTCGCCGCGTACAGCTCACAGATGTGGTCGACGGCGAAACGGGTCTTGAACTCGGCCCAGGCGCCCGGGCGCAAGCCGTTACCAATCATTTTGCGCACGTCGTGGCGGTTGTCATCGGCGCTGGCCGGTTGATCGACCAGATAACGGCACAACTCGCCGACATAGCCGATCGTGGTCGCGCGATAACGGCGCACATCGTTCCAGAACTGGCTGGCGCTGAATTTGCGGCGAATAGCAAAGCCTGAGGCGCCGTTGACTGCCGAACCCCAGCACACGCAGACACCGGTGGCGTGGTACAGCGGCAAGGTGCAATAGACGACATCGTCGGGGCCCATATTGAGGGCGATCATGCCGAAACTGGCAGAGCTGCGCATCCAGCGGCCGTGTTTGAACACTCCGGCCTTGGGCAGGCCGGTGGTGCCCGAGGTGTAAATGTAGAAACACGGATCGTCGAAAAACACCTGCTGACTGCTCGGCGGATTCTCGCTGGAAGCATCGGCACTGGCGCTGATCAGATTGACGTAGCCTTCGGGCGCAATGCCCGGATGGCTATAGGTGTCCTGATCGGCGACAAACCAGGTGCGCGGCGCGGTAATCGCCACTTGCTCGCGAATCGCCGCATAGGCCGGTACCAGTTCTTCGCCGACCACAATCGCCACCGGCGCCACCAGATTCACACTGTGGATCAGCGTGTCGCGCGTCTGCGAGGTATTGAGCAGCGCGCTGACCGCGCCGACCTTGGCCAGCGCCAGAATGGTCACCAGCAATTCCGGGCGGTTTTCAATAAACACCGCGACTACATCGCCCTTGCCGATGCCCTGCCCGTTCAGATAGTGCGCGATGCGGTTGGCCCACTGGTTGACCTGCGCATAGGTCAGCCGCACATCGCCCTGCAATAACGCCGGACCCTCGGGATTGCGCAGCGTCGCTTGTTCGAATGTCCAGCCAAGGCCACAGCTTTGGGTCGGATCCGTGACGTTGGCCACCTTCATGCCCTTGACCACTCGCGGAATGGCTTTGGCAATCATCGGCAGTTTGCGGAGCATCATGCCCCAGGTAATCGTGTCGCTTGGCGCGTAGCTCATGAAAGCTCCCCGTCCGACCTTGGCGTGCAGGTCGATGTTTTTATTTTTCGGGCTTTGGCTTGAAGCAACCAGCGCATTCAAGCGCGGGTCGGGATCGAAAATACGTCAGCGCTTCTCAGGCTGTACACGCGGTTTTTGCAATGTTTTGTATCCGCTGATCGGCAGATGGCTGCGGTGATCATCGGGTAAGCGATTGGTTCCGTTGTTTCGACAACGATCCCGCAAAATGCAGGATGCACGATGGCCATTCATGCAGTTTGCACGACGACTTGAATTTTCGTATTTTTTAACGTGTTGATTTATAAGGGTTTTATTAATTTCAAATGCTGGCACAATCGCTGCAACCTCCTCTGCATGCTTGCCATTCAAGTGCATACGGAGCTGAAAGACATGAGCCTGATCCAAGAAAAATTTACCTCCCTGTTCTCCAACTTCGACGTCACCACTGCGCCACGCCCCGATGGCGGGATCCTGCTGACCCTGCGCAGCAGCGACGGCAAAGTGTTCAAGCGCGCACTGACTTATCAACAACTGCATGCCGGCGATCAACTGTCGTGGGCGATCAGTGCGATTCGTCGTGACCTGGCTGAACAAGCCAGTGAGCTGCCGCAAATTGCCATGCTGCAGAGCCAGCAGCGTTTTGCTCTGCCGACGTATCACTCGCTGTAATTTTTAAAGCGCTTTAAACAAAACAGGCCGTGGAGCTCTCGCTTCACGGCCTGTTTTTTTATGCCTGATACCAATCCCTGTGGGAGCGAGCTTGCTGGCGAAAGCGGTGTGTCAGGGACAAATTTTTATCTGATATCCCGCCTTCGCGAGCAAGCTCGCTCCCACATTTGATTTGTGTGGATCAGAAAGCTTCGGGTTCGATGCCGGTGAAGGTGTCGACGGTGACGTGGCTTCCCAACTCCCCGCCTTCACGAGCCAGGCCGCAGGTTTGCAGGCCTGCCGCTTGTGCGGCGTCGAGTTCCTCGACGATGTCCGAGAGGAATAGAATCTCCCCCGCTTCAACGCCGATAGATTGCTGGATATTGGTGTACGACTGCGCCTCGCGCTTGGGCCCCGACGTCGTGTCGAAATAACCACTGAACAGCGGCGTCAGATCCCCCGCCTCCGAGCAGCCGAAAATCAGCTTCTGCGCCTGAATCGATCCCGACGAGTACACAAACAGTTGATAACCGGCAGCATGCCAGCGCCGCAACGCTTCAACGGCATCCGGATACACATGCCCCTTCAACTGCCCGGCGTGATAACCCTGAGCCCAGACCATGCCTTGCAAGGCCTTGAGTGGCGTGGCTTTGCGATCTTCCTCGATCCAGCTCAACAGAATCTCGACAACCCGTTCAACATCGGCCTGCGGCGCATTGCTGTCACGGCGCACGGCGTCGAGTTGTTCAGCGACATCGGCGCGTTCGGCGTTCTGGCGCACGAAATCCGGTAGATGCTCGGCCGCATACGGAAACAGCACGTCGAAGACAAAACTCACCGCGCTGGTGGTGCCTTCGATGTCAGTAACGATGGCTTTAATGGACATCGAATCAGTCCTCCAGACGCGGGAAACGGCCGGCGATGTCTTCGCCTGTGAAGTTGGCAACCCAGCCTTCCGGGTTGTTGAACAGTCGAATCGCCACGAAGTGCGGATGCTCGCCCATGTCGAACCAATGCTTGGTGCCGGCCGGTACCGAGATCAAATCGTTCTTCTCGCACAGTACGGCGTAGACGTAATCGTCGATGTGCAAGGTAAACAACCCACGGCCGGCGACGAAAAATCTTACTTCGTCTTCACCATGGCGATGTTCTTCGAGGAACTTGGCGCGCAGTTCGGCTTTTTGCGGGTGATCGCTGTTCAGGCTGATGACGTCGACGGTGATGTAACCGCGCTCGGTCATCAGTTGGTCGATCTGCTCTTTATAGGCGCTGATCACTTCTTCCTGGGTGGCGCCGGGCTGGATCTTCGCCGCCGCTTGCCAGCGGTCGAAGCGCACGCCCTGCTCGGCCAGGGTCGAGGCGATGTCTTCGAAATGGGTCAGCACCTTGTTCGGAATGTCGGGGCTGGAAACGTGATAGACGGACAGGCTGCTCATTGGGGCAATTCCTCGGTATCGGCCTTGCCGTCCGGTTCTTGCAGACCGGTCGGGCACAGCATTTCATCAGGCAAATGGGCTACTTCTGGTGAAGTCAGCCTTGGCGGTTCATGACGCTGCGGGTTTTCAACTCGCATTCAAACAGAAATTCAAAGGCCTCGATCTGCCGCAACGCATCGCTCATCTGCGCGCCCCAGGTGTAGAGGCCGTGACCGCGAATCAGATAACCGACGCAATCGGGATGGGCGTCGAGCCAAGGCTGCACCTTGGCGGCGAGGCGCGCAATGTCCTGATCGTTGTCGAAAATCGGCACACGCACCCGCGATTCGTGAGTCGAGATGCCGCTGAAGGCTTTCTGCAGTTCGTAATCTTCGAACTCGATAAAGTCTTGCGGGGTCAGGCGCGACAGCACCGTGGCGTTGACCGAATGGGTGTGCAGCACTGCGCCGATCTCCGGCCGCCAGCTATACAGCTGAGTGTGCAGCAGGGTTTCCGCGGACGGCTTTTTACCCGGTTCCAGACTGTTGCCCGACAGGTCGGTGGCGAGCACATCGTCCAGACCCAACTGGCCCTTGTGCTTGCCCGACACGGTCAGCAACGCTTCGCTGGCCGACAGGCGCGTCGAGTAATTGCTGCTGGTGGCCGGCGACCAACCGCGACCATAAAGAAAGCGCCCGGCGTCGACGATTTGCTGGGCGAGTTGTTCACGCGTAAGGCTCATGGCCTGTCCTCTTGCATACGTGTGGCAATGATAACGGCAGCAGCGAGCGCCGCGAGACTGGCAATACTAAAGGTCAATGTCGCGCCGAGGGCATTCCAGCTGTAACCGGAATACAACGCGCCGAGCGCACCGCCAGTGCCGGCCAATGCTGCGTACAACGCTTGACCCTGCCCTTGCTGACGCGCACCGAAGCTACGTTGCACGAAGGCGATGGCAGCGGCGTGAAAACTGCCAAAGGTTGCCGCGTGCAGAATCTGCGCGAACAACAGCACCGACAGGAACTCGGCGAACGAACCTAGCAGCAACCAGCGCAGCGCCGCCAGCAGAAAACTCGCCAGCAGCACCCGACGCAGGGAAAACCGCGCAAGAATCCGGCTCATGGCCATGAACATCAACACTTCGGCGACCACACCCACGGCCCAGAGCATGCCGATCGTGCCGCGTGTGTAGCCGAGTCGTTCCAGGTGCAAGGTCAGAAAGGTGTAATACGGGCCGTGGCTCATCTGCATCAGCGCCACGCAGCCGTAAAAAGCCAGCACGCCGGGGTGGCGCAGTTGCTTGAGGAAACCTTCCCCGCCCGGCCGATTGCCTTGCGGCGGTTGCGCGTTCGGCACCCACAGACTGCTGAGGACGATGCCGGCCATGATCAGCACCAGCGCCGCCGGGTAGATATCGAGGCTGAGCCATTCGAATAGCCGCCCCAGCGCGACCACGGTGATGATGAAACCGATCGAGCCCCACAAACGAATCTGGCTGTAGCGCGAGGTCTGCCCCTGCAAATGCGCCAGGGTGATGACTTCGAACTGCGGCAGCACCGCGTGCCAGAAAAACGCATGCAGCGCCATGACCATCGCCAGCCAGGCGTAGGTCTTGCTGACGAAAATCAACGAGAAAGTCAGCAGTGTGCACACCGCGCCAAAGCGCACGATGGCCAGGCGTTTGCCGGTGTAATCGCCGAGCCAGCCCCAGATGTTCGGCGCCACGCAGCGCATCAGCATCGGGATGGCGACCAGTTCACCGATCCGCGCCGGACTGAAGCCGAGGTGGTCGAAGTACAGCGCCAGAAACGGCGCTGTCGAACCGAGCAAGGCGAAATAGAACAGATAGAAACTGGACAGCCGCCAGTAAGGGAGCGCCGCCACGCCGGTTATGCCGCGACGGCTTTCAGGCCTGCCATCAAAGCTGACCCAGCACCGGCGTGCTCACGCGCACATCGGCGTTCTGCCCACGGTGACGCAGCAGGTGATCCATCAGCACGATGGCCATCATCGCTTCGGCAATCGGCGTGGCGCGGATGCCGACGCACGGGTCGTGACGGCCCTTGGTAATCACATCGACCGGATTGCCGTGGATGTCGATCGAACGGCCCGGGGTGGTGATGCTCGATGTTGGCTTGAGCGCCAAATGGGCAACGATTGGCTGACCTGACGAGATGCCGCCGAGGATGCCGCCGGCGTTGTTGCTGAGAAAGCCTTCCGGGGTCATTTCATCGCGGTGCTCGGTGCCGCGTTGCGCGACCGAGGCGAAACCGGCGCCGATTTCCACGCCTTTGACGGCGTTGATGCTCATCAGCGCATGGGCCAGTTCGGCGTCGAGACGATCGAAAATCGGCTCGCCCAGACCTGGCATCACGCCTTCGGCAACCACGGTGATCTTCGCCCCGACCGAGTCCTGATCGCGGCGCAATTGATCCATGTAGGCTTCCAGCTCCGGGACTTTGTCTGGATCAGGGCTGAAGAAGGCATTCTCCTCAACCGAATCCCAGGTCTTGAACGGAATTTCGATCGGGCCGAGCTGGCTCATGTAGCCACGAATGACGATGCCTTGGCTGGCCAGATACTTTTTGGCAATCGCGCCCGCCGCCACGCGCATCGCGGTTTCGCGCGCCGAGCTGCGGCCACCGCCACGGTAGTCGCGCTCACCGTATTTGTGGTGGTAGGTGTAGTCGGCGTGGGCCGGGCGGAACAGATCCTTGATCGCCGAGTAGTCCTTGGACTTCTGGTCGGTGTTGCGGATCAGCAGGCCGATCGAGCAACCGGTGGTGCGCCCTTCGAACACGCCGGAAAGGATTTCGACTTCGTCGGCTTCCTGACGCTGGGTGGTGTGGCGGCTGGTGCCCGGCTTGCGCCGATCGAGGTCGCGCTGCAGGTCTTCGAGGGAGATCTCCAGGCCCGGCGGGCAGCCGTCGACAATGGCGACCAACGCCGGACCATGGCTTTCGCCAGCGGTGGTGACAGTGAACAACTTGCCGTAGGTATTGCCGGACATGCAGGACGCTCCGTGAAATCAAACCCAAATTCGTGATGCGCGCCAGTATACGCAGGCTAACCGAGTAGTTCATCCTCGAACCTTAGTGGTGCTGGCGAGTCCAACCGGCACCTTGGCGAATGATGGCGTGATGATGCTGCGAGTTTTGATCTTGAGTCTTACCCTCTTTACGGGCTTTGCCCAAGCAACGGTCCTACAACGCCCGGTAACTTTGGATACCGGCACCGGCGAGCTTTTCGGCTCGCTGCTGCTGCCAAAATCTGACAACCCAGTGCCGATTGTCCTGATTATTTCTGGCTCGGGTCCTACGGACCGTGATGGAAACAACCCCGACGGCGGGCGCAACGACAGTCTCAAGCGCCTGGCCTGGGTGCTGGCCAAACACAACATCGCCAGCGTGCGTTACGACAAGCGCGGGGTGGCCGCAAGCCTGGCGGCGACGCCCGATGAGCGCAATTTGTCGGTGGAGGCCTATGCGGCGGACGCAGTGGCGTGGGGGCAGAAGCTCAAGGCCGACCCGCGTTTCGGCAAACTGATTCTGCTCGGCCACAGTGAAGGCGCGCTGATTGCCAGCCTCGCCGCGCCGAAAGTCGATGCGGCGGCAGTGATTTCTTTGTCCGGCAGCGCCCGACCGGTCGATCAGGTGATCCGCGAGCAACTGGCCCGCAGCCTGCCACCGCCGCTGATGCTGCGCAGCAATGAATTGCTCGACAGCCTCAAGGCCGGCCACACCGATGACAACGTGCCGCAACCATTGCAGGTGATTTTCCGCCCGAGCGTGCAGCCGTATCTGATTTCGCTGTTTCGTCAGGATCCGGCGAAAGCTTTTGCGCAACTGAAGATGCCGGCGCTGATCGTTCAGGGCAGCAACGACATTCAGGTCGGTACCGAAGACGCGAAACGCCTCAAAGCCGTCAAACCGGACGCCGATCTGGTGGTGATCGAAGGCATGAACCACGTCATGCGCATCGTGCACAACGATATGAAGCGGCAATTGGCCTCGTACAAGGATCCAAATTTGCCGCTGGCAGCGGAACTGGGCAGCAAGATCATCGAGTTTATTGACGGACTTCGCGCCAGTTAAGCGTTGTTTGCCCTCTAGTCCTGCAAAAAACGGCCGATAAGCCTTTGTCGCCAGCGCAATGGCTGGCGGCAAGCAGGGCTTGGACAGGATCTCGCCGTTATGACTGATACCCAGACTTCACCCGACACCACCGCTGAAAAAGACGCACCGCCAGCGGTCGAGCTGCCGTGGGCGGATGTCCACGTCGAGCACCACAAGATGCTCCGCCTGGCCCCGCTGCAAACCGACCGCAACACTGGCGGGCGCCCTTTGCGCTTCGTCGAATTCGGCTATGCCGAGCGCAACAGCAAAGAAAAAAGCCTGATGCGCATGGCGATCAAACTGCCCGGCCAGCGTGTGCGCAAAGAGCAGAATCAGCTGGATGTGTGGGTGGATCACACCACCAAGCGTGTGCACTTCGGCCCGGACAGCGGCCTGCAAATCGAACCGATGAACCGTGGCATCGGCCGTTACATGGCCGCGCAAGGTATCAACTGGGCGAAAAAGCGCTGGCCGACCTACACCGTCGACGGCATGGACTTGAACAACAAGGACGCGCTGAACGAAGACACACGTCTGCGCCGTGATCATTTCCTGCGTGTGCATGGTTTTGATGTGGTCTATGCCGATGCCCAGCATTTGAAGGGTAGCGTCAAGGAAGTGCAGGTTGGCGATTTGCTCGGCGACTGGAACAGCGAAAAGCTGCAGATCGTCGAGATTCTTGAAGCGGCGCAAATGCTTCAACAGGCCGAGCAGAATCTGGCCGAGCAGGAAGTGAAACTGAAGAAGCAGGAAGACAAGGTCAGCAAGTTCAAGCGTGAAGACGCCGGATTGCGTTTCACCATTACCTGTCTGGTGGCGTTTGCGGTGTTTCAGGCAGGGCTGTTGATCTGGATTGCTACGCACCGGTAGATCAAAAGATCGCAGCCTTCGGCAGCTCCTACATTGGAATGCGGTAATCCCTGTAGGAGCTGCCGAAGGCTGCGATCTTTTGCTTTTAACGGGTCAGACGCGGGAAGCGAACAAGGCCTGATGATCGCGGCACTGCTCCGCCGTCAGCATGAACACGCCATGCCCGCCACGCTCGAATTCGAGCCAGGCAAAATCGACTTCCGGGTACAGCGCGTCAACGTGCACCTGGCTGTTGCCCACTTCGACAATCAGCAAGCCCTTCTCGGTCAGGTGATCCGCCGCTTCGGCAAGCATTCGGCGCACCAGGTTCAAACCATCATCGCCACACGCCAGACCCAGCTCAGGCTCATGCTGATATTCGTCCGGCATGTCAGCGAAATCTTCCGCATCCACGTAAGGCGGGTTCGACACGATCAGGTCGAAACGCTGACCCGGCAAACCATCGAAACCATCACCTTGAACGGTATAGACGCGCTCATCAACGCCATGGCGCTCGATGTTCTGGTTGGCCACTTCCAGCGCTTCGAACGACAGATCTGCCAGCACCACTTCGGCGTTCTGGAACTCGTAGGCACAGGCGATACCGATGCAACCGGAACCGGTGCACAGGTCAAGAATCCGCGCCGGCTCGGTGCCGATCCACGGGGCGAAGTGGTTTTCGATCAACTCGCCAATCGGCGAACGCGGGATCAACACACGCTCATCGACGATAAACGACATGCCGCAGAACCACGCTTCACCCAACAGGTAAGCGGTGGGAATGCGTTCTTCGATACGGCGCTTGAGCAGGCGTTGCAGGTTGACCAGTTCGTCGTCTTCCAGCGCGCAATCGAGATAACTGTCGGCGATTTCCCACGGCAGGTGCAACGCGCCGAGCACCAGTTGCCGGGCTTCGTCCCAGGCATTGTCGGTGCCATGGCCGAAAAACAGATCCTCCCCATGGAAGCGGCTGACGGCCCAACGGATGTGGTCGCGCAGGGTACGAAGTCGGGAAGTGATCACGGGGCAGAACTCCAGAAAAAACGACTGGCGATTCTACCAGCCAAAACGCGTGACGACGACGCAGGAAAAACATCGCCCCGACGGTAGGAGTTTTCTGTTTTTTGCATCGGCTATTGAACAGAACGTGTAACTTGACAAGGCTGCAGGCCAGTAACGACGGTGCCTACGATGGTAGCGATTCACAGAACCGCTCAGCCAGAGGACAATGTCGCAAAAGCCCCACCCCAAGGAGCCCCAGAATGTCCGTTCCAAAAACGATGTTTCAACTCAGCGGTCGCGGTTACGCAGCGGCCACACTGAGCCATGCCACCGTGGTCATCATCGATGCCCAGAAAGAGTATCTCAGTGGCCCGCTGGCCCTGAGCGGCATGGACGCGGCCGTCGCGAACATCAAACAAGTGGTTGCCGCAGCCCGTGCAGCCGGTCGGCCGATCGTGCACGTGCGTCATCTCGGCACCGTCGGTGGCCTGTTCGACCCGCAGGGCGAACGCGGCGAGTTCATCCCGGGCCTCGAGCCACAAGGCGATGAAACCATTATCGGCAAACTGCTGCCGAGCGCGTTCCATGGCACCGAGTTGCTGGACCGTTTGCAAAACCTTGGCTCGCTGGACTTGATCGTCTGCGGTTTCATGAGCCACTCCAGCGTCAGCACCACGGTGCGCGCGGCTAAAAATCTGGGCTTCCGTTGCACGTTGGTAGAAGACGCCTGCGCCACCCGCGACCTGCCATTCAAAGGCCGCGTGCTCAGCGCCGCCGTGGTGCAGGAAGCTGAAATGGCGATCATGGCGGATAACTTCGCCACCCTCGCACTGACTCAAGACCTGATCTGATGTGATCTGATGAGCGGCTCAGCACGCCGCTCATCCGCAAATTCCTCTCATTTGCCGCAAATGCCATAGCCTCAGGAACAACCCGGTCAACTCCCGGTCGAAGGGCCGATACCCATTGAGGAAGGTCGGAATGAAGTTATCCGATGGATTTGACGCACGCCGCTTGCGGCCCAAAGGCCAAAGCAACTGGCGTTTTCGATTTGGCGCGGCGATTGCGGCCATTCTGGCCACGTTCGGTGTGCTGCTGGCGATGGCCGGGGCCGCTAGCCTGCTCGGGCGCCCTCCGGCGCTCGGTGATTTGAACGCTACGCCGATGGGCTCGGCGATCATTCTGGCGGTCGGTTTGCTGTTTCTGTATTTCGGTGTCGCCCTGTGGCGCCGCTGCCGCCGTCGCGCACGGCAATCGCGGGAACTGAACATGTCCCCGCACCTGATGAAAAAACACGACTGACTCACCGGCCTGGCTTTTTGCCGGGCCGTTTTGTTTCGACTTGGGTAAACTGGCCGCCCTTCGCGGAGGCTGACATGCAAGACGACGATTTTTCCCTGTTCAAAAGTGCGATCCAAGGCGTCAAGCCGATCAAGCACGACCGCGCCGACACCGGCAAACCCAAGGCTGACCGCGCGCAAATTGCCAAGCTGCGCCAGTCCGCCACCGTGCGCACCGACACCGCTACCGTGGATGGCCTGTCCGATCAATTCGTGATCGACGTCGGCCCGGAAGACGAGTTGATGTGGGCCCGCGACGGCGTGCAGGAAAGTCAGATGCGCAAGCTCAAGGTCGGTCAGATCCCGTTCGAAGGCAGCCTCGACCTGCACGGCATGAGCGTGGAAAAGGCCCGCGAAACCCTCTGGGCGTTTCTCGCCGAAGCGACCAAATTCGAAATCCGCTGCGTACGCGTCACCCACGGCAAGGCAGTGCGCCTGGACGGCAAGCGGCCGATGATCAAAAGCCACGTCAACACCTGGTTGCGCCAGCATGCCCAAGTGCTGGGTTTCTGCTCGTGCCAGGCCAGACACGGCGGTGCCGGCGCGGTTTATGTGATGCTCAAACGCACCATGATGGAAGGCCGCGACGAATAATCCCGTTACACCGAACTTGCAGGGTTGTGTCCGCCACCGTACCCTTGCCCTTTGCGAAAATCCCCACAGGTAGTTTCATGTCCCTGGAACAGAATTACACCGCGATTCTCGGCCAATTGGGCGAGGACGTGTCCCGCGAGGGCCTGCTCGACACGCCAAAGCGTGCCGCCAAAGCCATGCAGTACCTCTGCCGCGGTTATGAACAGACGCTCGAAGAGGTCACCAACGGTGCCCTGTTCAGCTCCGACAACAGCGAAATGGTGCTGGTCAAGGACATCGAGTTGTACTCGTTGTGCGAACACCACCTACTGCCGTTCATCGGCAAGGCGCACGTAGCGTACATCCCGAGCGGCAAAGTGCTGGGCCTTTCGAAGGTCGCGCGGATCGTCGACATGTACGCCCGCCGCCTGCAGATTCAGGAAAACCTCAGCCGTCAGATCGCCGATGCGGTGCAACAAGTCACCGGCGCGCTGGGCGTTGCCGTGGTGATCGAGGCCAAGCACATGTGCATGATGATGCGCGGTGTCGAAAAGCAGAATTCGTCGATGATCACCTCGGTGATGCTCGGTGAATTCCGTGAAAACGCAGCGACCCGCAGCGAATTCCTCAGCCTCATCAAGTAATTTGCGGCACGAAGAAAACCGGCATTCATCGCCGGTTTTTTTTCGTCCGTGAAAAATCGGGTAAGCTGCGCGCCTTTCTCAATATGCACCGTGAGGCTTCAACGTGTTCGTCAAAGCGCTTCGTGTCGGCCTCGGCCAACTGGTTATCTTCATCGACTTCATCACCCGTCCGGGCAAGAAAAAGCGCCCCGCCGCTGCTCAGGCTCAGGTGGATGCAGCTGCAAAAGACCTGACCTTGTATCAGTTCCACGCCTGCCCGTTCTGCGTGAAAACCCGCCGTACTCTGCGTCGCCTGAATGTACCGGTGGCGCTGAAGGATGCGAAGAATAACGAGCAGAATCGTCAGACGCTGCTGGAGCAGGGTGGCCGGATCAAGGTGCCTTGCCTGCGGATTGAAGAGAATGGGCAGACGACGTGGATGTATGAATCCAAGGTGATTATTGATTATCTGGATAAGCGGTTTGCGGCGGTCTGATGATTATGTGGTGGGCTGATTGACGCCTTCGCGAGCAGGCTCGCTCCCACCCTTTGGAATGCATTCCACTGTGGGAGCGAGCCTGCTCGCGAAGAGGCCCTCCGGGACACAGCAAATCCAAAAAAATAAACCGGCCCTCGAGCCGGTTTATTCGTTTTCAGGCAGCCTTATCCAACTGCGCCTGGCGCACCACCGCCGCCAATCGCTTAAGCCCTTCATCCAGCCGCGCCGGATCGATATGGCTGAAGTTCAGGCGCAAATGCCCAAGATTGTTATCCGGATCGGGAAAGAACGGCTCCCCCGGCATAAACGCCACATCATTGGCCATCGCCTCATTGAGCAACGTTCGCGTATCCAGCGGTTGCTTCAACGTCAGCCAGAAAAACAGCCCGCCCTGCGGCATGTGCCAGTCGGCCAAATCAGCAAAGTGCCTTGCCAACGCTGCTTGAAACGCGTCCCGCCGCTGCCGATAGAATCCACGCAATTCGCTCAAGTGTTGCTGATATTTCTCCGTGCCGATCCATTGCAGCGCCTGCCACTGACCGATGCGGTTGGTGTGCAGATCTGCCGACTGCTTGAGTTTGAGCAGATGCGGGAACAGGTCCGGGCTGGCGATCAAGTAGCCAACGCGCAAACCGGGCAGCAGGGTTTTCGACACAGTACCGGTGTAGATCCAGCTGGATTTTTTCAGTCGACCGGCAATCGGCTTGGCGCTGCCGCCATCGAAAGTCAGTTCGCGGTAGGGTTCGTCTTCGATCAGGGTGACTCCGAATTCATCGAGCAATGCCGCGACCGCTGCGCGCTTGGCTTCGCTGTAGCGCACGGCTGACGGGTTCTGGAAGGTCGGGATCAAGTAGATGAACGCCGGACGATGTTGCTCCAGACGCTCGCGCAATTGCGCCAGGTTCGGTCCATCAGACTCTTGCGGCACGGTCAGACAATCAGCGCCGAACAGCTGAAAGATTTGTAGCGCGGCGAGATAGGTCGGCGCCTCCAGCAAAATTTCCGTGCCCTTGTCGATGTACAGCTTGGCCGCCAGATCGAGGGTTTGTTGGGAGCCGCTGACTACCAATACCTGACTCGCCTCACACTCCAGCCCAAGCGCCCTCGCCTCTGCCGCCAACGCTTCGCGCAATGCCGGCTCGCCTTCGCTCATGCCGTACTGCCCGAGCGTCAGCGGCATGTCGTCCCACTCGACCTTCGGCAACATGGCTTCGGCGGGCAAGCCGCCCGCAAACGACATGACTTCCGGGCGCTGAGCGGCGGCAAGGATTTCACGAATCAAAGAACTTTTAAGGCGTGAGACACGTTCGGAAAAAGCCATGGCGGTCACCGGTAGCAAGGGATGCGAAAAATGAGTCAAACTGGTTGACCGAAATTACGACAGCTTGAGCGAGTACGTCAATATGCTTGACCTTAAAAACCCATCCAGTCAGCAACAGGCGATGGAAGCGTTTTTCTTTGGCTATCAGGCCTTCACCGCCAAGGCTGATGAAATGCTCGAGCGCCGTGGGCTATCGCGGGTGCATCAACGCATTGTGTTTTTCATCGCGCGTTATCCGAATTTGAGCGTGAAGGAGTTACTGGCATTGCTCGGTGTGAGCAAGCAGGCGCTGAACATGCCGTTGCGGCAGTTGCAGGAAATGCATCTGGTGGACAGCGTGGCGTCCGAGGCCGACAAGCGTAAACGCCTGCTGGAACTGACGGCGGAAGGTGCAAAGTTTGAGCAGACGTTGCGCCGTGAGCAGGTGAAATTGCTGGAGCGGGTGTTTGCCGAGGCTGGGGAAGCGGCGGTGAATGGCTGGTTGGCGGTGAATCTGGCATTGGGGAAAAGTCAGACGGCTCTCGATTGAATGGGAGTGCCTCTTCGCGAGCAAGCTCGCTCCCACAGGGGAGCACATTTCAAGTGCGGGAGCGAGCTTGCTCGCGAAGGAGCCCGCACAGGCGATATATCGCTATCGACGGAACTTTCGTAAACAAAACCAAAAACAATATTTGCTTTATTTGTACACAAAAGCATAATCCACAGCGTGCGAGTTCCTGACCGCATGGTCAACAAATTCGCGTATGCCTCAAAGGGCCGCTGCCACCCCTCATGGGTCCGGCCCTGGAAATAACAATAAAACTCTTGAGGAGTACTCGCTGTGGAAAGCCGCAAATCCGAAGCATCGACGCTGGACCTCTCGCCGCCATTACGCAGTGGCCTGCTGGAACGTCTGTTCAAACTCAGCTTGCATGGCACCACGGTGAAGACCGAGCTGATTGCCGGTCTGACAACCTTCATTACCATGGCCTACATCATTTTCGTCAACCCGAACATCATGGCCGATGCCGGGATTGACCACGGTGCAGCCTTCGTCGCCACCTGTATCGCCGCCGCCTTGGGCTGCCTGTTAATGGGCCTCTACGCCAACTGGCCGGTGGGTCTGGCGCCGGGCATGGGCCTCAACGCGTTCTTCACTTACACCGTGGTCGGCACCATGGGCTACAACTGGGAAACCGCGCTCGGTGCGGTGTTTGTTTCCGGTGTGTTGTTCATGATCCTGACTTTCTCGCGGATTCGCGAGTGGCTGCTCAACAGTATTCCGGTCAGCCTGCGCTTTGCGATGGGTGCCGGTGTCGGCCTGTTCCTCGGCCTGATCGGTCTGAAAACCGCTGGCATCGTCGTCGACAGCCCGGCAACCCTGATCAAACTCGGCTCCCTGCGCGAACCAGGCCCGCTGCTTGCCGCCATCTGCTTCCTGATGATCGCAATCCTCAGCTATCACCGCGTGTTCGGCGCGATCCTAATCAGCATCATCACCGTGACCCTGGCCGGTTGGGGCCTCGGTATCGTGCACTACGAAGGAATCATGTCGACCCCGCCGAGCCTGGCCCCAACCTTTATGGCGATGAACGTGGCCGGCGTGTTCAACGTCAGCATGATCAGCGTCGTACTTGCCTTCCTCTTTGTGCACATGTTTGACACCGCCGGCACCCTGATGGGCGTGGCCCAACGCGCCAATCTGGTGAACGCTGACGGCCGTATCGAAAACCTCTCCCGCGCAATGAAAGCCGACAGTGCCTCCAGCGTTTTCGGCGCCGTGGTCGGTGTGCCGCCAGTCACCAGCTATGTGGAAAGTGCTGCCGGTGTCGCTGCAGGTGGTCGGACTGGTCTTACCGCCGTCACTATTGGTGTGCTATTTATAGCGGCGATGTTTTTCGCACCGCTGGCCGGCATGATTCCCGCTTACGCCACCGCCGGTGCACTGATCTACGTTGCGATGCTGATGATGGGCGGCATGGCCCACATCGAATGGGACGAAGCCACTGATGCGATCCCGGCCATCGTTACCGCAATCATGATGCCGCTGACCTTCTCGGTTGCTGACGGCATCGCGCTGGGCTTCATCACTTATGTGGCGTTGAAGGCCGGCACCGGTAAGTACAAGGAAATTTCCGTGAGCCTGTGGGTGCTCTGCGCGATCTTCATCGCCAAGTTCATCTTCCTGTAAGCGCTACGCGGTTCAGGCTTCAAAACAGCCTCACCCGACGGGTGGGGCTTTGTGCATTTTTCAATACAACAAAAAGGAGGAAAGTGATGAGTCTGGAAACCTGGCTGCTGTTCAGCGGCGCTGCGCTGGTGGTGATTCTGATTCCGGGGCCACTATCGTTGTTGATGATCAGCAACAGTCTGAATTATGGGTTGCGCCGTTCGTATCCGGCATTTCTCGGCGGCGTTTTCGCCTCGATCTGCTTGCTCAGTGCTTCGGCGCTGGGGCTCGGTGCCTTGTTGCTGGCATCGGAGCAATTGTTCAGCGCCCTGAAAATCGTCGGCGGGCTGTATCTGTTCTATCTGGCCTGGCAGAGCTGGCAGCAATCGCGCCAGCCATCGGTGGGCGCCGTCGTGCCACAAGCGGCAGCCGTTCCACGATTCCGCGCATTGTTCGGACGCGCGTTTGTACTGGGTGCCAGTAACCCGAAAGACATTCTGTTTTTTGCCGCCTTCCTGCCGCAATTTCTCAGCGCCGAACAGCCCTTCCTGCCGCAGTTGCTGGTGATGATCGCCACCTGGACTCTGCTGGATCTGCTGTGCAAACTGGCCTACGGTCTCGGTGCCCACGGCGCAGCACGTTACTTGCGCAGCGGCAAAGGACAGAGCTGGTTTAACCGGATCAGTGCCGGGTTGTTCGGAGGCGCCGGCGCTGCATCGCTGCTCAGCAGTCACTGAGACACGTGAATCCCTGATTATTGTTTATCTGTAGCCATCCTGACTCGAAAGACATGGTTCAGGATGGCTTTCGCAGCGACCGCTCGTGTTGCTCGTTACATATCTCAGCCATATCTACTGCCCCCCTCAAGTGCAATACACAGCAACAACCCGTTGATGTACATCGTTCGAGAGGCGACCGTACTATCACGACTCGCACTGACAAAAATCTGCCAGAACAAGGAAGTTCAAATGGCCACCATGATAAGTAAAGCGTCATTGGAAACTGTGGAAATAACAGACGCTGTCGTCATCACGGACATGCGCTTTGAAAGCAATGAGCACCATGCTTCGACCATTGACCTCAAACGCGGCCCTGATGAAACAACGAGTTCAAAAGGCAAAAGCAAAACAGATCAGTTGAAATTCGCCGACTCCGTGTTCGGCCCGTTACAAATCGGCAACATTTCCATAACCCGAGCCTCTCTTGATGCCTTGGGTGCAACGTTCGACGGCCAGCCACTCAATGGCAAGAACACCTTCTTCCGGGTTCCCAAGCGATCTTTCATCAACTCGTTGCAATTGAGCGCCGTCGATATTGAGCACTACATGAAGTCGGCAACGGGCCAAGACAGTTATTTATTGACGACACTGCTGTTCGAAATGGCCAGCGAGCGCCCACTCACCGCCCCTCACCTGATAAGAGAAAGTTCAAACGTCACTACAGACAAAGGCAGCTACCGCAACAAACTGGTAAAACTGCTGGGCTCCGCACAAAAACTTGACCTCTATCACGCAAACTTGCCCAAACATAACCCCCGCTGGGTCGCCGTGACAAAAAGCTATGCAACGCTCGGCTCAAGTGTCGGCATTCAGGGTTTCGGGATCTTCATGGGTTTGCGCGGAGTGGTGGACGCCATCAAAGCTGACAACACTACCGAGGTTGTAATCAACAGCGTGGGTATTGGCACGGAAGTCGGCTCCATCGCGGTTGACATTGCCGTCAGCAAAATTGCATCCAATATGCTCTCGGCCGGGCAAGGCGCCCTGCTGGATTTTGCCAAAACCCGGTTTGCGTTGAGGCTGGGCCGCTCCGGCGGTTTGATCGGCGGCGCACTGACATTACCGTTCGATATCTTCACCGCCGTCAGATCCATCAATGCCGCTGAAAATGCAACCGGCAAAGAAGCCATGGATCATTACGTGAGTGCTGGGCTGAGTATTACCAGCGCAGCCATGACGATCATCCTCGGCACCGCTGCGTTGGCAGGGTTTTCATTTGCAGGCCCGGTGGGGCTGGCGGCGGGCGCGATTCTGGCCATCGGATCGCAAATTTATGGCGCAGTTCGCATTGTTGACGACATTGATGACTACATCGAACTGACATTGGAGGAACGCTGGCGGACAGGCTGGTTTTCGTTCTGCATGATGGATCCTGACCAAGCTGTGCAGAACCGCTATCTGCTGGCAAAAACCAGATTCCAGCACGCGAAACAGTTGAAAGAAACAGCCAGAAAACTGCTGGATGGCCAGTTAAAGGACACCACCGAAGCCATTGTTAATGGCAAATTCGAGGTCCACCTCAATCCATCTCGGGTACGCAAGCGCAACTGGTGGACCAAACAAGACAGTTGGGAAACGATACAAGTCCCCGAAATCAGGGGCGGCGATGATGTAATTGATGCCCGTGCAGGTGTTACCAAAGACACGCCTGGCGCAGAACTGGGAACGTCTGCCGAACACAAGGGCATTCTCTGGTTCATCAGCGATGGTCAGGATTCGATCATGGGCGTTGAGGGCAAGCCAAACAGCTTTCATTACCGATCAGGGAAAAAACAGCTGACGGGGGGTGAGAAAAACGACCGCTTCGTGTTTGAGGGTGCAGCGGATCTGTTAGTACAGAATGTCCAGATATCTGAATACTCGACACTGAAAGGAGGTGCTGGCACCGACACCCTTGTCCTGGCCGGAAACAACTACACCCGCCGTACCGATAAAAAAGGCTATGACGTCGATCTGCTCGCACAAACCCTGCAGATAATCTCAAGCGACCCATCTACCGAAGGTGGCGAAAAATATACGCTCCACAGCCTCCTTGAAAGTATCGAAAATGTCGAAACCGTAAGCGGAGCCATCAGTGTCGTAACGGGCTCAGAACAACGCAACGTTATTAGTTCGCGCGGCGAGGACACTATTAATGCGGGCGCTGGAAACGATCAAATCCATCTGTTTTACCCTGGAGCAACAGCCTCCGGTGAAGCTGGCATTGACGAATACATCATTGACCATAAACCAGGCCGGGTCTCCGTAATAGAAGACGGGGCAGAAGAAAGTATTATCTTGCTCAACTGGAAATATGAACTGATCGAAAGCTGGATAATCGAGAGCGGCTCACTGATCATCAGTTCACGGTTCGCATTTACGGACAACCCCAAAAGCATCGTGGCCATCCAGAACATCTATAAGAAAAACGAAAAGAACTTCGTACTGCAGAATAACAAACTGACATTCATGACCAGCGATGGCTACTCTTTAAGACTACCTGATGCACCGGACCTTCCCGAGAGTATCGAAAATGACCACAAGCTCGAAATCGAAGTCGTCGTTGTAAAAAAAGGAATACCAGAACGCCCTCTTATCCTCCACGCCCCCGAGTGCTTGATCGAACATCAACGTGAGACGAGTTACTACCTGCCAAGGTCCAGGAAAAACACCACATTCTGGTCAGTAAAACGCACCGAAGCGGTAGTCCGCTTGCACCTGGACTACGACATCAGTGAGCTGACAAAGGTAGAAGCGCACTTCGGCTCCGGCGAGTGGAACACCAATAGAGAGTTCTTTGTAGGATGCGACCTGCGTTATCACTTTGGCCAAAACACAATCAAGTTAAGAGAGTTTGCCTATGCGGAAGGTGGATCCGACCCCAGAAACATGACCAAAATCTTGAGAACCATGGCCACCCGTCCCAATTACCGTGTTGTGCTCATTTTCAAAGGGGGAGTCGTTGTCAATGCAGGACTGACACCAGAAACCGATGTTTGCCCCCTCGAAAGCCACAATCCGTATGGCTTTGATCATTGGACTACGCAGCTTTCACTGCCGCTGTCACGTCGCACAGACCAGACCCCTTTTGAATTACCGGACAGCAAACCCTTCAAATTCGACAGGGCAGGTTGCGGCTCGCTTTTTTCCTACCCCGAGCAAACCTCGATCCAGAACCTTGAAGGGACTGGTTCCACCTACCTGATTCATCTGGTTGACAATATAGCGATCAGACTTTCGACACCCGGAGCACTCGCGAACGCCCCTGAGAGATTGCCCTACTCGTCCACTTGGGATC
>NZ_CABVHJ010000003.1:46191-219298 GCF_902497745.1 Pseudomonas fluorescens
TTGGGATCTCGATGCGACAACACTTGGCAAGGTCGAGATCAGACTGGAAAACAATCAGTTGCATGTCGGCACCTGCATCGTTCATCTGCCCGATTACGAAAGCGAAGACCTGATCGATCAGGTTCGCGTCATCACAGAAAAAGGTGTCGTCCATACCGTCGACCTTTCCTTCGACAGGGTTTACCTGGACGGTCTGGATGCGCGGTTCTTTGAAGAGCCCGACTCGGCAACAGCCTTGCCCGACGCCTTTGCGGCCATGGCCAATAAAGAGGCCAAAGTGAGAAACATCGTCCTTGCCGACAACCGCCCCGGGGCGCTGAGTTACAGCTTCCCCGCGCACGGCTGGATCCTGCGCAGCGACAAATCTCGCGTTGAATACTCCCGACTGCAGGTGATCAACCGCTGCAGCCATCAAGATCCCAACCTGTTTACGCGACAGCCCTTGATAAATGTGCCTCCCGCTTAACGCACCACATATCAGTCAAATCTAATCATCACGTGCGCACTCCGAAGTTGAGGTAGCCCAACTTCTGCATCGCTATCCCAGCCTGAAGTTTCGGGAGGTAGACGAGTGCGCCTGAAAAATGCAGCGAGGCACTTGCGTGCGTTGCGCATCATCCCTCAAAGAGTAATTTCACATGGCCAAACCACCCAAGAAAATTCCGGTGACAGCAGCAGCCGAGACGACTGTTACAACGAGACCTGCGCAGTCAGGCTCGGGTAGCCGTGTTACTGCAAACCTGCCTGACACCCTAACGTCTGGCGTCGATTCGACCACGGGTTCACAGCCCCCCGGCACCTCCACCAATCGGCCGCCCGCCGTCATCGTCAACGAAATACCCGATACCTACAGGGCCGCCCGCAGCGCTATCGCCTGGCCTCAGGACCGATTGCACGAACTGACACCGCACGGAGAAAACACCGGCTTGTTCACCGGGCCGGATCAGCGGACCTACGCGCAAATCGGCAGCGAAGGCCGGTTCATCGTCGAGCGGGACTTGCAAGGCAACTATTACGTTCCGCTAACCTTTGCGCCTGGTGTTCCCGGTCCGGTGCTGACCAAGATTGAAGGCCAGGCCAGTTGGCACATTCAGCGTCCGGGCTGGCAATCGACACAATCTCGGTCCGGTACGCCCGCCACGCCACAAACCCTCTCCTACCTTGCGCCCGATGACGCACAAACGCTGACCCGAGCAGAACTCTCGTCGGGCGGAATCCGTTACAACAAACTCAAACACACCTTCGTCGATACGGCAGAAGGCACGGTCATGGTGCGGAAAAATCAACAAGGTGATTACCAACTGACTTCGGCGACAAGCAGGGACTTGCCCGAAGTGTTTTTTGAACAGATTCCCGGAACGGTACTCTGGCGCCTGAAGAAACCAGACTCTCCCTCCACTGAACGTCCTGCTGAAGACAGGTCTCGGCCGATTGCCGACGCAGACCAAGCGCAACCCGGCCCGAGCAAACGCGCCCGGGTCGACGAACCCGAAGATCCAGTACCACCGACAAGCCTCGATACCAGCGTCCCCGCCGATCAAACACCGTTTTTCTGGTTACCCTGGGGCCATCTGAACAAGCCGCCAGTGGTCGAATCCGTCCAGCTCGGCTGGTTTCATTATCCGATTGTGCCCATCGGCTCCAACCGCAACCCCAAAGTCTACTTTGTGCGGCATCCTGACTTTGCGCCAGCAGGCTTCGATGCGTTTGAACAAATGCTGCGTATGGCGCCCTTGTTGCAACCTGTGGCAACGTTTCGCATCGGTAACGATCCCGGAGAGATAAACCCCGGCAAACGTTTTTTTGATGAACCGATATCGCAGTCAGTTGCCAATGCATTCCCCGACTTTTCTGATACCACTGCCTACACAGTCGCCAGAAAACTGTTTGAACTGGCGGACAACTCACCGAAGATTACCGGCACCGGACTCATCAATATTCAGGCAGTCCTGCATCAGTGGAGACAACGACCGTTTGGCACCGCTCCTGCGTACGCCGACCCACTGAACATGTTGTCTGTGGCGCCGTCCATCGACATCAACGGAAAAAAACTTATCCGTATGCCCTCCCAGGTCGACGGCGAACTGCAACGACTCACCTTCGATCCACAGCGTTTTCCCATCGAATGGAATCACTACACAACCTATCCGACAGATCTGAACCTCAGACGCCTGCTCGGCGCCCTGTTGGTACGCGGCGGCTACGACGTCTTTCCCCTGACTCACGAGCATCGCATGCCAACCCTGGTATTCCGGCGCGAATCCCATGACCCGATTTATTTCATGAAGCTGGGGGCAGTGGAACATGTCGGCCTGTCCCACACCCCAGGCAATGAGCTGGCAGAACCAAGCTTGCCGGCCCGAATTGGCAAAGAGGCGTTTGTTGCCCTGACAACCGCGAATGCACAAAACAAAGTGGTCTGGCTCATCGGGGGAGTATTGAAGGTCGAGTCCACTCCGGATTCGGTGTTCATCATCAGAGAGCGCTGAGTTCCCTCTGCCACTCGCGCCGGGCCCTGCCGGGGCGAGTTGGCACACCGCCAGAGCACCTCGTAACACCGTGCAGCATTTGCCCTCATCGCAATACATATATACCGCACATCAGAGGCTTCATTTCACGACCATGGCCCTCCGGAGTCACTGGCCAGGCGATTGCAAAGTGGCGACCTGATCATCTGCCCCTATGCAAACGACTGGATCAACAATCCAAAGGAGTCATTCAATGGCCAAACCACCCAAGAAAATTCCGCGCACGCTTCCACTCGACTCACACGCGACATCCGTCGAGCATCCAAACAATCCTCTCGGGGCCAATACCGGCGAATCCGTTCATCCTGCTCCAGGCACCGCCAACGTGCCTGCCTTAGCCGAATCGTCATCGCCCAATGCCTTGCCGGCTGCACCCGAACCCCGCTCCACTGTCACGACCCACCCCTTACCGCCCGAATCTTCCCAGCGCCCCTCAGTCATCGTCCATCACTTTCCGGTGGGTTCAACGCTTGCAAACGCCGCGGAGTGGGTAGCCCTGCACTTCAGCGAAAACCAGCAGGCCGCCGTCGCAAGCACCTCCACCAGAGAGCGAGCGCAGCACCCGGTGTTTATCAACGCCCAATCGGCAAGCCGACTGAAGTTGCAGCCGGACACCGAAGAAGGTTTTCGATACGACAAACGCAAGAAAGCCTATGTCGAAATGCCCGGCGGCATGGTCATGGTGGGCCGAGCCCCGGACGGCTGGCGACAGACGCACGCCGGGGAATCGACACCGACGGGAGAGAGGGTTGAACAGATTCCCGGCACAAAGCTTTGGCGTGAAACCGACGTTTCGCAACCCCGCCATCAAGCCTTGACCGATCCAGTGTCCACTGAAACGACTGAGCCCGTGCCCGGCCCGAGCAGGCCGCCGCGCCTCGACGAACACACCCATGTTGCAACCGATACAAGAGCGCTGGTCGAACATCTTTTCTCCCAGCAGAGCGTCGCATTGGACCTGTCCGCAGGTCAGTGGAGAAACTGGGGAAAAGCCAAAAAACCCGACTCAGGCGAGTCAATAGAAATCGACGGCCAGCACTTCCAGATTGTCGCTCAAGGTGTACGCGCCGATACCGGGCTGGTCTATTTGCAACACCCCGGATCTTCACTGGACAGCTTTGACGCTTTCGAAAACATGCTGCGTCATGAACCTTCCCGTCAGCCGAAATGGGCGCTCAAACGCCATGGCCAATGGAAGGTTCTGGATAACCATGCGCCGTTCGAAATGTCCGCCAACGAATATGTTTCCACCGCTTACAACTATCTGTCGGCACAGTCGACCAGCAACCTCGCCAGAGCAGTATTCGATCGGGTCTCCCTGCCTCAAGGACTGAATGCTTACGGACTGTCGGTGATGGCGCGGACATTTCGCCACTGGGTAGATCGGGTGAATAACGAACCACCGATTCACAGCCTGTCGGACCCATTGGTGATGCTACCAAAACTGCCGACAACGCCCGGCAACCTGCCAAGCGGCGGCTTGCTCACGTTGCCTGCGCACAATTCAGCGGTGCTGCAGCGCCTGGATTTCGATCCACAACGGTTCCCTCTGGAATGGGCTCCTTACGCAGCGGCACCTACGCCCGGAAACCTGCGTGCATTGCTGGTGAACGTCTTGCAACACAACGGTTACAGCGTCAATCCGACCACACGCAGGCTCAGCGAGGGTGCATTGATTTTTCACCGTCCACGCGTTGCCGCCATATTCGTATTGAAACTGCCGCACATCGCTGAAAATCAGGTGCTTCGCACAACTCCCGCCGGCTCAGAACTCACCGACCCTACCTTTCTGACCAGGCTCAGCGCGGAGCAAAAACAGAAGCTGGACAGCCATCTGGTTCATAACGAAGTCATCCATCTGGTGGGGGGCATACAACATGTTTCCCCGGATAACCCGACGCTCTTCATTGTGAGAGAGGGCTGAGCCCTGCCGAACATATGACCGGCGCGTCCGCAAGCGCCAGTGGACAAGCCACAGCCTGAACACCTCACCTTTCAAATAGCGAGATTTACTTTATGGTCAAACCACCGAAACGTGTGGCCGGGGTTACTGCGCCCGATTTACATCCAAACACCGGGAGCCCTTCCCACAGATTCCCCGGCGAAAACCAGTCAAGCTCAGAATCCTCCGCAAGCCTGCCGGCCCTCTCTACGCGCCCACCGTCTGTGCAGGTCAACGAGATTGCTGCACCTCACTCACGGATCGAGGCCGCGCTGCGATCAATCACCTGGCCTGCCGATCAAGTACATCTGCTACAACGTCTGGATCCCGACAGCGGACTGTTCACCAGCCCGGATGGCAAGCTGTACGCCCACGTTGAAAATGAAGGACATCTGTTGGTCGAAATCCATCACGATGGCCGCTACCAGATCCCCTTCCGCTTCGCCCCGCATTTGCCTGGCCCCTTCCTGATCAAGACAGAGCGCCAGCCTGTCTGGAGTTTCGAGCGACCGAACTGGCTCGCACACAATGCTGAAAGCGACAGACGAAATGCCACCGCCGAGGGTCTCCTGGCGGAGCAGCCGATCTACCTCGCCCCCGATGATGCCGCCATGCTCTCTCCTGGCCTGCAAACACCGGATGGAATCCGCTACGACAAGCACCGCAAAACCTATATCGATACCACTGAAGGAACCGTCATGGTGCGTAAAAACGCCAACGGTCAGTATCAGCAAACCTCCGCGACCGTGCGCGACGTCTCGCCTTTATTGTTTGAACAGATTCCCGAGACGCGACTGTGGCGTCGCAAAACCGAGCAAACCGATTCTGTACCGGAGCAGTCGCAACAGGAAAAACGCAAAGCCTCAACCGATACATCGGAGCCCATGGCCGGCTCAAGCAAGCGACGGCATCAGGAAGAAGGGACTGATGCCACCCACGCGCTGACCGAGAGTTTGCTATCGGCCAATCCCGACGCGATCAACCTGAGTTTCGGCTTATGGCGAAACTGGGGACACAACGTGCGCCCACAATCGGGCCAGCATATCGAAATAGACGGGCAGTTTTACCGGGTGATGCAACAGGACTTGAGTGCCAACTCGCAACTGGTTTATCTGCAACATCCGTTGTTCTCACCCGCCTTGTACGACACCTTCGAATACATGCTGCGGGATAACCCGTCGTTGCAGCCGAAATGGGCGATTAAACGAAACAGCCAATGGACGGTACTGGACAGCGTCGTGCCCTTTGAGATGCCGATCACTCAGTACATCTCCAGAACCTTCAAATATCTCTCGGATCAATCGGTCAACTCACTCGCCCGAGCCATGTTCAATCAGGCGAACCGATCCGAAATCATCAGTGCTCCCGGTTTGGCGTTGATGAATCAGGTGTTTCGTTATTGGGCCAACAGGGATCAGCGCAGAGCGCCGCGTCGAGAACTGGCTGACCCGTTACTCATGTTGCGCCCTGTTTCCGGACTGGAAGAAACCCTGGCGATTCCCTCCTCGCTGGGTGAAGGCTTGATGCGCCTGGATTTTGATCCCGGACGTTTTTCCAGGCACTGGAACGAATACGCCGCAGCGCCAACTGCGCTCAACTTGCGAAGGCTGTTCAGTCAGCTTCTGGAAAATGATGGTTACGTGCTGAATCCCCTGACAAGCACGTTTGCCGAGAACGAACTGCTCTTTTACCGCAAGAAAATCGATCACGTATTTGCGCTGAAACTGCCCCCGCTTATTAACGGGAGGTTGCAGCGATTTCAGCCTGAGCGTTTTCAACGCAGTGAGGTCGTGGTGCAAACATCCATCAGCGAACCAAAGCCACTGTCGGCTTACAGCAAAGATAAAAAGATCAGCTACCTGCTCGGCGGAATCCAGACAGATGTTCTGGGACAGACAACGCTGTTCATTTTCAAAGACAAATGAACAAGCAGGGCAGTGAGCAGAAAAACATGAGTCGCTCAGAGGCACTTCAATGACCAAACCTACAAAGACCACGGGTCGCTCTAAATCGCCCGATACCTCGACTATCAATAGTTCCGAGGCTGGCAGTGGCAGCCTGAAAAACACCGGTAGTCCTGAAATTTTCGCGCAAGGTACTCATCGACCGGTCGACACTTCCACTCCACACACGACTGGCAGCGAAGTGGTGGGCGACCCACGTGTTGTGGTGAGTTACTTAACGGATCCGGTGCTCGCCAAAGCCAATGCCAGACTGGCGGAGATATCCCTGCCGGTATTACAAACCCATCTGCTGACGCCGCACAAATCCGTCGACGGGTTATTCGTGGCCCCGGGCGGTCAGACTTACGCGCACCTGGAAGACGGCCATCATTACCGGGTTGAACTCAACACCGCCGGTGACTACCAGATACCCTGGCCCGCAGCGCCAGGTGTGACACCACCGATTCTGAAAAAAGTTGACGGGCAGTCACGTTGGCGCGTCGAGGCACAGTGGTACAAGGCCCAATCCAGACAGAGGAATCTGTCAGCGCAACAACGGACTGCCGAACAGGTACAGGAAATCATCCTTGTCGACCCGCACCTGGCGACCCTTCTCCCTGCCGCGCAGGAGTCTCTGGACGGCATTCGCAAAGGACCGCGCGGGAAAACCTATGTCGATATCGCCGACGGAACCATCCTGGTTCGCAGGAATGAACAAGGCGAATACAAACTGGCTTCTGCAACAACGATCAATGTGCCGGATATAACCTTCGAGCAGATTCCGGGGCAATTCGTCTGGCGCCGCAAATCGAAGACCAATACCGATCCACACCAAGCTCCACAGCCAGGCAGCTCTCGTGCCCTCACCCAGTCAGAAAAGCCCGGCCCGAGCCCACGTAAGCGCCCTCGACTGCCTGAAGACAGTGATCCTCTTAATCCCTTCGTACTCATGGGCATCAGTGAATTATGGAAAGGCTGGGGAACTACGAAGATACCGTCCGCCGGCGACTCCATCGAAATCAGCGGCAAGCACTTTGCGATCCTTGACCAGCCAACCTACGCGGTTGACGGTTTTGCCTTCATCAAACCTCCACAGTTTTCTGCTACTCGTTTCGATGCTTTCGAACAGTTGCTGCTGACCCATTCTGAGTTACAACCCCGGGGTGTGGTGAAGTTGGCGGACAATACGGGGCACGGCAGTGAAGCATGGAGAATCGTCGAGAGTCGGCCATTTGAAAAAAGCCTGACTCAATATGTCAGCGACCAGTTCCCCTACCTTTCTGATCACTCTGCCAGTAAAGCCGCACGGGAGATGTTCAATCGGGCCAGTCACTCCGACAAAATAACAGGGCCCGGGATCAGTGCGTTGTTCGAGACTTTCAAGTACTGGGAAAATCGCTCTGTTTTGATGGGCGATAACAAAGTCGTTCGCCAGGATTTGAGCGACCCGCTGATGCTCCTCTCGCCGCTTGCGGTCGACGTACATGGCTACATGCGTATGCCGCTACCGTCCACTGAAGGTCTGCAAAGAATCGACTTCAATCCGAAACTGCTGTCCGGCTCGCAACATCAAAGGGGTGGCCGAACAACGCGGACACTTTTCAAAGATCTTCTCAGCGCACACGGCTACTTCATTGCCCATGATTTTGGCGCTAGCCTGGGGAATGCCTTGTTGATCAAGCGAACGGGAGTTGATCCTGTTTTCATCATGTTCATGGACAGGATTCAAAACAACACTGTTTTTCTCCCTGATCCAGTTGCCTGGCTGAATAAAAGAGTATTGGTCGACAACATGGATACCCATGTCAAAGACGACCTGATGGAGCATTTGCACACGAACAGGGTGATTTTTTTGCTGGGCACCAACGAGCCTCTCCCTACTCACGAACACAACCTTATCGTCACCCGACACAGCTGAATGAGCTGACAACCAACGATTACCCGAGCACACAGCAACGCGCTCCGGAGCTCTCTGGAGCGTACGCGGGCAGATCGACACAAAATGCAGGCATAAAAAAAGCCCGCAGTGTGAGCGGGCGAAAGACCAAAGAAGCTATATGCGCAGTCGCTTCCCGGTGGGGGCAGCTGCTTGGGGGTCAGCTGCCCCGGTACGTGGAATAGCTGTACGGCGAAATCAGCAATGGCACATGGTAGTGATCCTGTTCGGCAGAAATGCCGAAGCGCAGCACAACCACGTCCAGAAATGCCGGTTCCGGTAACTGAACGCCACGGGCGCGGTAGTAATCGCCCGCGTGGAACTGAACCTGATAAACGCCGGTGCGATAATCGTCGCCTTGCAGCAGCGGCGCATCGACCCGGCCATCGCTGTTGGTTATCGCACTGGCGACCAATTCCAGGTGCGAACCTTCAACGCGGTACAGCTCGACCTTGATCGAACTGCCCGGGCAACCGTGTGCAGCGTCCAAAACGTGTGTAGTCAAACGTCCCATTGATTCTGCGCGCCTGCCTGCGTCGAGCAGTCAGACTTCGCGCCTCCCGAAGTCAGTTGAAAAGGAGACCGCACCGATTCGGAGCACGAAACGCTGCGGCGAGCGATTGATTAAGACACTTTCCAAAAAAATTGTACACAATAAAAACGACATTTTTCACACCACCCCCGCCATTCGGGGGTTTCCTCGCGTTCTGCCAGCAACCTGCCTATTCATTGAACCTCCTATCCATTAGCTGACTGGTCAGGCAGGTTTCTTGCAGGCTCACGCCAATAGCAGTAAAAGATGACAGTCGGTGAAAAATGCGAAAATTCAGACTTACAAAATGCGAATAAAGTTGTATACAATCAGTCCATCGCTGTGACGCCAGCCTGCCAGGCCGCCACACAAATCTGTCAACGAACAAGAAGGAAGACTGCAGTGAGCGCTGACTATCCACGCGACCTGATCGGTTACGGCAGTAACCCTCCTCACCCACACTGGCCGGGCAATGCCCGCATCGCCTTGTCGTTCGTACTCAATTACGAAGAAGGCGGCGAGCGCAATATTCTGCACGGCGACAAAGAATCCGAAGCGTTCCTTTCCGAAATGGTTGCTGCTCAGCCGCTGCAAGGTGCGCGCAACATGAGCATGGAATCGCTTTACGAGTATGGCAGCCGCGCTGGCGTCTGGCGGATCCTGAAACTGTTCAAGGAATTCGACATTCCGTTGACTATCTTCGCCGTCGCCATGGCCGCTCAGCGCCATCCGGACGTGATCCGTGCGATGGTCGATGCCGGCCACGAAATTTGCAGCCACGGCTACCGCTGGATCGACTACCAGTACATGGACGAAGCGCAGGAACGCGAGCACATGCTCGAAGCGATCCGCGTCCTCACCGAAATCACCGGCGAGCGCCCACTGGGCTGGTACACCGGCCGCACTGGCCCGAACACCCGTCGTCTGGTCATGGAAGAAGGTGGTTTCCTCTACGACTGCGACACCTACGACGATGACCTGCCCTACTGGGAACCGAACAACCCGACCGGCAAGCCGCATCTGGTGATCCCGTACACCCTCGACACCAACGACATGCGCTTCACCCAGGTGCAGGGTTTCAACAAGGGTGACGACTTCTTCGAATACCTCAAAGACGCGTTCGACGTGCTCTATGCCGAAGGCGCTGAAGCACCGAAGATGCTCTCGATCGGCCTGCACTGCCGCCTGATCGGCCGTCCGGGTCGCATCGCTTCGCTCAAACGCTTTATCGAATACGCTAAAAGTCATGAACAGGTTTGGTTCAGCCGTCGCGTCGACATCGCGCGTCACTGGCACGAAACCCAGCCGTACCAAGGGGCCGCGAAATGAGCCGCTTTCAAACCCTGCAACCGTCGACCCTGAGCCGCGACGCTTTCGTCAAAGCCTTCGCCGACATCTACGAACATTCGCCATGGGTAGCCGAGAAGGCCTACGACCTGGGCGCGGACGCTTCGATCGACGAGATCGAAACCCTGCACCAGCGCATGAGCGACATCCTGTTGAGCGCCGATCACGCCAGTCAGCTGGCCCTGATCAACGCTCACCCGGACCTGGCCGGCAAAGCTGCCGTCCAGGGCCAACTGACCGAAGCCAGCACCAATGAACAGGCTGGCGCCGGTATTCACCAATGCACGGCCGAAGAGTTCCAGCGCTTCACCGAGCTGAACGACGCCTACAAAGCCAAGTTCAAGTTTCCCTTCATCATGGCGGTAAAAGGCAGCAACCGGCATCAGATCCTCGCGGCGTTCGAAACGCGTATTCACAACTCGCAAGACATCGAGTTCAAATGCGCGCTGGCGGAGATCAACAAGATCGCCCTGTTCCGTTTACTGACTCTTTAGCAAGCCTGGCCCGAGCATGTCAGACGCGGAGAATGCCCAGGGCCTCGCAAGCATCCCCAGCCACTTATTCAAAGGCAGACAAGAAGAATGAAAGCTTACGCCGTACCTTTCGAAAAATTCGTCAACCTGGCCGATGCCCGTCTGGGCACCAAAATCATCTCGGTCACCGATGACTGGTTCGCAGACGCCAATCGTCTGTTCCAACCGACCCCGGCCGTATGGAAGGAGGGCGTGTTCGATGACAACGGCAAGTGGATGGACGGCTGGGAATCGCGCCGCAAGCGCTTCGAAGGCTTCGACAGCGCAGTGATCCGTCTGGGCGTACCGGGCTCTATCAAAGGCGTGGACATCGACACTTCATTCTTCACCGGCAACTTCCCGCCATCGGCCTCTCTGGAAGCGTGCTTCCTGGCGTCGGGCGAGCCTGATGAAAACACCCAGTGGACGGAAGTGCTGTCGGCCGTCGAGCTGCAGGGCAACAGCCACCACTACCACGAAATCAGCAACGACCAGGCGTTCAGCCACCTGCGCTTCAACATCTACCCGGACGGCGGTGTCGCCCGTCTGCGCGTGTACGGCATTCCGTTCCGCGACTGGTCCGCTGTTGGCGATAACGAGCAAGTCGATCTGGCAGCAGCCCTCAATGGTGGCCGCGCCCTCGCCTGCTCCGACGAACACTTCGGCCGCATGAGCAACATCCTCAACCCGGGCCGTGGCATCAACATGGGCGACGGCTGGGAAACTGCACGTCGTCGCACGCCGGGCAATGATTGGGTAATCGTCGCGCTGGGCCACCCGGGCGAGATCGAGAAGATCATCGTCGACACCCTGCATTTCAAAGGCAACTACCCGGACACTTGCTCGATCCAGGGCGCGTTCGTCAAGGGCGGTACTGACAGCCAGATCGAAACCCAATCGCTGTTCTGGCGTGAACTGCTGCCAAGCCAGAAGCTGGAAATGCACGCCGAACACACCTTCGTCGAGCAGATCAAGGCGCTGGGCCCGATCACCCACATCCGCCTGAATGTGTTCCCGGATGGTGGTGTGAGCCGCCTGCGCGTTCTCGGCAAGGTCGCTAAATAAGGTTGAACCCATTCGCGAGCAGGCTCGCTCCCACATTTGGAATGCATTCCCCTGTGGGAGCGAGCCTGCTCGCGAAGGCGTCAGAACAGTCAACACAGAATTCGGAAAAGAAGAACAGCATGCGCACACTAACGATTGAACCGCTGAGCAAAGAAGCCTTCGCCCCTTTCGGTGACGTGATCGAAACCGACGGCAGCGATCACTTCATGATCAACAACGGTTCGACCATGCGCTTCCATAAACTGGCGACGGTCGAAACCGCTCAGCCTGAGGACAACGCGATCATCAGCATCTTCCGCGCCGACGCGCAGGACATGCCGCTGACCGTTTGCATGCTGGAACGCCATCCGCTGGGCAGCCAGGCTTTCATACCGCTGCTCGGCAACCCCTTTCTGATCGTGGTCGCGCCAATTGGCGATGAACCTGTATCAGGCTTGGTCCGCGCCTTCGTCACCAACGGCAGGCAGGGCATTAATTACCATCGCGGCGTCTGGCACCACCCGGTGCTGACGATCGAAAAGCGGGATGACTTCCTGGTGGTTGATCGCAGTGGCACAGGCAATAACTGCGATGAGCATTTTTTCAAAGAGGATGAGCGTTTGATCCTCGCCCCCCACCAATAAGAGAAGGTCTGATCACTCGACAACAAGAGTGACAGGCGAGAGGTAAAGACTGTGGAAGCACATCTGTTGGAATGGCTGAACCTGAGCGTGCGCTGGGTTCACATGATTACTGGCGTGGCCTGGATCGGCGCGTCGTTCTACTTCGTCTGGCTGGAGAACAACCTCAACCGCGTCAACCCGAAAACCGGCCTGGCCGGTGACCTGTGGGCGATCCACGGTGGCGGCATCTATCACCTGGAAAAATACAAACTGGCCCCGCCGGCGATGCCGGAGAACCTGCACTGGTTCAAGTGGGAAGCCTACTTCACCTGGATGTCGGGGATCGCGCTGCTGTGCGTGGTGTTCTACTCCAATCCAACGCTCTACCTGCTGGCTCCGGGCAGCACCCTGAGCGGCCCTGAAGGCGTGGCCATCGGTATCGGCTCGCTGTTTATCGGCTGGTTCATCTACTCCTTCCTGTGCGACTCGGCCCTGGGCAAACGCCCTGCTCTGCTCGGTTTCATTCTGTTCGTGCTGATCATCGGCGCGGCGTATGGCTTCAGCAAAGTGTTCAGCGGTCGTGGTGCGTACCTGCATGTCGGCGCGATCATCGGCACCATCATGGTCGGCAACGTGTTCCGCATCATCATGCCGGCGCAGCGTGCACTGGTCGCGGCGATTGCCGAGAACCGCACGCCGGATCCGGCGCTGCCAGCCAAAGGCTTGCTGCGTTCGCGTCACAACAACTACTTCACCCTGCCGGTGCTGTTCATCATGATCAGCAACCACTTCCCGAGCACCTATGGCAGCCAGTACAACTGGTTGATCCTGGCCGGGATCGCGGTGTTGGCGGTGTTGGTGCGTCACTACTTCAACACCCGTCACGACAGCCACAAGTTTGCCTGGACCCTGCCAGTGGCAGCGGTGGGCATGATCAGTCTGGCGTACGTCACCGGCCCGATGCCGATGTCGACCGCGCCGGAAGTGGCCAAAGCGCCAGCGAAAATCGAGTACCAACCACTGCCGGAAACGGCATTGGGCGGTGGCTTGAAACCGGCTGAAGCGGCGGCACCTGCTGCTCCGGCAACCCCTGCCGCAGCACCGGCGCAAGCCTCCAACGCAGGTCCGGCCTTTGACAAAGTGCACAACGTGATTCAAGAACGTTGCGCGGTTTGCCACTCGGCCAAACCAACCAGTCCGTTGTTCAGCGCAGCTCCGGCGGGTGTGATGCTCGACACCCCTGAGCAGATCCGTCAGAACGCGGCACGCATCCAGGCGCAAGCCATCACCACGCAGATCATGCCACTGGGCAACATCACGCAGATGACCCAGCAGGAACGTGACCTGATCGGTGCATGGATCGCCCAGGGAGCACAGACCAACTAAGCAACAAAGCTTCGCGAGCAGGCTCGCCCCCACAAGGAGACCTTCAATCCCTGTGGGAGCGAGCTTGCTCGCGAATGGCCGCAACGCGGTTTACCTGATGCAAAGAAACAGCTGTGAGCAACCCGGCAGCTGTTAATCACAAGAATAAAAAGATCCGAGGTGTTGCATGTCCGAGCTGTCCAAAGCGCGCATCCCCGACGCACCCGCCATTCAGCGATTGCCCCTTTTGCAACTGATCCTGGTCGGTTTGCAACATGTTCTGCTGATGTACGGTGGTGCCATCGCGGTGCCGCTGATCATTGGACAGGCCGCTGGCCTGAGTCGTGAAGAAATTGCCTTTCTGATCAACGCCGACCTGCTGGTCGCCGGTATCGCCACCATCGTGCAATCCTTAGGAATAGGCCCGATGGGCATTCGCATGCCGGTGATGATGGGTGCCAGTTTTGCCGCTGTCGGCAGCATGGTCGCCATGGCCGGCATGCCCGGTATCGGCCTGCAAGGCATCTTCGGTGCGACGATCGCTGCCGGTTTCTTCGGCATGCTCATCGCGCCGTTCATGTCCAAGGTCGTACGCTTCTTCCCGCCGCTGGTGACCGGCACGGTCATCACCTCGATCGGTTTGTCGCTGTTCCCCGTGGCCGTGAACTGGGCCGGTGGCGGTGCCGCCGCAGCGCAATTCGGCTCACCGATTTATCTGGCCATCGCCGCTCTGGTATTGGGCACTATCCTGCTGGTCCACCGCTTTATGCGCGGTTTCTGGGTCAACATTTCCGTACTGATCGGCATGTGCTTCGGCTACCTGCTGTGCGGCGCGATCGGCATGGTCGACCTGAGTGGCATGGCCAACGCGCCATGGATTCAGTTCGTCACCCCGCTGCATTTCGGCATGCCGAAATTCGAACTCGCGCCGATCCTGTCGATGTGTCTGGTAGTCGTGATCATCTTCGTAGAATCCACCGGCATGTTCCTCGCGCTGGGCAAGATTACCGGCCAGGAAGTCTGCCCGCGCATGCTGCGTCGCGGCTTGCTGTGTGATGCCGGTGCCTCGTTTGTCGCTGGTTTCTTTAACACGTTCACCCACTCCTCGTTCGCGCAGAACATCGGTCTGGTGCAGATGACCGGAGTACGTTGCCGCTCGGTGACCATCGTTGCCGGTGGCTTGCTGATCGTGTTGAGCCTGCTGCCGAAAGCAGCGTTTCTGGTGGCGTCGATTCCACCGGCGGTACTCGGCGGCGCGGCGATTGCGATGTTCGGCATGGTCGCAGCGACCGGCATCAAGATCCTGCAGGAAGCCGACATCGGTGACCGTCGCAACCAGTTGCTGGTCGCGGTGAGCATAGGCATGGGCTTGATCCCGGTAGTGCGTCCAGAGTTCTTCGCGCATCTGCCGATGTGGATGAGCCCGATTACCCACAGCGGCATCGCCATGGCCACGCTCAGTGCGCTGACGCTGAACCTGCTGTTCAACATTCTCGGCGGCAAAGAGCGCGCAGCGATCAACGACTGCCACGCCCACCAGCACTGACGGAGTCACCACAAAACCCTGTGGGAGCGAGCTTGCTCCGGGCGGCGTTCCGACGAAAGCGGTATGACATTCAACCCATCAGTTGACTGAAAGAACGCCTTCGCGAGCAGGCTCGCTCCCACAGGGGCTAAGCAACCGCTCTGCGCCTCAACAATAAAAACAAGAGGGAGCAACAGATGATTCGCACGCAGACCAACGTTCTGTTGAGTGGCGGCCTGCTGGCCGCGAGTCAGGCCATGGCCGGCGATTTACTGCTGTGGCAAACCAACAGCCTCAGCTACCTGTACGGCAAGAACTTCGCGATCAACCCGTCGATCCAGCAGACGCTGACCTTCGAGCACGCCGACAAGTGGAAGTACGGCGACAACTTCCTGTTCGTCGACAAAATCTTCTACAACGGCAAAGAAGACGCGAACAAAGGCCCCCACGCCTTCTATGGTGAATTCACCCCGCGCTTCTCGTTCGGCAAGATCTTCGACCAGAAACTCGAGTTCGGCCCGATCAAGGACGTGTTGCTGGCAATGACCTACGAATACGGCGAAGGCGACAGCGAGGCTTATCTGATCGGCCCCGGCTTCGACCTCAAGGTGCCCGGCTTCAACTACGTCACCCTGAACATCTTCCGCCGTCAGACCGAAGGCCCGCGTCCCGGCGATGGCGTCTGGCAGATCACCCCAGCGTGGTCCTACAGCTTCCCGCTGGGCAATTCCGATGTGCTGATCGACGGCTACCTCGATTGGGTAGTCGACAACGATGAGAACTCGCGCGGCACCTACCACGCCAACCTGCACATCAATCCGCAGATCAAATATGACTTGGGCAAAGCCTTGGGCTGGAGCCACAAGCAACTGTATGTCGGCACCGAATACAGCTATTGGAAAAACAAATACGGCGTCGAAAACACACACAACTTCGACACCAATCAAAACACCGCCAGCCTGCTGGTCAAGGTGCACTTTTAAGATGGCCCGCAACCGTGCCCCATGCCTGTCGTCGGTGCTCTGTTGCGGGGCACTTGAGACCTGGCCGTTGAGTCAGTATTCTCCGCGGCCTCATGAATTCGGTCTAAAAAAAAGCCCGGATTTAATTCCTGACCGAAAAGCCAACTTATCCCGGCCCCGGTCAGTACCGAGGCATCCCGAAAACACACTCAATCGACTGTTTTGCAGCAGCCGAGCGGGTGTTTTTTTGCTTTTCGAAAGCCTTGGCTCGGCTCTTGCTAACAGCAACGAAGCTGACCGATCGGATGACTTTTGCAGCAACGAAAAAAGGCGCCACACCAGAGCGCCGATCTTAAAAAAATAAACGTGGAACACCTACTTTGGGAGCAACCGAATGAAACGTATGTGCACCAGCCTGATGCTCGCGGGATCGATGTTGGCCGGCGGCCAGGCCATGGCCGAGGGTCTGCTGCAGTGGCAGAACAACAGCCTGACCTACCTGTATGGCAAGGACTTCCAGGTCAACCCGCGCATCCAGCAGACCGTCACTTTCGAACACGCCGACGCGTGGACGTACGGCGACAACTTCTTCTTCTTCGACAAGATCTTCTACAACGGTGGCAAGGACTTCAGCAACGGTCCGAACACCTACTACGGTGAGTTCAGCCCGCGCATCTCGCTGGGCAAAGTGCTCGACCAGAAGATCGAGTTCGGCCCGATCAAAGACGTGCTGGTGGCGATGACTTACGAGTTCGGCGAAGGCGACACCGAGTCGTACCTGATCGGTCCAGGCTTCGACCTGGCGATCCCGGGCTTCGACTACTTCCAGTTGAACTTCTATCAGCGCCACACCCAGGGCGCTCGCGCCGGCGACAACGTCTGGCAGATCACCCCGGTCTGGTCCTACACCATCCCGGTCGGCAAGTCGGACATCCTGATCGACGGCTTCATGGACTGGGTCACCGACAACGACTCCAACTCCAAAGGCGATTACCACGCCAACCTGCACTTCAACCCACAGGTCAAATACGACTTGGGCAAGGCGTTGAGTTTCGGCGAGAAGCAGTTGTATGTCGGTGTTGAATACGACTACTGGAAAGACAAGTACGGCATCGACGACACCGGTGCGTTCAAGACCAATCAGAGCACCACGAGCTTCCTGGTGAAGTTCCACTTCTGATAAAAATCAAAAGATCGCAGGCTTCGCCAGCTCCTACAGGGATAGCGCATTCCAATGTAGGAGCTGCCGAAGGCTGCGATCTTTTGCTTTAAAATGGCAATCCCAAAAACCGGCAAAGCTCCTCGCGCTTGGCCAGCGCATCCCTGCGCCCCAGATCAATCAACTCGCTGCAATACCCCGCCTCGAACAGCAGATAACTCAACACCCCTGCCCCACTGGTCTTGGTCGCCCCAGGCCCACGCAAGAACAAGCGCAACGCCGCCGGCAACTCCTGACGATGCCGCGCGGCAATCTCATCGATCGGCTGACTCGGCGAAATCACCAGCACCTCCACCGGCGCCACACCCAGCTCGCGGGTCGGCGTGCCGGCGGGCATCAAGTGGCTGAACTGGTTCAGACGCTGGAGCAACTCGATGTCGCTCTCGAGGCTGTCGATGAACGTACTGTTGAGCATGTGCCCGCCAATCTGCGCCAGCGTCGGCTGTTGCCCCGTGTAGGCGCGCTCCAGTGGCTGCTGCGGATCAAACCCGCGAGGGTTGCCGCTGACACCCACCACCAGCACCCGGCTCGCCCCTAAGTGCAGCGCCGGGCTGATCGGTGCCGATTGCCGCACCGCGCCATCGCCAAAGTATTCATCGCCAATTTTCACCGGCGCGAACAGCAACGGAATCGCCGAACTGGCGAGCAAGTGATCCACCGACAGTTGCGTCGGCACACCAATACGCCGATGCCGCAACCACGCATCAATCGTGCCGCCGCCCTGATAGAACGTCACCGCTTGCCCCGACTCGTAGCCGAACGCCGTCACCGCCACCGCATGCAATTGCTTGCGCGCGATGGATTCGGCGATGCCGGGCATGTGCAGTTTTTCACTGAGCAGTTTGCGCAGCGGTGAGCTGTTGAGTAGCGCCACCGGTAGTTGCCGCCCCATCCCCAACAAGCTGTGGCTGACAAAGCGGCTGGCCTGACGAATAACGCCGGGCCAGTCACTGCGTAGCACGCGATGGCTGCGAAAGCCTTGCCAGAACAAGGTGAGACGCTCGATGGCGGCGCGAAAGTCTGTAGCACCACTGGCGAGGCTGACGGCGTTGATCGCCCCGGCCGAAGTGCCGACGATCACCGGAAACGGATTGTCCGCACCCAACGGCAGCAATTCGGCAATCGCCGCCAACACGCCCACCTGATACGCCGCCCGAGCCCCGCCGCCGGAAAGAATCAAACCTGTGACCGGTTCAGCTGGGCTCATCGCAACGCTCCATGGTGCTTATAGGGGTGGGTCAATCAACCGCGTTTGGCGTACAGCTTCGGCTCGCCCGGTGGCCGGCTCTTGAAGCGTCGATGCGCCCACAGATACTGCTCGGGGCAGGCACGCAAGGCGCTCTCGACCCATTGATTGATGCGGATGCAGTCGGCCTCTTCGGTTTCGCCGGGGAAATCTTCCAGCGGCGGATGAATCACCAGCCGATAACCGCTGCCGTCAGCCAGACGCTCTTGAGTGAACGGCACCACCAGCGCTTTACCCAAACGAGCAAACTTGGTGGTCGCCGTCACGGTCGCCGCCTGAATGCCGAACAGCGGCACGAAGATGCTCTGCTTGGCGCCGTAGTCCTGATCCGGTGCGTACCAGATCGCGCGACCAGAGCGCAGCAACTTGAGCATGCCGCGCACGTCGTCGCGCTCCACCGCCAGCGAATCGAGGTTATGCCGCTCACGGCCCTGACGCTGAACATAGTCAAACAACGGATTCTTGTGTTCGCGGTACATGCCGTCGATTGTGTGCTGCTGACCGAGCAACGCCGCGCCGATTTCCAGCGTGGTGAAATGCGCCGCCATCAGGATCACGCCTTTGCCTTCGCGCTGGGCCTTTTGCAAATGCTCCAGGCCTTCGACGTGGGCAAGCTTGGCCAGACGTTCACGCGACCACCACCAGCTCATGGCCATTTCAAAAAAGGCGATGCCGGTGGAGGCGAAGTTTTCCTTGAGCAGACGTTTGCGCTCGGCGGCGGATTTTTCCGGGAAGCACAGCTCAAGATTGCGCTTGGCGATGCGCCGCCGGTCGCCGGCCACGCGATACATCAAGGCGCCCAAAACTCGACCGATGGTCAGCAAGGCCGGATAAGGCAGCTGCACGATCAGCCACAAAAGCCCCAAGCCGCACCAGAGCGGCCAGAAGCGTGGCGATAAAAATGCTTTTCGAAAACGCGGGCGATCCATTAAAGCTTCCGTAAATACAGTGGCCGCGCATTCTACATCGTTCGACCCGGCTTGCGGCCTGCGGGCGTTCTCGTTATAAGTCTCGGCACTTTTAGTGACAAGCCGTTGTATGCCGACATGAGCCAAACCGAACCGTTAGACCAAGATCCCGTATTCCAGCTCAAGGGCAGCATGCTGGCCATTACTGTGCTGGAACTGGCCCGTAACGACCTCGAAAGCCTCGATCGGCAATTGGCCGCCAAAGTCGCCCAGGCGCCGAACTTCTTCAGCAACGCGCCGCTGGTTCTGGCGCTGGACAAACTGCCGCCGAGCGAAGGCGCCGTCGATCTGCCGGGCCTGATGCGCGTCTGCCGCCAACATGGCCTGCGCACCCTGGCGATTCGCGCCAGCCGCATCGAAGACATCGCCGCCGCCATCGCCATCGACATTCCGGTGCTGCCGCCGTCGGGCGCCCGCGAACGGCCGCTGGAAACAGCCGAAGCCGAAGTCAAAAAGAAACCGGAAAAACCGCCGGAACCTACCGTAAAACCGACCCGCGTCATCACCACGCCAGTACGTGGTGGCCAACAGATATATGCCCAGGGTGGCGATCTGGTCGTGGTGTCCTCGGTCAGTCCGGGGGCGGAACTTCTCGCCGATGGCAACATCCATGTATACGGCCCAATGCGTGGCCGTGCGCTGGCCGGCGTGAAGGGTGATACCAAGGCACGGATTTTCTGTCAGCAATTGAGCGCTGAACTGATCTCCATCGCCGGTCACTACAAGGTTTCCGAAGATTTGCGTCGCGACCCGATGTGGGGCTCGGGCGTACAGGTCAGCCTGTCGGGCGACGTGTTGAACATCATTCGGCTTTAACGGATACTGCCGCATTTTCCAAGCATCTCTAAAACGTAGCGAAAACGGCTCAAACGAAGTAGGAAAAAGGCTCAACGCCGAATTCCAGCCAAGGCTGTCCGACTGCAGTAGTTTTCAAGAGATGTTTTTCAGGGGCTAAAAAGTCCTTCTTCCTTAGGGGTGAAACACCTTGGCCAAGATTCTCGTGGTTACATCCGGCAAGGGTGGTGTGGGTAAGACCACCACCAGCGCCGCTATCGGTACCGGCCTCGCTCTGCGCGGCCACAAAACAGTGATCGTCGACTTCGACGTGGGCTTGCGTAACCTTGACCTGATCATGGGTTGCGAGCGCCGCGTGGTGTATGACTTCGTCAACGTGGTCAACGGCGAAGCCAACCTGCAACAAGCGCTGATCAAAGACAAGCGCCTGGAAAACCTCTACGTACTGGCCGCCAGTCAGACCCGCGACAAAGACGCGCTGACTGTCGAAGGCGTGGAAAAAGTCCTGATGGAGCTCAAGGAACAATTCGAGTTCGTCGTTTGCGACTCCCCGGCCGGCATCGAAAAAGGTGCGCACCTGGCCATGTACTTCGCTGATGAAGCGATCGTCGTGACCAACCCGGAAGTGTCCTCGGTACGAGATTCGGACCGCATGCTCGGCCTGCTGGCGAGCAAATCGCGTCGCGCCGAACGTGGCGAAGACCCGATCAAGGAACACCTGCTGATCACCCGCTACCACCCGGAGCGTGTTGAAAAGGGCGAAATGCTTGGCGTTGAAGACGTCAAGGAAATCCTCTCGGTAACGCTGCTTGGCGTGATCCCGGAGTCCCAGGCGGTGCTCAAGGCATCCAACCAGGGCGTGCCGGTGATTCTCGACGACCAGAGCGATGCCGGTCAGGCGTATAGCGATACCGTCGACCGTTTGCTGGGCAAAGAAAAAGCCCACCGTTTCCTCGATGTCGAGAAGAAGGGATTCTTCGAGCGCCTGTTTGGAGGTAGGTAATGAACCTTTTTGACTTCTTTCGTGCCAACAAAAAGCCAAGTACCGCCTCGGTAGCGAAAGAGCGTCTACAGATCATCGTGGCGCATGAGCGCGGCCAGCGCAGCACGCCGGATTACTTGCCAGCCTTGCAGAAGGAACTGGTCGACGTGATCCGCAAGTACGTCAACATCGGCAACGACGACGTACATGTTGCACTGGAAAGCCAGGGCAGTTGCTCGATTCTGGAACTCAACATCACCCTGCCCGATCGCTGAGTCGATCCGGCAGGAACGACGGCGGTTCAGGGCCATTCCCACTGTGGAATGGCCCTGAACCGCCGTTGGCATTTGTTACGAGGCTGTTTTAATGCCGCTGTCCAACATCCGCATCATCCATCAGGACGCCGCCGTACTGGTGGTCGACAAACCGACGTTGCTGCTCTCGGTGCCCGGTCGCGCCGACGACAACAAGGATTGCCTGATTACCCGTTTGCAGGAAAACGGCTACCCGGAAGCGCGCATCGTCCATCGCCTGGACTGGGAAACCTCCGGCATCATTCTGCTCGCGCGTGACGCCGACACTCACCGCGAACTGTCGCGCCAGTTTCACGACCGCGAAACCGAAAAGGCCTACACCGCGCTGGCCTGGGGTCAGCCGGAACTCGACAGTGGCAGCATCGACTTGCCACTGCGTTACGACCCACCGACCAAGCCGCGCCACGTGGTCGATCATGAATTCGGCAAGCATGCGCTGACTTTCTGGCGTGTGCTGGAGCGTTGCGATGACTGGTGTCGCGTCGAACTGACACCGATCACCGGCCGCTCGCATCAGTTGCGCGTGCATATGCTGTCGATCGGGCATCCGCTGCTCGGCGACGGGCTCTACGCCCACGAGCAGGCTCTGGCCGCCTGGCCACGTCTGTGCCTGCACGCCAGCATGCTCAGCTTCACCCACCCGCAAACCGGCGAACGCCTGCGCTTCGAGTGCCCCGCGCCGTTCTGACCGCCACTGCAGACCCCTTGTAGGAGCTGCCGAAGGCTGCGATCTTTTGATCTGGTGTTTCGTAAATCAAAAGCAAGATCAAAAGATCGCAGCCTTCGGCAGCTCCTACACGGATCCGGTGCAGATTCAATTCCCCGGCCGATGCGTTAAACTCCCGCCCATTGCTGTCTGGAGTTTCTTATGCGCGAAGAGTTGAACCAAGGCCTGATCGACTTTCTCAAGGCCTCCCCTACCCCGTTCCACGCCACCGCCAGTCTGGTGCAGCGTCTGGAGGCCGCCGGTTTCGTGCGCCTCGACGAGCGCGAACCATGGACCACCGAGCCGAACGGCCGCTATTACGTCACCCGCAACGACTCCTCGATTGTCGCGATCAAAATGGGCCGCACTTCGCCACTGCACGGCGGCATCCGCCTGGTCGGCGCACACACTGACAGCCCGTGCCTGCGGGTCAAGCCGCAACCAGAACTGCAGCGTCAGGGTTTCTGGCAGCTGGGCGTTGAAGTCTACGGCGGCGCGCTGCTGGCGCCGTGGTTCGACCGCGATCTGTCGCTGGCCGGCCGCGTAACCTTCCGCCGCGACGGCAAAGTCGAAAGCCAATTGATCGACTTCAAGGCGCCGATCGCGATCATTCCGAACCTGGCCATTCACCTCAACCGTGAAGCCAATCAGGGCTGGGCGATCAACGCGCAGACCGAGCTGCCGCCGATCCTCGCGCAATTTGCCGGTGACGAACGTGTCGATTTCCGTGCCGTGCTCACCGATCAATTGGCCCGCGAACATGGCTTGAACGCCGACGTTGTGCTCGATTACGAGCTGAGTTTCTACGACACGCAAAGCGCTGCTGTGATTGGCCTGAACGGTGACTTCATCGCTGGCGCGCGCCTCGATAACCTGCTGTCGTGCTACGCCGGTCTGCAAGCCCTGCTCACCGCTGAAACCGACGAAACCTGCGTGCTGGTGTGCAACGACCACGAAGAAGTCGGCTCCTGCTCGGCCTGCGGTGCCGATGGCCCGATGCTCGAACAAACCCTGCGCCGCCTGCTGCCGGAAGGTGACGAGTTCGTCCGCACCATCCAGAAATCCCTGCTGGTCTCGGCCGACAACGCCCACGGTGTACACCCCAACTACGCCGAAAAGCACGACGCCAACCACGGCCCGAAACTCAACGCCGGCCCGGTGATCAAGGTCAACAGCAACCAGCGCTACGCGACCAACAGCGAAACCGCCGGGTTCTTCCGCCATCTGTGCATGGCCGAAGAAGTGCCGGTGCAAAGCTTTGTGGTGCGCAGCGACATGGGCTGTGGCTCGACCATCGGCCCGATCACCGCCAGCCACCTGGGCGTGCGCACTGTCGATATCGGCCTACCGACCTTCGCCATGCACTCAATCCGCGAACTGTGCGGCAGCCATGACCTGGCGCACCTGGTCAAAGTGCTGAGCGCGTTCTACGCCTGCCGCGAATTGCCGTAACCATTCGGGACCACTTGTTCGCTGTAGGAGCTGCCGCAGGCTGCGATCTTTTGATTCTGTTTTTAAGATCAAAAGATCGCAGCCTTCGGCAGCTCCTACTCAGATCAATACCGGTCGGCAGAAACCGACCTAGACTTACATCATTCATTTCGACAAGGCAGTCTCCATGATCTCGATGTCTTCGTTCCACGCCATGCTCATTCCGATTCTGAGCGGAATGATCCTGCTGGCCATCGGCTTCAACTTCCGCGACAAGAACGCCGGTGTGTTCGCCATGTGGATCGGCATGCTGACGATCCTCGCCACCGTGGTCTACAAGATCCTCGCCAAACTCAACGAATAAATCCGCGCCCGGCTCGCATTGCTTTAGTGGGCCTCGTACACTCCAGCGAATCCGCCCCTTGCGAGGTTGACCGCCTAGTGTTCGCTCGTCTTTTTGCTTTGCCCAGTCTGTTCCTCATCTGCCTGATGACACTGCTGCCGCTGGCCCCCGCCCATGCGGTCGGTTTGCCGGGCCTGCTCAACACCAACAAGGCGCAACCCGAAGCGCAGGAACCGCTCGGCCAGTCCCTCGACGAAGTCATCAAGTCGCTGGAAAACGACAAGCAGCGTGCGCAACTGCTGACTGACCTGAAGAAGCTGCGCGACGCTACCAAAAAGGCCCAGGCCAGTCCCGAAGAAGGCGTGCTCGGCCTGATCGGCGGCACTCTGTCCAACTTCGAAAAACAATTCACCGGCGCCGACAGCCCGCTCAACCGCTGGGGCAACGAGTTCGACCTGGCCAAGGACGAACTGAGCGCGATGATGCTGCCGGCCAACGAATGGCTGCCGATCATTTTCGGCTTCGCCATGATCCTGATGGTCTGGAGTCTGCTCGCCGCTGCGCTGATCTGGCTCGGTCACCGGGTGCGCATGCGCTTCGGCCTCACCGAAGAATTGCCGCAACACCCCAAGGCCCTCGACATGCTGCGCTTCGCTTTGCGCAAGCTCGGGCCGTGGTTGATCGCGTTGGTGATGACCGTCTACATGAGCTACGCCTTGCCGTCGTCACTGGGCAAAAGCCTGGCAATGGTGCTCGCCTATGCCTTGGTGGTCGGCACCTGTTTCTCGGCGATCTGCGTGATCGCGTTTTCCCTGCTCGATGGCCCGCATCGCCATCGCGCGCTGTACATCCTGCGTCATCAGGCGTTTCGGCCGTTGTGGCTGATCGGCAGCTTCGCCGCGTTCGGTGAGGCGCTGAACGATCCACGCCTGATCGAAAGCCTGGGCGTGCATCTGGCCCATACCGCCGCGACCATCGCCAATGTCCTCGCGGCGCTGTCGACCGGTCTGTTCATCCTGCGTTTCCGTCGACCGATCGCGCACTTGATCCGCAATCAGCCGCTGTCACGACGCCTGACCCGCCGGGCCCTCAGCGACACCATCGAAATCCTGGGCACCTTCTGGTATGTGCCGGCGCTGGTGCTGGTTGGTATTTCGCTGTTCGCCACGTTCGTTTCCGCCGGCGACACCAGCACCGCATTGCGCCAGTCACTGATCTGCACCGTGTTGCTGGTGATGTGCATGGTGATCAACGGCCTCGTCCGCCGGCACTCCTTGAAACCACAGCGTGGGCCAAAACGTCATGCGCTCTACTCCGAACGCCTGAAAAGCTTCTTCTACACCCTCGCGCACCTGGTGGTCTGGCTGGTCTTTATCGAACTCGGCCTGCGCGTCTGGGGCCAATCGCTGATCGGTTTCGCCGAGGGCGAAGGGCATGATGTCAGCGTGAAACTGTTCAGCCTGATCGGCACACTGATTTTCTCCTGGCTGATCTGGATCCTCGCCGACACCGCCGTGCACCACGCCCTCACCCGCTCGCGTAAAGGTCTGGCGAATGCCCGTGCGCAAACGATGATGCCGCTGATCCGCAACGTGCTGTTCGTGGCGATTTTCATCATTGCGCTGATCGTCGCGCTGGCGAACATGGGCATGAACGTCACGCCACTGCTGGCCGGTGCCGGTGTGATCGGTCTGGCCATCGGTTTCGGTGCGCAATCGCTGGTCGCGGATTTGATCACCGGCCTGTTCATCATCATCGAAGACTCGCTGGCCATCGATGACTACGTCGACGTCGGCGGCCACCTCGGCACCGTCGAAGGCCTGACCATCCGCACCGTACGCCTGCGCGACATCGACGGCATCGTCCACACGATCCCGTTCAGCGAAATCAAAAGCATCAAGAACTACTCCCGCGAGTTCGGCTACGCGATCTTCCGTGTGGCGGTGCCGTACAACATGGAAATCGACGACGCGATCAAACTGATGCGCGAAGTCGGCCAGAAGATGCGTACCGATCCACTGCAACGGCGCAACATCTGGTCGCCGCTGGAGATTCAGGGGGTCGAGAGTTTCGAATCCGGCAGCGCAATCCTGCGCGCCCGGTTCAAGACTGCGCCGATCAAACAGTGGGAAGTTTCCCGGGCGTTCAACCTGTCGCTCAAACGCCATCTGGATGAGGCAGGCCTGGATCTGGCAACGCCGCGCATGAGCGTGCAAGTGATCACTGCCGGTGGCGGCCAGCCGAAGGAATAGCACTCAGGCGCGCGGTTGCAGTCACAGGCAGGGAAGCCCGACAACAATAATCAAGGAGAAACCGATGCAACTGACGCGCATTGCCCAAGCCGTTCTACTCACCCTGTTCGCCAGCCACGCCGGCGCCGCGACGCTGGAAAGCACCCGCACGCAAATCGCCGAACAAGCGCAACAGCTCGAGCCGGAACTGTTGGAAACCCGCCGCGACATCCACGCCCACCCGGAACTCGGCAACACGGAAAAACGCACCGCCGAACTGGTCGCCAAACAACTCAAGGCCATGGGCCTGGAAGTGAAAACCGGCGTCGCCCGTACCGGCGTGGTCGCCGTCCTCAAAGGCGCCCTGCCCGGCCCGACCGTGGCCCTGCGCGCCGACATGGACGCGCTGCCGGTCATGGAAGTCGCCGACCTGCCGTTCGCCTCCAAAGCCAAAGGCACTTATCTCGGCAAAGAAGTCGACGTGATGCACGCCTGCGGCCACGATGCGCACACCGCGATCCTGCTCAGCACAGCGAAAATTCTCACAGGCATGCGCGACACCCTGCCCGGCACCGTGGTGTTCTACTTCCAGCCCGCCGAAGAAGGCCCAAGCGACTTCATCCCCGACGGCAAAAACACCTGGGGCGCAAAAATGATGGTCGAGGAAGGCGTGATGAAATCACCGAAACCCGACGCCGTTTTCGGCCTGCACGTCTGGGCCGGCGTCCCCGCCGGCCAGATCGCCTACCGCCCCGGCGCCACCCTCGCCAGCTCCGACGACCTGCGCATCAAAATCCTCGGCAAACAGACTCACGCCGGCCGCCCATGGGACGGCATCGACCCGATCACCGTCGGCGCGCAAACCATCGTCGGCCTGCAAACCGTGGTCAGCCGCCGCACCGATATCTCCTCTTATCCGTCAGTGGTCAGCATCGGCACCATCAACGGCGGCACCCGCTACAACATCATTCCCGAATCCGTCGACATGACCGGCACGATCCGCTCCTACGACTACGGCATCCGCCAGAAACTGCATGCCGACGTACGCCAGACCGTAGAAAAAATCGCCGAGAGCGGTGGTGCGAAAGCGGATGTCACCATCATCGAAAAATACGACCCGACCATCAACAACCCGGCGCTGACGGAAAAAATGCTGCCGACACTGAAGTGGGCGGCCAAGGATGATGTGGTGAATGCACCGCTGGTGGGCGGCGCGGAAGACTTCTCGTTCTTTGCCAAAGAAGTGCCGGGACTGTTTGTGTTTCTCGGCGTGACGCCGCGGGATCAAGACATGAGCAAGGCTGCGCCGAATCACAATCCGGGGTTCTTTGTCGATGAGTCGGCGTTGGTGGTGGGCGTGAGGACATTGGCGTCGTTGGCGACGGATTATTTGTATGCCAATACGCGGGCGGGCAAATAGGGATGAGGTGACTGTGGGGGCGCTTTCGCGAGCAGGCTCGCTCCCACAGTTGGACTATATGCACCCTTCCAGAAATTGGTCGGCTGTCAGGCCGCCATCGCCAGCAGGGCTGGCTCCCACAGTTTTGATTTGCGAACAACCCACGCGGCAAAGCCGCCCCACTCAACACAATGAGCGCAAGCTCGAGTACCGCTCTTGATCTTGCCGTGCCGGCCCCTTCGGCAGGCTGAGTGGAGGGATTGATCCGGGCGTGGGAGCGTAGCGACCGTTCGACGAAGTCGAACACATCGAGAGGAGGTGCAGCGAAGCAAACCGTAGGCGATGCGCCCGGATCAATTCCGGAGCGAAGGAACCCCGAGCCCCAGCGAGCGGGCCGAACGCCGGGGCCCAGCCTTTTGCTTACTTTTCGGCGCTTGGAAAAGTGAGTCGCTGTAAGAGCGAAACCGCCAGTGGCAGCACCCGAAGCAACGGATATACACCCAAAACCCCAAGAACCTGGTCGGCCCACAGGCCGCCAAGGCCAAACCTCAAACCACATCAACCCCTACGTGAATCGCATCATGCCGCCAAAACTCCAGATCACAATCAATCAACCGCTCATGCTGATCATAATTAACCCGAGCAATCCGCAACCCCGGACTCCCCACCGACACCCTTAAAGCCGCCGCCGCATCCACCGACAATGACGTAGGCACAATCTCAAACCGCACCCGCCCATAGTGCAAATCGTAATGCCGCGCATACAACTCGGTCATCGACTGATTCAAATCAAACCCAAGAATCCCCGGAAAAAACTGCGGATTCAAATAGTGCTCCACATACAACACCAACCGCCCATCAATGCGCCGTGACCGACAAATCTGAATCACGCTCGACAACGCCGGCAGTTGCAGCCAGGCACACACCGCCGCCGAAGCCGGCTGCAACCGCGCCGAAATCACCTCGGTCGACGGCACTCGCCCCTGCGCACTGACCATCGCGTGAAAGTGACTGCGCTGCATCAGGTTGTACGCCAGACGCGGCGGCGAGACGAACCAGCCACGGCGCTCCTCACGATAAATCTGCCCCTGCGCCTCCAGTTGCAACAACGCCTCACGCACGGTAATCCGCGTCGTACCGAACAACTCACTGAGCTTGCGCTCGGCCGGCAACTTGCTGCCCGCCGCCAGCAACCCGTGATCGAGCTGCTCCTGCAACACCTGGCCAATCGCTGTCACCGCTTTTGTTGCCTCATCGCGCATCAACGTTACCTATCTGGACTAGACCAGCACTGTTTCGGGGCAAAACCGCACGGCAATCGAGCCGATTCCTGATGTTGCAAGCCTAGGCAGTGCAGATGACCGAGAGATGACAAAACTACCGAACGGTCGTCTTCACGACTTGCAATACATCGGCCAAGTCCCTTGTCCGCCGGGGCTTGGGCATGGTCTACGCTTATCTGGCAACCGCTGATACCGAGCAAACAAGAGACCTGCCGCAGGGCCGCCGACATCAAAGTGTCATCCGGCCCCCTTAAATTGGCTCAGGTATTGCTGACCTAGACCAACACACACCGCAATCGCAGCGTTGAACACGACCAAGGAGCTTCGGAATGAAACAGCTTTTCCTGGCAACACTGTTAGGCTCGACCATTGCAATGTGCACCTCCGCCATGGCGGCCGGCACCGATCTGAAAACCCTCGAAGCCGCTGCGAAAGCGGAAGGTGCCGTCAACAGCGTCGGCATGCCCGATGACTGGGCCAACTGGAAAGGCACCTGGGAAGACCTGGCCAAAACCTACGGCCTCAAGCACATCGACACCGACATGAGCTCCGCCCAGGAAATCGCCAAGTTCGCTGCGGAAAAAGACAACGCCACTGCTGACATCGGCGACGTCGGTGCCGCGTTCGGCCCGATCGCGGTCAAGCAAGGCGTAGTGCAACCCTACAAGCCAAGCACTTGGGATCAGGTTCCGGACTGGGCCAAGGACAAGGACGGCAACTGGGCACTGGCCTACACCGGCACCATCGCCTTTATCGTCAACAAAAAGCTGCTGCACGGCTCCGAAGTACCGACCAAGTGGGCTGACCTCAAGGGCGGCAAATACAAAGTTTCGATCGGTGACGTGAGCACCGCCGCCCAAGCCGCCAACGGCGTTCTCGCTGCAGCACTGGCCAACGGTGGCGACGAGAAAAACATCAAGCCTGCGCTGCTGCTGTTCGCCGACATCGCCAAGCAAGGTCGCCTGTCGATGGCTAACCCGACCATCGCCACCATGGAAAAAGGCGAGATCGAAGTCGGTGTGGTCTGGGACTTCAACGGCCTCAGCTACAAAGCCAAGATGGCCAACCCGGATGACTACGTGGTGCTGATCCCGTCCGACGGTTCGGTGATTTCCGGCTACACCACGATCATCAACAAGTACGCGAAAAACCCGAACGCCGCCAAACTGACCCGCGAATACATCTTCAGTGACGCCGGCCAGACCAACCTCGCCCGCGGCAACGCCCGTCCGATCCGCGCCGAGCACCTGCAACTGCCGGAAGACGTGAAAGCCAAACTGCTGCCGAACGAGCAGTACAAAAAGGTCACCCCGATCAAAGACGCCGATGCATGGGAAAAGACTTCCAAGGCCCTGCCACAGCAGTGGAACGAGGAAGTCATCGTAGAGATGAAATAAAGCGGCTGATCACTACTGTGTGATCTGTTGAAGATCCAAATGTGGGAGCGAGCCTGCTCGCGAAGGCGTCGTGTCAGTCGACATCAATGTTGAATGATCTGCCGCATTCGCGAGCAGGCTCGCTCCCACAGGGGATCTCGGCTGAATCTGAAATTTCCCGTTTCGCGGAGTTTTTGCCCCTATGAAGCACAACGTCATCCTTGTCGTGCTCGACGGTCTCAACTATGAGGTCGCGCGTCACGCCATGGGGCATCTGCAGGCTTATGTTGGCGCAGGACGCGCCGCGCTCTACCAGTTGGAGTGCGAACTGCCGGCCCTGTCCCGACCGCTTTATGAATGCATCCTCACCGGCGTGCCGCCGATCGACAGCGGCATCGTCCATAACAACGTCTCGCGCTTGTCCAACCAGCGCAGCATTTATCACTACGCCCGCGATGCCGGTCTGAAAACCGCTGCAGCGGCGTATCACTGGGTTAGCGAGTTGTATAACCGTTCGCCGTTCGTAGCCGCCCGCGACCGCCACACCGACAATCTGTCGCTGCCGATCCAGCACGGGCATTTCTACTGGAGCGATCACTACCCGGATTCGCACCTGTTCGCCGACGCGGAAAACCTGCGCCTGCGCCACGATCCGGATTTCCTGCTGATCCACCCGATGAACATCGACGACGCCGGGCACAAACACGGCCTCGACTCTTCGCAGTACCGCAACAGCGCGCGCTTCGCCGACATCATCCTCGCCGACTATCTGCAGAACTGGCTCGACGCTGGCTATCAGGTATTGGTGACCGCCGACCACGGCATGAACAACGATCACTCGCACAACGGCCTGTTGCCGGAAGAGCGCCAAGTGCCATTGTTTGTCCTCGGTGACGCGTTCAGCCTCGACGCTGGCGCCGCACCCAAGCAGACAGAAATCTGCGGCACGGTCTGCGAACTGCTCGGCGTGCCCCATGACAAACCTGTGTGCCGGGAGTTGCTCAAGTGAACTCAATGACTCGCGGCAAATGGCTGGCAGCCCTGTGCGTGGTGCCCTTCGCGCTGTTCTTTATCGTCTTCGAAATCGCCCCGCTGATCTGGGTGATGATCAACAGCCTGCAATCGGAAGAGTTCGGCTGGGGTTTCGCCAACTTCAGCAAGATCTTCAGCTCGAAGTTCTATTTGCAGGCGATCCAGTACAGCCTCGAAATCAGTTTCTGGTCGAGCGTGTTCGGCATCGTCATCGCCGTTCTCGGTGCCTACTCCCTGCGTCGGGTCGATTCGAAACTGCGCAACTTCGTGAATGCCTTCGCCAACATGACCAGCAACTTCGCCGGTGTGCCTTTGGCGTTCGCGTTCATCATCCTGCTCGGTTTCAACGGCAGCATCACCATCATGTTGAAGCAGTCGGGGATCATTCAGGACTTCAACCTGTACTCGAAAACCGGGCTGATCATTCTCTACACCTACTTCCAGATTCCCCTCGGCGTGTTGCTGCTCTACCCCGCTTTTGACGCCTTGCGTGAAGACTGGCGCGAATCTGCCGCACTGCTTGGCGCCAATGGCTGGCAATTCTGGCGGCATATCGGCTTGCCGGTGCTGACCCCGGCGTTGCTCGGTACGTTTGTAATCCTGCTGGCCAACGCCCTCGGCGCCTACGCCACGGTGTACGCGTTGACGACGGGCAACTTCAACGTCCTGCCGATCCGCATTGCAGCGATGGTCTCCGGTGACATTTCCCTCGACCCGAATCTGGCCAGCGCCCTGGCCGTGGTGCTGGTGGCACTGATGACCATCGTCACCGTCGTGCATCAACTGCTGTTGAAGAGGAGCTACCATGTCTCGCGCTGAATCCGGCCCGGCCGGCCTCTACCACCGCGTCGTGGTTTATCTGCTGTTCGCGATCCTCTTGCTGCCACTCGTGGGAACGCTGATTTATTCGATCGCCAGTAGTTGGTCGGCGACCATCCTGCCCAGCGGTTTCACCTTCAAGTGGTACATCCAGTTGTGGAGCGATCCGCGCTTTCTTCACGCCTTCGGCCAGTCGTTGCTGGTGTGTGTTGGCGCGCTGGTGCTGTCGGTGGTGCTGATTCTGCCGCTGCTGTTCGTGGTGCATTACCACTTCCCGAAACTCGATGCGCTGATGAACATCCTCATCCTGCTGCCCTTCGCGGTGCCGCCGGTGGTGTCCTCGGTGGGTCTGTTGCAGTTGTATGGTTCCGGGCCGATGGCGATGGTCGGCACGCCGTGGATTCTGATCGGTTGCTACTTCACCGTGGCGCTGCCGTTCATGTACCGGGCGATCACCAACAACCTGCAAGCGATCAACCTGCGCGACCTGATGGACGCTGCACAACTGCTCGGCGCCAGCACCTTTCAGGCAGCGTTTCTAGTGGTGCTGCCGAACCTGCGCAAAGGCCTGATGGTCGCGTTGCTGCTGTCGTTCTCGTTCCTGTTCGGGGAGTTCGTCTTCGCCAACATTCTCGTCGGCACCCGTTACGAAACCCTGCAGGTTTACCTGAACAACATGCGCAACAGCAGCGGCCACTTCACCAGTGCCCTGGTTATTTCGTACTTCTTTTTCGTGCTGGTCCTGACCTGGATCGCCAACATCTTGAACAAGGACAAAAGCGAATGAGCTATGTCAGCGTCCAACACCTGCAGAAAAGCTACGCCGGCACGACCGTGTTCAGCGACATCGATTGCGAAATCAACAAGGGCGAGTTCGTCACCCTGCTCGGCCCGTCCGGTTGCGGCAAATCCACTCTGTTGCGTTGCATCGCCGGCCTGACGCCAGTGGATGGCGGCAAGATCCTCCTCGATGGCGTCGATATCGTGCCGTTGAGTCCGCAGAAACGCGGGATCGGCATGGTGTTCCAGAGCTATGCGCTGTTCCCCAACATGACCGTCGAGCAGAACGTGGCCTTCGGTTTGCGCATGCAAAAAGTCAACGCCGACGACAGCCATAAACGCGTGTCGGAAGTGTTGAAACTGGTTGAACTGAACGACTTCGCCAGCCGCTATCCGCATCAGTTGTCCGGTGGCCAATGTCAGCGCGTGGCCCTTGCCCGTTCGCTGGTGACGCGCCCGCGTTTGTTGCTGCTGGATGAGCCGCTGTCGGCCCTCGATGCACGGATTCGTAAACACCTGCGTGAACAGATCCGCCAGATTCAGCGCGAACTCGGCCTGACGACGATTTTCGTCACCCACGATCAGGAAGAAGCGCTGACCATGTCTGATCGCATTTTCCTGATGAATCAGGGAAAAATCGTACAAAGCGGCGATGCCGAAACCCTCTACACCGCACCGGTCGATGTGTTCGCCGCAGGCTTCATCGGCAACTACAACCTGCTCGATGCCGACGACGCGTCGAAGTTGCTGCAGCGCCCGATCAGCCACCGCATCGCCATTCGCCCGGAAGCCATCGAATTGAGCCTCAACGGCGAACTCGATGCGCAGATCCGCAGCCACAGCCTGCTTGGCAACGTCATCCGCTATCGCATCGAAGCGCGTGGCGTGGAACTGGTGGTGGATGTGCTCAACCGCTCGGCTGCCGATCTGCATCCCGACGGTCAGCGTCTGGCGCTTTCCATCGATCCGACGGCCCTGTGTGAGGTAGCCTGATGACTTTGCTGACGTTGAAGAGAGAACTGCACTGATGGCCCTGGCAATTTTTGATCTGGACGAAACGTTGATCCACGGCGACTGCGCCACCCTCTGGAGCGAGCAGATGGGGCGCCTGGGCTGGGTCGATCCCGAGTCGTTCATGCGCAAGAACAACGAACTGATGGACGCCTACAGCCATGGCAAATTGCGCATGGAAGACTACATGGAATTCAGCCTGGAGCCGTTGATCGGGCGTACGCCGGAAGAAGTCGAGCACTTGGTCGGGCCATGGGTTGAAGACTTTATCGAACCGATCATCTTCAGCGACGCGACCAAAACCATCGCCGCCCACCGCAAGGCCGGCGACCGGATTCTGGTGATCTCGGCGTCGGGCACGCATCTGGTCAGACCGATTGCCGATCGACTGGGCATTGATGAAATTCTGGGAATTGAACTGGAAGTTGCCCATGGCGTTTACAGCGGCCATACGGTCGGGACTTTGACCTACCGCGAAGGCAAGATCACCCGCTTGCTGGAATGGCTGGATGCCGAAGAAGAGAACCTTGAAGGCGCGAGTTTTTATTCCGACTCACGCAATGATCTGCCGTTGTTGCTGAAAGTGGATTTTCCGCACGTGGTGAATCCGGACCCGGTGCTGCTGGAACACGCGGAAAAAGCCGGCTGGCCGATCCATCTCTGGAAATGACAAAGATTTAATCTGCGATTGCAGGCTGACATCCCGAACCTGAGTTCGACACCATGTATCAGGTCGATGTAGCTCGACAGAACAACCCGGTCAGTCCCCTCTCCCATTGGGAGAGGGTTAGGGTGAGGGGCTTTTTGCCTTGATCTCAGCTCAGACTTTCGTCAATCACCAACACCAATTTCCCGGAAACCGTATTACTCGCCAACTCCGCAAACGCCGCCTCGGCATCCTTCACCGCAAACGCCTTGGCCAACTGTGGACTCAACCGCCCCTCAGCAAACAACGGCCACACCTGCTGGCCTAGATCACTTAAGAGATCCGCCTTGAACTGATCGTCACGACTACGCAACGTCGAGCCCAGCAGTTGCACACGCTTGGCCAATACCTGCGCCAGATCCAGTTTCGCCTCACGACCGCCCATCAGACCGATCAACACCCAACGTCCATCCAGCGCCATCAGCTTGAGATTCAACGCCGAATAATCGCCCCCCACCGGATCGAGAATCACATTGAACGGCCCGAAATCACGCAGGCTGTCCAGATCATCGGTGCGCACCACCCCGCCCTGCGCACCCAGCGCCTCGCAATAAGCCAGACGCTCGGCCGAACCGACGCTGACCCAGCAGGGATTGCCGAACGCTTTGCACAACTGAATGGCGGCTGAACCGATTCCACTTGCGCCGGCGTGCAAGAGAACTTTCTCACCCGGTTTGAGCGCCGCAAGTTGAAATACATTCAGCCAGACTGTTGCATAAACCTCAGGCAATGCCGCCGCCTCGATCAGCGAGACGCCTTCGGGAACCGGCAGCACGTGCCGCCCGTCGACGACCACCTCTTCGGCCATGCCACCTCCAGCCAGCAAGGCGCAAACCCGATCGCCGACCTGCCAGGCACTGCCCGCGCCGACCTCGCTGATGACCCCGGAGCACTCAAGACCGAGCACTTGGCTGGCCCCTGGTGGTGGCGGATAAAGCCCTGCTTTCTGTAATAAATCGGCGCGATTGAGACCCGCTGCCGCCACTTGAATGCGGACTTGTCCTACATCACACGTAGGACTCGGCTCTTCAACCCATGCCACTTGACCGTCAACGCCTTGCAATGCCTTCACAGTGCCTCCATAGTGAGTCTGGACTGAGCCCGAAGCTGTAGCGCCGGGCTTTTTGCATTATGCGACCGGCTCTCGTAGAACCGGCGACTTCAAAGACGGCCTAATATGCGTTATCAATTGTCCCCGCGTCGAATCAGCATGAAGCATTTGCTCCCCAGCACCGCCCTCGCTCTTTTCATCGGTATCGGTTTGTTGCCGGTGTCGGGCAATACATTCGCAGCCAACAGCTGGGACAAATTGCAGCCTGATCGCGATGAAGTCATCGCCAGCCTGAACGTCGTCGAGTTGCTCAAGCGTCACCACTACAGCAAGCCGCCGCTCGACGATGCGCGCTCGGTGATCATCTACGACAGCTACCTCAAGCTGCTGGATCCGTCGCGCAGCTACTTCATGGCCAGCGACATCACCGAATTCGACAAGTGGAAGACGCAGTTCGACGACTTCCTCAAAAGCGGCGACCTCAACGCCGGGTTCACCATCTACAAGCGCTATCTGGACCGCGTCAAGTCGCGTCTGGACTTCGCCCTTGCCGAGCTGAACAAAGGCGTCGACAAGATGGACTTCACCACCCGGGAAACCTTGCTGATCGATCGCAAGGACGCCCCTTGGCTCAAATCCACCGCTGAACTCGACGACCTGTGGCGCAAACGCGTCAAGGACGAAGTGCTGCGGATGAAGATCGCCGGCAAAGAGCCGAAGCAGATCCAGGAAACCCTGACCAAGCGCTACAAGAACCAGTTGGCGCGCTTGGACCAGACCCGTCCGGAAGACATCTTCCAGGCGTACATCAACACCTTCGCCATGTCGTACGATCCGCACACCAACTATCTGTCGCCGGATAACGCGGAAAACTTCGACATCAACATGAGCCTGTCCCTCGAGGGCATCGGTGCCGTGTTGCAGAGCGACAACGACCAGGTGAAAGTCGTGCGTCTGGTGCCGGCAGGCCCGGCCGACAAGACCAAACAGGTCGCCCCGGCCGACAAGATCATCGGTGTTGCCCAAGGCAACAAAGAGATGGTCGACGTGGTCGGCTGGCGTCTGGACGAAGTGGTCAAACTGATCCGTGGCCCGAAAGGCACCGTAGTGCGTCTGGAAGTGATTCCGGCGAGCAATGCGCCGAACGACCAGACCACCAAGATCGTGCCGATCACCCGTGAAGCGGTGAAGCTCGAAGACCAGGCCGTGAAGAAGTCCGTGCTCAACCTGAAACAGGACGGCAAGGACTACAAACTCGGCGTCATCGAGATTCCAGCCTTCTACCTCGACTTCAAAGCGTTCCGTGCCGGTGATCCGGACTACAAGAGCACCACCCGCGACGTCAAGAAGCTGCTCACCGAGCTGCAGAAAGACAAAGTCGACGGCGTGGTCATCGACTTGCGCAACAACGGCGGTGGATCCCTGCAGGAAGCTACCGAGCTGACCAGCCTGTTCATCGACAAGGGCCCGACCGTACTCGTACGTAATGCCGATGGCCGTGTCGACGTACTCGAAGATGAAAACCCGGGCGCGTTCTACAAAGGCCCGATGGCGTTGCTGGTCAACCGCTTGTCCGCTTCGGCTTCGGAGATCTTCGCCGGCGCCATGCAGGACTACCACCGCGCGCTGATCATCGGTGGCCAGACCTTCGGTAAAGGCACCGTGCAGACCATTCAGCCGCTCAACCATGGCGAACTGAAACTGACCCTGGCCAAGTTCTACCGTGTGTCCGGTCAGAGCACCCAGCATCAGGGCGTGTTGCCGGACATCGACTACCCGTCGTTGATCGACACCAAGGAAATCGGCGAGAGCGCCCTGCCGGAAGCCATGCCGTGGGACACCATCCGCGCGGCAATCAAACCAGCGGCCGATCCGTTCAAGCCGTTCCTGGCTCAGCTCAAGTCCGAACATGACACGCGCACCGCCAAGGATGCCGAGTTTGTGTTCATCCGTGACAAGCTGGCCCTGGCGCAGAAACTGATGGAAGAAAAAACCGTCAGCCTCAACGAAGCCGAGCGCCGTGCCCAGCACAACGACATCGACGCCAAGCAACTGGCGATGGAAAACATCCGTCGCAAGGCCAAAGGCGAAGAACCGCTCAAAGAGCTGAAGAAAGAAGACGAAGACGCCCTCGCGGCCGCCGACCCGGACAAGGTCAAACCAGAAGACGATGCTTACCTGAGCGAAACCGGGCGCGTGCTGCTGGATTACCTGAAGCTGAGCAATCAGGTGGCCAAGAAGTAAGGTGATGGCAATTTAGTGCTGGCGATCCCCGGATCGTCATCAAACAGTCATCATTCTGTCGTGCAATAAAGGACTGGGAGCCACTCTCTTCATCGAGAGCGCTCCCAGTCCTTTTTTTATCGCCAGAGATTGCCATGACCACGACCGAACAGCTGAGTGCCTTGAGCTCGATCCTGACTCAAAGCGGTTTACACAGCCTGTTCCAACCGATCATCTCTCTCTCAGAACGGCGCATTCTCGGCTACGAAGCCCTCACGCGCGGCCCTTCCAACAGCCCTCTTCACTCGCCGATCGCGCTGTTCGCCGTGGCCCGTCAGGCCGGGCGTTTGAGCGAGCTGGAAATCGCCTGCCGCCAAAGCGCTTGTCGCCGCTTCAACGAGCAGCGACTGCCGGGCAAGTTGTTCCTCAACGTCTCGCCGGAATCCTTGCTTGAAGCCGCCCATCAACCGGGGCGCACCTTGCAGTTGCTGCAGGATTTCGGCATTCCGCCCAGCCAGGTGGTCATCGAGCTGACCGAACAGACGCCCATCGACGATTTTCAGTTGCTGCAAACCGCCTTGCACCACTATCGGGCGATGGGGTTTTCCATTGCGCTGGACGATCTCGGTGCCGGCTACTCAAGCCTGCGGTTGTGGTCAGAACTGCGTCCGGACTACGTGAAGATCGATCGACACTTCATCGACGGCATCCATCAGGATGCGTTGAAGCGTGAGTTCGTCGGCTCGATCCTGCAAATCGCCAAAGCCTCGCGGGCGCAAGTCATCGCCGAAGGCATCGAGTTGCCGGAAGAACTCGCGGTGCTGACCGAAATGGGTGTCGATCTGGTGCAGGGTTACTTGCTCGGCCGCCCTCAGGAACACCCTCCGCGCGATGCCCGCGCCTTGATGCCCAAACACGACAGCAGCAGCGTTGCGCTGAACGACGAAGGCAGCGACCTCAGCGCCCTGCTCAACGAGCAACCGGCCGTGCATCGCGATACACCGACCGCCACCGTGCTGGAAGCCTTCCGCCGCCAGGCCAACCTCAATTCATTGGCGGTACTCGACGAACAGGGCCAACCCTGCGGCATCGTCCATCGTCATTCCCTGTCCGATGCCCTGCTCAAACCGTTCGCCACCGACCTGTTCGCCCGTAAACCGATCAGTCGCCTGATGAACGACGACTTCCTCGCCGTGGAAATGAGCCAGTCGCTGCAACAGGTCAGCCGCCTGATCACCAGCCGTGCCCGCCAGCGCATCGAAGAGGACTTCATCATCACCCTCAACGGCGGGTATCTCGGCCTTGGCAGAGTGATCGACGTACTCAAACTGATCACCGAACTGAAAATCCAACAGGCTCGTTATGCCAACCCGCTGACTCTGCTGCCCGGCAATGTGCCGATCCAGCAGTGCCTGACTCGCCTGTTGCAACAGGGACGAGAATCCGTCATCTGCTACGTCGACATCGACAGCTTCAAACCCTTTAACGATATCTACGGCTACGGACGGGGTGATGAAGTGTTGCTGTGTCTGGCGCAATGCCTCAACGAACGCGTCGACCCCTCCCGCGACTTCGTCGGTCACATCGGCGGCGACGACTTCCTGCTCGTCCTCGGCCCCGAGGATTGGCGCAAACGACTCAATCAGTTGCTTGATGACTTCCAGAGCCAGTGTCGACGTTTCTACCGCCCCGAACACCTTGAGGCTGGATGTTTTATTGCGCCGAATCGCCAAGGGGTGCGGCAGGAGTTTCCGCTACTGTCACTGTCCATCGGCGTCGTGCATCTACAACCCGAAGCCTGCGCACACCTTGATGCCAGTCAGCTTGCGGAAATGGCTTCGCAGGCGAAGCATCATGCGAAGAATGTTCCGGGGTATAGCGTGCATGTTATCGAGAGCATGAAGGCGCTGCCCTTTATCGAAGCGCTCGTTTCAGGCCATCGTTGATGTTATAGAACAACCGAAAACTACCATGTGGACCGATCTTCACTAGCGGCTTTTGCTAGATCATGCTCCCAAACCTCCATCGCAAACCGGTAGATATCCTGGAAAAAACCTCGGGGGTTTTCTAGGGCATCCCACTCTTCACGAGGCCAACTTGCAGCTTCGTATGGATCGATTTCAAACAGGAGCTGGAAGTCATACTTTGGATTTCTGAGTTTCTCTTCCAAGCTTTCAACCAATACTAGCTTATGTCTATAGGTAAGATACGGAAGATTCAGACAATACCTTTTAATTAACAACTCTCTATCGGCAGAAACATTGGGGTTATAGATCTCAAGCTCTGCACCTCGAGTTTCTTCCCGATCATAAACATCAAGCACTCCTACAAACCACATTAAATTCGGTTCAAACGCTTCGTTAAGGTAGGGATTTTTCAGCATCACTTCACCTATGTAGGGAATCCTGTAAATGGTTTTTGCGTATTTACTTCATCAAATTTTACCTCAAACCAATTTAGGTGCTCATTTAAAATAGGATTTTGAACATCCCTTCTATTTGGCCTGTACCCACGCCCCGCACCCGGCAACTCTAGCCTCACTATTGGATTGTTATTCTGATCCACTCCGTTATGCATTATCAGACCATGCTTATCTTTCGTCATCGCTTTATTTAACGCCCCTAAGTGCATGCGCCAATTATAAAACTGCGAACTAAGGTTGCCTCGTGCACGCCTTGGAACAACTCCTGTATGAGGGTTCGCACCATTAATAGCGCGCTGCTTAAGTGCTCTATCCGAAATTTCCGGGCTGTGCTTTTCAACGGTGTGCATGCCATAAATATTTTCATATTCCAATACCCGTCGCTTCGCATTCGCCTCCGCCAACTCATCAATCCTCGCCCTACGCTCCTGCGCCGTCATCTTCGGCAGCGCTGGTTCACCCTCATCAACCTTAGCCCCACCAAACCCACCCGGCACCTCACACCCAGGCTTATTCGGCGGCGGGCAGTTAGAGCTCAACCCCAACGGATCCACCCACCCCGTCGGATTCGGCACGTACTGGTACTGATTCAACCCACCGGCCAACTTGATCGGATCTGGCGTCAGATACCGCCCCAGCCGCGGGTCGTAATACCGGTGCCGGTTGTAATGCAGGCCGCTTTCGCCGTCGAAGTACTGCCCCTGAAAACGCAGCGGCTGGTTCAGGTAGTCGTCGCCGGCGAGGGTCAGCGTGGCGACTTTGCCGTAGGCGTCGTATTGCGCGGACCAGACGATGTCGCCGCTGTAGTCGGTGAGCTCCTGCGGGGTGCCGAGGTGGTCGAGTTGGTAGTAGAACGGGCAGGCCTTTTTCGGGCCTTTGCCGTCGAGCAGCGCCAGCGGGCGGAAGGTGCCGGGTTCGTAGACGTAGCTGCGGTATTCGTGTTCGCTGCTTTCGGCGACGAGGTGGTCGCCTTGCCAGAAGAACTCGGTGGTGGCGTCGCCGACGGTTTTGCGGATGCGTCGGCCGAAGGCGTCGTATTGGTAGGACGCGGTCTGGCCGTCGGGACGGGTCAGGCCGATCAGGCGGTGCTGGCTGTCGTAGCGGTATTCAGTGACGAGGGTCTGGGCGCGGCCGCGACGTTCGCGGATCAGGTTGCCGAAGGCGTCGTAGTCGTAATGTCGATCGCCCTGCAGCAGCAGGCGGTTGCCTTTGATCTGGCTGGGGCCGGGGCGGTCCTGCATCAGCAGGTTGCCGGCCGGGTCGTGGGCGAAGCTTTCCGGCAGTTCGTCGCGTGAGTGGCGTACGCGGATCAGCCGGTCGAGGGCGTCGTAGCCGTAGGTGCGCTGGCCGTGGCGAGTGTCGGCGATGTGCGCGAGATTGCCGTTGGCGTTGTAGGCATAATCGCGGCGGTACAACGCATCGCGCTGATGGCCTACGGCGTGGGCGAGTAATCGTCCCTGATCGTCGTAAGAATATTCGCTGAGCAGCAGGCCTTGCTGGCGTTGCAGTTCGCGCCCGGACTGGTAGACATGGCGGCTCAGCTCGGCCCCATTGAGGTCGATGCCGGTCAGCGCACCGCCCTTGGCGTGGCGGTAGTCGAGCACGCTGTTGTCCGGCAGACGCAGGCGTTTGAGCTGGCCGCAGGCATCGTAGCGGTAACGCAGGGTGCCCCAGCCCTGATGCTCGGTGATCAGCCGGTCCTGGCGGTCGTACTCGAAGGCCAGCGGGTGTTGCTGGCCATCATCGACACCGATCAGTCGGCCGAGGCGGTCGTATTGGTAGGAAACCTTGATGCCGTCGGGCAGGGTTTTGAGCAGAAGACGCCCGGCAGCATCGCGCTCATAAGCGGTGACCAGTTGCGAGCCGTCATCACCGAACTCGGTCTTCTCCAGCAGATGCCCGTTGAGGTCGTAGGCGTACGCCGTGCGCCGGCCGTCAAAACCGCTTTCCTGACGGATCAGGCCCGTCGGCGTGTAGTCCAGCCGATATTTTTCCCCCGATTCGTTTTCAATCTCGGTGAGCAGCAGTTGCGCGTGGTCGTAGCGGTACTGCACCCGCGTGCCGTCGGGGTTGATCCGCCGCGAAACCAGGTGCAGATCGTCGTCATATTCATAACGGGTGATGCGCCCCAGTTCATCGCGCTCGGCGGTGACCTGACCGTAGGCGCCGTAGCTGTAGGCGCGGGTCGCACCGTCAGGAAACGTCGTCTGAATCAGTCGGCCAACGGCGTCCCAATGCTGACGGGTGACCGCAGCATGTTCGTCTGCGGTCGTCGTCCGTCGCCCCAGTGCGTCGTAGGAAAAGCGCCGCACGCCACCGTCGGGCAGGGTTTCCTCAACAAGCTGGCCAAGGTTGTTCCAGACCAGGCGATGGCGACTGCTGTCCGGATAGCGGATCGACAGCAACTGGCCCCGGGTGTCGTAGTAGTAATGCGTAACCTGACCGTCGGGGTCGACCGCTTCGGTGACATCGCCCTCGGCATTGCGCCGGTAGATCCACACCGCCTCGCCGCGGGAGCGCTTGTGCAGGAAACCGTTGCGATACTCGTAGGACGTGGGCGCCTCATCCGGTGGAATCAGCGCCACCAGCCGTCCGACCTCGTCGTAGTGGTATTCGGTGACCGCGCCTAACGCATCCTGCTCGGCAATCAACCGCCCCAAAGAGTCATAGGCCTTGAGCTGCTCACCACCATCCGCCGAGACTTTACGCACCAGTCGCGCACGCTCGTCGTGGACGTAAACCTCTTCAGTGCCATCGACGTAATGCACCGCCACGCTGCCGTCGTCATTCCAGACGTAGCGCGTGTCCATCTGCGAAAACGAGGCCCAATGCCTGACACAGCGAGAAGCCTTGCCCGAACGTTCCCACTCCCAGAAGAAACTCGCGCCCCCAGCGAGTTGCCGCTGCAGAATCACGTGAGCGTCGTCGTAGTCGTAACGCTCGCTGTCACCGACGGCGTTGGTCGCTTCGATCAGGTGCCGATAAGCGTCGTAGCGGTAACTGACCAGCGCCTGTTCAGTGCTCCAGGCGCCGTCGCGAAACACCTGATAATCGATACCGAGCAACTGCGCGCGGTCATAGCGCAACAACAGCGAACGCCCGGCACCGTTATCCAGTCGCTGCACCCGGTCAGAGCGATCGCGCTGCACCGTCAGACGATTGCCATAGGCATCGCTGATTGCCGTCAGCCGTCCCGCACGAAAGTGATAAAAGCGCGCCGCGTCCCCGGCCAGCGCAAGGATCAGCTCCTCCGGTTCATCACCCAGAAAAATCGCCGTCCGCGACAAACTGTTGTGAATCGCCGGGCGCTCAATATTCGGCAGTGGAAAGCGGGTGCGCCGGTTCTCGTGGTCGACCCAGACCACAAAGTCGCCCTCAAAGACCAGCCGATGCGTCAGCGAATGACTCCAGCCAAAGCCCAGCCCGACATCGATCTCGGCGGCGCTGGAGCGATACAACCGGGTGAACTCAAATGGCAACACGCCATCGAGCACCGCATCGCTCAGGGTCAGCAGTTCTTCACCGGTGACCATAGACACCGGACAGCCGTTGGTGCAGGTGCGCGGCACGCAATCGGCGCTGTCACCGTTGGGGTTTTTCGCCTGATCCGGCGAGTCGTCGTGAGGCTCGTCTTTCTTCAACAAGGTGTTGCGCTGCGCATTCCAGCGCAATTGCATCCGGCCCTTTTTCACCCCGGCGGCGATGCCGCGGGCGGCAACGGTTTTGTATTGATCGACGTATTTGATGAACCCTTGGACGATGCCGAACATCGCCTTCACCAAACGCTTCACCGCCGACAGCAATTGCACGGCGCGGTCCGCCAGACGCAGCGTCAGATAAGCGATGCCTGCGCCACCACTGACGAACGTCAAGATGACGCTGATCAGCACATCAATGAGCAACTGCACCATCATCATCGACGCCGCTTCCGCGGTTTTGCCGGCGATTTCACTGGGCGGCAGCATCTCCAGCCAAAGGCTGGCCGTGCGCAGCAATAAACACAGTGCAGCTTCGTCACTGACCAGCAACTGAAGCTTTTCCATGACATCGGGGGCTGTCGCTGCCAGCGCCATCAACTGTGTAGCACCGTCCCCCAGCCGCTCGGCGAACGCCCCGGGATCCTTGAGAATGTCCGACAGCAGGCCGATGCTGTCCCACACCCCCTCGATCGCCGCCCAACTCCCGGCGAGCATGCCATTGCCCGCCGCCGTCGCCACCGACTGTGACCACTGCGGTTTGAAACCCTGCCACTCGCTGCGTAACCAGCCGTCCAGCTCAGCGGTCAGGCCGTCATAGGCTTTGAACAGGTCCTCGACCTGACTCTCAGTGACCTCGCTGTGCACCTGCACCCGGTAGAACTTCCCCGCGACGCCTCTGAACGAGCCTTTGCCCTGCGGGTCGAGCGTCACGGGCGTGGTTTCACCACCATCCATGGCGATCACATCGACCACTATGTTGCCGAGCGCAATGTCGTACACCGACTCGAACTTGCTCTCGATCTGCATCAACCCGCCCTTCGGGCACTGGACGACACCTGAGAAGAATTCGTCGTCGGTGCTGCTGACGGCAGTGCTATCGGAGCCGAAGCGAATGATCCGCTCCATGCCCATCAACGATGGCAGATCCGCCGCGTGGCTGATCTCGTCCGCCGCTCGACTGGCCCAATGCCTGAGCTGTTCGCGGTAAATACTGAGAGTTTCGGGAAAGCTGTCGAGTGCTTGCTCGATGCGGGTGACGGCTTCCATCAGCGCACGCGGGTGTGCGAAGTGGACTGAATAAGCGGATCAAACATGAGCGTTCCCTCGCGCAAAAAAATTAGGCGCGGGAACTGTGCGGGGGATCAATCAGGAAAGAAGTCAGGCAAGTAGGTGATGGCTGTAGGACTTGTCTGTAATAAATCAGCAGCAGATAAACAGACACGCAAAACGCAAACGCGGCGTGAGGAAAACCTCACGCCGCGTTTATCAGGACGGACACAATTGGATTTACTGCGTTGAATCCCGAGCGCTCAGCTCTTTCAATTTGAGCTCAGCTAACGGGTGTCCGGCCTTGGCAGCCATACCCCACCAGCGTGCGGCTTCGACAGGATCCGGTGACTTGCTCGGGGTTCCGGCCAGGCTGATCACGCCGACCTGATAAGCCGCCTTACCATCGCCAGCGAGCGCCGCCAGCCGCAACAGACGCACACCTTCTTCACGTGCGCCGAGGCCGACGCCACGAAAGGTCAGGATGTGCCCATAGAAGCTTTGCGCACCGACATCGCCGAGGTTGGCCATGCGCGCAAACTGCCCCTCAAGCCAACGCCAGCCGCGTGGTTGGCGGACAAACCATGACCAGTGAAACAGCCGGCGGGCCAGCCAGTAGCTTGCCCGCGCCTTGAGTCGTAAAAACACTCAGGCCTCCGCCGATTCCGGGTACTCGTATTCAAAAACCCGGACGACTTCCGAAGCATGCCAAGAGGCCGCAGCTACACCGTCGGATGGCCCGGAAAAACGCCCCAGACGTTCGACGCACTCAAAGAAACCGGTGCGTGGCAGGCGGCTCGCGCCCTGACTGATCACCAGCGAGCTGCGCAACGGTTGTTCAGCCTTGGCATCCAGCGCCGCCAGATGCTCAAGCGCGGCAGTCAAGGTTTGCATGGCCGGTGTCGGCAATTGCAACCGCTCCAGCAAGGCCCGATAAGTCAGCAGATGACGCTGGCGACGCGCCTGATCCAGTTCCCCTAGCAATCCGTCCCAATGTTGACGACTAATGCGTACGCTCACGATCCATCCCTCCACCCTGGCACCGTCAATTCCCAGGCCAGGCTGCGGCGAATCGCGGCGTCGGGCTGACGCTCGCCACTTTCGATCATGGCCAGATATGACGGGCTGATGCCTACCGTGCGGGCCAACGCCTCAATGGCGATGCCCTTCCCTTCGCGCAAACTGCGTAGTTGATCCAGACCTGGAAGAATCGTGTCTGGTGAGGCCGCGAGCGGCGTTGCTGCCGGACGCGACGGTGTTTCGTTGATGCCTGCTGCTTTTAGTAGAGCCTGATACTGAGCCCACGGCAGAACCGCGTATTCGGGTTCGCCATCGCGTGCAATTATCTGAATATCCATGACTACCCCGTAGGACAACAACACTTAGCGAGTCGGCACTTTTCCCTAGAAGTGTAATCCTAACAGCGGCCAAGGTCGCGGGGGGTATCTATCTGTAAGAGGGGTTCGATAATCAGGACTTCTTCGGCCCCTGAAGTTGCAATTGTTCAGGGGTATCCGGCAGGCGTTCGACGACTGCCAGTTTTTCCGGCTGCTGACGGTTGCGCCAGAGGCGGAAGGCATTGAGTTCATCGTCGAGGGTTTTCATCAGCCAGGCGAGGACGGCGATGTCGTCGAGCATGCCGAACACGGGAATGAAATCCGGAATCGCATCGACCGGGCTGAGGAAGTACATCAGACCCGCCACCACCGAAACCAGTGCTTTGCCGCTGATGGCCCGATACTCACCGCGCCAATAGGCCAGGCACAATGCCTGGAGTAAACGTAAATCGTCTTTGAGTTTGCCGAGGCGATTGCCTTGCGCGGCGCCTTTGCTGGCGACCGCAAACAATAAGGTTGGCAAACGTCCACGGGCTAACAAACGGCCGGCCAGAGGCAGGAATCGAGCGAAATTCCACGGAGCTTTCATCTATTCCTCCCGTTGAAATGTTATCCACACAAATTGTGGATAACCTTGTGAACAGAGCTGCATTTCAGCGCTGAAAGCCCCGTTTCATAAGGGCTGCGCTCAGATCGGGCGTTTTTTACTCACATAAAAAACCCCAATATTTCATTGACTTGGCTGCTCAGGGCGGCTAGCGCGGGCAGCCTCAATGGCTATGACTCTCGCGACCGCCATCGGTTCGCTCTGTTTACCCTTGCCAGACTCCAGATGCAACAACGCCCCGCATAAGCGAGGCGTTGTTGTCGAAGCCTTTGCCAATTACTTGGCAGCGGCAGCTTCTTTGGCTGGATCCTTGATGGCCAGCAGTTCCAGGTCGAAGACCAGAACCGAGTTGGCCGGGATTGCCGGGCTTGGCGACTGAGCGCCGTAAGCCAGATCGCTAGGGATGTACAGTTTGTACTTCTCGCCAACGTGCATCAGTTGCAGACCTTCAACCCAACCCGGAATCACGCCGCTTACCGGCAGATCGATCGGGCTGCCGCGCTCGACGGAACTGTCGAATACGGTGCCGTTGGTCAGCTTGCCGGTGTAGTGAACGGTCACTACGTCAGTCGGCTTAGGCTGTGGGCCGTCAGCTTTCTTGACCACTTCGTACTGCAGGCCGGAAGCGGTGGTTGTTACACCAGCCTTCTTGCCGTTTTCTTCGAGGAATTTCTTGCCAGCCGCAGCCGACTCTTCGCTCATCTTGGCCATACGCTCTTCAGCACGCTTTTGCAGCGCGGCGAAGGCTTCGACCAGTTCTTCATCTTTCAGCTTCTGTTCTTTCTTGCCGACGGCATCTTCGATGCCCTGGGCTACCGCTTTGGAGTCCAGATCATCCATGCCTTCCTGAGCCAGGCTCTTGCCCATGTTCAGGCCGATACCGTAGGAAGCTTTTTGCGCCGGGGTTTTCAGCTCTACGCTGGTCTGCGAATCACAACCCGCGAGGACCAGGCTAACCAGGGCTACCGCCGCCGCCAACCGATGCTGTTTCATGCTATTTCCTTGTTCATGCGCCGAAAGGGCAATCGAGTAAAGCCGCGAGCTTATCAGGCCGCCACGACCAATGGCTACCGGCATGAGAGCAGTAAAGCGACGATAAGTTCAGGGATCAAAACGCATTTGGGCAAAGGCACGATGAAGCTTCTGTCATCTCGTCCCGACAATGCCCGGCGACTCTGCCTGCATTATCTGGCGTAATGGCCACTTGCCGCATAGGGCCCGGCTCAGGCATAACAGCGCAACAATTCGACAAGGATGTTTATCTTGCGCCTCTTATTCCGTGTGCTGACCCTGATCGTCGTGCTGCTGGTGCTCGTTCTCGCCGTGGTGCTGTATTACGTCGCCAACCCGAAATTGCCCTTCTACACCCCCGCCGGGCAGGTGCATTACCTGAATCAGTGGAGTGACGAAGAGCGGCAAACCTACTATTTCACACCTCAGGGTACGCAGGTCAAAGGTCTGCGCTATGAGTGGTTCCAGGCGCTGGAATTGCCCTTCTCGGAGCAACGTTTCGCCGCGCCCGATTACCTCGCACGCTTTGGTTTTCTGATCGATCCACAGCAGAAAGCCACGCCGGACAACCCCGGCAACCTCCCCGTCGGTTTTGCCCGCCATCAGGATCCCGGCAGCTCCGAGCAATATCTGGACATCACTTGCGCCGCTTGCCACACCGGCGAATTGCGCTTTAAAGGCCAGGCCGTGCGGATTGACGGCGGTACCGCGCAACACGTACTGCCGTCCAGTGTTCCTACTTTGCGCGGCGGAAGTTTCGGACAAGCCTTGGTGGCAAGTCTGACCTCGACTTACTACAACCCATGGAAATTTGAACGCTTTGCCAGAACAGTGCTGGGCAACGAATACGACGCGCGCCACGAGCAATTGCGCAAAGACTTCAAAACCGCTCTGAACACATTTCTCAAGGTCGCCTGGAACGATACCCATCGCGGTCTCTATCCGACCGAAGAAGGCCCTGGCCGCACCGATGCCTTTGGCCGCATTGCCAATGCGACGTTCGGCGATGCGATATCCCCGATCAACTACCGCGTGGCCAATGCGCCAGTGGATTACCCGCAACTGTGGGACATGTGGACATTTGATTGGGTGCAGTGGAACGGCTCGGCGCAGCAGCCGATGGCGCGCAACATCGGCGAGGCACTGGGCGTCGGCGCCACTCTGAATTTCTTTGACGCCAACGGCCAGCCACTGCAAGGCGATGCGCGTTATGCCTCAAGCGTGCGCGTGCGTGATTTGCACAAGATCGAAGAAACCCTGCAAAAGCTCAAGCCGCCCGCCTGGCCAGAGGAGCTGTTTGGCGCCATCGACAAGCCCCTCGCCGCCAAGGGACGCACACTGTTCAGCGAAAATTGCGCCGGCTGCCACGTCCCGCGCCAGACTCAGGAAGGTGATCGCTGGGTGCAGCATTTGCACATGCTGCCGGTCGCTGTCATCGGCACCGATCCGAATGCCGCCAACAATATCGCCACTCACCGTTTCGATCTGACCGCCCTGCAATGGGACCTGAAGGAACTCGAAACCATGGACGTCAAACTGCACCCGACGCCCAAGGAGCCGCTGGACCTCAGTCAGTTGTCGGTGGCCAAGGGCCTGGCTTACGTCACCGCTTTTGTCGAAGAGCGCGCCTACCGCGAAGCCAAGATCACGCCGCAGGAAAAACCCCGCATGGACGGTTTCGGCCTGCCCATCGGCGTGCGCGAAAAAGTCGCCTACAAGGCGCGCCCGCTGGCTGGCGTGTGGGCCACCGCGCCGTTCCTGCACAACGGTTCGGTGCCGAGCATTTATCAGTTGCTGTCGCCACAGGACGAGCGCGCCACGACCTTCTTCAAAGGCACCTTCGAATTCGATCCGCGCCACCTGGGGTATCGCACTGAAGCGTTTACCAATGGCTTCCTGTTCGATACGCGGATCACCGGTAACCATAACAGCGGCCATGAATTCCGTGCAGGCGAGCGCGGTAACGGCGTTATTGGCCGGTTGTTGCAGCCGGAAGAACGTTGGGCGCTGCTTGAATACCTGAAAGTCCTCGGCGGCCCACTGGAAGCGCAATTGCCATGATCTCGACCTTCAAGAAAGAACAGTCACTGCTGGCCAGAATCTGGTTATGGCTTGGGCGTCTGCTTGGCAAAGCGCTGCTGATAGCACTCTGCATTGGCCTGCTCGGCTGGGCCATCGCCACAGCATGGTTTGCCTGGCAACACCGCGGCCCGGTGTCGGCGCTGGAACAGATTCCACCCGGCGAAGCGGCAATGACCCAGGACGTGATCCAGACCGCCGTGCGCATCGTCGATCAGCATCGCGAAAGCACACGGTATCTTCGCGACGCACATGCCAAGGCCCATGGCTGTGTGAAAGCGCAAGTGCAGGTGCTGCCGGAACTCGCGCAGTCGCTGCGACAGGGCGTGTTCAGTGAGCCAGGCAAAACCTGGCAAGCGATGATTCGTCTGTCCAACGGTAATGCCTACCCGCAGTTCGACAGTATTCGCGATGCCAGAGGCATGGCGATCAAACTGCTCGACGTTTCGGGAAAACAGCTGCTCGGCAACCGCCAGGCACGGCCTGAACAGGATTTCGTGATGTTCAGCCACCCGAACTTCTTTGTCAGTGATGTCGCCGAGTACCGTCAGAATGTGGCGGCGCAGGCTGAAGGCAAGAAGGTCATGGCGTTTTTCCCCGGATGGGATCCGCGTACCTGGCAGATCCGTCATTTGTTTATTGCACTGGCAACCTTGTCGCCGCCGCCGGACAGCCCGACGGCGACTACATACTTTTCGGTTTCGCCCTACAAATTCGGTGAGGCGAATGCAAAGTTCCGGGTCGCTCCGGATCCGGACAATTGCCCCGCGTACACATTGCCCAAGCAAAACCACGACCTGCCGAACTTCCTGCGCAGCGCGTTGAATCAGCAGCTGTCGACGGATCGCGTGCCGGCCTGTTTCGTACTGCAGATCCAGCGTCAGGATGCCCATAAATATATGCCGATCGAAGACACCAGCATCGAATGGCGCGAGCAGGATTCGCCCTTCGAAACCGTCGCGCGGATCACCTTGCCGCCGCAGGATTTCGATACTCCGACGCTGAATCTGCAATGCGACAATCTTTCGTTCAACCCGTGGTTTGGCATTGACGCGCATCGACCGATCGGTGGGATCAACCGCTTGCGCAAAGCGGTTTACGAGGCGGTCAGTGACTATCGTCACCAGCGAAATGGTGAGTGATCGGTTTCATGATTGAAAAGAAGCCAGTTGATCGCCAGAAGACGAAGTTAGCTTGCCAAGAGTCGGCCACTTTTTGCTCGTTACCACGACACTCAAGGTGCCAACCGCCGCAACCTTGTCGATAAACGTTTGCGGGGATATTTGACCCAAGACCATTTTCTGCTCTAGCCCTTCGTCGAACTCCGCTAACAACCCTGTTATCAGCAACTTTTCAGGTTTGGCAAAGCGCAACACCGCCCCATCCGAAGTGACAAGAAACAAACGATGATGGGGGGCTACCAATAGTCGGCTGAGTCCGACCTTGAGGTCGGCAGGAGAGAAAAAGTGCTCATATCCCTCACCCGGCAAAGTGTCAGCGGCGAAGGGTTGGGCCGAATGATAAATGCCATGTACACGAAAGTCTCTGGGCAGCATCGGATTACCATGCTGATCCTTGGGAAACAGCATCGCCCGGTCAAAATCGGTGTAGTTGCTGAAACTCGGCGCTGTCGCGACAAACAAGTCCTCGGTTTTATGTTTGAGGATAAAACCCATCGATTGCCGGCCGGCTGACGTCTCCTGGTGTCGAAGGCGTAACTGAAGTGCAACTTCCCTGGCGCTTTGACAGACCGGGCCAAAGATCGGCATCCGTTCATTCATAGGCGTTTCTTGAAATGGGTCCGAGCGCCAACTGGCCTTGATCAGACCCCGCCTGCGCCAAAGGACACCCGGTACGACCACGGCCACCTCCCCAGCCGTTACAGCCAACAGAATCCAGATACTGCTCGGCACCAAGCCTCGCCCATACATACGTTCAAACATTCGCAATGCACCACTGCGATCTTTGGCAATTCTGGGGGCCAATTCCTTTTCAAATACCGAATTCTTTGAGGTGTACGACAGCAGGTTGCCGTCTACTGATAGATAGCACCTGGCGTACTGTCGATGTGGATTCATAACGTCCGACAGGTCGGATATAGAGAAAAAGCGATTGCGCTGGCTCCACTCCGATACACTTTCATCAATGCCTTGCTCGCTCGCGGGATGCAAACGGAAGACTGCTTCGACGGTATAGCCCTGTGGAACGTCGAGTTGATCGCTTGCACTTACCGGTACGACAAGCGAAGTCAGCGATTCGGGCTCTTCGTCATCGTCGATATCCTCACTGTTTTCGATAGGCGTTGCGTCGAGCTCTGAAGCCTCTGCAAAGTAGAAACGCCCGACTTCGCTTTTTAAGATGAACCAGCGAAGCTCGGTCCCCCGCTGAAAGGACAATAAGTCATGCAGGCAGGCAGCTGCATCATCACAGGTCAGGAAGGACGGGTTGTACGCCCGGAATGTTTTTTCTTGCGACTCTTCTGCGGCTTCTTTGGGAGGGGAAGTATCCATGCGCTCGGTCTCTCGGTAGGCAATTGAACCAATTCATGACACGAAATGAGTCATGAATAACGTTGCCCATTCTCCGAAAGCGGTACGCCTGGCAGGCACTACATAGTTATACGCAGCGAAAAATACCCAAACGCCAGACAGCAAAAAGCCCGCACAAGGCGGGCTTTCTGTGGAATCTGGCGTTCAGTGTTCCAGATTCCGAATATGGCGCAGCGGACGGGACTCGAACCCGCGACCCCCGGCGTGACAGGCCGGTATTCTAACCGACTGAACTACCGCTGCGCGAAACGCTTGAAACGAATGGTGGGTGATGACGGGATCGAACCGCCGACATTCTGCTTGTAAGGCAGACGCTCTCCCAGCTGAGCTAATCACCCTTCGCTTCGTTACGGGACGCATTATGCCACAAGTTTTCGTAAAGTGTTGATTTAATTGAAGTTTTTTTCAAATAAATCCGAAAACCAGTAAAACGACACATCCCGCGGGTACAACCTTGGAGCAGAAAAAAACCCGCCTTGGCGGGTTTTTCCGTGGTGACCTGGCGTTCAGTGGTCCAGGTTACCGAATATGGCGCAGCGGACGGGACTCGAACCCGCGACCCCCGGCGTGACAGGCCGGTATTCTAACCGACTGAACTACCGCTGCGCTAAACACTTGAAACGAATGGTGGGTGATGACGGGATCGAACCGCCGACATTCTGCTTGTAAGGCAGACGCTCTCCCAGCTGAGCTAATCACCCTTCGCTTCGGTGTGGCGCGCATTCTACGGAGCGACCCAACCTCTGGCAAGCACTTTTTTAAATAATTTTCTCAGGCCTTCCAAAGGCTTAGAGAAGGGTTGGCCTATGAGACGGCGAAGACAATAATGCCCCCCTTTGTATAAAGGAGAGACTCACCCCATGTGGTTCAAAAACCTGCTTATCTATCGCCTGACCCAAGACCTGCCTGTCGATGCCGAGGCGCTGGAAACTGCACTGGCCACCAAACTGGCGCGTCCATGTGCAAGCCAGGAGTTGACCACCTACGGTTTCGTCGCGCCGTTTGGCAAAGGCGAAGATGCTCCGCTGGTGCACGTCAGCGGTGACTTCCTGCTGATTTCCGCGCGTAAGGAAGAACGCATTCTGCCAGGCAGCGTCGTGCGCGACGCGGTCAAGGAAAAGGTCGAAGAGATCGAAGCCGAGCAGATGCGCAAGGTCTATAAGAAGGAACGCGATCAGATCAAGGATGAAATCATCCAGGCGTTCCTGCCGCGCGCCTTTATCCGTCGCTCGTCGACCTTCGCCGCCATCGCGCCGAAACAAGGCCTGATCCTGGTCAACTCGGCCAGCCCGAAACGCGCCGAAGACCTGCTGTCGACCCTGCGCGAAGTAATCGGCACCCTGCCCGTCCGTCCGCTGACGGTAAAAATGTCGCCAACCGCGACCATGACCGAGTGGGTCACCACGCAGAAAGCGGCCGATGACTTCTATGTACTGGACGAGTGCGAACTGCGCGACACCCACGAAGACGGCGGCATCGTCCGCTGCAAACGTCAGGACCTGACCAGCGAAGAAATCCAGCTGCACCTGAGCACCGGCAAAGTCGTGACTCAACTGTCGCTGGCCTGGCAGGACAAGTTGTCGTTCATGCTCGACGACAAGATGACCGTTAAACGCCTGAAGTTCGAAGATCTGCTACAGGATCAAGCAGAACAGGACGGCGGTGATGAGGCACTGGGTCAATTGGATGCCAGCTTCACCCTGATGATGCTGACTTTCGGCGATTTCCTGCCGGCGCTGGTTGAAGCGTTGGGTGGCGAAGAGACTCCTCAAGGCATCTAAAGCCGTGTGATATTTCAATGTGGGAGCGAGCTTGCTCGCGAAGGTGACCTGTCAGCCAACATTTAAGTTGAATGACACACCGCTTTCGCGAGCAGGCTCGCTCCCACAATTGGTTTGTGGTGTTCATTTAATAATAAGGATCGGGCCATGCGCGCACTGGCTGCACTGAGCCGCTTTGTCGGCAACACCTTCGCTTACTGGGTTCTGATTTTCGCTGTGATTGCGTTCCTGCAACCAGCATGGTTCCTCGGCCTGAAAAGCGCGATCGTACCGTTGCTCGGGCTTGTCATGTTCGGCATGGGCCTGACCCTCAAACTCGACGACTTCGCTGCCGTTGCCCGCCATCCGTGGCGTGTGGCGTTGGGCGTGGTTGCACATTTCGTGATCATGCCCGGTGTGGCGTGGTTGCTCTGCCAGGTGTTTCACCTGCCGCCGGAAATCGCCGTCGGGGTGATTCTGGTCGGTTGCTGCCCGAGTGGCACTTCTTCCAACGTCATGACCTGGCTGGCTCGCGGCGATCTGGCATTGTCGGTAGCTATCGCTGCCGTCACCACCCTCCTCGCCCCGCTGCTGACCCCGGCGCTGATCTGGCTGCTGGCTTCGGCGTGGCTGCCGGTGTCGTTCATGGAGCTGTTCTGGTCGATCCTGCAAGTGGTGTTGCTGCCGATCATTCTTGGCGTAGTTGCCCAGCGTTTGCTCGGCGACAAAGTGCGCCATGCGGTGGATGTGTTGCCGCTGGTGTCGGTGGTCAGCATCGTGATCATCGTGACTGCCGTAGTGGCTGCCAGTCAGGCAAAAATCGCCGAGTCCGGCCTGTTGATCATGGCCGTGGTGATGCTGCACAACAGCTTCGGTTATCTGCTGGGCTATTTCACCGGGCGCCTGTTCAAGTTGCCGTTGGCCCAGCGCAAATCGCTGGCACTGGAAGTCGGCATGCAGAACTCGGGGTTGGGCGCGGCATTGGCCAGTGCGCATTTTTCGCCATTGGCGGCGGTGCCAAGCGCGCTGTTCAGCGTCTGGCACAATATTTCCGGCGCACTGCTGTCGACGTACTTCCGACGCATGAGTGAAAAGCAGGATCGCGAGGCACTGTCGCAGCAAGCGGCCGACTGATCCCGAAACTTGATCCCCGGGTTAATGCTGGTCAAACTATCGCGCAACGCAGGGACGACCCTGCGGCTCGATCGAGTCATTAATCTGGGGACGACCCCGTCAATCGATGGAGGTCTCTCATGTCCTGGATCATTCTGTTTTTCGCCGGCCTGTTCGAAGTCGGCTGGGCCGTCGGCCTGAAATACACCGACGGCTTCACCCGCCCGCTCCCCACCGTTCTGACCATCGCGGCCATGGCCATCAGCCTGGGTTTGCTGGGCCTTGCGATGAAGGAGCTGCCGCTGGGCACGGCCTATGCGATCTGGACCGGTGTTGGTGCCGTGGGTACGGTGATTGCCGGAATTATTCTGTTCGGCGAGTCGATGGCGTTGATTCGGCTGGCCAGTGTGGCGTTGATCATTACCGGGTTGATTGGACTCAAGGTCAGCGCTTAAGCCACTACCGCTTTCGCGAGCAGGCTCACTCCTACAGGGAAACGCATTTCCAATGTAGGAGTGAGCCTGCTCGCGATGAGGCCCACACAATCACAGATTATCTGACTGCCCCGCGCAACTCCCCCACCAGAACGTGCAACTTCGCCGGCTCAGCCGCATCAACATCCACCGGCGATCCCGCCACCAACGTCACCCGCGACCACAACCGCCGAAACAATCCTTTATTCGGATCGCGGCTGAAGAAGCTCCCCCACAACCCCTGCAATGCCAGCGGAATCACCGGCACCGGCGTCTCCTCGAGAATCCGCGTCAGGCCACCCCGGAATTCGTTCATCTCGCCATCCGCCGTCAGCTTGCCTTCCGGGAAGATGCACACCAGCTCACCATCCTTCAGATATTGAGCAATCCGGGTGAAGGCCTTTTCGTAGATCTGGATGTCTTCGTTACGCCCGGCAATCGGAATTGTCCCCGCCGTGCGGAAGATAAAGTTCAGCACCGGCAGGTTGTAGATCTTGTAGTACATGACAAAGCGAATCGGCCGACGCACTGCGCCGCCAATCAGCAAGGCATCGACAAACGACACGTGGTTGCACACCAGCAATGCCGCGCCTTCATCGGGAATCGCTTCAAGATTGCGATGCTCGACGCGGTACATGGAATGGCTGAGCAGCCAGATCATGAAGCGCATGCTGAACTCGGGGACGATCTTGAAGATGTAGGCGTTGACGCCAATGTTCAGCAGCGACACCACGAGGAACAACTGCGGGATCGACAGCTTGGCCACACTCAGCAGCACGATCGAGACGATGGCTGATACCACCATAAACAACGCGTTGAGAATGTTGTTGGCGGCAATCACCCGCGCGCGCTCGTTTTCAGCGGTACGTGACTGGATCAAGGCATACAGCGGCACTATGTAGAAACCACCGAAGATGCCGAGGCCAAGAATATCGATCAACACCGCCCAGGTGTGCACGAAGCCCAGCACCTCAATCCAGCTATGGCCAGTGACACTGTCGGGAATTCCGCCGGAGTGCCACCACAGCAGCAGGCCGAACACAGTCAGACCAAATGAGCCGAACGGCACCAGGCCGATCTCGACCTTGCGCCCGGACAGTTTCTCGCAAAGCATCGAACCCAGCGCGATACCGACCGAGAACACCGTGAGAATCAGCGTTACAACAGTTTCATCACCGTGCATCCATTCCTTGGCGTAGGCCGGAATCTGCGTCAGGTAAATCGCCCCGACAAACCAGAACCACGAGTTGCCGACTATCGAACGCGATACCGCCGGCGTCTGGCCCAAACCGAGTTTCAACGTGGCCCACGACTGGCTGAAGATATTCCAGTTCAGACGCATCTCCGGGGAGGACGCCGCTGCGCGCGGGATGCTGCGGCTGGCCAGATAACCCAGCACGGCAATCCCGACGATCGCGCAGGACACCAACGGCGCATAGTGCGAGGAAGACATGATGACCCCGGCACCAATCGTCCCGGCAAGAATCGCCAGAAACGTGCCCATTTCCACCAGGCCGTTGCCGCCCACCAGTTCATCCTCGCGCAAGGCCTGCGGCAGAATCGAATACTTCACCGGCCCGAATAGCGCCGAGTGGGTGCCCATGGCAAACAGCGCCACCAGCATCAACGACAAATGATCGAAGAGGAAACCGACCGATCCCACGGCCATGATCGCGATTTCCGCGAGCTTGATCAGACGGATCAGCGCGTCCTTGGCGAACTTTTCGCCAAATTGCCCGGCCAGCGCCGAGAACAGGAAGAACGGCAGGATAAACAGCAGCGCACACAGGTTGACCCAGATCGAACGGTCACCCTCGATGGTCAGCCGATAAAGAATGGCGAGAATCAGCGACTGCTTGAATACGTTGTCGTTGAACGCGCCAAGTGACTGCGTGATGAAGAACGGCAGGAAGCGCCGGGTGCGCAGCAGGTTGAACTGTGAGGGGTGACTCATCTTCCGTGTTTCCCTGATGTTTAAGGTAGAGAGGCCTGGGTACTGCTTATTGGATTCTCGAAGCGCGATCCAGGCCACACCTTACCTAAACTTTTCAGGTTATTTCTTCAAACCTGCGATGCACGGCGAGACAAACAGCTCGCCACGCCAGGCGCCCTGCACGGTGCGCTTGCCGACGATCAGCCACATCACCGCCAGGAACATCACCAACAGTGTGCCGACGATGCTGAAAAACGTCAGGTTCAGGGTGCTCGCCAGTTTCAGGGTTGCCAGCGAGTACACACCCAACGGGAAGGTGAATCCCCACCAGCCGAGGTTGAACGGGATGCCGTCACGCAAGTAACGCACGGTGATCAACAGCGCCATCAGCATCCACCACAGACCAAAGCCCCACAGGGTAATCCCGGCAATAAGCCCCAGACCCGAAGCGATCTCGCCGATGCCCGGCAGACCGTTCGCCGCGAAAATCGCTGGCGCATCACCACCCAGCAGCAACATGCCCAGCGCTCCGGTGCCGATCGGACCGAGTGCGAGCCAGCTCGAAGCGGCCATGTTTTCGTGGGGCAGTTTGTGTAGAGCCATGCGCAGCAGCAGGATTGTCAGAATGCTGAACGCTACCGGTAGGGAAAAGGCCCAGAGCACGTAGCTCGTCGTCAGCACCACCAGTTGCGAGTGGGCATCACTGAGATGCGGTGCGAGCAAACCACCGCTGGCCGCCGCCACTTCTGCCGCCACCACCGGCAGCAGCCAAACGGCGGTCATCTGGTCGATGCTGTGTTCCTGACGGGTAAACATCATGTACGGAATCAACACGCCGCAAGCCAGCGACATGGCCACATCGATCCACCACAGCACTTCGGCGAGATGAATCACACCGTCGCCCCAACGCGGCAGACCAAACAATAAAAAGCCGTTGATGATCGTCGCCAGCCCCATAGGAATCGTGCCGAAGAACATCGATACCGTGGAGTGACCGAAGATCCGCCGCGCTTCATCGAAGAACAAGATCCAGCGCGCAGCGTAGGCAGCGGTAAACAGGCTGAACAACAGAATGTTGAACAACCACAAACCTTCAGCGATGGCGTGCAGGCCTGGAATGGCCAAGGGCAATTGCGCCAGCGCCAATGCCAACACACCCGTGCCCATGGTGGCGGCGAACCAGTTCGGGGTGAACTGGCGGATCACTTCGCGCGGATGCTGAAGCTGGCGGAACGGCTTGATGCCGGGTTTGGTGCTGTTGGGGCAAATCATCATGAACTCCTGTCCTCTGGTGAGGTTGAGTCCATGGTAGAACCGAATCGAATATCTATATAACGGGTAATTTCTCTAACTGTTATCTGTTTTATCAATAAGCAGTTAAATGCTGCCTTCGCTCTCGATCACCAGAATCCGCGCTGCGCCTTGCGGATGGGCGACGTGCTCGGTGCCGACGCTCGCGTAGAAGATGTCACCGACATCCAGTTGCACCTGCTTTTCTTCGCCCTGCTCGCGGTAATGCATCAGCACTTGGCCGTCGAGCACCACGAACACTTCCTCGCCATCGTTGACGTGCCATTTGTACGGCTGATCCGTCCAGTGCAGGCGCGTGGTGATGCCGTTCATGTTGGCGATGTCCAGCGCGCCCCAGGCGCGCTCGGCGGTGAAGGTCTTGCTGCGAATAATCTTCATGAGTCGATCCGTGAGAACAAGGTGGCCAAGGCTAACCGAAACCGCAACGCTTATGGAGCGCTGCACGCCTTGGCTGCCACGGGACGCAGACTGAGCAACAGTGCGCCGACGGCCAACACAATCAACACCACCCCGTACCCATCAGTGGTCGCCAGCAAACCGTAGCTGCGCGACAAGTGCCCGGCGAGCAACGCCGGCAGGCAGAACGCCAGATAACTGAGCACGTAATACGCCGCCATCAATCCCGCGCGCTCATGTGGCAAGGCCAGCGGCACCAGACTGCGCACGGCGCCGAGAAAACCCGAACCGAAGCCGCAACCGGCCACCAGCGTGCCGAGGAAAAACAATGCCAGGCTGGCGCTGTGCACACCCAGCAGAATCAACACCAGACCGATCGGCAACAGGCTTGCACCCAACTGCAACGCCCGTACGGCAGGACGATTGCGCAGCGTGAAAATCATCAATGCTCCGGTCACCGTCAAGGCTGCCACGGTCGCGCCGCCGATCAGGTTGGACGTCGAGCCGGTGGCGGTGCGCACCAGCGATGGCGCCAACGATGCATAGAAACCGCCGAGCGCCCAGGTTGCGGTGTTCAAAGGCAGGACTCGCCACAAGGTTGAGCGCGCTTGAACCGTCACATGCAACGTGGGTCGTAGCGAGGCCCACGCGCCTGCCTGAGGCGAGACACTTTCCGGCAAGCGCCAGACATAGACGCCCTGCAACACAAAGAGCGCGAGCAGCAGCCAATAGGTCAGTTGCAACGGCGCCGGCGCAAACTCGGCCAGCAAACCGCAGCCCATACCGCCCAATGCCATACCGAGCAACGGTGCAACACTGTTGATCAGCGGCCCTTGCTGACGATCAGTGTCGAGCAATGTCGCGCTTAAAACAGCGGTGGCCATGCCAGTGGCAAACCCTTGCAGAACTCGCGCGCTGATCAGCCATGCCACGCTGTCGGCATAGATAAACAGCAGCATCGCCAAGGCGTTTAGCAGCACGGCGGTGAAGATCACCGGTTTGCGTCCAAGGTGATCGGACAGCGAGCCGACGGTTAATAAGGCCGCCAACAGACTGAGCGCATAAACGCCGAAGATCAGCGTCAGCACCGCAGCGGAAAAGTGCAGTTCATCCTGATACAGGTGATACAACGGCGTCGGCGCCGTGGAGGCGGCGAGAAAACTGAGTAAAGTGATCGCCAGAAACCACAGGCTGGATCGATTGGAAGCAAGGCTGTTCATGTGCACACTCCGCAAAAGCTAATTTTTTGCTTTTGCGGAGTGTGCTACCGCCTCGCGCTTAAAGCAAATTCTTTGTGTTAAGGTCTGCGCCATGGCTATTAAAGAAGGTTTACGCCCCGGCGGCCGCAGTGCCCGGGTGCAAGATGCAATTCATTCGGCAGTCCGCGCGCTTTTGCAAGAACAGGAGCGTTCGACCGTGACCGTCCCGCAGATCGCCGCACGTGCGGGGGTTACGCCATCGACGATTTATCGGCGTTGGGGGGACTTGTCGGCGTTGTTGGCCGACGTCGCCCTCGCCCGCATGCGCCCGGACAGCGAGCCGGCGCAAACCGGCAGCTTGCGCAGCGATATTCGTGCGTGGGCCGAGCAGTATCTCGATGAGATGAGTTCGGAGCCTGGGCGCAACATGATGCGCGACGTACAAGCCAGCGCTACGCCGGGGTATTGCGTGACGATCATTGGCGCGCAATTGCAGACAATCATTGAGCGGCACCCGAATGAGGCGGCGCCGAGTGTTGATCGGTTGATCAATCTGGTGGTGGCGCCGGTGGTGTTCCGGATCCTGTTTTCGGCGGCGGCGCTGGAGGTGGATGAGCTTCATCGTCTGATCGATATTGCGCTGCGTCAGGACTGACGCCTTCGCGAGCAGGCTCGCTCCCACAGTGGAATGCATCTCATATGTGTGCGAGCCTGCTCGCGAAGGGCCCCACCCGGTCACCCCAGAAACCGACCGGTTCCCCACCTGCGACACCCCGCCACGCCACGACCTTGGTCGACACTGACTAACCGCCCCGCGCATGCGAGACTGTCCGCCCGGGCAGGAGTGCCGGGGAGTCTTTTGTCGGGAGTGTTGCATGTCGCTGTCCACCGGGCTGATCGCCGCCGTCGCCCTGGCCTATATGGCCATCATGTTCGCCATCGCCTTCTACGGCGACCGCCGCAGCGCGCCGTTGCCGCCGCGTATGCGTGCCTGGGTGTACAGCCTGTCGCTGGCGGTTTACTGCACCAGCTGGACGTTCTTCGGCGCGGTCGGCCAGGCAGCCGAACAACTGTGGTCATTCCTGCCGATTTACCTCGGGCCGATCCTGCTGTTGGTGGGCGCGCCGTGGGTCCTGCAGAAAATGGTGATGATCAGCAAGCAGGAGAACATCACCTCGATCGCGGACTTTATCGCCGCACGTTACGGCAAATCGCAATCGCTGGCGGTGGTCGTTGCGCTGATCTGTCTGGTCGGCGTCCTTCCTTATATCGCCCTGCAACTCAAAGGCATCGTCCTCGGCGTGAACCTGTTGATCGGTGCCGGTGCCGACGCCATGGGCACTCGCGCTCAGGACACCGCACTGATCGTGTCGCTGGTGCTGGCGCTGTTCACCATCGTTTTCGGTACGCGCAACCTCGACGCCACCGAGCACCACCGCGGCATGGTGCTGGCGATTGCCTTCGAATCGCTGGTCAAACTGTTCGCCTTTCTCGCCGTCGGCGCCTTCGTCACGTATGGGCTGTATGACGGTTTCGAAGACCTGTTCAACCAGGCCATGCTCGCCCCGCGACTTGAGGAATACTGGAAAGAAACCATCAACTGGCCGTCGATGGTGGTGCAGACCGGCGTGGCGATGATGGCGATCATCTGCCTGCCCCGGCAATTTCACGTCACCGTGGTGGAGAACATCGATCCGCAGGATCTGCGTCTGGCCAAATGGGTGTTTCCGGCCTACCTCGCACTGGCTGCTTTGTTTGTAGTCCCGATCGCTTTAGCCGGTCAGATGATGTTGCCCAGCGACGTACTGCCAGACTCCTTCGTGATCAGCCTGCCCTTGGCGCAGGCGCATCCGGCACTCGCGATGCTGGCGTTTATCGGCGGCGCGTCGGCGGCCACGGGCATGGTGATTGTCGCCAGCGTGGCGCTATCGACCATGGTCTCCAACGACATGCTGTTGCCGTGGTTGCTGCGCCGCAATAACGCCGAGCGCCCGTTCGAAGTGTTCCGTCAGTGGATGCTCTCGGTGCGCCGGGTGAGCATCGTGGTGATTCTGTTGCTGGCCTACGTCAGCTATCGCTTGCTCGGCTCGACCGCTAGCCTGGCGACCATCGGCCAGATTGCCTTTGCGGCAGTCACCCAACTGGCACCGGCCATGCTCGGCGCCTTGTACTGGAAACAGGCCAACCGTCGCGGCGTTTTCGCAGGTTTGGCTGCGGGCACTTTCCTCTGGTTTTACACGCTGATTCTGCCGATTGCCGCGCACAGTCTCGGTTGGTCGCTGAGCAGTTTTCCGGGGCTGGCGTGGCTGCACAGCAATCCGCTGAACCTGCCGATTACCCCGCTGACCCAAGGTGTGGTGCTGTCGCTGGCCGGTAACTTCACACTGTTCGCCTGGGTCTCGGTGCTGTCGCGCACACGCGTCTCGGAGCACTGGCAGGCCGGGCGTTTCATCGGTCAGGAAATCAGCGCGCGGCCGAGCGCACGCTCGATGCTGGCGGTGCAGATCGACGACTTGCTGCAACTGGCGGCACGCTTCGTCGGTGAGGAACGTGCGCGCCAGAGTTTTATTCGCTTCGCCTATCGCCAGGGCAAAGGCTTCAACCCGAACCAGAATGCCGACGGCGAATGGATTGCTCATACCGAGCGTTTGCTGGCCGGTGTGCTTGGCGCTTCTTCGACGCGTGCTGTAGTAAAAGCCGCCATCGAAGGTCGGGAAATGCAACTGGAGGACGTAGTCCGCATCGCCGACGAAGCTTCTGAAGTGCTGCAGTTCAACCGCGCGCTGTTGCAAGGCGCGATCGAAAACATCACCCAAGGTATCAGCGTGGTCGACCAGTCGCTGAAACTGGTGGCGTGGAACCGGCGTTATCTGGAATTGTTCAACTACCCGGATGGCTTGATCAGCGTCGGCCGGCCGATTGCCGACATCATTCGCTACAACGCCGAGCGTGGTCTGTGCGGCCCCGGTGAAGCCGAAGTGCACGTTGCCCGCCGTTTGCACTGGATGCGTCAGGGCCGCGCCCACACGTCTGAGCGGCTGTTCCCCAACGGCCGAGTGATCGAGCTGATCGGTAACCCAATGCCCGGTGGCGGTTTCGTTATGAGCTTCACTGATATCACCGCATTCCGCGAAGCCGAGCAGGCGCTGACCGAAGCCAACGAAGGGCTGGAGCAACGGGTCAGCGAGCGCACCCAGGAACTGTCGCAACTCAACGTCGCGCTGACCGAAGCCAAGGGCACCGCCGAAGCCGCCAACCAGTCGAAAACCCGCTTCCTCGCCGCCGTCAGCCATGACTTGATGCAGCCGCTGAACGCCGCCCGACTGTTCTCCGCCGCCCTCTCCCATCAGGACGACGGCTTGAGCGGCGAGGCGCAGAAACTGGTGCAGCATCTCGACAGTTCGTTGCGCTCGGCCGAGGATTTGATCAGTGATCTGCTGGATATTTCCCGACTGGAAAACGGCAAGATCAACCCGGATCGCAAGCCGTTTGCGGTCAATGAGCTGTTCGATATTCTCGGCGCCGAGTTCAAGGCATTGGCGCAGGAACAAGGCCTGACCTTCCGCGTGCGCGGCAGCCATTTGCGCATCGACAGCGACATCAAATTGCTGCGCAGGATTTTGCAGAACTTCCTCACCAACGCGTTCCGCTACGCCAAAGGTCCGGTGTTGCTGGGCGTACGCCGCCGGGGCGGCGAACTGTGTCTGGAAGTGTGGGATCGCGGACCAGGCATTCCGGAAGACAAACAACAGGTGATATTCGAGGAGTTCAAGCGCCTCGACAGTCATCAGACCCGCGCCGAAAAAGGCCTCGGGCTGGGTTTGGCGATTGCCGATGGTTTGTGTCGCGTACTCGGGCATACCTTGCGTGTGCGCTCGTGGCCGGGGCGCGGCAGCGTGTTCAGTGTCAGCGTGCCGCTGGCCCGCTCCCAAGCCGTGCCGGTCAGCGCCGCTGTCGAACTGAATGGCAAGTTGCTGAGCGGCGCGCAGGTGCTGTGCATCGACAATGAAGACAGCATTCTGATCGGCATGAACAGCCTGCTGAGCCGCTGGGGCTGCCAGGTGTGGACTGCGCGCAATCGTGAGGAATGTGCGGCGTTGTTGAACGACGGCGTGCGACCGCAACTGGCGTTGGTCGACTATCACCTCGATCACGGTGATACCGGCACCGAGTTGATGGCGTGGTTACGCACCACGTTGGGCGAGCCGGTGCCGGGGGTGGTGATCAGTGCTGACGGGCGACCGGAGATGGTTGCGCAGGTGCATGCGGCGGGGCTGGATTATCTGCCGAAACCGGTGAAACCGGCGGCGCTGCGGGCGTTGTTGAGTCGGTATTTGCCGCTCTAAATATGTATGCGCTGCACTGGCCTCTTCGCGAGCAGGCTCGCTCCCACATTGGAATGCATTTCAAATTGTGGGAGCGAGCCTGCTCGCGAAGCTTTTGGGGTTACTCGGGGAGTTCGACGAGACCATCGACATCGGTCATCGCCCGCTCCAGCAAATCCGCCGGCAAACTCTTGCTCGCCCGCGCGCCGAGCAATTTCAGCTGCTCACTGCGACTGACCAGATTGCCGCGCCCCTCTGTCAGCTTGTTACGCGCCGAGCTGTAGGCTTTATCCAACTGCTGCAGACGATTGCCGACCTCGTCGAGATCCTGAATAAACAGCACGAACTTGTCGTACAGCCACCCGGCGCGCTCGGCGATTTCCCGGGCGTTCTGGCTCTGACGCTCCTGCTTCCACAGACTGTCGATCACGCGCAGAGTCGCCAGCAAGGTGGTCGGGCTGACGATGACGATGTTGCGGTCGAAGGCTTCCTGAAACAGCGATGGCTCCGCCTGCAACGCCGCCGAAAACGCCGCTTCGATCGGCACGAAGAGCAAAACGAAATCGAGGCTGTGCAGGCCTTCCAGGCGTTTGTAGTCCTTGCCGGCCAAGCCTTTGACGTGATTACGCAACGACAGCACATGCTGCTTGATTGCGATCTGCCCAAGGGTGTCATCGTCGGCAGCCACGTATTGCTGATAGGCGGTGAGACTCACCTTGGAGTCCACCACCACTTGCTTGTCGCCCGGCAGATAGATGATCACGTCAGGCTGGAAGCGCTCGCCATCCGGGCCCTTGAGGTTTACCTGAGTCTGATACTCGCGACCCTTCTCCAGACCGGCGTGTTCAAGTACCCGTTCGAGAATCAGCTCCCCCCAGTTGCCTTGGGTTTTCTGGCCTTTGAGGGCACGGGTCAGGTTGGTGGCTTCGTCGCTCAGACGCAGATTGAGTGCCTGCAAGCGCTCCAGCTCCTTGGCCAGCGAGAAGCGCTCGCGGGCTTCGGCCTGATAGCTTTCTTCCACACGCTTTTCAAAGGATTGAATGCGTTCTTTCAGCGGATCGAGCAACTGGCCGAGTCGTTGCTGACTGGTCTCGGCAAAGCGCTGTTCACGCTCATCGAAGATCTTGCCAGCCAGCTCGGCAAACTGCGCACGCAGTTCATCACGCGAGCCTTGCAGGTCGCTGAGGCGTTGCTGGTGGCTTTCCTGTTGCTCGCGCAGCTCGGCGTTCAGCGAAGCGGCCTGTGCGTCGAGGCGGCGCAGTTCAGCTTCCTTGTTGGCGCGTTCGAGGTTCCAGGCGTGGGAGGCGTCACGGGCATCGTCACGCTCGATCTGCAGCAGTTCGACTTCCCGGCGCAGAGCGGCCAGATCAGCCTGTTTGGCGGCGTTGGCCTGGCCAAGATCGGCGATTTCATCACGGCTGGCGTCGAGCTGCGCGTTGAGTCCGTCCTGCGCCAGTTGCGCCATGGCCAGCCGTTCTTCGAGCAAAGCGACCTCAGCCTGGCCGCTGCTCGCCCGGCGTTGCAGTTGCCAGGCCAGCGCCAACAGTGGCAGTCCCGCCCCTGCAAGGCCCAGCAAGACGCTGGTCAAGTCCATAGCCATAGCCACTCCCGCCGATCTTATAAAGCCTGAAGGTTAACCAAGGTGTCAGGTCTTGGACAGCTCAGTCTTCGAGCAGACCCAGCTCCTGCTGCGCGCGACGATCGCCGGCACGAGCGGCCTGCCGCAGCAGATCCTGACCGATGCGCCGATCACGGGCGTTACCACACTCACGGCACATCAACTGCCCAAGACGGCTTTGCGCGGCCACCACACCTTCCCGTGCCGGTTGCTTGAGGAGGCGGCCAGCAAGGTGTTTGGCATTATGACTGTCGCTCAGGCGCGGGCTGTCGAGCAGCCACTCTGCAACACGAACGGAAAATCGCTTGGGCGAGGTAACAGGAGAAGGTTGTGAGGTAACAGAGTCTGATACTGAGCGAAACTTCATAAAGCACTGCGGGACGAATCGGAAGGCGCGCCACTCTACTCTCTTTTTCTTACAGGTAAAGTCGAAAAACAACCCGGCACGCCCGTCCTAGAGCAAGCGCTCGGGACAATCCACAGAAGCTGTGGATAACTCAGTGGACAACCGCTCTCCAACCCTCGCAAAGCCTTATGGAATGGGGCTCGCAGTCAAACTGACGATTTTTTCACCAACAAAAAAAAGCGATGTTTTTCATTGACTTAAACTTTCGATACAGGCAGCCATCGGGGTCAGGATTGATGTGACAATGCCGTTACAGCTTGCGCAACTAATGTGCACAAGTACCTGTTACCCGGTTATATCGGTGCGCTTTTTCGGGTCGTTTTGGCAGTCGGTCTGGGGATAAGCCAGTCTGGCGCACGCTTTGATGAAGATATCTTCACCGACCGGCGGTCAAAAAATGCGCCAATTACGCGCAATCGAGCGACCGGCAAAGCAGACTCGGTCAGTCACTGCAATCTTTTTCCACAGGAAGTTTGCGTTACCGGTTTCGATCCGTTAGTATCCGCGGCGTTAGTACCAAGCTGAAAGTCAATTCCGGTCGAACATATCCCCACGGTCAGCCTTCTACCAAGAAGCCTTATCGAAAAAAGCGGGACCGACCCCTCGATGGTTTCCAGGTAAATCTTGCGACAACACTGCCTTCCAATGATGCGAAGGGTGTTGCGAAGACCACTTACTCTGACCGAACCAACCTGCAAATTGATCAGGATCTTCACCCCGGGCCCAGAACCTTTGCCCTCGTTGTGCTGCCTGCCCTCCTAAGTACCTACCTGCCAGCCCAAGCGCGCCAACTTAATTGCGCTTCAAACTGGCTGCTTTGTTCCAGTCGGGTTCTTCGTTCGACCAATGGTGGTCGACGTTACTGGAACGTTTTAACGTTGCACGGTTCTTATCCGTGTCATTTGTAGGAACACCTAATAACTATGTCTACTCAAATCCACACTCAGGATGCCATTCGCACCCTAACCAACGCTTTTGCACCAATGAACTGCCTGATCATGGCCGCTCGCAAAGGCTGCTTCAGCTTCACACTGGTCAACGAACACGGTATCGCCCGCCACAGCGAGCGTCTGTACCCCGATCAGTACTCCAGCGCCGAACCGCTGCAGGCCGTGATCGACCGTACCCGTCAGGCATTGATTGCCTGAGAGCCGAAAAGGCTGCAAAAGCAAAAGCCTCGCACACAATGCGGGGCTTTTTATTGCCCGATGTTTCACTTTTTGCCCTTGGCGCCTAAGCACCAATGGGTATAACGGTTATAACTCGGAGCCGGAAATATTTTAAAAACAGGCCTTTACGTCGCGAATATGACACTACACTTCAACTCAAGCGGCGTGATCCGCTTGCGGCGAGCCTGAACCGATCCACTGCTGCCAAGCCCCCTTCAGGACTCGCCACTCCTAACAAGATCCGAGGGTTTTATGGGTATCGCTGCCAGCGAACTGTGTCGATATGTGATCCGTCCAACGCTGATCTATCTGGGACGTCACTGCGCCACCGCCGAATCATTGCTGCTGGGCATCGCCGCCAGCCAGTCGGCCCTCGGATCCGCCCTGCATGACCGCCGTGGCCACGGCCTCTACCGCATCGCCGAGCATCGCCACCAAGCCCTGTGGGATGACTATCTGGCGCTCGATCCGGAACGCGCCAGCCTGGTTCGCGGCCTCGCCAGTCAGCATGCATTCCTGACCGGCCCACACCTGGAATTGACGGTAAATCTGCGTTACGCCACCGCCATCGCGTGGCTCCTGATTGAAGAGCAAAACCCCACCCTCCCCGATCCGAACGATTTGCTCGCAATGGCGCGAATCTGGCGTCAGACCTTTCAACCCCAGGGTCGTCTGCGTGATTTCACTTACGCATGGCGCACCTGTGTTTCACCGGTGAATCAGGTCGCGTGCTGACCGACCGGTTTCCGAAGATCTGCCAACAGGCCGCGAATCTGGTCTGATTGTCCTACAAAACCGCTCTAACTCAAGGCATACGGACTATAGCGCTGGGACGAAAATGTTGGTAATTTTCGCCCCGGTGATCACCAGGAGTTCTAATAATGAAAAAAGTCATGCTCAAAACCACCCTTAGCCTCGCCGTTACCCTCGCCTCCACGCAAATTTTCGCGGCCGGCTTTGCCCTCAACGAACAAAGCATCAGTGGGATGGGGACTGGTTTTGCCGGGCGATCTTCTTCTGCCGACGACGCAAGCACTGTTTATGGCAACCCTGCCGGCATGTCGCGCATCAAGCGCGAACAGGTTACCGGTGGCGTAGCCGTTGTCGATGCTCACACCGATATCAGCAATGCCAGTTCCAGCCCCAATGGCGGCAGCAACAAGGGCGATATGGTGCCCTTCACCGCTGTACCTATGGGCTTCTACGTCAAACCGATTGATGATCACTGGGCATTCGGCCTCGGCGTTTATGTGCCGTTCGGCCTGATCACTGATTATGAAAACGGCTTTGCCGGCCGTTACTTCGGCAGCAAGTCCGAAGTGCAAGTCATCACTTTCCAACCGACCGTCAGCTACGCCTTCAACGACAAGGTGTCGATCGGTTTCGGCCCAACCATCAACCGCATTGACGGTTCGCTGGAATCCAACCTGTCGATCACCCAAGCCCTGCCGGACGGCAAGGTCAAGATCAAGGGTGACGACACCGCTGTGGGCTACAACGTCGGCCTGCTGGTACAAGCCACCGACACCACTCGCGTGGGCCTGACCTATCACTCGAAAGTCGACTATAAACTCGAAGGCAACACCAAGGTCAACTACGGCGCACTGGCCGCAGTCGGTCTGGGCGCCAGCCAGAAGTACGACGCTTCGCTGAAGATCACCACACCTGAATCGGTCGACCTCTCGGTTACCCAAGCGATCAACGATCGCTGGAACGTGTATGCCGGTACCACCTGGACCCGTTGGAGCCAGCTGGAAAAAATCACCGTGAAAAACTCTGGCGTTCAGCCGCTGCTGGCCGGCCAGTTCGGTTCGATCAACGAAGACCAGAACTGGCATGATTCCTGGGCGTACGCCGTGGGTACGTCGTATCAGTTGAACAAGGAATGGGTATTGCGTACCGGTCTGACCTTCGACCAGTCGCCGACCAATAACGAAGACCGGTCGCCACGCATTCCGACTGGCGACCGCACCATCTTCAGTATCGGTGCCGGCTGGAGCCCGACCGACGACTTGACCATCGATGTCGCTTACTCGTACCTGAAGGAAGAGTCGGTGAAGATCCGCAACGAAAACAATCGTGGCCAGACCTACGACGCCAAGTATGAAAACTCGGCAAACGGTTTCGGTGTCGGCGCGACTTACCGCTTCTGATGCTGCGCGGCGAGGCTGACCCCTCGCCCACAAAAAAGCCCCGCTCTCTTTGCAGAGGCGGGGCTTTTTTATGCCTGAAATTTGTGGGATCTGTAGGAGCTGTCGAGTGCAACGAGGCTGCGATCTTTTGATCTGTTTTTTAAAGTCAAAAGATCGCAGCGTGCCGCAGCTCCTACAAAATCATCGCCGGCCTTCGGATTCAAGGTTTCAGCGGTTTTGAGGCGATGGCCTTCTCGATCGCAGCAATAAATTCCGGATCATCGGGCTTGGTCAGGCTGGAGAAATTGGCGATGACCTTGCCTTGCCGATCGACCACATATTTGTAGAAATTCCACTTCGGCGCGCTGCTCTGTGCGGCCAGCACCTGGAACAGATGCGTAGCGTCATCGCCACGGACCTTCTGCGGCTCGGTCATATTGAACGTCACGCCGTAATTGGCGTAGCAAACCTTGGCGGTCTCGGCGCTGTCCTTGGACTCCTGCTTGAAGTCATTGGAAGGCACGCCAAGCATTTGCAGCCCTTGCGACTCAAAGCGCTTATGCAGCGCCTCAAGGCCTTCGAACTGCGGCGCAAAACCACAGAAACTCGCGGTGTTGACCACCACCAACGGTTTGTCGGCGTACTGCTTGCACAGATCGATGGATTCCTTGGCTCGCAACTTGGGCAGCGAGCCTTGCAGCAATTCGGGACAGTCAGCGGCCTGGGCCAAACCAGTCAACGCCATCAGCAACGCGGGAACAGCACACCAGCGCATCAGCATGTCGAATATCCTTGAGCAGTCATCAGAGTTTGACGGTACTCGCCATGCCTGTTTCTAGCAAATGCTCATGTCCAACTGCATCAGGGCCAGACCACCCTGATGCCAGCCCCACCACACCAGCGCCAGCAATGCGGCGCCGAGTGCGCTGATGACGATTCGTGGCCAGAGTTGACTCATACGGCGCTCGCAGCGGCTTGCAGGCGCGCGACCGGCCGCTCGCGCACCGGCCAGTTCAGCGCGGCCGCCAGCAAGCTAAGAAGAATTGCCACTTGCCAGATCAAGTCATAACTCCCGGTTCGGTCATACACCACCCCGCCCAGCCAGCCGCCGAGGAACGAACCCAACTGATGGAACAGGAACACGATACCGCCGAGCATGGACAGATTTCGCACACCAAACAAGGTCGCCACCGTACCGTTGGTCAACGGCACCGTCGACAACCACAAGAAGCCCATGGCCATGCCGAACAGGTACGCCGACATGGTCGTCACCGGCAGCCACAGGAACAGCACGATCACCACGGCGCGCAGCAGATACAACGCGGTCAGCAAGCGCGGCTTGGACATGCGCCCGCCGAGCCAACCGGCGGTGTAGGTGCCGAAGATATTGAACAAGCCGATCAACGCCAGCACCGTCGTGCCAACGCTGGCTGGCAGATGCTGATCGACCAGATACGCCGGCAGATGCACACCGATGAACACCACCTGAAAACCGCAGACGAAAAAGCCGAATGCCAACAACCAGAATCCGGAATGCGAGCAAGCTTCCCGCAGGGCTTCGGAGAGGGTTTGTTCATGACCCAGCACCGGCAGCGGTTTGTCCTTGAGCATGCTCACCAACGGCACGATCATCGCCACCAGCAGCCCCAAGACCAACAGTGCCGCCGACCAGCCGAGCCAGCCGATCAACCCGAGGGTGCCCGGCAACATGGCGAACTGGCCGAACGAACCGGCGGCGCTGGCAATGCCCATGCCCATGCTGCGTTTCTCCGGCGGCACGGCGCGGCCGACGACGCCGAGAATCACCGAGAACGAGGTGCCGGAAAGGCCGATACCAATCAGCAAACCGGCGCTCAGCGACAGCGTCACCGCTGAGTCCGACAGCCCCATGCACACCAGACCCAGCGCATACAGCACACCACCGATCAGCACCACTTTGGCCGCGCCGAAACGGTCGGCCAGCGCACCGGTAAACGGCTGCGCCAGACCCCAGATCAGATTCTGCAAAGCGATGGCGAAGGCGAACACCTCACGCCCCCAGCCGAACTGCGCACTCATCGGTGACAGGAAAAGACCGAAACCATGCCGCACGCCCAATGACAACGCCAGGATCAGCGCACTCCCGACCAACACCCAACCGCACGTACGCCACATCGATGTCATTGTTATTCTCCGCTTGCGGGTATATACCCGCTTGAGTTTGGAAAAAACCGGCCTCAGGCCAGTTCATCCAGCAATCTGAGCAAGGTTTCACGCTTCTCGGCACCCAGTCGATCGATCAACCGCTGCTGCGCCGCTTCCCAGGCCGGCAGTGCTGCTGCCAGGCGTTGCACGCCGGTTTCGGTGAGTTTGACGATGCGGTTACGCATGTCCTCACCCTCGGCCAGCGCCACCAGCCCCTCGCCTTCCAGCACCCGCAGATTGCGCCCGAGGGTGCTGCGGTCCAGCCCCATCGCTTCGGCGAGTTCCGAGATGCTCGGTTGATCCAGACGCTGCAGATTGCACAGCAAAGAATACTGGGCAACGTTGATCCCGAAGCCGTCGAGAGCGCCGTCGTAATGCCTGCTGACGCCACGAGCGGCGCGACGCAGGTTGGTGCACAAACACTGAGATGGAAGCATGATGCGTGTATATACCCGCGACTGTGTTAAATCAAGTTACAGATGAGTTTACCCATAACATTGTGCTGCCTGACAAACCGCTTTCGCGAGCAGGCTCGCTCCCACATTTGCAATGCGATCCCCTGTGGGAGCGAGCCTGCTCGCGAAGAGGCCAGCACAGACAATCCAAAACTGTCAGACCAAAACCAATCCAGCCAACACCACCATCTCCAGCAATTCCAGCAACGCCCCCGCCGTATCGCCCGTCGTCCCGCCCAACCGCCGCATCATCACCTGCCGCAGCCAGACAAACACACAGACACCAATCACCAGCGCAACGACGGCACTGAACCCGGCAATCACCACGCAAGCCAGCGCACTGAAGCCCAGCACCCACCACCCGGCCTTGCGCGGCAAATGATCCGCCAACGCCTGCCCCAATCCACCCGCGCGCACATATGGCGTAGTCAGAAACAACCCAAGCAACGCCGCCCGTCCGAGCAACGGCACGATGATCAACGCAAGGCCTTGCTGTTGCTCGATCAGCGCCAACAGCGCCGCAAACTTGAGCAACAACACCAACACCAGCGTGACCACCGCAATCGGCCCGCTGCGCGGGTCCTTCATGATCGTCAGCGTGCGCTCGCGATCACCAAAACCACCGAGCCAGGCATCGGCGCTGTCAGCCAGACCATCCAGATGAAGTGCACCGCTGAGCAGCACCCAAACCGTCAACAGTAATGCCGCATGCAGCAACAACGGCGCGCCGCTCAAGGCGAGATTCAGCGCCCACAGGATCAAGCCAAACAGCAACCCCACCAACGGATAAAACAGCAACGATCGCCCAAGCTGTTCCGGTTCGGGCATCCCCGGCAACCGAATCGGCAGGCTGCTGAGAAATTGCAGGGCGATCCACATCGGCAACATATCAGTGACCGTCCCTGAGCGAACCGTCAGCATCGACCGTCAGCGCAAACAACGCTCCGTGAGCGACTTCGACATTGAGCAGTTGTTCGCGCGGCAGCCCGCGCGCTTGCGCCAGCAACAGGCGCATCACGCCGCCATGACTGATCAGCAACACCCGCTCACCGGCGTAAGCACTGTGCAGACGCGCAATTGCCGCCAGCACCCGAGCCGCGAACTCGCTGACCGGTTCACCCTGCGGCGGCGTAAACGAATACGGATCGGCCCAAAACAACCCCAAGGCCTCGGCATCGGTCTCCATCAACGCGGCCGCGCTCTGCCCTTCCCACGCACCGAAATGCAGTTCCTGCAGATCCTTGTCCAGATGCACTGACAGGTTCAGTTGCTCACCCAGCTCTGCGGCAAACCGTGCGCAACGTTGCAACGGCGAACTGACGATCCGATCCCACGGCCCGCCCTCGACCACGGCTGCACGCATTTGCGTCCAGCCCTTTTCGGTCAGCGCATCGTCGAGGCTGCCGCGCAAACCACCGCCGAGCTCAGTTTCACCATGGCGCAGCAGATCCAGTTGCAGGGTCATGCCGGACGATCCGCTACCGCAGCTTCAGCAAACGTCGCCATCTGCCCGTGCAGATCGCAAGCCAAGCGCAACAGAGGCACCGCCAGCGCAGCGCCACTGCCCTCACCCAGACGTAAACCGAGTTCCAGCAACGGCTCGGCCTTCAGGGTTTCCAGCACATGGCGATGCCCCGGCTCGGCACCACGGTGACCGAACAACAGCCACTCGCGACAGGCCGGATTCAAACGCACCGCCACCAGCGCCGCGACTGTGCAGATAAAACCGTCGACCAGCACCGCGACGCCTTCTTGAGCCGCTGCCAGATACGCACCGATCAGCGCGGCGATTTCAAAACCGCCGAGATTGAACAGGGTTTGCAAGGCATCGCCACGCTGTGCCGCGTGCAATGCCAGCGCACGCTCGATCACTTGTGCTTTATGGCTGACACCTTCGGCATTCAGCCCGGTGCCGGGACCGGTCAGATGCGCCACCGGGCAATCGAGCAAGGCACAGGCCAATGCGCTCGCCGCGGTGGTGTTGCCAATGCCCATTTCGCCACCGATGAACAGCTGCGCGCCCGCCGCTTTTGCTCGCAGCAGACTGTCGCGACCGGCCTGCAACGCGAGTTCGCCCTGGGCCTGAGTCATTGCCGCGCCCTGAGCGAAGTTCGCCGTGCCCGCGCCAATGTTCAAATGACGCACACCCGGCAGGTTCAGCGCTGGATTCACGGTACCCAGATCGACCACTTCCAGCTGCGCGCCGAGCTGCCGCGCCAACACACTGATCGCCGCACCACCGCTGACAAAGTTGAGCAGCATCTGCCCGGTGACTTCCTGCGGGAACGCCGAAACACCTTCAGCGACCACGCCATGATCACCGGCAAAAATCGCGATCCACACTTGCGAGAGTGTCGGCTTGACCTGGCCTTGCAGACCGGCCAGTTGCACCGCGACCGATTCCAGACGCCCCAGCGAACCCGCCGGTTTGGTCAGTTGCTGTTGCCGTGCCGTCGCTTGTTCAACAACGCTGAGATCGACCGGTTTGCACGGGTTCAGCCACCAGGTTTGAGTCATAACGCAGGTCCTTTCAAAGTCAGGGGCAGGCCGGCAACGGTCAGGACAACACGCTGACAGCGCTCGGCCAGAGCTTGATGAAGCCAACCGGCTTCATCGACGTAGCGGCGAGTCAATTCGCCCAGCGGCACGACACCCATTCCGGTCTCGTTGCTGACAAAAATGATTTCACCCGGCAGCGAGACCAGGCATTCGAGCAGGGCTTCGCGCTCGGCGACGAGGCGTTCGGCGTCGTCGAGCATCAGCAGATTCGTCAGCCACAAGGTCAGGCAATCGACCAGCAGGCAACGCTCGGCGCTGGCGCTTTCGCGCAGGACGCGGGCCAGTTCCAAGGGTTCTTCAATGAGTGCCCATTCGACGGGACGGCGGGCGCGGTGATGGGCGACGCGATCGCTCATCTCGCCATCGAGGGGTTGGCTGGTGGCGATGTAAGTCACGGCCAGGCCGCTATCGCTGGCTAGTTTTTCTGCCAGGCGACTTTTGCCGGAGCGGGCGCCGCCGAGGATCAGTTGGAGCATGGGTTCATCCAGGAAAATTCAAGTGAGACAACCGCCGCTTTCGCGAGCAGGCTCGCTCCCACAGGGTTATGAGTTGTACTCAAAATGTTTGGCTAACCGCATTCACTGTGGGAGCGAGCCTGCTCGCGAAGAGGCCAGCACAGGCAACTCAAATCCCACAGAGCCGACGCAACAGATCAGTATCCAGATGCTTCTCCACCAGATCCGCCAGCCGTTCGATATCGCGCTCGCGCAAGCCGTGATAATCCACCGTCTGCACATCGCTCAACCCGGCCCAGCGCAGCAACGCCGCACTCGCCGCCGGCGATTCGAACAGACCATGCAGATACGTGCCGAGCACCTGCCCGTCAGCACTCTGCGCACCGTCGCAACGGCCATCATCCAGATGCACCGCAGCACTCTCCAGCGCCGGTCCGCTGGTCACGCCGGCATGAATTTCATAGCCGCTGACGTCGGCATCTTCCAGCGCCAGCCGTCCACGCACATTGCGCAACTGCTTCTCGGCTTCAAGTGTGGTTTCGAACGCCAGCAAGCCCAAACCGGCACTCGTGCCCGGCGCGCCTTCGAGGCCGAGCGGGTCATGCACCTGCTCGCCGAGCATCTGCAGACCGCCGCAGATCCCCAGCACTTTGCCGCCGTAACGCAAGTGCCGAGAGATCGCCGTATCCCAGCCATTGGCGCGCAGATAAGCCAGATCGCTGCGCACGCTTTTCGAGCCCGGCAGAATGATCAGGTCAGCCGCCGGAATCGCCTGCCCCGGGCCGACGAATTGCAGATCAACTTGCGGATGCAGGCGCAGCGGATCGAAATCGGTGTGGTTGCTAATGCGCGGCAGCACCGGCACCACCACTTTCAACACCTGCTCAGCCTTGTCGGTCTGGCGCTGATCGATGCCGTCCTCGGCTTCCAGATGCAGATCCATCACGTAGGGCAATACGCCCACCACCGGTTTGCCGGTACGCTGTTCCAGCCAGTCAAGGCCCGGTTGCAGCAAGGCGATGTCGCCGCGAAAACGGTTGATGATGAAACCTTTGACCCGCGCCTGTTCACTCGGCGAGAGCAACTCCAAGGTGCCGACCAGATGCGCGAAAACCCCGCCGCGATTGATGTCGGCGATCAGCAGCACCGGGCAATCCACCGCCTCGGCAAACCCCATGTTGGCGATGTCGCCAGCGCGCAGATTGATCTCTGCCGGCGAGCCTGCGCCTTCAACCATCACCAGTGGATACGTAGCGCTGAGCCGTTCGTGGGATGCGAGCACCGCTTTCATGGCGATGGCTTTGTAGTCGTGATAAGCCACGGCATTCATCGAAGTCACGGCGCGACCATGGATGATCACTTGTGCGCCGGTGTCGCTGTTCGGCTTGAGCAGCACCGGGTTCATGTCGGTGTGCGGATCGAGAAATGCCGCTTGCGCCTGCACCGCTTGCGCGCGGCCAATCTCACCGCCATCAGCGGTCACCGCGCTGTTGAGCGCCATGTTCTGCGGCTTGAACGGGACGACCGCGACACCTTGGCGGGTCGCCCAGCGGCACAGCGCCGTCACCAGTGTGCTTTTACCGGCATCGGAGGTGGTGCCTTGCACCATCAGGGTGGTCATGGGTGGTCCTTGGCGAAAGCGCTTAAAGCGTGTTCGAGACGCGCCTCTTCAGCCGCGTCGGCGGGCAGGCCAAAACGCAAACTGCTGTTGTGGGTAAAGATGCGCAGGAGAATGCCGCGACGGGCCATGAACCCGTGCAACGCCTCGGCGTGTTCGGTGATCAGCCACTGGAACAGCGCGCAACCGCCCTGCGGCTTGAAGCCGTAGCGTTCAAGCAGCGCCACCAGCCGCTCACTGGCCTCATCGCTGCGAATCCGTTGGCGTGTGTGCCCTTCGGTGTCTTGCAGACAGGCCTGACCGAGCACCCGCGTCGGCCCACTCACCGCCCATGGCCCGACCTGTTCGGCGAGCAGCTTGAGCAACTTGCGCTCGGCTAGCACAAAACCCAGACGCACGCCGGCGAGGCCGAAAAACTTGCCGAACGAACGCAACACGATCAGCCCGACTTGATGCGCATGCGGCGCCAGGCTCAGTTGCGGCGTGTTGTCCATAAAGGCTTCATCGACCACCAGCCAGCCACCGCGCCGGGCGAGCCGCGCATGCCAGTCGAGCAGGCGTGCCGGGGTCAGACTCAGGCCGGTCGGGTTGTTCGGATTGACCACCACCAGCACATCGAGGCTGTCGAGAAAGAACTCGACTTCCTGCTCCAGCACTTCGCGCACAATATAGCCGCTGCGGCGCCAGGCTTCGGCATGTTCGGCATAACACGGTGACAACACGCCGACTTTGCCGGCGCGGCGCAAACGCGGCAGCAACTGGATAGCCATCTGCGAACCGGCCACCGGCAGCACCTGCGCGGCACCGTAGTAATCGCACGCAGCTTGTTCCAGACCGTCGTCGGTTTCCGGCAAACGCGCCCAGGCGCGCAGCGGGATGTCCGGAATCGGAAATGGCCATGGCGCGAGGCCGCTGGACAGGTCGAGCCAATCCGCTTCGGCGATGCCGTAATCGAGTGCCGCCTTGCGCAGCCGGCCACCGTGCTCAAGCATAGAATTCAGCCCCCACGCAGAGAATCAGCAGCCATAACCATACGCCGCGCTGGACCAATTGCCAGCCACGATCAATGGAATCTGCGTCAGCCGCTGCGCCCTCGCCAAGCTGAGGACGGTCGTGAAGTTCGCCGTGGTAAATCGCCGGCCCACCCAATTCCACGCCCAGTGCACCAGCGCCGGCCGCCATCACCGGACCGGCGTTGGGGCTGTCCCATTGCGGCGCCTGGGTGCGCCAGCACTTCAGCGCGAGTCGGGTTTTGCCGAGCAGCGCGTAGGTCAACGCCACCAGACGCGCAGGAATGTAGTTGAGCACGTCGTCGATTTTCGCCGCCGCCCAACCGAAACGCTCGAAGCGTTCGTTGCGATAGCCCCACATCGCATCGAGCGTATTGCTCAAGCGATAGAGCACCACGCCCGGCGCACCCGCCACGACAAACCAGAACAGCGCGGCGAACACCGCGTCACTGCCGTTTTCCAGCACCGATTCGGTGGCGGCGCGGGCGACGGCGGTGCTGTCGAGTTCATCGGTCTGGCGGCTGACCAGATAGCCGACGCGTTTGCGCGCCTCGTCCAGATCTTCCGCGCGCAACGCGGCGGCGACCGGCGCGACATGCTCGCCGAGGCTGCGCATGCCGAGGGCGCAATACAACGCGAGAATCTCGACGACCCAACCCACGTACGGCGCCCAGGAAAACGCCGTGGCGAGCAAGGTCAGCGGCAGCACCGCGATCACCCACGCGGTGACGCCATGGCTGCGCCAGCCACGACCACCGGCGTTGAAACGTTGCTCGATGCGCCCGGCAAAATTGCCGAACGCCACCAGCGGATGCCAGCGTTTCGGTTCACCGAGCAGCGCATCCAGCGCAACCGCAGCGACACTCAACAACGCCACACTCATTGACTCACTCCCCAATAATTCTCAAACAGCAACTCATTGAGCGGACGCGCCTGCGCCCACCCTTCGAGTACCAGCATCGGCGCCGGATAGAATTCCTTGACCGGACCCAGACATAAAACCGCCAGAGGTTTTGCGCCTTCGGGCAACTTCAAAAGATCAGCCAGTGCCTGAGGCTCGAACAGTGAAACCCAACCCATGCCGAGGCCTTCGGCGCGCGAGGCCAGCCACAGATTCTGGATCGCACAAGACAACGACGCCATGTCCATTTCCGGCAGCGTGCGGCGCCCGAAAATGTGTTTTTCGCGATCATCCATCAGCGCCGCGACCAGCACTTCGGCGCAGTCGTTGATGCCTTCGACCTTGAGCTTCATGAACTCGTCACTGCGCTCGCCGAGGGCTTCAGCGGTGCGCACGCGTTCTTCTTCCACGAGGTTCTGGATCTGCCCGCGCAGGCTGCGGTCGCTGATGCGGATGAAGCGCCAGGGCTGCATCAGGCCGACACTCGGGGCCTGGTGGGCGGCTTCCAGTAGTCGGCGCAGCAGCTTCGGCTCGACCGTGCCGCCAGTGAAGTGGCGCATGTCGCGGCGTTCGGCGATGGCTCGATAAACCGCTTCGCGTTCGGCTTCGGAAAATGTGTTGTCGGTCATGGCCTCTTCGCGAGCAAGCTCGCTCCCACATTGGACGGGGTGCTTGCTCAAGAAACGCGATCCCCTGTGGGAGCGAGCTTGCTCGCGAAGGCGGCCTCACGGTCTGGCGCAAACAACGCGGCAATCGCAGTCGGATTCGACGGAAAATAGAAGTGCACATAAGAAGCCGTCATCCGCCCTTCCCGATAAACCGCCTCAGCACCGCGCCCGCCATTCGGGCTCAAGCCACGGGCAATCGGCGTCAGTTCGGTGGTGGTCAGGGAATGATGATAAGTGTGCCCACGCAGCGAGCCCTCCGGCAGATCGACCGCTTGCAACGCCAACGCCGCCAGACGCTTCTGCATCACCGCATCGCCCTTAAGCAGGCCGACCAGTTCGGCGCGAGTGCCTTCAACGTCCGTCAGCGAATCGAGCAGATACAGCATCCCGCCACATTCAGCGAGCAACGGTTTACCCGCTGCATGATGCGCGCGAATCGCTTCAACCATCGCGGTGTTCTGCGCCAGCGCAACGTGGTGCAACTCCGGATAACCACCGGGCAGATACACGCTGTCCGCTTCAGGTAATTGCGTGTCACGGATCGGCGAGAAGAAACTCAACTCGGCGCCCATCGCCCGCAACAGATCGAGACTCGCGCCGTAGGTGAAGGCAAACGCTTCATCACGGGCGACGGCGATTCGTACATTCTTCAGCAGTGGCTCGACAGCGATGATGTCAGGCGCGGCGAACTCAACCGCCGGTGGCAGCGCTACCTCACAGCTGCTGGCGAGAGCGTCGGCAGCGGCGTCGAGACGCACATCGAGGTCATTCAGTTCGCTGGCCTGGACCAGGCCGAGATGGCGGCTCGGCAGTTCGATACCGGTCTCGCGGGACAGTGCGCCGTACCAGCGCAAACCTTCAGTAAGGCTACCTTCGAGCAATTGCGCATGACGCAAGGTGCCGACACGATTGGCCAACACGCCGGCAAACGGCAGGTCCGGCTGATACTTCGCCAAGCCCAGTGCCAGCGCACCAAAGGTCTGCGCCATCGCCGTTCCGTCAATCACCCCGAGCACTGGCACACCGAAGTGCCGCGCCAGATCAGCGCTGGATGGCGTGCCGTCGAACAGACCCATCACGCCTTCAATCAGAATCAGATCCGCCTCGGCGGCGGTTTCCCACAACAGACGACGACTTTCCTGCTCGCCGACCATCCACATATCCAATTGATACACCGGCGCACCGCTGGCGCGCTCGAGAATCATCGGGTCGAGAAAGTCCGGGCCGCATTTGAACACGCGCACCTTGCGCCCCTGATTGCGATGCAAACGGGCGAGCGCGGCGGTGACGGTAGTCTTGCCCTGACCGGAGGCCGGCGCGGCGATAAGTACCGCCGGGCAGTGACGTGGTTGATTCAAAGTTCGACGCCTTTCTGCGCTTTGATGCCGGCCTGGAAGGCGTGTTTGAGCATGCCCATTTCAGTCACGGTGTCGCCCATTTCAATCATTTCCGGCTTGGCCGCGCGACCGGTGACGATCACGTGCTGCATCGGCGGACGCGCCTGCAAATCGCTGAGCACCTGATCGAGATCGAGGTAGCCGTGCTTGAGGGCGATGTTCAATTCGTCGAGCACCACCAGCCCGATCGACGGATCGCGCAGCAGTTCGCGGGAGACGGCCCACGCCGCTTCGGCAGCGGCGATGTCGCGCTGACGATCCTGGGTTTCCCAAGTGAAGCCTTCGCCCATCACGTGGAAGCGCACCTGCTCGGGGAAGCGGCGGAAAAACAATTCTTCGCCGGTGCTGTTACGGCCCTTGATGAACTGCACCACGCCGCACTGCATGCCGTGGCCCATGGCGCGGGCGAGCATGCCGAACGCCGAGCTGCTTTTGCCTTTGCCGTTGCCGGTCAGCACCAGCACCAGGCCACACTCGTCAGGCGAGTTGGCGATGCGTTCGTCGATCACGGCTTTTTTGCGCTGCATACGCGCCAGATGGCGTTCGTCGCGCTCGGGGGAATCAGTCATGGGGAGCTCTCCGTTGAGGCTGGATAACGGCGGGCAGGCACAAGAATAGACGGCAAAAAGCCTGGCATCGCCCACCGTGATGCCGCTGGATGGATCAGGCCGGTCTCCGGGCTCATGAGCGGCGTTGGCCTGACTGCGCGCCTTCCCGCTTCTTTCGAGGCAGTGGCTCAAGGCGCAGTTTTCACTCATTTACCGTTGCGGGGGCAGCGCCGGGATCGTGGTAGTTCTTCGCTTGAAGACAACCCTCACCGGCTTCCCTGTTTCACTCTGTCGACGCAGGTCACAGAGCACCTGAAACAAGCCGCGAAGGTTAGAGGGTTGGGGGTGGAGCGTCAATTAAAGAGGCGGCCATCGGGCGAATAACTGCCGCCGATCAATTATCTGCCGCCAATCTTGTGCCACACTGATACAAGTGATATCAAAGAGCCATGCTTTTCCCGAAAAGCCTACCACAACAATAAAGGATGATGACGATGCAAGGCATGATCATCAGCAACCCGCGCCTGGAATTCCTGCGCCCGGTGCTTGAACGCTGGTTTGACTGTATCGACCGTTACAACGCCGTGCGCGGCGACAGCGACACCCCTTACTGGCACGACGAGAAAGCCAATCTCGGATTGCTCTCGGCGGCGGCCTGGATGGCCGAGCTGGTCACTTTGAACGACACTGTCACGCGCAAACAGAATGAAGAAGGCGAGCGCAATGCCCGCGCGGATCTGCTCCTCGCCGGCGCCGAAGACCGCGCCTTTATCCAGGCCACCCAGCGCTGGCCAAAGGTTACCAACCTCAACCTGACCCAAGCCCTGCTCGACATCACCAACGACGCCAAACGCATCAGTTATGCCAGCGACCTCAAGCTCGGCTGCCTGTTTGTCGCGCCGCAAAAAGCCCAGCACAGCGCCAGCCCCGAAGAGCTGCAGGACATGGTCGACGACCTGCAAAAGGAACACACTTGCGCTGTCGCCTGGTATTTCCCTTACGCCTATCGCAAATTGCGCAGCGAAGCAGGCAACTATCACCCGGGCATTGCCGTGCTGTTCAAGGAAGCCCGCGGCTGAGCAGTTGAACCATCGGGCTTGCGCCCTCGTCTATGATTAGGAATGCATTCATAGGGAAGATCAGCAATGCGCAAGCCCCAGCTCGTTTTTGTCATCGCCTTCGCCGGAGGGCTCGCCGCCTGCGGTGAAACCTCCAGCCTGCAAGTCTCCGACGGCACCGGCCCGTCACCGAAACTGCCCGAACCGAACAAGACCCTGATCCCGACGGTGAACATCGCCCCGGCGATCGGTTGGCCCGAGGGCGGCAAACCGACCGCGGCCGCCGGCACTCAGGTCGCAGCATTCGCCGAAGGCCTCGATCATCCGCGCTGGCTCTATGTGCTGCCCAACGGCGACGTTCTGGTGGCGGAAACCAACGCCCCGCCGAAGCCTGATGACAGCAGCGGCATTCGTGGCTGGGTGATGAAGAAAGTCATGGGTAAAGCTGGCGCGGGCGTGCCGAGCCCGAATCGCATCACTTTGCTGCGTGACGCCGATCACGATGGCGTCGCTGAGACGCGCACGGTGTTCCTGCAAAACCTCAACTCACCTTTCGGTATGACGCTGGTCGGCAACGACCTGTACGTCGCCGATACTGATCGCCTGCTGCGCTTCAACTACGAACCCGGCGCGACCGAGATCAAGTCGCAGCCAATCAAAGTTGTCGATTTGCCCGGCGGCACGCTGAATCACCACTGGACCAAAAACGTCATTGCCAGCAAGGACGGCAGCAAGCTGTACGTCACGGTCGGCTCGAACAGCAACGTCGGCGAAAATGGTCTGGATAAAGAAGAAGGCCGCGCGGCGATCTGGGAAGTCGATCGGGCGACCGGTAATCACCGCATCTTCGCCTCAGGCATCCGCAACCCCAATGGCCTGGCCTGGGAGCCGAAAAGTGGCGCGCTGTGGACAGCAGTGAATGAGCGCGACGAGATCGGCAGTGATCTGGTGCCGGACTACATCACCTCTGTGAAGGATGGCGGTTTCTATGGCTGGCCGTTCAGTTACTACGGTCAGCATGTCGATGTGCGTGTGTCGCCACAAAAGCCTGAGCTGGTGGCCAAAGCCATTGCCCCGGATTACGCCGTCGGACCGCACACTGCGTCTTTGGGCCTGACGTTCGCTGAGGGCAACAACCTTCCGGCGCAGTTCAAGGAAGGTGCCTTTATCGGCCAGCACGGCTCGTGGAACCGCAAACCGCACAGTGGCTACAAAGTGATTTTCGTGCCGTTTACCGGCGGCAAGCCGAGCGGCAAACCGGTGGATGTCCTGACCGGCTTCCTCGACAAGGACGAGAATGCATTGGGCCGGCCAGTGGGCGTGGTGATCGATCAGCAGGGTGGTCTGCTGGTGGCGGATGATGTTGGTAACAAGGTGTGGCGAGTCTCAGCCACGAAGTGATGTTGAATGTGACCTGAAACAACTGTGGGAGCGAGCCTGCTCGCGAATGCATAGTGTCAGCCTCCATTGAGTTGTCTGATACACCGCTTTCGCGAGCAGGCTCGCTCCCACACTAGAACGGCTGCGATTTTTACTACGGGTTATGCGCCAGATGCTCCGGCTGCAACACCCGCTTGGCACTCAGATAAGCCTTCTGCCAATACGCCTTCGACAGACTGTCCAGCTTCACCGTGCCACCGGTGGCCGGTGCGTGCACAAAGCGCCCTTCTCCGACGTAGATCCCCGCATGACTGACCTGCGAGCCGCCATTGGTGGCGAAGAAAATCAGGTCGCCAGTCTGCAAACCTTCTTTGCCAACGTTCGGCGCCTGCATGACGATCATTTCGCGCGTGGAGCGTGGCAGTGAAATCCCCGCCGCATCACGGTAGACAAACCCGATCAGCCCACTGCAATCAAAACCCGAATCCGGCGTGTTGCCGCCCCAGCGATAAGGCGTGCCGACCAGGCCAAGCGCGCGAAACAGCACGTCTTCAGCAGCCGGCGAAAAAGCCTGAGAGGGGCCGAACACGACCGGCGCGCGAACCACCGGCGCAGGTGGCGGTGTGCGACTGGCGCAGGCGCTGAGCAGCGCTACGCAGAGCATCAATGTGAGGCGGGCCGACATCGTCATAAGCAGAACATCCTGATCTGGCTGCGGCTTTTTCTGCCGATGGACAGAAAAGAAAACCGCCTGCGTGAGCACGCAGGCGGTTTGCCATCAATATAGATTCAGGATTCTAGCGGCTACGCGGCAAACTTCAAGTAAGACTTTAACTTCACCTTGTAAAGTATACGTCTACTCCGTTGCCGGAAGCCCGATTGTCGCCGCGAACGCAGCGACAACGGAGGATTACTTGCGAGCAGTGACTACAGTCGGAGCGTTGGCCAATGCGCGTTTCGCTTCGATGAAAGTCTTGCTCCAGTAGCTGTCACCCAGGCTGTCGATGCGAACACCGCCGCTGCGACGACTGCTGGAGTGGATGAACTGGTTGTCACCGAGGTAGATCCCGGCGTGACTGACACGACCGCGACGACCGTTGGTGGCGAAGAACAGCAAATCGCCCGGCTCAAGGTTGCTGCGCGAGACCAGTGGCGCATCGACGTTGATCATTTCGCGAGTCGAGCGCGGCAGGTTCATGCCGGCTTCTTCGCGGAACAGGTAGCCGATGAAACCGCTGCAATCGAAACCGGCTTCAGAGGTACCGCCGAAACGGTAACGGGTACCGATCAGGGACATGCCGCGCTCGAGGATGCTGTCGGCCAGAACAGGAAGCTGATAAGGCTTCTTGCCATTGAATTCATTGAGTTCTTTTTCGGTGTCCAGCTCTTCCTGGTAAATAACGGAAGACTGGGCCGTGGCAGAATTTTTAACCTGTTGAGGCTGCTCTTGAACTGGAGAATGAGCAGCGCAACCGTACAACAGGGTGACGAGTGCGAGAGGCACGAGGGGTGCGAAGCGCTTTAGCATGGGCACGACCGTGGCTGATAGTTGTAAAGAAGCCGAGACTATGCCCGCTATCAACCTCATTTGCAAATTCAATCGATCTTTTTGTGACTTCTCGGTTTCTCGTTTACATCTAAGCGCTTAAGCCCATTTGAATCGATACGCGGCCTGCACACCCTGCAGGAAAGCGGATTTTCTGGCGCCTGAAATATGCCGAGACACGCTGAAAGCCGCGCCGTTACCAGCCTAGCGTTTCTTTCAGAAAGGGAATTGTCAGCTTGCGTTGAGCCTGCAAAGAGGCCTGATCGAGCTGTTCAAGCAAATCAAACAGCGCACTCATGCTGCGGGTGCCGCGAGTCAGAATAAAATGCCCGACCTCATCGGTCAGGTGCAGACCGCGACGCGACGCGCGCAATTGCAAGGCGCGCAATTTGTCTTCATCGGAAAGCGGACGCATCTGGAAAATCAGCGCCAGCGTCAGGCGCGATTTCAAGTCAGCCAGTTTGACCGGCAATTCACGCGGAGAAGTGGAAGCGGCAATCAGCAAGCGCCGACCGCTGTCACGCAGACGGTTGAACAGATGAAACATCGCCTCTTCCCAGTCAGCCTTGCCGGCGATCACCTGCAAGTCATCCAGGCAAACCAGTTCGTACTGTTCAAGGTTATCGAGGATTTCGACGCCGCGATCCATCAACTCGGCCAACGGCAAGTACACCGCCGGCTCGCCCATCTGCTCGAATCGCAGACACGCCGCCTGCAACAGATGCGTACGCCCTACGCCGTGCTTGCCCCACAGGTAGATCAGGCTTTCTGTCCAACCGGCGTCGGCTTCGCATAGACGCTCGACATAGCCGAGTGCAGCGGCATTGGCGCCTGGGTAGTAGTTGATGAAGGTGGCGTCGTCACGCAGACGCACACCTAGGGGCAGCTGAATCGGTTTCATGCTGACTGAACAGTTCTCAAGGAACCGTTAGTGGCCTCTGTGTAAAGTTTGCGAAGTTTATACCCGTGAAGCTGAGCGCACAATGCGACAGAGTCCAAGCAAAATCAAAGGTTTGCGTTAACACGCTGGTTTTATGGCAGATTCTTTGGCGCCAGCGCCTGCAGGACGCGGGCCAACCCGGCTATTCGCCGGGCCGCCCCGCCCGATTACAACTCCGGTTCGTCCATACCGCTATAAATGTCAGAGTCCTTGTACAAATCGTGCACATGGCGCACCAGCACCATGATCACCGCCGCCACTGGCAACGCCAGCAACACGCCGGTGAAACCGAACAGCTCGCCGCCGGCCAGAATCGCAAAGATCACCGCCACCGGGTGCAGACCGATACGATCGCCCACCAGCAACGGTGTCAGCACCATGCCTTCCAGCGCCTGACCGACCATGAACACCGCGACGATCCCGACCATCGGGTACAGGTCGCCACCGAACTGGAACAACCCGGCAATCAGCGCCGCGCCAATACCAATCACGAAGCCCATGTACGGCACGATCGCCGCCAGACCCGCGATCAGACCGATCAATAGCCCCAATTCCAGCCCGACAATCATCAGGCCCGCTGCGTAGATCACGCCCAGCGCCACCATCACCAACAACTGACCGCGAACAAACGCGCCCAGTACCTCATGACATTCGCCGGCCAGCGATACGATGGTCTCTTCCCGATCACGCGGCAGCAGGCTGCGGATCTTGGCCATCATCACGTCCCAGTCGCGCAGCAAGTAGAAACTTACCACCGGGATCAATACCAGATTCGCAAGCAGACCGATCAGCGCCAGGCTCGATGCCGTGGCCTGGCTCAGCACCACACTGACGATGTCGGTGGTCTGGCCCATGTGTTCGCTGATCGCCGCTTTGACCTTGTCGAACTTCCAGAAACCATCCGACAGCCCCAGCTTCGCCTGCGCCCACGGCAACGCCGTGTGTTGCAGCCAGTCGAGCATTTGCGGCGCCAGTTCGTACAAACGCAGTAACTGCTTGGCGAGCATCGGCACCAACACCAGCAGCAACGCCGTGACGATCAACGTGAACAAGGCAAACACCGCGATCACGCCCCAGGTTCGCGACAAACCGAGCCGCTCCAGGCGATCCACCAGCGGGTCGAACAGATAAGCCAGCAGCAGCGCCACCAGAAACGGCGTAAGGATCGGGTGCAGCAACCATACAAATGCGCAAAGCAGGACAACCCCACCGAGCCAGAACCAACGCCGCGTATCGGCCATGTACCACTCCTGTTGCTTCTATATAAGGAAAGACTTACCAACGGAACCGCAACGACGGTGCCGCCGGGGTCGGGGCCGAAGCCGCGACCGGTGCGGCACCTGCAACCGCAGGCTGTGGCGGCACCACCGGAACCGGCGCCTCGGCCGGCAACTCCTGCAACTTCGCCAGCGACAACTGCGCACGAATCTGATCGGCACTGCCATTGACCCGATAGACGATGCGATCGCCGTCAACACTTTGCAGACGCACGCCAAACGGTTCGAGTAACCGTAACAGCGCTGCGTAATGCTCAAGATTCATACCTTGCACTTCCAGGGTCTGCTGACCCGAAGTGCCGGGTTTGGCCACGAAACGTGGCGCCAGACGCTCAGCCACCGCCAGCATCACCGCGTCCGCGACAGCAGCCTGATCGGCGCCCTGCACACTGCCCGCCTCTTTCTGATCGCCCAGCCACAAGTGCCACTTGGCTTGCCACTGTCCACCTTCTTCGCGGGCATGCACTGCCAGCAAAGCGTCAGCGTTGTAGCGTTCGGAAGCACCGCGCAGTGGCGCCGGATCCGTGCCCTCAAGCGCTGGCGCAGTGGCAACCAACTGCTCACTCAAATCAGCCAGCGGCAGACGCAACGGCAAGCCGCGGTGTTGCGCGGCCGTACGCAACGGCGCCGCAGCAGCCTGACCATCACCGACCAGACTCGAACCTTCAGCCGAATCGTTCAGCCACCAGCTCAGAATCGACGGGCGACTGGCGCCCCACACGGACAACCCGGCACGCCGCAACGCCTGCTCGGTGGTCGCCGGATCGAAATCGACCTTCAGCACCTCCGGTGGCCCGGCATCAAAACCGAACTGACTGATGATTTGCTGCGGATCCTTGCGAATCGCCGCCAGCCCCGGACTCTGCGGGGCTTTGGGATCACCCGTCAGGCGCAACACCAGGGTATCGAGCGCTGCCTGCGTGGCGCGATCACGTTCTTCCGGCGCCTGACCGTTGACCGGCTCGCGCACTTGATAAAGGCCTTTGAGGTTTTCGGCGTGACTCGCCAGGCTGATCAGAGACAAACAACCCACAAACAACAATTTACAAAAACGCATGGAGAATTCCCGTCGACAGGAGCGGCTGGAACACGCCGCGTGAACCGGTTGAGCAAGGCTGTGACAATCTGCCAGCACCAAACATTCACACGACAGCGGTAAGTTTTTGCACAGTGATAACGATAGACGGTTAATCGCCCCACCTTATACAGGCGTTCATACACCTCAATTGCAAAAAATTTCCGCTGATATGGCCCTGCCCGTCGGTGCGAGGATGGCCGCTGCCCCTCAAGCCTGATAAAATCGCGCGCCTTCGCAGACCGGCAACAGCCGGGCACCTCGAAACTCGCGTGAGGCCATCGCCCCCACGATTTCGAAGTTCCCGCTGAACTCGGTCGTTACCCCTGAATCCCCTCCCCTAAAGGCCTGGATCATGAGCAAGCAACCCTCCCTGAGCTACAAGGACGCCGGTGTAGACATCGACGCCGGTGAAGCATTGGTCGAACGCATCAAGAGCGTCGCCAAGCGCACTGCGCGCCCGGAAGTCATGGGCGGCCTGGGCGGTTTCGGCGCCCTCTGCGAAATCCCGGCCGGCTACAAGCAGCCAGTGCTGGTGTCCGGCACCGACGGCGTTGGCACCAAGCTGCGTCTGGCGCTGAACCTGAACAAGCACGACAGCATCGGCATCGACCTGGTTGCCATGTGCGTCAACGACCTCGTGGTGTGCGGCGCCGAGCCACTGTTCTTCCTCGACTACTACGCCACCGGCAAACTCAATGTCGACACCGCTGCCCAGGTTGTCACCGGCATAGGCGCTGGCTGCGAACTGTCGGGTTGCTCGCTGGTCGGCGGTGAAACCGCTGAAATGCCAGGCATGTACGAAGGCGAAGACTACGACCTGGCCGGCTTCTGCGTCGGCGTCGTGGAAAAATCGGAAATCATCGACGGCTCGAAAGTCGCCACCGGTGACGCGCTGATCGCGCTGCCATCGTCCGGCCCGCACTCCAACGGCTACTCGCTGATCCGCAAGATCATCGAAGTTTCCGGCGCCGACATCGAAAACATCCAGCTCGACGGCAAACCGCTGACCGACCTGCTGATGGCCCCGACCCGCATCTACGTGAAGCCGCTGCTCAAGCTGATCAAAGACACCGGCGCCGTCAAAGCCATGGCCCACATCACCGGTGGCGGCCTGCTCGACAACATCCCGCGCGTTCTGCCAAAAGGCGCTCAGGCCGTGGTTGACGTGGCTAGCTGGACTCGCCCTGCCGTGTTCGACTGGCTGCAAGAAAAAGGCAACGTTGACGAGACCGAGATGCACCGCGTGCTGAACTGCGGCGTCGGCATGGTCATCTGCGTGGCTCAGGAGCACGTAGAAGTTGCGCTGAACACCCTGCGTGACGCTGGCGAGCAGCCTTGGGTCATCGGCCAGATCGCTGCTGCCGCTGAAGGCGCTGCCCAGGTTGATCTGCAGAACCTTAAGGCTCATTAATGTCCGCAACCTGTAATGTCGTGGTGCTGTTGTCCGGCACCGGCAGTAACTTGCAGGCTCTGATCGACAGCACGCGGACCGGCGACAACCCGGTCCGCATCGCTGCAGTGATTTCCAATCGCGCCGACGCCTACGGCCTGCAACGCGCCAGTGACGCGGGTATCGCTACCCGCTCGCTGGATCACAAGGCATTCGAAGGTCGCGAGGCCTTCGATGCTGCTCTGATCGAACTGATCGACGAATTCAATCCGAAACTTGTGGTGCTGGCCGGCTTCATGCGCATTCTCAGCGCTGATTTCGTTCGCCACTACCAGGGTCGCCTGCTCAACATCCACCCGTCGCTGCTACCCAAATACAAAGGGTTACACACTCATCAGCGCGCGCTGGAGGCCGGTGACACTGAGCATGGCTGCTCCGTGCACTTCGTCACCGAGGAACTCGATGGCGGACCACTGGTCGTACAAGCAGTATTACCGGTAGAGTTGCACGACACGCCGCAGAGTCTGGCGCAGCGAGTACACGTTCAGGAACACCTGATCTACCCGATGGCAGTTCGCTGGTTCGCCGAGGGCAGACTGGCACTCGGTGAGCACGGTGCTTTACTCGACGGACAGTTACTCGCGGCCAGCGGCCACTTGATTCGAAACTAGGAGATATTATGCGTCGCGCCCTGCTCTTCGCTTGCGCTCTGCTCGCCCTGCCTTTCGCGCAGGCAGCGGACCTTCAACCGTTCTCCGCCAGCTACACCGCCGACTGGAAGCAGTTGCCTATGAGCGGCACTGCCGAGCGCAGCCTGGTCAAGGAAGCCAACGGTGTCTGGAAGCTCAGCTTCAAGGCCTCGATGATGATCGCCAGCCTGACGGAAGAAAGCACCCTGACCCTGGACAAGGACACTTTGCTGCCGCAGTCCTACCACTTTGAACGTGGTGGTCTGGGCAAAGCGAAAAAGGCTGATCTGGATTTCGACTGGAACAGCAAAATGGTCACCGGCACCGACCGTGGCGACGCGGTGAAAATCCCGTTGAACCGTGGCATGGTCGACAAGTCCACCTATCAGCTGGCGCTGCAGCATGACGTCGCTGCTGGCAAGAAGACCATGAGTTATCAAGTGGTCGATGATGGTGAGGTCGATACCTACGACTTCCGCGTGCTGGGCTCGGAAAAAGTCGAGACCAAGGCTGGCAAGATCGATGCGATCAAGGTCGAGCGCGTACGCGACCCGACACAAAGCAAGCGCACCACCGTGCTGTGGTTCGCCAAGGACTGGGATTACCTGCTGGTTCGCCTGCAACAGGTTGAAACCGACGGCAAGGAGTACAACATCATGCTCCAGGACGGCACCGTCAACGGCAAAACCGTTAAAGGCAGCTGATCCGCCACTACATCAAAGAGCCTCGCGAAAGCGGGGCTTTTTTTGTCTGCTGGATTGGAGATTTGTGCCTGGCTCGCCCCTCACCCCAGCCCTCTCCCGAGGGAGAGGGAGCCGACCGAGTTGTCTGGCGCCATGCATCGACCTGCATGATCGAGTCGATTATGGATTCACCCAGGCAGTTTCAGGTCGACTTATATACAAAGCATCGCACGGTCGGTCCCCTCTCCCTCTGGGAGAGGGCTAGGGTGAGGGGCTTTTGAAGGCGAAACTCAAACCGAAAACTTCGCCACCATGCTGTTCAAATCCACCGCCAACCGCGACAACTCCTGACTCGCCGCACTGGTCTGATTGGCACCCGCCGAGGTCTGCATCGCCAGATCGCGGATGTTCATCAGATTGCGATCCACCTCGCGCGCCACCGCCGCTTGCTCCTCCGAGGCACTGGCGATCACCAGATTACGCTCGTTAATCAGCGTGAATGCCGAGGCGATCTCTTCAAGTGCAGTCCCGGCAGCCTTGGCCAGCTCCAGCGTCGAACGCGCGCGCACATTACTCTGCTGCATCGAACTGACCGCCGAATCGGTGCCCTGCTGAATGCCGCCAATCATCTGCTCGATTTCCTGGGTCGACTGCTGCGTGCGATGGGCCAACGCCCGCACCTCATCCGCCACCACGGCAAAACCGCGCCCGGCATCACCGGCCCGCGCCGCCTCAATCGCAGCATTCAAAGCGAGCAGATTGGTCTGCTCGGCAATCGAACGAATCACATCCAGCACTTTGCTGATGCTGTAGACCTTCTGCGCCAGATCTTCCACCTGACTCGCATTGGCTGTCACATCATCGGCCAGCGACTCAATGGACAGCACCGTTTGATGCACCTGCTCGCGGCCATGCTGGGCAATGCGATCGGATTCACGAGACGCCTCGGAGGTGGCCACGGCATTGCTTGCCACTTCCTCCACTGCGGCCGTCATCTGATTGACCGCCGTAGCCGCCTGTTCGATTTCCAGGCTCTGCTGGTGCAACCCGCGCGTAGCGTCTTCCGTGACGCAACTCAGCTCCTCCGACGCCGAGGCCAACTGGCTGGAGGACTCGGAGATTTGCCGAATCGTGTCGCGCAGGTTGTGCTGCATGCTCTTGAGTGCGTGCAGCAGTCGCGCCGGCTCGTCCTTGCCACTGATGCTGATATCGCCAGTCAGATCACCACCGGCCACCACCTCGGCGACACCCAGCGATTGCGCCAGCGGCAGCACGATGCTGCGCGTCAGCAGCAGGGCCAGGCCTATGGTGATCAGCGCGGTAACGCCGATCATCACCCCGACCCAAACCCGCGAATTGGTAAACACCAGCCGCGCTGCTTCGGTGGCGAGATTGGCATTGTGTTTATTCAGCTCAACCAGCTCGCGCAAAAGCACTGCGATTTCATCGGCCAAGGGACTCATCTGACCATTGAGAATGGTCGCGGCCTCCTCGACCCGATTCTGCGCCGACAACTGCATCACCTGTGCCTGAAACTCCAGATACTGGTGCTCGGCAACCTTGAAGCGGTCGAACAGCTTGCGCTCCTCGGGCAGTACGATCAGCACGTCATATCGCTGCTGGGCTTCACTGAGCACGCCGCGTAGTTCATTGAGTTTGGCAACGTTCTGTTCGAGCGCCTGCGGATCCCGATTGAGCAACAGGCGCATGGTCAATGCGCGCAGGCGCAGCATGTCCTGACTCATCTCACCGACCGCCATGACACTCGGCAGCCAATTGTTATCAACCTCGTCTGACTGCGCGCGCATGTTCGACATTTGCAGCAGGGCGAACGCGCCCAAGGCAAATACCATCAACGCCAACAAGCCGAAACCGAGGCCGGCGCGCGGGGCAATATTGAGACTACGGATACTCATTGCTCTGGTTCCTTCCAAAAGCGCTGCATCAACCCTGCAGCTGGTTGCTTTAGAAGGTATCGGCCCGGTGAAAATTTGCGTAAGACGAAAAGGCGATATCAAAAGGCCTTGATCCTTCGAACTGTCGGCATTAACGATTCAGCGTGGTTTTGCCGGACTTGAACACCGTTCGCGGCAAGATAGCCAAGAAGTTATCTCTCGCGATCTTTCGCGCAATGTTCTCCGGCAGCGCATCGAGGAACGGCTTGAAGCTGTGCATTTCCTGACCGAGTTTATTGAAACGTCCCACCACATCGGAGCCAAGCATGAAGCGTTCGGGGTATTTCTCGACCAACGCCAGCCATTCCGGTCGCGGTTTACCCTGCTCATCCAGCAGATACGGCGTGAGCATGCTCCATGACAGATCTATAAAAAGATTGGGATACGCCTCAAGCATGCGCGTCAGGGTCGGCAGCAGGAATGTCAGCTGGGTCTGATGTCGATGAATCTCCGCGCTGGTCCCGGCGTGTGCCCAGATGAATCGGGTGTGCGGGTGATTACGCAGCGGTTCTTCGATTTCCTTCAGGTAGAGCGGATTTTTCTCACGCTTGGAGGTGATGTTGGAATGCAGCATCACCGGCAGATCGTTCTCGGCGGCCAGATGATAGATCTTGGTCATGGCTTCGTTGTTGGCGCGCGGCGTATCGCCGGACGTCAGCGCCGTGAGGTCATCATGCCGGGTGAACACCTCGCCGATGCCCTGCCACAGCCCCGGATAGAGATCGAGCATGCGCTGGATGTGCGCGGCGGAGTTCTTGTCGTTGGGGTTGAAGCCCGAGAGGAACGGATGAAAGTAGGGACGTTTCTCGACTGGCAGTTTCTGCACCGCATCGGCAACGATCACGTCGGTCGCACTGTACCAATAGGCATCGGCATCATCACCTGCGTAATAGCGCGGACGCTTGGGTTCGTCCTCATGCCACTTCTTGGCGACCGGAATGCCGGAAATCATCACATGCTCGATGGAATTGTCCTGCATGGCTGTCAGCAATTTCGCCATGCCTGCGCTTTCCTGGAAAAAATCCACGTAATGCAGGTGCGCATCGCTGTAGGTGTATTCGCGGGCGCTGACGTTGCCGGCAATTACCAAAAAACAGGCAAGACTCAAACGATACAGGGACACAAGTAATCTCCAGGAAGTAGGCATAGCCTAGACCCCGCCCTGACGACAAGGGTTCATCCCACAGGAAAGTGGAACGCGTACCGGTGGGAATGCTCTATAACTGCAAGGTCCTTTTTGATCGAACGACTTTTCCTACTGCCAGTGAGGTTCCCATGACCGTTACCGTCAATACCGTCTCCGCTGAAGGTTTCCGTCACACCGTACAGATTGATGATCACGAACTGTTTGCCGACGTACCGAAATCTGCCGGAGGCGAAGGCTCGGCGCCTGAGCCGCACGATTATTTCGATGCGGCCCTCGGCGCCTGCAAAGCCCTGACCCTGAAGATGTACGCGAAGAAGAAAGACATTCCGCTGACCGGCGTCGGGGTCGACGTCAAACGCGATAACAGCGAAGAACAAAAAGGCAAATACGTCCTGCACGTCACTCTCACCCTAAAAGGCGTACTCACCGACGCCCAGCGCGAGGAATTGCTGCGCGTCGCCGACCGCTGCCCGATTCACAAGCTGATGACCACCACCGACGTCAGCATCGAAACCCACGCTCCGCAAGGCTTCGATAGCCAGTAATCCTCCTCATGCCAGCGGCGGGTTATGCTTCTGGCATCACCCGCTCAGCCTGGAATGCACCATGGACACGCAACCTCTGATCATCCGCCCGCGCGCCGAAGACGTCGAAGGCCAGCCGATTCTGCGCCCGTTGCCGTCAGCAAAATGCCGCAGCGTCGGGCCTTTCGTGTTTTTTGACCACATGCTCGAGACGGTTTATCCGACGGGCAAAGGCATGAACATCCGACAGCATCCGCACATCGGTCTGTCGACGCTCACGTATTTGTTTGAAGGGCAGATCCAGCATAAGGACAGCCTTGGCTCCGATCAGGTAGTCAGTGCCGGCGACGTCAGCTGGATGACCGCTGGCAGCGCGATTGCTCACGTTGAACGCACGCCTGAGCCGTTGTGGGACCAGAGTTTCACGATGCACGGTTTGCAGATCTGGCTGGCATCGCCCAAGGACCATGAACAAGGTCCGGGGCATTACAGCCATCACCCGGCGGCGACCTTGCCGGTCAGCGATAACCTCGGCGTACAGATCCGGATGATTGCCGGGTCAGGCTTTTGCCTGGAATCGCCGGTGCCGGTGCTTTCTCCTACGTTGTATGCAGAAGTGAAGATGCAAACGGCCACCACTTTGCTGATTCCGACCGAGCATGAAGAACGGGCGGTTTATGTACTGAGTGGGGATGCTCAGTTGAATGGCGAGGCGATTGAGCCGCATGCGCTGGTCGTGTTGCCGGCTGGGGAAGAGATGAGCCTGTTTGCCGAAAGCGATGTGCACGCGGTGGTGTTTGGCGGCGCGGCACTGGACGGGCCTCGGCGAATCAACTGGAATTTTGTCGCGAGCGATCCGGCGGCGATCGATGAAGCGCGGCGTAAATGGGCGGCGGGCGATTGGCCGACGGTGCAGGGGGAAGTTGAGCGGATTGAATTACCACGCTGAAAAGCTACCCTCACCCCAGCCCTCTCCCGGAGGGAGAGGGGGCCGACCGAGTGGTCTCAGGTTATACGCCGACCTGAAAGACCTTATCGATTATGGATTCGGTAATGCGCTATCAGGTCGGCATTGTCCTTGAGCATCCCCCAATCAGTCCCCTCTCCCTCCGGGAGAGGGTTAGGGTGAGGGGCTTTTGCTTTTCAGGCTTCAGCCCTTGAACACTTCATCCAGCAAATCATGCATCGATTTGAACGCACGCTTGGCGGTCTTCGCGTCGTACATCATCTTGCCCGGCACATTCGCGTGCGGGTCAGTAAACGAGTGCACCGCACCGCCGTAGCTCAGCAGTTGCCAGTCGACATTTGCCGCGTTCATCTCGTCTTCAAACGCCGGCAATTGCTCTTTCGGCACCAACGGATCGGCAGCACCGTGCAACACCAGCACCGAGCCTTTGATGTTCTGCGCATCAGCAGGATTCGGCGAGTCCAGCGTACCGTGGAACGACACCGCAGCCTTCACCGGCGCGCCAGTGCGCGCCAGATCCAGCGCACAGCAACCGCCGAAGCAGAAACCGAATACTGCCAGTTTCGAAGTATCAACCGCCGCGTCACCCTGCTTCTGCAACTGCTCGAACGCCGCCTGCATACGCTTGCGCAGCAGCGCACGGTCATCCTTCAACGGCATCATCGCCGCGCCCGCCTGATCAGCGTTCTGCGGACGCACAGCCTGACCGTAAACGTCAGCAATCAACACCACGTAGCCCTCGGCCGCCACCGACTTGGCGATTTCTTCGGCACCAGCGCTGACACCCATCCAGTTCGGCGCCATCAACAAACCCGGACGCGCACCTTTGTGCTCGGCGTCGAACGCCAGGCGACCTTCATAAGGTTGGCCGTCAATCTGATAGACCACGGAACGTACAGTGACTTGGCTCATTTCTGACTCCTGATTTGTTAAACACCAGAATGAAAAAACCCGCCGAAGCGGGTTTTTCTACGACTTGGTTAAACCGACAGCTCAACCAGCAGCTTGTTCAGACGGCGCACATAAGCGGCCGGATCCTTCAAGCTGTCGCCAGCAGCCAATGCTGCCTGATCGAAGAGGATGTGCGACAGGTCGCCAAAACGCTCTTCGCTCTGCTCGCCATCGAGCTTCTCGATCAGCGGGTGGCTTGGGTTGAATTCGAAGATCGGCTTCGAATCCGGCACCTTCTGCCCGCTGGCTTCGAGGATCTGGCGCATTTGCAGACCCAGATCTTGCTCGCCGATGGCCAGAATCGCCGGCGAATCGGTCAGACGATGGGAAACCCGTACTTCAGCCACGGAATCGCCCAGCGCGGTTTTCAGACGCTCAACCAGACCTTCTTTCGACTTGGCGACTTCTTCTGCGGCTTTCTTGTCCTCTTCCGAGTCCAGGTTGCCCAGATCGAGATCACCGCGTGCCACGTCGACAAAGGTCTTGCCGTCGAATTCGCTGAGGTAGCTCATCAGCCACTCGTCGATACGGTCGGTCAGCAGCAGCACTTCGATGCCTTTCTTGCGGAAGACTTCCAGGTGCGGGCTGTTCTTGACCTGCGCGTAGGTTTCGCCGGTGAGGTAGTAGATCTTGTCCTGACCTTCCTTGGCGCGTGCCAGGTAGTCAGCCAGACCGACGATCTGCTCGCCATCGTCGCCGTTGGTCGATGCGAAACGCAGCAGACCGGCAATTTTCTCTTTGTTGGCGAAGTCTTCTGCCGGGCCTTCTTTCATGACCTGACCGAAGTTCTTCCAGAAGCCTTTGTATTGCTCAGGCTCGTTCTTCGCCAGTTTTTCCAGCATGTCGAGCACGCGCTTGGTCAGCGCGGTCTTCATCGAGTCGATGATCGGGTCTTTCTGCAGGATTTCACGCGATACGTTCAGCGACAGGTCGTTGGAATCGACCACGCCTTTGATGAAGCGCAGGTACAGCGGCAGGAACGACTCGGCCTGATCCATGACGAACACGCGTTGCACGTACAGCTTCAGACCTTTCGGCGCTTCACGCTGGTACAAGTCGAACGGTGCGCGGGCCGGTACGTACAGCAGCGAGCTGTATTCGAGCTTGCCTTCGACTTTGTTGTGGCTCCAGGCCAGCGGGTTTTCAAAGTCGTGAGCGATGTGCTTGTAGAACTCCTGGTATTCCTCGTCCTTCACCTCAGTGCGCGGACGGGTCCACAGGGCGCTGGCGCGGTTGACGGTTTCCCATTCAACGGCCGGAGCCTCTTCGCCTTCGGCAGCTACAGCTTCTTTCGGCAGCTCGATCGGCAAAGCGATGTGGTCGGAGTACTTCTTGATGATGTTGCGCAGACGCCAGCCATCAGCGAATTCGTCTTCTGCAGCTTTCAGGTGCAGGACGATGCGGGTACCACGCTCTGGTTTTTCGATGGTGGCGACTTCGAACTCGCCCTCGCCTTTCGACGACCAGTGCACACCTTCGCTGGCCGGGGTGCCGGCGCGACGGCTGTACACATCAACCTGGTCGGCAACGATGAAGGCGGAGTAAAAGCCCACACCGAACTGGCCGATCAGGTGCGAATCTTTCTTCTGATCGCCCGAGAGATTCTTCATGAAATCGGCAGTGCCCGATTTGGCGATGGTACCCAAGTGGGTGATCACATCGTCACGGTTCATGCCGATACCGTTGTCTTCGAGGGTGACGGTCTTGGCGTCCTTGTCGAAACTCACACGGATTTTCAGATCAGCGCCACCTTCGAGCAACTCTGGCTTGGCCAGGGCTTCGAAGCGCAGCTTGTCGACAGCGTCAGAGGCGTTCGAGATCAATTCGCGAAGGAAGATTTCCTTGTTGGAATACAGCGAATGGATCATGAGGTGCAGCAGCTGCTTCACCTCGGTCTGGAAGCCCAGGGTTTCCTTTTGAGTTTCCACACTCATGGTCATCAAACTCCAATCAGATGGCAGTGGCCGCGACCCGAAATGGTCGGCGGCGGGTTGTCTTGTGAGTTTGGGGCGCTGTTCAGGATTTCAAGGGCTCATCGATTTTGAAGTGCGCACGTGCAGTTGCAATCGGTTCGCTTTCGGTGCTTTGCCAGGCAGTGATCGCGACGTTGGCGACGCGCCGGCCCTGGCGGCAGACCTGACACTTGGCCCAGGTATCGCGGAATTGCCCGGCACGCAAGTAATCGAGGGAGAAGTCGATGATCTTCGGCACGCCGGGCGCGCCGGTGAAAATCAACAGATGCAGGGCAGCGGCCAGCTCCATGAATCCGGCAATCACCCCGCCATGAATTGCCGGCAATAATGGGTTACCAATGTTGTCCTTGTTCGCCGGCAGCTTGAACAACAGTTCATCGCCGACTCGCGAGCATTCAATGCCGATCAAGCCTGCGTATGGGATCAGTTTCAGCAACGGCGCGTAATCACCCTCTGCATGGGCCTGTTGCAGTTGTTGCTTGAGGTCTTCGCTCACCGACTTTCTCCCTTGATCGCGCCGCCGAAACCTTTAGTGCCTTTAAGGCCTTTGCCCATGCGCATGAAAGTGCCGACCACATGGGCGATGGGTTGCTCGGGATCATCCTGGTAAGCGAAGCCACGGGCGAAGATCACATTGGTCGTCACGCGATAGCACTGGGCGAAGCCATACACATCCTTGTTCGGCTCGGCGGCGTGCATGTAGTCGATGCGCAGGTCGAGGGTCGGGCACACCTCGAATTCCGGCAGCACGCACAACGTCGACATCCCGCAGGCCGTGTCCATCAATGAAGTAATGGCGCCCCCATGGATCACGCCGGTTTCGGGGTTGCCGACGATTTGTGGGCTGTACGGCAGGATCACGGTCAGCCCTTCGCTCGAGGCGCTGTGCACCTGCAAACCCAATACCTGACAGTGACGCAACGCTGATAGAAATCGCGTCGCACGCTCAAAAACGGGGTTTTCGGCCATTTGATAATTACTCTCGTTAGAGCCTTTTGCCAGTAGTAAGCAATACAGCAAAAGTTCCGTGTAAAAACAAACTTATATATCTGAAAGAAATGAGGAACTTAACCTGTGGCGTCGAGTTCTTAAGGCCAGTAGTTATTTTCCATAAGGAGAAACACCCCATGCGTAAGACTTTTGCTATTGCCTTGATGTTGACCGCTTCCCTCGGTCTCGCTGCTTGCGATAAAAAATCCGAGGACAAAGCTCAAGATGCCAACCAACATGCTGAACAAGCTCAGCAAGACATGAACAAAGCTCAGGATAAAGTGAACGACGCTGCGAAAGAAAACGCCGAAGCTGCCAAAGCTCAGGCTGAATCGAACGCTGCTGCACAAGAAGAAGCTGCCAAGAAGCAATAATCCGCTTTTTGCTGCAGAAAAAAGAAAACCCGCCAAGTGCGGGTTTTCTTTTGCCTGCGATTTAGCGGCACGCTCGGCTTAGAGCAAGACAGTTCTAAAAGTCGGACTAATCATTAGCAACAGCGAACAGACTAAACCAACTAGCCATACCAGACTGCGCAGCTTGGACAGATCGGCCAGATAGAACCACAAGTAGAGGATCCGCGCGATCACGAAGATGATCGCCAATGTATCGATCAGCCAGCCTGCCGTTTGCGTGGTGTGCGCCATCAACACACCGACTGCGAACAGGATGAAAGCTTCGATACTGTTCTGGTGAGCCGCCAGCGCCCTCGCACCGTAACCGGTCAGTTGCGCCTGCTGCTGGCGCGGCAGGTGATTGTTGTACCCCCCCTGCTCTTTCATCGCCTTGCCCACCGGCATACGCGCGATGTAAATCAACAACGCACTGATAAACACACACCAGAACGGAATACTCATCAAGCGACCTCTTTGTTTGTCTCGGGAATGGGGGCTTCTGTAGGGGTATAGACCATGACATCGAGAACGTCGGAATGAAACTCGCGACGGTACAAAACCAATACCACCCCGGCGCTCATCAGCATGAACAACCAAGGGCTGACAAACCACGCCAGCATGGTCATGCCGAAGTAGTAAGAGCGCAGCCCGAAGTTGAACTGGTTAGCCGCCATCGATATTACCCGCGCCGCCCGCGCAGCGAACGCCTTGCGCTCCTGTTCGGAGACATGTCGCTCACCGATCATCGGCGCCGAGCCAACCAACACGGCCGCGAAGTTGTACTGCCGCATACACCAACTGAAGGTGAAAAACGCGTAGACGAACACCATCGCCAGACACAGCAACTTGATTTCCGACATGCCCTGTGACGCCTGTTGCACCATCGGAATGTCTGCCAGCAACGACACTGCCCGCTCGGACGCGCCAAGCACGGTGAGAATACCGGCGAGGATAATCAGCGTGCTCGAGGCGAAGAACGAAGCGTTGCGCTCAAGGTTGCCGATCACGCTGGCGTCGGCGATACGGTTGTCACGCAGCAGCATGCGGCGCATCCAGTCTTCGCGGTACAGGTGCAGCACGCTGGCCAGGCACGCCGTGTCGCGGCCCTTCCAGGAGGCATAACGGGTATAGCCGCCCCAGCAGATGACAAACCAGATGGCGGCGAGCAGGTGGATCAGGTTGGCTTGGATGAACGACATGCAATTCCCTGTGGAGTATGGATGCTACCTGTGGGAGCGAGCCTGCTCCGGGCGGCGTTCCGACGAAAGCGGCGTATCACGCAACATTGATGGCTGTTGACACAACGCTTTCGCGAGCAGGCTCGCTCCCACATTAGGACTTCGGCAACCCTTCGACGTTAGCTTAGGGAAAAAGACACTGCCTGACGCGCATAAAAAATGCCCCGTATCGATTGATACGGGGCATTTCTGTTTAAGCCTTGAGGACCCGCTTGTGGCGGGTCAGACAACGTCAGGCAACCGCTTCGCTGCGCTTGCCCAGCAGGCGATCGCAAACGACTGCGACCACCAGGGTCATCACGCACGGCACCAGCCATGCCAGGCCCTGCTCGCTCAGCGGCAGGTGCGACAGTTGCGATGGCATCCAGCCGGCCAGACCAGCGCCTTTCAGCGCGTCGATGGTGCCGAACACGAACGACACCAGCATCACCGGGCCGAGAATCCGGCCGTGCTCATGCCAGAAGTCTTTGCAGAAGCTCAACGCCACCAGCACGATGCACGGCGGATAGATCGCGGTCAGCACCGGAATCGAGAATGCGATCAGCTTGGTCAGGCCCAGGTTGGACACCAGCAGCGAGAACGCCGCCAGAATGATCACCAAGGTCTTGTAGGACAGTGGCAGCACTCGGCTGAAGTATTCAGCGCAAGCACAGGTCAGACCGACCGCCGTCACCAGACACGCCAGCGAGATCAGTACGGCAAGGAAACCGCTGCCCAGCGAACCGAAGGTGTGCTGCACGTAAGCGTGCAATACCGCCGCGCCATTGGTTGCGCCCGCCGCTACTTCGTGGCTGCCGGAACCGAGGCGGAACAGGCTGACATACACCAGCGCCAGACCGACACCGGCGATCAGGCCAGCGATGATCGCATAACGGGTGATCAGCGCCGGCGACTCGACGCCACGGGAGCGGATCGCGTTAACGATGACGATGCCGAACACCAGCGCCCCGAGGGTATCCATGGTCAGGTAACCATTGATGAAGCCCTGGGAGAACGGTGCTGCCACGTATTCTGGCGTGCCATGGCCGATATCACCCGCCGGCAGGGCGAATGCGGCGATGCCGAGTACCGCCAGTGCGATGATCTTCAGCGGCGCAAGGAAACGGCCAACGGTGTCCAGCAAACGCCCAGGGTAGAGCGAGATGAAGAACACCAGCAGGAAGTACACCGAGCTGTAGAGGAACAGCGCCAGCGGACTCTCGCCGGTCAGCGGTGCGAGACCGACTTCAAACGACACGGTCGCGGTGCGCGGGGTGGCGAACAACGGGCCGACCGCCAGGTAGCACGCAGCCGCGAGAATGCCGCCGGCAATCTTGCCGATCGGACTGCTCAGCGCATCCATCGCCCCACCGACCTTGGCCAGTGCAACGACAGTGATCACCGGCAGACCGACCGCGGTGATCAGGAAGCCCAGCGCGGCCATCCAGACGTGAGGTCCGGCCTGCAAGCCAACGATCGGCGGGAAAATGATGTTGCCAGCCCCAACGAACAGAGCAAACGTCATAAAACCAAGTGCCAGGATGTCCTGACCTTTCAAAACTTTCATTAAGGTAATACCACACTACTGAATCGGAATTTAGAGGGGGATTGCCCTGTGTAATTAGGGAAATGCTGTCGATCCGTATGGGACTGACCCTTAAAGCGCGTTGCATGCCTTGTGGGCGGCAGACGCAAAAATGGCTGCTAGCCTAACGAATTTGGCCCGCGAACGCACTGTTAGAGGGCGAACTATCCGATACGCGACGTTTCCGTGTCGCGTTTTTGCATGTAATTGGGTAGATGTCTATAAATCGCCTTCGCGAGCAAGCTCGCTCCCACTTGGGAATGCGTACAAATGTGGGAGCGAGCTTGCTCGCGAAAGCGATATCACTGATGACGCAGGTGCCAGAAACGACAAAGGCCACCCGAAGGTGGCCTTTGTTTGGTGAAGCGTCAGTTAAGCGCGAGGCTTACTTGACAGCCCAACCAGTCAGCTCGGCCAGGGCCTTGCCGATGTCTGCCAGCGAACGCACGGTTTTAACACCTGCGTCTTGCAGCGCAGCGAATTTCTCGTCTGCAGTGCCTTTGCCGCCAGAGATGATTGCGCCAGCATGGCCCATGCGCTTGCCCGGAGGAGCAGTCACACCAGCGATGTAGGAAACAACCGGCTTGGTTACGTGTGCCTTGATGTAGGCAGCCGCTTCTTCTTCAGCCGAACCGCCGATCTCACCGATCATCACGATCGCTTCGGTCTTCGGGTCTTCCTGGAACAGCTTCAGGATGTCGATGAAGTTCGAACCCGGGATCGGGTCACCACCGATGCCGACGCAAGTCGACTGACCGAAACCGGCGTCAGTGGTCTGCTTCACAGCTTCGTAGGTCAGGGTGCCGGAACGCGAAACGATACCGACCTTGCCTGGCAAGTGAATGTGACCTGGCATGATGCCGATCTTGCACTCGCCCGGAGTGATAACGCCTGGGCAGTTAGGGCCGATCAGGACTACGCCCAGCTCGTCGCACTTAACTTTAGCGTCCAGCATGTCCAGGGTAGGAATGCCTTCGGTGATGCAGACGATCAGCTTGATGCCGCCGAATGCCGCTTCCAGGATCGAATCCTTGCAGAAAGGAGCCGGAACGTAGATCACGCTGGCGGTAGCGCCAGTGGCTTCTACTGCATCTTTAACGGTGTTGAACACTGGCAGACCCAGGTGCTCGGTGCCGCCTTTGCCAGGAGTTACGCCGCCAACCATCTTGGTGCCGTATTCGATGGCTTGCTGGGTGTGGAAACTACCTTGCGAACCGGTAATACCCTGGCAGATAACTTTGGTGTCTTTATTGATCAGGACGCTCATTATTTGCCCTCCGCAGCTTTGACAACTTGTTGAGCAGCGTCGGTCAGGCTGGTAGCAGCGATGATGTTCAAACCGCTTTCTGCCAGTACTTTAGCGCCCAGCTCAGCGTTGTTGCCTTCAAGGCGAACAACAACCGGGATTTTCACGCCGACTTCTTTCACAGCGCCGATGATGCCTTCGGCAATCATGTCGCAGCGAACGATGCCGCCGAAGATGTTGACCAGTACTGCAGCGACGTTGGTGTCGGACAGAATGATCTTGAACGCTTCAGTTACGCGTTCTTTGGTAGCGCCACCACCTACGTCGAGGAAGTTGGCTGGCTTGCCGCCATGCAGGTTGACGATGTCCATGGTACCCATGGCCAGGCCAGCACCGTTGACCATGCAGCCGATGTTGCCTTCCAGTGCTACGTAGTTCAGTTCGAACTTGGCAGCGTGCGCTTCGCGCGGATCGTCTTGCGACGGATCGTGGAAAGTCTTCAGCTTAGGCTGACGGTACATGGCGTTGGCGTCGATGTTGATCTTGGCGTCCAGGCAGTGCAGATCGCCGTCAGCCTTGATCACCAGCGGGTTCACTTCCAGCAGAGCCAGGTCGTGATCCTTGAACAGCTTGGCCAGACCTACGAAGATCTTGGCGAACTGAGCAACCTGCTTGCCTTCCAGACCCAGCTGGAATGCCAGCTCGCGACCCTGGAATGGCTGAGCGCCAACCAGTGGATCGATAGTGGCTTTAAGAATTTTTTCTGGCGTGTCGTGAGCGATTTTCTCGATGTCCACGCCACCTTCGGTGGAAGCCATGAACACGATGCGACGGCTCGAACGGTCAACGACAGCGCCCAGGTACAGCTCTTTAGCGATATCAGTGCACGATTCAACCAGGATCTTGGTGACTGGCTGGCCATTGGCGTCAGTCTGGTAAGTCACCAGACGCTTGCCCAGCCACTGCTGTGCGAAGGCTTTGGCGTCTTCTTTGCTGCGAACCAGCTTGACGCCGCCCGCTTTACCGCGACCACCGGCGTGGACCTGGGCTTTGACAACCCACTCGCTGCCGCCGATTTTGTCGCAAGCTTCTGCTGCTGCTTCCGGGGTGTCTACTGCGTAACCAGTGGAAACTGGCAGGCCGTATTCAGCGAACAGCTGCTTACCCTGATACTCGTGAAGATTCATGCTTTTTACCGTCTTCGTTAGGTACTGCGCATTCGGCGCTGCGCTCGTTTGAGTGCCGCGCCACCTGTGACTGCTGCTTGCGTAGCTGAGCTACGCAAGACTGCGTCCAGCGGACATTCCGCGGTGAGTCTTGCTCGCAAGGCTCACGACGGGCCGTTACCGCCGTGGTTTCTTATTGTCTGTTAACGCTTCTTGCGGTTGGCAATGTGGATGGCGCCGCCATTCACAGCCAGAGCAGCTTCGTGCAAGGCTTCAGACAGGGTCGGATGGGAGAAAACCATCATGCCCAAGTCTTCAGCGCTGGTGCCGAATTCCATACCGATCGCGCCCTGCTGAACCAGTTCTGCAGCGCTCGGGCCAATCACGTGCACGCCCAATACGCGGTCAGTCTTGGCATCTGCGATGACCTTGACGAAACCACCGGTATCGTTGGCGGCCATGGCACGGCCGGAAGCGGCGAACGGGAAGGTGCCGACGTTAACTTCAACGCCTTCAGCTTTCAAGGCCTGCTCGGTTTTGCCAACCCACGCGATTTCCGGGTGAGTATAAATAACCGAAGGGATCAGGTCATAGTTCATCTGGGCTTTGTGGCCCTTGATGCGCTCGACAACCATGATGCCTTCTTCCGATGCCTTGTGAGCCAGCATCATGCCGCGAACCACGTCACCGATGGCGAAAACGCCCGGTACGGTGGTCGCGCAGTGATCGTCAACGTGCACGAAACCGCGCTCGTCGAGGGTCACGCCGCTGTCGGAAGCCAGCAGATCAGTGGTCACCGGACGGCGACCAACGGCTACGATCAGCTTGTCGAAAGTGATGGTCTGTTCGCCGTTGGCATCGGTGTAGTTCACAACGACTTCGTCGCCGTTGACTTTCGAGCCGGTTACGCGAGCGCCCAGTTTGATGTCCAGACCTTGTTTGGTCAGGGTTTTCAGCGCTTCCTTGGAAACAGCGGTGTCCGCTGCCATCAGGAAAGTGTCCAGCGCTTCCAGAACAACAACTTCGGAGCCCAGACGCGACCACACCGAACCCAGTTCCAGACCGATCACGCCAGCGCCGATCACGCCCAGACGCTTAGGTACGGTCTGGAATTCCAGAGCGCCAGTCGAATCGACGATGACTTTCTGATCAACCGGAGCCGGTGGAATGTCGATCGGACGCGAACCTGGAGCCAGGATGACGTTTTCAGCTTCGATGATTTCAACCGAGCCGTCTGGCTTGGTAACTTCGACTTTCTTGCCAGCCAGCAGTTTGCCGTGACCCTGGATCGAAGTAACGCCGTTGGCCTTGAACAGGGTGGCAACGCCGCCGGTCAGGTTCTTGACGATGCCAGCCTTGCGGCCAACCATCGCAGCGACGTCCATTTTGACTTCGCCAGTCGAGATACCGTGAACGTTGAAGCTTTCTTTCGCTTCCTTGTATTTCCAGGAGCTGTCGAGCAGCGCCTTGGAAGGAATGCAGCCCACGTTCAGGCAGGTGCCGCCCAGGGCTTGCTTGCCTTCTGCGTCGGTGTACTTCTCGATGCAGGCAGTGGTCAGACCCAGCTGCGCGGCCTTGATGGCAGCCACGTAGCCACCAGGGCCAGCACCGATCACTACTACGTCAAATTTCTGCGACATTCAAAAAATCCTCTTTAGCGAAAAGCTTCAAGCCGCGCGCCCCAAGCCAAGCTGCCCTTTCCTGCAGCTTGAAACCTGAAGCCCGCGACTGCTTCTATCAGATATCCAGCAACAGACGAGCCGGATCTTCCAGCAGGTTCTTGATGGTCACCAGGAAGGTCACAGCTTCTTTGCCATCGATCAGACGGTGATCGTAGGACAGTGCCAGGTACATCATCGGACGGATAACGACCTGACCGTTGATGGCCATAGGACGCTGGATGATGTTGTGCATGCCCAGAATCGCTGCCTGCGGCGGGTTGACGATCGGGGTCGACATCATCGAACCGAAGGTACCACCGTTGGTGATGGTGAAGGTACCACCGGTCATCTCGTCCATCGACAGTTTGCCGTCACGGGCTTTCTTGCCGAAAGTGGCGATGCCGCCTTCGATTTCAGCCAGGCTCATCAGCTCGGCGTTACGCAGAACCGGAACAACCAGGCCACGGTCGCTGGAAACGGCAACGCCGATGTCCGCGTAGCCGTGGTAAACGATGTCGCCGCCGTCGATCGACGCGTTGACAGCCGGGAAGCGTTTCAGCGCTTCAGTGGCAGCCTTGACGAAGAACGACATGAAACCCAGGCGTACGCCGTTGTGGGACTTCTCGAACAGGTCCTTGTACTTCGAACGCAGAGCCATGACTTCAGTCATGTCGACTTCGTTGAAAGTGGTCAGCATCGCCATGTTCGACTGAGCTTCAACCAGACGCTTGGCCACGGTGGCACGAACGCGGGTCATCGGTACGCGCTTCTCGATGCGGTCGCCAGCAGCGAACACAGGAGCGGCGGCCGAAGGAGCAGCAGCCTTGGCAGGCGCAGCAGCCGGAGCGGCTTTCTTGGCAGCAACAGCAGCAACCACGTCTTCCTTGGTCACACGACCGCCTTTGCCGGTGCCGGCAACGGAAGCGATGTTGATGCCGTTTTCTTCAGCCAGCTTGCGCGCAGCAGGAGCAGCAACAGGATCGTCTTCGCCTTCGGCAGCAGCCGGGGCAGCGGCAGCAGCGGCCGGGGCAGCAGCGGCGGCTGGAGCAGCGGCAGCAGCGCCACCCGCTTCGATGGAGCCCAGCACTTCGTCGGACAGAACGGTGTCGCCTTCATTCTTGACGATTGCGCCCAGCACGCCATCAGCGGTAGCCAGAACTTCCAGTACGACTTTGTCGGTTTCGATGTCGACGATCAGGTCGTCACGCTTGACGGCGTCGCCCGGTTGTTTGTGCCAGGTGGCAACGGTGCCATCGGCAACCGATTCCGGGAAAGTGGGGGCTTTGATCTCGATAGCCATTATCTGTGGTTCCTTAAATTCGGTTTCAGGTGCGCGAAGGCGTTAAATGGTGAACGCGTCTTGCAGGAGTTTTTCCTGCTGCTCGGCGTGCATCGATGCGTAACCACAAGCTGGGGCAGCAGAAGCCTCACGGCCCGCGTACTCAAGTACGAGAGACTTGTCGAGGTTCGCAATACTGCGACGCAAGTGGTGCTGGCTGCAGTACCAGGCGCCCTGGTTCATCGGCTCTTCCTGACACCAAACGGCATTTTTGACGTTGGTGTATGGAGCCAGGACTTCTTTCAAGTCGTCCTCAGGGAATGGGTACAGCTGCTCGATACGCACGATGGCGATATCTTCACGGCCTTCGGCACGGCGTTTTTCCAGCAGGTCGTAGTAGACCTTGCCGCTACACAGAACAACACGCTCGACCTTTTTCGGGTCCAGAGTATCGATTTCCGGGATCACGGTCTGGAACGAACCTTCGGCCAGATCTTCCAGGGTCGAGATGGCCAGCTTGTGGCGCAGCAGCGACTTTGGAGTCAGAACGATCAACGGCTTGCGCAGCGGACGAATCACCTGACGACGCAGCAAATGGTAGATCTGTGCTGGCGTGGTCGGTACGGCGACCTGAATGTTGTGCTCGGCGCACAATTGCAGGTAACGCTCAAGACGTGCCGAGCTGTGCTCAGGGCCCTGACCTTCATAACCGTGTGGCAGCAACATGGTCAGACCGCATAGACGGCCCCACTTGTGCTCGCCGCTGGTGATGAACTGGTCGATTACAACCTGTGCACCGTTGGCGAAGTCGCCGAACTGGGCTTCCCAGATCACCAGCGCATCCGGCGTGGTGGTCGAGTAACCGTATTCGAACGCCAGTACCGCTTCTTCCGACAGGAACGAGTCGTACAGGTCAAAGCGTGGCTGACCGTCGTACAGGTGCTGCAGCGGAATGTAGGTGCCCGCGTCTTTCTGGTTGTGCAACACAGCGTGACGGTGCGAGAACGTGCCGCGGCCGATGTCCTGACCGGTCATGCGGATCGGGTGACCTTCGAACGCCAGGGTCGCGTACGCCATGGTTTCGGCGTAACCCCAGTTGATCGGCAGGCCGCCGGCTTGCATCTTCTGACGGTCTTCGTAGATCTTCGAAACCTGACGCTGAACCACGAAGCCTTCCGGAATTTCCAGCAGCTTGGCGGACAGTTCTTGCAGGGTCTTCAGATCAAAGCGAGTGTCGTGACGCGCAGTCCAGGCGTGGCCCAGATACGGACGCCAGTCCACGAACAGCTCTTTGTTCGGCTCTTTGACCAGCGATTTCACTACGTGCAGACCGTTGTCCAGCGCGTTGCGGTATTCGTCGACTTTCGCCTGAACACGCTCTGCGTCCAGCACACCGCCCTGGGTCAGACGATCAGCGTACAGCTCACGGGTAGTGCGCTGCTTGGTGATCTGCTGATACATCAGAGGCTGGGTGCCGCTTGGCTCGTCGGCCTCGTTGTGGCCGCGACGACGGTAGCAGACCAGGTCGATCACCACGTCACGCTTGAACTGCATGCGGTAGTCGATGGCCAGCTGGGTCACGAACAACACGGCTTCCGGATCATCACCATTCACATGGAGGATCGGCGCCTGGATCATCTTCGCAACGTCGGTGGCGTACTCGGTGGAACGCGAGTCCAGCGGGTTGCTGATGGTGAAACCGACCTGGTTGTTGATCACGATGTGCACGGTACCGCCGGTCTTGAAACCGCGGGTCTGCGACATCTGGAAGGTTTCCATGACCACGCCCTGACCTGCAAATGCAGCGTCACCGTGGATGGAGATCGGCAGAACCTTCTCACCGGTCGGGTCGTTACGACGATCCTGACGGGCGCGAACCGAACCTTCTACCACCGGGGAAACGATTTCCAGGTGGGACGGGTTGAACGCCATGGCCAGGTGAACTTCACCGCCGGCGGTCATCACGTTGGACGAGAAGCCCTGGTGATACTTAACGTCACCGGAACCCAGCTCGACCTTCTTCTTGCCTTCGAACTCGTCGAACAGCTCGCGCGGGTTCTTGCCGAAGGTGTTGACCAGTACGTTCAGACGGCCACGGTGGGCCATGCCGATGACGACTTCCTTGGTGCCGTAGGAACCGGAACGCTGGATCAGTTCGTCGAGCATCGGAATCAGGCTTTCGCCACCTTCCAGACCGAAACGCTTGGTGCCCGGGTATTTGGTGCCCAGGTATTTTTCCAGGCCTTCACCGGCAGTCACGCGCTCAAGCAGGTGGCTCTTGATGTCGGCGGAGTACGTCGGACGACCACGCACGCTTTCCAGACGCTGCTGGAACCACTGGCGCTGCTCGGAATCGGTGATGTGCGTAAATTCAGCGCCGATGGTGCGGCAATATGTCTGCTGCAACGCTTCGTGAATTTCGCGTAGGCTCGCTTCCTCTTTGCCGATGAACAGGTCGCCGGCACGGAAGGTCGTATCAAGATCGGCATTGGTCAAGCCGTAATGATTGATCGACAGGTCTGCAGGTGCAGGACGCTGCCACAGCCCCAGCGGGTCAAGCTGGGCTGCCTGGTGGCCACGCATACGGTAGGCCTGGATCAATCGCAGCACTTCAACTTGCTTCTTCTCGTGCTCACTGCTCACGCTGCCGGCGGAAACCGGTTGGGCGCGGCGCTGGTTCTTTGCCAGCAGCACGAAATGATCGCGAATTGTCGAGTGCGAAACATCAGTGGCAGAGTTGCCGTCGGCAGGCAACTTCTGAAAGTAGGTGCGCCACTCTTCTGGCACAGCGTTAGGGTCGTGCAGGTAGAGCTCATAAAGCTCTTCCACATAGGCAGCGTTTCCACCTGAAAGGTAGGCGCTGTTCCACATGCGCTGCATCACGCTTTCTTGCATGCTTGGTCACCCTCGGTTAGGGGAACACCATCGATGTCGACACCGAGCAAACTTGCAGAAGTCCGAATGCAGCGACTAAAACAAGCCACTTAGGATCACACTGATAGTCCGGGTACCAGCCCGGATGCCCCTGCTTGTCTCATTTCTTCAAAATAAGAGCCGCAGCTTATGGCTACTGCTCTGGTTATAGCCATGACGCGGGTTGAAGCCCGCGCCACAGCCTCTACGGTGCAGCGGTTACAGCAGCTGAATCACACGCCACTCGAAAGCAGCATGTTACGGATGTGACCGATGGCCTTAGTCGGGTTCAGGCCTTTCGGACATACGTTGACGCAGTTCATGATGCCCCGGCAGCGGAATACGCTGAACGGGTCATCGAGCGAAGCCAGACGCTCGTTGGTCTTGGTGTCACGGCTGTCTGCCAGGAAGCGATAGGCTTGCAGCAGCGCAGCTGGACCCAGGAACTTGTCCGGATTCCACCAGAAGGACGGGCAAGAGGTCGAGCAGCAAGCGCACAGGATGCACTCGTACAGACCGTCGAGCTTTTCACGCTCTTCTGGCGACTGCAGACGCTCGATGGCCGGAGCCGGCGTGTCGTTCTGCAGGTAAGGCTTCACCTTCTCGTATTGCTTGTAGAAGATGCTCATATCGACAACCAGGTCACGGATAACCGGCAAACCTGGCAGCGGACGAACGATCAACTTGTTACCTTTTACAACGGCGGACAGCGGCGTGATGCACGCCAGACCGTTCTTGCCGTTGATGTTCATGCCGTCGGAGCCGCAGACGCCTTCACGGCAAGAGCGACGATAGGAGAAACCCTCGTCCTGCTCTTTGATCAGGGCCAGCACGTCCAGCACCATCAGGTCTTTACCACCGGTATCGACCTGGAATTCCTGCATGAACGGCGCAGCGTCCTGATCAGGGTTGTAGCGATAAACACTGACTTTCAACATGGCGGTCACCCTTAATAAGTCCGGACTTTAGGTTCGAAAGTCGGAACAGTCTTCGGCGAGAAGTTCACGGCACGCTTGGTGACGCGCTTGTCACCCGGGAAGTACAGGGTGTGGCACAGCCAGTTTTCGTCGTCACGATCTTCGAAGTCTTCACGGGCGTGAGCACCGCGCGACTCTTTACGTACTTCGGCAGCGATGGCGGTAGCTTCAGCCACTTCCAGCAGGTTTTGCAGTTCCAGCGCTTCGATACGGGCAGTGTTGAACGCCTGCGACTTATCGTTGATCTTCACGTTGGCAATGCGGGTACGCAGGTCAGCAAGCTGAGCGATACCTTTCTGCATGTATTCGCCGGTACGGAATACGCCGAAGTAGTTCTGCATGCAGCTTTGCAGCTCGCGACGCAGGGTAGCGACGTCTTCACCATCGGTACGGTTGTTCAGTGCGTTCAGACGCGACAGGGCAGCTTCGATATCGGCTTCGGTAGCGTCGTCGTATTCGATGCCGTCGGTGAGCGCCTTTTCCAGGTGCAGACCAGCAGCGCGGCCGAATACCACCAGGTCGAGCAGCGAGTTGCCGCCCAGACGGTTGGCACCGTGTACCGATACGCAAGCCACTTCACCTACCGCAAACAGACCAGGAATGATCTGATCCACGCCTTCGGCGTTCTGGGTGATCGCCTGGCCGTGAATGTTGGTGGCAACGCCGCCCATCATATAGTGGCAAGTCGGAACAACCGGAACCGGCGCAACAACCGGGTCAACGTGAGCGAAAGTCTTCGACAGTTCGCAGATGCCTGGCAGACGGCTGTGCAGCACTTCCTCGCCCAGGTGGTCGAGTTTGAGCATTACGTGGTCGCCATTCGGACCGCAACCGTTGCCGGCGATGATTTCTTTAACCATCGAGCGAGCAACCACGTCACGACCGGCAAGGTCTTTGGCGTTCGGAGCATAACGCTCCATGAAACGCTCGCCGTGCTTGTTGATCAGGTAACCACCTTCACCACGGCAACCTTCTGTAACCAGTACACCGGCGCCGGCGATACCGGTCGGGTGGAACTGCCACATTTCGATGTCTTGTACCGGCACGCCAGCACGCAGAGCCATGCCGACGCCGTCACCGGTGTTGATCAGGGCGTTGGTGGTGGAAGCGTAGATACGACCTGCACCGCCGGTAGCCAGTACGGTGGCCTTGGCGCGGATGTAGGTGGTTTCGCCGGTTTCGATGCAGATCGCGATCACACCGACGAATTCGCCTTCCTGGTTTTTCACCAGATCGACAGCGTAGTACTCGTTCAGGAACGTAGTACCGGCTTTCAGGTTGCCCTGATAAAGGGTGTGCAGCAAGGCGTGACCGGTACGGTCGGAAGCAGCGCAAGTACGTGCAGCCTGACCGCCTTTACCGTAATCCTTGGACTGACCACCGAATGGACGCTGATAGATACGGCCTTGCTCGGTACGCGAGAACGGCAGACCCATGTGGTCCAGTTCGAAAACGGCAGCCGGGCCTTCCTGACACATGTATTCGATAGCGTCCTGGTCACCGATGTAGTCGGAACCCTTGACGGTATCGTACATGTGCCAGCGCCAGTCATCGTTCGGGTCAGCGGACGCGATCGCGCAAGTGATGCCGCCTTGGGCGGATACAGTGTGCGAGCGGGTCGGGAAGACCTTGGTGATCACGGCAGTCTTGTGACCACCCTGTGCCAGTTGCAGCGCAGCGCGCATGCCGGCACCGCCACCACCAATAATGATGGCGTCGAAAGAAATCGTTGGAATGTTAGCCATGACTCAGATACCCCAGAGAATCTGCACACCCCAGACGAAGTAAGCGAACATCGCGATGCCGCAAACTGCCTGGAAAAGGAAACGTACTGCGGTCGCGGACTTGCCCAGCGCCATTGGCGTCAGGTAGTCGGTCGCGATGGTCCACATGCCGACCCAGGCGTGAGCGCCAAGGGCAACGAGGGCCAGCAGACTGAAGATACGCATCCCGTTGTGAGCGAACAGGCCGTGCCACTGGTCGTAGCCAATGCCCGGATTCGCTGCAAGGTATCCGATCAGGAAGATGAAATAAGCCGCGAGAACAACCGCAGACACACGTTGCGCCATCCAGTCATAGAGGCCCGAACGCGAAAGGTTCGTAACGCTGGTTACCATATCCAAACTCCTGCCAGAACGATCAGCACCACGGAAATGGCGATGATGATTTTCGAGCCCAGGCGGCCGCCTTCCAGCGTCTCACCGATGCCCATGTCCATGATCAAGTGGCGCACACCGGCTACCAGGTGATACAGCAGAGCGGACAGGAGGCCCCATGCTACGAACTTGGCCAGCGGGCTGGTCAAGCATGCCTTCACTTCGGCAAAACCTTCCTCGGAACCCAGAGACTTGCCCAATGCATAAAGCATGAAGCCGATACCCAGGAAGAGGATGATGCCGGAAACACGGTGAAGAAACGACGTAACGCCGGTGATGGGGAGTTTGATGGTCCTTAGGTCTAGGTTTACAGGTCGTTGGCTTTTCACGGCTTTTTTTTCACACTGAAGAGCCCCTAACAATCAGGGCAAAGTTGTTGGGGAGTGCACTGGTCAGGTAACCACCACCCAGGGATGCGACCCCCAATAAAGCAGGCCCAAAAGCCCTTGGCGGTCGGTGGCCGAGTATAGACAGTTAGGTTACTAATGACAACGCAATCACCTACCCCAAATAGCTGATTGCACAAGTCGTATAAAAGGCGTAAATGGCAGTCAATTTCGAGGAAAAAGTGCGCTTAAAGCCTTCTGGAGCAAGACTTTAGGCAAATTGACATTCGAATTTATCTCACTATAGTGGTGCGGGCCCTGCGTGGGGGGTCTGTCTGATGGTTCAAGCATAAATAGGAGGCCACATGGCTGACAAAAAAGCGCAGTTGATCATCGAGGGCGCAGCCCCCGTCGAGCTGCCCATTTTAACCGGCACCGTTGGTCCCGATGTAATCGATGTTCGGGGCCTGACGGCCACGGGCCGCTTCACTTTCGACCCTGGTTTCATGTCGACCGCCTCGTGCGAATCGAAGATCACCTATATCGACGGCGACAACGGCATTCTGTTGCACCGCGGCTACCCGATCGAACAGCTGGCTGAAAAGTCGGACTACCTGGAAACCTGCTATCTGCTGCTCAACGGCGAACTGCCGACCGCAGAACAGAAGGCCCAGTTCGTCAGCACCGTGAAAAACCACACCATGGTTCACGAGCAGCTGAAAACCTTCTTCAACGGTTTCCGTCGCGACGCCCACCCAATGGCCGTCATGTGCGGTGTAGTCGGCGCCCTCTCGGCCTTCTACCACGACTCCCTGGACATCAATAACCCGCAGCATCGCGAAATCTCCGCGATCCGCCTGGTTGCCAAGATGCCGACCCTGGCAGCGATGGTTTACAAGTACTCCATGGGCCAACCCATGATGTACCCGCGCAACGACCTGACGTACGCGGAAAACTTCCTGCACATGATGTTCAACACTCCGTGCGAGATCAAACCGATCAGCCCGGTGCTCGCCAAGGCCATGGACCGGATCTTCATCCTCCACGCCGACCACGAGCAGAACGCATCGACTTCTACTGTGCGTCTGGCCGGTTCTTCGGGTGCCAACCCGTTCGCCTGTATCGCCGCCGGTATCGCCGCACTGTGGGGCCCTGCCCACGGCGGTGCGAACGAAGCCGTTCTGACCATGCTTGACGAGATTGGCGATGTGTCGAACATCGACAAGTTCATCGCCAAGGCCAAGGACAAGAACGATCCGTTCAAACTGATGGGCTTCGGTCACCGCGTTTACAAGAACCGCGACCCTCGCGCGACTGTAATGAAGCAGACCTGTGACGAAGTGTTGAAGGAACTGGGCATTAATAACGATCCGCAACTCGAACTGGCGATGCGCCTGGAAGAGATTGCGTTGACTGACCCGTACTTCATCGAACGCTCGCTGTACCCGAACGTCGACTTCTACTCGGGGATCATCCTCAAGGCGATCGGCATTCCGACCAGCATGTTCACTGTGATTTTCGCGCTGGCACGTACTGTTGGCTGGATCTCCCACTGGAAAGAAATGCTCTCCAGCCCGTACAAGATTGGCCGTCCGCGCCAGTTGTACACTGGCTACGAGTCGCGTGACATTACCAAGCTGGAAGACCGCAAATAAGACCTGTCTTGCGATAACGTCTTAAAGTTGTACCGGGAACGGCCTCTATTTATAAAGGGGCCGTTTTTGTTTGTTTGTTTGGGTTTGGGATTTGGGGGCATATCCGTTGCTGCGGTTATGGCTGCTTAGGGTTCCGCCCTTACGGCGGGTCACTTTTTCCAAACGCCGAAAAAGTAACCAAAAAGGCTCGCCCCGGCGTACGGCACTTCGCTGAGGCTCAGTGTTCCCTCGCTACGGTGTCCATCCGGGGGCATCGCCTACGGTTTGCTTCGCTGCACCTCCTCTCGATGTATGCGGCTGCGCCGCACGGCGCTTCGCGCCTACCCCCGGATGAACACCTCCGCTCGGCCTGCCGATGGGGCAAAAAATCAAAAGCCAAAGCCAAAGCAAGATCAAAAGCCAGATCAAGAGCCCCTCACCCTAGCCCTCTCCCGGAGGGAGAGGGGACTGATTGAGGTGTTTGGGGGAGCTACGCCGACGTGCGATACCGCGTTGAACTCAGGCTTTGAAAAGCACCGAAATCAGCACCCTCTCCTTCCACTCCCGGAGGGAGAGGGGACTGATTGAGGTGTTTGGGAGAGCTACGCCGACGTGCGATACCGCGTTGAACTCAGATTCTGAAAAGCTCACAAATCGGCTCCCTCTCCCTCGGGAGAGGGCTGGGGTGAGGGGCAGCAACAACGCAAATCAAAAGCCGAACATCCGCTCTTAACCACTCAATAGGCCGAGTGTCAGCTCGCCTGCTCTTGATCTTGATCTGTAAGGCGACGTCGGAAGGCTGAGTGGAGGGATTGATCCGGGCGTGGGAGCGCAGCGACCGTTTGGCGAAGCCAAACACAGCGAGAGGAGGTGCAGCGAAGCAAACCGTAGGCGCTGCGCCCGGATCGATTCCGGAGCGAAGGGACCCCGAGCCCCAGCGAGCGGGCTGTACGTAGGTGCAAGCGTTTTTTGCTTGCTTTTTTTGGCGTTTGAAAAAAAGTGAGTCGCCGTAAGGGCGAAACCCTAAGCCGCCGTTACCGCAGCAACGGATATACACCCAATAAAAAACACACCAAAGTCCGATAACCGCCCACAAAAAATGCCCCGATCTCTCAACCGGGGCATTCAGCACAACATTACAAAACCATCAAACCATCAATGCGAAACCGCCCCACTCGCCCCCAACCCCGTCTGCGAACGCACAAACTGCGGGAAGAACAGCGCCCGCTCGTTATCCGCAGCCGCCGACTTGTCAGTGATCGAGAAGAACCAGATCCCCACAAAGGCAATGATCATCGAAAACAGCGCCGGATACTCGTAAGGGAAGATCGCCTTCTCGTGATGCAGAATCTGCACCCAGATGGTCGGGCCAAGGATCATCAAGCCAACCGCACTCACCAGACCCAACCAGCCGCCAATCATCGCACCACGAGTGGTCAGCTTCTTCCAGTACATCGAAAGCAGCAGCACCGGGAAGTTACAGCTAGCCGCGATCGAGAACGCCAGGCCCACCATGAAGGCAATGTTCTGGCTTTCGAACAGGATGCCCAAGCCAATCGCCAGCACCGCCAAGGCAATGGTGGTGATCTTCGAGACACGAATCTCGTCCTTCTCGTTCGCCTTGCCCTTCTTGATCACACTGGCATACAGGTCGTGAGAAACCGCCGAAGCACCCGCCAGAGTCAGACCGGCGACAACCGCCAGAATGGTCGCGAACGCCACCGCCGAGATAAAGCCGAGGAAAATACTGCCACCGACCGCGTTGGCCAGGTGCACCGCCGCCATGTTGTTGCCGCCCAACAGCGCGCCAGCCGCATCTTTGAAGGCCGGGTTAGTGCTGACCAGCAGGATCGCGCCGAAGCCGATGATGAAGGTCAGGATGTAGAAGTAACCAATGAAGCCAGTGGCGTAGAGCACGCTCTTGCGAGCTTCTTTTGCGTCACTCACGGTGAAGAAGCGCATCAGAATGTGTGGCAGGCCAGCGGTACCGAACATCAGCGCCAGACCCAGCGAGAAGGCCGAAATCGGATCTTTGACCAGACCGCCCGGGCTCATGATCGCTTCGCCTTTGGCGTGAACCTTGATCGCCTCGGAGAACAGCGTGTTGAAGTCGAAGCCTACGTGCTTCATCACCATCAGCGCCATGAACGAGGCGCCGGACAGCAACAGCACAGCCTTGATGATCTGTACCCAGGTGGTCGCCAGCATGCCGCCGAACAGCACGTACATGCACATCAGCACACCGACCAGAATCACCGCGACGTGGTAGTCCAGACCGAACAACAGCTGAATCAGCTTGCCGGCACCGACCATTTGCGCGATCAGGTAGAACGCCACCACCACCAGCGAACCGCAGGCCGACAGGGTGCGGATCTGGGTTTGCCCGAGGCGGTAGGACGCCACGTCGGCGAAAGTGTATTTACCCAGGTTACGCAGGCGCTCGGCGATCAGGAACAGGATGATCGGCCAGCCCACCAGGAAGCCGATCGAGTAGATCAGGCCATCGTAGCCGGAGGTGAACACCAGTGCGGAAATCCCCAGGAAGGACGCCGCCGACATGTAGTCACCGGCAATCGCCAGACCGTTCTGGAAACCGGTGATCTTGCCGCCCGCCGCATAGTAGTCGGCCGCCGAGTTGTTTTTCTTCGAGGCCCAGTAGGTGATGTACAACGTCGCGCCAACGAAGGCGACGAACATCAGGATCGCCGGAATGTTCAGCGGCTGTTTGGCCACCTCCCCCGTCAATGCATCCGCCGCCCAGACACCCGGTGCGAACGCTGCAACACTCAATAAAGCCAGTAGACGCCGGATCATTGCTGAGCCTCCTTGAGAATCGCATTGTTCAGATCGTCAAACTCGCCATTGGCGCGGCGCACATAGATAGCGGTAAGGATGAATGCCGAAAGAATCAGTCCGACACCGATCGGGATGCCCCAGGTAATCGAGGACTCAGGACTGAGTTTCGCGCCCAGAATATGCGGCCCGTAAGCGATCAGAAGAATGAAGCCAGAGTAAAGCCCGAGCATGATCGCCGAGAGTATCCAGGCGAACTTTTCCCTTTTTCGCACCAGCTCCTTGAATCGGGGACTGTTTTGAATCGAGAGGTAAATGCTGTCGTTCATTGTTTTTATCCTCGCAGCACAGATTATTGTTGGAACATAGCTAATGTATGCGGCTGCGAGCGCGGTAACAGACGACCTTAGTAGTAGAACGCCATGACACTTTTGCCAATTTCCGGTACACACAAAACAACTGTGGGAGCGAGCTTGCTCGCGAGGGCGTCGGATCAGTCGATATTTGCATCAACTGACAAATCGCATTCGCGAGCAAGCTCGCTCCCACAGGTTTAGGCGGTAAAGCTTTTATTTAGTCCAGTCAGCCACGCGATCCGGGTGCTTGGCCACCCAATCCTTGGCCGCTGCGTCAGGCTTGGCGCCGTCCTGAATCGCCAGCATGACTTCGCCGATTTCGTCTTTCGACGCCCACTGGAAGTTCTTCAGGAACTTGGCCACTTCCGGTGCTTTGGTCGCCAGCTCTTTGCTGCCGATGCTGTTCACGGTTTCAGCCGCGCCATACACGCCTTTCGGATCGTCGAGGAAGCGCAGTTTCCACTTGGCGAACATCCAGTGCGGCACCCAACCGGTGACGGCGATGGATTCGTTTTTCTTCTCGGCACGGGTCAGCTCGGCGATCATGCCGGCGCCGGAACTGGCCTTGAGGGAATACTTGTCGAGGCCGTAATCCTTGATCGCCTGATCAGTCTTGAGCATCACACCCGAACCGGCATCGATGCCGACGATACGGTTTTTGAAGGTGTCATCGGTTTTCAGGTCTTCGATCGACTTGGCTTTCACATACTCCGGCACGATCAGGCCGATTTTCGCATCCTTGAAGTTCGGGCCGTAATCGACGACCTGATCCTTGTTCTTCGTCCAGTATTCGCCGTGAGTCACGGGCAGCCAGGCCGAGAGCATGGCGTCGAGTTTGCCGGTGGCTACGCCCTGCCACATGATCCCGGTGGCGACGGCTTGCAGCTTCACGTCGTAGCCGAGTTTCTGTTTGATCACTTCGGCCGCCACGTGGGTGGTCGCGACGCTGTCGGACCAACCGTCAACGTAACCGATGTTCAGGGTCTGTTTTTCTGCGCTGGCGAAAGTGGAGCTCATCGCAAGCACCAGAGCGGCACCTGCGCCTAAAAGTCGTCGCATCTTCATCGTTACTTCCCCGAAATGCTGCGCCCGACGGATGCCGGGCATCGTCAACGTATTGTTATGGTGCACAGCGCCCCCATCACGCCTGACCGCAAACCAACTCGAACATCAGCGGAGTACTGATGCCATGATCATCAACCTGACGCCGCAGGCGACCTGCTCTGTCAGCGACCTCAAGGCAACGAGAAACGACATCAGAAGGCCATTAATCGCGGCTATATAAATGACGCCAGATAATCCGCCCGAACTTTGCATGTGCAAATCATGCAGGTCACCAACCCCTCTATAAATGCAGGTAACATGCCTCGCTTTGCAGCCACTCGGCCTGACCATGTCCGCGACTTCCCGTTTCCCCTTTCTGCCTTATCTCTTCGCCTGCCTGCTCGGGCTGTTTGCCCTCGGGGGCTTCTGGTACGGCCTCGGCCAACCGGTGATTCTGCCGGATGCGGCGACGCCGACGCACAAGCTGCAGTGCGCCTCGTACACACCGTTCGATAAAGACCAATCACCGTTCGACGTGCCATTCAAACTGCGCCCGGAGCGCATGGACGCCGACCTTGCGTTGCTGGCGACTCGCTTCGAGTGCATTCGTACCTATTCGATGACGGGCCTTGAGGCGCTGCCGGATCTGGCGCGTAAACATGGTCTGAAATTGATGATCGGTGCCTGGGTCAACAGCAACCCGGTGGACACCGAGAAAGAAGTCGACCTGCTGATCGCCTCGGCCAACGCCAACCCGGACGTGGTCAGTGCAGTGATCGTCGGTAACGAGGCGCTGCTGCGCAAAGAAGTCACCGGCGCGCAACTGGTTCGACTGATCAACAAGGTCAAGAGCCAGATCAAGCAACCGGTCACCTACGCCGATGTCTGGGAGTTCTGGCTCAAGCATCCGGAGGTCGCGCCGGCGGTGGACTTCCTGACCATTCACCTCCTGCCGTACTGGGAAGATGATCCATCGAACATCGACGTCGCCCTGCAGCATGTCGCGGATGTGCGCCAAGTGTTCGGCAATAAGTTCGCACCGAAAGACGTGATGATCGGTGAAACCGGCTGGCCGAGCGAAGGCCGCCAGCGTGAGACCGCCCTGCCGAGCCGGGTCAACGAGGCCAAATTCATTCGTGGTTTTGTCGCGATGGCCGAGAAGGAAGGCTGGCACTACAACCTGATCGAAGCCTTTGACCAGCCGTGGAAGCGCGGCAGCGAAGGTGCGGTTGGCGGTTATTGGGGCCTGTTCGATGCCGATCGTCAGGACAAGGGTGTGCTGGCCGGGCCGATGACCAACGTGCCGTACTGGAAGGAATGGCTGGCGGTCGGTGGTTTGATTTTTCTTGGCACACTGATCCTTGGCGGTCGTGTTCGTACCACGCGCTCGGCTTTGGTGTTGCCATTGCTCGGCGCCCTCGCCGCTTGCTCGATGGGCGCCTGGGGTGATCTGGCGCGGTTGACCACACGGTTTACCAGCGAATGGCTGTGGGTCGGCTTGCTGACCGCGTTGAACCTGTTGGTGTTGGCCCATGCGGCACTGACGCTGAGCGCGCGCACTGGCTGGCGTCAACGGGCGTTCAATCTGCTGGAACGTCGCGCTGGCTGGCTGGTTGCGGCGACAGGTTTTGCTGCGGCGGTGATGATGCTGGAGATGGTCTTCGATCCGCGTTATCGCAGCTTTGCGAGCATGGCGTTTGTGCTGCCGGCGCTGGTTTATCTGTGTCGGCCGGTCAGCGTGCCGCGTCGCGAGATTGCCCTGCTGACGTTTATTGTCGGCGCGGGGATTGCGCCGCAGTTGTATCAGGAAGGGTTGCAGAATCAGCAGGCGTGGGGTTGGGCGTTGGCGAGTTTGTTGATGGTTGCTGCACTGTGGCGCTGCCTGCGCGTTCGCAAGGGCTGATTTTCAGCGAGGCTAAAGACCTCTTCGCGAGCAAGCTCGCTCCCACAGGAGAATGCATTCCAAATGTGGGAGCGAGCTTGCTCGCGAAGACTGATTGTCAGGCGCTGCGAGTTGCTCTGACCAACCGCAACCCGGCAATCACCAACGCAAACACCGCCAACGTCGTGTTGTACAACGCCAGAGCTGGCACTCCGAATACCAGCGCCAGCACCGCCAGCCACCACCCTGCCCGCCCCGGCAAGACAAAACCGATCAACGCCGCACCCAACGCCGTCCAGCCCAATACCTTGAAATGAATCATCAACCCAAGGTTCGAACGCAGCTGGCATTCCCAGCGACTGGCCTCATCCACGCAGATACCGACCCACCGCCCGTCTTCCATAAAGCCATAACGCGTGCCATAGCTGGCGGCCAACCATAACGGCAACAGAACGAGCAGCAGAATCACGGGCAAGCGGCGGGACATGAAACACTCCAATCTTCGGAAATCGGCGGCCAGCTTAATCTGCCGCCAGCCGTGTGCAAGAACTAACAACTGTTAACTGTTCATTCGGGGCGTGCAAAGTGTATCGTCCAGCTACTATTACTCCGAATTCTGCCTGTTTGGTGCCGCAGCATGGCACTTTGGCGCAAGCCCGGTGGTCATAGCCTGCGAACTTCATTCGGCACCTTCCTCTAAGGGATCTAGTCATGCTCCGTTCCTTGCGCTTCGCCGCGCTGTTCAGCGGCCTTATTTTGAGTGCGTCCGCACTGGCGGTGGATATCGATGCCGCCAGCTATGGCTACCCGCTGACCAATCCGTTCGAGGCGACCATCGCCACGACCCCGCCCGATTTACGCCCGGAGCTGCCACTGGACGACGATATCAATCAGTCGGACCGCAGCCTGACGTTGCGCCCGGAGCGAGAGTTCATCCTGCCGGACAACTTCTGGGCAGTGAAAAAGCTCACCTATCGCATCGCCACCCAAGACAAACCGGCACCGCTGATTTTCCTGATCGCCGGCACCGGCGCACGCTATGACAGCACGCTCAACGAATATCTGAAAAAGCTCTACTACAAGGCCGGCTACCACGTCGTGCAGTTGTCGTCGCCGACCAGTTTCGACTTCATCAGCGCCGCCTCGCGTTTCGCCACCCCGGGCGTAACCAAGGAAGACGCCGAAGACATGTACCGGGTGATGCAGGCCGTACGGGCGCAGAATCCGAAACTGCCGGTGACCGAGTATTACCTGACCGGCTACAGCCTCGGTGCTCTTGATGCTGCGTTCGTCGCGCATCTGGACGAGACGCGCCGCAGCTTCAACTTCAAGAAAGTCTTGCTGCTCAATCCGCCGGTCAACCTTTACACCTCGGTCACCAACCTCGACAAACTGGTGCAGACCGAAGTCAAAGGCATCAACACCAGCACCACATTCTACGAGCTGGTGCTGTCCAAACTGACCCGCTACTTCCAGCAGAAAGGCTACATCGACCTCAACGATGCGCTGCTCTACGACTTCCAGCAGTCCAAGCAACACCTGACCAACGAACAGATGGCGATGTTGATTGGCACCTCGTTCCGCTTCTCCGCGGCCGATATCGCCTTCACCTCGGACCTGATCAACCGCCGTGGCCTGATTACCCCGCCGAAATTCCCGATCACCGAAGGCACCAGCCTCACGCCGTTCCTCAAGCGTGCGCTGCAATGCGATTTCGATTGCTACCTGACCGATCAAGTGATTCCGATGTGGCGTGCGCGCACCGATGGCGGCAGCCTGCTGCAACTGATCGATCAGGTCAGCCTGTATGCGCTGAAGGATTATCTGCATGACAGCCCGAAAATCGCTGTGATGCATAACGCCGACGACGTGATCCTCGGCCCGGGCGACCTCGGTTTCCTGCGCAAGACCTTCGGTGATCGCCTGACCGTTTACCCACTGGGTGGCCACTGCGGCAACCTTAACTACCGCGTCAACAGCGACGCCATGCTGGAGTTCTTCCGTGGCTAAATATCTCCTGCTGATTGCAGCGCTTCTCTGCGCAGGCGTGGCCCAGGCCGATAACAGTAAAGCCAACGCGCCGGTCGTCGTCGACAGCGACGGCTTCAAGGAGCCGCTGTCCAAACTCAAATTCAACCCGGGTCTGGATCAGCGCGAATTCGAGCGCTCGACGCTCAACGCGCTGAACGTCTACGACCCGCTGGAATCGTGGAACCGCCGGGTTTACCACTTCAACTATCGCTTCGACCAATGGGTGTTCCTGCCGGTGGTCGATGGCTATCGCTACATTACGCCAAGCTTCGTGCGCACCGGGGTGAGCAACTTCTTCAACAACCTTGGTGACGTGCCGAACCTGGTCAACAGCCTGTTGCAGTTCAAGGGCCAGCGCTCGATGGAAACCACCGCGCGCCTGCTGCTCAACACCACCATCGGCATCGCCGGCCTGTGGGACCCGGCCACCGCCATGGGCCTGCCGCGTCAGAGCGAAGACTTCGGTCAGACGTTGGGCTTCTATGGTGTACCGGGCGGTGCCTACTTCGTACTGCCGATCTTCGGCCCGTCGAACATCCGTGACACTGCAGGCCTGGCTGTCGATTACACCGCCGAGTCGGCGATCAACTTCCTCAACGTCTCGGAGGTCAGCTCCAACCATCCGGAAGTCTGGGCCCTGCGTGCGGTCGACAAGCGTTATCAGACCAGTTTCCGATATGGTCAGATGAACTCGCCGTTCGAGTACGAGAAAGTGCGTTACGTGTACACCGAAGCGCGCAAGTTGCAGATCGCCGAGTAAAAACGGTTGCCACAAAACACTGTGGGAGCGAGCTTGCTCGCGAATGCGGTAATCCAGTCAATACTTAAGTCGACTGATACTCCGCTTTCGCGAGCAAGCTCGCTCCCACATTTGCTTTGTGTCGCTGGTTAGCCCTTCACGGCTTTCCAGATCTTGCCGACGACGGAAACCACCGCCAACACCACCGCACCGGCAATGATCCCCGCCACACCATTGAGCAACATCGGCACCGCAAACCCGGCACTCCCGGCCGCTGCGCCAACACCTTCAATCCAGTCATGCACCACCGGCACGCCGTGGGTGAGGATGCCGCCGCCGACCAAAAACATCGCTGCCGTACCGACCACCGACAGGGTTTTCATCATGTACGGTGCCGCGCTCAGAATGCCGCTGCCGACTTTCTTCGCGACCTGCCCAGGCTTCTGGGTTAGCCACAGGCCGAGATCGTCGAGTTTGACGATGCCCGCCACCAGACCGTAAACGCCGACAGTCATGACGATAGCGATGCCCGACATCACGATCACTTGCTGAGTCAGCGAGGCCGTTGCCACGGTGCCCAGAGTGATCGCGATAATCTCTGCCGACAGGATAAAGTCAGTGCGAATCGCGCCTTTGATCTTGTCCTTTTCGTACGCCACCAGATCGGTCGCCGGATCAGCTACCGCCTCAGTCAGTTGCGCATGTTCGGCCTCGTCTTCAGCCTTGCTGTGCAGAAACCTGTGCGCAAGCTTCTCGAAACCTTCGAAACACAGATACGCACCACCCACCATCAACAACGGTGTTACCAGCCACGGTACAAACGCACTGATCGCCAGCGCCGACGGCACGAGGATCAATTTGTTGACGAAAGAACCTTTGGCCACGGCCCAGACCACGGGAATTTCCCGCTCGGCACGTACGCCGGAGACCTGCTGGGCGTTGAGCGCCAGATCGTCGCCGAGCACGCCGGCGGTCTTCTTGGCGGCCATTTTGCTCATCAACGCCACGTCGTCCAGCACGGTGGCAATATCGTCGACCAGCACCAGCAAACTGCTTCCTGCCATGAATCCTGTTTCCTTTTATGTATGAATGTTGCGAAGCATAACGCGACCTTAGACCACGCGGGGCATTCTTGAGCGCTGCGCGAGGCCGGTGCTACCATGCGCAACCGCCAGAACAGGCAAGGAACCACCGGGTTTATGAGCACAATCCGCGAGCGCAACAAAGAACTGATCCTGCGTGCCGCCAGTGAGGAGTTTGCCGACAAGGGCTTCGCTGCGACCAAAACCAGCGACATCGCCGCCAAGGCGGGATTGCCCAAGCCCAACGTTTACTACTACTTCAAGTCCAAGGAAAACCTCTACCGCGAGGTATTGGAAAGCATCATCGTGCCGATTTTGCAGGCCTCGACCCCGTTCAACCCGGACGGCGTACCGAGCGAAGTGCTGAGCGGCTATATCCGCTCGAAGATCCGCATCTCCCGCGACCTGCCCTTCGCCTCCAAGGTGTTCGCCAGCGAAATCATGCACGGCGCGCCACATTTGAGTGCCGACCTGGTCGAACAGCTCAACGGTCAGGCCAAGCACAACATCGACTGTATCCAGAGCTGGATCGATCGCGGCCAGATCGCCCCGATTGACCCCAATCACCTGATGTTCAGCATCTGGGCCGCAACCCAGACCTACGCCGACTTTGACTGGCAGATTTCTGCGGTCACGGGGAAGGACAAGCTGGACGAGGCGGATTATGAAGCGGCGGCGCAGACGATTATCCGGTTGGTGTTGAAGGGGTGTGAGCCGGACTGATAGACCGCAGTGACGGCTTCGCGAGCAGGCTCACTCCCACATTGGATCTGTGGCGTTCACAAATCCCCTGTGGGAGCGAGCCTGCTCGCGAATGGCGGCAACACAGAATAACGCTCAAACCCAAATCGCATCCCACAGCGGATAGTCGCCAAGCTTCTTAACCAAACCAGCCCGCAACGGGTTAGCCACGACATACCGAGCCAACTTCACCAGATCATCCTCTCTGCGCAATGCACGATCATGAAAGCCTGATTGCCAAAGACTGGTCTGTCGACCCGTCGAGAGATTCACGGCTTTGGTGCTGAGGGATTTTGTACGCTGCATCAACTCGCCGAGCGAACCGCGCTTCAATTCAATCAGCCAATGAAAATGATCTGGCATGACTACCCAGGCCAACGTACTGGCAATGCCCATTTCCTCTGCGACGTGAAATTGGCTGGCGACCAATCGACCCAGTGCAAAGTCGCTGAAAACAGGCTGCCTTCCCGCCGTATTGGTTGTCAGCAGGTAGATGCGGTTGTGTTCGGAGTAACGACCAATGCGCAAACGATTTGAAGCAGATGGATTCAGCATTCCTTCGCCTTTTCATGTCTTGATCATGAAAAGGCTAGTTCTGTGAATGTGGGAGCAAGTGCCAGGTTTTTAGCAGGATGTGTTTTTGAGATCGTATTCGCGAGCAGGCTCGCTCCCACAGGGGACTTGGGGTATTCAGACATTTTGTGTCTGAGCACAAATCCAATGTGGGAGCGAGCCTGCTCGCGAAGGCGGTTAATCAGACGCTATAGATCAAGCAGCCACCCCCGCATCCGCCCGCAACTCCAACGCCTCCACCGCCCTGATCGCCACCTGCTCATCAATATCCGACAGATCGCCGCTGATGCCGATCGCGCCCAGCACATTCCCCGCCTGATCCCGAATCAACACACCACCCGGTGCTGGCACGACGCTGCCTTGGCCCATGCTGTTGAGTGCGGCAATAAACGCCGGGCGTTGTTGCGCGTCGAGTGCCAGCAGGCGTGAACCTTTTCCCAGGGCAATCGCGCCCCAGGCTTTGCCGATGGCGATGTTCGGGCGCAGCAGGCTGGCGCCGTCTTCGCGTTGCAGGGTGATCAGGTGGCCGCCGGTATCGAGTACCGCGATGGTCAGCGGCGCGGCGTTGATGCCGCGCCCTGCACTGATGGCTTCATTGACCAGGTTGACTGCGACTTTCAAGGTTAAAGCGCTCATGGTGCCGTCCTCATTTTGTTATAGGGAAAGTCGTGGGCCTGCGGTTTTGTGCCGCAGGCCGATGCAACAAATAGAACACAATGAGTTATTTTTTTGTATACAATAATTCTCGAAAAGCGCCACATGCGACGAAAAGCCACACTCAGAAAGGCTTCCGACGAATGAAACAGGTGCTTGAGAAAATGGATTGACCTGCGCCGTCCGCCGTGAATACACTCTGCGCAAAGCCACTTGTATACAATTACAAAACGTAAAGAGGCACAAAACCATGAGCAAAATGAGAGCAATCGAAGCCGCCGTTCTGGTGATGCGCCGTGAAGGGGTTGATACCGCTTTTGGCATCCCGGGCGCTGCCATCAACCCGCTGTACTCCGCCTTGCAGAAAGTCGGTGGCATCGATCACGTCCTTGCTCGCCACGTTGAAGGCGCCTCGCACATGGCCGAGGGCTACACCCGCACCAAGGCCGGCAACATCGGCGTGTGCATCGGGACTTCCGGCCCTGCCGGTACCGACATGGTCACCGGGCTCTACAGCGCCTCGGCCGACTCGATTCCAATCCTCTGCATCACTGGCCAGGCACCCCGCGCCCGTATGCACAAGGAAGACTTCCAGGCTGTCGACATCACCAGCATCGTCAAGCCAGTCACCAAGTGGGCAACCACTGTTCTGGAGCCGGGCCAAGTGCCTTACGCGTTCCAGAAAGCGTTCTTTGAAATGCGTTCCGGCCGTCCAGGCCCGGTGCTGATCGATCTGCCGTTCGACGTGCAGATGGCCGAGATCGAATTCGACATCGACGCTTACCAGCCGCTGCCATTGGCCAAACCGACCGCCACCCGCGTGCAGGTCGAAAAGGCTCTGGCTTTGCTGGATCAGGCTGAACGTCCATTGCTGGTGGCCGGCGGCGGCATCATCAACGCCGACGCCAGCGATCTGCTGGTTGAATTCGCTGAGCTGACCGGCATTCCGGTGATCCCGACCCTGATGGGCTGGGGCACCATCCCGGACGATCACCCGCTGATGGTGGGCATGGTCGGTCTGCAGACTTCGCACCGTTACGGCAACGCGACGATGCTGAAATCCGACGTGGTGTTGGGTATCGGTAACCGTTGGGCCAACCGTCACACCGGTTCGGTTGACGTCTACACCGAAGGCCGCAAGTTCATTCACGTCGACATCGAAGGCACGCAGATCGGTCGTGTGTTCACGCCGGATCTGGGCATCGTTTCCGACGCCGCTGCAGCACTGACCGTGTTCATCGAAGTCGCTCGTGAATGGCAAGCCGCCGGCAAGCTGAAAAACCGCAGTGCCTGGCTGCAAGATTGCCAGCAGCGCAAAGCCAGCCTGCACCGCAAGACCCACTTCGACAACGTGCCGGTAAAACCGCAGCGCGTTTACGAAGAAATGAACCAGGTGTTCGGCAAAGACACCTGCTACGTCAGCACCATTGGTCTGTCGCAGATTGCCGGCGCGCAGTTCCTGCACGTCTACAAGCCGCGTCACTGGATCAACTGTGGCCAGGCAGGCCCGTTGGGCTGGACCATTCCGGCAGCGCTGGGCGTGGTGAAGGCCGATCCGAACCGCAAAGTCGTGGCCCTGTCGGGGGACTATGACTTCCAGTTCATGATCGAAGAACTGGCGGTCGGCGCTCAGTTCAAACTGCCGTACATCCACGTCGTGGTGAACAACTCGTACCTGGGCCTGATCCGTCAGGCACAGCGCGGGTTCGAAATGGACTACTGCGTGCAGCTGTCCTTCGATAACCTGAACGCGCCGGAACTCAACGGTTACGGTGTTGACCACGTCGCAGTGGCTGAAGGCCTCGGCTGTAAGGCACTGCGTGTGTTCGAACCATCGGAAATCGCCCCTGCCCTGCGCAAGGCCGAACAGATGATCGAAGAGTTCAAAGTGCCGGTGATCGTCGAGATCATTCTGGAGCGTGTGACCAACATCTCCATGGGTACCGAGATCAACGCCGTCAACGAATTCGAAGACCTGGCGCTGGTCGGCAACGATGCGCCAACGGCGATTTCGCTGCTTGATTGATCGTAACTAGCCCCCTCTCCCTCCGGGAGAGGGTTGGGGTGAGGGAAAGGTTTTGCGGTGCTCGCAAAATTCGGATCAGACTCAGGATTCCCCCTCACCCTAACCCTCTCCCCCAGGAGAGGGGACTTGATCGCGTTCAGTCTGACCAACCGTGTCACATCCGTTTTTAGGAGACCACCATGCCGCGTTTCGCAGCCAACCTGTCCATGCTGTTCACCGAACAGGATTTCCTTGCCCGTTTCGACGCCGCCGCCAAGGCTGGTTTCAGCGGTGTCGAGTACCTGTTCCCGTACGACTTCAGCTCCGCCGAAATCAAGGCAAAACTGGAGGCCAACGGTCTGACCCAAGTGCTGTTCAACCTGCCGGCCGGTGACTGGCCCAAGGGCGAGCGCGGCATCGCCTGCCTACCGGATCGGGTTGAGGAGTTCCGCGCCGGTGTCGATCTGGCCATCGCTTACGCACAAGTGCTGGGCAACACCCAGATCAACTGCCTGGCCGGTATTCGTCCGCAAGGCGTTGACGATGCAACCGTAGAAAAAACCTTCGTTGCCAACCTCAAATACGCCGCCGACAAGCTGCAGGCCGCGGGCATCAAACTGGTGATGGAAGCGATCAACACCCGCGACATTCCAGGCTTCTACCTGAACAACACGGCGCAAGCCCTGTCGATTCGCGAGCAGGTCGGCAGCGCCAATCTGTTCCTGCAATACGACATCTATCACATGCAAATCATGGAAGGCGATCTGGCCCGCACCCTGCAATCGCACCTGGGCGAGATCAACCATGTGCAGCTCGCGGACAACCCGGGCCGTAACGAACCAGGCACCGGTGAAATCAACTACCGCTTCCTGTTCGAACACCTCGACCGCATCGGTTATCAGGGTTGGGTTGGCTGTGAATACAAGCCGCTGACCACCACCGAAGCAGGCCTCGGCTGGCTGAAAACCCACAACGCAATCTAAACGAACACATGACCCTTTAGGAGCTGCCGAAGGCTCGGGCCGCGTTCGGACGATCTTTTGATCTTGACCTTCAAAAGCAGAATCAAAAGATCGCAGCCTGCGGCAGCTCCTACGGCTGTTTATAAAAACAAGAGGATTTTCTCATGGCTAAAATCGGATTTATCGGCACCGGCATCATGGGCCACCCAATGGCTTCGAACCTGCAGAAAGCCGGTCACAGCCTGTTCCTGTCGGCGCACCACGACGCTGCCCCTGCCGATCTGGTGGCCGCTGGCGCCGTCGCCTTGGCCAACCCGCGCGAAGTGGCGCAGGAAGCTGAATTCATCATCGTCATGGTCCCGGACACCCCGCAGGTCGACGACGTCCTGTTCCGCGCCGACGGCGTTGCAGCCGGCCTGAGCAAAGGCAAAATCGTTATCGACATGAGCTCGATTTCGCCGACTGCCACCAAAGCGTTCGCGGCGAAGATCAACGAGAAAGGCGCGCAGTACCTCGACGCACCGGTTTCCGGTGGTGAAGTCGGCGCCAAAGCCGCGACCCTGAGCATCATGATCGGTGGCGACGCCGATGCCTTTGAACGCGCTCTGCCGCTGTTCCAGGCCATGGGCAAGAACATCACTTTGGTCGGAGGCAACGGCGACGGTCAGACCGCCAAAGTCGCCAACCAGATCATCGTTGCCCTGAACATTCAGGCCGTTGCTGAAGCCCTGCTGTTCGCTTCGAAAAACGGTGCCGATCCGGCCAAGGTGCGTGAAGCACTGATGGGCGGTTTCGCTTCCTCGAAGATCCTTGAAGTGCACGGCGAGCGCATGATCAAAGGCACCTTCGATCCAGGCTTCCGCATCAGCCTGCACCAGAAGGACCTGAACCTGGCCCTGCAAGGCGCCAAAGAGCTGAACATCAACCTGCCGAACACCGCCAACGCTCAGCAAGTGTTCAGCACCTGCGCGGCCATCGGTGGCAGCAACTGGGACCACTCGGCGCTGATCAAGGGTCTGGAGCACATGGCCAACTTCTCGATTCGCGACAACAAATAAAGCCTGCACAAAACCCTGTGGGAGCGAGCCTGCTCGCGAAAGCGGTTGCACATTCAACATCCATGTTGGCTGACACACCGCCTTCGCGAGCAGGCTCGCTCCCACAAGGGTTCCGAGTTGCCCTTTCGAATAACAAGAATTCCGGGAGCCCGCCATGTCGGTCGATCCGCAACAACTGCTGCGCGAGCTGTTTGCCACAGCCATCGACGCGGCTCATCCGAACCAAGTCCTCGAAGCCCATTTGCCTGCCGATCGTACCGGTCGGGTGATCGTCATCGGTGCCGGCAAAGCCGCCGCCGCGATGGCGCAAGTGGTCGAGCGTTGCTGGGAAGGTGAAGTGTCTGGCCTGGTGGTGACCCGTTACGGTCACGGCGCCCCGTGCGAAAAAATCGAAGTGGTCGAAGCCGCGCACCCGGTGCCGGACGCTGCCGGCTTGGCCGTGGCCAAACGCGTGCTGGAGCTGGTCAGCAACCTGACCGAGGACGACCGCGTGATCTTTCTGCTCTCCGGTGGCGGCTCTGCCCTGCTGGCGTTGCCGGCCGAAGGCATCACCCTCGCCGACAAGCAGTCGATCAACAAAGCTTTGCTCAAATCCGGCGCGACCATCGGCGAGATGAACTGCGTGCGCAAGCACCTCTCGGCGATCAAGGGTGGCCGTCTCGGCAAGGCCTGCTGGCCTGCCACTGTTTATACCTACGCGATTTCCGATGTCCCGGGCGACCTCGCCACGGTCATCGCGTCCGGCCCGACCGTGGCCGACCCAAGCACTTCCGCTGAAGCGCTGGCGATCATCAAACGCTACGGCATCGAGATACCCGCTTCCGTACGCAACTGGCTGCAAAGCCCGGAGTCGGAAACCGTCAAACCCGGTGACCCATCCTTGGCGCGCAGTCACTTCCAGCTAATCGCCCGCCCGCAGCAATCGCTGGATGCCGCTGCGGTGAAATGCCGTCAGGCCGGTTTCAGCACGCTGATCCTCGGCGACCTCGAAGGCGAATCCCGGGAAGTGGCGAAAGTCCACGCCGGCATCGCCCGCCAGATCATCCATCACGGTCAGCCATTGGCAGCGCCGTGCGTGATTCTCTCCGGCGGTGAAACCACGGTAACCGTGCGCGGCAATGGCCGTGGCGGGCGCAACGCCGAGTTCCTTCTGAGCCTGACCGAAAACCTTAAAGGCCAGCCCGGCATCTATGCGCTGGCCGGTGACACCGACGGCATCGACGGCTCGGAAGACAACGCCGGCGCGATCATGACCCCGGACAGCTACGCCCGCGCCGCCGCCCTTGGCCTGAGCGCCAGCGACGAGCTGGATAACAACAACGGCTACGGCTATTTCCAGGCGCTCGATGCGCTGATCGTCACCGAGCCGACCCGCACCAACGTCAACGACTTCCGCGCCATTCTGATCCTTGAGAACTGCAAATCATGACGCCTGATAAAAAGGTCAAAATCCTCGCCACCCTCGGGCCTGCTGTTGATGGCATCGAAGACATCCGTGAGCTGGTCGAGGCTGGGGTGAATATCTTCCGCCTGAACTTCAGCCACGGCGATCACGCCGACCACGCCAAGCGCTATCAGTGGATCCGCGAAGTCGAGCGCCAGCTCAACTATCCGCTGGGCATTCTGATGGACTTGCAAGGGCCGAAACTGCGCGTCGGCAAGTTCGCCGACGGCAAAGTACAGCTGCATCGTGGGCAAGCGTTCCGTCTGGATCTGGACGCGACACCGGGCGATGAGCGTCGGGTGAATCTGCCGCATCCGGAGATCATTGCCGCGCTGGAAACGGGCATGGATCTGCTGCTCGACGACGGCAAACTGCGTCTGCGCGTGGTCACCAAATACGCCGACGCCATCGACACCACCGTGCTCAACGGCGGCGAGTTGTCGGATCGCAAAGGCGTCAACGTGCCGCAAGCGGTGCTCGATCTCAGCCCGCTGACCGCCAAGGATCGCCGCGACCTGAGCTTCGGTCTGGAGCTGGGTGTGGATTGGGTTGCGCTGTCGTTTGTGCAGCGTCCGCAGGACATCATCGAAGCGCGCGCATTGATCGGCGACAAAGCCTTTTTGATGGCGAAAATCGAGAAGCCTTCGGCCGTTGAGCAACTGCGTGAAATCGCTGAATTGAGCGACGCGATCATGGTCGCTCGCGGTGATCTCGGCGTCGAAGTGCCGGCGGAAAGCGTGCCGCAGATTCAGAAAAACATCATCACCACTTGCCGTGAACTGGGCAAACCGGTGGTGGTGGCGACGCAGATGCTGGAATCGATGCGTTTCTCCCCTGCTCCGACCCGCGCCGAGGTGACTGACGTTGCCAACGCCGTGGCCGAAGGTGCCGATGCGGTGATGCTGTCGGCGGAAACCGCCTCCGGTGAGTACCCGCTGGAAGCCGTGCAGATGATGAGCAAGATCATTCGTCAGGTGGAAAACGGCCCGGATTATCAGACCCAGCTCGACGTCAGTCGGCCGAAAGCTGAAGCGACCGTTTCCGATGCGATCAGTTGCGCAATCCGGCGTATCAGCAACGTGCTGCCGGTAGCGGTGTTGGTCAATTACAGCGAGTCGGGTACGTCGAGTTTGCGTGCGGCGCGGGAACGGCCGAAAGCGCCGATCCTCAACCTGACGCCAAACCTGCAGACCGCGCGGCGTTTGAGCGTGGCATGGGGGATTCACTCGGTGGTCAACGATCGCCTGCGTCAGGTCGATGAGGTTTGCTCGACCGCGCTGGAAATCGCCCAGGCCCAAGGCATGGCCGAGCGTGGCGACACACTGTTGATCACTGCCGGCGTGCCGTTCGGCCAGCCGGGCTCGACTAACTCGCTGCGGATCGAAACATTGATTTAAGCCCCCCACCATGATCGTTCCCACGCTCTGCGTGGGAGTGCGGCCCGGGACGCTCTGCGTCCCAAGAGCAGACGCAGAGCGTCCTTTGAGGCATTCCCACGCAGAGCGTGGGAACGATCAGTATCGAATGACCTGCCATGCCTGCCAATCATTTCAACACCCACTGCCCCGACTGGGCCGAGGCTTTGCTCAACGGTTTCAGTCAAATATTCCTCCAGCGCCATCCCCTGTGCGGCCTGCTGTGCCTGTTGGCGATCCTGCTGACCGCGCCGGTGCTGTTCGCCGGAGCGCTGCTCGGTGCCGTCGCCGGATTGCTCACTGCGCAACGGCGCAACTACGCCAAGGCTGATCGCCAGGCCGGGCTGTTCAGCTACAACGGCATTTTGCTTGGCCTGTTGCTGAGCCTGTATTTCCCGTGGTCGCCGCTGCTGCCACCGCTGATTCTCGCCGCCGGCGGCTTGAGTGCGATGGTCACGCAGCAATGGCTCAAACATGTCTACAGCAGCCGATCGATTCCGGCCTACACCTCGCCGTTCGTGGCCATGAGCTGGGTATTGCTGCTGTTTGCCGAACCGTCGGCGCCGATGGCGCACATCGAGATGAACACGCTGAACGTGCTTGCCGCCGAATTGCGCGGTTTGGGCCAGGTGATGTTCCTTGGTCATCCACTGGCCGGCGCATTGATCGCCATTGGTTTGCTGATCGCTGATCGCCGTGCATTCTGCTGGGCGCTGCTGGCGTCGGCGATCGGCCTAGGTTCGAGCCTGTTGCATCACGAAACCAGCGCCGCTTTGCTCGGTCTTGGCAGCTACAACGCCGTGCTCGCCGCCCTCGCCTTCAGCACGCAACGTCAACAACCTTGGCTGCCGCTGGTCGGCATCGTGTTAGCGCTGCTAGTTACACCGCTGTTTGCAGCGGTGGGGCTCGCCACGTTGACCGCGCCATTCATCCTCGCCGGCTGGCTGATCCGCGCCGGGATTCAGATGCTCGGCAAAGCCACCGTCGAGCGTGCGCCTTGCGCTCACGGGGAGAATCAACCTAGGCTGCGCTGATCTTCGATTCAGGCGTTATCCATGGACAGCAGCAACAGTTGGCGCGAACGGCTTTACGTGATGATTTTCCAGAGCGACACCCGCGCCGGGCGTCGCTTCGACGGCATCCTGCTGTTGATCATCCTCGCCAGTCTGGTGATCGTGATGCTCGACAGTATCGACAGCATTCACCAGAACTACGCCGACGTGCTGGCCTACATCGAGTGGGGCTTCACGATCATCTTTCTCGGCGAGTACATCTTGCGTCTGTACTGCTCACCGAAACCCTTGCGCTACGCCTTCAGCTTTTACGGGTTGGTGGATTTGCTGGCGATCGTGCCCGGCATCCTCGCCCTGTATTACAGCGATGCGCAGTACCTGCTGATCATCCGGATCATCCGCATGCTGCGGATCTTCCGTGTGCTCAAACTCAGCCCGTACCTCAAGCAAGCCAATTACCTGATGTCGGCGCTGCGTGGCAGCAAGCAGAAGATCGTCGTGTTTCTGGTCAGCGTCTGCACCCTGGTGACGGTGTTCGGCACCTTGATGTACGTGATCGAGGGCCCGGAGCATGGCTTCACCAGCATTCCCAAAGGCATCTATTGGGCTATCGTCACCTTGACCACCGTCGGCTTCGGCGACATCGTGCCGAAGACCCCGCTGGGCCAGGTGATTTCGTCGCTGGTGATGATCACCGGTTACTCGATCATCGCCGTTCCTACGGGGATTTTCACCGCTGAACTGGCCAATGCCATGCGCGGCGAACAGCTGCAACACGACTGCCCGGTGTGCAAGAAAAACAGCCATGAACACGGCGCGGCATTTTGCTCGCGATGCGGCAATGCACTGTTCAAGAAACTGGAATAAGCAAAGAGCTTTTTAATCTTTAAACGACTATGCGTGCCCCGTTATAGTCAGTGGCAATTGAACATCACCCCCTGCTCCTACACAGATAAAACAAGGAATGCGCAGTGAAAAAACTCTTTGGCGCCTCACTTCTCGCCGCCGGTCTGGCCCTGGCCAACATCGCTCAGGCAGCCCCGACGCTGCTCAACGTTTCCTACGACGTGATGCGCGATTTCTACAAGGACTACAACACTGCGTTCCAGAAACACTGGCAGGCCGAGCACAACGAAAACATCACGGTACAGATGTCCTTCGGCGGTTCGAGCAAGCAAGCGCGCTCGGTGATCGATGGCCTGCCGGCAGACGTCATCACCATGAACATGGCCACCGACATCAACGCCCTCGCCGACAACGGCAAACTGGTGCCGGAGAATTGGGTCACGCGTCTGCCCAACAACAGCGCACCGTTCACCTCGGCCACTGTATTCATCGTGCGTAAAGGCAACCCGAAAGCGCTGAAAGACTGGCCGGATCTACTCAAGGACGGCGTACAAGTGATCGTGCCAAACCCGAAAACCTCGGGTAACGGCCGCTACACCTACCTGTCAGCCTGGGGTTATGTGCTGAAGAACGGTGGCGACGAAAACAAGGCCAAGGACTTCGTCGGCAAACTGTTCAAGCAAGCGCCGGTACTGGACACCGGTGGCCGCGCCGCGACTACCACGTTCATGACCAACCAGATCGGCGACGTGCTGGTGACCTTCGAAAACGAAGCGGAAATGATTGCCCGCGAGTTTGGTCGTGATCAGTTTGAAGTGATCTACCCGAGTGTGTCCGCTGAGGCTGAGCCACCGGTTTCCGTAGTCGATAAAGTGGTCGACAAGAAAGGCTCGCGTGCGGCGGCTGATGAGTACCTGAAGTACCTGTGGTCGCCGGAAGGTCAGGAGATTGCCGCGGCAAATTACCTGCGTCCGCGTGATCCGGCGGTGCTGGCGAAGTACACCGATCGTTTCCCGAAAGTGGATTTCCTTTCGGTGGAGAAGACCTTTGGTGACTGGCGTACGGTGCAGAAGACTCACTTCAATGATGGTGGGGTTTTTGATCAGATTTACAGCGGGCAGTAAGGTTTAAGTGCAACGAAAAAGGCGACCCACTAAGGTCGCCTTTTTTGTGGCCGCTTTACCCTCACCCCAGCCCTCTCCCAGAGGGAGAGGGGGCCGACCGTGGGATGCTCAAAAGATTTGCCGACCTGAAAGTGCTGCTGTGAATCCATAATCGCTGCAAGTCTTTCAGGTCGATGTATAGCGCCAGACACCTCGGTCAGTCCCCTCTCCCTCTGGGAGAGGGCTAGGGTGAGGGGCTTTTACATCGGCGGAGTGACACCGTCCTTGCCGGCAGAAATCGATTGCGCCGTCAGCGTGCCATCCGCACTCTGCGTGACAAACGTGACAATCTTCACCCCAACCTTCAACAAACCCCGATCCCCCGGCACCAAATTCACAATCGGCACATCCTCCGGCACCAGAATCTTCTGCTGCCCGCCCTTGTAGTTCACCGTCAGCACCCGCCCGTTGCTCACCACCAGATCGCCGACGCTGCCATTGGTCATGCTGCTGCCCTTGGCCAGATCGAACGGTCGATGGCCATCGCCACTCCCCGCCAGCTCCGGCGGAAACACATGCACTTCCAGCGCCTTGAGCGTGCCGTCCTCCTGCGGCATGGCCGCCGAACCGATGTAACTGCCGGGTTTGATGTCTTCGATATTGGCCAGGGTGACGGCGCGAACCTTGGTGTCACCGGTCAACTGAATCACCACGTTTTCACCGCTGTTGACGTGGACTTTCAGTGAGTCGGCACTGACCCCGGTGATCTCGCCGCGCACACCGATGCGCATCCCCGGTGCGTCGGCGGCCTGTGCGCTCATCGCGCCGAGCAGGCTGATCAGGGCAATCGTTACGGTGTGGCGAAGCGTCTGACGAAACATTGCAATCCTCCGGTCATCAATGTTGAACAAGCCAATACAAACATAAGCACGCTATCGAACAGTATGTAAGTGAATGTATCATCGACCCCCGACGGTCGGACGCAAGGTTCGCCGATGGATGACAAACCGATAGCACCCAGTGATTCCGCAACGGAATAACTGATATCAACCGAAGGCGCCTTCTGCCCCTGCGGTTTGCTCCTTAGCCTTAGCGCATCCCCTTTCGCTGGATCGAGAAACCTTATGACCACCACCACTCACGCAATGACCCGAGGCATGGTGCTCCTGTTCGCCTTCTGCTGCGGCGCGATCGTTGCCAACATCTACTACGCACAGCCGATCATCGGCCTGATCGCCCCTGATATCGGCCTGAGCGACACCATGGCCAGCTTCATCGTCTCGCTGACGCAGATCGGCTATGCGCTGGGCCTGTTTTTCCTGGTGCCACTGGCCGATCTGCTGGAAAACCGTCGGTTGATGATCATCACCACCGTGGTGGCGATTGCCAGCCTGTTGGCGGCGGCGTTTACCGATCAGCCGAATGTGTTTTTGCTGATCTCGCTGCTGGTCGGCTTCAGTTCAGTATCGGTACAGATCCTGATTCCACTGGCGGCGCATCTGGCACCGGAAGAATCCCGTGGCCGGGTGGTCGGCGGGATCATGGGCGGTTTGCTGCTGGGGATTCTGCTGGCGCGGCCGGTGTCGAGCGTGGTGGCCGACCACTTGGGCTGGCGGGCGATGTTCATGATTGCCGCAGCGCTGATGGCAGTGATCAGCGTAGTGCTGGCGCTGACCGTGCCCAAGCGCCAGCCGGATCACAGCGCCACGTATGGCCAACTGATCGGTTCGCTGTGGACGCTGCTGCGCCAGCAACCGGTGCTGCGTCAGCGCGCGTTTTACCAGGGTTGCATGTTCGCCACGTTCAGCCTGTTCTGGACGGCGGTGCCGCTGGAACTGGCGCGTAACCATGGCCTGTCGCAAAGCGGCATCGCGATCTTCGCTCTGGTCGGCGCCATCGGTGCCATCGCCGCACCCATCGCCGGACGCCTGGCTGACGCCGGCCACACCCGCATCGCCTCGCTGCTGGCCATGCTGTTCGCCAGCCTGAGCTTCCTGCCCGCCTTCATTCACCCCGCCTACAGCGTGATAGGCCTGGCCGTGACCGGCGTGGTGCTCGACTTCTGCGTGCAGATGAACATGGTCCTCGGCCAGCGCGCGGTCTACTCGCTGGACGCAAAAAGCCGTGGTCGCCTCAACGCGCTGTACATGACCAGCATCTTCATTGGTGGCGCCTTTGGTTCGTCGGTGGCCAGCGCGGTGTATGAGCATGGCGGCTGGTTGTGGATCGTGATTGTCGGCAGTGTGTTTCCGCTGTTGGCGTTGTTGCGGTTTTTGAGTGTTTCGCAGCGTGGTTCATTGGCAACGGCGTAAGTTGGCGAAAGCTTCGCGAGCAGGCTCGCTCCCACAGGGATCCACGATAACTTCCAGACTTTTAAAGGAGCATTGATGGACCGCCTCGCCGCCATGGAAACCTTCGTCTGCATCGTCGAAACCGGCTCGTTTTCTGCCGCCGCCCGGCGCCTGAATACCGGTCAGCCCGCCGCCTCGAAAACCATCGCGCATCTGGAAAAACGCCTGGCCGTCAGCCTGCTCCTGCGCTCGACTCGCGGCCTTATGGGCGGTATTTCCGACGGGAAGAATGGCGAGCGCCAAGGCGCGGGCGTTTGTTGAGTTTGTGCAGGGGGATTCTGAACAGCGAGCATTAACACCAAGCGTTTCGTTTATTGCGATATTCGTTTATTTCGAATAACGTTCCGGCATTCCTTATTCAAAATGTCGGAAAAGTCATGTCGATCATTGTTCATCCCCCCATCAACCTCCCCGTAGAACGCGAGATCAAAGCAGCCATTGAAGGCCAACGAACCCTGGCCGCTTACTTGGCAACTCAATTCGAAACCCAGCACATCCAGATCTTCGATGAGCAGAACGAAGCCCATCGTGTCGAGTTGCCCACCTCCGCGTTGCGCCTGCTAGCCGATATTCTCGCGGCGCTGGCAGAAGGTAACGCCGTTAAAGTCGTGCCAATACACGCCCAACTAACTACCCAGGAAGCCGCCGACCTGCTCAACGTCTCACGCCCGCACATGATTAAACTGCTGGAAAGTGGCGAGATTTCCTACCACAAAACCGGCAAGCACCGACGTGTGCGCTTTGCCGATCTGATGGATTATAAGACCCGGCGTGACAGCGCCAGCGAGCAGGCAATGATGCTTCTCGCAGAGCAGGCACAAGCGTTAAGGACAGGTTACGAGTGAGGCATTCCTCTTTCACTGCTGCCTCGCCAATAAAGAGCCGATGCATGTGTTTTGTACCCAGCCCCATTGAGAGACTTTTTGATGTGGTTAGCCCTCTCAGGGCTATTCCGGGCACGATGGACCAAGGAGATTCACGGCGAATGGAAACGCAATCTGTTGAAGAACCGCACTGACCTGACAATCGAGCAATTGGATCGCACCTCGGAGCTGATGGATCAGGCGATTCCCGATGCCTGCGTCTACGACTATGAAAATTTGGTCAGTGGATTGTCATTGCCCGATCTGGATGACCGCCATGTTCTGGCAGCAGCGATTCGTTGCAATGCTGGCGTGATCGTGACGTTTAATTTGAAAGATTTTCCCGACAAATACCTCGCCCCTTTCGGTATTGAGGCGCAACACCCGGATGAGTTCGTCGAAAACCTGTTTCATCTGGATTCGGCAGCCGTTGTCGCAGCCGCGCAGCACCAACGCAAACAATTGAAAGCACCCACGATGGACGTCGAATCGTTTCTGAGTTTGCTGCAACGTCAGGGGTTGAAGAAGTCGATTCAAGCGCTCGGCAGCTATCGCGCGATCCTGTGAAATCACCAACGCAATCGACAGACAAAAAAACGGCGATCCGAAGATCGCCGTTTGCATTCACTGCCCGAACTGTTTGCCCAACCCAGGTGGCACGCCGTGGATGTTGGTGTCTTCCCACGGGCCGTTGGGGCTGACGGAGCGGCTCCAGCCGTTGTTCCAGCGGTAGTAGGTGCGCTGGCGGTAGAAGGTGTTGGTCTGGTCGTCGAGGACGTAGACGCCGAGTTTCTGATCCCAGTGGCTGTTGCCGCCCGGTGGCGGGGCGAAGCTGGCCGAGGTGCGCGGCACTGGTTTGGCCGGTTTCGCCGGGATACTTTTGCCCGGGGTCGGTGAGGTCGACGGGGTCGGGCTTGGTTGCGACGGCGGGATTGGTGGCAAATTCGTCGTCGGTTCCGGTCGTTGCACCGCACATGCACTCAAGCCCAGGGCCAGTGTGAGGACTGTGATTCGGGCGATGGTGTGCATGGCGGTGCTTTCCTGTTGTGTCCGGCTATTTGTCCGGGCTGTCGATGGTCAGTTTTTGTAGCGCGGTGGTGCTGCTGGCCAGAGGGCCGCTGCGACCGACCCACTCGCCGGCAGTCGGTTGGCCGGCGCGGGAGATGCGCGCAACCAGTTGGACTTCAGGGAAGTTCGACAGTTTCAACTGCGGCATCATTGCGTCGGCATCGCCCAGTTCAACGGTCACCGGCAAATCGGCCACGGTCAGGCGTTTGGCCGCCAGCGGTGCCGGTGGGCCGGAGGTGGCGCGGGCGAAAATGAACACGCTGTCACCCGGTTGCACTTTGCTTCTGAGTTCGCTGGCCAGATCGACGCTGACTTTCAACAGCGCGGCTTTCGCGGCTACGGGTGCCTGAGCGACTTTGCCGCCACTGGCTTCCAGACGCTCGGCGGCGCGTTTGATTCCGCCTTGCAGTGCGGCGCGGGAGCTATCCTCCGGCGGCAATTGCGCCAGCAAGCGGTTCCAGTAATCGATGGCTTCCTGATAACGCTCACCCTCAAAGGCGGCGATACCGAGCAAACCAAGGCTGGTCACTTCTTTCGGATCAGCCTTCAGCGCTTCGTCGGTCAGCGCCTGAATCTTCGCCGACCACTTCTTGCCGTCAGCAAAATACTGCGCCTGCGCCCACTGGCCGAGCAGTTCCGGCTGGCGACCGGCCAGATTGGCGGCGCGTTCGAACATCTTCGCCGCGTCCGCCGGGCGCTCTTGCGCCATGTAAGTACGGCCGAGAAAGTACAAGCCTTCCGCAGAGTCCGGTTGCGCCGCGACGGCACGTTCCAGACGCTGGGTCATTTCTTCCATCGACTGCGGCGCCTGGGCGAATTCGCGGGTCAGTTCGACCTTGTCGGCAGCGCCGAAATGCAGATACAGGCCCAGGCCCAACACCGGCACCAACACCGCCGCCAGCAACGGCAACGGTTTGCCCAGTTTCGAGATACGCGGTGCGGCAACCCCTTCGGTATCTGCCAGCAATTCACGCGCAGCCTCGGCACGACCGCTGTCCATTTGCGCCGCGTCGAGCACACCTTCAGCCTGTTGCGCTTGCAACTCGGCGACACGCTCCTGATACAACGCAACGTTCAGGGCAGTACGATCCTCTTCACGCTGGGCGCGACGCTCACGCAAAACCGGGATCAGCAGAAAACTCAGGGCGACCAGAAGCAACAGCCCTGCGGCAAGCCAGAAATCAATCATTCTTGGTTTTTATCCAACAGTTGGTCGAGGCGCTGACGCTCTTCGATGGACAGCGCTTGCGGAGTCTCGGCGCGTTGCCCGCGGCGACGACGGACAATCACCGCGATCACCACCAGACCACCGAGCAGCAGCCCGGCCGGGCCGAACCACAGCAGTGCGGTTTTGGCGTTGAGCGCCGGTTTGTAGCGGACGAAATCACCGTAGCGATCCACCATGAAGTCGATGATCTGCTGGTTGTCCTTGCCCTCGCCGAGCATGCGGAAAATCTCTTTGCGCAAGTCCGCAGCAATCGGTGCGTTGGAGTCAGCGATGTCCTGGTTCTGGCACTTGGGGCAGCGCAGTTCCTTGGTCAATTCGCGGAAACGCTCACGATCGCCTTCTTTGGCGAACTCATAAGTATCGATGGCGGCTTGGGCGACACCGACCAGACTCAAACCCAATATCAGCGCAGCCATAAAGCGCTTCATGGCTTGGCCTCGTCGACCAGCGCCTGATATTTCGCGGCGAGTTTTTCGCGCCAGACTTGTTCGTCAATCACGCCGACGTACTTGTCGCGGATGATGCCCTTGGCGTCGATGAAGAAGGTTTCCGGCGCGCCGTAGACGCCGAGGTTCAGGCCCAGCGATCCTTCGTCGTCACGAATATCCAGCGCATACGGATTGTGGAATTCGGCCAGCCATTTCAAGGCATCGGCGTTGGTGTCCTTGTAGTTGATGCCGTAGATCACCACGCCACGCTCGGCGAGTTTGTTCAGCACCGGATGCTCGACCCGGCAGGAAATGCACCAGGTGCCCCAGACGTTGACCAGCGCCGGCTTGCCGAGAATGTCAGCCTTGGTCAGGTTCTTGTCGCCCTGCACGTTTGGCAGGGAAAACTCCGGGAACGGCTTGTTGATCATCGCCGACGGCAGTTCCGCCGGATCGAGGTACAGACCGCGATAAAGAAATACCACCACCAGTAGGAAAATCGCCAGTGGCACCAGCATCAACCAACGTCTCATGCCGCCGCTCCCGTCATGCCCAGTGCTTCACGCACCTTGGCTTTCACCTTGACCCGATAACGTCGATCCAGCGCCGCCAGCAATCCACCAAAACCAGTGAGCAAGCCGCCGAACCAGATCCAGCGCACGAACGGTTTGACGTGTACGCGCACCGCCCACGCGCCGTTGTCCAGCGGTTCGCCAAGGGCAACGTAAAGGTCGCGAGTGAAACCGGCGTCGATCCCGGCTTCGGTCATCACCGAGTTCTGCACGGTGTACAGGCGTTTTTCCGGATGCAGTACGCTGATTTCCTTGCCGTCGCGGATCACCCGAATAGTGCCTTTGTCGGAGGTGAAGTTCGGCCCTTCAAAGTGCTTGGCGCCTTCAAAAATGAAGTGATAACCGGCCAGGTCCATCGACTCGCCCGGCGCCAGACGCAGGTCTCGTTCGGCACTGTTCTGGCTCGACAAGACCACGCCCAGCGCACACACGGCGATGCCGAGGTGGGCGATCTGCATGCCCCAATAGCTGCGGGTCAGGGTTGGAAGGCCTTTGATCAAACCTTTGTGGCGAGTCTTGTCGACGATGTCGCGCACGCCCGCGAGCAACACCCACGCGGCCAGCAGGAAGGTCGCGATCACTGCCCAGTTGAAATCGCCGTAAGCGACACCGGCCACCACGGCCAGCGCGACGCTGCCGAGCAGCACTGGCGTCAGCATGCTGGCCAGCCATTTCACCGGGGTGTCTTTCCAGCGCACGATCACACCGACCGCCATCACCATCATCAGCAACGCCATCAACGGAATGAACAGTGCGTTGAAGTACGGCGGGCCGACCGACATTTTCGCGCCGCTGAGGGCATCGAGAATCAGCGGGTACAGCGTGCCGAGCAGAATCATCGAGGCGGCAACGACCAGCACCAGGTTGTTGCCCAGCAGCAGGGTTTCGCGCGACCACAGGTTGAAGCCGACCTGGCTCTTGACCACTGGCGCGCGCAGGGCGAACAGCGTCAACGAGCCGCCAACCACGAACAACAGGAAGATCAGGATGAATACGCCGCGCTCAGGATCGGAGGCAAACGCGTGTACCGAGGTCAGCACGCCGGAGCGGACGAGGAACGTCCCGAGCAGGCTCAGCGAAAACGCGGCAATCGCCAGCAACACCGTCCAGCTCTTGAACACGCCACGTTTTTCCGTGACCGCCAGCGAGTGAATCAGCGCCGTGCCGACCAGCCAAGGCATGAAGGAAGCGTTTTCCACCGGGTCCCAGAACCACCAGCCGCCCCAGCCGAGTTCGTAGTAGGCCCACCACGAACCGAGGGTGATGCCGATGCCGAGGAAGGCCCAGGCGACGATGGTCCATGGCCGCGACCAACGTGCCCACGCGGCATCCAGTCGACCGCCCATCAACGCCGCGATGGCAAAGGCAAACGCCACCGAAAAACCGACGTAACCCATGTACAACATCGGCGGGTGAACGATCAGGCCTATGTCTTGCAACAACGGGTTCAAGTCAGCGCCGTTGCTGGGCATTTGCGGCAGGATGCGTTTGAACGGGTTGGACGTGAGGATCAGGAACAGCAGGAAACCGGTGCTGATCATGCCCATCACCGCCAGCACCCGCGCCAGCATGACTTGCGGCAACTGCCGGGAGAACACCGACACCGCGAAGGTCCAGCCACCGAGGATCAACGCCCACAGCAGCAACGACCCTTCGTGGGCGCCCCACACTGCACTGAATTTGTAGTACCACGGCAACGCGGTATTGGAGTTGTTCGCCACATACGCGACGGAGAAGTCATCGGTCATGAACGCGTAGGTCAGAATGCCGAAGGCGAACAGCAGAAACGCAAACTGACCCCACGCGGCAGGCTGGGCCAGACTCATCCAGAAACGGTCGCCGCGCCAGGCACCGATCAATGGCACCACGGCCTGCACCAGCGCGAAACACAGCGCCAGAATCATCGCCAGATGACCGAGCTCAGGAATAAAAATCGTCGACGTCATCGATCAACCCTCCTTCGCTGGCGTTGGTGCGGATTGACCACTGTCTTTCAAGGCTTTGGTCACCTCCGGCGGCATGTACTTCTCGTCGTGCTTGGCCAGCACTTCATCGGCCACCACCACACCGTCGGCGTTGAGCTTGCCGAGGGCGACGATGCCCTGCCCTTCGCGGAACAGATCCGGGAGGATGCCGCGATAGGCGATGGTCACGGACTTGTTGAAGTCGGTGACAACGAATTTGACGTCCAGCGAATCCTTCGAGCGCTGCAGCGAACCGGCCTCAACCATGCCGCCGGCGCGGATGCGCGTGTCTTGCGGCGCTTCGCCGTTGGCGATCTGGGTCGGGGTGTAGAACAGATTGATGTTCTGCTGCAGGGCGCTGAGGGCCAGGCCGACGGCAGCGCCGACCCCGACCAGAATGGCCAGAATGATGATCAGACGTTTCTTGCGCAGCGGATTCACTTGCCGTTCTCCCGGCGCAGACGACGCGCCTCTTGTTGCAGATAGCGCTTGCGGGCCGCGATCGGCGCCACCACGTTGAGGATCAGCACCGCCAGACAGATGCCGTAAGCCGACCAGACATACAGGCCATGATGGCCCATGGCGAGGAAGTCGCCGAATGAAGCAAAACTCATCGAGCAGCCTCCAGACTGTGCTGCACTTCTTCTTTCACCCAACTGGCGCGGGCTTCGCGCTTGAGCACTTCAAGACGCATGCGCAGCAACAGCACGGCGCCGAAGAAACAGTAGAAGCCCAACACCGTCAGCAACAGTGGCAGCCACATTTCCGCCGGCATTGCCGGTTTTTCCGTGAGGGTGAAGGTCGCGCCCTGGTGGAGAGTGTTCCACCATTCCACCGAGTATTTGATGATCGGAATGTTGATCACACCGACGATGGCCAGCACCGCGCAGGCCTTGGCGGCGCTGTCGCGGTTGCTGATCGCATTGCCCAGCGCGATCACGCCGAAATACAGGAACAGCAGAATCAGCATCGAAGTCAGGCGCGCGTCCCAGACCCACCACGAACCCCAGGTCGGTTTGCCCCAGATCGCCCCGGTGACCAGCGCTACGGCGGTCATCCACGCGCCGATCGGTGCGGCGCATTGCAGGGCGACGTCGGCCAGTTTCATTTTCCACACCAGCCCGACCACACCGCACACCGCCAGCATCACGTAGATCGACTGAGCGAGCATCGCAGCAGGCACGTGGATATAGATGATGCGAAAGCTGTTGCCTTGCTGATAATCCGGCGGCGCAAAGGCCAGGCCCCAAACGACGCCGACGCCAATCAGCAGCAACGCTGCGATGCTCAACCACGGCAGGAACTTGCTGCTGATGCCGTAGAACCACTTGGGCGAGCCGAGCTTGTGAAACCAGGTCCAGTTCATACTGTTTCCATCACGGGTGCCGCTCATCGGTGTGAGCAGTCTCAGGGTCTTTGCTGGTTAAATTTTAACCAGACCTCATTATTCGCCGACGCTGATCTTCAGGCCAGCAGCTATTGCAAAGGGTGTCAGGGTGATCGCCAGGGCGGTCAGGCTACCCAGCCACAGCAGATACCCGGTCGCCGGCATGCCTTGCAAGGCGGCCTGCAAGGCGCCACTGCCAAGGATCAACACCGGGATGTACAACGGCAGAATCAGCAGCGCCAGCAACAGGCCGCCACGCTTCAAGCCGACCGTCAGTGCCGCGCCCACCGCGCCGAGCAAGCTCAGCACCGGTGTTCCCAGCAGCAACGAAAACAGCAAAACCGGCAGGCAGGCGGCAGGCAAACCGAGCATCAACGCCAGCAGCGGTGAGAGCAGAACCAGCGCCAGACCGGAGAAAAGCCAGTGTGCCAGCACCTTGGCCAAGACCAGAAGTGGCAGCGGGTGCGACGAAAGGACCCACTGTTCCAGGGACCCGTCTTCGAAATCACTGCGGAACAGCCCGTCCAGCGAGAGCAGGACCGACAACAGCGCCGCCACCCAGACTAACCCGGGGGACAGGTTTTGCAACACTTGAGTTTCCGGGCCGACGGCCAGCGGGAACAAAGCGATGACGATGGCGAAGAAAATCAGCGGATTGGCCAGCTCCGCCGGGCGGCGAAACAGCAGACGGGATTCACGGGCAACCAGCAGGCCGAACACACTCATACTGCCCAGTTCCCCAGATCGATGTCGCGATAACCGGCCGGCATGCGGCTCAGCGTGTGGTGCGTGGTCAACACCACCAGACCACCGCGCTCACAGTGCCCAGCCAGATGTTCTTCGAGCTGCGCCACGCCTTGCTTGTCCAGCGCGGTGAACGGCTCATCGAGAATCCACAGCGGCGGGCTGTCAAGATACAAGCGTGCCAGCGCCACGCGGCGTTGTTGACCGGCAGACAGGCTGTGGCAGGGAACATCTTCGAAACCGCGCAATCCTACAGCTGCCAACGCTTGCCAGATGGCCTCGCGTTCGGCGGGATGATGCAGGGCACAGAGCCAAGAGAGGTTCTCTTCGGGGGTCAGCAAATCCTTGATCCCGGCGGCGTGGCCGATCCACAGCAAGTTGCGGGCGAGTTCGCTGCGTTGTTCGGTCAGCGGCTGGCCATTGAGCAGGACGTGCCCGGCGGTCGGCTGCATCAGCCCGGACAACAGGCGCAAAAGGCTGGTCTTGCCGCTACCGTTGGGTCCGCTGATCTGCACCATATCGCCACCGGCGAGTCTCAATTCGAGATTTTCGAAGAGCAGCCGCAGATCACGTTCACACGCGAGAGCAACGGTTTGCAGGACAGGACTGGTCAAGGGATCACGGGCCTTATACGGTTCAAGTCGGCTCTGGCGCGGCCGTTAAAGAGATGCAGCATAGATGCATTGACGGCTCGATCTAGAGAGCTGGGTCAAACAATTGCTATGTTTTTTATTCGAAGCGCAAGACGGGCGGCATTATACATGTCGTGCCTTACTCTCAAGAGTGCATTTTCCTCAGGTTGTGTCCGCGTATGACAGGCGAAATGAACATCCTCCCGCTCCCGCCCACTGCCCCGGCGACCGTTCGCCCGCAGGTCGGTGAGCTGCTCAAGCTGCTGACCCCGGTCGAAGGCCTGATCGGCGCCGGGCAAAGCGCCAAGGCCGAGGTGTTGTCGCTCAAGCAGGCGGATCAGACCTTTCAGTTATTGCTCAAGGTCACCGTCGACGGTGGCCGCCAGACCACCGTGCAAGCGACCAGCAATCTGCCGTTGCCCCAAGGCACCAGTCTGGCGATCACTCAGCCCTCGGCGGGCAATCTGGCGATTACCGTGCAGCAAGCCATTGCCAGCAGCGTCGCCGCCCTCACCCGCATCGACACCGCGCAATTGCCGGTCGGTACGCTGTTGCAAGGCAAAGTGCTGACCTCGCAGGCGCTGCCGCAGACGCCGGGGCAGGCAGCCGTGTTCCGCTCGTTGGTCAGCCTGCTCAACACCGCGCAGAGCGGCAGCACACTGACCATCGACAGCCCGCAGCCGCTGCGCATCGGCACTTTGCTCTCGGCGTTGGTCGAAGATTCTCAAACTCTCAAGTTTCTGCCGATGAGCAGTCGCCAGGAACAACTGGCCGTGAGTCAGCAACTGCTCGGTCAGCAAAGTCGCCAGGCCTCCCTGACGGGGTTACTGAACGCGTTGCAAAATCTGCCGAGCGATAGCGATCAGACATCGCAGGATTTGCGCGCCGTGGTCGACAAACTGCTCGCCAACCTCCCGGACGTGCAACAACTGAGTACCGCCAAAGGCGTGGCACTGGCCTTGGCCAACAGCGGCGCGTTCCTCGAAGCCAAACTGCTGAGCGGACAAAACCCGACGCTGGCCCCGGACATGAAAGCCGACCTGCTCAAGCTGATCGCGCAGCTGACTCCGGGCCTGCCGAGCAGTACCAGTTTCAATGCGATCATCGCCGCCAACACCCTGGCGCAAGCGCTGCCGAGTTTCGTCCGCAACGCCCTCGGCATGCTCGGCCAGGTCAGCGCGAAACCGGTACCGAGCAGCTTCCCGCTGCCCGACCGCCTGTTGCAAAGTCTGGACGACGAAGGTGATCTGGAACAATTGTTGCGCCTCGCCGCCGCCGCTGTTTCGCGCCTGCAAAGCCATCAACTGTCGAGCCTGGAACAAACCGGCGTCACCGACGACGGGCGCCTGCTCAGCACCTGGCAGCTGGAAATTCCCATGCGCAACCTGCAGGACATCGTGCCGTTGCAGGTCAAGTTCCAGCGTGAAGAAGCGCCGGAGCGCGAACCGCAGCCGAACGAACGTCGCGATGAGCGCGAGCCCAAGCAACAACTGTGGCGCGTCGATCTGGCGTTCGACATGGAGCCGCTCGGGCCTATGCAAATTCAGGCGCAGTTGATCGCCGGCAGCCTGTCCAGCCAACTGTGGGCCGAACGGCCGTACACCGCGGACCTGATCGAAAACAACCTGTTCGCCCTGCGCCAGCGCCTGCTTGATCGCGGGCTCAACGTCGGCGACATCGACTGCCACCTCGGCACCCCGCCGCAAGGCAACCAAACCCGTCTTGAACACCGCTGGGTCGACGAAACCGCATGAACGATTCCACTACCCCACGCCAGGCCATCGCCCTCAAATACGACGGCAACCACGCCCCGACCCTCACCGCCAAAGGTGATGACGAACTGGCCGAAGAAATCCTGCGCATTGCTCGCGATTGCGAGGTGCCGATTTATGAGAATGCTGAATTGGTGCGCTTGCTGGCGCGGATGGAATTGGGCGACAGCATTCCAGAGGAGTTGTATCGCACGATCGCCGAAATCATCGCGTTTGCGTGGAATCTGAAGGGCAAATTCCCTGAGGGGCAGGACCCGAATGCGCCGATGGTCGAGAAGGACGTCACCGATCGCGGGGATGATTATTAAGCCTTAAAAGCAAAAGATCGCAGCCTTCGGCAGCTCCTACATCGGGATTAGCGTTTCCCCTGTAGGAGCTGCCGAAGGCTGCGATCTTTTGATCTTGCTTGCCGCTAAAAGCTCGAAGTTCGAAGCTCTTAGCTGCTTTTATGCAACTTGCGCATCAACTCCGCCTCAGCCTGGGTCAACCCGCAGGACTGAGTCAGTTCATCGACGCTTGCGCCCATGCCCACCAGTTTCGCCGCTTGGGCGAATGACAGGCTAGACGGGTCGCGCTGTTCCAGCGCAACAATCTTGTCCGGCAACGGACTGACGACCGCACGCAACTCGTGCAGAGCTTCGCCCATGCGCACGTTGCCGTTCTGGTAGTCGTCGACACGCTTGGCCAGGTCCTTGATGCGCTGATCACGCAGCGCATCGCCCTGAGCCTGTTGCGCAGCGATTACCCGCTGCGCCTTGATGTACGACACAAACATTGCCAGCGTGCCTGCCCAGAAGAGGAACAGGACAATGACCGCAACCTCGAGAATCAATCAGATGTTCTCCAGATCCGACCATTCTTCTTCGCTCATCATCTTGTCGAGTTCGACGAGGATCAGCAGTTCGTTGTTCTTGTTGCACACGCCCTGGATGAACTTGGCCGACTCTTCGTTGCCGACGTTCGGCGCCGTCTCGATTTCCGACTGACGCAGGTAAACCACTTCGGCCACGCTGTCGACCATGATGCCGACGACTTGCTTGTCGGCTTCGATGATGACGATACGGGTGTTGTCGCTGATCTCGCCGCTGTTCAGGCCGAAGCGCTGACGGGTGTCGATCACGGTAACCACGTTACCGCGCAGGTTGATGATACCCAGCACGTAGCTCGGCGCGCCCGGCACCGGAGCGATCTCGGTGTAGCGCAACACTTCCTGCACGCGCATCACGTTGATGCCGTAGGTTTCGTTGTCCAGTTTGAAGGTCACCCATTGCAGGATCGGATCTTCAGAACCTTTTGCATTCGTCGCCTGACTACTCATACCCTGACCCCTCGAAAAAACCGCGCTGAGCGGTGTGTGTTCTGTGTGGCGGCATTCAACAATGCCGTCGCCTGATTGTTATGTCGGCTGCTATGTCGGTTTATGTAGCGGCTTGTGGCCGCCGAGGTGCTTTGCCCCACCGCTGGCGATCAATTCGGCCAGTGCGGAAACGTCAAGCAATGCACACATGTGCTCAATCACGGTGCCGGCGAGCCATGGCCGCTGACCCCGGTGACTTCTCCATTTGATTTCATTCGGGTCCAGACGCAACGAGCGGCTGACCTGATGCACCGCCAGCCCCCACTCGTAACCTTGTACCGAAATCACGTACTGCAAGCCCTGACGGAAGTCATCGCGATAGCGATCCGGCATGACCCAGCGCGCGGTATCCAACACTTTCAGATTGCCGGCCTGACTCGGCAGGATCCCGAGGAACCATTCCGGCTGACCGAACAGCGGCGTCAGCTCGTGGCCGGCCAGCGAATAGATTGAACCAAGGCACACCAGCGGCACCGCCAGCGTCAGGCCGGCGACGTCGAACAGCAGACATTCGAACGCTTCCGAAGCCCAGGCCGGACGACCATCGGTTTCCACCGGTGGCGGCGTGTTGTTCGGCGGCAGATGCACTTCCACCAGCGGCGGGACCAGTGTCTGCTCAGCGGGTGCGGGTGCAACCGGAGCTGGAGACGGTTCGACCACTGCGGGTTCCGGCGCGGTTTTCAGCAACTGGGTTTGCAGCAACGGCGCGAGCGTCGAAACTGGCGCGCGAACCGGCTCGGCCTCTTCGATCAATGCCACCGGCGCTTTGGCGACCGGTGCGGCGGCAGGCGCGATAACCGGTGCGACAGGTTTGGCAGCCTTCTGCGCATCACGCGCTTGCTCTTCCAGCACCGCTGCCTGGAACTCGTCCAGCGCTTCGGTGCTTTCTTCGACAACTTCGACTGGCGTCGGCAACGCGTCAGGAATTTCCTGGAGCAAACTGTCCAGATACGACTGCAAGGCCAACTGCGGCTTCGACGTGAACTTCAAAGGCCGGTTCATGCACAGTCCCCTGTAGGAGCTGCCGCAGGCTGCGATCTTTTGATCTTTTCAGAAACACCACAAAGCAAGATCAAAAGATCGCAGCCTTCGGCAGCTCCTACACAAGTCAAAATCATTCAAGCCACCTGCGGAACAAGTTGTTGCGCCAACAGATGCTTGAGCAGCGCGCGATACGCCAGCACGCCACGGCTCTTGCCGTCGAATTGCGAAGGCGTGACACCGGCCCGGCTGGCGTCGCGCAGACGGGTATCGACGGGGATATAACCCTGCCAGATCTCGTCGGGAAATTTGTCACGCAGCACGCGCAAGGTATGCATCGAAGCTTGCGTACGGCGATCGAACAGGGTCGGCACGATGCTGAACGGCAATGCCTGTTTGCGCGAGCGGTTGATCATCGCCAGGGTGTTGACCATACGCTCCAGACCTTTGACGGCCAGGTGTTCGGTCTGCACAGGGATCACCAATTGCTGGCTCGCTGCGAGGGCGTTGACCATCAGCACGCCGAGCAACGGTGGGCTGTCGATCACCGCGTAATCGAAGTCCTGCCACAGTTGCGCCAGACTCTTGGCGATCACCAGACCCAGACCACTCTGCCCCGGCGACTGACGCTCGAGGGTTGCCAGCGCGGTGCTCGACGGCAGCAGGGAAATACGTTCGTCACTGGTCGACAACAGCAACTGCCCTGGCAGGCCTTGCGGCACGCTGCCCTTGTGCAGAAACAGGTCGTAGTTGCTGTGTTCCAGGCTGTCGGGGTCGTAGCCGAAATAGCTGGTCATCGAGCCGTGCGGGTCGAGATCGACCACAACCACGCGCTTGCCCGCCTCGGCCAGCAATCCGGCTAAAGCGATGGAAGATGTGGTTTTACCGACACCACCCTTTTGATTGGCGACTGCCCAGACTCTCATTCAGTTCGTTCCTCCCGGCCGATATGCTCGACCGAGACATAGCTCAGCGTGTTAATGCGGGTGACGGAGAATTGACGGCACTCTCGCGTCCCGGCGTCTTGACCGGGGTCGGTGCAGTTTGTGTGCCAGCACGCTTCAACGCGGCATCCGGTTGCGCATTAGCGGTACCAGTGCCCGTCAGGCTGCGACGCACATCGAGATTGCGCGACACCACCAGCACCACGCGACGGTTTTTCGCGCGGCCTTCAACAGTGGCGTTATTGGCCACCGGTTGGAACTCACCGTAACCCACCGACGCCAGCCGGCCAGGATTGACACCCTGCATCGCCAGCATGCGCACGATGCTTGCCGAACGCGCCGAGGACAGCTCCCAGTTGGTCGGGTACTGCGCGGTGCGGATCGGTTGATCATCCGTGAAGCCTTCGACGTGAATCGGGTTGTCGAACGGTTTCAGAATCGCTGCAACCTTGTCGATGATGTTGAAGGCGATGTCGCTTGGCATGGCATCGCCACTGCCGAACAACAGGCTGGAGTTGAGTTCGATCTCGACCCACAACTCGTTGCCGCGCACGGTCATCTGGTTGGAGCTGATCAAGTCGCCGAATGCGGCGCTGATGTCATCGGCGATGCTTTTCAGCGGATCGCTGGCACCGGCTATACCGGCATCGATCTGCTCGGCGTCCTTGACCAGTGGCTTGGCCGGGGTCACGGTTTTCGGCCGTTCGTCGCCGATCTGGATCGGTTTGAGCGCGCGATCGGAGTCTTTGAAGACACCGACCAGCGCTTCGGAAATTTCCTTGTACTTGCCTTCGTTTATCGACGAAATCGAGTACATGACCACGAAGAACGCGAACAGCAACGTGATGAAGTCAGCGTAGGAAACCAGCCAGCGTTCGTGGTTTACATGCTCTTCCTGGTGGCGACGACGAGCCATGAGGTTATTCCCTTAATCCATGAAGCCTTGCAGCTTCAACTCAATGGAGCGAGGGTTTTCACCTTCGGCGATCGACAGGATCCCTTCCAACAACATTTCGCGATAACGCGACTGCCGCAACGCGATTGACTTCAGCTTGGCGGCGATTGGCAGCAACACCAGGTTGGCACTGGCCACGCCGTAGATGGTCGCGACGAAGGCGACGGCGATACCGCTGCCCAGTTGCGTCGGATCGGCGAGGTTGCCCATCACGTGGATCAGGCCCATCACTGCACCGATGATGCCGATGGTCGGCGCATAGCCGCCCATGCTTTCAAAGACTTTCGCGGCTTCGATGTCGCGGGCTTCCTGAGTGTAGAAATCCACTTCGAGGATGCTGCGGATCGCTTCCGGCTCGGCGCCGTCGACCAGCAGTTGCAGGCCTTTGCGCGAGTAGTTGTCGGGCTCGGCATCGGCCACGCCTTCCAGACCCAGCAGGCCTTCCTTGCGCGCGGTGAGGCTCCAGTTGACGACGCGATCGATGCCACCGGCCAGATCGACCCGTGGCGGAAACAGAATCCAAGCAAGGATCTGCATGGCGCGTTTGAACGCGCTCATCGGCGATTGCAGCAGTGCGGCGCCGATGGTGCCGCCCAGTACGATCAATGCCGCCGGGCCGTTGGCCAGCGCACCGAGGTGACCACCTTCAAGGTAGTTACCACCGATGATGGCGACGAACGCCATGATGATCCCGATAAGGCTTAAAACATCCATCAGATACACGCCTCGACAATGTGTTTGCCGATGTCGTCGAGGCTGTACACCGCGTCGGCGAGATCAGCTTTGACGATGGCCATCGGCATGCCGTAGATCACGCAACTGGCTTCGTCTTGCGCCCACACCGCGCTGCCGCCCTGCTTGAGCAGACGCGCGCCTTCACGGCCGTCGGCGCCCATACCGGTCAACACCACCGCCAGAACTTTGTCACCGTAGGATTTCGCCGCCGAACCGAAGGTGATATCCACGCACGGCTTGTAATTCAGACGCTCGTCTCCCGGCAGGATTTTCACCGCGCCACGGCCATCGATCATCATTTGCTTGCCACCCGGAGCCAGCAACGCCAGGCCCGGACGCAGGATATCGCCATCCTCGGCTTCCTTGACGCTGATGCGGCACAGCTTGTCAAGACGCTCGGCGAAGGCCTTGGTGAATGCTGCCGGCATGTGCTGGATCAGCACGATCGGCGCAGGGAAGTTCGCTGGCAACTGAGTCAGCACGCGTTGCAAGGCAACCGGGCCGCCCGTCGAGGTGCCGATGGCAACCAGTTTGTAGGCTTTGCGTTTCGGTGCCGGCGACGACGCGCTGGCGGCTGGGGCACGGCTTGGAGCAGGTGCATGCACAGGCGCGGGTGCCGGACGTGCCGGTGCGCTGGTGCTGTGGCTGCTGCTGTGGCTGCCGAAACTCGACGGCGCCGGAGCAGGCGTCGGTGCTGGGGCAGCAACGGGAGCCGGTGCGCTATAAGCACTGAAACGACGATTACTGCGCGAGATGCTATGCACCTTTTCGCACAGCAGTTGCTTGACCTTCTCGGGATTGCGCGAGATGTCTTCGAAATTCTTCGGCAGGAAATCCACCGCGCCGGCGTCCAGCGCATCGAGGGTGACCCGGGCGCCTTCGTGCGTCAGCGAGGAGAACATCAACACCGGGGTCGGGCAGCGCTGCATGATGTGCCGCACTGCCGTGATGCCGTCCATCATTGGCATCTCGTAGTCCATGGTGATCACGTCCGGCTTGAGTGCCAGCGCCTGATCGATCGCCTCTTTACCGTTGGTTGCGGTGCCGACCACCTGAATGCTCGGATCCGCAGAAAGAATTTCCGAGACGCGGCGGCGGAAAAAACCCGAATCGTCCACCACCAGGACTTTGACTGCCATAAACACTCCATTAGGTGCAGCGGGACGTTGCCGCCCCGCCGCCCCGGATTCAAATACGCCGTGCGGCGTAACGCTTGAGCATGCTTGGAACATCGAGAATCAGCGCGATGCGGCCGTCACCAGTGATGGTGGCGCCGGACATGCCCGGAGTGCCCTGCAGCATTTTGCCCAATGGCTTGATGACCACTTCTTCCTGACCGACCAGTTGATCGACGACGAAGCCGATCCGCTGCGTGCCCACCGAAAGGATCACCACGTGGCCTTCACGCTGCTCTTCGTGAGCGGCGGAGCTGACCAGCCAGCGCTTGAGGTAGAACAATGGCAGCGCCTTGTCCCGCACGATCACCACTTCCTGACCGTCGACGACGTTGGTGGTCGACAGGTCGAGGTGGAAGATTTCGTTGACGTTGACCAACGGGAACGCAAACGCCTGATTGCCGAGCATGACCATCAGGGTTGGCATGATCGCGAGGGTCAGCGGCACCTTGATGACGATCTTCGAGCCCTGGCCCTTGGTCGAGTAAATGTTGATCGAACCATTGAGCTGGGAAATCTTGGTTTTCACCACGTCCATGCCGACACCGCGGCCGGACACGTCGGAGATCTCGGTCTTGGTCGAGAAACCCGGGGCGAAAATCAGGTTGTAGCACTCGGTATCGCTGAGGCGATCGGCCGCGTCCTTGTCCATCACACCGCGTTTTACCGCGATGGCGCGCAGGACGTTCGGGTCCATGCCTTTGCCGTCATCGGAAATCGACAGCAGGATATGGTCGCCCTCTTGCTCGGCCGCCAGCACCACGCGACCGCCACGGGCCTTGCCCGAGGCTTCGCGTTCTTCCGGCGACTCGATGCCGTGGTCGACGGCGTTGCGCACCAAGTGGACCAGCGGGTCGGCCAGGGCCTCGACAAGGTTTTTGTCGAGGTCGGTTTCTTCACCCACCAGTTCCAGGTTGATCTCTTTCTTGAGCTGACGCGCAAGGTCACGAACCAGACGCGGGAAGCGCCCGAAGACCTTCTTGATCGGCTGCATCCGCGTCTTCATTACGGCGGTCTGCAAGTCAGCCGTGACCACGTCGAGGTTCGACACGGCCTTTTGCATGGCTTCATCGCCGCTATTCAGACCCAGGCGCACCAGACGGTTACGCACCAGCACCAGTTCGCCGACCATGTTCATGATTTCGTCGAGACGTGCCGTGTCGACGCGCACGGTGGTTTCGGCTTCGCTCGCCGGTTTTTCCGGTGGCGGTGTCGCCGGCGCACGGGCCGGAGCCGGGGCAGCAGCGGCGGCCGGTTTCGGTGCTTCGGCTTTCGGTTCAGGCTTGGCGGCAGGCTTGGGCGCAGCAACAGCGGCCGGTGCCTTGGCGGCTGGCGTGGCGACGGTCGAAGCACTGCCAGCAGCGGCGGTGCCGACTTCGGAGAACTTGCCTTTGCCATGCAATTCGTCGAGCAGCGACTCGAACTCGTGATCGCTGATCAGATCGCTGCCAGCCGCGGCGGCCGCTGGAGCAGCAGGCGCAGGTGCCGAGGCAATCGCCGACTCCAGCGCATCGACGGCAAAGTTGCCCTTGCCATGCAACTGATCGAGCAGGGCTTCGAATTCGTCGTCGGTGATGTCGGAGCTGTCGCCCTTGGCCGGTGCCGCAGGGGCTGCCGCCGCTGGTGCAACTGCGTCCACCGCGAACTGACCTTTGCCGTGCAGTTGATCGAGCAACGACTCGAACTCGGCATCGGTGATTTCATCGCTCGCAGCTTCAGCAGCCGTTTGCGCAGGTGCGGCAGCAGCCGGGGCTTCAGCTTCAGCCTTGACGGCGTTCAGCGAATCCAGCAGCTGTTCGAATTCGTTATCGGTGATGTCGCCCGACGCGTCGCCTTCAACGACGAGTTCTTCGATCATCTCGGCCACTGGCGAAGCCGGGGCCGCGTCCGCCGATTGCGGTTCGGCCAAGCGCGCCAGAGCGGCCAGCAGTTCCGGGGTAGCGGCGGTGATCGGAGCACGCTCACGAACCTCAGTGAACATGCTGTTCACCGCGTCCAGTGCTTCGAGGACAACGTCCATCAGTTCTGCATCAACGCGACGCTCACCCTTACGCAGGATGTCGAACACGTTTTCGGCGATGTGACAGCACTCCACCAGCTCATTGAGCTGAAGGAAGCCGGCGCCCCCTTTTACAGTGTGGAAACCGCGAAAAATTGCGTTGAGCAGATCTGCGTCATCCGGGCGGCTTTCCAGCTCGACCAGTTGTTCAGACAGTTGCTCAAGAATCTCGCCGGCCTCAACCAGGAAATCCTGAAGGATCTCTTCATCGGCGCCGAAGCTCATTAATGGGGTGCTCCTACAGGTCTAAAAACCCAAAAAACCTGAAATTCCAAAAAACTCTAGAATCCAAGGCTGGATAACAAATCGTCCACATCGTCCTGACCGGACACAACGTCTTCTCGTTTATCGGCATGAATCTGCGGACCTTCACCCTGCGAGAGATGTTTTTGTGGATCTTTTTCTGCAAGCATCGCGGCGCGGTCATGTTCGATGCCCGCAAAGCGGTCGACCTGACTGGCCATGAGCACGAGTTTGAGCAAATTGCTTTCGACTTCGGTGACCAGTTGGGTCACACGCTTGATCACCTGACCGGTCAGGTCCTGGTAATCCTGGGCCAGCAGGATGTCGTTGAGATTGCTCGACACCGCACGGTTGTCCGTGCTGCTGCGTGACAGAAAACCGTCGACCCGGCGCGCCAGTTCACGGAACTCTTCAGCCCCGACCTCACGACGCATGAAACGACCCCAATCGGCGCTCAAGGTCTGGGCTTCATCAGCCAGACTGTTGACCACCGGCGTGGCGCTTTCCACCAGATCCATGGTGCGGTTGGCCGCGGCCTCTGTCAGCTTGACCACATAACCCAGGCGTTCGGTGGCGTCGGTGATTTGCGACACTTCCTCGGCCTGCGGCATGTTCGGGTCGATCTGGAAATTGACGATCGCACTGTGCAGTTCACGTGTGAGCTTGCCGACTTCCTGATACAGGCCACGGTCACGGGTCTGATTGAGCTCATGGATCAGTTGCACAGCGTCGCCGAACCTGCCTTTTTCAAGGCTTTCGACCAGTTCGACCGCGTGTTTTTTCAGGGTCGACTCGAAATCGCCCTGTGAAGATTCGTTATGCTCCATAGCTCCCCCGCGCGTTCATCAGCCGATGCGTTCGAAAATCTTCTCGATTTTGTCTTTCAACGCCTGAGCCGTGAAAGGTTTGACTACGTAGCCGTTCACACCGGCCTGAGCGGCCTCGATGATCTGCTCGCGCTTGGCTTCTGCAGTCACCATCAGCACTGGCAGGTGCTTGAGTTTTTCATCGGCACGCACGTGGCGCAGCAGGTCGATACCGGTCATGCCCGGCATGTTCCAGTCCGTTACCAGAAAGTCGATGCTGCCGCTGTTGAGCACTGGAATGGCAGTCACGCCATCGTCAGCCTCGACGGTGTTGGTGAACCCAAGATCACGCAGCAGGTTCTTGATGATCCGCCGCATCGTTGAGAAGTCATCAACGATGAGGATTTTCATGTCTTTGTTCAATTCGACCTCCAAGCAGTCTTAAACGCGCCCAGCACCTGGACGCGCCACTTCAATCAATCGGCGCAGCACTCAAAGACTGTCTGGAGCACAACAGAGCAAGACCGGTGCCGTTCACCACCGCACCAGCCTCGTTCGCAGTGTCCCCACACTGCCTTCAGCGCGCTCGCCACTCTCCCAAACGCCCCCGCAAACGGGCCGCGCACTGGCTGTGTAACTGGCTGACCCGCGATTCACTGACGCCAAGGACTTCACCGATCTCCTTGAGGTTCAGCTCTTCGTCGTAGTACAGCGCCAACACCAGTCGCTCACGCTCCGGCAAATTGGCAATCGCGTCCGCCAACGCCGCCTGGAAACGCTCATCTTCCAGATCGCGTGACGGCTCAAGATGAGCACTCGCGCCATCCTCGTGCAGCCCTTCATGTTCGCCGTCCTGCAACAGGTCGTCGAAACTGAACAGGCGGCTGCCCAAGGTGTCATTCAAAATCCCGTAGTAATCGTCGAGACTCAATTGGAGTTCGGCCGCAACCTCGTGATCTTTAGCATCACGGCCGGTTTTAGCTTCAATTGAGCGAATTGCGTCGCTGACCATACGGGTATTGCGGTGAACCGAGCGTGGCGCCCAGTCCCCTTTGCGCACTTCGTCGAGCATCGCGCCGCGGATTCGTATGCCCGCGTACGTTTCGAAACTGGCGCCTTTGCTGGCGTCGTATTTGGTCGAGACTTCGAGCAGGCCGATCATCCCGGCCTGGATCAGGTCTTCGACCTGCACACTGGCCGGCAAGCGTGCCAGCAAGTGGTAGGCAATGCGTTTGACCAGTGGCGCGTAACGCTCGATGAGTTCGTACTGCGCGTCACGTGCCGACTTCTTGTAGTAGTTCATACCGCTTGCGGTCATAGCACGGGCCCTGCCGTTTGCTGCACGAGGCGCTCGACGAAAAACTCAAGGTGGCCACGCGGGTTGGCGGGCAGCGGCCAGGTGTCGACCTTCTGCGCGATCGCCTTGAACGCCAGTGCGCACTTGGAACGCGGGAAGGCTTCGTACACCGCACGCTGCTTCTGCACCGCTTTACGCACGCTTTCGTCGTAAGGCACGGCGCCGACGTATTGTAGGGCCACGTCAAGGAAGCGATCCGTGACCTTGGTCAACTTGGCGAACAGGTTGCGCCCTTCCTGCGGGCTCTGCGCCATGTTGGCGAGGACGCGGAAGCGGTTCATGCCGTAGTCGCGGTTAAGCAATTTGATCAGCGCGTAGGCGTCGGTGATCGAGGTCGGCTCGTCGCAGACCACCAGCAACACTTCTTGCGCTGCGCGTACGAAACTGACTACCGAGTCACCAATACCCGCAGCGGTGTCGATCACCAGTACGTCGAGATTGTCGCCGATATCGCTGAACGCCTGAATCAGACCGGCGTGTTGCGCCGGGCTCAGGTGCACCATGCTTTGCGTGCCGGACGCGGCCGGGACGATGCGAATGCCACCGGGGCCTTGCAACAGCACGTCGCGCAATTCGCAGCGGCCTTCGATCACGTCGGCCAATGTGCGTTTAGGAGTCAGACCCAACAAAACGTCGACGTTCGCCAGTCCCAGATCGGCGTCCAGCAGCATGACCCGACGGCCAAGCTCTGCCAGCGCCAGAGACAAGTTCACTGACACGTTAGTCTTGCCGACGCCACCTTTGCCGCCGGTCACCGCGATCACCTGTACGGGATGCATGCTGCCCATGTTATTTCTTTACCTTGTCTTGCATAGACGGAGGCCACATTACTGGCTGCGCGTTCACAACCGGAACAATGCATGGCAGACCATCGATGTAGGTACAAAAACTGTTCATGAATACCTCAGCCAACCTGCTTGGTCGGGCTGTGATAGATATCAGCGAACATGTCAGCCATGGCTTCTTCGCTGGGTTCTTCCTGCATTTGCACGCTGACGGCGCGGCTGACCAATTGATGACGGCGCGGCAGATGCAAATCATCCGGAATCCGTGGGCCATCGGTCAGGTACGCGACCGGCAATTCATGACTGATCGCCAGGCTCAACACTTCGCCAAGGCTGGCCGTTTCATCCAGTTTAGTCAGGATGCAGCCGGCTAGCCCGCAACGCTTGTAACTGTGATAAGCGGCGGTTAGAACCTGTTTCTGGCTGGTGGTTGCCAAGACCAGATAATTTTTTGAACGAATGCCACGCCCGGCCAGACTTTCGAGCTGCATGCGCAGGGCTGGATCGCTGGCTTGCAGGCCGGCAGTATCGATAAATACCACGCGTTTGCGCAGCAGTGGATCAAGCGCTTGCACCAACGATTGGCCCGGATCGACGTGGGTCACCGGCACATTGAGAATGCGCCCCAGCGTCTTCAGTTGTTCCTGCGCACCGATGCGGAAACTGTCCATGCTCACCAGCGCGACGTTTTGCGCGCCGTACTTGAGCACGTAACGCGCGGCGAGCTTGGCCAGCGTGGTGGTCTTGCCCATGCCGGCAGGGCCGACCATGGCGATCACACCGCCCTCTTCCAGCGGCTCGACTTCCGGTACGGCAATCATCCGCGCCAGGTGCGCGAGCAGCATGCGCCAAGCCTGACGCGGCTCCTCGATATCAGTGATCATCGCCAGCAGATCGCGCGACAGCGGGCCGGACAGACCGATACGTTGCAGACGACGATACAGGTTGGCTTGCGCCGGACGGCTACCTTGCAGCTGATTCCAGGCCAGGGTGCCGAGCTGAACTTCCATCAGCTCGCGCAGGCTGTTCAATTCGAAACGCATCGAATCCAGTGCACGCGGATCAACACCGCCGGAGGACTGCGCAGGCGCCGGGGCTGGACGCGCCGGTGCGGCATAGGTCGGCTCGCTCAGCGGTTCAGCGGCGGTCAGCGGCAGGCCGGCCGTCAACGGCAGCCCGGCGAAAATCTGGCGATTGCTATTGCCGTCGGCTTCGCCACGCAGGCTCAGCTCGGCCTGGGCGGTGACGATGCGCGACTGGGTCTTGCGCAGCTCGTCTTCGAGTTCCATGTTCGGAACCCGTGGCGCCAGCGCCGACAATTTGTAATCCAGTGCCGCCGTCAGCTCGACACCGCCGGCAATGCGGCGGTTGCCAATGATGGCGGCATCAGCGCCCAGCTCATCACGAACCAGCTTCATGGCCTGACGCATATCGGCGGCAAAGAAACGCTTAACTTGCATAAACCACTACCTCAGCCGTTGGGCCCTACTGTCGCAACGATGGTCACTTGCTTGTTGTCCGGTATTTCCTGGTAGGCCAGCACATGCAATCCAGGGACTGCGAGGCGGCCAAAGCGCGAGAGCATCGCGCGGATCGGGCCAGCGACCAAAAGGATCACCGGCTGACCTTGCATTTCCTGACGCTGCGCCGCTTCGATGAGCGAACGCTGCAGCTTCTCGGCCATGCTTGGCTCCAGCAGAACGCCCTCTTCCGAGCCTTGTCCTGCCTTCTGCAGACTATTGAGCAATATTTGTTCCAACCTTGGTTCCAAGGTGATCACAGGCAGCTCGGACTCAGTGCCTACAATGCTTTGGACGATGGCGCGCGATACGCCGACCCGCACGGCAGCCACCAACGCGGCGGTATCTTGACTCTTCGCGGCGTTGTTGGCGATGGCTTCGGCAATGCTGCGGATATCGCGCACCGGCACGTGTTCGGCGAGCAGCGCTTGCAGCACTTTGAGCAACTGCGACAACGTGACCACGCCCGGCACCAGCTCTTCAGCCAGCTTCGGCGAGCTTTTGGCCAGCAATTGCATGAGTTGCTGCACTTCTTCGTGGCCGATCAGCTCACTGGAGTGCTTGTACAGAATCTGGTTCAAGTGCGTCGCAACCACGGTGCTGGCATCGACCACGGTGTAACCGAGCGATTGTGCCTGCGCGCGCTGGCTGATTTCGATCCACACCGCCTCGAGGCCGAAAGCCGGATCTTTGGCGTTGATACCGTTGAGCGTGCCGTAGACCTGGCCCGGGTTGATCGCCAGTTCGCGGTCCGGATAGATCTCGGCTTCAGCGAGGATCACCCCCATCAGGGTCAGGCGATAGGCGCTGGGCGCCAGATCGAGGTTGTCGCGGATGTGCACGGTCGGCATGAGGAAGCCCAGATCCTGCGAGAGCTTCTTGCGCACACCCTTGATCCGCGCCAGCAATTGCCCGCCCTGATTACGATCCACCAGCGGGATCAGGCGATAGCCGACTTCCAGACCGATCATGTCGATCGGTGTCACGTCGTCCCAGCCCAGCTCTTTGGTTTCCATGGCGCGGGCCGGCGACGGCAGCAGTTCCTGCTGACGCTTGACCTCTTCCAGCGCTACGACCTTGGCCACGTTCTGCTTTTTCCAGAACAGGTACGCGCCGCCAGCGGCCAGCGCCGCCATGGTCAGGAAGGAGAAGTGCGGCATGCCCGGCACCAGGCCCATGACTGCCATCAAACCGGCCGCCACCGCCAGCGCTTTCGGCGAGGCGAACATCTGACGATTGATCTGCTTGCCCATGTCTTCCGAACCGGAAGCACGGGTCACCATGATCGCTGCCGCTGTCGACAACAACAGTGATGGCAATTGCGCCACTAAACCGTCACCGATGGTCAGCAAGGCATAAACCCGGCCCGCATCGCCGAAGCTCATGTTGTGCTGGAAGATACCGACGGCCATGCCGCCGATAAGGTTGATAAACAGAATCAGCAGGCCGGCGATGGCGTCACCGCGGACGAACTTGCTGGCACCGTCCATCGAACCGTAGAACTCAGCCTCTTGGGCGACTTCCTGACGGCGCGCCTTGGCCTGGTTCTGGTCGATCAGACCGGCGTTGAGGTCGGCGTCGATCGCCATTTGTTTGCCGGGCATCGCATCGAGGGTGAAACGCGCGCTCACCTCGGAAATCCGCCCGGCACCTTTCGTTACCACGACGAAGTTAATGATCATCAGGATCGCGAAGACCACGATACCGACCACGTAGTTACCGCCGATCACCACCTCACCGAAGGCCTGAATCACCTTACCGGCAGCGGCGTGGCCATCCTGACCGTGGAGCATCACCACCCGCGTCGAAGCCACGTTCAACGCCAGCCGCAACAACGTCGCGACCAGCAGGATCGTCGGGAACACGGCGAAATCCAGCGGCCGCAGTGCATACACGCAGACCAGCAGGACGACAATCGACAGCGCGATGTTGAAGGTAAAAAACACGTCGAGCAGGAACGGCGGAATCGGCAACATCATCATTGCCAACATGACCAGCAGCAACAACGGCACGCCCAGATTGCCTCGACTGAGGTCGGCAACATTCGTGCGAGCAGTGTTGAATAACTGAGAGCGATCCACCGGTTTTCCCCGTTCCTTTAAAGCAAACTTTTGACGCCCAGAGCGGGCTCACGGCGGGTACTGCAAGAAGCTTTCCAACTTTTGCCAAGGATTGAAACAGAGAGGTTTAACCGAGAGTTTTCTACTGACCGGGATGCCCCCTTCGCGAGCAGGCTCGCTCCCACAGGGGAATGCATTCCAAATTGGGAATGTGATGCAACCAAAGGTGGGATTGGAATGCAATCCAAATGTGGGAGCGAGCTTGCTCGCGAAGGGGCCAGTGAAGTCAGCGCAAATCACCTATTAAACTCAGGTGTTTAAAAGACACCTCCAGACACGCCTTCAAGGCTACAAATCCTTGCGCCATTGCCTACAGCCAAGCCAGAATCCGCCGGCTTGTGCGCTTTGGGGTCGGGTTCTATTGTGGGTCGGTCGCTGACACATCAGCGATCGGGTCTCGCAGCCCGTCGATCTCTGGACGCACAACATCCGCTTTGCTTATGGCGGCTGTACGTGGGAGACCTTCGGGTCTGCCGGCTCTAGAGTCCCGGTCTGCGACCCGCGTATAGCTGCCACCCTCATTCGTCTCGCAGCGAACGCTGGCAGCTCCAATGACTCCAGGAGCTTCACCATGATCAAACCAACGCCAAACCCACCCGAAACCGACCCCACCTCCCCCTACGAATCCCTCGATTCCAAAAAACTCCACGAAGCCGCCGACCGCGCCCTCGATCACTACCTCTGCCCGCCCGGCTTCACGCCACCGCCACGCAAAACCCGCCGGATGTACGCCGTCACCGCGGACTTCAAAAATGAGGAGCTGCTGGCCGATGCCAGCGAAACACTCGCCTCAGCCCGAACCATCGCCCATGACTTCGCCCACCTCATCCCCGCATCGCAGCGCAGGACGCTGTTGGGGATCGCGCAATTGATCATGCTCGGGGAACTGGCGGTGAATCGGGTGATGGATAATCTGGAATTACCGAATTAACGCCTGATCACACGACAGAAAATCATTCCCACGCGAAGCGTGGGAATGATCAACAAGCCTTCCGACTTTTGCCGCGAAATCAAACAGAGGGATTTTACCGAGGATTGTTCTGTTGGCTGGCGAGCAGCCTCCGTGAATCAAACGGAATCGGAAAAGTCTCGTTGAAAGACTGAAAATCTGCCTGCTGCTCCCCCTTGTTCAACAAAATCAGATTTTCTAGAAACGCATCCTGGCCACTTCCTTCGACCCATTTCCCACAAGATCAAAGTCGACCTCCGCGCCCGGTTTGATACTCATCTGGCGCCGATGCTCTTCCGGAACGATGAGGTAGTAATTTTCATCCTCAAGCTCAGAAAGTAGCTGAGAGCCCGGGGCTTTTTTTATCTGCCGCGCCAGCTCTCTTGCGTCTCGAATGAAGGAAGCTCGGGAGTCAAAATCAGCTTCAGCTTCAGCATCGGCTTCGACTTCGGCTTCGGCTTCGGCGTTAGCCTTGATAAAGACCGTACCCGTGCTCTCGTCATACCTTACGAATGTACCTTTCATTTTATCTCTCCCTTTCGTGCAGAAGTGCGCGCACAAAGCGTGCGGCATCACCAACAATCAAATCGCAAAGAAATCTATTCCACACCTGTAAAACCTGACAGGTGCGACGTCTTTTCAGACGAAAGGTAAATCTTGAGTCGCGCCGTAAATCGGTTGGGATCGTCCAATTGTCCTTGAGGTTTCTTCAGGAACAGAAAACGTTTTCATCTGGACTGATCGCCCAAACTTTTGCCTTTAAACCACGATGTTTAAAAGACACCTCCAGACACGCCTTCGAGGCTACAAATTCTTGCGTCATTGCCTACAGCCAAGCCAGAATCCGCCGGCTTGTGCGCCTTGGGGGCGGGTTCTATTGTGGGTCGGTCGCTCATTACTTCAGCGATCGGGTTTAGCAGCCCGGATTAACTCTAGACGCACAAAGTCCGTTGCAGTTATGGCGGCTTTGCGTGGGGCACTTCGGTGCGCCGGGTTCTAGAGTCCTGGTCTGCTAACCCGCGTACAGCCGCCACCTCCTTCGTTAGCAGCGAACGGTGGCAGCTTCACTACTCTAGAGGCTTTACCGATGATCAAACCAACGCCAAACCCACCCGAAACCGACCCCACCTCCCCCTACGAATCCCTCGATTCAAAGAAACTCCACGAAGCCGCCGACCGCGCCCTCGATCACTACCTCTGCCCACCCGGCTCAACCCCACCGCCCCGTAAAACCCGTCGGATGTACGCCGTCACCGCCGACTTCAAGAACGAGGAGCTGCTGGCCGATGCCAGTGAAACACTCGCCTCAGCCAGAACCATCGCCCATGACTTCGCCCACCTCATCCCCGCATCGCAGCGCAGAACGCTGCTGGGGATTGCGCAATTGATCATGCTCGGCGAACTGGCGGTGAATCGGGTGATGGATAATCTGGAATTGCCGCAGTAGCACGGTTCGGTGACAAGCCTTGAATGAATCGGTGCAGCGGCTGACGTCTTCGTCGGATCGCCGCCCGGAGCAAGCCCGCTCCCACAGGGATCGGCGTCGATCACAAACCTGTTTTTATACGCCGAACCCTGTGGGAGCGAGCCTGCTCGCGAAGGCAATCTCACCGCCAACACAAACGGCTAAATGGGGCACGACGAAGCTTTCCCGCTTTTTAGTTCAAAAGATCGCAGCCTTCGGCAGCTCCTACATAGACCGGTGTAGGAGCTGCCGAAGGCTGCGATCTTTTGCTTTTGATGTTCGCGCCAATGACCACTCGTCGCCACCTGTCAGATCTGACAGGTGCGCAATTTTCAATTAAGCGCTCTGATAACCCCTGCCCGTCCCCACCGCGCAGGAGCCTCATCCATGACCACCTCAACCCCACCGGACAACACCGTCCTCGTCCTTAGCCCGCCAATGGTCAACGGCCAGACCACGCCCGTGACAGGTGCACATATCGGCGTGCCCTTGGTCGCTTATGACCTTGTCACCGACGGTGAAGGCGCCGTTGTCCTCGTCGATCCACCGTTGGCGGGCACCATGGATCCTGGGGACATCATGGAGCTTTGGCTTGAGAATGAACCGGCCGCACTGGACAGCGAAACCATTGAGGATCCAGACGTGCGCACCACGGTGCGCATTCCCAAGGGCCGCCTGCATCCGGACAAGATCAATAAGCTGTACTACACCGTCAGGCGCGGCAGCAGCAACATCGGCACTTCCACACCACCACTGGAAATCCTCTACAACCGCATCCGCCCCGGCCTGAAGGATCGCCTGACCGACCCCGGTGGCCACTCCGAACTCAAGTTGCTACTGCCGGAAGTGATCAAGAACGGCGTCGGCCCGGACTTCGTCAGCGCCGAAGTCTGCGTGGCCTACCCGTATTGCCGGGCGTATGACGTCATCACCCTCAAGTGCAACGGCGAACTGCTGGAACCCAAGCCCAAGGTCAATCCGAATCAGGCGCCGCAACCGCCCAATCCCGGCTCAGAAAACCCGATCACCATTTGCTTCACCCTCACCCGCGCCTTTCTGGACGAGGCGAAACGGCTGGATAAAAAGCTGCATTTTTCCTACACCGTCACCGACCAGCTCGGCAACGGCCCGGACACTGATGCCCCGTGGTCGCCGGTGCAGAGCGTGAATGAGGATCTGGACGGCGTCCTGCTGCCGATGCCGATTCTGCTGGAACGTCTGGAAGACTTCCCAGGTGATGACGCGAGCATCATCGATCTGGAAAAACTGGCCGGGAATCCGTTATTGGTGGTGGTTCTGACGGCAGACAACCGCTTTGTGGCGGGCGATGAAGTGCTCGCAACCTACACCGCTAAAAACACAGGCCAGCCCGCCGACGTAGTGGTGACTGTCCCCGGCAAAGTTGAAGCGGATCCTTTTGGTTCCAAGAAAACCTTGTTTATTGAAGTGGCCAACGACCAGGTTTTCGCGGGCAGTAACATTACCGTGACTTACGAACTGCGCAGGTCCAATGGCGATCTGGTGGGGAGCTCCAACATAGCGATCGCCACAGTGACCGATGCGGCCCCGATTGATCTGAAACCGGAAATCACCTCGGTAACAGACTCCCTGAACAAGGAAATCCCGCATAACGGTGGCACCGTCGATCCACAGGTGAAGTTGACTGGTACAGCGACACCACTGCAGCAGGTCGAGATTTTCGAGGGTGCAGCCACAAAAGGTAATCGCCCGGTAAATGCCAGCGGCATCTGGACTTATGAGACCACACTGCCCGGCATTGGCACTCGCACATTCACAGCCAAAGCGAAGTACGGCACAGGTCAGGTCTCTGTCGGCAGAACATTGACCCTTTCCAATGCACTGACGCCTGCCATTGATTCGGTGAAGGACTCCGCAGACGTGGAAATACCCGACAATGGATTCACATCCGATACCACCATCAAACTGAACGGCACCGCCACACCGCGGCTGGAAGTCGAGATCTTTGATGGGGCTGTCCCGATAGGCAAAGCGACTGCCGATCCCGTAACAGGCAAATGGGAGCGGCTGGTTTCAGGCCTGAGTGTGGCTGCGCACAGCTTCAAGGCCAAGGCGTTGTATGGCACAGGTGCCGAGTCGGCGGTCAGAACATTGACCGTGACAGCCGCCACCGCCCCGACGATCACCTCAATAAAAGGCTTGCCGAGCGGCATCGAAATCCCCGGATATAGTCGCTTCACAATAGAAACAGCGATCAAGTTGAGCGGCTATGCCACTAAGGGATCCAAAGTCCAAGTATTCTCTGGAACGTCCTTAGGTCAAGTTTCTGCCAATGCGACAACCGGTTACTGGGAAAAAACGGTCACGGGCCTTAACGCGGGCACCGTATATGGATTTTGGGTTAAGGATTTGCATAATGATTTGAGATCTCACTCTGCTGATGTGCGTCCAATAGAGCTTTCACTAAGCGAGGACTTTGGTTCGAGCAGACACCTAATAACGCCTAAAGGTGTGGCCTGTCATGAGATTCCTAGCGGGCAACTAACATGGGTCAGCGGATCAGGTAGCGTAAGGATTGAAAACGGCTCTACAACTGTCTCCCCCCACGAGAAGTCAAGATTGATGATATTCAACAACAGTACGGTGGACTACCAGTTCAGATCACCGTACTCCAGCCTCAGCTTTTGGATTGTGGGGTTAGTAGCTGTAGAATGCAAGTTGACAACTTATGACAAATCCGGAAAAACCTTAGAGACGAAAACCTATAATTCAGCACCCATTCGGCCCACTGCTATTAAATTTTCAACTCCGAGAATATTTAGATTAAGAATCGAAGGTATATTAAGCGCGCAACATCTAGAACTGGACAACTTTCAATTTACTCCATGAAAACGGTCAGACTGCTCGATAGTAAATCACGACAGCAAGTGTACAAAAAGGTGGACGGATTTATTTAACTAGATATTTAAACAGCGGGGTTTGATCGAGGTTTTTCTGCTGACCGGGATGGCGCTTTCGCGAGCAGAATCGCTCCCACAGGGAACGCATTCCAAATATGAGAGTGGAACGCATTCCAAATGCGGGAGCGGTGCTCGCGAAGGGGCCAGTGAAGTCAGTGCAAATCGCCTTTTAAACTCAGGTGTTTAAAAGACACCTCCAGACACGCCTTTCAGGCTACAAATTCTTGCGCCATTGCCTACAGCTACGCCAGAATCCGCCGGCTTGTGCGCCATGGGGGTGGGCTCTATTGTGGGTCGGTCGCTGACGAATCAG
>NZ_CABVHJ010000003.1:219318-420421 GCF_902497745.1 Pseudomonas fluorescens
TTCAGGCCTGAGTGTGGCTGCGCACAGCTTCAAGGCCAAGGCGTTGTATGGCACAGGTGCCGAGTCGGCGGTCAGAACATTGACCGTGACAGCGGCCACCGCCCCGACACTGACCTCCGTGAAGGGCTCGGTGAGCGATGCCGAAATTCCGCAGAACGGCACCACGGTAGAAACCGCCGTAAAACTGTCCGGCGTCGCTGCCAAAGGTCAGCAAATCGAAGTGTTCGACGGTGTAACTTCAAAAGGCAAAGCGACTGCCGATCCCGCAACAGGCAAATGGGAGCGGCTGGTTTCAGGCCTGAGTGTGGCTGCGCACAGCTTCAAGGCCAAGGCGTTGTATGGCACAGGTGCCGAGTCGGCGGTCAGAACATTGACCGTGACAGCGGCCACCGCCCCTACGTTGACCTCCGTGAAGGGCTCGGCGAGCGATGCCGAAATTCCGCAGAACGGCACCACGGTAGAAACCGCCGTAAAACTGTCCGGCGTCGCCGCCAGGGGTCAGCAAATCGAAGTGTTCGATGGTGCAACTTCAAAAGGCAATGCGACTGCCGATCCCGCAACAGGTAAATGGGAGCGGCTGGTTTCAGGCCTGAGTGTGGCTGCGCACAGCTTCAAGGCCAAGGCGTTGTATGGCACGGGAGCCGAGTCGGCGGTCAGGACGCTGACCGTGACAGCGGCCAGTGTCCCGACGCTGGACAATGTGCTAGACGACAAAGGGGTGGAAGTACCGAACGGCAAAACGACCGTCAGTACTACACTGAAACTCAAAGGCAAGGCAAGCAATGGTCAGAAGGTCGAAATTTTTGACGGTAACGGTGCAAGCGCGGAATCCAAGGGTATTGCAACGGCCGATAATGTGACCGGAACATGGGAGCGCACGATAACTGTTGCACTTGGACCACGTCGGTTATACGCAAAATCGCTTTATCACAGTGGCTCGATTTTTTCGGGTGTGCGTAACTTGACCGTGACAGCGGCCAGAACCCCGACGCTGGACAATGTGCTGGATGACAGAAATATGGAAGTGCCGGAAGGCACGATCACGGTCAGCACCGATCTGATACTCAAAGGCACCGCTAGCCTGGGTCAGCAGATCAACATCCGTGACGGCAGCGGGTCCGGTTCAGCCACAAGGGGCACTGCGACCGCCAACCTGACTACAGGCAACTGGGAGACCACAATCACAGTGCCACTGGGTGCGCGGCGGCTGTACGCCGAAGCACTTTATCCCAGCAATCCGCTGTATTCGAATGTTCGTAACTTGACCGTGACAGCGGCCACCGCCCCTACGTTGACCTCCGTGAAGGGCTCGGTGAGCGATGCCGAAATCCCTAATGCAGGTTTCACGGTAGAAACCGCAGTAAAACTGTCCGGCATCGCCGCCAGAGGTCAGCAAATCGAAGTGTTCGACGGTGCAACGTCAAAAGGCAATGCGACTGCCGATCCCGCAACAGGTAAATGGGAGCGGCTGGTTTCAGGCCTGAGTGTGGCTGCGCACAGCTTTACCGCCAAGGCGTTGTACGGCTCCGGCGCGACGTCGGCCGCCAGAACACTGACCGTCACCGCCGCCACCGCCCCGACACTGACCTCCGTGAAGGGCTCGGCGAGCGATGTCGAAATCCCTAACGCAGGTTTCACCGTAGAAACCGCCGTAAAACTGTCCGGCATCGCCGCCAGGGGTCAGCAAATCGAAGTGTTCGACGGTGCAACGTCAAAAGGCAATGCGACTGCCGATCCCGCAACAGGCAAATGGGAGCGGCTGGTTTCAGGCCTGAGTGTGGCCGCGCACAGCTTCAAGGCCAAGGCGTTGTATGCGGTCAGAACACGCCGAAGCACTTTATCCCAGCAATCCGCTGTATTCGAATGTTCGTAACTTGACCGTGACAGCGGCCACCGCCCCTACGTTGACCTCCGTGAAGGGCTCGGTGAGCGATGCCGAAATCCCTAATGCAGGTTTCACGGTAGAAACCGCAGTAAAACTGTCCGGCATCGCCGCCAGAGGTCAGCAAATCGAAGTGTTCGACGGTGCAACGTCAAAAGGCAATGCGACTGCCGATCCCGCAACAGGTAAATGGGAGCGGCTGGTTTCAGGCCTGAGTGTGGCTGCGCACAGCTTTACCGCCAAGGCGTTGTACGGCTCCGGAGCCGAGTCGGCGGTCAGGACGCTGACCGTCACAGCCGCCACCGCGCCGACGTTGACGTCAGTCAAAGGAACTCTCAGCGGCAGGGAAATTCCGAAGGGCGGGACAACAGCCGAACTGGCGGTGACCCTCAGAGGCATAGCTGCCAAAGGACTGAAAGTCGAGGTTTTCGATCATGCAGTGTTCCAAGGTGAAGCAACTGCCGATGGTGCCAGTGGTGAGTGGACCTTTAACGTAAGTGGTCTCGGCAGGGTAGAACACAGTTTCAAAGTAAAAGCACTATATGGAACGAGGCCAGAGTCAGCGCCTTGGAACTTTACAGTTCTAAAATCCATAAGTCTTCCAACGGGGAAGCTGTTAATCGGCCAGTCTATAAGTACTGAAACGTGCAGGATTACGTTTTCGCATCAAAGCCATGTGAACAGTTATGTAAACTGCGAGTATTGGAGAATTTTTCCGTATTTGGCCTCCACGACAGGATCAATTACATATCAACTCGACTTTATTGGCCAAACGACAGAGCGAGTAAATCTCAAGGCCGAGGGGGGGAACATTCTAGGCCCAACGACTATCACGTTTGCTTTTCTTAATTCATCCGGAGCAACGATGGGCACCATAAGTAAGACTATTAACAGGTGGGCGGAGTACCATTTAATTGATTCAGGAAGATTACCTGGGATTGCGTCGGTAAGGATAACTGTAACCGGCCAAATTTATATTACTAATTGGGAGTTTGGCAAGGTGCCATAGGCAGACTTTTTGCCCTCGCTTTCGGGTAATTGCAGAAATGCAGCCGACGTAAAACCCCGACCGAGTTTGAAGCTCGGCTGGGGAGAAAAGGGTACAGACTTATCTACCGTCAACTTTGGCCAAGGACTGAAAGAGAGAGGTGTGAGCGTGAATTGTCCGCTAACCGGAAATGCCCCTTTCGCGAGAGGGCTCGCTCCCACAAAGAAATGCACTCCCAATGTGTGAATGGAATGCAATTCAACTTTGGGAGCGAGCTTGCTCGCGAAGGGGCCAGTGAAGTCAGCGCAAATCGCCTTTTAAACTCAGGCGTTTAAAAGACACCTCCAGACACGCCTTCAAGGCTACAAATCCTTGCGCCATTGCCTACAGCCAAGCCAGAATCCGCCGGCTTGTGCGCTTTGGGGTCGGGTTCTATTGTGGGTCGGTCGCTGACGAATCAGCGATCGGGTTTAGCGACTCGAACTCAAGTCAAAGGTGCATCGGCGTTCCAGGCTTCGTTGCGGATTTGTATTTTCGCGATTTCGTCATGGTGGCTGTATGCGGGAGACCTTCGGGTCTGCCGGGTGCCTTTGACCGGTTCGCTAACCTGCGTACAGCCGCCACCCTCCTGTTTAGCGACAGGTTGTAGCGGCTCCACTTCAAAGGAGCTTCACCATGATCAAACCAACACCCAACCCACCCGAAACCGACCCCACCTCCCCCTACGAATCCCTCGATTCAAAAAAACTCCACGACGCCGCCGACCGCGCCCTCGATCACTACCTCTGCCCACCCGGCTCTACCCCACCGCCACGTAAAACCCGCCGGATGTACGCCGTCACCGCAGACTTCAAAAACGAAGAGCTGCTGGCCGATGCCAGCGAAACACTCGCTTCGGCCAGAACCATCGCCCATGACTTCGCCCACCTCATCCCCGCATCGCAGCGCAGGACGCTGTTGGGAATTGCGCAGCTGATCATGCTCGGCGAGCTGGCGGTGAATCGGGTGATGGATAATCTGGATTTGCCGCAGTAGCGACACGCGATGATCGTTCCCACGCTCCTGCGTGGGAATGCCTCAACGGACGCTCCGCGTTCGGCTTCGGAAGGGACGCGGAGCGTCCCGGGCTGCATTCCTTTGCTGCGCGTGGGAACGATCATAAAAAACCACCGCCCCGTTTTCAGCGGCTTTGCGATCGATTACTCAATACCGGAGGATTTTCACTTTTCCATTTTTGCTTTTGGGCAATTCAAACTCGACCTCACCGCCCACTTTGACGTTCGCCTGCCGGGCATCGGCCAATGGAATGCTGAATCGGTATTCTTTGGCGGTCAGAAAAAAACCCGTGGCTTCGGCAAAGGAAAGGGAACGTCCTGATTGCTTCGGTGTGATGGTGCCTCTTCCGGTTTTTTCATCGTAGCTGCTGAAAATACCTTTCATTGCCTTGCTCCCTTGCACTCGCCTGCCTGACCGCGTCAGTGCGCGGCTGCACCTTGCATCAAACTGCAAAATCACGGCAAGCGCACCTGTCAGAGTTGACAGTAAAGGGAGGTCTCAGACCAATGGCTGCAAGGCAACGTCAGGAATCACGGCGCAGATCCGGCGGAATCGGCAAGTCGTCCTTGAGCGGATCCGGGCGTTTGCCCTTGCCGGCGCGGTACTGGCGGATCTGGTAGACGTAGGCCAACACTTGAGCCACCGCCAGATACAGACCACCAGGAATCTCCTGCTCAAGTTCGGTGGAATAGTAGATCGAACGCGCCAGCCCCGGCGATTCGAGGAGCATGACGTTGTTGGCCACGGCGATTTCGCGGATTTTCAACGCGAGGAAGTCGCTGCCCTTGGCCAGCAGTATCGGTGCCCCGCCCTTCTCCGAGTCGTACTTGAGCGCGACGGCGTAGTGAGTCGGGTTGGTGATGACCACGTCGGCGTCGGGAATCGCTGCCATCATGCGGCGCTGGGACATTTCGCGCTGGGTCTGGCGGATGCGCTGTTTGACTTCCGGGCGACCCTCCTGATCCTTGTGCTCGTCGCGCACTTCCTGCTTGGTCATCAGCAGTTTCTTGTGGGCTTCCCAGAGCTGCACCGGTACGTCGACGGCGGCGATGATGATCAGGCCGCAGGCCAGCCACAAGGTACTCCAGCCGACCAGCGTGACGCTGTGAATGATCGCCATTTCCAGCGGCTCGTGGGCGATACGCAACAAGTCATCGACGTCCGCCGACAACACCACCAACGCCACACCCAAGGTAATCAGAAACTTGGCCAGCGCCTTGAGCAGCTCGACCACAGCCTTGAACGAGAACATCCGTTTGAGGCCTGCCGCCGGGTTCATCCGGCTGAACTTGGGCGCCAGGGAGCCCGCCGCAAACAGCCAGCCACCGAGGGAGATCGGGCCGATCAGTGCCGCCAGCAATAGCGTAATCATGAACGGCTGGATGGCCACCAGCGCCATCTGACCCGACTTCAACAAGAATGCGCCCATGGAACCCTGATCCATGATCACCTCACGCGAAAGCGTGAAGTTCAGGCGCATCAGCTCCATCAGGTCTTCGGCGAGCATGCCGCCGAACACCAGCAGCGCACCGGCGCCGGCCATCATCACGGCAAGGGTGTTGAGCTCTTTGGAACGGGCAATCTCACCCTTCTCACGGGAGTCTTTTTTGCGTTTGTCCGTGGGGTCTTCTGTTTTGTCCTGACCGCTTTCGCTCTCTGCCATGACTCAGCGCGCCCGTGCCAGTTCGCGTAGCAGCTGCAAGGCTTCAGTGGCCAGCGGCTGATACTGATTGAGAATGTCCGCCAGACCAACCCAGACGATGAACAGACCGAGCACCAGGGTCAGCGGAAAACCGATGGAAAAAATGTTCAGTTGCGGCGCGGCGCGGGTCATCACGCCAAACGCGATGTTGACCACCAGCAGCGCCGTAACTGCCGGCAATACCAGCAACAGCGCTGCACCGAGGACCCAGCCGAGTTTGCCGGCCAGCTCCCAGTAATGCGCAGTCATCAGACCGCTGCCGACCGGTAGCGTGGTGAAGCTTTCGGTAAGGACTTCGAAGACCACCAGGTGGCCGTTCATCGACAGGAACAGCAGCGTCACGAGCATGGTGAAGAATTGCCCGATCACCGCGACCGAGACGCCGTTGGCCGGGTCGACCATCGAGGCGAAGCCCATACCCATCTGGATCGCGACAATCTGCCCCGCCACGGCAAACGCCTGGAAAAACAGCTGCAGGGAAAACCCGAGTACCGCACCGACGAGAATCTGCTCGGCAATCATCAGCAAACCGCTGAGATCCAGCGGGCTGACCGCCGGCATCGGCGGCAGGCTCGGGGCAATGCACACGGTAATGGCCACGGCGAAATACAGGCGGATCCGCCGCGACACCAGCGTCGTGCCGAATACCGGCATCACCATCAGCATCGAGGCCACGCGAAACAGCGGCAACATGAACGACGCCACCCAGGTACTGATCTGGGTGTCGGTCAGCTGAAGCAGCGATTGCATGGCTTAGCCGATGACCATCGGGATGTTTTTGTACAACTGGATGATGTATTCCATGAAGGTCTGCACGATCCATGGACCACCGATGATCAACGTCACCAGCATCACCAGCAGACGCGGCAGGAAGCTCAGGGTCTGTTCGTTGATCTGGGTCGCGGCCTGAAACATCGCCACCAGCAAGCCGACCAGCAGGCTCGGCACCACCAGAATCGCGACCATCAATGTGGTCAGCCAAAGGGCTTCACGAAAGATATCGACCGCAACTTCCGGCGTCATGGCGAGACACCTCCAAAACTGCTGGCCAGGGTGCCGATGATCAGCGCCCAGCCATCCACCAGCACAAACAGCATGATCTTGAACGGCAGCGAGATGATCAGCGGCGAGAGCATCATCATACCCATCGCCATCAGCACACTGGCCACGACCAGGTCGATGATCAGGAACGGAATGAAGATCATGAAACCGATCTGGAACGCGGTTTTAAGCTCGGAGGTGACGAACGCCGGCACCAGAATGGTCAGCGGCGCCTGATCCGGGGTGGCGATGTCGGTGCGCTTGGACAGGCGCATGAACAGCTCCAGATCGCTGGTGCGGGTCTGCGCGAGCATAAAGTCCTTGATCGGCACCTGGGCCTTTTCCACGGCTTGCTGGGCGGTAAGGGTTTCCGCCAGATACGGTTGCAGCGCGTCCTTGTTCACCCGGTCGAACACCGGCGCCATGATGAACAGGGTCAGGAACAGCGCCATGCCGGTGAGGATCTGGTTCGACGGCGTCTGTTGCAGGCCGAGGGCCTGACGCAGGATCGAGAAGACGATGATGATCCGGGTGAAGCTGGTCATCAGAATCACGGCCGCCGGAATGAAGCTCAGGGCGGTCATGATCAGCAGGATCTGCAGACTGACCGAATACTCCTGCGCGCCATCGGCGTTGGTGCCCAGCGTGATCGCCGGGATCGACAACGGATCGGCGGCGAACGCCAGTGGCGCGGCCAGCAACAGGGCCAGCGTCAAGACGATGCGTAGCGCACCCATTACTTCGTATCCTTCTGATCCTTGCCGAGAATCTTCAGCAGATGCTGAGCAAATTCCGGGGTCGCTTTTTCACGGGTCGCAGGCACGTCGACCGGTTCCTTGAGTACATGCAGCGCGGTGATGGTGCCGGGGCTCAGACCGAGCAGGATCTGCTCGTTGCCGACCTGCACCAGCAGCAAGCGGTCACGCGGACTGAGGGCGCGCGAACCGATCAGCTCGATCACTTGCCCCTTGCCTGCCGGTCCGGCTTGCTGCACCCGGCGCAACAGCCAGGCGAGGAAGAAGATCACGCCCAGCACCAGCAACAGGCCAAACACCAGTTGCGTCAGTTGCCCGGCCACGCCGCTGGTGACCATCGGCGCGGTGGCGGCAGGCACTGTCGTGGCTGTCGACGGCTCGGCAGCCAGCACGCTCAATGGCAATGCCAGCAGAGCCCAGAGAAACCGTTTCACTCAGCGCAGCTTCTTGATGCGTTCGCTTGGGCTGATCACGTCGGTCAGGCGGATGCCGAACTTCTCGTTGACCACCACCACTTCGCCGTGCGCGATCAGGGTGCCGTTGACCAGCACGTCCAGCGGCTCGCCGGCCAGACGATCAAGCTCGATCACCGAACCCTGGTTCAGTTGCAGCAGGTTGCGGATGTTGATGTCGGTGCTGCCCACTTCCATCGAGATCGACACCGGGATGTCGAGGATCACGTCCAGGTTCGGACCGTCCAGCGTCACCGGATCGTTGTTCTTCGGCACGCTGCCGAACTCTTCCATCGGCAGACGCGAGCCGCTGGCTGCGTCGGCCGCCAGCAGGGCGTCGATGTCAGCTTGACCATCACCGGTTTCTTCCAGGGCAGCAGCCCATTCGTCAGCCAGTGCCTGGTCGTCCTGGGCGTTCATATCGTCGTTCATCATTTGTCCTCGGCGGGCAAAAATTCAGTTAAATGCTTGGGGGTTGGAGCGCCGCTTCAGCGACGCTCGATCGGCTCGATCACCTGCAACGCGAGGTTGCCTTTGTGCGAGCCCATCTTGACCTTGAAGGCCGGCACGCCGTTGGCGCGCATGATCATGTCTTCCGGCATCTCGACCGGGATCACATCGCCCGGCTGCATGTGCAGGATGTCGCGCAGTTTCAACTGGCGGCGAGCCACGGTGGCACCGATCGGCACGTCGACGTCGAGCACGTCCTGGCGCAGGGCGTTGACCCAGCGCTCGTCCTGATCGTCGAGATCCGACTGGAAACCGGCGTCGAGCATTTCGCGTACCGGCTCGATCATCGAGTACGGCATGGTCACGTGCAGGTCGCCGCCACCGCCGTCGAGTTCGATGTGGAAGGTGGAGACCACGATCGCTTCGCTCGGGCCGACGATGTTGGCCATGGCCGGGTTCACTTCCGAGTTGATGTACTCGAAATTGACTTCCATGATCGCCTGCCAGGCTTCCTTCAGATCGACGAAGGCCTGCTCCAGCACCATGCGCACCACGCGCAGTTCGGTCGGGGTGAATTCACGCCCTTCGATCTTGGCGTGACGACCGTCGCCGCCGAAGAAGTTGTCCACCAGTTTGAACACCAGTTTGGCGTCAAGGATGAACAGCGCGGTGCCGCGCAACGGTTTGATCTTGACCAGGTTGAGGCTGGTCGGTACGTACAGCGAGTGCACGTATTCGCCGAACTTCATCACCTGCACGCCACCGACGGCAACGTCCGCCGAGCGGCGCAGCATGTTGAACATGCTGATGCGGGTGTAACGGGCAAAACGCTCGTTGATCATTTCCAGAGTCGGCATGCGTCCGCGGACGATGCGATCCTGGCTGGTCAGGTCGTAGCTTTTGACACTGCCGGGTTCGGCAGCGTTATCGGTCTGTACCAGACCATCGTCGACGCCATGCAACAGCGCATCGATTTCATCCTGGGACAGCAGATCCTGCACGGCCATGTCGTGTTCCTACTGCAGTACGAAATTAGTGAAAAGCAACTGTTCGATCACCACTTTGCCCAGCTCTTTCTGCGCCACTTCCTGGACGCTGGCTGTGGCCTTCTGGCGCAACATCTCTTGGCCGACCGGGGTCGCCAAGGTGGCGAAATCCTGACCGGAGAAGAGCATCACCAGGTTGTTGCGGATCACCGGCATGTGCACTTTGAGCGCTTCCAGATCGGCCTGGTTACGCGCCAGCATGGTGATGCTCACCTGCATGTAGCGCTGACGGCCGTTCTGGTTGTAGTTGGCAACGAAGGCTGGCGCCATCGGCTCGAAAATCGCTGGCTGCTTGCCGACGGGCGCTGCATCGGCGGCCTCGGCAGGCTTGCTCTGGGCACTGTGCATGAAGAACCAGGTCGCCCCCACGGATGCGCCAATGGCCAGCAGCAACGCCAGCACGATCACAATGATCAGCTTGAGTTTGCCTTTGGTTGCGGGGTCTTTCACTGCTGCTGTTTCGCTCTTCGCCATGCCAATAATCCGTCACTATTCGGGTTTTCACAGTCGCACGGCAAGGCAAGAGCAAGTGTTATGCCAGAAGTGTCGGTGGAAGCGGAGACAACACCAAAGTCAAAGGCACCCTCACCCCAGCCCTCTCCCGGAGGGAGAGGGGGCCGACCGAGTTGTTTTGTCGTCATACGTCGACCTGAAGTACCGAGTCGATTATGGATTCACAGCAGAATTATCAGATCGACGTACTTCGCAAGCATCCCCCAATCAGCCCCCTCTCCCTCTGGGCGGTCCGACGTTTCGGGAGGGCCAGGGTGAGGGGCTCTGTCGTGGAACGTCGACCAGAAAGGCCGGATCGATCATGGATTCACAGCAGAATTATCAGATCGACGTACTTCGCGAGCGTCCCCCGATAAGTCCCCTCTCCCTCTGGGCGGTCCGACGTTTCGGGAGGGCCAGGGTGAGGGCTCTGTCGTGGAACGTCGACCAGAAAGGCCGGATCGATTATGGATTCACAGCAGAATTATCAGGTCGGCGTACTTCGCAAGCATCCCCCAATCAGTCCCATCTCCCTCTGGGAGAGGGTGAGGGGCCCTGTCGTGATAAGTCGACCTGAAAGGCCAGATCGATTATGGATTCACAACAGAAGTATCCGGTCGGCGCACGTCCCGAGCATCCCCCAATCAGTCCCCTCTCCCTCCGGGAGAGGGTTAGGGTGAGGGGCTTTTGATTTTGATCAGGCGTAATAGTCGACCGCACTGCTGCCGATGACGCTGGTGGTTAGCGCAGCGGCTTCAGCAATGGCGGCAGGCGCCAATTCTTCATCCGCCGAATCGAGGCGACCGCCGGCAGCGCTGGTGCGACCACTCTGGCCCTGCTGAGCCTGTTCCTGGCCTTGCTGCCCCTGCCAGCCACGGTTCTGGTCGGAGACATTGACGTCGACCTGGCCCATGCCCTGCTGGTTGAACATGTCGCGCAGGCGATGCATCTGACCATCCAGCGCTTCACGCACGCTCGGGTGCGCACTCATGAACGTCACTTGCGTCTGCTGATCCGGGACCATGTTGACGCGAATGTCCAGGCGCCCCAGTTCGGCCGGTTGCAACTGAATGTCCGCCGCCTTGAGATTGGCGCTCGACAGATACATGACGCGGTTGACGATTTCTTCGGTCCAGCCGCTCTGATGCATGGCGATCGGCTGGTTCACCGGCACGGCATTCGCGGTCTTCGGCGTGGCGGCTTGAGTCAATGCCGCCAGACGGTTGGCGAAGTCATCCACGCGGGTATCGCTGGTCGCTGTCTTGAGATCTTTGAGGCCGTCGTCGATCAAGCCGCTAAACGCTTTGTCGCCGCCCTGACTGGTGCTGTCCTTGTCGGCTTGCACGTCGAGCATGCTGGCCATGCCGGCGGCGAAGTTCTGCGCCGCAGTCAATTCGCCGTCAGCCTGAGCCTGAGCCGGCGAAGCCTTCGGTTGCGCCTGGCTGGCAGCGGAAATGTGCCCGCCCTGCTCCATCGCCATACGCACGGCCGGCATCGAGTCGAGTGGATCGGCCGAAGGGTCGAAATCGCTGTCGGTGGTCGGTGCCGGATCTTTGACCACTCCCGGCAAAACGGCGAGCGCAGGGGTTTCGGCCTCAGACTGGGCGGCGGCCGGGGCTTGCACCACTGGCGTGGTGACAGCCGGCTGCACAGCGATGGCCAATGCCGGATCAAGTGTCGGGTCAACCGGCGCCGCATCAACCACCGGCGTCTGGGCAGTGCTGGTGCTGTCGTCGCTGCTGGCGGATGTGTCATCGCTAGCTGCGGTTTTATCGGCAGGCAAGTCGTTGCCGCTATCGGCAACCGCCGGTTGCGCAGCGGCAGACGGATCCTTGCCGATATCCTTTTTGCCGCTGTTGTCAGCCACCTTGTCGCGTGACGCCTTGGGCGAATTATCGATGCTTGCGACTGGCTTGCCCGGTCCCTGATCGGCGAACACTTTTGCGAAGCTTGAGGCTTTATCCCCGGTATCTACGGCCATGGCCGACGTTTTCGCTGAGGCGGCTTGCGCCTTGGCCTGAGCGGCGTTCTGAAGAAGGATGTTGGGGGTCGCAGGCATGAAACGGTCTCCGCTGCACTGGGATCGTAGGTACAGTTGCGGAGATAGCTGCAAGTGCCGGGCCAGTTTTGTCCGACGCTTGAGAAAAGCGCCGGACGGCGGGATCAGTGAGTCAACGCGTGCTGTCGCTCGTCTTCGTAAACAGGGCGGACATCTGCGAACTCGCCACTGATGTCAGCCACCAGCCTGGCGATTTCCGAGGGGCTTTTATCTTTGGCGTCCGATTCCAGCTCCTGGCAGAGCGCCGCCAAGCGGACAGCTCCCATGTTGCTGGCGCTGCCCTTGAAGCTATGGGCCACTTCCGACAACACCTTGGCATCCGCTGTCTCTTGCAGCACAACCAAGCGACTTTCGGAATCCGCCAGAAAGGTATCCAGAAGCTCCGGATAACCCTCCTCCATGACTTCGCGCAGTACGCTCAGCGCCTCGCGATCGATATGTGTGTCAGTCACTTGTTCACTCCTTGATCAAGAATTGCGCGGATTATGCCTCAACCTCCCAGGAAAACTCCACGCGAGCACTACGACCTTCGTCCGACCAACTGGCATTACGCCCTAAATGCCGGACCAGACTGACGCCGCGTCCCGACAAACGGACACCGTCCAGCGGCCGCTCCATGACTCGTGCCACATCAAAACCCTTGCCGCTGTCTTCAACACGAATGATCAGTCGGCCGCCCTCGCCGTGTGGCTGCACCTGCAAATGCACGCGCACGAAACCATCCTGCAACGCGTCCAGCCGGTCATTGCGCTGCTGATAGTAGCGAGCGAAACCCGCCGCATCGCGCTTGAGACTGGAATCCAAGCCAAGCACGCCATGCTCCAGCGCATTGGAATACAACTCGGCCAGCACGCTGTACAAAGCACCACTCTGCGCCCGCAACCCATGCACCTCAAGCAGCAACTGCAGCAGGTATGGCAACGGATTGAAACGTTTTAGCGTCGCGCCACGGAATTCGAAACTCACCGACCAGTCGAGCGGGCACGACTGGCCGCTGTCGGAATACACCGGCGCCGACGTCTTGACCTGCGCAGGTTCCAGCAGGCTGACCTCGACCATGCTGACATCGTCGCGCGCCTCACCGCGAAAATCCTGCAGCGCCTGCTCGATATCCTCGAACAAGCGATCCGGCTCGCGATTGGCGGCGAACACCTGCTGCAAACGCTCGACACCGAACAGTTGATCACTGGCATCACTTGTGTCGATCACCCCGTCGGACAACAGGAATACCCGATCACCGGCAGCCATCGGATGCACTTCCGTACGGTCGTCGAACGCCTGCGCACTCAGCACACCCAGTGGCAAGTGCCGCGCTGCCAGCGGTACACGCTCACCGCTGGCGATCCGATGCAGATAACCGTCAGGCATGCCGCCGTTCCACACCTCGACGGAACGCCGCTGAAAACTCAGGCACAGCAGCGTGGCGCAGCAGAACATGTCCACCGGCAGGATGCGTTTGAGCTTGGCGTTCATCTCGCGCAGGGTTTCCGCCAGGCCGTAACCCTTGGCGGTCATGCCGTAGAACACCTCGGCCAAAGGCATCGCCCCGACCGCTGCCGGCAGGCCATGACCGGTGAAATCGCCCAGCAGCACATGCATGTCGCCCGCCGGCGTGTAGGCCGCCAGCAGCAGATCACCATTGAACAAAGCATAGGGCGATTGCAGATAACGGATATTCGCCGCGCTCAGACAACCGGAGTGCGCAACCTTGTCGAACACCGCTTTGGCCACGCGCTGTTCGTTGAGCAGATAATCATGGTGTTTGGCGATCAGGTCGCGCTGTTGCAGCACGGTCGCCTGCAAACGGCGCAAGCGATCCATCGCCTTGATTTTGGCGGCGAGGATCACCTGGTTGTAAGGCTTCGCCAGAAAGTCGTCGCCGCCAGCCTCCAGACAACGGGCCAGCGCTTCGCTTTCGGTCAGCGAGGTGAGGAAGATGATCGGCACCAGGGTTTCGCCCGCCAGCGCCTTGATCTGCCGCGCAGCCTCGAAGCCGTCCATCACCGGCATCATCGCGTCCATCAGCACCAGATCGGGTTGCTGTCGGCGAAACAGATCAAGCGCTTCGGCACCGTTGGCGGCCGTCAGGACTTCGTGACCCTGACGACGGACGATGGTCGACAGCAATAAGCGATCGGCGGCGCTGTCTTCGGCGATCAGGATCGTCAGCGGCTCTTGCACCTGCATGGCCGTCAAGTGATGTCGAAGAGTTTGTCGAAATTGGAGATGGCGAGGATCTTTTTCACGTCAGAGCTGCTGTTGACGACTCGCACGTCCGAGTTATCGCCGCCGGCGTGATCGCGCAGCAGGAGCAGCATGCCCAGTGCCGAGCTGTCGAGGTAGGTGGCTTCTTTCAGATCCACCACAATGGACTCAGGCTTCTTGTCGAGCCGCTCATAAGACTCACGAAATTCCTGATGGCGCCCGAAATCGAACCGCCCCTTGACCGAAATCGTCAGTTTTTGACCATCCGGAGATACTTCTGTAACGACTGACATTGACTGGCTTCCTTGTCATTGACGAACCTGTACAAGGTTTAGCACTTGCACAGGGTTGCAGCAAGGTTAGAAGCCAGATCAAAAGATCGCAGCCTTCGGCAGCTCCTACACTGATCCCCCTGTAGGAGCTGCCGAAGGCTGCGATCTTTTGATCTTGTTTTAAAACGGATTCTGCCGCGGTAACCGCTGCGACAACTCGTCGAGCAACTTCTGCTCGCGCTTGTCTTCGAGGCGTTGCGCCTCTTCGCGATAACGCTGCACCAGTTTGCGCAGCCCTTCGACCTTGGCGAACGCCTGTTGCCATTCCTCCCGGGCCTTTTCGAGCTTGTTCTGGTGCCAGACCAGGCTCTGGCGCTGCTGATCAACCGCCGTGTCGAGTTGCGCCAGAAAGCCCTGAAAGCCCAGCAGCCATTGGCCGGTCACGCCAGTGGCGCCGCGCACGATCCATTGCTCGGAGTAGTCCAGACGAAAGGCATTGAGGTCGGCGAGTTTGCTTTCGGCGACCTTCACCTGCCCCTGAAAATAGCCCAGGCGTTGCACGGCGGTTTTCTCGGCCTGTTCGGCCATGTCCACCACCGGCGCCAGACGCGCGGCTCGACTGACAGTGGCCATGACCGGTTAGCCGCCCGCCGCTGGGGCAAACAGGGTTTCGAGGTAAGCCTGGCTTTCACCCATGTTGATTTTGTCGTTGAGGCCCTGACGCTGGTAGCGGACCAACTGCGGTTGCAGGGAGATCGCCAGATCGGTCTCGCGGTCGCCACCGGCAACGTAGGCGCCGACGCTGATCAGATCGCGGCTCTGCTGATAACGCGACCACAACTGCTTGAAGTATTGTGCGCGCTGCATGTGGTCTGGCGAGACCACCGCCGGCATCACCCGGCTGATCGACGCTTCGATGTCGATGGCCGGATAGTGCCCTTCCTCGGCCAGACGCCGGGACAGCACGATGTGACCGTCGAGTACGCCTCGGGCCGAGTCGGCAATCGGGTCCTGCTGGTCATCGCCTTCGGACAGCACGGTGTAGAACGCGGTAATCGAACCGCCGCCCTTCTCTGCGTTACCGGCACGCTCAACCAGTTTCGGCAATTTGGCGAATACCGACGGCGGATAACCCTTGGTCGCCGGCGGCTCGCCGATGGCCAGGGCGATTTCCCGCTGCGCCTGAGCGAAACGAGTCAGCGAATCCATCAGCAACAGGACGTTCTTGCCCTTGTCGCGGAAATACTCGGCGATGCGCGTGCAGTACATCGCGGCGCGCAGACGCATCAGCGGCGCATCGTCCGCCGGAGATGCGACGACAACGGAACGTTTGAGGCCTTCTTCACCGAGGCTGTGCTCGATGAATTCCTTAACTTCTCGACCCCGCTCACCGATCAGACCGACGACGATAATGTCGGCCTCGGTGAAGCGCGTCATCATGCCCAGCAACACCGATTTACCGACACCGGTACCGGCGAACAGACCCAGACGCTGGCCACGACCGACCGTCAGCAAACCGTTGATGCAACGGATGCCGACGTCGAGCGGCACGCTGATCGGGTCACGGTTGAGCGGGTTGATCGTCGGGCCGTCCATCGGCACCCAGTCTTCGGCTTTCATGCCGCCCTTGCCGTCCAGCGCACGACCGGCGCCGTCAAGCACGCGACCGAGCATGCTCATGCCCATCGGCAAACGCCCGGTATCAGCCAGCGGCACCACGCGGGCGCCCGGGGCAATACCGGCGACGCTGCCGACCGGCATCAGAAAGACTTTGCTGCCGGAAAAGCCCATGACCTCCGCTTCCACTTGGGACGGGTGATAGCTGTCGTCGTTGATCACCAGGCAGCGCGTGCCCATGGCCGCGCGCAGGCCTTCGGCTTCGAGGGTGAGGCCGACCATGCGCAGCAGGCGACCTTCAAGAATCGGCGCGCCGGCAATCTCGGTGGCCTCAGCGTAAGTGCTCAGGCGCTTGGCGAAACTGGTGCGTTCAAGGCGCATCGGGTTCGTCCGCGAGCGGCTCTTCAGGCGCGGCCGCCGGTTTTACGTCTTCTGGAATGTCCAGGCTCAGATCCGCTTCAGCCGGGTGCAAAGCCTGTTCGTGCAACTGATCGAACAGCTTGTCCATGACCTGACCAACACGGGTTTCGATGCTTGCATCGATGCGGCTGTGCTCGGTTTCAACCCGGCAGCCGCCCGGCAACAGTGATTCGTCTTCGACGATGCGCCAGGTTTCCTCATGACGCTCGCGCAGGGCCTTGGCCTGTTCGAAGTCCTGCGGATTGACGTACAGGCGCACGTTTTCCACACCCAGCGGCAACAGCTTGAGCGCATCGCGCATGACGTGTTCGATCTGACTGGAATCGATGGCCAGCTCGCGCTTGATCACCTGTTTGGTGATGTGTTGCACGAGGTCGACCAGCGACTTTTCGATCTGCGTGTCTTGTTCGGCGATGGGCTCGAACAGGTTCGCCATCAGTTGCTCAAGGCTGGCAAGTTTTGCCGCCAGTGCCACTTCAGCTTCCTGACGGACCTTGAGCGTGGCGCTGTGAAAACCTTCCTTTTCGCCGATGCCGAAACCCTCGTTGTAAGCCTCCTGACGAATGCTTTCGAGCTCTTCCAGGGTCAGTGGCTGGACTTCTTCCAGCGGCACTTCTTCCATTTCCGGCGGTTCGGGCTCCGGCTCGGGCTCGGGTTCCGGTTTCGGCGGGTCGAAGCTGGGCATGGCCCAGGATTCGAAACCACGGACATCGCGGGCACGGATCAGATCCGTCACATCGTCGTCGTGCTTGTCCATGGGCTTAGATCATTTCCTCGCCACCCTTGCCACCGAGTACGATTTCGCCGGCTTCGGCCATACGACGGGCAATGGTGAGGATTTCTTTCTGTGCGGTTTCGACGTCGCTGACGCGCACCGGGCCTTTGGCCTCGAGATCGTCGCGCAACAGTTCGGCAGCACGTTTGGACATGTTCTTGAAAATCTTTTCCTTGACGCCTTCGTCCGAACCCTTGAGGGCCAGCACCAGCACGTCGGAAGACACTTCGCGCAGCAACGCCTGGATGCCACGGTCGTCGACATCGGCGAGGTTGTTGAACACGAACATGAGGTCTTCGATCTGACCGGACAGGTCTTCGTCGACTTCGCGGATCGAGTCCATGAGCTGGCCTTCGATCGAGCTGTCGAGGAAGTTCATGATGTCCGCCGCACGCTTGATGCCACCCAGGGTGGTGCGCGAGGCATTCGAGTTGCCGGAGAACTGCTTCTCGAGAATCTGGTTGAGCTCTTTCAGTGCCGCTGGCTGCACGGTGTTCAACGACGAGACGCGCAGGATGATGTCCAGACGCACCTTGTGGTCGAAGTTGCCGAGCACTTCACCGGCCTGATCCGGGTCGAGGTACGCGACCACGATTGCCTGGATCTGCGGGTGTTCGTAACGGATCACGTCGGCAACGGCGCGCGGTTCCATCCATTTCAGGCTGTCGAGGCCACTGGTGTTGCCACCGAGCAGGATGCGGTCGATCAGGCCGTTGGCCTTGTCTTCACCCAGGGCCTGGGTGAGCATTTTGCGCACGTAGTCGTCGGAACCGACGCCGAGGCTGGTCTGGTCGCCGACGATGTCGACGAATTCGCTCATGACCTGCTCGACCTGCTCGCGATGGACGTTGCCCATCTGCGCCATGGCCACGCCGACGCGCTGCACCTCTTTCGGGCCCATGTGGCGCAGCACTTGCGCGGCATCAGTCGAACCCAGGGACAGCAGCAGAATCGCGGCTTTGTCGACCTTGGTCAGTTTGACGGTTGCGGCTCGGTTATCACTCATCTGCGTTAATCCACTCTTTCACGACCTGAGCCACGCGACCCGGATCCTCGGCCACCAGACTCTTGATTGCATTCAGTTGCGCGTCATAACCCTCGCTAGGGCTCGGCAACAGAATGCTCTGCGGACCACCGAGGCTCACGCGGTCGTTGGAAAGTTCGCCGTCCAGGCCGCCCATCCCGCCGAGTTCCACGTCGCTGCCAAGACCGGCCAGCTCCTTGCCTTTGCCGCCGCCGGTGATGTTGTTGAGCACCGGACGCAGCACACCAAACACCAGTACCAGGATGAACAACACACCCAGCACTTGTTTGACGATGTCCCAGAACCATGGCTGGGAGTAGAACGGAATATCGGCAATCACTTCGCCGCGCTCGGCGGAGAACGGCATGTTGATCACGCTGACGCTGTCGCCACGGCTGGCATCGAAACCGACGGCGTCCTGGACCAGACGGGTGAAGCGCGCCAATTCGTCAGCGCTCCACGGCGCACGGCTGGTTTCGCCGTTGGCCGCGTTGACCTTGACCTGATCGTCAACCACCACCGACACCGACAGACGATTCAGGCGACCCTGCTGCTGTTTGGTGTGGCTGATGGAACGGTCGAGCTCGAAGTTCTTGGTCGATTGTTGACGCTTGTCTGCCGGGTACGGCGCGAGCATCGGCTGGCCGGTGGCCGGATCCATGATCTGCTGACCGTTGGCATCAACCAATGGCTGACCTGGCTGCACCATGGCGGCCGGCGCGGCGGCGCCACCGGTGGTCTGCGGTGCCGAAGCTGGCGACGGCGGCTGGTTGCTCAGGGCACCCGGCACACCTTGCGGGCCATTACTGGCGGTGCGTTGTTCGTTGACTGACTGCTCGCTGCGCAACGCCGGTTGATCCGGGTTGAACTGCTCGGCTGTGGATTCGACGGCATTGAAATCGATATCGGCCGAGACTTCAGCCTTGTAGCGATCGTTGCCCAATACCGGTTGCAGAATGTTGTGCACGCGCTGGGTGAGCATGCTTTCCATGCGGCGGCTGTAATCGAACTGCTTGCCGGCCATGGTCATTTCGGAGTTTTCCGCCTGATCGGAGAGCAGGTTGCCCTTCTGATCGACGACGGTGATCTGCGATTTGCTCAGCTCGGGAACGGAAGTCGCCACCAGGTTGATGATCGCAATCACCTGACCCGGCTCCAGCGAACGACCGGAATACAACTCGACCAGAACCGAGGCGCTTGGCTTGCGCTCATCACGCACGAACACCGAACTCTTCGGAATCGCCAGGTGCACGCGGGCACCCTTGACGTTGTTCAGGCTGGAAATGGTCCGCGCCAGTTCACCTTCGAGGCCGCGACGATAACGCGTCGCTTCCATGAACTGGCTGGTGCCCAGACCTTGTTCCTTGTCGAGGATTTCGAAACCGATGTTGCCGTCGCTGGGAGTGACACCAGCAGCGGCGAGTTTCATCCGCGCACGGGACAGGTCGTCGGCCTTGACCAGCAAGGCGCCAGAATTCGGTTCGACGTTGTAAGGAATGTCGGCGGCGGCCAGGGTTTCCATGACCTGTTTGGCGTCCATGCCGGCGAGGCTGCCGTACAACGGGCGGTAATCCGGCTGCTGCGACCACAGCACCACGGCAAAGCCAATCGCCACGCTCGCAGCCAGGCCGACCAACAGGCCCACCTGACGCAGCATGGTCATCTCGGAGAGGTTTTCCAGGAAGGACAGGCCGAACAGCGGCGGTTTGCCGTCTATCGGGGTGGCCTTGGCCGGAACGTTATCGGCGACTGCTTCTGCCATGACTCAATCTCGTCCTTAAACCGGCATCTGCATGATGTCTTGATAAGCCTGAACCAGTTTGTTGCGCACCTGGGTCAGAGCCTGGAACGACACGCTGGCTTTTTGCGAAGCGATCATCACGTCCGTCAGATCGACGCCGCTCTTGCCCACTTCAAATGCGTTGGCCAACTGAGTCGACGCCTGCTGGGTATCGCTGACCTTGTTGATCGCCTGACCGAGCATGTCGGAAAAGCTGCTGCCCGCCAGTTCAGGGACAGCGGTCGTCGATTTCGGCGCAGACATGGCATCCAGCTTCATGGCCTTCATGTCTGTCATCAACCGATTAAATTCAATACCTTGGCTCATGGTCTACTCTCTTGGGCGGCCCGCAATTTTTTGACACTCACTCGGCGGGTACACAGGTATTAGCAACAAGGGTGCCAGCTCATGGGCACCCCTTTCAGAAAAGCATTTTCAGTTTTTTGCGGCACGTTTCAGGTGGCGAACAAATAACCTTCGACGTCCATCCCGGCATCGCGCATTTGCGCCAGTTTGTAGCGCAGGGTGCGCGGGCTGATGCCGAGCTTTTCTGCGGCTTCCTTGCGCCGTCCACGCTCAGAGCGCAGGGTGTCGATGATCATCTGAAACTCCCGGCGGCGCAGGTCATCGCCCAGTGCACCGGCAGAATCCGCTTCGATTTCCACTTCGCGAATCACTGAAGACACCTGCGCTGCGACGGGCAGCGCGGTGTACGTCACGGGACCGGCCAGGCAGAAATCCTGCGGCTGAATCAAACCACCCTGCTGCAGGATCAGCGCACGCTGAATGGCGTTATCCAGTTCACGCACATTGCCCGGCCACGGATAAGCCGTCAGACACGCTTGCGCCTCAGGCGAGAGTTTCGCTGTGGCGTGCTTCATTTTATTGACGTGTTTGGCCAGCAACCTTTCGGCCAGCGGCAAGATATCGGCAGTGCGCTCGCGAAGTGGACGCCAAGCGAGAGGGAAAACCGACAAACGGTAATAAAGGTCTTCACGGAAACGCCCCGCCGCCACTTCGCCCGCCAGATCGCGGTTGGTGGTGGCGACCACGCGTATATCCAGAGCAATCGGTTTACGCGCACCGACGCGCTCGACCTCGCGCTCCTGCAACACGCGCAGCAGTTTGGCTTGCAGACCGAGGGGCATTTCCGAGATTTCGTCGAGCAGCAGCGTGCCACCGTCGGCCTGTTCGAATTTGCCGGCCTGCGCCGCGATGGCACCGGTGAAAGAACCCTTCTCGTGACCGAACAACGTGGCTTCGAGCATGTTGTCCGGGATTGCCGCGCAGTTGATCGCAATGAACGGCTGGCTGGCGCGATGGGATTGTTGGTGAATGTAGCGCGCCAGCACTTCCTTGCCAGTACCGGACTCGCCGGAAATCAACACGGTAGAATCGCTGCGCGCTACTCGTGCGGCCAATTCGAGAAGTTGCGCACTGGCCGGTTCGACGGCAATAGGGCCTTCGCTTTCGCTCGCGCCAATAGTGCCCAGTGCATGCCGCGCCACCAGGTCCAGCAAAGCCTTGGGTTCGAACGGTTTGACCAGATAATCCGCCGCGCCTTGGCGCATCGCATCGACCGCGCGCTCGACGGCGCCATGAGCGGTCATCAGCAACACCGGCAATTGTGGCTGGCGAGCACGCAACAGCGCGAGCAATTGATGACCATCCATGCCAGGCATGTTGACGTCACTGACCACCAGACTGAACGCTTCGCGCGTGACTGCCGTCAACGCGTCTTCAGCGCATCCGACCGCCTGGTAATCGTGCCCGGCCAGCAGCAACGTATCAGCCAGTGCTTCGCGCAACGAGCGGTCATCCTCGACCAGTAAAACCTTGATGCCCATGACGTTCACTCAGCTCCCTGTACTGCGGAAAACAGCGGCAGGATGACCTGCGCGCACGTGCCACGCCCGACTCGCGAACGCAGCAGCAATTCTCCCTGATGTGCACGCGCCACCGCTTTGACCACGGTCAGGCCGAGGCCAGTGCCGGTGACTTTGGTGGTAAAAAACGGTTCGCCGAGCCGCGCCAGAACAGCCGGTTCGATGCCGCTGCCACTGTCGCTGATGCTCAGGCACAGGCTGTTGTCGCGGGTGTAGCAATGCACTTTCAGGCGAACGTCGCCGGCACTGGCCTGAATCGCGTTCTCGATCAGGTTCAACAGCGCGCCGACCAGCGTGTCGCGATTGCACAACAGCTCGCCGACATGACTGTCGCACTGCCAGCGGATTGGCAGATCCTGCACATGGGTCAGCGCCGCCGCTTGCAGAGCCTGCATCAAAGCGTTGGGTGTGAGGCGATCGGTCAGCGGCAATTCACCGCGAGCGAACACCAGCATGTCGCGCACCTGATGCTCCAGCTCGTGCAGGCGTTCTTTCAGGCGCCCGGCGAAACGCTGCTGGGTCGCGACCGGCAATTCCTGCTCAGTCAAATGACTGGCGTAGAGCAAGGCCGCCGACAACGGCGTGCGGATCTGATGCGCCAGCGAGGCGACCATCCGCCCCAGCGAAGACAAACGCTCGTGGCGCGCCAGTTGATCTTGCAGATGACGGGTTTCTGTCAGGTCGTTGAGCAACACCAACTGACCCGGCTCGGCGTCTAGCGAGCGGGTGGCAATCGACAGGCGTCGACCATTTTTCAGGGAGATTTCATGACCGTCGTCTTCACGCGGGGCAAAGCAGCGGGCAATGACGTGGCGCCACAATTCGCCTTCAAGCGGCAGCCCGAGCAACTCGATGGCAGCCGGGTTGGCCTCGTGCACCATGCCGTGACCGTCAATGACGATGACACCACCGGGCAACAGATCAAGAAGGTTTTGCAGACGATTGGCCAAGCGCTCTTTTTCAGCCAGCTCCTGCATGCGCTGGGCGCTGACTACCGCCAGCTCACCCTTGAGCTCGGTCACCCGCGCCTCAAGCATGCTGTAGGAGTCTGTCAGTTGGCTGGACATCTGGCTGAACAGCTCGAAGGCCTGCTCAAGACCCTGTCGGCTTGCCTGTTCTACGGAGGACGGTTGCCCCTCGGGACTGGAGGCAGAAGACATCTGGGCGGCTTGGGGCATTGTGCTTCTCGCTTGGCTGACCGTCAGTTAAACGGAACGTTGCGAGGGCTGTAGCAATACCCGTGCCTAAAAAAAACTGCTTATAAATGAAGCAGTTGAAAAACAGGCGTCAATCCTCCGCCTGTTCATCACCATCGCGCCGGCTCATGCCGTACTTGCGCATCTTCTCGACCAGAGTGGTACGACGAATACGCAGACGTTCAGCGGCACGCGCCACAATGCCATTGGCATCGTCCAGCGCCTGCTGGATCAGGCCCTGCTCCAGACCACCGAGATAGTCTTTCAGGTCCAGGCCTTCCGGCGGCAGCATGGCGTTGGCGGTGAAGTCCGGCGTGTGGCCGTTGATCGCCACGCGCTCTTCGAGATCGCTGCGCAGGCTGTCGACCATTTGCTCGTCTTCGTCGTCGACGTAGCGGAATTTCTTCGGCAACTCGACCACGCCGATCACCCCGTACGGGTGCATGATCGCCATGCGCTCGACCAGGTTGGCCAGCTCGCGGACGTTGCCCGGCCAGCCGTGACGGCACAGCGACATGATCGCTGCCGAGTTGAAACGAATCGAACCGCGCTTCTCGTGCTCCATGCGCGAGATCAGTTCGTTCATCAGCAATGGGATGTCTTCGACGCGCTCACGCAGCGGCGCCATCTCGATCGGGAACACGTTCAAGCGATAGTAGAGGTCTTCGCGGAAGGTGCCGATCTCGATCATGCTTTCGAGATTTTTGTGCGTTGCGGCGATGATGCGCACATCGACGCTTTGGGTCTTGTTGCTGCCCACGCGCTCGAAGGTGCGCTCCTGCAGGACGCGCAGCAGCTTGACCTGCATCGGCAGCGGCATGTCGCCGATTTCGTCGAGGAACAGCGTACCGCCGTTGGCCAGCTCGAAACGCCCGGCACGACTGGTGATCGCACCGGTGAAGGCACCCTTCTCGTGACCGAACAATTCGCTTTCGAGCAGCTCTGCCGGGATCGCCCCGCAGTTGACCGGAACGAATGGCGCATCGCGACGCTTGGAATGGTAATGCAGGTTACGCGCAACCACTTCCTTGCCGGTGCCGGACTCGCCGAGGATCAGCACACTGGCGTCGGTGTCGGCGACCTGCTGCATCATTTGGCGCACGTGCTGAATCGCACGACTGGTGCCAACGAGGCTGCGGAACAGGTTGGGTTCGCGATGACGACCGCGCTCGCGGGCCTGGTCATACATCTCGCGATAAACCTGGGCACGGTGCAGCGAATCGAGCAATTTGCTGTAGCTGGGCGGCATTTCGAGGGTCGAAAGCACTCGGCGACGCTGGTCTTCAGGCAAGTCAACGGAAGAATTATCGCCCATCAACAAAACCGGAAGGAACTCATCCCAGGTTGAGAGTGTCTTTAACAAGCCCAAAAGCGCGCCAGGAGCATTAACGGTCCCGATCAGTACGCAAATGACCTCACGACTAGACGACAAAGAGCCGACTGCCTGCTGCCAGTCATGGCTGCCGCAGGGTAAATTTTCTTCGCCGAGAAAATTTAGAATCACCGCCAGGTCGCGGCGGCGGACGCTATCGTCATCGATCAGCAGAATTTTGGTTTCACGCCACATGCAATAGCAACTTCCCTAGTCAACTCAATGCCCGAAAAATGGGGCAAGCGAGACGCTTGCAGGACACCATGTGCCTGTAGACGCCTGAAATCTGAAAACAGCCACTAGTTAAGTCAAAAAACCGTGCACAGTCAAATTTATGGCGCACATGCCTGGATTAACTGGGGGGCAATTAACCAAACAGATGGTAAACCTTTGCCGCCTTCTGCGCTTGGGTGATCTGCGACATCTCGTTGGCAATCGCTTGCCGCTCACCCATGGCCACCTCAAGAAGCTCCTTGTAGACATGGAGCAACTCTTCAAGATTGTCGCGCAACGCGACTTCGTCCAGCGAAGCCTCAGCCATGACGTCTTCCATGCAGGAACGGCAAGCCAGATCCAGCTCGCCAATGGCTTCCCAATTACGCTCGGCCAATGCTGTGACCAACGCTTCACGGGTATCGGCGATTCGCTGCAATACAAGACTCATGACGATCTCCTTAAAACTGGGGGCCTGGTGGAGCGATGCCGTCCCAACCTTCCTTCACGGTGCGCAGCAGACCGGCAACCTCGTCAAGGATCTTCGGATCGCTCTTGAGATTGGCTTCGGCAAGCCGTTTCATCATGTAGATGTAGAGCTGGTTCAGCTCAGCCACCGACTCGGCGTTGTTTTCCAGATCCAGACCTTCACACAAGCCGCCAATGATGCCAACGGCCTTGCTGATGGCCGTGCACTTGGCAGCAATGTCCTTGCGCTCAAGGGCGCCCTTGGCCTCAGCGATACGCCCCAGACCACCTTCCATCAACATTTGCACCAGACGGTGCGGGCTCGCTTCGGATGTCTGCGCATGCGCGCCGACTTTCTGGTACTGCCGAAGGGCTAACATTGGATTCATGTTCTACCTCATTGCCACAATGACTCGTATATCCAGTGTATCGCCAACGAATCAGAGAACTTTAGATCAAAAGACAAAAACCCGGCACACGCCGATAAAGCGTAGCCGGGTTTTTGTCGTGCCTGCCTGTTACTTCGCGGACTGCTGAGCGTTCAGCGAGGTGAAGAACGAGGTAATACTGCTCGCCGTCGCCTTCATCTGCCCTACCAGCAAGTCCATGGCGTTGTACTTGGCAGTCAACGTCTTGGTCAGGTTGGCGACACGCAAATCCAGCGCCAGTTGCTGGTCGGTCAGGCTTTTCGTGTTTTTGGTGAGAATGGCCATACGCTGATCAAGCAGACCGGTACCGCCAATGCTACCCGTCGCCGGTTTGAGGTACGGATCTACCGCTTTGCTCATGCGCGCCAACAGACCATTGGTGTCGTCGGTGCCGGTGAACAACTGCTGAACCTGGCCAGTCATGCCTGGCTGCGCCATGGTTTTGGTGAACGCAGCGGTATCAAACGTCAGGTTACCAGTGTTGCGATCGGTCATTACACCCAACTGGGACAGTACGGACAACTCACCGCCAGCGCCCTTAGCTGTCAACTCGCCACGAATATCGGCAATCAGTGCGCGCGGCATCGCGTCGCCCGTGAACGCCGCTTGCACGGTCAGCTTGCCATCGGCATCCGGCGTCGCCTTGGACAGCGTATCGATGGTGGTCTTCAAGGTGTTGTAGGCGTCGACGAACGACTGAATCGATGTCTGCAGACCTTTGGTGTTGGCATCCACGGTGACAGCCGTAGGCTTGCTCGGCGGCGTGCCCTCGCTGACCGTGGTCAAATTCAGAGTCAGGCCACTGATTGCGCCGGTCACCGTGTTGCTTTTGCTGGTGACCTCAAGACCGTCAATGGTCAGCTTGGCGTTTTTCGCAACGCCGTTGACGGCACCTGAAGCGCCTGCAGCCGGGCTAGTTCCCATCGGCTGGGTACCATCGATTTCCAGACCGGCAATACCGCTCACGGTGAGGTCAGAACCTTCGCCGGTCTTGCTCGAACTGATCACCAGGCGCGAAGCACCGGTGCTGTCGGTCACGATGTTGGCAGAGATGCCGTTGGCGCCCTGAGCCTTGTTGATGGCGTCGCGGGTGGTCTGCAACGTGGCATCGGCCGGAATGTCGACATTGTAATCAGTGCCATTCTGACTGATTTTCAGGGTACCACTCGGAATGGCACTGGCGGCACCGCCGGCAAAAGAAGCGCTGGCGACTTTCGAGCCTGTAGCCAACTGAGTGACGACAACATTGTAATTGCCCGCAACCGCAGTACTGTCGGACGTCGCAGTCAGGTTTGTGTTGCTGGAAGTCGCGGTGAAGCCGGCAAATGCAGGATTGGTCTTGCTGCTCAGATTGGTCATCGCCGTCTGGAACGCAGTCAACGCGCTCTTCAGCGAACCGATGCCGGAAATCTTCAGCGTGTTGGCTTTGGTGGCGGTATCGATCTGCGTCTGCTTCGGCGCCTTGTCGGCGTTGACCAGCGCAGTGACGATCGCACCGATGTCCAGGCCGGAACCCAGTCCGGAACCCGGTAGAATTGGACTTGCCATGTGCATCTCCCTTCAGATTGTTGCCATTCTTTTGACCGTTACACGCGTCCTGAGAACGGACAAACATTATTCATGCCAGCTATCAGACTTTGGCGTCGAACAATACGTGACTCGCATTGGCCAGACTGTCTGCCAGCTTGAGGGCTTCTGCGGAGGGAATCTGTCGAACGACCTCACCCGTCTCGCTTGCGATCACCTTGACGATGACCTTTCCGGAATGCTCGTCGATCGAGAACTCCAGATTGCGCTTGATCGATTGAACGAACTTCTCGATCTCCTGCACCGCCAGTTTCAACTTGGCGTCGTCCGTAACCTGACTCTTGGCAGCGACGGGCGCTTCAGTCTTGGCCACTTTCGGCGTTTCTGACGGTTTGTCAGCAACCGGAGTGACTGGCTTGGGAGCCGGATAAGACTGGTTAAGCTTGACGCTCATGTCCATGCTCATCACCTCCTAACGTAAAAGGGCGAGAGAGCACGACCAGCGCACTCCCCCGCCCAAACTTGTTCCGAAATTACTGAAGCAGCTTCAGTACAGCGGAAGGCAGTTGGTTGGCTTGAGCCAGAACGGAGGTCGAAGCCTGCTGCAGAGTTTGCTGCTTGGTCAGGTTAGCAGTTTCTGCGGCGAAGTCGGTGTCTTGTACACGACCCTGAGCAGCGGTGGTGTTCTCAACGATGTTCTGCAGGTTGGAGATGGTGCTGGTCAGACGGTTTTGCGAAGCACCCAGGCTGGCACGGGTATCACCGATTGCAGCGATAGCAGCGTCGATTGCAGTGATAGCGTTGTCGATGTTGCTACCAGCGGTAGCAGCGTCAGTACCGGTCAGAGCCAGAGTACCTTTGTCCACAGACAGGCTGACGGCGTCGAACTTGGAGCTCAGTACCAGGTCGATGTGGTTAGCAGTACCGGTGTTTGCGCCAACTTGCAGGGTCACAGTACCAGCCGAACCGTCCAGCAGGTTTTTGCCGTTCAGGTTGGTGGAAGCTGCGATACGGGTGATTTCGTCCGACATGTCGGCGAATTCTTTGTTGGTTGCTTTCTGGTCAGCAGTGCCGTTAGTGCCGGTACGTGCTTTAACAGCCAGTTCACGCATACGCTGCAGGATGTCGGTAGTAGCTTGCAGAGCGCCTTCAGCGGTCTGAGCAACGGAGATACCGTCGTTGGCGTTCTGGATAGCCTGGTTGCCACCGCGGATTTGCGATTGCATACGAGTGGAGATCTGCAGGCCAGCGGCGTCGTCTTTAGCGCTGTTGATTTTCAGGCCGGAAGACAGGCGCTGCATCGAAGTCGACAGAGCGTCGGAAGCGCGGTTCAGGTTTTTCTGAACGTTCAACGACGTGGTGTTGGTGTTTACTGTTAAAGCCATGACGAATTCCTCGTTGGTTGGGTACTGCGGCTTCCGGCCCTGGCAACCGCCGGGTATGGCCTAGAGAACCTTCGTAATAGTTATCGTCGGGTTTGCAGGTTGCTTGAGGGCTTTTTGAAAAAAATTTGCCATCACCCTGCCACCCCCGAGAAAACAAAGACTTAGCAGCCCATCCGCCGCGAAAAAATGACGTCATAAAACCGACTGCCGCGCAAACCTGCGGGCCAGTGCTGTCGGCGTGTTCAGGCCCGAACACTTCCCAGCAAATCCACCAGCTCGTACTCCATAGAGTCAGCCAGCCCCAACCAGTCCTGGCGCTCCTGGCATTCGAGCATTTGCATTAACAGCTGCGCCCACTCCTGCTGAACCTCTGCCGGGGCAGACGCTAAACATTGCTGGGCCTTTTCAAACACATCGACCATCGTCAGCGCCGCTTCGACATCGCGCCCGAGGCGAAACAAACCCGCACACTGGCGACATTCATCCTTACAGAGGCTCAGCGTACTCATCGCACAAACTCCGGGTTGAAGCCGGTTCCGGCGATCAGCGCCCCGGAGCGGCTGCTGTTGAGAAATTCGACCTGTGGATGTGCAGCGATATAGCGCTCCAGCACACACAAATAACCGCGAAAGTTGAGCTGTGTGGTCACCCGCTGACCATGGCCATCGCGCACCCAATGCCGCGCCTGATTCACCGGTGGCCCCAGATCGCCGTCGTTCCAGCCTGCATGGGTCTTGTTCATCGGGAAGGCGAAGTCAGCACCAAACAGCGTGATGCCGGTGGCACCCATCTTTACCGCCAGATCCACCGCCGGGTGAATCACACTGCCGCCCACGTGCAACTGCGCTCGCGGGTGTTGCTCACGCAGATTCGCGTAGATCGGACTCGCGGAATAACCACCGTAACGCTTGCCCTTCCACGCCTTCAACACCGACGGATCGCTCATCGGCAGATACACCAGCGGGATGCCGTCGGACTCCTCGAACGGCAGATGGCGAAAGCTGATGCGCTGATCAATGCTCACCACCAGGTCAGGCACAATCCCGTGTTCGCGCAGCGGTCGATACGCAGTGTCGACACAGAGGAACAACGGGCGTTCGGCGCGTTGACGGATTGCCGCCAGACGCTGGTAATGCTGCTCCAGCGTCGGCCCGGTGGCGATCACATAGACTTCCCGGCCGGCACAGGTGCCGAACAACTGCGCCACATCCGCATCGGCGAGCAGCACCGGCAGGCATTCCTGCAAACGCTGTTGAATCTGCGGTGACTGCGGATCGAAATCCCGATTGTTGAAGCTCAGGTGCACTTCGCTGACCAAGCGATCACGCACTTTCGCGTTGAAATCGTCGGCCAGCAGCATCTCGGCAGGCAGGGCAAAAAACGGCGTAAAAAAGTCTGGATGGTCGCCGGCGTAAAACAACTCGACGCGCGGATCTTCCAGCCAATGGCGCTGATCGAGCAGTTGCACCACCAGCGCGAACAATGCGCCATTGAGGATGTGCACGTACAGACGCTCAAGCCCTTCGCGCTCCAGTAGCACGCAGGGCAAATCGCCGAGGCCGGTACCGTAGACATGCAATTGCGGCTTGTCCGCCAGGCTTGCCGCCTGAATCCGGGCTTCATGGATGCGGTCATGGCGGCTGGTGAGCTGAACACCATTGACGCTGAGCGTCGAACCCAACCCCTGCACCAGTTCGGCCTGGACTGCTGCACTGTCCTCCGCCATCAGTCGCTCGAACAGCGCCGGCCAGCGCCGTTGCAACACCTCGGCATTGGCTTGAAAAAACTCGCTCATGGCGCCTCGCGCTCCCTCTTCAGGCAAAAAAATAGCGTTCAAGGTTAACCTTGAACGCTATTTTTGTATCCGCCGTTTTTGATCAGACTCAAGGGCGATAGATGATCGCCGAGCCCCACGACAGACCGACACCAAAACCGCTCAAGGCAATACGCTGCCAGTCGGAATCGATGACGTGTTTTTCCAGCAGCAGCGGAATGCTCGACGACACGGTGTTACCGGTCTCAACCATGTCCTTGATGAATTTTTCCGGCTCGCCTTCGAAACGTCGCGCCACCGCATCGACAATTGCCGCACTGCCCTGGTGAATGCAGAAGGCATCGATGTCATCCGCCTTCAGACCAGAGTCATCCAGCAATTCGTGCAAGTGTGCCGGGACTTTCAGCAAGGCAAAGTTGAACACCTGACGACCGTTCATGAAAAACACGCCATCGGTGACTTTCAAGTGCGGTGCGCCGGAACCGTCGGTGCCGAACTTGGCTTTGCCCAGTGCCCAGGTCGGATCCTCACCCATCCACGTGGCCGTCGCGGCATCGCCAAACAACATGGTGGTGTTGCGGTCTTCCGGGTCGACGATTTTCGAATACGGGTCAGCGGTGATCAGCAGGCCGTTCTTCAGACCGGCGGCTTCCATGAAGCCCTTGATCGCGTAGATGCCGTAGACGTAACCGGAGCAGCCCAGAGAAATATCGAACGCCGCAACGTTGGTCGGCAGACCGAGTTTGTCCTGCACGATGGCGGCGGTGTGTGGCAGGCCTTCTTCGTCACCGTTCTGGGTGACGACGATCAAGGCGTCGATCGACTCACGTTTCAGATCCGGGTTGCTGGCAAACAGCGCATTGGCCGCCTCCACGCACAGATCGGAGGTTTCCTGTTCAGCGTCTTTGCGCGGCAGGAACGCCGAGCCGATCTTGCCAAGGATGAATTCTTCATCCTTCTCGAATTTTGCACCTTGTGCGTAATTGTCCACGCCGGCTACAGGAACGTAGCTCGCAATGCTTTTTATGCCAATCATTACGGCTTCCCAATAAAAAACAGCCCAAGACCACCGCTCGCAAGGATTTCGAGGGGCGCCGACAAACAGAAAACGGCCGCCACAACGGGCAGCCACGGGGAGCGCAAAGGGCTATCACTGGAATCGAAAACGAGCCAGGCGCCATCTCCCCGATCAATACAATACAGTGAAGATGCGCGTTATGACTCGCAGGTCACGCTATTTTGCCGAATCGGTGCAGATCGGGTTATTCGACCAACGACCAGTCCAGCGGCGTGCCGCGCTTGATCGGAGCGCGGGCGCGGCGGCCGAGGACGGCATCGGTGTGCTTGGGCGGCAGACCGAGCCCCGGGCGAATGGCGCGCAGATTGTCCCCGGTAAAGGTGTCACCGGCGGCCATGTCGGCCGTGACATACAGCGAGCGGCGATAGACCAGCGACTTGCGCTCGGCCTCGGTAACGCCGTAATGCACCTGGCCCATGGCCTGCCAGGCGCGCTCGGTTTCCACCACCAGGCTAGCCATTTCCGCCGGCTCCAGCGAAAAACTCGCATCGACGCCTCCCGCTGAACGGTCGAGGGTGAAATGTTTTTCCACCACCGTCGCGCCAAGCGCCACCGCCGCCACCGACACGCCAACGCCCATCGAGTGATCGGACAGCCCCACTTCGCAACCGAACAACTCACGCAGATGGGGAATCGTGCGCACGTTGCTGTTGAGCGGCGTTGCCGGGTAAGTGCTGGTGCATTTGAGCAACACCAGATCTTTGCAACCGGCCTCGCGCGCGGCGCGAACGGCCTCATCCAGTTCAACGATGCTGGCCATGCCGGTGGAAATGATCAGCGGCTTGCCAGTGGCGGCCACACGACGGATCAACGGCAAATCGGTGTTTTCGAAACTGGCGATCTTGTAGGCCGGAACATCGAGGCTTTCGAGAAAGTCCACGGCGCTGTCGTCGAACGGTGTCGAGAACGCGAGCATCCCCAGTTCCTTGGCACGAGCAAAAATCGGTGCATGCCATTCCCACGGTGTATGGGCTTTTTCATACAAATCGTAGAGCGAAGTACCCGCCCACAGACTGCCCGGATCCTTGATGAAGAATTCGCCCTCAGACAAATCCAGCGTCATGGTTTCGGCGGTGTAGGTTTGCAGCTTCAGCGCATGCGCCCCCGCCTTGGCCGCTGCCTCGACAATTTGCAGGGCGACGTCCAGTGACTGGTTATGGTTGCCGCTCATCTCGGCGATGATGAAGGGTGGCGCGTCGGCACCGATCAAGCGGTTGCCGATCTTGAAACTAGTCATGCGGGGAATCCTTCAAAACACGGGTGAACGCACAAGCACTCTGAGTGAACCCGGCGTCACGAAACACATTCAACGAGGGACGATTGTCCGGCAACACCCGAGCGGTGATGACCTTCAGTTGCGGCCAGTGCGCGGCAACAAATGCCTCACCACGGGCCAATAGCGCCCTGCCCCACCCCAGACCCATCCGCCGTTCGATCAGGTAAATCGAGACTTCGGCTTCAAACCCGCGCAGGTCATACCGCACAACGCCGACCGCACCGTCATCCGCCTCGGCGATCAACAGCAGGCGCTGTGGATTGCGCAAACTCGCCGTCAGCCAGTTCAGGTGCTGCGGCCAGTCGATCACGCCGCTGTCCAGCGACCAGCGCCGTACCGTTTCGGCATTACGCCCATCGAACAGCAACTGCGCATCCTCCAGAGTCGCCGCACGCACCTTCAGCACCGCACCGGCCAGTGCCACCGCGACACGCTCGGCACCACGCCCGTCGACCAGTTGTCGCGAGCGCTCGGCCAGGCTTTGGCGCAAATAAGGATTGCCGGTGACAAAGCCGATGGCGTCGCGCAACTGCTCGACACTGACCTGCTCACGAGCGCCCATGAACACATGTGCGCCCGCCGCTGCCATGACTTCGCCGTTGCTCTGCTGATTGTTTGACACGGCGATACAGATCGTCGGCAACCCCATCGCCGCCCGCTCCCAACTGGTGCCACCCCCGGCGCCGATAAACAGATCCGCTTCAGTCATGCGCTGATGGAAATCGCTGACGAAGCTGTGCAGGCGCCAGTTCGGCCGCGTCTCGGCCAAGGCCTGCATAGGCGTCCACGCCGGATTGTCGGCACCGGCGACAAAGTCCACTTGCAGCTCGCTGTATTCGGCCAGGGCGAGCATTGCGTGATGAGTCTGCATGGCCGCATCGAAGCCGCCGAAATTCACCAGCACGCGGCGAGCCCTGGGTTTGATTTCGATGGCCGGGCAACAGAACTCTTCGCGCAACATGGCATAGCGCGGACCAAGCAAGGTGCGACAGCCGTCGGGTAACAACGGTTGATAATTTTCATGCAGACCGGACAGATTCTGATTGAGCAAAAGATCTGCGCTGTAGCGCCGGGTAGCCAGATCGTCGACTGCCGCTATGCGCTGCGCCCAGCGCCGGGCGGCGGTTTGCCAGTGATGATCGAGGCCGTAATGATCGACGATGATCCAGTCGAACCCGGCATGGCCGGCCAACAACAGATCCAGCGCGTCGATGTCGGCCTGCCACGGCAGCATGGACTCGATGGCTTGCTGTGGGTCTTCATCACAATAGAGATCCGGCAAGGCAAATGTTTCGAACCCTTCGGCGTTCAGCATATCGAGCCGATGCCCCGGCAATTTTCGGCAGGCAAAGGCGACATGGCTACCCTGCCCGCGCAACACTCGCGCCAGCGTCAGGCAGCGAGCAATGTGGCCGCTGCCGATGGTTGGCGAGGCGTCGGCACGAATCAGTACTCTCATTGCAACTCTCCACCCGCCTTGAGCGCGGCGTACAGGTATTCGGCGCGCTTCCAGTCTTCAAGGGTGTCGATGTCCTGCACCAGATGCCGGGGCAGAATCACCGGCAGGCTGGCTGGCGAATAGAGCACCTCGCCGCGCAACCACGCCTCAGTGCGCCCCCAGTAAAACTGACCGGCGTCCTGAAATGCTTCGGGCAAATCCTGCGAACGTGTATTGCGAAATTCCGGATACAAAGCGCTCAACGCACCCTGCCCGTCCAGCGTCAGCGCACGCTGCACCGGAAAACCGAAACTGCACACGGAGAACGCGAAAGACTTCTCCAGGTGCTGCTCCAGCAATTCGATGCCCTGGCGCAGATAGCGTGCCTGCAACAGCGGCGCCGTGGCATACAGGCAACAGGCGTAATCGTACGCCGGCAACTGCTGCAAGGCATGCACGATCACTGCCGCCGTGCCGGTGAAATCATCGGCCAGGTCTGCCGGGCGCAAAAAAGGCACCTGCGCGCCATGGGCTCGCGCCACATCGGCAATTTCGGCATCGTCGGTGCTGACCACGACCTGATCGAACAAGCCCGATTCCAGCGCAGTGCGGATCGAACGGACAATCATCGGCACGCCGTCGAATGGCAAGAGATTCTTGCGCGGGATGCGTTTGCTGCCGCCACGGGCCGGGATGATTGCGACGTTGCTCAAGGGCGCTTTTCCAACAGGAACCAAGTGATGTCGTCCACAGGAAACTGCGGATCGCGGTGATAGACGAAACCATAATCCAGCAAGTGCAAATCGGCATAGCGATCGAGCATTTCACCGGCAAAGTCGCGCTTGAACAGCTTGCCGCTGTTGCCACGATAGGACACTTCCACCGGTGCCGGATTGTAATACTCGGCGATCAGGATGTAGCGCTGACTCAGCTCGTACAACTGCGCATAAGCGGTCGGCAACAGCTCCGGGGCCAAGTGAATCAGCACGCCTTTACTCAGGGTCAGGTCGTAGCGGCGCTCGCGCGGGAAATCGAACAGCGAGCCATGCCAGATCTGTGCAATGTCCAACGCCCGTGCCTGAGCACAGGCGCTGTCATTGATCTCGACGCCGAACAGCTCGCAACGGGGCAGAAGTTGACGCAACGCCTGCAAATTGTTGCCGGCGTTAGTGCCCAGTTCGACCAGGCTCTCGATGCCTGCGGCACGGCTCAGGGCTTTGGCAAACAACGCCAGATTCGTCGCCACCAGCGGTTGGCCGACATTGCGCTCGACGTACTGGTTACCGAAGTCGCCCTGCCAGAACTTTTCCTGCTCACTCAAATGACGCATTGCAGATACTCATCCTTTGCCTCAGCGGCAATTATTCGGTCAGCCGACGCAATTGCTCGACCACGTAATCCTGTTGTTCATCGCTCAACAGCGGAAACAGCGGCAGGCTGATCGCCTCGGCGTAATAACGCTCGGCTTCGGGGAAATCGCCCTCGGCGAAACCCAGGTCGCGATAGTACGGCTGCAAGTGCACGGGAATGTAATGCAGATTCACGCCAACACCGGCAGCACGCAAGCCTTCAAACACCTGACGGTGGCTGCAGCTGATGCGATCCGTCTGCACGCGAATGACATACAGATGCCAAGCCGAATCCGCCTCCGGCTGAAGGCTGGGCAACGTCACCGGCAAATACGTCAGCAGGCGATCATAACGCGCGGCCAGTTCGCGGCGCCGGGCGATGAATTCGTCCAGTTTGCCCAGTTGCGACAAGCCCAGCGCGGCTTGCAGATCGGTGATCCGGTAATTGAAGCCCAGCTCGATCTGCTGGTAGTACCACGGGCCGTGGCTCGATTCAGTCATCTGCTGCGGATCGCGGGTCATGCCGTGGCTGCGCAGGCGCTGCAAGCGCTCGGCCAGGTGCGGGCGGTTGGTCAGCACCATGCCGCCTTCGGCACTGGTGATGATCTTCACCGGGTGAAAACTGAACACGGTCATCGCCGCGAACTCGCCGCAACCCACCGGACGCCCTGCATAGGACGCACCCACCGCGTGAGACGCATCTTCGATCACGGTGAAGTTGTAGCGCTCGGCCAGCTCGGCAATCTTGCGCATGTCGCAGCTTTGCCCGGAGAACGCCACCGCCACCAGCACTTTCGGCAAAGTGCCGTCCTGTTCAGCCTGATCGAGTTTCGCTTCGAGGGCGAAGGCATCGAGATTCCAGGTCAACGGATCGATGTCGACGAAATCAACGTCGGCCCCGCAATAACGTCCACAGTTGGCCGAGGCAAGAAAGGTATTGGGCGTCGTCCACAAACGATCACCCGGCCCCAAGCCTGCGGCCAGACAGGCAATGTGCAGCGCCGCCGTGGCGTTGCACACCGCAACGGCGAAGTCTGCCTGGCAACGTTCGGCCATTGCCTGCTCGAAACGCTCGATGCCAGGCCCTTGGGTCAGCCAGTCCGACTGCAGCACTTCGACGACGGCATCGATGTCTGCCTGATCAAGGCTTTGCCGACCGTAGGGAATCATACCGAGAGCTTCGCGTGCAGATCGGCGATCTGGCCGACCGAGAGAAAATGCGGGTTGGTGTCGGAGCGATACTCGAAATCTTCGCTGACGACACGCCCCTGCTCACCGAGTCTGTCGACGGCGAAATCGACATCGACACTGGTAAAGCGAATCGACGGCTGGATGGTGTAGTGATCTTCGAACTCAAGGGTCATCCGCGCATCGTCCAGCGGCACCATCAACTCATGGAGCTTTTCACCAGGTCGAATGCCGACGTTCTTGTGCGGCAGATGTTCGGCCATGCCGCGCGCCAGATCGACAATGCGGATCGACGGGATCTTCGGCACGAACACTTCGCCGCCGTGCATCCGCGCAAAGCTGTCGAGGACGAACTGCACGCCGTGGTCGAGGGTGATCCAGAACCGCGTCATGCGCTCGTCGGTGATCGGCAACTCCTGAGCACCGTCGGCGATCAGCTTGCTGAAGAACGGCACCACCGAACCGCGCGAGCCGGCCACGTTGCCGTAGCGCACCACAGCAAAACGGGTTTCCTGCTCGCCGGCAATATTGTTGGCGGCGACAAACAATTTGTCCGAAAGCAACTTGGTCGCGCCGTACAGATTGATCGGGCTGGCCGCCTTGTCGGTGGACAGCGCGACAACTTTTTTCACGCCGTTATCGATGGCGGCGGCGATGATGTTCTCCGCGCCGTTGACGTTGGTGCGGATGCATTCGGTCGGGTTGTATTCCGCCGCCGGCACTTGCTTCAACGCCGCGGCATGCACCACGTAGTCGATGCCGCGCATGGCCTGACGCAGACGATCGGCGTCACGCACATCACCAATGAAGTAACGCATGCACGGCGCGTTGAACGTCTGCTGCATTTCATACTGCTTCAGCTCGTCACGGGAGAACACCACCACGCGCTTGGGCTGGTATTGCTCGAGCAGTCGGGCGATGAATTTGCGCCCGAACGAACCGGTGCCGCCGGAGATGAAGATTGATTTACCGTTGAACATATGCTGATTCCTGTCCGGCACGCTTAAGCGAGCAACTGAGCCCAGTTGATCGAGGCATTTTCACCCAGAGTGAAACCTTTGCCGGTCAGGGCCAGGTTGGCGTTGTAAGCCGGATCCTGCGCGAAGACGCCGCTCCATTTCTCACGCAGTGTCGCCAGTGCTTGGGGAGCCTCTGGCAACGCGCCGGTATGCAGCACCTGCACCGAAGGCGTCCACACAGTGAGGAAACCGTTCTGACCGGCCTTGAGGCACAGGTCGACATCGCTGAAACCGTCAGCGAACGTCACTTCATCCAGACCGCCGAGGGCGTTGAACAGCTCTTTGCGCACCATCAGGCAAACCTTCGACACAGCCGAGTAATTCTGCTCGACAGCCAAACGCTGCATGTAGCCCCCGGCGGTGTGTTTTTCGCCGATGAACGCCGAACCCACACCATCGTTAAAGCCTAGAATCAAGCCGGCCTGGGAGACTTTGCCGTCGCGGTCGACCAGTTTGGCACCGACGATGCCCACTTCCGGACGCTGGGCGTGGTTGAGCAGCGAATCGATCCAGTTCGGGTTGACGACTTCACTGTCAGCGGCCAGCAATACCAGATACTCACCGTTCGCCTGCTCGCTGGCGGCGTTGTACAAAGCCACCTCACCGAGCGGCTGATCGGCACGCAAGACATTGACTCGAGGATTGCGCAACTGGCCCAGCCAGTCGTTGACCGCCGCCGACTGATTCGGGTTGGCCGCAACCAGTAATTCATAACGGCTGTAGCGGGTTCTGAGCAGCACGCCCTCCACGCAACGGCGCAGCGCTGGCAGGTCATCACTGGCCGGCACAATGATCGACACCATTGGCAGTTCGGTATGACGATAATCGACCTGCCAGGTACCTGGCAGCGACGAAGTGACCTTGGCCTTGTAGCCGCGATTACCCAAATGACGCAGCAACGCCAGGCGCTCATGAGCATTCTCTTGCAACACAGCGGCCTGGGTGATCAGCAGCGGCTCGTCGAGGTGTGCCAGACCACCGAGACCGCCCTGCTCAATCAGGCGCAACAACAGGTCAAACTCCAGCGCCTTGCTGAAATCGGCCTGATAACCGCCCGTTTGAAGGAAAACGTCCCGTCGAATCAGCCAGTGGCGTGCCATCAGCGATGGAACGCTTTGCAGCAAATCGAGGTTGAAACCTGGGCGGAACACATCCACCAGCGCACCGTCTTCAGTGCGCTGGATTTCATCGGTGGCCACCGCGCGAAGATCCGCGGCTGACATCAACTCCAGGCCAGCGCGCAACAGGCCACCGGCGGTGAATTCTTCGCCCACGTTGGCCAGCAGCAACCAGTCGCATGGAGACTGCGCGGCGCTCAGGTTGAGTTTGTCGATGAAGTTGCCCGGCGTGACCCGGACAAAGTGCAGGATATTTTGCGCGGTTGTCGCAGACTGCGGCTCGCCCGTGGTGAAGACCACGATTTTGAAAGCTTTGCTGTACCCTTCGACGAGGCTGTCGAGGGTGACTTGCAGCTTGTCGACGTCGTTGTCCAGATCCAGCAGAAAAATGCCGAATTGTGGTCCGCCATTGTTCGCCGCCAGATGCGCGGCAATCAACCCGGCCTCTTCAGCATCCGGCTTGCGGGCTGCCATCCAGTCGAGCAAACGACCTGAACGCATCTTGTTGAAGACCGGGTAGTGATCGACGTTAGACACGCTTTCAAGACCGGCGCCCCAATCAGCCATTTCCTGCGCCTGATCTTCCTCGCCGAGGACCTGCAGTTGCTCGGCCAGGCGCTTGACCACGCGACGGTTGAACACGTTTCTGTCATGGGCCTGCCACAAACGGTCGAGGACACTTTCCGCCGTATCGTTATTGCGCGACTGCAGCAGGTACTCCTGCCGGGTCCAGATGCCTTCGAGCTTTTCCAGTTGAATACGCCCGGCCGGCATCGCGTGCAGCAGAAACTCGAACTGGGTCAGCAAGTCAAAAAAGCGCTGGTTGTAGAACGGCATCTCGACGTATTGCCGTGGCCCGAATTTACGCTCAGGCGCCTTGGTCAGGGGGTTCCAGGTCGACTCGAAAATCACCTCGGCCGTCAACGCCCGCCCACTGACCAGGCTGTCGGTCATGGCCGCGAAGCTTTCCAGGGCAAACGCCTTGCGCTGCGCCTGGTCGAGATCGTTGATACCCGTCGGCAGCGACGCGAGGAATTCGGCGAAGGCTTCCCGCTCGGCCACTGACTTGGAATCGGTGTACGACAGCGCGTGATACACCTCGGTGTTGTGGTCGGAGAAACCGACGTTGATCTCGCGCACGACATACGGAATCGGCAGGATCCGCGCCTTGGCGTTCGCCAGCAGGTAATAGGTGTGGCCGATCTCCTGCCATTCGAAACTGGTGCCCGCCGGCAATGCCGCGTACCAGTCCTGAATGATAGAGGTACGGCATACGCCGTAGAACGGCGGCACGTACTGGTGCATGAAATCGAGGACCCGATCCTCGGCGCGCTCCGACGCATAGTCTTCGCAGATTTTCTTGTCGCGGCGGTAGTAGGTGACGCTGCCTGCCAGCGCCAGGTACATCAGGCAGTAGCCGTGGCACAAACCATAGTCGCGGTTCGCTTCCAGGAAGTTGACCGATTCAGCCAGCGACTCATGCAGGATGAAGTCGTCGTCGGCGGCGAACACCATGTAAGGCGTGGTCAGCTGCGCAACGCCGTAGGTCAGTTTGGCCTGCATGCCCCAGTAGGCGAATTGCGGCAGGTGCTGGTAATCGACCGCCGAAAAATCACCTTCCGGGCGCTCGGGAGACGAGTCCAGCACCAGAACCTTGCAAGGCAGGCTGCTGTAATACTGCAGCGCTCGACGCAGAAACGCCGGGCGGTTGTGGGTGATCAGTACCACCGTCAGCAACTCGCTCAATGGCAGCTTTTGTTCAGAAACAGACTTGCCTTGCATAACTTCTCCCACGACCGGCGAAACCGCCCGAAAAACGCTTTGATAATGGAACTGATTAACGAACCCGGCGCAGATAACCGTCCGACGCGACGGTGATCAGCAGCTTGTCTTGCATCGCCTGATCAATCTCGAAATCGTCGTTCTCTTTGAGGTACGCCCAGACGGCGGTTTTCGGGTTGTCGCCCGGGCCCCATGGGCGATCCGGGAAGGCATCGGCCGGCATGTCTTCGACCACCGTGTCCATGACCACGCAATAGCTGTCGACCGACACCAGTGGTGCGTAGAGACGCAATTCTTCGAGGACATGTTCGTGGGTGTGGTTGGAGTCGAGTACGACGATGACTTTCTTGCCGGCCGCCGCCTGACGCACTTGCTCGACCACCGCCGGATCGAGGCTCGAACCTTCGATCATGCTGATGCGCTTGATCATCGGATGACTTTCGATGGCCTCGCGGTTGTGCGCACGAATATCGCGATCAATGCCCAGCACTTCACCGTGGCCCTGCAATTCGAGCAGCGAGGCGTAGTAAATTATTGAACCGCCATGAGCGATACCGCATTCGATCACCAGATCCGGCTTGATCCGCCAGATCAGTTCCTGCATGGCCATCATGTCTTGAGGCAACTGGATGATCGGCCGGCCCATCCACGAGAAATGGTAGGTGTATTTGTGCTTGGCCGACTGGTTGTAGAACTCTTGGGCCAGCGCCTTCAAGTCCTTGTCCTGGCCTTGGGCAGTCACTTCAGCCTGGCACTCCGCCTCGAAGGCTTTGATTAGGTTATCGCTCATTGTCCGGTCTCACTGAAAAGTCATTTGATAATCACGCTGCCAACAAGGCATTCGCCTTGAGGCGCATCAATCGATGCGTTACGCCTCGAGTAACTGTTGCAATCGGTCGACCACGGCCCAGAACGCCAAGGGCTCGTGTGTCGGATAGGGGTAATGCCCCAGATTCAAATCGATCGAAGCGCCGCGCTCGCTCAGGCGTTGCTCGACCAGTGCTCTTACCGAAACCGGCTGACCGCTGGCGCAATTGATCACGCCGTTGAAGTCGGTTTTTTGCAGGATCGCGGCGAGGTAACCGGCAGCGCGTTCAATCGGCAGAAAATCGCGCAACTGCTCACCGGCGGACATGTTGAACGACGCTTCACCGGCATCGATCGCCCGGTCCAGTGCGGCCAACAGACTGTTGGGGTTTTGCCCTTCGCCATGCAGATAGAACAAGCGCGCCCACTGCAAAGTAAACGGATGCTCCTGCTGCAGATTTTGCAAAAACAGGTGCAGCGTGTGCTTGGCCAGACCGTAAGGATTGCTCGGCTTCGGCTCGGTGTTTTCACTGAGTGGGCCGCTTTGCAGGCCGTATTCGAAACAGGTGCCGGTAACCAGCACCTGCTGCACGCCCGCCTCGACCGCGCTTTTGATAAAGCGGTAATCGGCCATCAGGTTGTGTTCGAAATGGAACAGCGCCCGGTAGTTCGGCAAGCCCGGCCAGGCCAGATGCGCCAGCGCGTCGATGCCATCGGTCAACGCGTGGATATCGAGATCGGCGGCGTGAATATCCGCGGCGATGAACTCGACGTTGTTGATCCACGGCATGCCTTGCGCGGTTTCTGCGTTGCGCGCCACGGCGCGAACATCGCAGCCGTGTGCAAGCAACGCCGCGACCAGATGCCGACCGACAAACCCTGTGGCGCCAGTGACCAGAACCTTCACAGCACGCTCAACTCAGGCACGGCGATCACGAAGCGGCCATCCCACTGACGCACTTGCGCCAGTTGCTGACTGACTTCGTGCAGCAGGTTCCACGGCAGCACCAGCACGTAATCCGGTTTTTCGAGATCAATCTGCGCCGGCGCCACAATCGGAATGCGGCTACCCGGCAGGAACTTGCCCTGCTTGTGCGGATTGGCATCGGCGACCCAGGCCAGCAGGTCCGGTTTGACCCCGGCGTAATTGAGCAAGGTGTTGCCTTTGGCCGCCGCGCCATAACCGACCACACGTTTACCGTCAGCCTTGGCCTGCAACAGGAAACGCAACAGTTCATGCTTGATGCGTTCAGCGGCAGGCGCGAGGGTGGCGTAGTACTCAGCGGTTTTCACCCCGGCATCCAGTTCGGCTTTCAACTGTTGTTGCACCGCAGGTTGAACCGCGCGGCGCTGGCCGTCCTTGCGCTGCACGAACACGCGCAGCGAACCGCCGTGGGTGGTCAGTTGGCTGACGTCGAACACTTCCAGACCATTGCGCTCGCACAGGGTCTGCACGGCGGTCAGCGACAGATAGGAATAGTGCTCGTGATACAGCGTGTCGAACTGCGCGCCCGCCATCAGCGTCAGCAGTTGCGGGAATTCGAAGGTGGCCACGCCGGTTGGCTTGAGCAGCGTCGCGAAGCCGCCGAGGAAATCGTTGATATCCGGCACATGCGCGAGCACGTTGTTGGCCGCCATCAGATCGGCGCCCCAGCCGTCGCTTTTCAATTGCGCAGCAGTGTCGCGACCGAAGAACAGTTCGCGGATTTCCAGGCCTTTTTCCCGCGCCGCTTGTGCGGTGCTGCGCGTCGGCTCAACACCCAGGCACGGAATGCCGCGACCGGCCACGTACTGCAGCAAGTAACCGTCGTTGGCGGCGATTTCCACCACGCGGCTGTCAGCGCTCAGGCCGAAGCGCTCAACCATCTCGGCGACATAACGCTCGGCATGGGCCAGCCAGGTGATAGAGAACGAACTGAAGTAAGCGTACTCGGCGTCGAACAGGCTATCGGCGCTGGTGTAATCCTCGGTCTGCACCAGCCAGCATTGCTGGCACACCGCGACCTTCAACGGGACCCATTGCTCAGCCTGTTCCAGGCGATCGGCGTGGACGTAGGCGTTGGACGGTGGCGAGGTGCCGAGGTCGATCAGCGGCAGGCTCAGCGGTGCGGCGCACCCACGGCAGTTCATAGACGCACTCCAGCAAAGTGTTGATCGAGCGCGGGATGGCTGGAATCACGCGCTGACAAATTATTGACAGGCAACGGCCAAGCAATCGCCAGCCGAGGATCGTTCACCGACAGACCGCCCTCATGCTCCGGCGCGTAATCGGCGCTGTGCAGATAGAGCAACTCGGCATCTTCACTGAGCGTCTGGAAACCGTGGGCGAAGCCAGCCGGGATTAACAAGCTGCGGCCATCACCGGCCTTCAGATGCTCGGCGTGCCAGTGCAGATACGTTTCAGAATCCGGGCGCAGATCCACCGCCACGTCCCACACTTCACCGCGCAGGCAGGTGATCAGTTTGGCTTCCGGGGCGTTGGCGTTCTGATAATGCAGACCGCGCACACTGCCCTTCTCGCGGGTGCAGGAATGGTTGATCTGACGGATATGGAATTCACTGCCGAACGCACTCAGGCTGCCTTCGCAGAACAGCCGTGCGAAGTGCCCGCGCTGATCGTCGAAACGTTTGTGCTGGACGCTGAACAATCCGGCCAGCGGCAATGCTTTCAGAGAAAACTCACTCACAGCGCGCCTCGATACAGGTTCAATTGGCCGAGGGTGACGCTGCGCATGTCATCGCCGTTCTGCCACGCCAGGTGCCAGTCGAGGGTCTGGGTCAGGCACTGCTGCAAGGTCCAGCGCGGCTGCCAGCCGAGTACCTGGCGGGCGCGGCTGCTGTCCAGACGCAGCAGGCCGGCCTCGTGCAGTTCGCTTTTTTCGATGCGCAGACCGCGCGCCTGCGGCCAGCGGCTGGCGAGCAATTCGACGACTTCGCCAACGCTGCACATGTCCGCTTCGCCCGGGCCGAAGTTCCACGCCCCGGCATATTCCGGCCCTTGTTCGTAGAGGCCGGCGGCCAGTTGCAGGTAACCGGCCAACGGCTCCAGCGCGTGCTGCCACGGACGTACGGCTTGCGGATAGCGCAGGGTCACCGGCTCGTCGGCCGTCCAGGCTTTGAGCACGTCGGGAATCAGTCGCTCAGGGGCAAAATCACCGCCGCCGAGGACGTTACCGGCACGCGCAGTGGCCAAGGCCAGACCGTGTTCAGCGTACTTGTCGGCCGGGAAGAACGACGCGGCATAGGATTGCGCGAGCAGTTCACAGCAGGCCTTGCTGCTGCTGTAAGGATCGTGTCCACCGAGGGCTTCGTCTTCGCGGTACGGCCAGAGCCATTCCTTGTTGGCGTAGACCTTGTCGGTGGTCACCAGCACACAGGCGCGCACGCAACCGACCTGACGAATCGCTTCGAGCAGGTTCAGCGTGCCCATGACGTTGCTGGAGTAAGTGCCGAGCGGATCGCGATAGCCTTCGCGCACCAGCGGCTGAGCGGCCAGGTGCAGCACGATCTCCGGCTCGGTGTCGGCGATGATTTCCAGCAAGGCGCCCAGATCACGCAAATCACCGCGCTGATCGTTGATGCCTTCGTGCACGCGCGCCAGTTCGAACAGGCTCGGTTCAGTCGACGGATCCAGAGAAAAGCCGCTGACTTGCGCGCCGAGGCTTTGCAGCCACAGGGTCAGCCAACTGCCTTTGAAACCGGTATGTCCGGTGACGAGAACGCGTTTGCCGCGCCAGAAATCCGCACTCAGGCCCATTGCTTCCATGGGGCCTCCCCGCTCTGCCACAACGCTTCGAGATGGTTCTTGTCGCGCAGGGTGTCCATCGGGTGCCAGAAGCCTTCGTGCTCAAAGGCTTTGAGCTGTTCATCCTGAGCCAGACGGGCCAATGGCTCGGCCTCCCAAGTGGTTTCATCACCAGCGATGTACGGCAACACTTTCGGCGACAGCACGAAAAAGCCGCCATTGATCCAGCCGCCATCACCACGAGGTTTTTCGGTGAAACCGAGGACCTGATCGCCTTGACGCTCCAGCGCACCGTAGCGCCCTGGCGGTTGCACGGCGGTCACGGTCGCGAGGCGGCCATGAGCCTTGTGGTAATCGACCAACTGACGAATGTTCAGATCGGAAACGCCGTCGCCGTAGGTGAAGCAAAACGCTTCTTCATCCTTGAGGTAACGGCCGGCACGCAGCAGCCGGCCACCGGTCATGGTTTCCTCGCCGGTGTCGATGAGCGTGACGCTCCACGGTTCGCTGTAATTCTGATGCACGTCCATGCGGTTTTCGCGCATGTTGAAGGTGACGTCGGAGGTGTGCAGGAAGTAGTTGGCGAAGAAATCCTTGATCGCATAACCCTTGTAGCCGAGGCAGATCACGAAGTCATGAATTCCGTGAGCGGAATACTGCTTCATGATGTGCCAGAGAATTGGCTTGCCGCCGATCTCGATCATCGGCTTGGGCTTAAGGTGCGACTCTTCACTGATGCGCGTGCCGAGGCCACCCGCCAAAATTACTGCCTTCATCGTCTCCCCTCTTGTTCGTCACCGGGCTGCGCGCAGCTTTCTTGAGCTTTGCGGGCCATCTGGCTCAACCTTTTGCCGCTCCGGGCGCCGGTGGGATGACCGCTAGCGCTCGTTTTATGGCGATTTGAGGGGGACTTGCAGGAAACGCGCCAGCTCGTCTGCCTCCGTTGACTGCCAACACCGGCGGCAGCGACGAGCACTAGGGGGATAAAAAAGAGAGCCCGATCTACCAGGATCGGGCTCCCTTCGTTACAGCGCAAAATGCCTTCAACGCGACTGCGAGGCAGATGAATCAACCAAACATGGCAAACCCATCGCCATTGATCGGCAGAACATCACCGTTGGCTGCCTTGAAGTGTTCGATGGTGTTGCCACCCGCGAACCAGTCCTGCAATTTGACACCTTGCTGGGTTGGGTCGGACGGTGGGAAATATCCGTCGCTGAGGTACAGATCATCGCCAACCCGCGCCAGCTGCAACGTGTCAGCCGAGCGAATGTTATTCAGGATCAAGGTGTCATTGGTGCTGACCCCGTCATCGCGGATAGTCACCAGCAGGCTGGTGTTGACGAAGTAGGTGTCATCGCCCTCGCCACCATTGGCAAAGCCGCTGGCCTTCATCTGCCCAGGGGCAGTATGCAAGGCGCCAAAGGTCAATGCGTCATTGCCCGCACCACCTAGCAAGACAAAGTTCGCCCCCGTACCGAGCAGATCGTCATTGCCCTCCCCGCCATCTGCAGTGCCACTGACGACATAAATCGTGTCGTGACCGGCCTCACCATAGGCGATAGTGCCACGGTCATCCGGAGCGCTGACGATCATGTCGTTGCCATTGCCGCCGTACAACATGTCAGCTTGCGGCCCTGCGGCAGCCACGTCGACCGCGAACGGCCCGAGCTGGGTGTAGAAGCTGCCGTAAATGACATCGTTGCCGTCGCCACCATAAATGGTGTCATTGCCGAGGCCGCCTTCAAGACCATTGGCCAGCGCATTGCCGGTCAGGGTGTCATTGAAATGGGTGCCGATAATGCTCTCCACATTGATCAGCACATCGCCCTGCGCATCGCCGCCCTGATTGACGCCGGTTTGCAGATTGATATTCACCGCCGTGGCGCTGTTGAGGTACCAGACGGTGTCGATCCCTTCACGACCGTCGATCACATCGGCGCCACCGCCACCGACGAAGTTGTCGTTGATCGCAGTGCCGGACAAGGTGTCAGCAAAATTACTGCCCTGGAAGATCTCGATCCCGGCGAAGGTATCGCCAGCAGCATCACCGGCGTTGACATTGGTTTTCAGGTCGATGGTAACGCCACTGTAGGACGACTCGTAGCTGACCAGATCGAAGCCTGTACCGCCATCAAGTGCCAGGGCGGCAGTACCGCCAACAAAGACGTCGTTGAAGTTCGAACCACGCATTGCTTCAATGCTGTTATAGGTATCACCCAGCGCGATCCCGGTATTGACCCCGATTGTCAGGTTGACGCTGACGCAACAGCGCTGTCGACGTACGAAACGGTATCCAGGCCACCACCACCGATGAACTGATCGGCACCGCCACCACCATACAACAGATCGTTGCCGTTACCACCAGTGATGATGTTGTCGATGGCATTACCCCAGCCGGTAAACGAACCGGTTCCCGTATAGGTCAAGCGCTCGACGTTAGCCGCCAACGTATGATCTTTCCAGGTCACGCGCACTTCATCGTTGCCACCGCCAGCCTGCTCAATGACCGTCACACCACCACCATTGACGTAATAGATGTCGTCGCCGGCGCCGCCATCGTAGGTAGCAAAGAGAGAAGCTTCGGTGGTGAACGTGTCGTTGAATGCCGAACCGATGACTTTTTCGACCCCGGTCAGCGTCACGCCTTGCGAGTCGCCACCAACGCCCGCCAGACCGGTGCCCGGACGGATATCGATATTCACGGCAGCAGCAGACGTCGAGTAATCGACCGTATCAAAGCCTTCACCGCCATCGACGCCCGAAATCCGGCTATCGACCACGAAGGTATCGTTGTATTTGGAGCCGGCAATGACTTCGATGCTGTTGTAAGTATCACCCGCACCAATCCCCGAGTTGACCCCGATTTTCAGGTTGATGCTGACCGCGACCGCGCTGTCGAGGTACGACGCGGTATCGCGGCCAGCGCCACCGATGAACTGGTCGGCACCGCCGCCGCCATAGAACATATCGTTGCCGTTACCACCAGTGATGATGTTGTCGCTGGCGTTACCCCAGCCGGTAAACGAACCGGTTCCCGTATAGGTCAAGCGCTCGACGTTAGCCGCCAACGTATGATCTTTCCAGGTCACGCGCACTTCATCGTTGCCACCGCCAGCCTGCTCAATGACCGTCACACCACCACCATTGACGTAATAGATGTCGTCGCCGGCGCCGCCATCGTAGGTAGCAAAGAGAGAAGCTTCGGTGGTGAACGTGTCGTTGAATGCCGAACCGATGACCTTTTCGATACCGGTGAGGGTATCGCCCTGCGCATCGCCACCGACTCCTGCCAGCCCCATACCCGGCCGAATATCGACGTTGACCCCCGCTGCGGAAGCTGAGTAATCGACCGTGTCGAAACCATCACCACCATTCAATTTGTCGGCACCGGCACCACCCAGAATCAGGTCGTTGCCGCCGAGACCATTGATCTCGTCATCACCACTGGTACCCGTCAGCGTATCCGCGCCGTTTGTCCCGTTTATAACAGCCATTGTTTCTTCCTTGCCTTGTTGTGAACCGGTACCGGTTCGCGTGGCGATCACGTCATCGCGGCGAACGATAAAGAACTCTGAATGTGTTGATATCGACAGGAATGGATCGCAACTTGAGCCGTTGCAAAAAAATGTATTGGCATTGATACAAATACGAATGCACGGAGCAAAAAAAAACAGGCGACTGTAAAAGTCGCCTGTTTTTATGTAGCCGGAGCTGATCGATCAATCCGCCAGCCAGCCATGCTCCCAGTAACGCAGGTTATCGCCACGCAGCACGTAATCGCGCAGCACTACCTCACGCAACTCGTCGCCCATGCGGTAACTGGCATCAGGATCGGCCAGGTGCATGCGAATCGCCTGCAGCCACTCATCCGTACTGTTGGTCTTGATCCGCGTGCACGGCAGGTAGCCGCGATAGGCTTCGGTGTCTGTGCAGATCACCGGATAACCGCAGGCGCCGTACTCCAGCAGACGCAGGTTACTTTTGCAGTCGTTGAAAATATGGAATTCCAGCGGTGCCAAGGCCAGGTCGAGATTAAGGCTGGCCAGTTTCGCCGGGTAGGCGTCGAGGCCGATCACGCCGTGGAACTCATGCATGTACGGACGCAGGTCATCCGGGCACATGCCGAAAAATACCCAGTCGACTTCATCCGCCAGTTCACGCACAACATCGGCGATCACCGCCAGGTCGCCATGGTGACTGGTGCCACCGCCCCAGCCGACGCGCGGTTTTTTCGAGGTACGGCGCCGGCTGCGCAGGTTGCTCCAGAATTCCTTCGCCAACATGTTCGGCACCACGCGGATGTCGTGATGCATGTCTGACAAGGCGTTGGCCAACGGCTGCGTCGAGACCACGACACGGTCGCACAGGCCGATCGCCCGGCGAACAATACGCTCCATCTCATACTTGTCCGGCATGTTGCGGATGTGCGCGTTGCGATGGGGAACATCGATAACGTAGTCGTCCAGCTCATAGATGCGCCGGGCGTTGAAGTATTTGCCCAGCACCGGCATTTCGTTGACCGACGACGCGGTATAACGCCCCTGCAAAACGATCACATCAGGCGACATACGCTCGATTTCAACTATCGGCGGCAGGTTCACGCTATAGCGAATCTGCCCTTGTACCCGACCCGCAGCTTCGAGTTCGATCAGCGGCTGCGTGATTCGATAGTGACCGATCGCGGAGGCGTTGAGCGGCAACCCGAGAATCTTCGGCAAGGTGCTATTGCTGAAAGGGCTCCATCCGGTGCGCAGGCCTGGCTCGAGCGTGAAGCTCGAAGCGGTGTGCTTGTGCAGCGAAAGATTGGGATTGTAGGCAGGGTCGCGGGCAATGACCGGCAGCCAGCGCTTGAAGAACGTTTCTTCCTGCTGATTGTGCGAGACCCCTTCTTCATTGATGACCGCCTCGATTGGCTGCGCGCCCAGCGCCAGCACCGCGTAAGGCGTCCACACCACAAGATAACCCTGACGGGCTACGCGCAGGGCCAGGTCCACTTCATGCAGCATGCGCGGCAGACTCTGCTCGTCCAGCCCGTCAACCGCATCGAATACCGACTTGCGCACCATCAGGCAATCGGCGCCGACGGCGCTCAGATCCTGAACCACCTGCAAGCGGTACATATAGCCGGATGACTGCATGGCCTGACCATAAAACGGAAGGCCGGCCGGTCCCTGCAAACCGAGCACCAGCCCCGCGTGCAACACATACCCATCAGGGTTGAAAATCTTGGCGCCGACGATGCCGACTTCCGGGCGCTGAGCGTGATTGAGCAACTCGTCGAGCCACTCAGCTTGAGTGATCACGGTGTAGGGGTTGAGCAGCAGAACGTATTCGCCCCGCGCCTGAGACACGGCGAAGTTGCGCAGCGCGGCGACGTTACCCTGCTGCGGGTAGGTCAGCACGCGTACGCGCTCGCTGCCCAGCTGCGCCATACCGTCCAGCCAGGCACGAGCCTCGGCGGTCTCGCTGGCATTGTCGACCAGCAACAGCTCGTACTCGCTGTACGCGGTTTTTTCCAGCAGGCTTTCGACACAGCGTTGCAAGGCTGCAATCTGGTCGCGCGTGGAAATGATGATCGAGACCAACGGCCGATGGGCATGCCGGTAATCGATTCGATTGAGCAGCTCGACGCTGCCGCGACGCAGATCGTGGGCGATTCCCAGGCGATCAAGATGCGCCGACAGCAATCGCGCGTTGTTTTGCGTCACGGCGGGTAGCGACAGCCACTGGGCCAGATCGAAGGACGACTCGATGGCAATCTCGGCCAGATGCCCCACCACCTGAGTGCCTTGATCCTCAACCATGCGCCAGAGGATGTCGTGAGGCGCGAGTTCGGTAAACGTCGAATCGAAGCCGCCGAGCGCCAGGAAGGTCTCGCGCCGGAACGCCAGGGCGCGGCCGACATAAGGGTAGGTGCGCATCAGATCCAGGTTGAAGTCAGGCTTGAATGCCGGTTCTACCGACTCCCCCGCACGTAGGCTGCCTTCATCGCTGTACAGACAGTGCAGAGCGCTGTTGAAGGCGATACGCTCAGCCATCATCAGCAAGGCCGGGGCCACCAAACGATCACCGGCGCACAGCAGATAAAACCAGTCGGCGCCTTCCAGTTGCGGCAGCAACTGGTTGATCTGTTCCAGGTGGTCGTCCTGTAACGGTAAATGGAACACACGTCCATCCAGTACCGGTTCAGCACAATCGCTGGACAGCACCAGCGTCAGCTCGGGCGGATAGATCTGCGCGGCGAGACTTGCCAGCGTGCGCTCCAGCGCCGCCGGACTGCCCTGCTCATCCACCACGATCGGCACGATGCGCGGTGTGGACGGCCAGCCCGCCAGGGTGTCGGGCAGCAATCTGCTCTGGACGTCACTGAGCCTGCGGCACTCCAGCCATTGCGAATAGAGTTCGGAAAAACTCTGGCTGTCAGCGCCAATTTGCCAGATCTGGGCGCTCTGCTTGGTACCGAGCGTTCGGCTCAGCGGCAGCTCTATCCAGACCCGAGGCGACTCATCCGCTTTGGGCAATGGTACATAACGCGCCCATCCCTTCGCAGGCGCCAACTCTCCGCTGCGCGCCTCGAGCATTTGCAGCAGCCATTTCTGCTCGACCGCCAACGCATCCTTCATGGCTTGCTGGCCGCTCAAACGATCCGGATACAGGCGTTCGACACTCAACACATGATTGGAGATCACCACATTGCCGCGTCGCAGCAAACACACGAACAGCGCAAAATCGAGGCTAGCAACAAAGCAGTGTTCAGGCTGGGTCAGCGCCGGCAGCAATTCGACTATGTCGGCGCGACGGAACAGGGCATTACTGAAACCACCGAGGAGGTTCGAGGGGAACGTCTCAAAAAGCGCCAGCAGATCCTCACCTTTGAACAGGCCACTGATCGGTGACAGTGGCGTGTTTTCCAGCCGCGAAGGCAGCGCCATGTCGTCGGCGTCCCACAGCAGCCGCTGGGCCAGCACCAGGTTTACCTCGTCACGATGAGCGAGCACATCGGCCTGATACTCGATGCAGCTGGTGAACAGCTGATCGTCGTCACACAGAAACTTGATGAATTCGCCCTGAGCCTGATCCAGGCAGGCCTGCAGATTGCCGACCATTCCCAACGTCTTTGGGTTGCGCACGTAACGTACCGCTACCCCACTCTGCTCGATCAACGCTGTGACAATGGCCTCGATTTCATCGCCGCGACTGTCGTCGCACACAATAATTTCAAGATTGCCATAACCCTGGCTGACGGCGCTGCGCAATGCCCGCTCGAAGAAGCGCGGATTGAAGGCAGGAATGACAAGGCTGACAAGGGGAAGTGAATTCACGGCGGACTCGCAAGCGGCGGGAACCCGCCCGGAATTGCGAGCCCTCTGATACCGCGAAAAAAAGACATAGGAAACTCAAGAACCGAAGTTCCGGGCGCTCACGCGCCCGTTACCGTCAGATCTTGTTGAACAGCCCCAGTTGGCTGATCTTACTGAACGCCAGTTGTGCAGCCTGCAACATGGTCTGCTGCAAGGTCAGACGAGTCATGACTTCGGCCGGATCGGAATCGCGGATCGAACCTTGCGTCGTCGTGTTTGCGGTGCTCAGGCTGTCGTTGGTAACCGCCTGCATATCCAGCGACTGACCACGGGCACCAATCGACGTGACTGCGGTGCCAATCTGATTGGCCGCGGCGTCGATGTTGCCGATACCGGCTTCCATGGCGCCCTGCAGCTTTTGCTTGGCGACCGGATCACCGTCGATTGGCGTATTCAGCGCGGTGATCATTTGGCCCAAGGTATCGAGCACGTTCTGGGTCTGGTGGTTATTTGGCTGGATCGAAAATTGATCGCCGGCTGCGGGGGTATTACCCAAAGCGAATGTCACACCGGCTGCCGTCGCATTACCACCGACCACAGTGCCCGAAGAAACAGGTTTGCTGTCCGCCGTGACCGGCGCCGCGTACAGATCGAACGCCGTGGCACTGGTGAACTTGAGAACCGCGCCACCCTGCGGGAATGCCGCGGTGTAGGCGGCCTGGTCGGTGATGCTGGAACCGGTGATCACCGCCGTCGAAGGGTTGCCCGGGCTACGCGCAGTGGTGAACGTGTCCGGTGTCGCGGACAACTGAAAGCTGTGCCCCGCAATGACCGCGTCCGGGTTGGTATCACCCGCCTTCAGGTTGAGGTTCAGCTGCATGTCGACGCCACGGAAGCTGAAGCTCTGATTGGAACCACTGGTGTTGCTGATCACGCCGTTCTTGCTGGCTTCAGCCGTCACATCGTTACCCAGTGCGTCAGTGATTTGCATCTGCGTGCTGCTGACGAAACTGACAGTGTACGGCTGCCCGGCGGAGAACTTGGCGTTGTAGGTGGCTTCAGTGCCGATCGTACCGTTGGACAACACGACACGGCCATCATCCACCGCAGGAGCGGTTCGGGTGACGTTGGTTCGGGCGGTATTGATGGTCTGCTGAAAAGCGTCCCAACCGGTGGTGTTGGTGCCGACCGTCAGGCCATCGCCGATGCCCAGATTGATGGTGGTCTGGTCACCGTTGTAGGTGTAGGTGCCGTCGCCGTTCTGCGAGTAAGGGGCGGTGTCGGTCTTCGAACCAGAGAACAGATAGTTGCCATTGGCATCCTTGGAGTTCATCAGGCCCAGCACTTGTTTCTGGATCTCGCCCAGTTCCGAGGCGTAAGCCTGGCGGTCCTTGTCGGTGATCGTGCCGTTGTTGGCCGCCAGGGAAATTTCCTTGGCACGTGCCAGTGCCGTGGTGATGGAGTCCAGCGTGGACTCCTGCACGGTCAACGCACTTTTGGTGGTATCAACGTTGGTCTTGTACTGATCCAGCATCGCCGCCTGCTGACCCAATTGCAGCAAACGCCCGGCACCGATCGGATCATCGGACGCATTGGTAATGCGCTGCAGGCTGCTCGCCTCGCTGGCGCTGGCAACAGCCTTGTTGAAGTTACGCTGATAGTCCGACGCTTGCGTGCCGTAATACTGGGCGGTGGAAATGCGCATGAATTACGACTCCTTAAAGGCTGTTGATCAGCGTGGCGAAAGTTTCCTGCGCAGCTTTGATGATCTGCGAAGACGCTGTGTAGTACTGCTGATATTTGACCAGGTTGCCGGTTTCTTCATCCAGGTTGACCCCGGACAGCGAATCGCGGGCGCCTTTGGCGTTGTCCAGAATCGCCGTGGTGGCGGCGCTGTCGGACTTGCCTTGAGCGGTCTTGGTGCCGACGTTGGTCACCAGCTTGTTGTAGCCGTCAGTCAGGCTGATGCCCTTGCTGGCCGAACCGGTGTCGATGGTCTGCTTGGTTTGCAGGGCGACCAGCGATTGCGCGTTGCGGTTGTCCGAAGACGCCGCACCGGTCAGGTTCATGGTGAAGGTTTCGCCCGACTTCGGCGTGCCGCCAACGGTGGTCTGTACGGAGAAGGTTTTCTGCACGTTCGGCGTAACGCTGGTGTCCAGCACCGGGTTGCCGCTGGCATCGACGATGCCGACTTTCAGTTCCAGCGTGTTCGATTGACCGGGAACGATAGTGCCGCTGCTGATGAGGCCGCCCTTGGCATCCACAAAAGTGTAAGACTGGCTGCCCCCGGTAACCGCACCGAACACCAGTTTGACCGGCGTCGAGTTCTTCAGCGCCGCCTGCATGTCAGCCTGGGCAGTCGGGTTGTAGATATCGATCTTGCTGGTCAGCGTCGGCTGGGTGAAAGTGCCCAGACCGTTGGCGCTGGCCACACCGGTCAACGGACCGGCCGCGGCGATTTTCTTCGGATCGGTGAGCACCGTCTGAATGCTCGCCGCCGCATTACGGGTCGGGGTGATTTTGAAGCTGTCACCGGCGCTCAACGCACCACCCTTGAGTGCGAGGGTGAAACCGTCGATCACTGGCGGCGGATTGGTCGTGGTGCTGAAGGCACCCAGGTCGGTGCCGTCGGAACGCTTGACGGTGTAGTCAGTGGCGCTGGTGAACGTCACTTGATAATCGCTGGTGGTCAGCTTGCCGGTGTCTTTGATGGTGACATCGAGGTTACCGGAACCGGTGCTGTTGCCCGACTGCGCGATGCTGCGCGAACTGATCAGCGCGGCACTGTTGATGTTGTTGAAAATCGCCGCGCCGAAGTCGCCGTTCTTGTCGATGCCCTGGGCTTGCTGGCTGTTGACCTGATCCGCGATCACCAGCGCCACTCGGCCCAGCTCATTGAGCGATGGATCGAGGACTTCTTTGCGGTAAGTCAGCAGGCCGCCGATTTCGCCACCGCTCATCGCCGAGGTGATGTCGATGGTGCTCGAACCGCGATCCATCTGGATGGCCATGCGCGACGGATCGTCCTTGAGCGGCACGGTGCTCAGGGTGTTGGTGGTGTTACCGATGACCAGCGGCTGGCCGCTGCCGATATACACGTCAAAACTGGTACCACGCTCGACGACCTGCGCGCCGGTCAACTCGGACAACTGACGTACGGCTTCGTTACGGCTGTCGAGCAGATCGTTTGGCGCTCCACCGCTGGTGGATATCTCACCGATCTTCTGGTTCAGGTTGGCAATCGAGGTGGCCAGCTTGTTCACCTGAGCGGCCATGTCGCCAAGGCTGCCGTTGATGGTGGTGTTCTGGTCGTTGAGCTGCTTGGCGATGGTGTTGAAGCGACTGGTCAGCGCCTGTGCGCCGGTCAGCACCGATTGACGGGAAGTGTCATCGGTCGCCGAGGTCGAAACGCCCTGCATCGTGGTGAAGAATTTCTGCAGCACGCCGGTCAGGCCGGTGTTGGTATCCGACAGCATCGAGTCCAGCGGTGTGGCCTGAGCCAGAAACGCGGCAGATTCGCTGTCGAGCGAAGTTGCCGTGTGCAGTTGGCTTTCCAGGTACGAGTTGTACACCCGGCGCACGTCGGCCAGGGTGGTGCCCGTACCAATGAACACGGTGCCGAACTGCTGCGAGGATTTGGTGCCCTGCACGGTTTGCTGACGTGAATAACCGGCGGTGTCGACGTTGGCAATGTTGTTGCCTGTCGTAGCCAAAGAGGACTGGCTGGCCGACAGTCCCGACATCCCGATATTGAGCAAACTCATGGTTCAGACCTTATACCTTGTGCCTTATAAAGGCGTGGTGGATACACCCGCCGCAGCGTAGTTTTGGAAACTGTTCATCTGCTTGGCTATCTGCGAAATCTTGCTGGCGTAGTTCGGGTCGGTTGCGTAACCGGCCTTTTGCAACTCGCGTACAAACTGTTCTGGGTTATCGGCAGACTTCACGACATCTTGATAGCGATTATTGCTCTGCAGCAAAGTCACCAGATCGTGGAAGCTGTCCTTGTACGAAGCGTAGGAACGGAACTCGGCCGTCTCCTTGACCATCGCGCCATCGCGGAACTCGCTGGTGATCGCCCGGGCCGAATCGCCCTTCCAGTTACTGCTCGCCTTGATGCCGAACAGGTTGTGGCTGCTGCTGCCATCCTGGGCGCGCATGACCGATTTGCCCCAACCGGTTTCCAGTGCCGCCTGCGCCACCAGATAACGCGGATCGACGCCGATACGGTCGGCCGCTTCCTTGGCCATCGGCAGCATGGTGTTGACGAATTCATCGGCGGAACTGAAGGCTTTCTTCGCCGGCGCGAGCGGAATCTGCGCCATGGCGCGACCGTAGACCTGCATTTGCCCGCCCGCGGCTTTTTCGCCTTCGGCGCGTGCCAGCCAGTCGCCGTTGTACAGCGGACCGGCACCGGTTGTAGCGGCAGTTGCGGCGCGTTGCGGCAGCTGTGTTGCCGCTGTCGGCGTGGCCGACGGCACCAGCCCGGCGAGCAAACGATCGGCCAGTTTCGGTGGCAGAGCCAGACGACGCTGATTGATCAGTTCCATGTCGTTGCGATGGGCGAGTTGCGTGTTCGGCGCGCTCACCGAACGCGATGCCCACAACGGGCGCTCGCCATTGAGTCGCGACAACGGGCCGTTGGTAGCCACGGTGCCGGCGGCAACCGGCGTGACCACGGCCGCGGCTTTCGCCTTGGCCTCTTCCTGCTTGGCAGCCGACGCGGCAGCGGCCTCGCCCGGCGCCATCGGTTTGTTCTTCGACATCTGCCGCATCAGCACGTCGGCCAGACCGATACCACCGCCCTCGCGGGACATGGAAACGGCCAGTTGCTGGTCGTACATTTCCTGATACTGCTTGGCTGCCGGCGTGTTCAGCGGGTTGTCCTGGCCCAGCGCTTCAGTGGCCGAACGCATCGACTTGAGCATTTCGCCAAGGAACAGCGATTCGAATTCCTGCGCCACTTTGCGCAGGTTCGCATCGCTGTTCTTGTCGCCGACCTTGAGCTGGTTCAAGCGATTGAGGTCCGAGTAGGAACCCGAATCGCTGCTGCTGACCAGACCGCTTTTGCGCATATCCATAAGGGTCGGCCTCAGATCACGATCAGGTCGGCTTGCAACGCGCCGGCCTGCTTCAAGGCTTCGAGGATCGCCATCAAGTCACCCGGTGCCGCGCCGACCTGGTTCACCGCCCGCACGATCTCGTCGAGGGTGGTGCCCGGGCCGAACTTGAACATCGGTTTGGCTTCCTGCTCGGCGTTTACACGCGAGCGCGGCACGACAGCGGTCTGGCCGTTGGACAGCGGGCCGGGCTGGCTGACGATCGGGTCTTCGGTAATGGTCACGGTCAGGCTGCCGTGGGTCACGGCGGCTGGCGAAACCTTGACGTTCTGGCCGATGACGATGGTGCCGGTACGCGAGTTGATGATGACTTTCGCCACCGCCTGACCCGGGTCGACTTCGAGGTTTTCCAGGATCGACAGGTAGTCGACGCGCTGGCTCGGATCGAGTGGCGCGGTGACACGAATCGAACCACCGTCGATGGCTTGCGCGACGCCAGGGCCGAGCATGTCGTTGATCTTGTCGACGATACGTTTGGCGGTGGTGAAGTCGGAACGGTTGAGGTTCAGCGTCAGGCTGTTGCCCTGGTTGAAACCACTCGGTACCGAACGTTCCACCGAGGCACCGCCAGGGATGCGACCGGCCGACGGAACGTTGACGGTGATCTTCGATCCGTCACGGCCTTCGGCGTCGAAACCGCCGACGACAAGGTTGCCCTGAGCGACCGCATAGACGTTGCCGTCGATACCCTTGAGCGGGGTCAGCAGCAGTGTGCCGCCACGCAGGCTCTTGGAGTTACCGATCGAGGACACCGTGATATCGACCTGCTGACCTGGCTTGGCGAACGCCGGCAAGTCAGCACTGATCGACACCGCCGCGACGTTCTTCAATTGCACGTTGCCCGATCCTGGCGGCACCTTGATGCCGAACTGCGAGAGCATGTTGTTGAAGGTCTGCAGAGTGAACGGGGTCTGCGTCGTCTGGTCACCGGTGCCGTTAAGCCCGACCACCAGGCCGTAACCGATCAACTGGTTGGAGCGCACGCCGGAAATGCTGGCGATGTCTTTCAACCGTTCGGCTTGTGCATTGAAGGCCGCCGACATCAACAGCGCGGCCACCATAAGGCTTTTCAGATTCAACGTAGCCACCTAGAAAGGGAACAGCGGGCTGAGGAAGAAACGGTCGAACCAGCCTGGCTGACTCGTATCGGCAAACGCGCCGGTACCCGAGTAGGTGATGCGTGCATCGGCGACCCGGGTCGACGATACGGTGTTGTCCGTAGCGATGTCATCGGCGCGCACCAGACCGGCGATGCGCACCAGTTCGTCACCGGTGTTCAGCGTCAGCCACTTCTCGCCCCGCACGGCGATGATGCCGTTGGGCAGCACGTCAGCGACGGTCACGGTGATCGAACCGGTGAGGCTGTTGCTCTGCCCGGACTTGGCGTCGCCCTTGGTCGAGCGATCGGCGCTGTAGCCGGCGTTCAGACTCAGGTCGTTGCCACCGATCGGGTTGTTGGTGGTCAGGCTGGAGCCGAACAACGAGGTCAGACCGACCTTGTTGTCGCTGTTCTTGTCCATTTGCGAGTTGGCGTTCTTGCTCGCCTGCGTGCGCTCGTTCAGGGTGATGGTGATGATGTCACCGACCCGGAAAGCCTTGCGGTCGCTGTACAGGTTCTGCTCGAAGCCGGCCTGATAGATCGAGCCGTTATTGGCGGCAGCCGGCAACGGCGTGCGCGGCAACACCGGGGCGTAGTAAGGGTCATTGGGCTTGGGCGTCGGGGCGACGCAGCCCGCGAGCGAGACGACCCCACTCAATGCCAGAACAGATACAAAGCGATTCATGACCCTACCTCACGGTGTTGCAGGCGACCTCATGGCCGCCTCATAGACTTGATTACAGATTCTGCGTTACGAACGAGAGCATCTGGTCAGCGGTGGAGATCACCTTGGAGTTCATCTCGTAAGCGCGCTGAGTGGTGATCATGTTGACCATCTCTTCCACGGTGCTGACGTTGGAGGTTTCCAGGGTGTTCTGCAGGGTCGTACCGAAACCGGCCAGACCCGGGGTGCCGACTTGCGGCGCGCCGGAAGCGGCAGTTTCCAGGAACAGGTTGTTACCCACTGCCTGCAGACCGGCCGGGTTGATGAAGTCGGCGGTTTGCAGATTGCCGATCACCTGAGACGCAGCGTTGCCAGCAACCGTGATGGACACGGTGCCGTCACGGCCGACGGTGAAGGTCTGGGCATCGTTCGGAATGACGATGGCCGGTTCCAGAGCGAAACCGCTGGCATTGACGATCTGGCCGTTGGAATCGAGGTGGAACGTACCGTCACGGGTGTAGGACGTGGTGCCGTCCGGTTGCAGAATCTGGAAGAAACCGCGACCGTCGATGGCCATGTCCAGCGGCTGCTCGGTGGTTTGCAGGCTGCCGGCGGTGAAGTTTTTCTGGGTGCCGACGATGCGCACACCGGTACCCAGTTGCAGACCCGACGGCAGTTCGCTGTCCTGGGTCGACTGGGCGCCTGGCTGGCGCTTGATCTGATACAGCAAGTCCTGGAACTCGGCGCGATCACGTTTGAAACCCGTGGTCGACACGTTCGCCAGGTTGTTGGAAATGGTGGTCAGGTTGGTGTCCTGGGCGGACAGACCGGTTTTGGCAACCCATAGAGCCGGAAGCATTCGATTCTCCTCGTGCGCCTGTTTTTCGGCGCGACGTTCTGATAATTAGCTGATCTGCAAGACCCGAGCCATGGCCTGGTCGTCGTCTTTGGCGGTGTTCATCATTTTGACGTGCAACTCGAACTGCTTGGCCAAGGCCAGCACCGAGGTCATCTCTTCAACGGCGTTGACGTTGCTCGACTCAAGGAAACCCGACACCAGTTTGACGTTGGCATCGGCCGGCGCAGGCTGGCCGTCCTTGGTGTAGATCGAGCCGTCGAGGCCCTTGTTCATGTTCTTGATGTCCGGGTTGACCAGTTTGATCCGGTCGACTTCCGCCATGACACGCGGGCCTTCGCCCATCGCACGAATACTGATGGTGCCGTCTTCACCGACTTCGATCTGCTGCTCGGGCGGCACGGCGATCGGACCGCCGTTGCCGATCACCGGCATGCCGTTGCCGGCGCGCAGTACACCGAGGGCGTCGACGTTGAGGCTGCCGGTACGCACGTAGCTTTCGCCGCCGTTCGGGTTCTGCACGGCAATGAAACCGTTGCCGGTGACGGCGACGTCGAGGTCACGACCGGTCTGCACCAGCGAGCCCGGGGTGAAGTCGGTGGCGGGCCGTTCGCTCATGGCAAACGCACGCGCCGGAAAGCTGTCACCGAACACCGGCATCGAACGCGCCTGCTCCAGGTCGCGCTGAAAACCGTTGGTGGAGATGTTCGCCAGGTTGTTGGCATGCGCCTTTTGCGCCAGCGCATTCTGGCTGGCGCCGGTCATTGCCACATAAAGGTACTTGTCCACACTCTTTCCTCTGCATGCCGGACGTTTGCCGCCCACCGCTGTACTGCTGAGCCATAAGCAATTTGCAGACCAACTTTTTTCTGGCGCACAAAGACCCGGTAAACAAAGGACTTGAGGGATGGCGAGGGGAAATTTGAAATGTATCGAAGTCGAAAAACCGGCGGTGTTATGCCGGTAGGTGGCAATGTCTGGCGCTGGTGTTGCCTGGACTATCGCTTTCGCGAGCAGGCTCGCTCCCACATTTGAAATGCATACCCCTGTGGGAGCGAGCCTGCTCGCGAAGAGGCCATCATTACCAACACATGTTTAGGCTATTGCTCGGTTTTGCCGACCTCATACTCGCGCAGCTTATTGGCAATGGTGGTATGCGAAACCCCCAACCGCTTACCCAACTGCCGACTGCTCGGATGCTCGGAATACAAGCGCTCCAGCACCGCTTTTTCGAATCGCCCGACAATCTCGTCCAACCCGCCTTCCAGCGAGAAATCGCCAAGCGGCTGACGCACGCCGTAATCCGGCAGACGAATATGCTCCGCCTTCACCGTGCCGCCATCACACAGCGAAACCGCCTGAAACAGCACGTTCTCCAGTTGCCGCACGTTGCCAGGCCAATGGTAATGACTGAGTCGATCCATCGCCGCCGGCGCCAATTTCGGCAGTGAGCAACCGATCTGCCGACTGGCCTGATCAAGGAAGTGTTCGACTAGCGGCGTCAAGCCATCGAGGCATTCGCGCAGCGGCGGAATGTGCAACGAAAGCACATTTAAACGGTGATACAGATCCTGGCGAAACTCACCCCGTGCGCACAGTTCCGACAAGTCGACCTGCGTCGCGCAGATCACCCGCACATCCAGATAAACCTCTTCATCGCTGCCGACGCGACGGAAGCAGCCGTCCTGCAGGAAGCGCAGCAGCTTCACCTGCAAGCGCGGGCTCATCTCGCCGACGCCATCGAGAAACAACGTGCCGCCTGCGGTCAGCTCCAGCAGGCCGAGCTTGCCTTCGGCCCGTGCTCCTTCGAAGGCGCCAGGGCCGTAGCCGAACAGCTCGGTCTCGGCCATCGATTCAGGCAGGCCTGCGCAGTTGAGCGCCATCAGAGGTGACTGCCCGCGCGGACTGGCGAGGTGGCAGGCGCGCGCCAGCAACTCCTTGCCGGTGCCGGTTTCGCCTTCAATCAATAGCGGCGCATCCAGTGGCGCCATACGCCGCGCTTCACGCACCACGGCGGCCATCACTTTCGAGCTCTGGAAGATGCTGTCGAAGCCGCGCAGTTCCTGCTTGCGCACGTTGTAGATGCGCTCGCCGACACGGTCAGCACGGTGCAAGGTCAACACTGCGCCGGCCATGGCTTCACTGTCGTCATGCTCCGATTGCAGCGGCGCGATGTCGGCGAGAAAGATGTCGCCCTTGACCTTGACGCGCATGCCGTTGATTCGCGATTTATTGGCACGCACCAGCTCCGGCAAATCGAAATCTTCGGCGTAGCGCGACAGCGGAATCCCCGGCACCTCATCAACGCGCACCCCGAGCAACTGCGCCGCCGCGCGGTTGGCGGCGACGATCGAGCCACCCATGTCGATCGACAGCACCGGAAACTCCAGTGCGCCGAGCAGTGCGTTCAACTCCATGTGCCGTCGCTCGCTGGGCATCAGCCCTACCCGCTTGACGCCAAACACCCCGGCGATCGCCTCGAACTTTGGACGAAGCGCCTGGAACTGAATATTGATCAGGTTCGGGCAGTGCAGGTAGATCGCATTGCCGTGCTCGCCACCGACCTCACCGCGCGCGACGTTGATGCCGTACGCCACCAGCAGGTTGAGGATGTCGCGCAGGATGCCGATGCGGTTCTGGCAGTGGACTTTGATGCGCATAAGAGAAAACCCGCCAAACCAGTCATAAGGTTAAATACAGAACCTGTGGGAGCGAGCCTGCTCGCGAAGACGGCGGCACATTCAACATGAAGGTGTCAGTCAGATCGCATTCGCGAGCAGGCTCGCTCCCACAAGGGTCAGCACCACGACTTTTCTGTCGAGGCGCGCAGATAGTTGTCAAGATTATGTGACAGCCATCAGGCTTTTCAAACCTGAAAATCACCGAAAATGCGCGACGGCGGTCAAACCGTAACGATAACTTTACGAATTAAAGAGAAATTTCCTACGCGCAGGTAATTCAACCTGCTGCATATCAACCCGCTCTCAGGTAATTCTGAATCCATCGCTGGACATAACAAGAACGAATTCCCCTAGCAGGAGAGCAGTATGAAGCAGACGCAATACGTGGCCCGCGAGCCCGATGCGCAAGGTTTTATCGACTACCCCGCCGAAGAACACGCGGTGTGGAACACGCTGATCACTCGCCAGTTGAAAGTGATCGAAGGGCGTGCCTGCCAGGAGTACCTGGACGGTATCGAAAAACTCGGTCTGCCCCACGACCGCATTCCGCAACTCGGCGAGATCAACAAGGTGCTCGGCGAGACCACCGGCTGGCAGGTCGCTCGTGTTCCGGCGCTGATTCCTTTCCAGACGTTTTTTGAACTGCTGGCCAGCAAGCAATTTCCGGTGGCGACGTTCATTCGTACCCGTGAAGAGCTGGACTACCTGCAAGAGCCGGATATTTTCCACGAGATCTTTGGTCACTGCCCGCTGTTGACCAACCCGTATTTCGCCGAATTCACCCACACGTACGGCAAACTCGGCTTGCAGGCGACTAAAGAGGAACGCGTGTATCTGGCGCGCCTGTACTGGATGACCATCGAGTTCGGCCTGGTCGACACCCCGCAAGGCAAACGCATCTACGGTGGCGGCATCCTTTCCTCGCCAAAAGAAACTGTTTATTCGCTGTCGGACGAACCTGAGCATCAGGCCTTCGATCCGCTCGAAGCCATGCGCACGCCGTATCGCATCGACATCCTGCAACCGTTGTACTTTGTCCTGCCGAACCTCAAGCGTCTGTTCGACGTGGCCCATGAAGACATCATGGCCATGGTGCGCCAAGGCATGCAGCTGGGTCTGCACGCACCGAAATTTCCGCCGAAACCGAAAGCCGCGTGAACCGCGACTTTTGCTGACAATTGAGCCTGTCAGTCGCCGCCACTTTGGTTTAGCGTGACGGCATTGACGGCCGAAAAGCTTTAATAAAAAAAACACACTCGATTTCAGGAATACACCATGTCCACTTTGAACCAAGCCCACTGCGAAGCCTGCCGCGCCGATGCGCCACAAGTCAGCGACGAAGAACTGCCGATCCTGATCAAGCAGATCCCTGACTGGAACATCGAAGTACGCGACAGCATCATGCAGCTGGAAAAGGTCTTCCTGTTCAAGAACTTCAAACACGCACTGGCCTTCACCAACGCGGTCGGCGAAATCTCCGAGGCCGAAGGTCACCACCCGGGCCTGCTGACCGAGTGGGGCAAAGTCACCGTGACCTGGTGGAGCCACTCGATCAAAGGCCTGCACCGCAACGACTTCATCATGGCTGCGCGCACTGACGAAGTGGCCAAGACTGCAGAAGGACGCAAGTAATGCACTTCGACGCCATCGGCCGGGTACCCGGCGACCCGATCCTCGGCTTGATGGAGGCGTATGCACAGGACAGCAACCCGCGCAAATTCGACCTGGGCGTTGGCGTCTACAAGGACGCCCAAGGCCTGACGCCGATCCCTGAAGCGGTGAAAATCGCTGAAGCACGATTGGTCGAAAGCCAGGACACCAAGACTTACATCGGTGGCCACGGCAACCCACTGTTCGGCAAGGTCATCAATGAGCTGGTGCTTGGCGCCGACTCGAAGCTGATCGCCGAACAACGTGCCGGCGCTACTCAGACCCCGGGCGGTACCGGTGCGCTGCGTCTGGCCGCCGACTTTATCGCCCAGTGCCTGCCGGGCAAAGGCGTGTGGCTGAGCAACCCGACCTGGCCGATTCACGAAACCATTTTCGCGGCAGCCGGGGTCAAGGTCAGTCACTACCCTTATGTGGGCAGTGACAACCGCCTCGACGTCGAAGCCATGCTCGCCGTGCTCAACGAAGTGCCGAAAGGTGATGTGGTGCTGCTGCACGCGTGCTGCCACAACCCGACCGGTTTCGACTTGAATCATGACGACTGGCAGCGCGTGCTCGATGTGGTGCGCGCGCGCAATCTGCTGCCGCTGATCGACTTTGCCTACCAGGGCTTTGGCGATGGCTTGGAGCAGGATGCGTGGTCGACCCGGTTGTTCGCGGCAGAAGTGCCAGAGCTGCTGATCACCAGTTCCTGCTCGAAGAACTTCGGCCTGTACCGCGACCGCACCGGTGCGCTGATCGTCTGCGCGAAAACCGCCGACAAGCTCATCGACATCCGCAGCCAACTGGCCAACATCGCCCGCAACCTGTGGTCGACGCCGCCGGATCACGGCGCGGCAGTGGTCGCAACGATCCTCGCCGACCCGGAGCTGAAAGCGCGTTGGGCCGATGAAGTGGAAGCCATGCGTCTGCGGATTGCGCAACTGCGCAGCGGCCTGGTCGAAGCACTGGAGCCGCATGGCCTGCGCGAGCGCTTTGCGCACATTGGCGTGCAACGCGGGATGTTCTCTTACACCGGCCTGTCGCCGGAGCAAGTGAAACAACTGCGTGAGCATCACAGCGTGTACATGGTCAGCTCGGGCCGGGCAAACGTCGCTGGCATCGACGCCACGCGCCTCGCGCTGCTGGCCGACGCCATCGCCAGCGTCTGCAAATAGTTACTGCAACACAAAACCCTGTGGGAGCGAGCCTGCTCGCGAAAGCGGCGTGTCATTCAACGAAAATGTTGCCTGACACACTGCCTTCGCGAGCAGGCTCGCTCCCACATTTGTTTTGTGGTGACCTTATTTTTGCCCCCTGCGGCCATCTGTCGCATTAATTTGAATTAAAAGTCTGATTGTCATTTTTCCTGCTGTATCCTGCGCAGGCTTTCCAAAAGCGCGGATCTACCAGATCTATCAACAGACTTAGCGAGGAGCGCAACCATGCACGAGATTCCTAATCTCCCCTTCCCAAGCCTGCACGTACCTGAGCAGACGACCACGCAGCAAGCCGGTGCCCAACAGCCCGAGCCGAAAGAAGCCGTTGAGAGCCGCCCGGCCGACAACGAAGAGTAAGACCCCGTCGTACAGACCGTGTGGAAAGCGCTAACATGCGCTTTCCACACTGCCTGAACCCGAGCCTGCCATGACCGACGAATTCTCTGAAAGCCAAGCCGCCGTACTGATTGGTGCGACCGAGAAAATGATCGAGATCTGGAACCGTCTCTCGCCCGAGAAACAGGCCGCCCTGCTCGCCCGTTTCGGCACTGAAGAAAACGCCCTCGCTGCCCTGGTTACCACGCAGATGGTCGCCCCGGACAAGCCTTGAAGCCGCCATACGGCAAATAGTTTTACTTTTCCCGCCCCAGAGTCTTCCACGCCGGTATCATAAGCAGCCTATCTAATCTGCCGTTCCCGTGGATCGTTACCCATGTCGTCCTCTATGCCAGAACCCCAGCGTCCCCTGGCGGTCACGCTGCAAGTCGTCTCCATCGTCCTCTTCACCTTTATCGGTTACCTGAACATCGGTATTCCGCTCGCGGTATTGCCGGGTTACGTCCACAGCGATCTGGGCTTTGGCGCAGTGATCGCTGGCCTGGTGATCAGCGTGCAATACCTCGCCACCCTGCTCAGCCGCCCGTATGCCGGCAAGATCATCGACAATCAGGGCAGCAAGCGCGCAGTGATGATTGGCCTCGCCGGGTGTGGCTTGAGCGGTGTGTTCATGCTGATTTCGGCGTGGACACCAAGCATGCCGATGCTCAGTTTGATCAGTCTGTTGATCGGCCGTCTGGTGCTGGGCAGTGCAGAAAGCCTTGTTGGCTCCGGCTCGATTGGCTGGGGCATCGGCCGCGTTGGCGCAGCAAACACCGCCAAGGTGATTTCCTGGAACGGCATCGCCAGTTACGGCGCACTGGCGGTCGGTGCGCCGTTCGGCGTGTGGCTGGTCGCCCAGTTGGGTTTGTGGAGCATGGGCGTCAGTATCATCCTGCTGGCCGCGCTCGGCCTTCTGCTCGCCTGGCCAAAAACGCCGGCACCGATTGTCGCCGGCGAACGCCTGCCGTTCATGCATGTGCTCGGCAAAGTGTTTCCCCACGGCTGCGGTCTGGCGCTGGGCTCGATCGGCTTCGGCACCATCGCCACCTTCATCACCCTGTATTACGCCACCCAGCATTGGGACAACGCGGTGTTGTGCCTGAGCCTGTTCGGGGCCAGCTTCATCGGCGCGCGGCTGCTGTTCGGCAACCTGATCAACCGTCTCGGCGGCTTTCGCGTGGCGATTGCCTGTCTGTCGGTGGAAACCCTTGGCCTGCTGCTGTTGTGGCTCGCGCCGGACGCGCATTGGGCGTTGGCCGGCGCGGCGTTGAGCGGGTTTGGTTTCTCGCTGGTATTTCCGGCGCTGGGTGTGGAAGCGGTGAATCTGGTGCCGGCGTCCAGCCGTGGCGCAGCGGTTGGCGCCTATTCGCTGTTCATTGATTTGTCCCTGGGGATCACCGGGCCACTGGCCGGGGCGATTGCGGCAGGCTTCGGTTTTGCCTCGATCTTCCTGTTCGCCGCCCTCGCCTCGCTAAGTGGATTGGCGCTGAGCGTTTATCTCTACAAGCACACCGCCAAGTACCGCGAAGACTAGAAATCCACCTTGCCGCGCCCGGCCTTGATGCTGCCGCGCTTGGTTTTCGATTCGAGCCGACGCTTCTTTGAGCCAAGGGTCGGCTTGGTCGGGCGGCGTTTCTTTTCGACTTTTGTGGCGCTGAGGATCAGCTCGACCAGCCGTTCCAGCGCATCAGCACGGTTGGCTTCCTGCGTGCGGTATTGCTGGGCCTTGATGATCAACACGCCATCGCTGGTGATGCGACTGTCGCGCAGCGCCAGCAGCCGCTCCTTGTAGAACTCGGGCAAGGACGAGGCCGGAATGTCGAAGCGCAGGTGCATGGCGCTGGAGACCTTGTTGACGTTCTGCCCACCGGCGCCTTGCGCGCGGATGGCGGTCAGTTCGATCTCGGCATCCGGCAGATGCACGTTGTTGGAAATCACCAGCATGGAAAAACGCCCTTAATCAGAGCGCACAGGATACCGCGATTAGCCGGAGCATGACCGGCTGCCCGGCGGCGCAACTTCCGGCGCACTTATATCGAGCGTCATTTCGAGTTACCATTGCGACCTTTAAAACTACCCGTTTAATGCAGGAAGCAGACTTATGAGCAACAAGGCAGTTATCGTGTTTAGTGGTGGCCAGGACTCTACGACTTGCCTGATCCATGCACTGACTCACTACGATGAAGTCCACTGCATTACCTTTGATTACGGTCAGCGTCACCACGCGGAAATTGAAGTTGCACAGCAACTTTCCAAAAAGCTCGGCGTGACCGTGCATAAAACGCTGGATGTGTCCTTGCTCAACGAGCTAGCCATCAGCAGCCTGACCCGCGATAACATTCCGGTCCCGACCGTTAACAGCTCCGGCGAGAGCCTGCCAAGCACCTTCGTCCCGGGACGTAACATTCTTTTTCTGACCCTGGCCTCTATCTATGCCTATCAAGTCCAGGCTAAAACGGTCATTACCGGTGTTTGTGAAACCGACTTCTCAGGCTACCCCGATTGCCGGGATGAGTTCGTCAAGGCTCTGAATAAAGCCCTTGAGTCAGGCATGGACTATAAGCTGCAACTGGATACGCCATTGATGTGGCTGAACAAGGCAGAGACCTGGGCCTTGGCTGATTACCACCATCAACTGGAACTGGTTCGCGAAGAGACTTTGACTTGCTACAACGGCATCAAAGGTGTTGGATGTTCCGATTGCGATGCCTGCCATCTTCGTGCAAAAGGCTTGAATGAGTTCCTGAACAATAAATTGCAGGTAACTCAAAGCTTGAAAGAGAAACTCGGCTTAAAGTAAAACCGCGACAAGAAGCGCTCACTCCAGCATGCCGCCAACAGTGAGCGCCCTCCTCTCTTACTGCGTCTGCGCACCCGTCAGATATTTCTTGAACAAAGACCTTGCCCCGTACGCAGGCAAAATATTAAAGAATGCGAAACCCACTTTGATTGCGATCTGAACGTAGATCATGCCCAGTATCGCGCTATTTTCCATCGTCCCGTAGAAAGCAATGTAGCAGAAAAGAAAACTGTCGATGATCACGGCAAACAGTGTGCTTAAAAACACTCGCAAAAACAGGAATCTGGAATTCGTGAGTTCCTTGATCTTGCACAACAGATAGGAATTTATGTTCTCGGAAACCAAAAAGGATATAGAAGACGCTACCAGGACTGCGGACAACTGACTGATAACATCATTGTAAGCCCCATCGAGTTTCCAGCCCGGCAGTCCCGGAAGATGGGTAGTGATGGCCAGCAGAATGATAATCGCGGCATTACTGATGAATGCGAACAGGATCGCTTTTCGCGCGAGCCTCAGGCCAAACGTTTCGTTGAGCAAGTCGACGATCAGAAACGTCAGCGGATAGAGGAAGGTGCCCGGCGTTACGACAATATCGAAATACTCGAGGTAGATCGGTTTTGTCGCAGCAATACTGGTAAAAATATAAAGCGTGAACAGCATCAGGTTCAGGATGATGTAGATCATCCAAGAACTCTCATGACGGTCATTTATTTCGTAAGCGGTGAGTGCTCCACCCTGCGAGTAAAACTTCTTATAGAGGTTTTTCACTTCGATTTTATTCAGATTATCCATAATCTCACTATTCAACACTTCACTTAGCTTTATTTTAATTATTTTGCCTGTCGCGATGACCATGATGACGGCCAGGCTTTTTCCATTCTCGAATCCCAGCAACTTGTACTTGCTGTTTTCCATTTCAACACTGTAATCCATTAAATCGTTCCTCGATTACATCTCCGATCACGCATACACGATCCGCATCAAAGCTGCCTTCATGGCTTATAGATAACTTCGCTGTGATTCTGTCGTACACCAGTTTTTCCCTGTCGCTGCTCGACGCTCCTTTCTGCACGATCAACAGATCGCCGGGCTCATTCATGCCACTGATTTCGTTTTCCAGAAGTACGCCAATCAGGTTGAAAGACGCGCCAAAATAGTAAGTCAGCGGATAAATCGTGGCCAACTCACCAATTCTTTTATCCAGACTTTGCAGCAGCATGCTTTCCTTGATGACAGGCACAGCGGCTGGATTCATGTTGCCCTGTGGCGAAATACTGCTTTCGATGATTTCCTTTTCTTCAAAATCAAGCGTCTCTATTTCTTCGTAAGACACCCCGAAGAAATCGGAAATCTTGCGAACAGTGGACTGCTGGACATTAACCACCTTGCCTTCAAGGATGTTGTAGATGGTCGTTCGGGTCAAACCACTGGAGTGACACAAGGACAGCTGCGTCTCCCCGCGACTCTTGATCAGGTACTTGATATTGTTCTTCAGATTCTCCGATCTTTCTCTTCTATGCATCACATGCTTATCATCCATTTTGAACTGCAATCAATGGCACGTCCCGAATGATCATTCCGGACATACACAAGTGAGGTAGGAAATTGCAGTTTTATCCCTGTCAGTGCCGCGCGAAATCATAGCACCCTCCCTCCCTGGATTCGGTATAAAAAGTCAGCTTTCACAGGCTGTACCCCGCCCACTTGCAGGATCATTTCAGCCTCTGGACTGATCCGTCCGTTCTGTTGCCTTTCACCCGGTGCCTGAAAGTCGGCACTGAGCAATGCCTGTTTTACACCCGCAGCGCCTACAAAAAGAATCATTTTCTTTGAACAATGTTCATTTTTTTGATTAATTCTGTGGCGTTCCTCACTGAAAAATCTATGATGCGTCGAGCCGGCTTCTCATTTTAGAGAGTGAAACAACAAAAAACGGGAGGCCTGTACAGGGTTTGGTTTTGCACGCACCGCGGCAGAACATGGATTCGCCTGTACAGATTCGGCAAGCAGGATGTTCGCATCACGCAAAACCAGGGAAGGCGCGCTGCTGTCGCAGCGCACAGTAAACAGGGAAGGAATCAAGCAATGGCATTCACTACTGAACCGCTCAAGAATCAGGCTGACTTGTTGCGACGTGGCCTGGCGGATCTTCGCGCAGAAGATGCCGAACTGGCGGCCATTCTCGATGCTGAAGTCACGCGTCAACAGCACACGCTTTCGTTGATCTCATCTTCCTTCGCAGTGCAGCCACGAACCTTGGTGGCATGCGCTTCCGTGCTGGTCAACGTGACCGCAGAAGGCGTGTCCGGCAAGCGCCACAGCGCAGGGTGCGAGAACGTCGAGTTGGTCGAGTCGCTGGCCATCCGCAGGGCGCGGGAACTGTTCGCGGCCCAATACGCCAACGTCCAGCCGCACTCGGCGTCGAACGCCGTTTACCAGGTGCTGACAGCCTTGCTGGAGCCGGGCGATACCTTGCTGGGCATGGCAGTGGAACATGGCGGTCATCTGACGCATGGTAGCCTCGCTGCGTTTTCCGGCGCCTACTACAAGGCGATCCAGTACGGCACAACATCCGACGGCCTGATCGATTACGACAAGGTACGCCTGCTCGCACTCGCCCATCGCCCACGCGTCATCCTCTGCGGCGCCACCGCCTATTCCCGCGTGGTGGACTTCCAGCGTTTTCGTGAAATTGCCGATGAGGCCGGAGCCATCCTGCTCGCCGACATTTCGCATATCGCCGGGCTGGTCGCCACCGGGCGCCATCCAAGTCCGATCGACGCCGCACACGTCACCGTCACCTGCACGCACAAACAACTCGCCGGGCCTCGGGGTGGCGTGATCCTCAGCGGGCGTGACGCGAACACCAAGATTCCCGGCTTGCGGACCACCTTCAGCCGCCTCCTCGATCAAGCCGTTTACCCGCGAATGCAGGGCGCGCCTGCCGCCAACATGATCGCAGCAAAGGCTGCCGCGCTGGGTTACGCAATGTCTGCCGAATTCGATGCCTGCATGGCGCAGATCCGCCGTACGGCGGATGAAATGGCCAAGGCGTTTCAGGCACAGGACTATGAAGTGGTCGGCGGCTGCAGTGAAAACCATACGGTACTGGTTCGCTTGCGTGGCGGCATGACGGGCGCCATCGCGGAGGCGGCGCTGGGGCATTGCGGGATCATCGTCAGCAAACATCGCGTACCCGGCGATCCCCGCTCGGCACTTGTTACCAGCGGGCTGCGCATCGGCACGGGGGCCTTGGCGCAACGCCGGGTCGATGTCCACGGCAGCCGCCAGATCGTCAATTTGATAGGCCGGATTCTGAATACTGTGGCACCGCTCGGCGAACAGGATTACACACTGGAACCCCTGCTCCTTGCGCAGTTTCGCTCAGAGGTCGAAACGTTGTGCAGGGACTATCCTCTCACCGACTATCAATAGCGCCCCAACATTTGCACCCATAAAAAACCCGGCACTCAGGCCGGGTTTTGTGTTTCTGCGTCAGCGCTTACTTGGCAGCACCTGCCGCGTGCACGGCCTGCTGCGCACCGCGCTTGTTCTTGATCACGTAGCAGACCCACATGAACACGACCCACACCGGAATCGCGTACACCGAGATCTGAATGCCCGGAATCAACAGCATCACGCCAAGGATGAACGCGACGAACGCCAGGCAGATGTAGTTGCCATACGGATACCACAGGGCCTTGAACAGCGGCGTCTGCCGGGTCTTGTTCATGTGCTGGCGGAACTTGAAGTGCGAGAAGCTGATCATCGCCCAGTTGATCACCAGCGTTGCAACCACCAGCGACATCAACAGTTCCAGCGCGTGCTGCGGGATCAGATAGTTAAGCAACACAGCGACCAGCGTTACCGCCGCCGAAGCCAGAATCGAACGCACCGGTACACCGCGCTTGTCGATCTTCGCCAGACCTTTCGGCGCATCGCCCTGCTCGGCCATGCCCAGCAGCATGCGGCTGTTGCAGTAGGTGCCACTGTTGTACACCGACAACGCGGCGGTCAGGACCACGAAGTTGAGGATGTGCGCGGCGGTGTTGCTGCCAAGCATCGAGAACACTTGCACAAACGGGCTGCCGCTATACGAGTCACCGGACGCGTTGAGGGTTTCCAGCAAGCTGTCCCATGGGGTCAGCGATAGCAGAATCACCAGCGCACCAATGTAGAAAATCAGGATCCGGTAGATCACCTGATTGATCGCTTTCGGGATCACGGTCTTCGGCTTGTCCGCTTCAGCGGCGGTGAACCCAAGCATTTCCAGACCGCCGAAGGAGAACATGATGATTGCCATGGCCATCACCAGACCGCTGACGCCATTGGGGAAGAAACCACCGTGCGACCACAGGTTTGTCACCGAAGCCTGGGGGCCGCCGTTGCCGCTGACCAGCAGGTAGCTGCCGAGCGCAATCATGCCGACGATCGCGACGACCTTGATGATCGCGAACCAGAATTCGGCCTCACCGAAGACTTTGACGTTGGCCAGGTTGATCGCGTTGATCAGCACGAAGAAGGCCGCTGCGGACACCCAGGTCGGGATGTCCGGCGCCCAGTAGTGGATGTATTTGCCGACTGCAGTCAGCTCCGACATGCCTACCAGAATGTACAGAATCCAGCAGTTCCAGCCCGACAGAAAGCCGGCAAAGCCGCCCCAGTACTTGTGCGCGAAATGGCTGAAGGAACCGGCCACCGGCTCTTCGACAATCATCTCGCCGAGCTGGCGCATGATCATGAAGGCGATGAAGCCGCAGATGGCGTAGCCGAGGATCATCGACGGGCCGGCGGATTTCAGCACCCCGGCCGAGCCGAGGAACAATCCGGTACCGATCGCGCCACCGAGGGCGATCAGTTGAATGTGGCGATTTTTCAGGCCGCGTTTCAGCTCGCCTGATTGCGAGGGTTGTCCACTCATGAAAAAGGTCTCACGCAAGGTTTGATGGTGTTCAGTAGACGTTGCTGCAAGGTTGCGATTTCAGGCAGCCCCGATCAAACCCCAGCGCAGGCACCAGGAGTTCAGCTTGTTTACAACGGTCATGCGTCACCTGTTTGTTTTTATCTGTGACGAAATCGAACCCGAAACGCTTGTGGCGCCACGGAGTGAACAAGGCGGATAGCCTTGAGATTGCGCGATTACGCAGAGGGTCACAGTTAAAACGCGGCGCATTGTACACCGCTAACCCCCTGCTGCCAGACCCCGCTGGATCAGCGTGATGGTTGCCGGGATTGCGTGAGTCCGCCTCGAGACGCTCGGGCGGCTGCAAAAATTGAGTCAGGCCTTTGCAGGCCATCGGCGTGGACGAGGAAAAAACCGTCCCACGGAGAGAGATGGAGATCAGTCACGGCGTTCATTGCGCCTCCTTCTTGTTATGCACCTGCACGACAGGCATGGGGCGCATCTCACCCTGCCAACGCCGCTGAAACAAGCGCGCCAGAGCCTTGCGCAGGGCCCGGCCAATCAGGCTTCGGCAGCTTTTCCTTACAGCGCCCGTGGAAGTCTGGATTCACTTGGTTTTACCGGCTTTTTCGTAAACATTTCTTTACGACGCGTAACGCATAGTTTCCATTTCAGAAATATCTCTCAGACGTCTGCAAATTGACGGTAGCTAGCTTGCTAATGAAACGTGCCGGTTAGTTTTTTGTTTTCAAATAAGAAAATTGCCGCCGAAAAACAGAATAAAAAGTCTATTTAAAAATTAAATGAATAATATTTTGCATAACAAAAAACCCTGAACTAGGTTCTTCACGTCTCGCCGGCCACCTCGACCGGCCAGTCACAACCGTGAAAGTCAACTAGGAGATCGACCATGCAAGCACTGGAAAAAGACTTGGATACCGAACTGCAACTGGACGAATGGTTTGAAGCACCGACCCACGAGGCGGCTGTAGAAATGATGCAAGCCGACGCGGTAGTTCCGTTCGGCACGGCGATGTGGCCTCTGTAAGACATCCCCGGGCAGGCACGATCCGGCCGGTCGTGCCTGCCGCTTTCTTCACGGTCAGTCAGGGAGGACTCATGGATAAGCCCCGCGCGATCTCGCATTTCCTTTACTACCTCGAACACCACCCTGCCCTTGCCGGCCTCGACTCGGCGAAGGTATTGCTCGGCCACACGGCTGATTACCAAGCGCTGACCGGCGCGATCGCCGAACAGGCTGGCGATCATCCTCGTTTCCAGTTCAGCGCCCGACGTCTGGACCTGGAAAGCACCGCAACGCTGACCTCGGCAATCACCGACAGCGATCTGTACATTTTCTTCTACGACTCTTCCACCCTGCCCAACCCGCGCCCCGACGGCCCGGATTTCGTCCGAGCGCTGCAAGCGGTGATGGCGGAAAACTGGAAGAAGTCGCTGCTGTTCAAGGACTACGGCGAGTATTTCTACGACACCTTCAGCGTCACCCCGCAGCGGATTGCCGGGCTCAACAGTCACCTGATCCAGCGCATGTCCCAGGCGACCACGCTGAGCTTCAAGGACGACGACGGCTCATGGTTTGAAACGCCGCTGAGCAGCATCAAGAAATGGACCGACATCAACGGCGTCGGCAACTTCGACCTGGCCCCCGGCGAAATCGCGACTCATAGCGAAGCCATCAACGGCCACGTGAAATTCAAGGGCACGTTCCTCAGCACCATCCCGTTTGCGCGCAAATATGGCGTGCTGGAATCACCGCTGGAGCTGTGGATCGAGAACTCGACCATCAGCCGCATCGCCACGGACGTGCCGGGGCTGGAGCATGATTTCAACAAATACCTGGACGCCAATCCTTCGAACCGGCGGATTGAAGAGCTGGGGATTGGCACCAACGAAGGCGTGAAGGATCTGTATGCGCGCAATGCCGGGTTTGAAGAGCGGCACTGCGGGTTGCACCTTGGTTTGGGCGGTGGCGCCAAGGGCAGTCATCACCTGGACCTGATCTTTTCTGGCGGTGTGTTGGCGCTGGATGACAAGCCGGTGTTTGACGGACGCTTTGTATTTTAGGCGACTGACGCCTTCGCGAGCAGGCTCGCTCCCACATTGGATCGGCGTCGAACATAAATCCCCAGTGGGAGCGAGCCTGCTCGCGAAGAGACCGAATCAGTCGCTACATGACTTCTGCCAGACGAAAAAAAACGCCAACCCTGAGGTTGGCGTTTCTGCTTTGGCTTGAAGCTTGCCGCTAGAAGCTCGCAGCTGTCTTATTCCGGCTTTTTACGACCAAACCCCGGACGCTGACCGGAACCTGCCGGTGCACCACGACGTTTGCCCGACGGCTTGTCACCGTCAACCAGTTTGATCCCCGGACGCTTCGGCGCAGGCTTGGCCGGGCGCTTGTTGGTGGTGTCCGCTGGACGATCCGCCACTGGCGTACCGCGACCGGCAGGTGCACCACGCTCGCCACGCTCAGTGCGACCGTTGGCCGGACGCGGAGCGCGCTCGCCATCACGGGCAACCGGTTTGCGACCTGGACGCTCGCCTTCGATCTGCGGCTCACGGCTTGGGCGTGGGCCGGTCGGCGCGCCAGCGGCTGGACGCAGCGTGCGTACGCGCTCGGTCTTGGCCATCGGCCGCGACGATTTGCGCTGCATACGCTCAAGCTTGTCTTTGCTCTTGGCGTTCAGCTGCGGCATCGCTACCGGCGTCAGGCCGACTTCAGCACTGAGGATGTCGACTTCGTACTGGCTCATTTCGCGCCAGCGACCCATCGGCAGGTCGGAGTTGAGGAACACCGGACCGAAACGCACGCGCTTCAGACGGCTGACCACCAGACCTTGCGATTCCCACAGACGACGAACCTCACGGTTACGGCCTTCCATCACCACGCAGTGGTACCAGTGGTTGAAGCCTTCGCCACCCGGCGCCTGTTTGATGTCGGTGAACTTGGCCGGGCCGTCTTCCAGCACCACGCCAGCCTTCAGACGCTCGATCATTTCGTCGTCGACTTCACCGCGTACACGCACGGCGTACTCACGGTCCATCTCGTAGGACGGGTGCATCAGGCGGTTGGCCAGCTCACCATCGGTGGTGAACATCAGCAGACCGGTGGTGTTGATGTCGAGACGACCGATGTTGATCCAGCGACCTTCTTTCGGACGCGGCAGCTTGTCGAACACGGTCGGACGGCCTTCCGGGTCGTCACGGGTGCAGATCTCGCCATCGGGTTTGTTGTACATGATCACGCGGCGTACCGATTCGGCCGCCTCTTCGCGCTTGATCACCTTGCCATCAATGGTGATGGCGTCGTGCATGTCGACGCGCAGACCGAGGGTGGCGTCTTTGCCATTGACCTTGATCCGGCCCTGGCTGATCCAGGATTCCACGTCACGGCGCGAGCCGACGCCGATACGGGCGAGGACTTTCTGCAGCTTTTCGCCTGCTGGGCCGATTTCCTGGTCGTCTTTCTGAATGATGTCGCTCATCTGGGCACCTCCCGGTGTGGTCTGTTCAAGCGCTCTGAATTGGACGCCTGAAGCATTGAAATCTGGGTTCTCGGCCGAAGGGATCGGCGGAGGGTCGCGAATCATACGCGGATGTGCGCCGTCGCGCATCAGAGACTAGTCGATCAGGCAAAGGTTATTTCTTTTTCCGCCGACCGGCACCGCCGAGTTTGATCAGGCGTAGCGCGGCTTCGGCCAGTACGCTGCGCTTGTCATCCTTGTCGAGTTTCTTCCAGGCTTTGATTTCGCGCTTGCTGCGGCCGCAACCGAGGCAGATGTCGTCGGTGAATTTGCAGAGGCTGATGCACGGGTCTTTAGTGGAACTCATTTGGGTACCTTTGGGAGATCAAAAGATCGCAGCCTTCGGCAGCTCCTACAGGGGACGTATTTCAATGTAGGAGCTGCCGAAGGCTGCGATCTTTTCGGCGCCCCTCAGTCTTCGAACTCGCGGCGTTCGGCTTCGATGGCTTCGGCCAGGGCGCGGGCTTCGGCTTCTTCTTCGCTTAGCTCCGGTTCGGGTTCTGGCGCCGATTGTTCGAGGGCGGCGACAGCGGCCAGGAGTTTTTCCCGGGCTTCGGCGACGCCTAAAATGTCTTCTTCCGGTTCGGCTTCAGGCTCCGCTTCGAGTTCAACTTCAATGACCGGTTCGGCGATCTCAGGCTCAACCTCGACCTCTTGAACCTCAGTCTCTGCTTCAACCGACGGTGCCTCACCATCCACCGCATCCCGCAGCAAATCATCGAAGTCGGTCTTGATCCCCTCCTCCATGCTGTCCAGTTCCAGCAACAATGTATGGAAACTGGTTTCCTCTTTCTCTTCCTCCGGCTCGGCGCTGGCGTCGGCCAGTTCCTGCAAGCCCTGCGGCACCGGCGCGTCGTCGAAATCGAGCACCGGGTCGGTTTCCATTTCGCGCAGTTCGGCCAATGGCGGCAGGTCTTCGAGGTTCTTCAGGTTGAAGTGATCGAGAAACATCTTGGTGGTGGCAAACATCGCCGGTTTGCCCGGCACGTCGCGGTAACCGACGACGCGGATCCACTCACGTTCCAGCAAGGTTTTGACGATGTTGCTGTTTACCGCCACGCCACGCACGTCTTCGATCTCGCCCCGGGTGATCGGTTGGCGGTAGGCAATCAGCGCAATGGTTTCCAGCAAGGCACGGGAATAACGCTGCGGGCGCTCTTCCCAGAGTCGACCAACCCACGGCGAAAACTTCTCGCGGATCTGCAAGCGATAGCCCGACGAGACTTCCTTGAGCTCGAACGCGCGGCCCTCGCAGGACTTGCCCAACAGCGTCAGGGCTTTCTTGAAGACCGCAGGCTCGGGCCGCTCGCCTTCTTCGAACAGTTCAAACAGGCGCTCAAGGGATTGCGGCTTTCCCGAGGCCAACAGAAAGGCTTCAAGCAGAGGTGCCAGCTCGCGGGGTTCAGTCAGGTTCATGTTTCGACTCGTTATTCGGCTCGGGCTCGCACGTGGATCGCGGCGAACGGCTCATTCTGCACCAGCTCGACCAAGGATTCCTTGACCAGTTCAAGGATCGCCATAAAGGTCACTACCACACCCAACCTGCCCTCTTCGGCAGTGAACAGCTCGACGAACGGCACAAATCCGCCGCCCTTGAGCCGTTCCAGCACATCACTCATGCGCTCGCGGGTCGACAGTGCCTCGCGGCTGACCTGGTGGCTTTCAAACATGTCGCCACGGCGCAGCACTTCGGCCATGCACATCAAAATCTCTTCCAGCGCGACATCCGGCAACAGCTTGCGCGCGCGGGCTTCCGGGGCGTCGAGCTTGGGCACGATCACATCGCGGCCCACGCGGCTGAGGCCGTCGATACCTTCGGCGGCCGCCTTGAAGCGTTCGTATTCCTGCAAACGGCGGATCAGTTCGGCGCGCGGGTCGTCTTCTTCGTCTTCGACGGTTTCGGCGCGCGGCAGCAGCATGCGCGATTTGATCTCGGCGAGCATCGCGGCCATCACCAGATACTCGGCGGCCAGCTCAAGGCGCACCGACTGCATCAGCTCGACATAACCCATGTACTGGCGGGTGATTTCCGCCACCGGGATGTCGAGGATGTTGATGTTCTGTTTGCGGATCAGGTAGAGCAGCAGGTCGAGCGGACCTTCGAAGGCTTCAAGAAAGACTTCCAGCGCATCCGGCGGGATGTACAGATCCAGCGGCATTTCCATGACCGCCTGGCCATAGACCATGGCAAACGGCAGTTCCTGCTGAGCGCCGGCCTGGGGATCGACAACGGTTTCCACTGCGGACATTCAGGCCTCGACCATGAACGGCGTCGGATCGCCGCAACCGACGCGGACCACTTCCGGGTCGTCGCCGGTCAGGTCGATCACCGTGGAGGCCTTGATGCCGCCGAAGCCGCCGTCGACGATCAAGTCCACTTGGTGCTCGAGCAACTGGCGCATTTCGTACGGATCGCTGAGCGGGTCTTCATCGCCGGGCATGATCAGGGTCACACTCATCAGCGGCTCACCGAGTTCGGCCAGCAGCGCCAGCGCGATCGGATGGCTTGGCACACGCAGGCCGATGGTGCGCTTCTTCGGATGCAGCAAAAGACGCGGCACTTCGCGGGTGGCGTTGAGAATAAAAGTGTACGGCCCCGGCAGGTGCGCCTTGAGAATACGGAAGGTGCCGGTGTCGATCTTGGCGTAGTTGCCCAGTTGCGACAGATCGCTGCAGATCAGCGCAAAGTTGTGCTTTTCATCGAGCTGACGCAGGCGGCGAACACGCTCGATCGCGGTTTTATCGCCGATCTGGCAACCGATCGCATAGGAAGAGTCCGTGGGATAAACCACCACCCCGCCCTTGCGGATGATCTCGACCGCCTGTTTGATCAGGCGCGCTTGCGGGTTTTCCGGATGAATCTGGAAAAATTGACTCACATTCTCTACCTGTTCAGACGGCGGCAATATCTGTGTCATGTTTGAACCGACACCACAGGGGTGGAAGGTCCTCGGGAACCGGCCGGTACTGGCCGATCTCGGACCAGCCGCCAGGGCCATGGAAGTCACTGCCGGCGCTGACCAGCAGACCGAACTCACGGGCAAGGATTGCCAGGCTGCCGACCTGTTCCGCAGGCTGATGGCCATTGACCACCTCGATTGCATGCCCGCCTGCTTGAATATAGTCGGCAATCAGCTTTCGGCGCTTGCTGCGGGTGAAATCGTAGTGCCACGGATGCGCCAGGCTGACCCAGGCACCGGCGGCTCGCAGTGTACCGACGGTGTCTTCCAGCGTCGGCCAGTGCAACTTGACGTCACCGAGCTTGCCGGCGCCGAGCCATTTGCGGAATGCCTCAGCGCGATCCTTTACAAAACCTTCACGCACCATCCAGTCGGCGAAATGCGGACGGGCCGGGGCGTTGCCGCTGTCGCCCAGTTCCTGCTGGATTTTCCGCGCGCCGTCGAGGGCGCCGGGCATGCCCTTGAGGGCGAGCTTGCGGCTTATTTCTTCCGACCGCAGCCAGCGGCCATCGTGCAATTTGGCGATCGCCTCGACCAACGGTGCCGCATTGACGTCGAAACCGTAGCCCAACACATGAATGGTCGCGCCGCCCCAAGTGCAGGACAATTCGACGCCGTTGACCAATTGCATGCCCAACTCAGTGGCGGCCGTACGCGCTTCGGCGAGGCCCTCGAGGGTGTCGTGGTCGGTCAACGCCAGGACTCGCACGCCGTTCTCGAACGCACGCGCAACCAGAACCGCAGGCGCCAGGGCGCCATCGGAGGCCGTGCTATGGCAGTGCAAATCAACATTCACGGGGAGTTGTAACCTCAAATCAGCTGGCGCTATCGCGCGCCCATATGTTTGTTATTATGCCGCCACATCCAGCTTCTGGCTCTCACTGTGAAACAATTCATCGATTTCATCCCGCTTCTGCTGTTCTTCATCGTTTACAAACTTGATCCACGGGTCGTCGACATCGCTGGCCATGAAGTGACTGTAGGCGGTATTTACAGCGCCACGGCGATGCTGATCATCAGTTCCCTGGTGGTGTACGGCGCGTTGTTCATCAAACAGCGCAAGCTGGAAAAGAGCCAATGGCTGACCCTGATCGCCTGCCTGGTGTTCGGCAGCCTGACACTGGCCTTCCACAGCGAAACCTTCCTGAAGTGGAAAGCGCCGGTGGTCAACTGGCTGTTCGCCGTGGCCTTCATCGGCAGTCACTTTATCGGTGACCGTCTGCTGATCAAACGCATCATGGGCCATGCGCTGACGCTGCCGGATCCGGTCTGGACCCGCCTGAACATCGCCTGGATCGCCTTTTTCCTGTTCTGCGGGGCCGCCAATCTGTTCGTCGCCTTCACCTTCCAGAGCTACTGGGTGGACTTCAAGGTGTTCGGCAGCCTGGGCATGACCCTGGTGTTCCTGGTCGCACAGGGCATTTACCTGTCGCGCCATCTGCACGATGCCGATACCACAACTCCAAAAACCGAGGACTGACATGCTCTACGCCATCATTGCCACCGACGTCGCCAACTCGCTGGAAGCACGCCTGGCCGCGCGCCCTGCGCATCTGGAACGCCTGCAAGCGCTCAAGGGCGAAGGCCGCATCGTATTGGCCGGCCCGCACCCGGCCGTCGACAGCAATGATCCGGGCGCAGCGGGTTTCACCGGCAGCCTGATCGTCGCCGAATTCGATTCCCTCAGCGCTGCGCAAGCGTGGGCTGACGCCGACCCGTACATCGCCGCTGGCGTGTACGCCAACGTGGTTGTCAAGCCATTCAAGCAAGTCCTGCCGTAACTTTCCTGCGCAAGTCTCTCCCACGCGATGAACCTTGTCGGTTCATCGCGTTCTCAATCGCTCATTATTCTCGTTTGCCTGCCGACAACCTGCCCAATATCCATTTGGAAGCAGGTGTTGCGATGCGCAAGGGTCCGTTGTGTCTGATGTTGGTCACGTTGTCGATCATGGCACCCGCCCATGGTGAGGAAACCACCGAAGGCGGCAGTTCCACGCCATTGTCGTTAAGCGCCGGCAGCCAGATCACCGAGTTGCAGCAGCGCCTCAAGGCCAGCGAGCAGCAACGGGAAGAACTGAGCAAACAACTGCAAAATACCGACAATACCCGTGAAAGCGCCCAGCTCGCCCGGTTGCGCCAGGAGAACCAGCGTCTCAAGCTGCAACTCAAGGAAGCCCAGGCCAGCCCGCTGCCGCGTCTGCTGACTGATCAGCAGCAATGGTTCGTCACGGGCGCCGGAGTAGCGCTATTGGCGCTGCTCTGCGGTATCTTTGCCAGTGGAGCAAGCCGAAAACGTCGGCAATGGCTAAATTGAGTGAGTCATGAGCGAGCTGTTACTGATTGATGATGACCAGGAGTTGTGCGAACTCCTGAGTAGCTGGCTGAGCCAGGAAGGCTTCCACGTGCGTGCCTGCCATGATGGCCACAGCGCCCGCAAGGCCTTGGCTGAAACGGCCCCGGCGGCGGTGGTGCTGGACGTGATGCTGCCCGACGGCAGCGGTCTGGAGCTGCTCAAGCAATTGCGCCACGATCACGCCGACCTGCCGGTGCTGATGCTCTCGGCCCGTGGCGAGCCGCTGGACCGCATCCTCGGCCTGGAGCTGGGCGCCGACGATTATCTGGCCAAACCTTGTGATCCGCGCGAACTGACTGCGCGCCTGCGTGCGGTGTTGCGCCGCAGTCACCCGGCCGCCGTGTCGACACAACTCGAATTGGGCGACCTGAGTTTCAGCCCGGTGCGTGGTGTGGTCAGCATCGACGAAAAAGAACTGACCCTTACCGTGTCCGAAAGCCGTCTGCTCGAAGCGCTGCTCAAGCAGCCTGGCGAACCACTGGACAAACAGGAACTGGCGCAGCTCGCCCTCGGCCGCAAGCTGACCCTGTACGACCGCAGCCTCGACATGCACGTCAGCAACCTGCGCAAGAAAATCGGCCCGCATCCCGACGGCCGCCCACGCATCGTCGCACTGCGCAGCCGCGGTTACTTCTATAGCCTCTGAATCGCGCCCATTCCCACTGTAGGAGCTGCCGAAGGCTGCGATCTTTTGATCTTGTTTTTAAAAGGCAGATCAAAACATCGCAGCCTTCGGCAGCTCCTACACAGGGCATGTGTAAGGTTGGACGCGAAGCGTCTTTACCGAAGCTTTACCCAGCGCTGACCGCCGCTGACCTTGATCTCCGTAATCTGTACTCATCCGGAACGTACCGGGAACGAGACAAGGAGATTCACCATGCGCAAGACTCTTATCGCTCTGATGTTCGCTGCCGCTCTGCCAACCGTCGCCATGGCCATGCCGCAAGACGGCGGCCCGATGGGTGGCCCGCTTGACGGCCCACGCCACGGCGGTCAGATGCACGGCATGCACGGCAAAGGCCCGTACAGCCAACTCGACCTGTCCCGCGAACAGCGCGAGCAGATCCGCAAGATCATGGGCGAGCAGATGCACGAGCGTAAGCAAGTGGTCGACAAGTACCTGGAAAAACTCTCGCCGGCTGACCAGAAAGCCATGAAGGACGAGATGGCGGCCAACCACAAGAAAGCCGAAACCGATGTCCGCGCCGTGTTGAAACCGGATCAACAGAAGAAATTCGACGAGATCCAGAAGAAACAGGCCGAGCGTCGCGCCGAATGGGCCGAGTTCAAGGCGTGGAAAGCGCAACAGGCGCAAAAGGCGCAATAATGTTCTAGCTTCAGGCCCGACGGCTCACCCCGTCGGGCCTGTTTTCACTGGAACCCTGTAGGAGCTGCCGAAGGCTGCGATCTTTTGATCTTGATCTTAAAAAACAAAATCAAAAGATCGCAGCCTTCGGCAGCTCCTACAGGGGTTTTTGTTGTTGTTTTGAGGATTTTCTGTGCGTTCATTGTTCTGGCGTATTCTCGCGAGCTTCTGGCTGGCCATCGCTCTGGTGGCCGGGCTGTCCATTCTGCTCGGGCACATGCTCAACCAGGACGCGTGGATCCTCAGCCGCCATCCGGGCCTCAACACCCTCGCCGGCGAATGGACACAAACTTACGAAGCCCAAGGCGAAGAAGCTGCTCAGGACATTCTCGAACAGCGCAAACGCCAATATCACATCGACGTTCAGGTGCTCAACGAGAGCGGCGATCCGGTGGTACGCGGTACTTTCCCCCGGCGCGCCGCCGCCTTCGAAGCGCGGCAGAACAACGATGACCGACGTCTGCCATGGCGGCGCCTGACCGACGAGTTCACCAGCGAAAAAACCGGTGACACCTACCTGTTCATCTACCGCATCCCGCACCCGGAACTCGACGCCTGGCACCGCGAAAGCCTGCTCTGGCCGCTGAGTGCGCTGGGCATTGCGCTGGTGGTGCTGACCTTGTTCAGTCTGTTGGTGACCTTCTCCATCACCCGCCCGCTCAGCCGTTTGCGCGGCGCAGTGCATGATCTCGGGCAGACCACGTATCAGCAGAACAGCCTGGCGAAACTGGCCAACCGCCGCGACGAGTTCGGCGTACTCGCCACCGATTTCAACCGTATGGGCGCGCGCCTGCAAAGCCTGATCGGCAGCCAGCGCCAGTTGCTGCGCGACGTGTCTCATGAATTGCGCTCACCGCTGGCACGGCTGCGGATTGCTCTGGCACTGGCGGAACGGGCCAACCCTGAAGAACGTGAAAAACTTTGGCCACGACTGACCCGCGAATGCGATCGGCTGGAAGCGTTGATCAGCGAAATTCTGGTATTGGCTCGGGTCGATGCCGACAACGCCAGTGCCGAAGATGTGGATCTGAATGCGCTGCTCGGCACGTTGCAGAAGGATGCGAAGCTTGCATCGCCGGAGCAGATCGTGTGCCTCGATGCCGAACCGCAACTGAATCTGAAGGGCTGGCCGACCATGATCGAGCGCGCCGTTGATAACCTGCTTCGCAATGCCCAGCGCTTCAACCCGGAAGGTCAGGCGATTGAGATGCAGGCTTCGCGTCAGGGCGAAAAAATTGTCGTGAGTGTGCGTGACCATGGGCCGGGGGTGCAGGCCGAGCATTTGAGTCAGCTGGGCGAGCCGTTTTACCGGGCGCCGGGGCAGACGGCGGCGGGACATGGCTTGGGGCTGGCGATTGCGCGAAGGGCGGCGGAGCGCCATGGCGGGAGTTTGACGTTGGCCAATCATCCGCAGGGCGGGTTTGTTGCGAGTCTGGAATTGCCGCTTGTACCCGGGGCTGTCGTCCAACCCTAAAAGCCACCCTCACCCCGGCAAAGCCCCTCACCCCAGCCCTCTCCCGGAGGGAGAGGGGGCCGACCGAGGTGTCTTGCGTCAGACATCGACCTGAAGAACCGAGTCGATTATGGATTCGGAAGCTTGATCAACTTTGAATTCGACTCAAACCGAAGCCGATTCTGGATTCCACGAAATCAACTCAAACGAATTCGATTCTGGATTCCACGAAATCAACTCAAACGAATTCGATTCTGGATTCCACGAAATCAACTCAAAACGAAGCCGGTTCTGGATTCAGCGAAGAGCGTTCAGGTCGGCGTACCTCTAAAGCATCCCCCAATCAGTCCCCTCTCCCTCTGGGAGAGGGTTAGGGTGAGGGGCTTTTGATCTTCAGGCCTTACCGGGCCAGGCGCTGACGAACTCAGCCAGATCAACCTTCTCCGCCACACGCGGTTCTTTCTGCGGCGTGCCCAGGTACAAGAACGCGATCACTTCTTCACCCTCAACCAAACCCAAACCTTTCGCCACATGCTGCGAATACGCCAGATCCCCCGTACGCCACACCGCACCAATCCCCTGCGCATACGCCGCCAGTAAAATCCCGTGGGCCGCACACCCGGCCGCGAGCAACTGCTCGGCCTTCGGATATTTAACGTGTTCCTGCAATTTAGCGATCACCACAACCACCAGCGGCGCCCGCAGCGGGCCGTTGCGGGCCTTGTCGATCATCGCTTCGGTGACTTCGCCTTCCTGCATCTGTGCAGCCTCGGCCAGCAACTCGCCCATCTGCTCACGCGCCGCGCCTTCGACGGTCAGAAAACGATACGGCTGCAAATGCCCGTGATCCGGCGCGCGCAACGCTGCACCAAACAGGGCTTCGCGCTGCTCCGCAGTGGGGGCCGGTTCGACCAGTCGTGGAACGGAAACACGGTTGAGCAACGCGTCGAGAGCCTGCATCGGCCACCTCCTGAGAAAAATGTGCAGCTATTCTAGCTTCATCTGCCAACAGGATGCCGGTTTACATGCCCTGCCTCACGGGTAGAATGGCGCCCTTCCCACATCAGCCCGAGCGGACTTCATGGCGTTGCCGACCTTACGGATCATTGGTTTCATCATCGGCATCTTCCTGATCACCCTGGCTGTCGCCATGGTCGTGCCCATGGCCACCCTGGTGATTTTCGAGCGCACCAGCGACCTGCCATCGTTTCTCTGGGCGAGCATGATCACTTTCGTCGCCGGCCTTGCGCTGGTGATTCCCGGCCGACCGGAACACATTCACCTGCGCCCGCGCGACATGTACCTGCTGACCGTCAGCAGTTGGCTGGTGGTGTGCATTTTTGCCGCGCTGCCATTCTTGTTGACTCAGCACATCAGCTACACCGACTCGTTCTTCGAAAGCATGTCGGGCATTACCGCCACTGGCTCGACCGTGCTCAATCATCTCGACGACATGTCTCCGGGCATCCTGATGTGGCGCTCGTTGCTGCACTGGATCGGCGGCATCGGCTTTATCGGTATGGCGGTGGCGATTCTGCCGCTGCTGCGCATCGGCGGCATGCGCCTGTTCCAGACCGAATCCTCGGACCGCTCGGAAAAGGTCATGCCGCGCTCGCACATGGTGGCGCGGCTGATCGTGGCGGCTTACGTCGGCATCACCATTCTTGGCAGCCTGGCGTTCTGGTGGGCCGGGATGAGCCCGTTCGATGCGATCAACCACGCGATGTCGGCGATTTCCACCGGCGGATTCTCGACCTCCGACCAATCCCTGGCCAAGTGGACGCAACCGGCGGTGCACTGGGTCGCGGTGGTCATCATGATTCTCGGCAGCCTGCCGTTCACCCTGTACGTGGCGACGCTGCGCGGCAACCGCAAAGCGCTGATCAGAGATCAGCAGGTGCAGGGTTTGCTCGGGATGCTGCTGGTGACCTGGCTGGTGCTCGGCACCTGGTACTGGTGGACGACCAACCTGCATTGGCTCGATGCGCTGCGCCACGTGGCACTGAACGTGACCTCGGTGGTCACCACCACCGGTTTTGCCCTCGGCGACTACAGCCTGTGGGGCAACTTCTCGCTGATGCTGTTTTTCTATCTGGGCTTTGTCGGAGGCTGTTCAGGGTCGACGGCGGGCGGGATCAAGATCTTCCGTTTCCAGGTCGCCTATATCCTGCTCAAGGCCAACCTTAATCAGCTGATTCACCCGCGTGCGGTGATCAAGCAGAAGTACAACGGTCACCGCCTCGACGAAGAGATCGTGCGCTCGATTCTGACGTTTTCGTTCTTCTTCGCCATCACCATCTGCGTGATCGCCCTGCTGTTGTCGCTGCTCGGTGTCGACTGGATGACCGCGCTGACCGGCGCCGCCAGTACCGTGTCCGGCGTCGGCCCGGGCCTGGGCGAAACCATTGGTCCGGCGGGCAACTTCGCCACCCTGCCCGATGCGGCCAAGTGGATCCTGTCGTTCGGCATGCTGCTCGGCCGACTGGAGATCATTACGGTGTTTGTACTGTGTATTCCGGCCTTTTGGCGTCACTGATCGCACCCGGCGCCTGCAACAACCGCGTCCGGTAATCGCCGGGCGTGGTGTCGAACCAGCGGCGGAACGCACGAAAGAAGTTGCTGGGGTCGGCAAAACCCAGCAGATAAGCGATTTCCAGCAAGGTCATGTTCGGCTGCGCCAGATACTGCTCGGCCAGCTCTCGACGCGTGTCATCGAGCAGTTGCTGAAAACTCGTGCCCTCCTCCTGCAAGCGGCGCTGCAAGGTACGCTGCGATAGATGTAGGGTCTGCGCCACGGTATCGCGCTTCGGTTCACCCTGCGGCAGCAAACGGCACAACACCTGTCGCGCCTTGTGGGTCACGCGGCTTTCGGAGAATCGTGCCAGATACTCCCCGGCAAAGCGGTCATGCAACAGCGCCATCGCCTCGTTGGCGGTGGGCAGCGGCGCTTCCATGTCGGCCCGCTCGAAGATCAGCGCATCGTACGGCGCGTTGAACACCAATGGCGCGTGGAAGGCTTGTTTGTAGGGTTGCAGATTTTCCGGCTGATCACCCTGCACCAGCACTTTGACCGGATGCAGCGTGCGCCCGGTCAACCAGCCGCACAGACCCAATGCACAGGCCAGCGAGGCTTCGGCACTCTGCCGGGTTGGCGGCAGATGATCGCCGTGCACCGTCAGGATCAGCGCATAACCTTCTTCCAGCAGACGGAAGCTCAGGTCGGCACTTTCGGCGATGATGCGCTGATAGCGCACCAGTCGCTGGAAGCCTTCGGCCAAGGTATTGCTCGACATCAACGCGTAGCCGGCGACATGAAACGACGCTGGTCGCACCACTTTGCCCATGTTCAGACCGATCGCCGGATTACCGGACAACTCGACCGCCCGTTGCCAGAGGCGGGTCATGGAATCTTGCGGGAAACGCGCATCCGGATCATCCAGAGCCGTGTAATCGAGCCCCAGTTGCTTGAACAGAACCCGGCAATCCAGGCCGTCCATCTCCAATGCTTTGACAATCCCCATCGCCCAGCTTGCAGAAGTCGTTCGTTCGCTCATGGCATTTTTCTTTTACATGAGGGGCCGCATGCTACGGCCTGATTTGCCAAGGATACTAAAGTGGCGCCGATAGTCACTGGCCCACGCCAATGATCACTCTAGACTCAAATAAGCTACCCGCAGAACAACTCGTCGCCAGAACAATAACCACAGAGAACGCGGTCGTGGAAAACATCAAGCATTTCAACAGCTTCGCTGAGTTCTATCCGTATTACCTCAGCGAACACAGCAACAGCACCTGCCGGCGCCTGCATTTCATCGGCACCACACTGGTCATTTTCATTCTGGCGATGACCATTGCCAAGGGCGCCTGGCTGCTGTTATTGGCCTTGCCACTGGCCGGTTACAGCTTCGCCTGGGTCGGGCACTTCTTCTTTGAAAAGAACCGCCCGGCGACTTTCCAGCATCCGCTGTACAGCCTGCTCGGCGATTTCGTCATGTACCGCGACATGATTCTGGGTCGCGTGGCGTTCTGAATGAGGGTCAGCCAATGAATGCCAATGCCCGCTTCACTCACATGAAGGACGGTACGCAGGAAGACTGGGCGATCATCGCCGCCGACTTCAGCGCCTACGCCAAGCAATTGCCGTCGCGAATCCTGACTCACCTGAAACTGCTGGAAGGCGATTTCGGTGGTTTCCCGGTGGATCGCCTGACCCACTCACTGCAGACCGCCACCCGCGCCTTTCGTGACGGGCGCGACGAGGAATACGTGGTGTGCGCGTTACTGCATGACATTGGCGACACCCTGGGCTCGTATAACCATCCGGACATTGCTGCGGCGATTTTAAAGCCGTTCGTCAGTGCCGAGAATCTGTGGATGGTCGAGAAGCATGGGGTGTTTCAGGGTTACTACTTCTTTCATCATCTGGGCATGGATCGGCATCTGCGCGAGCAGTTCGCCGGTCATCCGCAGTATCAGGCGACCGCCGAGTTCTGTGCCAAATACGATGCGGCGGCGTTTGATCCGGAGTACGACACACTGCCATTGAGTTTCTTCGAGCCGATGATGGAAAGACTGTTTGCACAGCCGAAGAACTCGATTTACAAGGCCGCAATGGAGGAACACAGCCTGGCCTAAGATCAAAAGATCGCAGCCTTCGGCAGCTCCTACATTGGAAGGTGTACCTCTGTAGGAGCTGCCGAAGGCTGCGATCTTTTGCTTTTATGCGAGTTCAGCGACTTTGGCCGCCTTTAGCTCCGCCTCTCGCGCCTGTGCATCCGCCAGCCGATACAACTCGATCGTGCCGTCCCAGTGCTCGATCAGCGCCGTGCATGACTCCACCCAATCACCGCAATTGAGGTAGTCCACCTCGCCCACCTTGCGGATCTCGGCGTGGTGAATGTGCCCGCAGACCACGCCATGCAATTCGCGCTTCACGCATTCATGGGCGATGGCCTCTTCAAAGTCGCTGATGAAACTCACTGCCGTTTTCACCTTGTGTTTCAGGTACGCCGACAACGACCAGTAACCGTAGCCATAACGCGCACGCCAGTGGTTGAGCCAGCGATTGAGGGTCAGGGTGAATTCGTAGGCGGAGTCACCAAGGAACGCCAGCCAGCGGTGATAACGGGTGATCACATCGAACTGATCGCCGTGAATCACCAGCAGATGTCGACCATCGGCCGTGACATGCACCGCCTCGTCAACCAACTGGATGTTGCCCAGGATCAGCTTCGAATAACGACGCAGGAATTCGTCGTGGTTGCCGGTGACATAAATCACCTCGGTGCCGCGCTTGCTCATGGTCAGCAAACGGCGGATCACGTTGGTGTGCGCTTGTGGCCAGTACATGCCGCCGCGCAGCTTCCAGCCGTCAATGATGTCGCCGACCAGGTAGATCTTGTCGGCGTGATAACCCTTGAGAAACGTCGACAAATGCTCGGCCTGGCAATCCCGCGTGCCCAGGTGCACGTCGGATATCCACAGGGTGCGCACGCGTTGTTTACGGCTGGGTCTGGCGAGCTCGGCGCTGGTCATGGGCAACCCTCTGCGATGTTTTCGCCACTCTGCGCCTGCCCGGTTAATCGACCATGACAAGTGCGAGTCAGTCCTGTGACAACGCATTCTGCGTGCGCCGGTGTAGACTGGCGATCACTTCGGAGACGACCTGCCATGCGACCGATCCTCACCCTGCGTCAGTACACCCACGATTTGATCGTGCACAGCCACGAGCATGCGCAATTGGTGTTCGGGTTGTCTGGTGCGCTGGATTTCGAGGTCGAGGGTTGCGGCAGTCAGGTGCGTCAGCAGAGTTTTGTGGTGATTCCGTCCGGCGCTCATCATGCCTGCGGCAGTCCCGACGGCAGCCGCTGTCTGGTGCTGGATATTCCGGACGGGCAATGGGTGACAGATTCATTGGGCGAGCATGCCGATGCCAGTCATCGTTTGCTCGATCAACCGGCGCGCCTGTCGCTGGATTCCGGGCAAAACCAGTTGGTCAGCTGGCTGGCGAACAGTCCGGTCAGCGATCCGTTGATCGCGCAACAAGGCGCGGTGTTGCTGCTGGCCAGTCTCAATCACGCGCAGCCTGCCGAAGTTGCCTCCCGCCGCCTGCCCTATGCCGCGCTGGATGCGCACATCGAACAACACGCCGCTTATCCGCTGCAAGTCGCCGATCTGGCACGGGTCGCCGGATTGTCCAATGCCCGCCTGCATGCACGGTTCATGGCCGAATGCGGGCAGACGCCGATGGATTACATCCGCAGTCGACGCTTGCATCTGGCGGTGCAACTGCTGCACGACACAGCCCTGCAGATTGGCGAGATTGCCAGTCGCGTCGGCTACAGCTCGCAAAGTGCCTTCTCGGCCGCGGTCCTGCGTGAGTTCGGTGCATCACCCGGCCAGCTTCGGCGCGATTCCTGCGACAAAAGACGATAGCCTGCCGACAGACTTGTAGGCCGATACAGGGTTCAATGGACTTATTGATCGTTCCCGCGCTCCGCGTGGGAACGATCAATCACAAGAAACCGTGTCTGGATTAAGGATGGCAATGACTCCGCGTACCGCCCTCGGCGCTCTGCATATCGGTGCTTTGATGTTTGGCCTGACCGGTGTGTTCGGCAAGCTCGCTGCCGCCTCCCCCGCTGTGATCGTCTTCGGTCGTGCTGCGTTTGCCGTACTTGCCTTGGCGTTCTTCGCCCGTTTCGCCAGCCAGAGTGGCTGGCAGAAACTGCAGGCCGTGGACTGGCGGCGTCTGGCCCTTAGCGGCGTATTGCTGGCTGGGCACTGGGTGAGCTTCTTTGTTTCGGTGAAGGTCGCTGGTGTCGCCATCGCAACATTGGGCTTTGCCAGTTTCCCGGCCTTCACGGTGATACTTGAAGGGCTGATTTTCCGCGAACGCATCCGCGCCAACGAAATCATCCTCGTGGTCTTGGTGACGGTTGGTCTGGTGCTGGTAACCCCGGCGTTCGATCTGGCCAGCGGCGCAACCACCGGCCTGCTATGGGCGGTGTTATCGGGTTTGTTGTTCTCGCTGCTGTCACTGACCAACCGCGCCAGCTCCGGGCGCATCCCGGCGGTGCAAGCGGCACTGTGCCAAAACGTCGTGGTGGCACTGTGTCTGCTGCCGGTTGCGGCACCGCAATTGAGCGAAGTGCGGGCACTGGACTGGCTGTGGATCGGCTTGCTCGGGGTGTTCTGCACTGGCGTCGCTCATAGCCTGTTCGTCGCCAGTCTGGCGGTGATCAAAGCACGCACGGCGGCGGTGGTGTTTGCCATGGAGCCGGTTTACGGCATTACCATCGCCTGGCTGCTGTTCAACGAAAACCCGACGCTGCGGATGTTGATGGGCGGCGCACTGATCATCATCGCCATCGTCGTTTCCGCGCGGATGTCCGGCAGCGCCGACAAGAAAACCGTCGCCGCCGAGGCCGCGTCTCACTGACTGCGGTCGTTGTGACCGAGGTCGCGGTCAGGATCGATCTGATCGCGAACTCGTTGCTTCAGCACCTTGGCTTCCGGAAAGCCGCCGTCAGCCTTGCGCTCCCAGATCTGCACGCCTGCGCAGGTTATCTGAAACACTCCGCCGGTGGCCGGCACCAACGAGACTTTGCCGAGGTCATCAGCAAAGGTGCTGAGCAGTTCCTGCGCCAGCCACGCGGCGCGCAGCAGCCACTGGCATTGGGTGCAATAGGTGATGACAACTTCTGCTTTTGCGACAGTCATGTTTGCTGAAACTCCTGAGACAGAGGGCGCCGCTATAATAGCCGGCTTTAATGCTTGCCCCGAGACTCACAATGCGCCGTCTGCTGTTCTGCCTGCTGCTTGGTTTTCTTCCTCTGCTGGTCCATGCCAGTGAAGCTTCACGGCCAAAAGTCGGCCTGGTGCTGTCTGGCGGTGCCGCGCGCGGGCTGGCGCATATCGGGGTGCTCAAGGCCCTGGAAGAGCAAGGCATCAAGATCGATGCGATCGCCGGCACGAGCATGGGTGCGGTGGTCGGTGGCTTGTACGCCTCGGGTTACAAGATCGATGAGCTGGAAAAACTCGCGCTGAACATCGACTGGCAAGCCGCACTGTCCGACGCCCCGCCGCGTGAAGACGTGCCGTTTCGGCGCAAGCAGGATGACCGCGACTTTCTGGTCAAACAGAAACTCAGCTTTCGCGACGACGGCAGTCTCGGCCTGCCACTGGGCGTGATTCAGGGCCAGAACCTCGCGCTGCTGCTGGAAAGTCTGTTGGCGCATACCAGCGATACCCGGGATTTCGACAAACTGCCGATCCCGTTCCGCGCCGTGGCCACCGACATTGCCAACGGCGAAAAAGTGGTGTTCCGCAAAGGCCACTTGCCCCAGGTGATCCGCGCGAGCATGTCGATCCCGGCGGTATTCGCCCCGGTCGAACTCGATGGCCGGTTGCTGGTGGACGGCGGCATGACCGACAACATCCCACTCGATGTCGCGCGTGAGATGGGCGTTGACGTGGCCATCGTCGTCGACATCGGCACCCCGCTGCGCAATCGCAAACAACTGACCACTGTGGTCGATGTACTGAACCAGTCGATCACCCTGATGACGCGCAGCAACTCCGAAGAGCAACTGGCGGCCCTGAAGCCTTCCGATGTGCTGATCCAGCCGGCGCTGGCGGCGTTCGGCGTCACCGATTTCGGCAAGGCTCAGGAGATGATCGACGCCGGTTACCGCGCCACCCGAATCCTCGACGCACGCCTCGCCGTGCTCAAACCCGTCGAATCTCAGGACGCCGAACTCAACGCCGCGCGCTCGCCGGGTCAACGCACGCCGATCATCACCGCGATCCGTGTCGAGAACGACTCGAAAGTCGATGACGATGTGATCCGCTACTACATTCGTCAGCACATCGGCGAACCGCTGGATCTGGGACGTTTGCATTCGGACATGGGCACCTTGTACGGCCTCGATTACTTCGAGCAGGTGCAATACCGCGTGGTGCACAAAGGCCAGGATCACACGCTGGTGATCAGCGCCCGAGGCAAACGCAGTGGCACCGATTACTTGCGGGTTGGCCTCAATCTGTCGGATGACATGCGCGGCGACAGCGCCTTCAACCTCGGCGCCAGCTACCGCATCAACGGCATCAACCGCCTCGGCGCTGAATGGCTGACCCGTGCGCAAATTGGCGACAAACAAGAGCTGTACACCGAGTTCTACCAACCGCTGGACGTCGGCTCGCGTTACTTCGTCGCGCCGTACGCCTCGTTCGAAGCGCAGAACGTTGAAGCCGTGCTCGACAACGATCCGATCGCGCAGTATCGCGTCGAGCGCTACGGTTTCGGCCTCAATTTCGGCCGACAGATCGGCAACAACGGCGAGGTGCGCTTCGGCGTCGGCGAGGCCTGGGGCAAGGCCGATGTGCGCATTGGCGATCAGGATCTGCCGAGTGAAAACTTCAACGAAGGCTTCTATACGCTGAAGTATTCCTACGACTCGCTGGATAACGTTTACTTCCCTCACGAAGGCAAGGACGTCAGCCTGACGCTGACGCAGTTTGAACCGGGCCTGGGGTCGGACACGCGCTATCGACAGTGGGACTTTAAAATCGATAAAGCCATGAGCCATGGCCCGGATACACTGATTCTTGGCGGACGCTACGGGCGGACGCTGGATGATGCCAACGTGGTGACCTCAAGCTTTCTGCTCGGCGGTGCGCGGCAGTTGTCGGGCTTCCGTGAAGACGCGATTTCCGGGCAGAACATTAGCCTGATGCGCGCGGTGTACTACCGCCGGTTGACGCCGCGTTCGTATCTGCCGCTGGATTTCCCGCTGTATGCCGGCGCATCGCTGGAGCGTGGACGGGCGTGGAACAACGACAATGAGTTCGACAGTGGCTACATCAACGCCGCAAGCGTGTTTATCGGTTTCGACACGCCGCTGGGGCCGTTGAATTTCAGTTATGGGTTGAATGATGCGAATGAGCAGGCGGTTTATCTGAATCTGGGGCAGACCTTCTGACCAGGGTCATGAATTGATGTTGACTGGAGGTCCGTCTTCGCGAGCAGGCGAAGGCCTACAGGGGAAAGCGTTCCAATTGTGGGAGCGAGCCTGCTCGCGAAGGCGGTATCAGATCAACCGCAAATCGATCAGGGATTCAGCGAATCCCCGCCAGCAACGTCCGCGCCGTTTGCTTCAAAGGTTCATCGCCCTCTTTGAGCAATTCATTGAGCAACGCAATCGCACTGTCGATATCACCGTCGTCAATGCACGTCTGCGCCTGTTCGAGCTTTTCGGAGTTTTCGTCGTGTAGCGGCTCAGGTTCCTGCAAGTCCAGCGGTGGCAACGCCAGTGACGGCTCGGCATCGGCAAACTCATTGAGAAAATCTTCGTCCAGCGGCTCGGCGCCCGGTTCAGGGATCCACTCTAGCTCAGGATCTTCGCTGGACGCTTGCGGCAATTCAAAGTCCTGTGGCAGCACTTGCAGACCGGAGCCGAGCGCCGAGGTGTCTGCCGGTTGCTCATCGGTGGCCGAGCGACTGTCTTCCAGATCCCAACTGGAATCCATCGACAGCTCGCCCAGATTCAACTCGAAATCAGCTTCAGGCGCTGGTTGTGCTGCAACAACAGGAACCGCCGCCACGATCGGCGGCACAGCGGCCAACGCTGCGGTAACCGCGAGTTTCGGATGTCGGGCGCGAACATCCTGCAACGTCTGGGTATCCACGCCCTGCTCACGCAAATGACTTTCCTGTTGTTCGTACGCGGTGCTATCACCCTGTCGCCCCAGCACTTCAAGCAGCTGCAAACCGATGTCGGTGCGCTCCGGCTCCTTGTGCAAGGCATCGCGCAGCAATCCGCAGGCTTCGCCCAGTCGGCCATACGCCAGATAGATCCCCACCGCCTCCAATACATCGCCAGCCGCCGGTTCTTCGCGGTGTTGGGCTGAAGCATGAGTACTGACGGGTTCTGCGCTTTCGGCAGCAGCTACGTCCGGCTCACGCCCCTGCGGCAAAAGCGGCAGCGGCTCGTCAGTCGGTATCCGTTGTTGCCGCCGACGGTGTACGAACAACCCGGCCAAGGCCCCCAGCAACAGCAACAGGCCACCGAGCAATGGCCAGTTCAAACCGTCATCTGTGGACTCAACAGGTGCCACCACCGGGACAGATGCCGGGGTTACCTCGATCGGTGGCGGTGCTTTCCTGAGTTCGACCAATTGCGTTTGCAGCTCAGTAATCTGCTTCTTGCCAGCGGCAATCTGCACATCCTGTGTTTGCAGTTTGGCGTTCAGCTCATCGACGCTCTTTTGCAATTGCTGGTTCAGCAACACACTGGCTGCCAACTGCTCAGCCAGTGCTTCGTTGGCGGGAGGGGTCGCAGGCGTGGGGGCTGGCACGGTATCACGCCTGGCTTGAGGCGCCTGTGGTGCAGCCACGGCAGGTTCGACAGTGGGGAATTCGGAGGATTGCGCACGTGGATCCGGCTCATCAGTGGCCGGTACGATACCCGGCGAACCCGGTGGGTCGATCAACACCGTGTATTCACGCAGCAACCGGCCATTGGGCTGATTGAGCTGCACAAGGAAATTCACAAAGGGTTCGTTGACCGGTTTGCTGGACGTCACCCGGATCATCTGGCGATTGCCATGCAGAATCGGAATGAACTTGAGGTCGTTGAGAAAAAACACCCGCTCGACCCCGGCCTGAGCGAACTCGTCTGCCGTGGCCAGGCTCACCGAGAGATCGTTTTGCGTCAGCCCACCAACATCGATCAAGGCGATGTCGGCCTTGAGCGGCTGGTTGAGGCCTGAATGAACAGTGATATCGCCCAGCCCCAAGGCCATCGACCCGGCCGAATAGCTGAATATGCCAGCGACCAGCAACCATTTGGCGCCACTGCGCAGTACCACGTGCCGACTTGCGAGCATGAGCATCCCTTAAATAAGCAAAACCGACTTCTATGCGTTCGCACATCCGGTACGAACACGATATTGCCCAGTAGTTCTTATAGTCGGCTCCGCGCGATCTCTCAAAGATCCGGCACGTGGATGTGCCTCAAGATTTTTCCAGGTTAGCCAGAATGTGCCCGTGAACCCGCATGCACACCTTTAAATCCGCTTCGTCGACGCCTTCGAACAATTCGTGGCGCAGTTGCGTGGCAATGGTTTCGATTTGTTCGATCAGCGGCAGGGCCGGCGCGCAGAGGACGATCTTTTTTGCCCGGCGGTCTTCCATCACGGACTGGCGTTGCACCAGGCCCTGACTTTCCAGACTATCGAGCAAGCGCGCAAGGGTCGGACCTTCTACGCCGACGCTCTGCGCCAGCTCGCGTTGGGTCGGTGCTTCTTCAAAACGCGCCAGATGCAGCAGCACCAGCCAGCGCGCCTGGGAAAGCCCCAACCCGGCGAGGCGTCGATCCAGTTCGGCACGCCAGCCACGGGACATCTGGGCCAGTTGCATGCCAAAGCGGTGTTGATCGGTTAACGGCATAAAACACTCACGGTTAGACTTAAAATAAGAAATTTCTAATTATTAGCCAGCTAAGCATGAGCTGCAGTTATAGGCAAGTGGCGGTCTGTACTGAATCGTTACATCTTGAGCCCCCCTCACCCTAGCCCTAGCCCTCTCCCAAAGGGAGAGGGGACTGAATGGGGGATGCTTCAGATATTCAGCGACTTGGCAATGCTTTGCTGAATCCGGAATTGGACGGCCCTCACCCTAGCCCTCTCCCAAAGGGAGAGGGGACTGAATGGGGGGATGCTCGGGATATTCAGCGACTTGAGCGTGCTTTGGTGAATCCATAATCGACTCGGGTTTTCAGGTCGATGTATAGCGCAAGACAGCTCGGTCGGCCCCCTCTCCCTCTGGGAGAGGGCTGGGGTGAGGGCCAGGCCAAATTACATCTCGAATTCCGATTGCAACGCAGCCCTCACGCAGTAAAGCACGCCTTCCGGCACACGCCCGGCAAACAGCTCCGCAACCTCAGCGACCGATGGCAACTCGCCCTCGCCATCGAGGAACGCATCCTGCACTTCGCCCATCAACTCTTCCGGCAAGTCCAGCGCCTGTTCCAGCGACAACTGCTGCTTGCCAATCGCCTCGGCAAGCATGGTGTAGACGTTCTTCTCCGAGCACTGCAACTGACCGGCGATCTGCAGCGGCGTCATGCCGGCGCGAGCCAGGGTAATCAGTTCGTGGCGCACATCGGCCACCGCTTTCGGCGCCTCGACCTCGCCACCGAGCACTTCGAGGAAGGCATCGCCGTAGCGCTCCAGCTTGCGCGCACCGACGCCGCTGACCCGGGCCATTTCCGCCAGCGAAGTCGGTTGGCTGCGCAGCATTTCCAGCAGCGTCGAGTCGGGGAAGATGACGTACGGCGGCACACCGTGTTCTTCGGCCAGTTTGCGTCGCAGCGCGCGCAAGGCTTCCCATTGTTCGCGCTCTTCGCCGCGCACCAGTTGGCTGGCCGGGCTCTTGCTGGCGGTTTTGGCGGTGACCTGTGGTTTGAGGTCGCGGCGCAACTCAAGGCTCACTTCGCCCTTGAGCAATGGCCGGCAACTGTCATTCAGACGCAGACCGCCATAACCTTCGTGGTCGACATCCGCCAGTCCGCGCGCGACCAATTGGCGGAACAGCGAGCGCCACTCGCTCTCGTTCAGTGCCTTGCCGACGCCGTACACCGACAGATGCTGATGGCCAAAACTGCGGACTTTTTCGTTTTCCTTGCCCAGCAGCACGTCAACCAGATGACCGACGCCATAACGCTGGCCGGTACGGAAAATCGCCGACAGCGCCTGACGCGCCGGTTCGGTGGCGTCCCAGGTCTGCACGCCGTCGACGCAGTTGTCGCAATGGCCGCACGGCTCGGGCATGTCTTCATCGAAGTACGCGAGCAGGGTCTGACGGCGGCAACGGGTTTCTTCGCACAGCGACAGCATCGCGTCGAGCTTGTGTTGCTCCAGACGCTTGTGCCGCTCGTCGCCTTCGGAGTTCTGCAGCATCTGCTTGAGCATTACCACGTCTTGCAGACCGTAAGCCATCCACGCATCCGCCGGCAGACCATCACGGCCGCCGCGCCCGGTTTCCTGGTAATACGCCTCGAGGGATTTCGGCAGATCAAGGTGCGCGACGAAGCGCACGTTTGGCTTGTCGATGCCCATGCCGAACGCCACGGTGGCGACCATGATCAGGCCTTCCTCGTTGAGGAAGCGCTTCTGGTTGAAGGCACGTAGATCATTTGGCAGACCGGCGTGATACGGCAACGCCGGGAAGCCCTGCTCGCTGAGGAACGCTGCGACCTCCTCGACTTTCTTGCGCGACAGACAATAGACGATGCCGGCATCGCTGCGCCGCTCGGCCAGGAACGCCAGCAACTGCTTGCGCGGCTGCTCCTTGGGCACGATGCGGTAAAAGATGTTCGGACGGTCGAAACTCGACAGGAAGCGCTCGGCATTTTGCAGGTGCAAACGCGTGACGATTTCCTCGCGGGTACGCTTGTCGGCGGTGGCGGTCAGGGCAATGCGCGGTACGTCGGGGAACATCTCGGCCAACTGGCCCAGTTGCAGGTATTCCGGACGGAAATCGTGACCCCATTGCGACACGCAGTGCGCTTCGTCAATGGCGAACAGCGCAATGTTCAGGCCTTGCAGGAACGACAGCATGCGCGGCTGCACGAGGCGCTCGGGCGCCAGATACAACATCTTCACTTCACCGCGCTTGATCCGCGCCGCGAGGTCACGCTGCTGCTCGGCGCTCAACGTGGAGTTAAGCGCGGCGGCGGCCACACCGAGTTCTTCGAGGGTGGCGACCTGATCGTCCATCAGCGCGATCAGCGGCGAGACCACCACCGCCAGACCATCGCGCAACAGCGCCGGCACCTGGAAGCACAGGGACTTGCCGCCACCGGTAGGCATCAGCACCAGCGCATCACCACCGCTGGCCACGCGCTCAATGATTGCACCCTGACGGCCACGGAAACTGTCGTAGCCGAAGATGTCCTTGAGGACGCGTTGAGCCTGTTCGAGCATAAAAACTCCAAAAATCTACCAATACATCCCTGCGCAGGCTGGTTCAGAACAGCCGGGGCTGCTTAAACAAAACGTAAGAGCGCATTGCACGACAGCCGCAAGGCGGGCAGGGATCGCAAAACGCGGCAGTATACCCGAGCCCTTCCCTGCACAGGGTGCCGCTGATAAGACACTGATAAACCTGCCACACAACAAATACCCTGTGGGAGCGAGACTGCTCGCGAAAGCGGCGCGTCAGTCGATGCAAAAGTGTCTGATGCACCGCCTTCGCGAGCAGGCTCGCTCCCACAGGGTTATTCCTGTTGTCCAGTAAGTCCTGTAATTCGGGCAAATCTGCCATGCGGCTGGCTTGAGCGCGCAAGAAGGCCTAGAATTCCCGCATTGTTTATTCCCCAAGGTAGCCCCGTAATGTCCTTCGCTGAGCAACTGACCCGCCTGCAAGTTTTCCTCGACGCCGACGAGCTGCATGACGAGGCGCTGGATTACGTGGCCGCTCACGGCTACCTGACCGCGCTGTCGATCTGCGCTGAAGACGTACCGGAGCGTGAGTGGATCGACGCCCTGTTCGCCGAAGAGCCGCATTACAGCAGCGACGCCCAGCGCGAAGAGATCGAAGCCACCCTGATCGGCCTTAAGGCGCACATCGCCCGTCAACTGGCTTCGGATGAAGAATTCGAACTGCCATGCGAACTGGACCTGGGCGACGAGCCGGACGATTCCGAACTGCGCGGCTGGTGCATCGGCTTCATGGAAGGCGTGTTCCTGCGTGAAGCGGCCTGGTTCGAAACCGCCGAAGAAGAAGTCAGCGAAATGCTCCTGCCGATCATGGTTGGTTCGGGCCTGTTCGACGAACAACCCGAGTTCGAAGACATTGCCAAGGACGCCAACCTGATGGACGACATGATCGTGCAGATCCCGGAAGCCCTGACCGCGCTGTACCTGCTGTGCCAGGCACCCGACGAAAAACCGGCGATCCTCAAGCCTCGCCACCACTAAGATCCGGCCTATGGACAATCCCATAGGCAACCGATCCCTGATGTTGCGCTACTTCTTGCTGGCCGTCGGCTGGCTCAGCGTGGCATTGGGGGTGATCGGGATTTTCCTGCCCGTCCTGCCTACCACCCCTTTCCTTCTGCTCGCCGCAGCCTGCTTCGCGCGCAGCTCTCCGCGTTTCTATCAATGGCTGGTCGAGCATCCACGGCTCGGGCCATGGATCCGCGATTACCTCGATGGCAACGGCATTCCGCTCAAAGGCAAGGTCTACGCGATCGGGCTGATGTGGGCGAGCATTCTGTTCTCGTGTTACCTGGTGCCATTGCCGTGGGCGCGGGGGTTCATGTTGACCAGTGCGGTGTTGGTGACGGTTTATATTTTGCGGCAGAAGACTTTGCGCAAATCCTGAGCCTCTTTGCCTTTAAACAACATTGTTTAAAAGACACCTTCAGACACGCCTTACAGGCTACAAATTCTTGCGCCATTGCCTACAGCTACGCCAGAATCCGCCGGCTTGTGCGCCTTGGGGTCGGGTTCTATTGTGGTGCGGTCGCTGAAGAGTCAGCGATCGGGTTTAGCGACCCAAATCTGTAATAGGTGCATCAGCGCTCCATGCTTTGTGGCAGATTCAATGTCTGCAACTTCGCTATGGTGGCTGTATGCGGGAGACCCTCGGGTCTGCCGGGTGCCTATAACCGGTTCGCTAACCTGCGTACAGCCGCCACCTTCCTGTTTAGCGACAGTTCTGGGCGGCTCCACTCTTATAGGAGCTTCACCATGATCAAACCAACACCCAACCCGCCCGAAACCGATCTCGCCTCCCCCTACGAATCCCTCGATTCAAAAAAGCTCAACGACGCCGCCGAACGCGCTCTCGACCACTATCTCTGCCCACCCGGCTCCACGCCACCGCCCCGAAAAACCCGCCGGATGTACGCCGTGACCGCAGACTTCAAAAATGAAGAACTGCTGGCCGATGCCAGCGAAACACTCGCCTCAGCCAGAACCATCGCCCATGACTTCGCCCATCTCATCCCCGCGTCGCAGCGCAGGACGCTGCTGGGGATCGCGCAACTGATCATGCTCGGGGAGCTGGCGGTGAATCGGGTGATGGATAATCTGGAGTTGCCGGGTTGATGCAGGCGTGATCAACCGCTGAGTTATGCGGCGTCAGATCTGGCGCTTTCGCGAGCAGGCTCGCTCCCACAGTGACCGCGTTCCAATGTGGGAGCGAGCCTGCTCGCGAAGGGGCCAGAATGAGCAACGCCATATCATCAGACAGAAAAAACCCGCCGCCCCGATGATCGGGACGGCGGGTTTTGTCGTTTCAGGCCCGAATCAAAAGTCGCTTACACGGTATCCACCTTCAACGAATGATCATTCAGCATCCCACTGATGATCGTCGCCGTGTCATGCCCGCCAGCCACCACCCCGCCCGCCCCCGGCGTCACACCGTAGTGGCTGGCGAGGTTGACGCCGGCCAGGTCGATGGTCTGGTTCGGCGTGGCGCCAGCCATGGCGCTGACGTCGATGCTGGTAAGCACCGAGGCACCGCTGCCGGTGACGGTGAAGTGCAGGTAGTCATCCAGCGAGGCGGTGGTACCGTTTTCACCTTGCAGCAGTTGCGACAGGTCGAGCTTGTCGGTGCCGGGGGTGAAGTCGGTGATGAGGTCGTGGCCGCTGTTGCCCTTGAGCCACTGGAAGGTGTCGGCCCCTGCGCCACCGGTCATGGTGTTGTTGCCCATACCGCCAATCAGCAGGTCATCACCGCCGCCACCGTTGAGGATGTCGTTACCGAGGCCGCCGTTGATGACGTTGTTATTGTTATCGCCGGTGAGGGTGTCGTTGAAGTTCGAGCCGACCAGGTTTTCGATGCCGGTCAGGGTGTCAGTGCCGGCGCCGAGGGTGTTTTGCGCACCGAGCAGGCCGAGGTTGACGGTGACGGCAGCCGTGGCATGGGCGTAGCTGGCGGTGTCGCTGCCAGTGCCGCCGTCGAGCAGATCATTGCCCGGGCCGCTGTAGAGCAAATCGTTACCGGCGCCGCCGTGCAGCTCGTTGTTGCCAGAGCCTGCGGTGAGCACATCGTTGCCGTCGCCAGCGTTGATGATGTTGTCGCCGCTGCCGGCCACCAGCACGTCATCCCCCGAGGTGCCGGTGAGGGTGTGGCCGTCCTGATAGCTGATGCTCACATTGGCGGTATCGCTGCCGCCATGGTTGTCATTGGCGGTGTAGCTGCCGTGGAAGTCCGGGGTAATGTCATGCGCCCCGGCGTAGTTGAGGGTCATCGTCAGCTGATAGTTTTCCGCCGCGTTGACGTTGCCACCCGAGGTGTTGGTGATATTGGTGATGTGGATCTGATAAACACCATCGGCCGAGGCGGTGAGGGTTTGCCCGTCCGCCAGGGTTGTGTAGGCGCCACCGTTGATCGAGTACTCCATGGTGACGTGACCGGCCGCCAGATTGTGATCAAGGTTGAGGGTTTCGCCCTGGCGCAGGTTGACGGTGATGCGGTCTTCATCGTTAGCGTTGCTGTTGGTCACCGCGCCGAGATAGCCGCTGACCACCAGCACGGCAGTCATTGTCGCAGCGTTGGCACTGAACGAATTACGCACGTTGGCCAGGTTCTGGTTGGCGGCGGTGTTGACGTTGGTGCCGGTGAAATTGATCGCGCCGGTGCCGGTGAAGTCCGCCGCTTTCGAGATCCAGCCCGTGTTGAAACTGGTGGGCGTGGCGTTGAGCGTATCGCCGTTCGGATCGGTGTCATTGGCCAGCAGCAGTTCGCCCGGTACGACAATATTGCCCGAGAGCACGTTGGTAATGACGTGGTCGTCCACCGCCACTGGCGGCGCGTTGGGGATCACTTTGACGGTCAGGGTCGAACTGGCGAGATCGCCGTCGTTGTCGCTGACGGTGAAGCCGATGTTCTCGGTGATCACCACCGCCGTGGTTTTCTGCGAGGTGTAGGTGTAGTCGCCGCTGTCGAGGTTGATCACCAATGTGCCGCCATTATTGGTGGCGATGCTCAACGTGTTGTTGGCGGTGTTGAAAGTACCGTGATTGGTGCCGCCGCTTGGCGTCAACGAGCCTTGGCCACTGAGGGCTTTCGGGTCGTAGGTGTAAGTGGTGCCGTCGACCACGATGGACTTGATGAAACCGCCATCGGCGCCGAAGGTGCCGCCCTCGCCCAGCAACGAACCAGTGACCGGCGCGCCCTGCACAGTGCCCGACAGCACCGAGTTGAGTTGATTGAGGTCGGTGACCACCACTGCGTTGGTATTGGTGTGGCTGATGCCGTCATAGGCCAGCGGATCAAGGTTGGCGTTGCTCACGCCGCTGCCCAGGCCAATCGCGTAGTTCTTGATGTTGTTGGCATCGAGGAAGTTTTTCAGCGCGGCTTCGTCAGCAGCGTTGATGTCACCTTCGTTGGGTTTGCCGTCCGAGAAGAAGTAACCGACGTTCTGCGCCCCGGTGAGTTTGCCCGAGGTGTTGAACGCGGTTTGCATCACCGCCACCGCGGCGTCGTAGTTGGTGCCACCGCCCGCCGTCAGGCCGGCGAGAATCGTCTTCGCGGTCGCCACATCGACCCATACCGAGGTTCGGTCAGTGGCGTTGCTGCTGAAGGTGACGAGCTGGACTTTGACGTCGCCGAGATCGTCGTACTTGTCGAGCAAGGCGCTGATTGCCTGCTTGGCCAGCGCCAGTCGCGACAGGCCCGGCACACCGGAGGCGTCGGCCATACTGCCGGAGATATCGAGAACGATAAGCAGGTTGGAATCGATCTCCACCGCTGCTACTGAACGATCCGACGCCACGGCTTTTGGCACGTCATCGACGATGTTGACCACGAGGGTACTGGTGGTGCTGTTGCCCAGTGCATCGGTGGCTTTGTAGGTGAAGCTTTCGCTAAGGGTGTTCGCACCGTCGTTGGCGCTCGGCGAAGTTTTCGGCGCCGAGGTCAGCGTGTAGGTGTAGGTGCCGTCGGCGTTGAGCTGGATCTGCCCATAGGTGCCAGTGGCGCTGCCAACCAGGGTGTAGGTGATCGCGCCGCTGCCGCCGGTGACCGCGCCAACCAGTGTGCCGGTGGCGGTTTCGCTGGTGTTGGTCGGGTCGCTGCCGGTGACCGTACCGGGGGCCAGGTCCGCGCCGTCCTTGCTCAGGTCGAGGGCTTTTTCATACACCGTCACGTCCTGATCGACCGAGGCCATCAGTTTGCTGTCGGCGACATTAATGGTGATGGTCGTGGTGCTTTCATCGCCGTCGCTGTCGCGGATGGTGTAGGTGAAGGTGTCGGTGGCACCCGGTGGGCTCACCGAGTTCGGGTTGCTGTGATAGACGGCGTTGCCCGCCGCATCGAGGGTCAGGTAACCGAAGTTGCCATTGATGTTGCTGTTGAGGCCGCCGATGGCCGAGGTGCCGGTATTGCTGCCGGCTCGCACGCCGACCACTGTCGCTGCGCCATCGGCACCACTGGTGTCATTGCCCAATACGCTGACGTTGACCGTACCGCCCTCGGCCACCGAGCTGGTGTCGGGTTTGGCGGTCGGCAGGTCATCGATGATGTTGACGTTGATCTGGCCGTTGGCGGTGCTGCCATCGGTATCCGTCGCCACCACGTTGAAGTTCTCGGTGAGGCTGTTGGCACCGTTGGCGTTCGGGTGGGTTTCGTTGTCGACCAGGGTATAGCTGTAGCTGATCACGCCAGTGGCCGGGTTGTAACCGGTGATGGTGAAGGTGCTGCCCAGCGGCGAGACGACCGATTGCGGGAAGCCTGCGGCCACGCCGTTGGTGACCACGGCAATGCCACCGACTGTGAGGGTTTGCAGACCATCAAGCGCGGTCACGGTGAAGGTGCCGCTCTGGGTCAGCGCCGGGGTGTCGGGGCTGGTGCCGTCGCCGAGGTTTTTCTCGTAGACGGTGAGTTCGCCGCCATTGACGTCGAGGCCGTTGAGCACCACCGGATCGTCGTTGTTGTGGATGTTCAGCACCAGGTTGGCAGTGCTGGTGTCGCCGTCAGCATCGGTCAGGGTGTAGGTGAACGTCTCGGTGTCGTTGCCGCCGCCGTGCAGGTTTTTGAAGTCGGCATCGTTGGGGTTCAGCGTGTAGGTGTACGTACCGTTGGCGTTGAGCACCAGCGTGCCGTAAGTCCCGGTGAAGGTGCCGGCGCTGATCGGCCCGGCATTCGGCCCGGTCGCGACCACATCGGCGCCTTGCACATCATTGGTCAGCACATTGCCGGTCAAGGACAGTTGGGTTTCCGAGGCGCTGTTGGCGTTGCTGTCGTTCACGGCTTTCGGCACGTCATCGACGATGTTGACGACGATGGTGCTGGTGACGATGTTGCCCAGCGAATCGGTGGCCTGATAGGTGAAGGTTTCGCTCAGGCTGTTGGCACCATCGTCGGCATGTGGCGTGGTGCTCGCCGGCGAGGTCAGCGTGTAGGTGTACGTGCCGTTGGGGTTGAGGACGATCTGCCCGTAGTTGCCAGTAGCACTGCCAACCAGCGCGTAACTGATCGCACCGACTGCGCCAGTGACCGAGCCGACCAACGTGCCCGACGCAGTTTCGCCGGTGCTGGTCGGGTCGCTGCCAGTGACCGTACCGGGCGCCAGATCCGCGCCGTCCTTGGTCAAATCCAGCGCTTTCTCGAAGACGGTGACGTCGGTGTCGCTGGTCGCGCACAGTTTGCTGTTGGAGACATCGATGGTGATGGTGGTGGTGCTTTCATCGCCATCGGCATCGCGCACGGTATAGGTGAACACATCCACCGCACCCGGGCCGTTCACCGCATTGGGATTGCTGTGATAGACCGCGTTGCCGTTGGCATCCAGAGTCAAGTAACCGTAGGTGCCGTTGATGTTGCTGTTGAGGCCGCCGATGGCTGAGGTCGAAGTGTCGGCACCGGCGCGCACGCCGACCACTGCACCGGTCACGGCCGGGCCATCGGCGCCACCGATGTCATTGTTCAGCACATTACCGCTGACCGTGCCGCCCTCCGCCACCGAGGCGGCGTCAGGGTGGGCGCTGGGCAGATCATCGACGATGTTGACGTTGATCTGGCCGTTGGCGGTGCTGCCATCGGTATCCGTCGCCACCACGTTGAAGTTCTCGGTGATGCTGTTGGCGCCGTTGGCATTCGGATGGGTTTCGTTGTCGACCAAGGTGTAGCTGTAACTGACCACGCCGGTCGCCGGGTTGTAACCGGTAATGGTCAACGTGCTGCCCAGCGGCGTGACGATCGATTGCGGGAAGCCTGCGGCCACGCCGCCGGTGACCACATTGATACCGCCCACGGTCAGGGTTTGCAGGCCGTCGAGAGCGGTGACGGTGAAGGTGCCACTTTGGGTCAGCGCCGGGGTGTCGGGGCTGGTGCCATCACTGAGGTTTTTCTCGTAGACCGTCAGCTCGCCGCCGTTGACGTCGAGGCCGTTGAGGATCACCGGATCGTCGTTGTTATGGATGTTCAGCACCAGGTTCGCGGTGCTGGTATCACCATCGGAATCGGTGAGGGTGTAGGCGAAAGTTTCCGTGCCGTTGCCGCCACCGTGGAGGTTTTTGAAGTCTGTGTCGTTGGTGTTCAGCGTGTAGGTGTAAGTGCCGTTGGCGTTGAGGACCAAGGTGCCGTAAGTGCCGGTGAACGTGCCGGGCGTAACCGGGCCGGTGGGTACACGGTCAGCACCTTGCACATCGTTAGTCAGCACGTTGCCGGTCAGGGTCAGTTGGCTTTCTGACGCTGTTCCGTTGCTGTCATCGTTGGCCTTCGGCAGGTCGTCGACGATGTTCACATCGAGAGTGGCATTGGCGGTGGTGCCGTTATCGTCAACGACCGTGACGGCAAACTGCTCAGGCAGATTGTTGGCGCCGTTGGCGGCTGGATGCGCTTCGTTGTCGACCAGGGTGTAGCTGTAACTGACCACGCCAGTGGCGGCGTTGAAACCGGTGATGGTCAGCGTACTGCCGAGCGGCGTGGTAATCGATTGCGGAAAGCCTGCGGCTACGCCGTTGGTGACCACGGCAATGCCGCCGACGGTCAGCGTGGTGACGCCGTCAAGCGCAGTGATGGTGAACGTGCCGCTTTGCGTCAACGCAGTGCCGTCCGGCGTGCTGCCGTCCGTGAGATTTTTCTCGTAAACGGTGAGTTCGCCGCCATTGACGTCGAGGCCGTTGATGATCACCGGATCGTCGTTGTTGTGGATCTGCAGCACCAGATTCGCCGTGCTGGTATCACCGTCCGAATCGGTGATGGTGTAGGCGAAGGTTTCCGTGCCGTTGCCGCCGCCGTGCAGGTTTTTGAAGTCGGCGTCGTTGGTGTTCAGCGTGTAGGTGTAAGTGCCGTTGGCGTTGAGCACCAAAGTGCCGTATGTACCGGTGAACGTGCCCGGGGTTACCGGTCCGGTGGGTACGCGATCGGCACCTTGCACATCGTTGGTCAGAACGTTGCCGGTCAAGGTCAGCAAGGTTTCCGATGCGGTGCCGGCGTTGCTGTCATCCACGGCTTTGGGCAGGTCGTCGACGATGTTCACATCGAGGGTGCCATTAGCGGTGGTGCCGTTGTCATCGACCACGGTAACGGCGAACTGCTCAGGCAGATTGTTCGCGCCGTTGGCAGTTGGATGCGCTTCGTTGTCGACCAGGGTGTAGCTGTAGCTGACCACGCCGGTGGTCGCGTTGAAACCGGTGATGGTCAGCGTACTGCCCAGCGGTGTGGTGACCGATTGTGGAAACCCTGCGGCCACGCCATTGGTGACGACAGCGATGCCGCCGACGGTCAGCGTTGTTACGCCATCGAGTGCGGTGATGGTGAACGTGCCGCTTTGCGTCAACGCGGTAGAGTCTGGCGCGCTGCCATCAGTGAGGTTTTTTTCGTAAACGGTGAGTTCGCCGCCATTCACGTCAAGGCCGTTGATGATCACCGGATCGTCGTTGTTGTGGATCTGCAGGACGAGGTTGGCGGTGCTGGTATCACCGTCGGAATCGGTGATGGTGTAGGCAAAGGTTTCTGTGCCATTGCCGCCGCCGTGGAGGTTTTTGAAGTCGGCGTCGTTGGTGTTCAAAGTGTAGGTGTACGTGCCGTTGGCGTTGAGGACCAGCGTGCCGTAAGTCCCGGTGAATGTTCCGGCGGTGATCGGCCCGGTACTTTCGTTGGTGACCACACGGTCGGCGCCTTGCACATCGTTGGTCAACACATTGCCGGTCAGCGTCAGCAGGGTTTCCGATGCGGTACCGGCGTTGCTGTCATCCACGGCTTTTGGCAGGTCATCGACAATGTTCACGTCAAGGGTGCCGTTGGCAGTGCTGCCGTTGTCATCGACCACGGTAACGGCGAACTGCTCAGGCAGATTGTTCGCACCGCCGGCGGCTGGATGTGCTTCGTTGTCGACCAGGGTGTAGCTGTAACTGACCACGCCGGTGGTGGCGTTGAAACCGGTGATGGTCAGCGTGCTGCCCAGCGGTGTGGTAACCGATTGCGGGAAGTCTGCGGCCACGCCGTTGGTGACGACGGCGATGCCGCCGACAGTCAGCGTTGTGACGCCATCGAGTGCAGTGATGGTGAAGGTGCCGCTCTGGGTCAGCGCGGTAGCATCCGGCGTGCTGCCGTCGCTGAGGTTTTTCTCGTAGACCGTCAGCTCGCCACCCTCGACGTTCAGGCCATTGATGACCACTGAATCGTCGTTGTTGTGGATCTGCAGGACGAGGTTGGCAGTGCTGGTATCACCGTCGGAATCGGTGAGGGTGTAGGCGAAGGTTTCCGTGCCGTTGCCGCCGCCGTGCAGGTTTTTGAAGTCCGCGTCGCTGGTGTTCAGCGTGTAGGTGTACGTGCCGTCGGCATTCAGCACCAAGGTGCCGTAGGTGCCAGTAAAAGTGCCCGGGGTTACCGGACCGGTGGGCACGCGATCAGCACCTTGCACGTCATTGGTCAGCACGTTGCCGGTCAGTGTCAGCTGGGTTTCAGACGCCGTGCCATTGCTGTCATCAAAGGCTTTGGGCACGTCGTCGGTGATGTTGACGTCGAGCGTGCCGGTCGCGGTGTCGCCATTGCTGTCGCCGGCAATCACCGTGAATTGTTCGCTGAGATTGTTCACGCCGTCGCCGGCCGCATGAGTTTCGTTGCCGTTGAGGGTGTAGCTGTAGCTGACAACGCCAGTCGCCGGGTTGTAGCCGGTGATGGTCAGGGTGTTGCCCAGCTGCGAGGTGATCGATTGCGCAAAGCCGATCGGCACACCGCCAACGATAACGTTGATGCCGCCGATGCTCAGGCTGGTCAATCCGTCCGGCGCCAACACCGTGAAGCTGCCGCTTTGTGTCAATGCACCCGGGTTGGCCGACGAACCGTCAGGCAGATTGGCTTCACTGAGGCTCAGTTCGCCGCCCGCCACATTCAGGCCGGTAAGGGTCACCGGATTGTTCACCGGTGGCGGCACCACCACAGCCGGGGTGTCATCGCCGTTGTCGATCACCGCGTTGTGGCGTTCTTCAGGGAATTCGGGAATACCGCCGAACCCGGCGGTGGGGAAACCGATGATCGGGTCGACTCGTCCGCCGACCTCTGTCAGCAAGACAAAACTGTGGCCGCCGCCCAGTTCACCTGGTGCACCGCCTGGGGCATTCGGTCCGGCCGCGGTGGCTTCTGCGGTTTTGCTCGGGTCGTCACCGGCGGCGATGGCTTTCTGGATCTGCTCGACATCGGTCAATTGCGCGTCGCTCGGGGTCACGGCCTCAGCGGCATTTACATGCGCCGCCTGACCCGCCAGCAGGTCACCGGTCATGGTCATGCTGCTGCCGCGTCCGAGGGTCAGTTCCTGGCCGTTTTGCAGATGAACGGCGACGGCACCTTCTGCGCCGGTGATCAGTTGATCGCCGGCAAACAGTCGATCCCCCTCCACCAGTGCGCGTTTGGTACCGTCGGCTGACTGGGCGAAAACCTGGCCAATAACTTTAGTGACTGTGCCGATGAGCGTTGCCATGTGAAATCCTCCGCTGCCGACCACCGTCGGCACTGGTAAGCGAAGCAGCCCATGGCTCAACCGGGTTGTTGGAGGCGACGCTCGCACCTTCAACAGTTCGTTTCGCAGGTGGCTTCTTTCGGAAACATCAGTGCTATCAAGCACTTCCGCATCCCGATCAAAGCAATACGCCCACTAACGCTACGTAACGCTGATGAATCACCCGAGTGACAAAAATCTGTCACCCCTCAGCCGCTACGCGTCCCTCCCCTTCAGCAGTACTTCGCCGTATGTCGCAAAGTGAGTGGAACTTTCCTCAAGCCTTTCTGTGCTCCCTGAAGCGCATAAAACAAAGGCTTTCATGCTGAACAATGTGCTGGTTTTTACAAAGCGCATAAGTTTTTTTCGGCATAAGCCTTATGAAAATTTTTTCTTAGCTACGCTTCAGGATGTTCTTAGCTCTGTTGTTACAAGAGTGAAACGCTTACACCTAAAAATATCGTCAAATATTTGGCGACAGTAACACACCATCAGGACTCAGGGAGATGCACCCATGCGCGTTTTAACCCCCCTCTGCAGCGCGGTTTTGCTGGCCATGGCTTGCACTTCTCAAGCCCAGGCCATGAACCTTACCGAGGCTATTCAAAGCACCATCGCCACTCACCCGGAACTGGCCTCGCGCGTGGACGCCCGCCTGTCGGCAGATGAGCAAGTCAAAGTGGCCAAGGGCGGCTTCTATCCGTCCGTCGATTTGAACGCCGCGTATGGCCGTGGCTACAGCGACAACACCAACACTCGGGCTTTCGGTAATCACCACACCGAAATCCTCAATTACACCCAGTCCGAGCTGCGTCTGCGGCAGATGCTGTTCGACGGTTTCAACACCGCCAACGAGGTCGAGCGCACCAAAGGAGTGTCCAATTCGCGTGCGTATTACGCGCAAGGCACCGCTCAGGATCTGGCCCTGCGCACCATCGAGGTCTATCTCGAAGTACTCAAGCGTCGCGAACTGGTGACCCTGGCCAAGAACAACCTGCAGGCGCATTTGCGCGTCAACGACCAGATCGGCCTGCGTACCGAGCGTGGCGTCGGCAGTACCGCTGACTCGGATCAATCGGTCGCTCGTAAGGCCTTGGCACAGAACAACCTCGACACCGCTGAAGTTGATCTGGCCGACGCCGAATCGAATTTCTACAGCGTGGTCGGGCGCATGCCCGATGAGCTGGAAACCCCGGCGTCGACCCGTGGCGAACTGCCGACCGAATTGCGTGAAGCGCAGCAGAGCATGGTCGACAACAACCCGTACCTGAAGTCCGCGCAGGCTGACGTGCAATCGGCCGAGAGCCAGTACGAAGTCGCCAAGTCGCCGTTCTATCCGCGCTTCGATGCCGAAGCGGCCGTCGGCGCGAACAACAACGTGCAAGGCGATGAAGGCCACGACAACGAATGGCGTGTGGGTGTGGTGATGAACTACAACCTGTTCCGCGGTGGCAGCGACAAGGCACGACTGGCGTCCGATGCGCACCAGATCAACCAGGCGATGGACATCCGCAACAATGCCCTGCGTCAGCTCAACGAGAACATTCGCCTGGCGTGGAACGCCATGGAAAACGCGAAGAAACAGACCCCGACCGCCCGCGAATACGCTGAAACCACCAAGCGCGTACGCGCCGCGTATCAGGATCAGTTCGGCCTCGGCCAACGGACTTTGCTCGACTTGCTCGACAGTGAAAACGAGCTGTACAACGCCAACCGTCGCTACACCGAAATCCGCTACACCGAGGAATATTCGATGTACCGCGTGCTGGCGAACATGGGCCAGTTGCTGAGCAAACAACGGGTGGTGCTGCCGGCCGATGCGATCGCCGCGACTGAGGTCAAAAACGAAGCGCGCCTGCCCGAACTGAAATAAGTCCCCTGTTGATCGTTCCCACGCTCTGCGTGGGAATGACTCAATGGACGCTCTGCGTCCGCTTTGGGACGCGGAGCGTCCCGGGCTGCATTCCCACGCGGAGCGTGGGAACGATCAATGTGTGGATTCCCGTGCCCGTTCAACAGAGGCGATCAATATGACCAGCATGGAACCCGGCCACACCGGGATCGATCCGCGGCTGAGCTTCGATGATCCGTTACTCGACGGTCTGTTGATCCTCTGCAAACTGCATGGCGCCACCGTCAGTCGCGCCAGCCTGAGTGCCGGGCTGCCGTTGAACAAACAACGCTTGAGCCTGGACCTGCTGCCCCGCGCCGCCGCCCGTGCCGGGTTGCAGGCGCGGATTCTGCGCCGTGAGCTGAAAGACATCTCGCCACTCAACTTGCCGATTCTGCTGCTGCTCAACGACGGTCGCACTGCTGTTTTACGGCGTTTCGGCGACGACGGCAAAGCGCTGATCCTGCCCAGCGAAGCCGATGGCGGCGAGCAATGGATCAGCCGCGAAGAACTCACCGAGCACTACAGCGGCCAAGCCTTGTTCGCCCGCCCGCGCCACGAACTCGAAGACCTCCGTTCACCGCTGGTGCCACGGGTGCATGCCTGGTTTCGCGACACGTTGAAGCTGTCGAAATGGCTCTACAGCGATGCGATCCTCGCGAGTTTCCTGATCAACCTGTTGGGGCTGATGGTGCCGCTGTTCGTCATGCAGACCTACGACCGCGTGGTGCCGAATCAGGCCACCTCGACCTTGTGGGTGCTGTCGATCGGGCTGCTGATCGGCACCGGTTTCGAACTGGTGTTGCGGGTGGTGCGTGCGCACCTGCTCGACACTGCCGGCAAGAAAACCGATGTGATCCTTTCCGCGACTTTATTTGAACGCATCACCGGCATGTCGATGAAGGCACGGCCGGCGACCATCGGCGGTTTTGCCCAGAGCATTCATGATTTTCAGGGGCTGCGAGAATTCCTCACGGCGGTAACCCTGACCAGCCTGATCGACCTGCCCTTCGTGGTGCTGATGCTGGTGGTGATCGGTCTGCTCGGCGGCTGGCTGGTGGTGATTCCGCTACTGGCGTTTCCGATCACCATCGTCTTCGCAATGATCATTCAAGTGCGCCTGCGTGACACCGTGCAAAAGAGCCTGAGCCTCGGCGCCGAACGCCAGGCCGTACTGATCGAAACCCTCGGCGGCCTGGAAACCCTCAAGGCCTGCAGCGCCGAAAGCGAGCGCCAGCACAAATGGGAAAGTACCCACGGCGCCCTCACCCGCCTCGACAGCCATGCGCGCAATTTGTCAGCGCTGGCCACCAATGGCACGCTGTTCATTCAACAATTCTCGGGGATGGCGACGATTGTGGCTGGGGTCTACAGCATCATCGCCGGCAACCTAAGCGTCGGTGCGCTGGTCGCCAGTTACATGCTCGGCAGCCGCGTACTCGCGCCGCTGGGACAGATCGCCGGGCTGATCACCCGCTATCAGCAAGCGCAACTGACCATGAAAAGCACCGATGCGCTGATGGCTCTGCCGCAAGAGCGCGATGGCAAGCAGCGGCCGCTGGAACGCACGCAATTGCAAGGCGCGCTGGACGTCAACGGCGTGACCTTTCACTACAACGGCCAGAATGCGCCGGCGCTGAGCAATGTCAGCTTCAGCCTGAAACCCGGTGAGCGGGTCGGCATCATCGGTCGCAGCGGGTCGGGCAAAAGCACCTTGGCGCGATTGGTCATGGGTTTCTATGAACCCGAGGAAGGTCAGCTGTTGCTCGACGGCCTCGATCTGCGCCAGCTCGATGTCGCCGACCTGCGCCAGCAAATCGGTTATGTCGCTCACGATCTGCCGCTGCTGGCCGGCAGTCTGCGCGACAACCTCACGCTCGGCGCGCGCTACATCAGCGATGCGCGGATGCTTGAAGTGGCCGAACTGACCGGCGTTACCGAACTCGCTCGCCAGCATCCGCAAGGTTTCGACCGGCCCGTGGGCGAACGCGGACAATTGCTTTCCGGCGGCCAACGTCAGGCCGTTTTGCTGGCGCGATCGCTGCTGCTCGATCCGCCGATCATGCTGCTCGACGAACCCACCAGTGCCATGGACAACAGCAGCGAAGACTTGCTGCGGCAGAAGCTGCACGGCTGGGTACAAGGTAAGACGCTGCTGCTGGTCACCCACCGTACCTCGATGCTGAGCCTGGTGGACCGATTGCTGGTGCTGGACAACGGCCGGGTCGTCGCCGACGGTCCGAAAGAAGCGGTCATCGATGCACTGCGCAAGGGCCGTGTCGGCTCGGCGGCGGTCTAGGAGTTGCCCCATGTCTGCTTCTTCCGATAGCAAAGAGCGCGGCTACTTCGACAGTTTCGGCAAAAGCGCCGAAGCCGAGTTCATGCCGGAAACCGCCGGCGCTTCCTTGCAGGATTCGCCGCGCTGGTCGCGGATCACCGTGTGGCTGGCCGCTGCGCTGCTGATCAGTGCGGTGGTCTGGGCCAAGTTCGCCGTGCTCGAAGAAGTGACCATGGGCGAAGGCAAAGCGATTCCTTCGAGCAAGGTCCAGGTGATCCAGAACCTTGAAGGCGGGATCGTCACCGAAATTTTCGTCCGCGAAGGGCAGATGGTGAACAAAGGCGATACCTTGCTGCGCCTGGATGACACACGCTTTCGTTCAAACAAAGGGGAAAGCGAGGCTGATCGCTATGCACTGACTGCGCAGGTCGAACGGCTGTCGGCGGAGGCCGAGGGCCGGCCGTTCAAGCTCTCCGCTGAGGTGATCGCCAAGGCGCCGCAAGTCGCCGAAGACGAGCGTTCACTTTACGAACAACGCCAGCGCCGACTGGCCAGTGAGCAGCGCACGTTGAGTGAACAGCTGCGGCAGAAGACTCAGGAACTGGCCGAATTTCGCTCCAAGCAAGGTCAGTTCAGCTCGAGTCTGGCGTTGCTGCAGCAAGAAATGAACATGTCCGAACCGCTGGTTAAAGCCGGTGCGGTGTCACCGGTGGAAATCCTCCGCCTCAAGCGCAGCGCGGTAGAGATCCGAGGTTCATTGAACGCGACGACGCTGGCCATTCCCCGCGCTGAATCGGCGATTGCCGAGATCCGCAGCAAGATCGACGAGTCGGAGCAAACCTTCCGCTCGGAAGCGGCCAAAGAGCTGAACGAGAAACGCACCGACCTGTCGAAAATCACTGCCACCAGCATCGCCATCGACGACCGCGTCACCCGCACCACCGTGACCTCACCGGTGCATGGGGTGATCAAGCAATTGAAGGTCAACACCATTGGCGGCGTGGTTCAACCGGGCAGCGACATGGTTGAAATCGTACCGTTGGAAGACAACTTGCTGATCGAGGCCAAGGTGCGGCCGCAGGATGTCGCGTTTCTGCATCCGGGCCAGAAAGCCATGGTCAAGTTCAGTGCCTACGACTACACGATCTACGGCGGGTTGAGCGCGAAGCTTGAGCTGATCGGCGCCGACACGATTACCGATGACAAGGGCAACAGCTTTTATCTGATTCAGGTGCGCACCGATAAAAACCATTTGGGCGGGGATGTGAAGCCGCTGCTGATTATTCCGGGGATGGTGGCGACGGTGGACATTATTACCGGGGAGAAAAGTGTGCTGGATTACTTGCTGAAACCGGTGCTTAAAGCCCGGACCGAGGCGATGCGCGAACGCTAGTCAGTGTTGAGATTTGCGGTGATTGATCTGGCGCCTTCGCGAGCAGGCTCGCTCCCACAAGGGGATTTGTGGTGAACACAGAGTTTGTGTGCACCTCCGATCAAATGTGGGAGCGAGCCTGCTCGCGAAGAGGCCGGCACAAACGATGACTATCTATCGCCATGGTTACGCTGGAAAGTCTCCGCCCCCATCGCCGCAATCTGCCCCTCGATCAACGCCTCGAACGGCTTGAGCAACCGCTCGAATGATGCCGACGGCTCCAGCGTCTGCAACGCCTGAACAATAGCCTCAATCGTCGACAACGCCCCCGGCCCCGGGGCCTTGCGCAAGCGATAGCGCGACACGCCACCTTCGGCCAACGTCACCCGTGGCAACGCCGCCAACAGAGGATTGAGGTGCAGCATCTTGCGCGCCTTGCGCCAAGTGCCATCCGGAACGACCAGCAACAGTGGTTCATCGGACTCGCCGTAAGCCTGCATCGGCTGCGCATCATCGGCCGGAAACAACAACCGCGCCTGATACCCCGGACGGTTCAACAGCGCCGGCAAATCCTCGAATACCTCACCGACAATCAGCTCGGCATTGGTCAAACCGAGTGCCGCCAATCGAGCAGTATTCAACGCATGATTGACCTCGCTCGGATGCTGCAACAGGAGCACCCGCGTGCGGCTGTCGAGGCTCGGGATCAGCGGGCACAGGCAATGGGTTTGTGGGCGCAGGCAGCGCGGGCATTGAGGTCTGGACATCTTCTTTAAGCCTGATTGAGCTGAGCTTTGAGCAAATCGCGGAAAGTCTGAATCAACGGCTCACGGCTGCGACCCCGGCGCATGATCATCGAGAACGGCGCCTGATAACCGAATGTCGCCGGCAGTAATACACGCAGATCGCCCTTGTCGGCCCAGGCCTGAGCGTAGTGCTCCGGCAGGTAACCAATATAGGCGCCGGACAGCACCAGAATCAGCTGCGCCTCCATACTTTCAACCGTCGCGGCACTGTGTTTGAAACCGTGCCGGGCCAGTTCCGCCTGACTCCAGTAACCGCGTCCGACCATGCGTTGCTGGGTGATGACTTGCTCGGGAATCCGCCGCTCGTTGAACAACGGATGCCGGCTGCTGCAATACAACCAGTGTTGTTCGCGATACAGCGGCATGTAGACCAGACCGCTCATACGCGTAGAAAACGCACCGATGGCCAGGTCGAGACGATTGTCCTGCACGCCGAGCTGCAATTCGTACGGGCTCATTACCGACAGATGCAAATGCACCGCCGGGTGCTCCTGGCTGTAGGCGCCGATGGCTTCGGCGAAGGGCAAGGCCTTGTCGCTGACGGTGGAGTCGATCACACCGAGGTTGAGCGTGCCGCGCAGTTCGCCCTTGAGCGCGGCGGCGTATTGCTCGAAACCTTCGAGTTCGGCGAGCAGGCGCAGGGTTTCCTGATGGAACAACGCGCCCTTGCTGGTCAGACTGAACCCGCCACGCCCGCGATGGCAGAGCACCAGGCCAAGTGCGGCTTCGAGCTGGCTCATGTAGGTGCTGATCGCCGACGTCGACAGATTCAACTCCTGCTGGGCGTTGGCGAAACCCTGATGACGGACGACGCTGACGAAGATGCGCAACAGTTTCAGGTCGGGTAAAGCGTTGGCCATGTCTACTCCGGGCTTTGCAACTGTGTGTCTGTGGGAAAAGCCCCTCACCCCAGCCCTCTCCCCGAGGGAGAGGGAGCTGATCTCCATGGCTTTCAAATCCTGAGCTCGACTCGATTTTTCAGGTCGATGCAGATTCCGCCAACAACTCGGTCGGCCCCCTCTCGCTCTGGGAGTGAGGGAGAGGGAGCTGATCTCCATGGCTTTCAAATCCTGAGTTCGACTCGATTTTTCAAGTCGATGCAGATTCCGCCAACAACTCGGTCGGCCCCCTCTCCCTCCGGGAGAGGGCTGGGGTGAGGGGCGGCAATGTTCAGCCAGGCAAGAATCCCAAGAGCGCAAAGTCTAATCCGCCCACCACCATTAGTTTAGAAAAATCTGAACTAAGTTTTTGCCCGTAGCGATTCTTTCCGCTCACTACATTTCGCATCATCGGCCCCACAGCGGCGCCCGACCCCTTGCTCAACGGTGCGCCGACATAAATAAAACAAAGACGATGAGGCCTTACCCGTGGACAAGATTCTTCACCAACCACTGGGCGGCAACGAAATGCCGCGCTTCGGCGGCATCGCCACCATGCTCCGACTCCCCCATGTACCGACCGCTGCCGGCCTGGACGCTGCCTTTGTTGGCGTGCCACTGGATATCGGTACTTCGCTGCGCCCCGGCACCCGCTTCGGGCCTCGCGACATCCGCACCGAATCGGTGATGATCCGCCCGTACAACATGGCCACCGGCGCTGCGCCGTTCGACTCGCTGTCGGTGGCCGACATCGGTGACGTGGCGATCAACACCTTCAACCTGCTCGACGCCGTGCGCATCATCGAAGAAGCCTACGACAACATTCTCGAGCACAACGTGATCCCGATGACCCTGGGTGGCGACCACACCATCACCCTGCCGATCCTGCGGGCGATTCACAAGAAGCACGGCAAGGTCGGTCTGGTGCACATCGATGCCCACGCTGACGTCAACGATCACATGTTCGGCGAGAAAATCGCTCACGGTACGACCTTCCGTCGCGCTGTCGAAGAAGGTCTGCTGGACTGCGACCGCGTGGTGCAAATTGGTTTGCGCGCGCAGGGTTACACCGCTGACGACTTCAACTGGAGCCGCGATCAGGGCTTCCGCGTGGTTCAGGCCGAAGAGTGCTGGCACAAGTCGCTGGCACCGCTGATGGCCGAAGTGCGCGAGAAAGTCGGCGGCGGTCCGGTGTATCTGAGCTTCGACATCGACGGCATCGACCCGGCCTGGGCGCCTGGCACCGGCACCCCGGAAATCGGTGGTCTGACGACCATTCAGGCGATTGAAATCGTTCGCGGCTGCCAAGGCCTCGACCTGATCGGTTGCGATCTGGTAGAAGTCTCGCCCGCTTATGACACCACCGGCAACACCTCGCTGCTGGCCGCCAACCTGCTGTACGAAATGCTCTGCGTACTGCCTGGCGTGGTCCATCGCTGAGGGTCGGGTCATGAACGAACGTGATCAGGTTCTGCAAGCAGCCGCCGCGCTGGTGGACGCCTTTGCCCGTAACGATCGCGAAGCTTACTTCGGCGCGTTCAGCGCCGATGCGAGTTTCGTCTTCTACACCCTCGAACAGCCGCTGCTGTCGCGCGATGCCTATCAGGCCTTGTGGGACAGCTGGCGCGCCGAGGATGGCTTCGAGGTGCTTGCGTGCACCTCGAGCAACGCCTTCGTCAGCCTGCAAGGTGACGTGGCGATTTTCATCCATGACGTGGCCACCGAGCTGCGCATGCAAGGGGAGCAACACTTCAGCCAGGAGCGCGAGACGATTGTTTTCAAGAAACAAACGTCGAGCCTAGAACAACAAGGCCTTTGGCTGGCCTGTCACGAACATTTGTCCGCAATGCCGGAAGGGCTGCCATCCCCTTAGCCAAACAGGTGACGCCTCACGCACGATGAGGCGCGCCTTTATGATCGGAGCAGATCATGAATAACAACAACAACGACCAAAGCCTTACGCAGATTGAAACCCACGGGGTCGAGCAGATCCCGGACCACGAACGCAGCGCAGGCCCGACGGACTTGTTCCGGATGATCTTCGGTGGTTCGAATACCTTTGCCACCGCCGTGCTCGGCAGTTTCCCGGTGCTGTTCGGTCTGTCTTTTCAGGCCGGCGTCTGGGCGATTGTGTCGGGCGTGCTGCTCGGTTCGCTGATCCTCGCACCGATGGGCTTGTTCGGCCCGCTCAACGGCACCAACAATGCCGTGTCGTCCGGTGCGCACTTCGGCGTACACGGGCGGATCGTCGGTTCGTTCCTGTCGCTGTTGACCGCCATCGCGTTTTTCTCGCTCTCGGTGTGGAGTTCGGGGGACGCGCTGATCGGCGGCGCAAAACGCCTGATCGGTCTGCCGGAAACCGACCTGACTCTGGGCCTGGCCTACGGTCTGTTCGCGATTCTGGTGCTGACCGTGTGCATCTACGGCTTCCGCTTTTTGCTGTGGGTGAACAAGATCGCGGTGTGGAGCGCCAGCCTGTTGTTCCTGCTGGGCATCTTCGCCTTCGCCGGTCCTTTCGACGCGCATTACGCGGGCACCGTCAGCCTCGGGCAGCCGGGCTTCTGGGCGGCGTTCATCGGTGCGGCACTGGTCGCCATGAGCAACCCGATTTCCTTCGGCGCATTCCTCGGTGACTGGTCGCGCTACATCCCGCGAGAAACCTCCAAGCAACGGATCATGGCGGCGGTGGTGCTGTCGCAGATCGCCACGTTCATCCCGTTCCTGTTCGGCCTGAGCACCGCGACCATCGTCGCGATCAAGGCGCCGGACTACATCGCGGCGAACAACTATGTCGGTGGTTTGCTGGCAGTGTCGCCGAGCTGGTTCTTCCTGCCGGTGTGCCTGATTGCGGTGATCGGCGGCATGTCCACCGGCACCACTTCGCTGTATGGCACCGGGCTGGACATGTCCAGCGTATTTCCACGGGTGCTGTCGCGGGTTAAAGCGACGCTGCTGATCGGCGTGCTGTCGATTGCCTTCATCTTCATCGGCCGTTTTGCGGCCAACCTGGTACAGAGCGTGTCGACCTTCGCCGTGCTGATCATCACCTGCACCACGCCGTGGATGGTGATCATGATCATCGGCCTGCTGGTGCGTCGCGGCTTCTACTGCCCGGATGACCTGCAAGTGTTCACTCGCGGCGAACAGGGCGGACGCTACTGGTTCAGCCACGGCTGGAACTGGCGCGGTCTGGGCGCATGGATCCCGAGCGCAGCGGTGGGCTTGTGCTTCGTCAATTTGCCGGGGCAGTTCGTTGGCCCGCTGGGTGAAATGGCCGGTGGTATCGACATCAGCTTGCCGGTGACCCTGGGGCTGGCTTCGGTGGTGTACCTGACGCTGCTGAGCCTGTTCCCGGAACCGCGCGAAGTGTTCGGCCCGAAGGATGCCCGCAGCCAAGTCGTAGAAAAAACTGAACTGCGTCAGGCCGCCTGACGCAGATCCCCCGTGGGAGCGAGCCTGCTCGCGAAAGCAATTCGTCAGACACATCTTTGTTGAATGTGCTGACGCCTTCGCGAGCAGGCTCGCTCCCACAAAGGGCAGCTACACCGAACCAAATTTGTTTCAACATAAAAAAGACAATCGGAGACACGCCATCATGGCTTTGGATTTATTCGTCGTCCTCATCTACGCCGCCGGCATGCTCTTGCTCGGCTACTTCGGCATGCGCAAGGCCAAGACCAACGAGGACTTCCTCGTTGCCGGCCGTAATCTCGGCCCAAGCCTGTACATGGGCACCATGGCCGCCACCGTACTCGGTGGTGCGTCCACCGTCGGCACCGTACGCCTGGGCTACGTGCACGGCATCTCCGGTTTCTGGCTGTGCGCGGCATTGGGTTGCGGCATCGTTGCGCTGAACCTGTTCCTCGCCAAACCGCTGCTGAAACTGAAGATCTACACCGTTACCCAGGTCCTGGAAAAACGCTACAACCCGATGGCCCGCTCGGCCAGCGCAGCAATCATGCTGGCCTACGCGCTGATGATCGGTGTGACCTCGATCCTCGCCATCGGCACCGTCCTGCAAGTGCTGTTTGACCTGCCATTCTGGGTTTCGGTACTCGTCGGCGGTGGCGTGGTGGTGATCTACTCGGCGATCGGCGGCATGTGGTCGCTGACCCTGACCGACATCGTCCAGTTCATCATCAAGACCGTGGGCCTGATGTTCATTCTGTTGCCGATCTGCCTGTACCGCGTCGGCGGCTGGGACGAACTGGTGCTGAAACTGCCGGCGACCGCCTTCAGCTTCACCACCATCGGCTGGGACACGATCATCACCTACTTCATGATCTACTTCTTCGGCATCCTGATCGGTCAGGACATCTGGCAACGGGTGTTCACCGTCAAGACCGCCAAAGTCGCGCAATACGCCGGCAGCATCGCGGGTATCTACTGCATCCTCTACGGCCTGGCCTGCGCGCTGATCGGCATGGCTGCACACGTGCTGATCCCGGATCTGGACAACGTCAACAACGCCTTCGCCGCCATCGTCAAACTGTCGCTGCCGGACGGCATCCGTGGTCTGGTGATCGCTGCGGCACTGGCGGCGATGATGTCCACGGCCAGCGCCGGCCTGCTCGCCGCCGCCACCACGCTGACGGAAGACCTGCTGCCGAAACTGCGTGGCGGCAAACAGTCGAGCCTGGGCATCAACCGCCTGTTCACACTGCTGACCGGTGTTGTCGTGCTGGGTATCGCGCTGGTGGTGAATGACGTGATCAGTGCGCTGACGCTCGCTTACAACCTGTTGGTGGGCGGCATGCTGGTCCCGCTGATCGGTGCGATTTTCTGGAAACGCGCGACCACCGCCGGCGCCATCGCCAGCATGGGCCTGGGTTTCGCCACCGCGCTGCTGTTCATGTTTAAGGATGGTCTGGATGCGAACACGCCGATCTACTACAGCCTGGCTGTGGGTCTGGTGAGTTTTGTGGTGGTGAGCCTGCTCTCCCCTCGCCCGGCGACGGTGGCGAGTGCGATCTAAGCTCTGATGTAACGACTTGATGCTTTCTTCGACGGGTGTGGCGTCGGTTGCCACACCCGTTTTTTTACGTCTGGAGAAAATGATTTATGAAGATCGTTTCTCGCGATCAGTGGTTCGAAGTACAGAGTTTGAGTGACGGCATTAAGCTGATTCATGAACCGTATATTCGGCCGTTTTACCGCTGCAACTTGTGGCATGTGCAGGGGCGCGACAAAGATTTGCTGCTGGACAGCGGTTCAGGTCTGGTGAGCTTGCGTGAACAGTTGCCGTGGATTACCGAGCGCCCGCTGGTGGCGGTTGCCAGTCATTGCCATTTTGACCACATCGCCGGCCATCATGAATTTGCTGAACGGCTGGTGCATCCCGCCGAGGCTGACATTCTGGCCGCACCCGATGGCGAGAATGATTTGAGCCGCGCCTACTTCGGCGATGACATGTTCGAGGCGCACCCGGATTGCCCGTTGTGCTACGCCGAATACCGGGTCAAAGCCGCGCCGGCCACCGGATTTGTCGAGGACGGCGATGTGCTCGATCTGGGCAATCGTACGCTGCAAGTGCTGCACACGCCGGGGCATTCGCCGGGCGGGATCAGCCTGTATGAGGCGGCGACGCAAACCCTGTTCAGCGGCGACATCATCTACGACGGGCCGCTGATCGAAGACGCCTACCACTCCAATCTTGAGGATTACGCCACCAGCCTGAGACGTTTACAGGCGCTGCCGATCCGCACGGTGCATGGCGGGCACTTCGGCAGTTTTTCCGGGGAGCATTTGCGCTCGATGATTGACCAGTGGTTGCGCAGCCACGCCTGAGGCCTGCTTCACTCAAGCACAACAACAATCAGAAAAATCTGCCATGAGAAGAGCTGCCGTGCGTGCCGCCGTGCATCGATATATCCGGCGTCTGCTGGAAACCCGCGAATTCAACGACAACACCAGCCTGGTGCAACTGGGCCTGGAGAAAGCCGACATCGAGGATTTGATCTTTCATCTGGAAGATGAATTCGGACTGACGGCGTTCACCGCCGAGGAAGACCGCATGCTCAAGACCGCGAAGACGGCGAATGACTTGAGCCGGTTTTTGCTGGAGATCGGCCGTCATTAAAAGCAAAAGATCGCAGCCTTCGGCAGCTCCTACATTTATCCGTGCAGGAGCTGCCGAAGGCTGCGATCTCTTGATCTGAATCCTTTGATCTCGGATCGGGGGCGTTACCGGCGCCGTTGTTGACGGCGGCGCCGCTCGTCATCGGTGCGGATCGGTACAGGTTGCAGAGGCGGTTCGATCAGACCGAGGGCAACACCCAAGTCGTGCAGCCAGTTTTGAATTTTCTCTTTCATCGTCATGCCCCCTTCAGGGTGGTGCTGAGCGGCCGGAATTCTGAGGCCGCTTCGCACTGATAATAGTCCGAAGTCCTACGCAATGCTCGGCCAAATCCGCAATGATCTGTTACTGAATTGAACAGAATTCGCGGGCAGTGGTTCAAGCTGTTTCCCGGGTTTCGATCTGAGCCGCAGGATAGACGGCCTGCTGCACCTCGATCCAGGCATTGAGGTTGGCGCCGACCATGCCTTTGCGCCACATGAGCCATGTTGTCGCACCCGCGAATGATTCGGCCAAAGGGTGCACTGCGACACTCTCGCGCCCCGGCAGACTGGCCAGCATAGACTCCGACATCAACGCCACGCCGCTGCCGGCAATCACGCAGGCGAGCATGCCCTGATACGACTCGATCTCCATCGCCCGGCCCATGGTCGCGTGGTAGTGCGCAAACCACGCCTCCAGGCGCATGCGATACGAACACCCGCGACGAAAGGTGAACACCGACCGCCCTTCAACGTCCCGGGCGCTGTGCACTGGCGGATGATCGGGTTCGGTGATCATAACCAATCGCTCTTCGCACAACGGCACACCATCAAGTCCGGCCAGTTCCAGCGGACCATCCACCAACGCCGCATCGAGTCGTCCGGTGAGCAAACCCTCCAGCAGCTCGGCACTCGGCGCCGACTGTACTTGCAGATTCACCGCCGGGTATTGCTTGTGATAGCGCGCCAGCAAGGCCGGCAGATGAATTGCCGCCGTGCTGTACATGGTGCCGAGGACAAAATCCCCCGCCGGTTGCCCGCCCATGACTGCAGCGCTGGCTTGATCGCGTAACGCAAACAACTTGCCGGTGTAATCCAGCAGGACTTTTCCCGCAGGCGAGAGCTGCAAACGCTGACGCTCACGGACGAAAAGCTCTACACCGAGTTGCTCTTCGAGCTGTTTGAGCCGCGTCGACAGGTTCGACGGCACCCGGTGCAGGCGTTCGGCGGCGCGGGTGATCGAGCCCTCCTCGGCCACGGCCTGGAAGATCCGCAGTTGGCTGAATTCCACAACCTTTCTCCAGAACAGAACAAGTTACTCACTATTATTCAATTTTAAAGAAAGTCAATCAGTCCTAGCCTGACGGTCATTGATCCTTCGAAGGAATCCCGACCATGTCGCCCCTGATTCGCTTATCCGCCTGCTTCGTTGCCCTGATGATGGCCATGGGCATCGGGCGTTTCGCCCTCACGCCACAAATGCCACACCTGCTCAGCGAAGGGCAGATCGACCTGACGGCCGCCGGTCTGATCGCTGCGGCCAACTACCTCGGCTACTTGCTCGGTGCGGTCGACGCGATGTTCGCCCATCGCCCGCAGCAGGTTCTCAGACGTCTGCACGGCGGCTTGTGGCTGTGTGTACTGCTGACCTTGGCGTCGTTTTGGGCTGACGGTTTCTGGTCGCACCTGGTGCTGCGCTTTGGCACAGGGGTGGCAAGTGCGTGGGTGCTGGTGATGATCACTTCGCTGAGTCAGCCGCTGGCTGCCGCTGCGGGTCGTCCGCGTTTGGGCGCACTGGTCTTTGCCGGACCGGGGTTGGGGATTTTTCTGACAGGGTTACTGGCGCTGGTCTCACATCTGCTGAATCAGACATCCGCGACGTTATGGCTGATATATGCGGCGGCCGCGTTGCTGATGTTGCTGAGCGTCTGGCGATTGCTACCAATGCCCGTCGCAACGACAACAGCGGTTGCTGCGCCGGTCAGTCCGCCGAATCGGGGCATTGGGCGGCTGGCGGTGATTTATGCGCTGTACGGCGTCGGCTACATCATCCCGGCGACTTTTCTATCGCAAATGGCCAACGCGCAGTTCCACGGACAATGGCAGGCCGATCTGTTCTGGCCGTGTTTCGGTCTGGCCGCGGCACTTGGCGTGTTGCTGGTGAGTCTGCGCCGTCACGATCCCGAAACCACCCGCCACTGGCTGATGGCAACGTTGTGGCTGCAAGCGGCCGGTGTGTTTGCCTGCCTGCTCGGCAGCGGCCTCGGCCTCACGCTGGGCGTGATCCTCTGCGGCACACCGTTCCTGGCGTGTATGCAACTGGTCATGCAACGCTCGCGGGAACTGGCGCCTCATGCCACCCAGCGCAATGCCGGCATGCTCACCGCGTGCTTTGCGCTCGGCCAACTCAGTGGCCCGTTGCTGGCGGCGTTGAGCAGCCATTTCAGCGGCAGTTTGCACCCTGCCTTGGTGATCGCCGGCAGCGGCTTGCTGATTGCCGGCGGTCTGGCGATGCAATCGACTAACGCTGGCCCAGCGCTTTGCGCAAACGCCGACGCAGCCACTGCTCGGCGCTGACAAAGGTGATGCCGAGCAACACCAGCACCGCGCCGATAACGAAGTTCAGACTCAACTGTTCGCCGAGCAAAATCACACCGAAGGTCACGCCAAACAGTGGCGTCATGAACGAAAACACCGCGAGGTTGGCCGCCAGATAACGGCGCAGCAACCAGAACCAGATCAGGTAACTGAAGAACGACACCACCAACCCCTGGAACAACACGCTGGCCACCGCTACGGGAGTCAGGCTGACGTGGGTGATCTGGCCGCTGAACAGCGCAATCAGCAGCAGGCCGAGGAAGCCGACGATCAACTGATAGAACAGAGTCAACGTCACCGGTGCTTCCGACAGACGTGAGGCGCGCACCACCACGGTGGTCGCGCCCCAACAGGCGCCGGCCAACACGCCAAAGGCATCACCGAGCAGCATGCGCCGGTCGAGATTGTCCCACGACACACCGCCAGCGAAGGCAATCGCGATGCCGATAAACGCGAGCAGAATGCCCAGCCATTGCAGCGGTCGCAGTCGCTCACTGGCCAACAGGAAATGCACGCCCAGCGCAGTGAAAATCGGCGCGGTGTAGAGGAACACCGACATGTGTGCTGCGGTGGTCAGTTGCAAGCCTTCGGCGATGAAGAAGAACTCCAGACCAAACAGCGCACCGGCCAGCAAGCCGCCGCGCCAGGTGTTGCCGACCTGATCCCAGCCGCCCTTCCAGCAGATCAGCAAGCCGACCAGCAGCGCGGAAATCCCCGAGCGCGCGGCTGCTTGCATCACCGGGGCAATGTCCGGCGCCGCCCACTTGATCATCACCTGCTGTACGCCCCAGATCAGGCAGAGGCCGATCATCACTTGCAGGGCAAAACTGTCGGCATTACGCCGCTCAACACTCACCGCAACACCTCGAACACGCACAACATGGCAGGCCATCCAATGGTCAAAAACAATGCTGGGGATTATCAATCAGTCGGGCGGAAAAAGCCGTCTGGAAAAGACATTTGTTTCTTCAGTGGCGGCAGGGGTGAATGGCTGTCGGCTGCGCCGCCATTCGCGAGCAAGCTCGCTCCCACAATTGAACGCATTTCCCTGTGGGAGCGAGCTTGCTCGCGAAGAGGTCCGCACCGCCAACCCGCATTTCGGATCAGAACGTGGCAAACCGCCTCGCCAACAAAAAACCAACAGTACAAGCCACCGCCGTGGCAAACGTCCCCCACGCCCAGTCCAACAACGTCACCTGCACCGACCACCCGCGCAACGTCGCCCAATTAGTCAGGTCATACGTGCCGTAAGCTACCAGACCTAACAACGCGCCCCGCTTCGCCGCCCATTGCCACGTCACGGCCGGCAGCACCACAAACATCACGCAACCAAAAACATACAGGCAATAAAAAACCGCTGCCGGAACCAGCAGCGGTTTTTCGAGCATCAGCGGACCGAGCAGTTCGCGATAGGTCGGCGCCATCAACAGGCCGAGCCAGATGCCGTCAAGCAGCAGAAACGTCAGCAGCGTTGCAACATAGGCAATCAGCACTTTTTTCATCGACCCGACCTCATGTGTGTCCCATGCAAGATGGGCCACCCAAGGCTCAGGTTAGTTCAATGCGATCAGCATGAATGACGATCTTGCCTTCCTTGTACAGTGCACCGATAGCTTTCTTGAAGTTGCCTTTGCTGACGCCGAACAGGCTGCTGATCAACGCCGGATCGCTCTTGTCGCTGACCGGCAGCGTGCCGCTGTTGTCGCGCAATTTGGCTAGGATCTTCGAGTTCAGGCTGCTCGCCGCTTCCTGGCCAACCGGTTGCAGGCTCAGGGCGATCTTGCCGTCGGCACGGATTTCCTTGATGTAGCCCTTCTCGCTCATGCCGGCGCGCATGAACTTGAAGATTTCGTTCTTGTGAATCAAACCCCAGTGCTTGTTGTTGATGATCGCCTTGAAACCCATGTCGGTGGCTTCGGCAACCAGCAGATCAACTTCCTGGCCCTGGCTGTAGTTGGCCGGGGTCTTGTCGAGGTAGCGATCCAGACGCGCGGTCGCGGTGATGCGGCGGGTGTGCTTGTCGAGGTAGACGTGCACCACACAATATTCGCCGGCGGTCATCTGGCGCTTTTCTTCGGAGTACGGCAGCAACAGGTCCTTCGGCAGCCCCCAATCGAGGAACACACCGATGCTGTTGACTTCAACGACTTTCAGACTGGCAAATTCACCCACCTGAACTTTTGGTTTTTCCGTCGTCGCGAGAAGTTTGTCTTCGCTGTCCAGATAAACAAATACGTTGAGCCAGTCTTCATCTTCGCTGGGAATATCTTTCGGGATATAACGGTTGGGCAAAAGAATTTCGCCGTCGGCACCGCCGTCCAGATATAAACCGAAGTTAGTGTGTTTAACCACTTGCAAACTGTTGTAACGCCCGACTAAAGCCATTTCCAGAACCCTCATTGCGTGGGCGGCATTCTACCCGTTTTTGTCGAGGGCGTCGGGCGGCAGATCCGCACGCTCCGGAAATTTGCGCAACGCCCTGATTTTCCTTGTGTGCGGCGGGGCTGAGGTGCCGCTCGTCAGGCAGGTGTCACCGCTCGCGGTTGAATATTTCAGTGCCTCAAAGCCTCAATGTTCTTATTTAAAACAGCAGGTTAGCCAGATATTTCGAATATTTAATCGAGAATAATGCAGCACAGCGCTTGGTTATTCCGGGGGATATTTACCAAGCAATTGTCAAGTTATTCCTGTACGATGCCTGGCCAAGTTACTTTTCTACAGGTTAATGGCCGCCATGCGTGTAAAAGCATCCACCAGCAAAGCAAAGCCAGCTCCAGCCGTTGAAACCAGCGAATCGATCAATGATCAGATTGCGGCGTTCCTCAAGTCCGGCGGCGAGATTCAGCAAATTGCCAAAGGCGTCAGTGGCCAGACATTCGGCCCGTCCAAGCAGATCAGCCTGGGCAAGAAGTAACACCCGGTTTTACACCCGTCCAGAGGCGCTTTGAGCTTCGAAGCGCCTGGACTGGCACCGCGCAACATCCCCTCCGTTTTAAACAAAAATCCTAGTAAATCGACGAACGGCCTTCAATGCCGATCATTCGCCGGTATTCTTGCACGCGTCTAGATCAAGCGTTTCAGCAGGCCCGCCGCCCTGCCCTCGCTGTTCATGGAGTGACGCATGCACAAATCTTCCTGTTTATCACTTGTAGGCCTGCTGGCTTGCGCGACTGCGCACGCGCAGATTTTCCAGCGTGAACTGGGCGATTTCGATCTTAAACTCGGCACCACCCCCACCCGCAGCATGGCCCAAGGCCTGGTCAAACCGGCAGCCGTCGGTTCGTTCCATGGCGGTCTCGACCTCAGCCACGATAGTGGCCTCTACGTCGGCCAGTACGCACCGAGCATGGGCATCACGCCGGGCAAGAATCTCGAAATCGATTCCTACGTCGGCTTTAAACAACCTTTCGATCAAACCCTGGGCTATGAAGTCGGGATGATCCACTACAGCTATCCCAAGGTAGACACCCTCGACAGCCAGGAGCTGTTCGGTGGTCTGACCCTGCTCGGCAGCCGTTTCGGCGTGGCCTTCAGCAATGACCCGGATAAACAGAACAACACCTTGTTTGCCGATCTTGGCGGCAACCAGCCGTTCGGCATCGGCGTCAGCATGAAATACACCACCCACCAGATGAACACGCCCGTCGCCGTGGACGGTGGTTATGTCAGCAGTTTTACCGACTGGTCGGTGAAATTGTCCCGGCCGTTCATGGGCGTCGACCTCGACCTGATCTACAGCAATTCCAGCCTCAGCGGCAGCGATTGTTCGGCCTACTCCGGGCACAACAGCGAGTGCGACGGCCTCGTCACCCTCAAGGCTGCGCGCGCGTTCTATTGATCGGCTGAACTGCCGGGTTCATTCTGCGTTCACATAGGAATCAGTCCCTCGAAGCCAGGCTCACGCAAGGATTCGCCCATGTCTCGCTGGTTCAAACACATCGCCGCGCTACTGATCTTTACCCTCGCCCTCGGCGCCTGCAGCCGTGTCGGCCTGGCCTATCGCAATCTCGACGTGATCATTCCGTGGACGCTCGGCGATTACCTGGACATGAACGGCGAGCAGAAAGACTGGTTCAACGAACGCCTCAAGGATCACCTGAGCTGGCATTGCACCACGCAATTGCCGGGTTATCTGGACTGGCTTGATCGCCTGCAGACCATGGTCGAAACCAATCAGGTCACCGATACCGCGTTACAGGCGCGCACGACGGAAGCCAAGCAGGCCATTGCCGAAACCGCTCGAGAGATCACCCCTTCGGCCATTGAGTTGTTGCAAGGTCTGGATGACAAGCAAGTGGCCGAGATGAATGACGCGTTTGCCAAGGATCTGCGCAAGCGTCAGCAGGAATACCTCAAACCACCGCTTGATCAACAAATTGCCGAGCGTGGCGCGCGGATGGTTAAACGCTTGAATGACTGGCTCGGCCCCTTGAGCGCCACCCAGGAACAGCGGGTCATGGCCTGGTCGACCGCGTTGGGCGATCAGTACACCCAATGGATCGCCAATCGCGCCCATTGGCAGAAGCAATTCAGTGCCGCCGTCGCACAACGCAAAAGCCCCGAATTCCCACAGAGAATCGAGACGCTTCTGGTCAATCGAGAGAGTTTATGGACAGCGGATTACCGCAAGGCCTTCGCCGATACTGAAGCGCAGGGGCGCTCGCTGGCGGTGGACTTGATGGCCGAGAGTACGCCGCAACAGCGTCAGCGCTTGTTGAAGAAGATCGAAGGCGTGCGCAAAGACTTCAACGACCTCAAGTGCCTCAAAGCTGCGCAAAAAACCTGAACATACCCGAATCCAATGTAGGAGTGAGCCTGCTCGCGATAGCGGACTTCCAGTGACATCAATGTTGATTGGAAGACCGCAATCGCGAGCAGGCTCACTCCTACAGGGGGATCCGCGTGAACTCAGGCGATCTGGGCTTTTGAAGCCACTTCGTCGAACGTGGCCTCGGCCAGCGCATCCTCCTGCTCATCCAGCACCTGACGCGGGTGATCGTTGCCGGGAATGCTGCTGTCGATCAGGCTCAGCAGGCTGGAACCGCGCGGGGTCAGGACAAAATTGTTTCCGGTGCTGCCCTTTTCGTCCGGACGCGGTGCGATATAGCCGCGCAGGAGCAACAGTCTTTCATAGTCGCAAGCCAGCGTTTTCAGGTGATCAAGGTTCTCGATCGGTTCGCCCGCACTGGCTTTCTCCGCCGCATAGTCTTCGGCATAGGCCCGAGGGGCGAAACTGTGGCCTGCACTGTTCTGCACTTCGTGCAGCAAGCGTTCAATCAAATCCCAGTTATAAGCCTTCATCCTGATACAACCTCCGGTGCGCGTGATTTACGGCGCGTTCATAGGTTGTGACCTGAGCGGTTCCCAGCCGTTCAGCCGCATTTGCCGAGCCGACCGACCGGCGGTCTGTCGATTTCCCGCAGGGTTAAACGACTAGTCTGAAACAGACGGTTTCAACCCCGCAGGAGAAATCATCATGAACGTTGAGAATCATCCGGTGGTATCGCGCGAAGAATGGCTCGCCGCGCGTAAAAAACACCTTGCTCACGAAAAAGCCTTCACCAAGGAACGCGACCGCCTCAGCGCTGAACGTCGCGCGCTGCCGTGGGTAAAGGTCGACAAGGACTACCACTTTCAGGGGCCCAACGGCGAAATGAAGCTGGCCGACCTGTTCGGCAAACACAGCCAACTGGTGGTTTACCACTTCATGTTTGCCAAGGACTGGGAAGAAGGTTGCCAGGGCTGCTCGTTTCTCAGTGACCACATCGATGGCGCCAACCTGCATTTGGCGCATCACGATATCGCCGTGGTTGCTGTGTCTCATGCACCGTTTAATGAGTTCCAGGATTTTAAGCGGCGGATGGGCTGGAAGTTTGACTGGGTGTCGTCAGAGGGTTGCGACTTCAACTATGACTTCGGTGTTTGCGCACGGGCTGAGGATGTCGCGGCCGGAAAGGCTACGTACAACTACGAAAAGACTGACAGCGCTGAGGAGGAAATGCCGGGGTTGAGTGTGTTTTATCGTGATGAGGCCGGGGAGATTTTCCATACCTACTCGACCTACGCTCGCGGTCTGGACATGCTGGTCGGCGCCTACAACTACCTCGACCTCACGCCCAAGGGCAGGAATGAAGACGAGATCATGGAATGGGTGCGGCATCATGATCGGTATGAAGGTACCGCAAAATCTGCCTGCTGCCATGATCAATAAGACTGTCAGTCAGATGCTGATTTTCCACTGGCGTGCATCACAAGGGATTTACCTTGAGTAAATACCTTTAGCACTATCAAAAACTTCAATCGTCTTGAGGCTCAATATATTTCAAGTCAATTTTCAACTTGCCTAGCACAACATCCAACGCAACCTCGCACGCATTCCAGACCGGTAGCGCAGCTGTCATTTTTTGCTCTTTATACAGTTTTCTGAGCGCAATCAGACTTTTATGGATACCGACATCCACTTCAGGACTTCCCGGACTAAACCAGTCCTTCTCTCCCGTCCCATCAATATAATCAAACAGCAATTTACAATGATCGTCCTCGGCAGAAAGTTCAGCCTCAACGATAACTGCGACCGCTGAATCAGGTGCAGTGTCAATCAGTACCTGGCCAATACGGCGATAAATCTCGTCTTCGCTCATCCTGTTCGCCCCGAGCAGCCAAGGGGCGCTCTCGTGCTTCCCTCCATTTCCGATGAAGCAGGTGACAACATCGCTATCAGACATGGGCCGGTCATCCTTGTCCTCTGAACCTGACATCTGTACGCATCAAAGCTAACACTTCGCGCCAATTCCAGAGAATCCCCTCTAAATGGTCAAAAGGAACACTCCGACCCACTTCGCTTTCAGCAAAGACATTCATCGCTTTTTTACAAGCAACATAGAAAACGTTAAAACACAGCGCATCAACGTCTTGTAGTGAGATAAAGCTCTGACCCTGTTCATCCAGCGTTTCATAAATTTTCAGCAGGCAATCGCTATCCTTCGCTGAACAACAAGCCCGGGTACTCTCGACTATGCAGTCAAACAACCCTCTGGTTAACGCCAACCCGAAACCATCCGCGATCGCTATGTACATCCCCATACATAACCTCAGAATTATGATTTTGTTTCAGAGGGGATAAATGCGCGCTTCGGCCAGAACGTCCAAACGATGCGAAAACGCCCACAGGGCAGCCTGCGAGAAGTCTGTTCGATCCCTCAATATCGATGTGATATGCGCGATGGTAGATTGCCATCATTCTAGCGTCAATAAGTCATACCGCAGCTTTTTCCACAACCGCTCTAAAGTGGACTTTTGCATCTCAATGCTGACGTTTCGCCGAAAAAAGCTACCTGTTGATCGCATAAAGTGATGTCACTTCGGGCACTTGATACTGAACTTTTGACTGCTTCAAACCCTCAACCGGTTAACCCGCCTTAACCGGAACTGAGGCCTGCCCCGATGAAAACCCTGATCAAGCTCACCCTCGCCGCCACCCTCGCCTGCGCCCTGCCCGTTTGGGCCTGTACACCGGAAGAAGCCACCGCCAAACGCGAACAACTGGCCAAGGAAGTCGCCAAGCTCACCGAACAGAATCCGGCCAAGGCCAAGGAGATCAATGCCGAGTTGCAGAAGATGGATCTGGGCACGGCCAGTGCGGATCTGCCGGATAAATGTCAGTTGATTGATCAGCGGTTGAAAGAGTTGGGCACGGCGGAGAAGAAAGCCGAAAGCTAAAAGCCAGATCAAAAGATCGCAGCCTGCGGCAGCTCCTACACCGATCCCTGTAGGAACGGCCGAAGGCTGCAATCTTTTGATTTTGAAAATGCATTTATGCATTTATTTATTTGCATTAACGCATATCCACATCTACGGTTACATCGAGCAACGAGATCGGAGCCCGCCATCTGACATGGCAATCCTTGCACACCGATCGCTCGGCAACACCGCAACACCTACACAAGCTGGACGCTTGTTTTCACTCATGGAGGATTGAAAAATGTTAACCACAGAAGCAACGCAATTCACTGGCGAATCTTTGCCAAGGTGCCTGACTGGCCATCTGCTCGACCCGCAACTGGCCGAAGTCGAGGCTGCTGAACAAATCAGCGCCCTCGCCGCCGGCAGCCTTAACTTCAACATGCAGAAACAGACCCAGACCAACTGGTGCTGGGCCGCCGTGTCCGCCTCGGTCGGCAATTATTACGGCACCGGCAACTGGACGCAGTGCGGCGTGGCCAGCACCCAGCTCGATCGCAACTGCTGCAATCAGCCGGGACCGTGCAATGTCTACGGCTATCTGGACTCGGCCCTGCAAACCACCCGCAGCTACAACGGCATGAATCAGGGTTCGCTGCAGATGTCGGCCATTCAGAACCAGATCAGCATGGGCCGCCCGGTCGGTTTGCGCTGCGCCTGGTACGGTGGCGGTGCGCACTTCCTGACGATCTATGGCACCAATGGCGATTACGTGTTGGTCGCAGACTCGATCTACGGCTACTCGACCCGCGCACTGAACGCATTCCCCCGCGCCTACAACGGCGGCGGCAACTGGACCCACACTTACTTCACAGTAAAAAACTAGGAGGGCGAGATCATGCAACTGACTTATCCAAAGGCGCCTTCCAACGGCGTTCAGACTTTGCGCCCGGCGCTGCAAGCCGCGCTGCAAACCCAAGGCTTTGGCGCCAATCGCCAGCTCGCCAACACGGCACCTGCAAAAATCAGCCTCAGCGAAGCCTATCGCGGCTACTCGTTGAACCTGGAGGACCTGAGCCACGGCAAAGGCCTGAAAGACGCCCGCCTCGGCGATTGGCATTACCTGGTGTTTGCCGACGGCGTGACGATTGCCGATGCGCAATTGGCTGAAGTGCGCGGTCACGTCGAGTTCGCCTCGCTGAACCACGGCGATCACGCCGCCGCGACAGTGGGAGCGTTGAAACTGGCAGAGCAAGCGCCGCAACTTCAGGGCAAAACCGTTGAGTTGCGCGTGCTGTTTGTCTCGGCCCTGCACGTTGTCGCGATCTGGCTGCATGCCGACGGTGAAGACGTGCTGATCCCGATCGAGCCGACACCGAAAGAGCTGGCGACCACGCGGTTGTACAGCGAAGCAACACTGCTCGCCGCATTGAGACCGGCAGCGGATCAAGCCAAGCGGCGCTTTGACGCCGACACCAGTGGCCAGCTCGGCAACTGATGGACGAAAAAAAAACCGGACACTGTCCGGGTTTTTTCTATGCGCCTGAAAAGACTTACTCAGCCGCTGGCTCTGCCGGCTTGCGGCGCTTGAGCGGGGCCATGCCGTCGCTGCTCACCAACGAATCCGGCTTCGGACGGTTGGCGCTCTTGCGCTTGGTCGGCGTCTTGGCGGCCGTTTTCTTCTTGTCGCCCTTGGCGTCGGTCTTTTTCTTCTTCACGCCAACGGCTTTGCCCGAAGCCTTGACCTTTTTCGGTCCGCCGTAGGTGCCTTTGACTTCCTTGATGGTGCGGCGCTCGAAGCTCTGCTTGAGGTAGCGCTCGATGCTCGACATCAGGTTCCAGTCGCCGTGGCAGATCAGCGAAATCGCCAGGCCGTCGTTACCGGCGCGGCCAGTACGACCGATGCGGTGCACGTACTCGTCGCCGCTGCGTGGCATGTCGAAGTTGATCACCAGATCCAGACCATCAACGTCCAGACCACGGGCCGCAACGTCGGTGGCCACGAGGATCTTCACGCCGCCCTGCTTCAGACGGTCGATCGCCAGTTTGCGATCCTTCTGGTCTTTCTCGCCGTGCAGCACGAACGCTTTGTATTCCTGAGCCACCAGGCGGCCGTAGATGCGGTCGGCCATGGCGCGGGTGTTGGTGAAGACGATGGCCTTCTGATAGGTCTCGTTGGCCAGCAGCCAGTTAACAATCTGCTCTTTGTGCTGATTGTGATCGGCGGTGATGATCTGCTGGCGAGTGGTCGAGTTCAGCTGGCTGACCGCGTTGAGCTGCAAGTGTTCTGGGTTGTTCAGCACCTTGCCGATCATGTCGCGCAGGCCGGAACCGCCGGTGGTCGCGGAGAACAGCATGGTCTGCTGACGGTTCGGGCATTCGTCGACCAGACGCTGCACATCTTCGGCGAAGCCCATGTCGAGCATGCGGTCGGCTTCGTCGAGCACCAGCACTTCGACTTCTTTGAGGTCGAGGTTGCCGGCGTTGAGTTGCTCGATCATCCGGCCCGGGGTGCCGATGAGGATGTCCGGCACTTTGCGCAGCATCGCAGCCTGAACCTTGAAGTCTTCGCCACCGGTGATCAGGCCGGACTTGATGAAGGTGAACTGCGAGAAGCGCTCAACTTCCTTCAGCGTCTGCTGGGCCAACTCGCGGGTCGGCAGCAGGATCAGCGTCTTGATGCTGACGCGGACCTTGGCCGGGCCGATCAGGCGATTGAGGATTGGCAGTACGAAAGCGGCGGTTTTGCCGCTACCGGTTTGCGCCGTCACCCGCAGATCACGCCCTTGGAGCGCCAGCGGAATGGCCGCGGCTTGCACAGGCGTTGGCTCGACAAATTTCAGCTCGGCCACAGCTTTAAGCAGGCGTTCGTGCAGGGCGAATTGGGAAAACACGGGTGCTACCTCGAAGATATGCAAAAAAACAGCTGCATAGGTTACCGGTTTCGAGCGCTCAGGCCGAGTTTCTTTATACAAACGGACGCAATCAGTGGCTTTTTTGTTGCTCGATTTGTCTCCAACGGTAATACACGGCGTCTTAAATGCTCTAATCGCCCATCGCGTCTTACAGAAGAATCGTTGCTCATATGGATTTCAAACAGCTCTGGCTCAACGCCCAGGACCTCTGGGGCACCCTCGAACAGCATCCGCTCTTGCAGGCAGGGCTCGCGCTGACGGTGTTACTGGTAATCGCGCTGCTGCTCGGACGAGTGGCGCGCTATCTGATCCTGCACGCCAGCCGCATGCTCGGCCGACAGCCGGCGCTGCACTGGATCAATGATTTTCGCCATAACAAGGTGTTTCAGCGCCTGGCGCAGATGACGCCGTCGCTGGTCATTCAGTTCGGCCTGCACCTGGTGCCGGAACTGAGCAAAACCGCGATGACCTTCCTCGGCAATGTGGCGCTGTCGTTCACCATTCTGTTCCTGCTGCTCTCGGTCAGCGCCCTGCTCAATGCTCTGCTCGACATCTATGCACGCACCGAACATGCACGCACGCGCTCGATCAAGGGTTACGTGCAACTGGCGAAAATGGTCTTGTACGTGTTCGGCGCGATCATCATCGTCGCAACGCTGATCGACCGTTCGCCGCTGTTGCTGCTGTCCGGTCTGGGTGCGATGTCGGCGGTGATTCTGTTGGTCTACAAGGACACGCTGCTGTCGTTCGTCGCCAGCGTGCAACTGACCAGCAACGACATGCTGCGAGTCGGCGACTGGATCGAGATGCCGCAGGTTGGCGCCGATGGCGATGTGGTCGATATCACCCTGCACACGGTCAAGGTGCAGAACTTCGACAAGACCATCGTCTCGATCCCGACCTGGCGGCTGATGTCCGAGTCGTTCAGAAACTGGCGCGGCATGCAGCAATCCGGCGGGCGGCGGATCAAGCGCAGCCTGTTCATCGATGCCAGCGGCGTGCGTTTCATCCGCGACGACGAAGAGGAAAAGCTCTCGCAGGTGCACTTGCTCACCGATTACATGAGCCGCAAGAAAGCCGAACTCAAAGCGTGGAACGAGGCACAGGGCAATGTCGCGGCGATGTCGGCCAACCGCCGGCGCATGACCAATATCGGTACGTTCCGCGCCTATGCGTTGGCCTATCTGAAAAGTCATCCGGAGATTCAGCCAAACATGACCTGTATGGTCCGGCAGATGCAAACCACCGCGCAGGGGATTCCGCTGGAAATCTACTGTTTCACCAGCACCACGGCGTGGGCTGATTACGAGCGGATTCAGGGGGATATTTTTGATTATCTGCTGGCGGTGTTGCCGGAGTTTGGTTTGAGCCTGTATCAGCAGCCGAGTGGCGGGGATTTGCGTTCTGGCCTGCTGCCGGCGGTACTTGGCGCGGCCAGCATTCCTGAACCGCAGAAACACCTCATGTAACCCACGATTCCCGTGTAGGAGCTGCCGCAGGCTGCGATCTTTTGACCTTAAAGATCAAAAGATCGCAGCCTGCGGCAGCTCCTACATGGGGTCATGCAGTGCGGCGGATGCCCAGTCGGCTGATCCATACGGCGGCAAGGATGACGCTGCCACCGAGGAACAATCTTCCAAGTTCCTCATGCTGATTCCAGATCAGCAAATTCAGCAGCAACCCCACCGGCACATGCAGGTTGTTCATCACCGCCAGTGTGCCGCCGTTGACCATGCACGCGCCCTTGTTCCACCAGTACAAGCCCAATGCGGTCGAGACCAGACCGAGGAACAGCAACACGCCCCACTGCAGCGGCGCTTCCGGGAGGAAGTTGGCTTTGCCGAACATCAGGAATGCCGGCAGCACCACCGCCAGCGCGCCGAGGTAGAAGAAGCCGAAACGCCGATAGTGCGGCAGATCACTCGGGTGCTTGGCCACCAGATGCTTGTACATCACCTGACCTGCGGCGTAGGTGAAGTTGGCCAGTTGCAGCAACAGGAAGCCCATGAAGAAGTCCGGACTGATGCTGTCGAAGCGAATCACCGCCGCCCCGCCGACTGCCACCAGCGCGGCGATCAGCGCCCATGGGTTGAAGCGTCGGTTCAGCGCATCTTCGATCAGCGTCACGTGCAACGGCGTGAGGATGGTGAACAGCAACACTTCCGGTACCGTCAGCACACGGAAACTCAGGTACAGACAGACATAGGTCACACCGAACTGCAACGCCCCAATCACCAACATGCCGCGCATGAACGAAGGTTCCACCGAACGCCAGCGGGTCAACGGAATGAACACCAGCCCCGCCAGCACGACGCGCACCAGCACCGCGAAATAACTGTCGACATGACCGGCCAGGTATTCGCCGATCAGACTGAAGGAAAACGCCTGGATCAGCGTGACAAAAAGTAGATAGCCCATGCTCGCCCCTAATTTGAATGGCGGCGACGATAGCGGTTTTTGCGCAAGACCGCGAACCCAAGGACAACACCGATTCCTGTGGGAGCGAGCTTGCTCGCGAAGAGGCCATGTCAGTAAACATCGTTTCTGAATGAAATATCGCTTTCGCGAGCAAGCTCGCTCCCACAGGGATCTGATGACATTCAACGAATCGCAGGCAAAAAAAAGCCCGATCTCGCTAATGCGTTCAATCGGGCTACAGCACTCAGGAGCAACAAGTGCAAAGGGAGGTTCGATGCGCGTAGAGCCTTGAAGGGGTTGCGCCAGGTCACTTAAACAATCGGCGATTATCTGGCGATTAACATATCAAGCCACCTGGGACAGCTTGGCGTTGGCCTGATTCAGACCCTTCTCCTGGAAATCGCCACCGAGGTTCATGCCCTCGGCGTGAATGAACGTCACGTCGTTGATGCCGATGAAACCCATGACCTGGCGCAGGTACGGTTCCTGATGGTCAGCCGGGCCACCGGCGTAGATACCGCCGCGAGCAGTGAGCACATAGGCACGTTTGCCATTGAGCAAGCCTTGCGGGCCGGTTTCGGTGTACTTGAAGGTCACGCCGGCACGCAGCACGTGGTCGAGCCAGGCCTTGAGGGTGCTCGGGATGGCGAAGTTGTACATCGGCGCGGCCATGACCAGCACGTCGGCGGCAAGCAACTCATCGGTCAATTCGTTGGAGCGGTCCAGCGAGGCTTGCTCGTTGGCGTTGCGTTGCTCGGCTGGTTTCATCCAGCCGCCCAACAGATTGATGTCCAGGTGTGGCACCGGGTTCACGGCGAGGTCGCGTACGGTGATCTGATCGGTCGGATGTGCCGCTTTCCACTGACTGATGAAGGTCTGGGTCAGTTGACGGGAAACCGAATCTTGCTGGCGGGCACTGCTTTCGATGATCAGAACGCGGGACATGGTGTGTAGCCTCCATCCGAGAATGTTGTAGGTCGATGGAGTGAAGGTTAAACAGAGTCGAATCGATGAAAAAGCGCAAATAATTGCTGCAAAGTATCGAAAAATTCGTTTAGATGCTGACACATACCCTGTGGGAGCGAGCTTGCTCGCGAATTGGCCGTATCAGTCGACATCATTGTTGAATGACACACCGCTTTCGCGAGCAAGCTCGCTCCCACAAGGGTTCGCGGTGTTATTTCGGGGTGCAGGTCAGATTGATGCGCAGTTTGATGATCTCGCGGGTGAACTTGGCCGTGGCGTTTTTATGTTTGCCGGCCGGTACCTCGATCGTGCGGGTGCGCGGTGCTTCCGGGCCATTGCTGAACACAGCTTTGCATGTCGCATCGACATCACCGTAGTTGGCCACCCGAATCGAGCCGATGTCGTTATCGGTGTCGAAGGTCTCGTAGTCGATCTTCATGCCGTTGAGATCTTTCTGCACATCGATCGGGTACGCAAAAGCACTCAGCGGTAGCAACGCCAGCAGCACACAACAGAATTTTTTCATTCGGCAGTCTCCATGAGGGACGGCCAGCTTAGGACAAGAGGAGCTATTGATGAAAGCGCCCCGCGTGACCCTTGATCAATGGCGAACATTGCAGGCCGTGGTCGACCACGGCGGATTCGCCCAGGCCGCCGAGGCCTTGCACCGTTCGCAATCGTCGGTGAGTTACACCGTCGCCCGCATGCAGGATCAGCTCGGCGTGCCGTTGCTGCGCATCGACGGGCGTAAAGCCGTGCTCACCGAAGCCGGTGGCGTGTTGCTGCGTCGTTCGCGACAACTGGTGAAACAGGCCAGCCAACTGGAAGACCTCGCCCATCACATGGAGCAAGGTTGGGAAGCCGAAGTGCGGCTGGTGGTTGACGCCGCCTATCCAAGCGCACGCATCGTCCGCGCATTGACCGCGTTCATGCCGCAGAGTCGCGGTTGCCGCGTGCGTCTGCGAGAGGAAGTGTTGTCGGGTGTCGAGGAAGTGCTGCTCGAAGGCGTAGCGGATCTGGCGATTACCGGCCTGAGCATTCCCGGTTATCTCGGCGCGGAGTTGAGCGACGTCGAGTTCGTCGCCGTCGCCCATCCCGATCACCCGCTGCACCGGCTCAATCGCGAGCTGAGCTTTCAGGACCTGGAAACCCAGATGCAAGTGGTCATCCGCGACTCCGGCCGTCAGCAACCACGGGACGTCGGCTGGCTCGGCGCCGAGCAGCGCTGGACCGTCGGCAGCCTCGCCACGGCGGCCACGTTCGTCAGCAGCGGCCTCGGTTTTGCCTGGCTGCCACGGCACATGATCGAACGAGAACTGAAAGATGGCTCGCTCAAGCTGCTACCGTTGGACAGGGGCGGCAACCGCAACTCGAGCTTCTATCTGTATTCGAACAAAGACAAACCCTTGGGCCCGGCCACGCAAATCCTCATCGAACTGCTGCGCACCTTTGACACCTTGCCGCTGGACGCGCCGTTCGCCGCCCCAGAACAAGCCTGACACGGAGTTCACCGATGGCATATTTCGAGCACGAAGGTTGCAACCTGCACTACGAGGAATATGGCCACGGCACGCCGTTGCTGCTGGTTCACGGGCTCGGTTCGAGCACGCTGGACTGGGAAATGCAGATCCCGGCACTGGCCGCGCACTACCGGGTGATCGTCCCGGATGTCCGTGGCCACGGGCGCTCGGACAAACCGCGCGAGCACTACAGCATTGCCGGTTTCAGCGCCGACCTGCTGGCGCTGATCGAGCACTTGAACCTCGGCCCGGTGCATTACGTCGGGCTATCGATGGGCGGCATGATCGGCTTCCAGTTCGGCGTCGATCATCCGCAAATGCTCAAGAGCCTGACCATCGTCAACAGCGCTCCCGAAGTCAAAATCCGCAGCCGCGACGATTATTGGCAGTGGTTCAAACGCTGGAGCCTGATGCGACTGCTGAGTCTCGCGGCCATTGGCAAAGCGCTGGGCGGCAAACTTTTTCCGAAACCCGAACAAGCCGATCTGCGGCAGAAAATGGCCGAACGCTGGGCAAGAAACGACAAACGTGCTTATCTCGCCAGCTTCGATGCAATTGTTGGCTGGGGCGTTCAGGAACGACTTTCCCGAGTGACCTGTCCAACGCTCGTCATCAGCGCCGACCGTGACTACACACCGGTGGCACTGAAAGAAACCTATGTAAAACTGCTGCCCAATGCGCGGCTGGTGGTGATCGCCGATTCGCGCCACGCCACCCCGCTCGATCAACCCGAACGCTTCAATCAAACGCTGCTGGAGTTTCTCGCCGCAGTCGATATTCAATCTCAGGATCACTGACCCATGCTGAAAAAACTCGCCCTCGCCGCTGGTACTGTGCTGTTTGCCGCCAACCTGATGGCTGCCACGCCGGCCAAAGCACCGCACGTGCTGCTGGACACCACCAACGGCCAGATCGAAATCGAACTGGACCCGGTCAAGGCGCCGATCAGTACCAAGAACTTTCTGGATTACGTCAACAGCGGTTTCTACAACAACACGATTTTCCACCGTGTGATCCCGGGCTTTATGGTCCAGGGCGGCGGTTTCACCCAGCAGATGCAGCAAAAAGAAACCAAGGCTCCAATCAAGAACGAACACAAAAACGGTCTGGCTAACGTTCGTGGCACCTTGTCCATGGCTCGCACTTCCGTACCTGATTCGGCGACCAGCCAGTTCTTCATCAACGTCAAGGACAACGACTTCCTCGACCAGGGCGACGGCTATGCAGTATTCGGCAAAGTGGTCAAAGGCATGGACGTGGTCGACATCATTGTCAACTCGCCGACCACCACCAAAAGCGGCATGAAAGACGTACCTGCCGACCCTGTATTCATCAAGTCGGCCAAAGTCATCGACTAAGCTGTACAGGGCGTATCGAGCGGCGCTGGATTAACACCACGCCGCTCACACCGATGAAAGGAGAGCCCGTACTCCGGGCGGTTATCTGATGCTCTATCGCCGTTTCGAACAACTGATCGACATATTCCGTGAAGCCCCGACGGCGTCACCTCCCGATCGCGTCTGGCCCTTCTATACCTACTACCTCAAGCAAGTCTGGCCAAGTTTCGCCGCCCTGCTCGTCGTTGGCCTGTTAGCCGCGTTGATCGAAGTGGCGCTGTTCAGTTACCTGAGCCGCATCATCGACCTGGCCCAAGGCACACCGAACCCGAATTTCTTCAGCGACCACGCCCTCGAACTGACGTGGATGCTGGTGGTTGCCCTGGTGCTGCGGCCGATCTTCTTCGGCCTGCACGACCTGCTGGTGCACCAGACGTTAAGCCCCGGCATGACCAGCATGATCCGCTGGCAAAACCACAGCTACGTACTCAAGCAGAGCCTGAATTTCTTCCAGAACGACTTCGCCGGGCGCATCGCCCAGCGCATCATGCAGACCGGCAACTCGTTGCGTGACTCGGCGGTGCAAGCGGTGGATGCGCTGTGGCACGTGGTGATCTACGCAATCAGTTCGCTGGTGTTGTTCGCCGAGGCCGACTGGCGCCTGATGATCCCGCTGCTGACGTGGATCGTCGCCTACATCGGCGCGCTGTATTACTTCGTTCCGCGCGTGAAAGATCGCTCGGTGGAGGCTTCTGACGCGCGCTCGAAACTGATGGGCCGCATCGTCGACGGCTACACCAATATCGCCACGCTGAAGCTGTTCGCCCACACCAACTTCGAACAGCACTACGCCAAGGAAGCCATCGAAGAGCAGACTGTCAAAGCGCAAATGGCCGGCCGCGTCGTCACCAGCATGGACGTGGCGATCACTGCCATGAACGGCCTGCTGATTGTCGGCACGACCGCATTGGCGCTGTGGTTGTGGACGCAGTCGTTGATTACCGTCGGCGCAATTGCCTTGGCCACGGGACTGGTGATCCGCATCGTCAACATGTCCGGTTGGATCATGTGGGTGGTCACCGGCATTTTCGAAAACATCGGCATGGTTCAGGACGGTTTGCGCACCATCTCGCAACCGGTCAGCGTCACCGACCACGAGCAGGCCAAACCGCTGGAAGTCGCCCGTGGCGAAGTACGTTTCGAGCACGTGGATTTTCACTACGGCAAGAAGCGCGGGATCATTGGCGACCTCAACCTGAACATCAAACCGGGCGAGAAAATCGGTTTGATCGGGCCGTCCGGTGCCGGCAAATCAACGCTGGTCAACTTGCTCCTGCGCCTGTACGACGTCGAAGGCGGACGCATTCTGATCGATGGCCAGAACATCGCCGAAGTCGGTCAGGAAAGCCTGCGCGCGCGGATCGGCATGATCACCCAGGACACCTCGCTGCTGCACCGTTCGATCCGCGACAACTTGCTGTACGGCAAACCGGATGCGACCGATGCCGAGTTGTGGGATGCCGTGCACAAGGCGCGCGCCGATGAGTTCATTCCGCTGCTGTCGGATGCTGAAGGTCGCACGGGGTTCGATGCGCATGTCGGTGAGCGTGGGGTGAAATTGTCCGGTGGTCAGCGTCAGCGCATTGCGATTGCGCGAGTGCTGCTCAAGGACGCGCCGATCCTGATCATGGACGAAGCGACCTCGGCGCTGGACTCGGAGGTCGAGGCAGCGATTCAGGAAAGCCTGGAAACGTTGATGCAGGGCAAAACCGTGATCGCGATTGCGCACCGTCTTTCGACCATTGCGCGGATGGATCGGCTGGTGGTGCTGGAGAACGGCAAGATTGCCGAGAGCGGCACCCATGCTGAACTGCTCGCCCATCGCGGGTTGTATGCGCGGCTATGGGCGCATCAGACCGGGGGGTTTGTCGGCATCGACTGACAGTTATGCCCGACGCAAATCCTGTGGGAGCGAGCCTGCTCGCGAAAGCAGTCTGTCAGTCCCATTGATGTTGACGGATACACCGCTTTCGCGAGCAGGCTCGCTCCCACAGGGGATTTGCGCAGTCCCGACTGGATAAAACCGCCACAGCCCGCCAACCACGGGCGCTGGCGGTTTTTTTATGGCCGCTGGAAATCGGCAAAAAGCCTGCTGTACTCAGCCAAGGTTCCGGAATGGAGCCTGTCGTAAGTCTGCAAGGATGCACAACTCGATGCAGTCTCGATAGCAGGGCTATCAAGGACGCCTCTCATGTCTCTGTTCAAACGTTCAGTCACTGAGTTGTTGGGTACGTTCTGGTTGGTATTGGGTGGTTGCGGCAGTGCGGTGATCGCCGCGTCTTCACCGTTGGGAATCGGGGTGCTGGGGGTGGCCCTGGCGTTTGGTCTGACGGTGCTGACCATGGCGTTTGCCATCGGCCACATCAGCGGCTGTCACCTCAACCCAGCCGTGTCGGTCGGTCTGTTCGTCGGCGGCCGGTTTCCGGCCAAGGAGTTACCCGCCTACATCATTGCCCAAGTGCTCGGCGCGATTCTCGCGGCGGCGCTGATCGCCCACATCGCCAGTGGCAAGGAAGGCTTCGACATCGCCGCAGGCCTTGCTTCCAACGGTTATGGCGAGCATTCGCCGGGCAAGTACTCGATGGCGGCGGGGTTTGTCACTGAGTTGGTGATGACCGCAATGTTTGTGATCATCATCCTCGGCGCCACCGATAGACGCGCCCCCCCGGGACTGGCACCGATCGCCATCGGCCTGGGCCTGACGTTGATACATCTGATCTCGATTCCCGTCACCAATACTTCAGTAAATCCGGCGCGCAGTACCGGGCCGGCGTTGATGGTCGGCGGCTGGGCGATCGCGCAGTTGTGGATGTTCTGGGTCGCGCCGCTGATTGGCGCGGTGGTCGGTGGCGGGATTTATCGCTGGCTGGGCAAAGAAGAAACCTGAGGGGTGCCTGAGATCCCCTTGTAGGAGCTGCCGAAGGCTCGGGCCGCGATCGGACGATCTTTTGATCTTGCTTGCAAACAGCAAAATCAAAAGATCGCAGCCTTCGGCAGCTCCTACAGGGGATCTAGGTTTGGCGATAGGGCAACGCTGTTTTCGCTTCTTCGGCATACGCAAGGATGCCGGCGCGTTCCTGTTGCAGGAAATCTTTCACCGCCGCTTTCAGACCCGGATGCCGCAGGTAATGCCAAGAGTGGGTGATCACCGGTTCAAACCCGCGAATCAGCTTGTGCTCGCCCTGGGCGCCAGCATCAAAGCGTTGGAAACCTTGGGCAATCGCGTAATCCATCCCCTGATAAAAACACGTCTCAAAGTGCAGCCGGTCAAACTCCGCCAGACACCCCCAATAGCGGCCGTAGAAACTGTCGCCACCGACCAGACTGAACGCCATCGCCACCGGCCGTGAGCCCTGTTTGGCCAGCACCACGCGGATCGCTTCGGGCATGCGCTCGGCCAACAGACTGAAAAACTCCCGCGTCAGATAGGGCGTCTGGCGCCGCACCGCGTAGGTGTTGGCGTAACAGGCGTAGACAAAATCCCACTGCGCCTCGTCCAGCTCGCGCCCCTCCAGCCATTCAAACTCAAAGCCCTGCCCCGCCACCAGCTCGCGCTCCTTGCGCATCTGTTTGCGCTTGCGCGAACTGAGCACGTCGAGGAAATCCTGAAAGTCACGATACCCGCGATTTTGCCAGTGGTACTGACAGCCAATGCGTTGCAGCCAGCCCGGCTGTTCGGCCATCGCCGCATCGGTGAACAAGTCGGTGAAGTTGATGTGCGCGCTGGAAAGCCCTTCGATCTCCAGATAACCCGGCAGGCTCTTGAGCAGTTCGAAACCGTCTTCGACATTGGCCGCCAGCAAGCGCGGACCACTGACCGGACTGAATGGCACAGCCGTCAAAAGCTTGGGGTAATAATCGATACCGGCGCGGGCGCAGGCGTCAGCCCAGCCGTGATCGAACACGTACTCGCCGTAGGAATGCCACTTGCGATAACTGGGTAACGCGGCGATCAGTCGATCATCTTCGATGTGCAGCAAATGCTCCGGCTGCCAGCCGGTGTGGGGGCCAACGCTGCCGCTGTCTTCCAGCGAACCGAGAAAGGCGTGGCGCAGAAACGGCTGGCTTTCAGGCACCAGCGCATCCCAGCTTGCCGAGGCGATTTGCGACAGGTTTTGCAGGCGTTGCAACGGCATCAACAAGCTCTCCACAACAGGACTTCAGCGCCCGGCGAGTATCGCCGATTGCGCGGCATTGCACACCCGCAATCGGCCGACAGCGCTCTGGATCAATAGTTCAGGGCGAATCGATATCGTCATCAACCTGCCATCACTGTGCCACTGCTCTGTCATAAACCATCGCGATACTGGCGCCTGTTTTTAGAGCGCCGGGTTCTACCCGGACACTGTTTTCCGACGCTCGAATCGTCGGTTGTGCCCCGGATGGCTGTGCCATCCCCTCTCATCTTCGGAGATTGCTATGCGTCTTGCTTCCACGAAAACTGCGGCGGCCCTGTGCGGTGGCTTGGTGCTGGCCATGAGTGTTCCGGCCAGTGCTGCAGTCGACGCCAAACTGCTCGACATGCTCAAGGCTAACGGTTCCATTTCCCAGGCGCAGTACATCGAACTGCAAACTGAACTGGCCAAGGATCAGAAGGCTCAGCAAATCGCGCAGCAGGCGCAGCAAGAAACCAACGAACAAGTCGCTGCTGTTGCGAAGAAAACCAACGAACAAAGCGTCTTCGACCAGAAACTGGCCTGGGCGGCCAAGACCCAGTTCAAGGGCGATGTGCGTATCCGCCAGGAAACCATCAAGATCGACGGCGAGCCAAACAATGGCGGCCGCGACAAGGATCGTCAGCGTATTCGTGCCCGTCTGGGTGCCTACACCGAGATCAACCCGCAGGTCGACACCGGCATCCGTATCGCCACCGGCGGCGGCGATGACGCGCGTTCGACCAACCAGGATCAGGACAACTACTTCGACAAGAAGCAGATCTGGCTCGACCTGGGTTACATCGACTACCACCCGGATCAGATCAAGAACCTGCACATCATCGGCGGCAAAATGCTCCAACCGTGGGTCAGCATGGGCGACGTGATCTGGGATAGCGACATCAACCCGGAAGGTCTGGCCGTTACCTACAAATACCCGTTGGGCAGCAGCGCCGAACTGTTCGGCAGCCTGGGTAACTACAACCTCAAGGACAACGTCGACGGCGATGGCGTGCAATTCCGTCACGACCTGCGTCTGACCGCTGGCCAGTTGGGTAGCCGCTTCAACATCACCGACAACCTGAAAGTCACCTTGGGCGGCAGTGTCTACGCCTATCAGAACGACGAAGACAGCCGCTGCACCGGCACTTCCACACCGTGTGCGCTGGCAGTCAACGGCAACTCGGCCAACAACGAATTCCGTCTGTATGAAGGGTTCAGCCAGGTTGATATCGGCGGTCTGCCGATGCCGCTGTCGTTCTACGGTCAGTACGTGAAGAACAACGACGCCGTGACCGATCAGGACACCGCGTGGCTGTTGGGTGCCAAGTCGAAAGTCTTCGGCCTGAACCTCGATTACAACTATCGTGACGTGCAGCGCAACGCCGTGGTCGGCGCCTTCACCGACTCCGACTTCGCCAACGGCACCACCGGTTCCCGTGGTCACAAGTTCAAGGTCGGTTACGACATCGACAAGAACTTCGCCATTGGCGCTACGTACTTCCTGACCAAGGCCGACTTCGCCAGCCGTACCCAGCGTGACGCTGACGCCAACACCTTGCAGCTGGACGCCGAAGCCAAGTTCTAAAACGCTTCACCAATAGCCCGGTGCGGGCGGGACGATCCCCATCATCCGTTCGTTTCGCTCGCGCCGGGCTATTTCTGCAGGATGCAAAAATCCCCTGTAGGAGCTGCCGAAGGCTCGGGCCGCGATCGGACGATCTTTTGATCTTGATCCTGAAAACAAGATCAAAAGATCGCAGCCTCGTTTCACTCGACAGCTCCTACAGGGGATTATCTTTTCGGCGTTGCTCGGCCAGACGTTCGGCCAGTTCTTCGACGCCTTCTTCCGGTTTCTCCGGCATCGCCTTCAAGGTCGCCTGCATCAAACGCATCTGGCGAATGAAACGCCGGCAGTTCGGGCAAAACATCAGGTGATGACGCACCATCCACTTTTCACCAAAGCTCAATTGGTCATCGAGATAATCGCTGGAGCGCGCCACTTGTTCCTTACAGGTCAGCATTCTCCGGTCTCCTCAAAATGCTCCACGGTCGCGAAGACTTTCAGCCGCGCACGATGCAGCAGCACACGGACATTGGAGAGCGAGATCTCCAGAAGATTACAGATCTCCTCCAGCTCCAGACCCTGCCGTTCGCGCAACAGCAAAACGCTGCTTTGCAGTTCCGACAGGTTCAGCAGGGTGTGCTCCAGACATTCGCGCAATTCGCTCTCGGTCAACAGCGCTTCCGGTGTGTCCTGGTGCCAGGCGAACGGGGCGACCAGCCAATGGCCGTCACCGGGAGAAAAGCGGTCGTCATCAATGGTGCCGTGAGGCGATGGCAAATCATCCATCAACACTTCGCGGCGATTCTGTTTATAACGACTTTTGGCCGAGTTGGCCGTGATGGTCAACAGCCAGGTCTTGAGACTGGAACGACCTTCGAAGCTGGCAATATGGCGCACCACCGATAGCCAGGCGTCCTGCACCACTTCTTCGACATGGCGCTGGCCGACAATCGCATACGCCACCGCGCGCATGGCGCTCTGATACGTCGTCACCAGTTCCTTGAAAGCCTGTTGCTCACCGGCCAGCAAGCGCGCAAGCAGTTGAGTGTCGTCAGCCGCCATCCATCAATCCCCTTGTCCCGATTCCGAAAATGACGGCAGCAGGTCTTCACCTGCCGCCATTTCCGAAAAATTACAGCGTTTGAGCCGATTCGGATGTAGGAAAGGTCAGCGCGATTAAGAAGAAATTAAACTTATTTTCAACGCTTGCGCAGAATCACACTGCCGATCGAATAGCCGGCGCCGAACGAACTCAGCACCGCCAGCGAGCCGCTCGCCAGATCATCCTGATACTTGTGGAAAGCAATCACCGAACCTGCGGAGCTGGTGTTGGCATAAGTGTCGAGGATCACCGGCGCTTCTTCTTCGGTGGCTTCGCGGCCGAGCAGTTTGCGCACGATCAGGTGGTTCATGCTCAGGTTGGCCTGATGCAGCCAGAAGCGCTTCACGTCGCCGACGTTGAGCTGATTCTCTTGCAGATGCTCGCCGATCAGTTCGGCAACCATCGGGCAGACATCCTTGAACACTTTGCGGCCTTCCTGCACGAACAGCTTGTCGCGGGCACCAACGCCCTCTTCAGCCGCGCGGTTGAGGAAACCGAAGTTGTTGCGGATATTGTTGGAGAACTTGGTCAGCAGCTTGGTGCTGACCACATCGAATTGGTGTTTGGACGTCGCGGTGTCAGCGCGCTCGATGATCACCGCAGTCGCGGCGTCGCCGAAGATGAAGTGGCTGTCACGGTCACGGAAGTTCAGGTGACCGGTGCAGACTTCCGGATTGACCATCAGGATCGCCCGGGCCTGACCGAGTTGCACGCTGTTGGCGGCGGCCTGAATGCCGAAGGTTGCCGAGGAGCAGGCCACGTTCATGTCGAAACCAAAACCCTGAATGCCCAAGGCTTCCTGGACTTCGATGGCGATGGCCGGATAGGCACGTTGCAGGTTGGAGCAGGCGACGATCACGCCGTCGATGTCGGCGGCGGTTTTGCCGGCGCGTTGCAGGGCCTGTTCGGCCGCGCCGATGGCCATCTGACAAAGCACCGACCATTCGTCGTTGGAACGCTCCGGCAGACGTGGTGCCATGCGTTGTGGATCAAGGATGCCGTCCTTGTCCATGACAAAGCGGCTCTTGATGCCGGAAGCCTTTTCGATAAACGCAGCGCTGGATTCGGTCAGGGCCTGGACTTCGCCGCTGGCGATCGCGTCGGCGTTGTCGGCGTTGAACTGGGCGACGTAGGTATTGAAAGACTGCACCAGCTCTTCATTGGAGATGCTGTTGGCCGGGGTGTACAGGCCGGTGCCGCTGATGACGACGTTATGCATGGTCGTTTCTCTAATCTGTTCAGGCAGAAAGTGCTGGAACCGTCGTACCAACACACAAAGGGTCTATTCCCGTCCGGGGAACGCAAACCTGGCATCGCTTTATTCCGTCTCGCACCACGGCCGAAGGCTCTGGGTCGCGAAACCGGCGTTTATGGTCGCGAAGTTTGCCATAAACGCAGGCTTTTGGCCCCTTTCTCAAGCACAACCCACATCCCAATGTGGGAGCGAGCCTGCTCGCGATTGCGTCGTATCAGTCGCTATTGAGTTGACTGACACTCTGCTTTCGCGAGCAGGCTCGCTCCCACAGGGGATTGCGCATGGCTCAAGGTCAGGGTTCGACCTGGCTCCACTGCTTGTTCAGGCGTTTGTCGGAGATCGGGACCTTGGTGCCCAACTGTTGAGCGAACAGCGACACCCGGTATTCCTCCAGCCACCAGCGGTACAACTCCAGCTGCGGATCGCGTTTGCCTTCCTGTGCATGTTTCGCTGCGCGGGTCTGGTATTGCGCCCAGAGGCCGGCAAGTTCGCCGCTCCAGACGCGATCCTTCTGCACCTGCGCGCCGAGTTTTTCGAAACGCTGCTCGACCGCTTTCAGGTAACGCGGTAACTCCTTGAGCCACTGCATCGGCGTCTCGCGGACAAATCCCGGATACACCAGATTGTTGATCTGCTGCTTGATATCGTTCAGGGCCACGGCCTGGGCCAGATCGATCTTGCCCTTGAAGCGCTTTTGCAAACCGTGCCACAGCTTGAGAATCTCCAGGGCCAAGCGCGCCACGCGTTCGGCATGTTCTGTCCAGCTGCCACGTTTGCGCTCGGCCAATGCCGCCAACCCGGCGCCGTCGCGGGGCAACGGGTCTTCGCCTTCCAGAATGCAGCTGTCGACGCTGGCCAGCAGAATGTCTTCGACCAACGCATCAACCCGACCCAACTCGCGATAGAGCAGGCCCAATTCAGTCTGCCCCGGCAACTTGCCGCGCAGGAATTTGGCCGGCTCAGCCAGTTGCTGCATCAACAAACGCTGCAAAGCGCGACGATGCTGGAATTCGGCTTCGGCCGGGGTCGAGAAGCGCCCTTCCTTGACCGTGCCGCCCTCCTCGACCAGCGCCGGATACACCGTCATCGACAGCCCGGCGATCTTCTGCTGAGTCTTTTCCGCGACCGGCGCGAAAACCTTGGCCTCCACCGGTTGCTGACTTTTCGCACTCTGCGGCACCGCCAGCGCGGCCTGACTGGCTTCGGCAAACCGCGCAGTCAGCTCGGCCAGATCTCGGCCTTCGCCGAGGAACCTGCCTTGGCCGTCGACGATTTCCAGGTTCATCCGCAGATGCCCCTCGACGCCTTGCTCAGCTTCGGCCCACGCTTCATCGCTGACCCGCGCGCCGGTCATGCGCAACAATTCGCGGCCCAGCGCCTGCGGCAACGAACCCTCGGCAAAGATCATGCGTTGCAACGCGGCTTTGATGAAGTCCGGCACCGGCACAAAATTCTTGCGTAGCGCTTTCGGCAAGTTGCGCACGAGAGCGATGCACTTGGCCTCGATCATCCCCGGCACCAGCCACTCCAGGCGTTCCGGCGGCAACATCGGCAACAACGGTGCCGGTACGCGCAGGGTCACGCCGTCGCGCGGGTGATTGGGTTCGAAGTGATAGGTCAGCGCCAGCTCCAGATCGCCGATGTGCAGCGTGTCCGGGTAATCGCGCGCAGTGACTTCACTGGCCTCGCGGGCCAGTACGTCCTCTTCGCGCATGATCAGTAGTTGCGGGTTCTTCTGGCTGTTGATGCGATACCAACTGTCGAAGGTCGCGGTCTGGTGAATCTCCGCCGGCAACCGCGCATCGTAGAACGCGTACAAGGTTTCTTCATCGGCGAGAATATCGCGACGACGGGCCTTGGCTTCCAGTTCGTCGAGCTGTTCCAGCAGTTGTTTGTTGGCGGTCAGGCACTTGGCTTTCGACTGAATCTCGCCACGCACCAGGCCTTCACGGATAAAAAGCTCCCGCGAAACCACCGGATCCACCGGCCCGTAATGCACCGGCCGACGGCCGACCACGATCAGCCCGAACAAGGTGATCTGTTCGAACGCCACGACCTGGCCGCGCTTCTTTTCCCAGTGCGGTTCAAAGTGGTTTTTCTTGATCAGGTGCCCGGCCAGCGGCTCGATCCAGTCGGCATCGATCTTGGCGACCATGCGCGCGTAAAGCTTGGTGGTTTCCACCAGCTCGGCGGTCATCAGCCATTGCGGGCGCTTCTTGCCGATGCCCGAAGACGGATGAATCCAGAAACGCCGCTGACGTGCGCCGAGGTAATCGCCGTCCTCGGTTTTCTGACCGATCTGGCTGAGCAAACCGACCAGTACCGCTTTGTGCAGTTTCGGATAGTCCGCCGGCTCTTTATTCAGACTCAACTGCATGTCGCGGCAGATCAGGCTCAACTGCCGATGGGAATCGCGCCACTCGCGCAGACGCAGATAGTTGAGGAAGTTCTTGCGGCACCAGTTGCGCAGCGGACTCGCAGTCAGCGCCTGGCGTTGCTCTTCAAAACCACGCCACAGATTCACCAGACCGGCGAAATCCGAATCGACATCCTTCCACTGTGCGTGAGCCTGATCGGCCGCTTGCTGACGCTCCGGCGGCCGCTCGCGTGGGTCTTGAATCGACATGGCGCTGGCGACGATCAGCACTTCCTGCAGGCTGCCCAGTTTGGCCGCTTCGAGCAGCATGCGGCCCATGCGCGGATCGACCGGCAGGCGCGCAAGTTGACGACCGAGCGGGGTCAACTGGCTGTTGCGATCCACTGCCGAAAGCTCTTGCAGCAGGTTGAAACCGTCACTGATCGCCTTGCCGTCCGGCGGCTCGATAAACGGGAACGCGGTGATTTCGCCGAGGCGCAGATGCAGCATCTGCAAAATAACCGCCGCGAGGTTGGTGCGCAGAATTTCCGGATCGGTGAACTCCGGGCGCCCATTAAAATCTTCTTCGCTGTACAACCGAATGCAAATGCCCGGCTCGACCCGACCGCAACGGCCTTTACGCTGATTGGCGCTGGCTTGGGAAATCGCCTCGATCGGCAGACGCTGGACCTTGGCGCGATAGCTGTAACGGCTGATTCGCGCGGTGCCGCTGTCGATCACGTAACGGATGCCCGGCACGGTCAGCGAAGTCTCGGCAACGTTGGTCGCCAGCACCACGCGACGCCCCGGGTGCGACTGGAAAATCCGCTGCTGTTCGGCTGGCGACAGGCGCGCGTACAGCGGCAGGATTTCGGTGTGTTTGATTTGCGCCTTGCGCAGCATGTCGGCGGCGTCACGAATCTCGCGCTCGCCCGGCAAGAACACCAGCACATCACCGGGACTGCGACGCTCGCTGCGCTCGTAAGCGGCGATTTCGTCGAGGGTCGCGAGAATCGCCTGATCCACCGTCAGGTCATCTTCGACGCGGTTGCCCTCTTCGTCCTGCTCCAGCGTCAGCGGGCGATACCAGGTTTCTACCGGGAAGGTACGACCGGAGACTTCAACGATCGGCGCATCATCGAAATGCTTGGAGAAGCGCTCCAGATCGATGGTCGCCGAGGTGATGATGACTTTCAGATCCGGGCGACGCGGCAGCAGGGTTTTCAGGTAACCGAGCAGGAAATCGATGTTGAGACTGCGTTCGTGGGCTTCGTCGACGATGATCGTGTCGTAGCGTTCGAGGTAGCGATCGTTCTGGGTTTCCGCCAACAGAATGCCGTCAGTCATCAGTTTGATCAGGGTGTTGGAATCGCTCTGATCCTCGAAACGCACCTGATAGCCGACCAGCGAACCGAGCGGCGTGCCGAGCTCTTCGGCGACGCGGCTGGCGACGCTGCGTGCGGCGATTCGGCGCGGCTGGGTGTGGCCGATCAGACCGTGCTGGCCGCGACCGATTTCCAGGCAGATTTTCGGCAACTGCGTGGTTTTGCCCGAGCCGGTTTCGCCGGCGATGATCAGTACTTGATGCTTTTCCAGCGCCTTTTTGATCTCGTCACGCTTGGCCGCAATCGGCAGACTGTCGTCGTAACGAATCACCGGCAGGCTCGCCTTGCGCGTCAGCACCTGATCGCAGGACGCCTGCATGCGCGTCACCCACTGAGCCAGCTTGGCCTCGTCGGGTTTCTTGCGCAGCTCAAGCAACTGCCGCCGCAGCCGGTGACGGTCGGCGAGCATGGCGTGATCGAGGTTTTTCAGCAGTTTGTCGATGGAGGGCGATTCGTCGGTCATCGGGTAGGCAATTCGGTCGTCTATTTATGCAGGGGGCGGATTGTCGCAGATTTGGGGGATTTGTGGCGTGTCTGGGGGATTGCGGCCCTCACCCTAGCCCTCTCCCGGAGGGAGAGGGCTGGGGTGAGGGTGTTTTTTAGAGGGCTATTCGTTATCCAACCCTTTACGCCGATACGGAAAGACATCAATAACCTTCCCCGCCCGAATCGCCTCTTGCAGGCTCTTCCAGTAATCAGCGTTATACAACTCGCCATGCAACTGATCGAACAACTTGCGCTGCCCGGAATCGGCAAACAGAAACGGCGGAAACTCCTCGGGAAACACATCCAGCGGCCCGATCGAGTACCACGGCTCGGACGCCATTTCGTCCTCCGGCGTGCGCGGCGCCGGAATGTGGCGGAAGTTGGCTTCGGTCAGGAAGCAGATTTCGTCGTAGTCATAAAACACCACCCGCCCGTGCCGGGTGACGCCGAAGTTTTTCAGCAGCATGTCGCCGGGAAAGATATTCGCCGCCGCCAGTTGTTTGATCGCCAGACCGTAATCCTCCAGCGCCTCACGTACCTGCGCGTCATTGGCGTTTTCCAGATACAGATTGAGCGGGGTCATCCGCCGTTCGGTCCAGCAGTGGCGGATCAGCACCGTGTCGCCCTCGACCGACACCGTCGACGGCGCCACTTCCAGCAACTCCTCCAGACACGCCGGATCAAATTTGCTCAGCGGAAAACGGAAGTCGGCAAATTCCTGTGTATCGGCCATGCGCCCGACCCGGTCGACGCTTTTCACCAGTCGGTACTTCTCGATCACCGTAGCGCGGTCGACGTTTTTCGACGGCGAAAAACGGTCCTTGATGATTTTGAACACGGTGTTGAAACCCGGCAGGGTAAACACGCTCATGACCATGCCGCGCACGCCCGGGGCCATGATGAACTGGTCATCGGTGTTGGCCAGATGATTGATCAGTGCGCGGTAGAACTCGGATTTGCCGTGCTTGTAGAAACCGATCGAGGTGTACAGCTCGGCGATGTGCTTGCCCGGCAAAATGCGCCGCAGGAAACCGATGAATTCCGCCGGCACCGGCACGTCGACCATGAAATAGGAACGGGTGAAGGAGAAAATGATCGACACGTCGGCTTCGTCGGTGATCAGCGCATCGATCTGGATCCCGCGCCCTTCGCGGTGCAGCAGCGGAATCACCAGTGGCCATTGCTCGTCGCGGGTGTAAATGCGTCCGACCAGGTACGCGCCCTTGTTGCGGTACAGCACCGAGGAAAACAGCTCGACGCTGAGCTCAGGATCCTTGCACACCCAGTCCGGCAGGTTCTCGCGCAGCTGTGCTTCGAGGCGAAGCAAGTCGCCGGGCAGATCAGCGTAATCCTCGCTGAAACGGTAGTCGGCAAAAATGCTCGCGAGCATCCCCGACAACTGCCCTTGCGGTTTGTAGGTACGGGTTTGCGCGGCACGGGCACGGCGCAGACTCGGGCGTGTGGTGTGGATGAACATGCAGCCGTCGCTGATCAGGTCGTGGCTGAACAGCCCGCAGAAAATCGAGTTGTACCAGGTCTCCGACAGCTCATCGTCGAAGCGCAGGTCGATGACGCTGATGTAAGCGCTTTTTACCAGCGGCCAGCAGCTGACATTCATCAGCGTGTCGTCGTCGAAATACTCGCGCAGGCGGGCGATGGTTTCGCCGACCTTTTCTTCGTAGAGATTGATCCGCGCCGCCGACGCCGTTTGCGTCTCCTGCCAGCGCGCCTGCTCGAAACGCTCCCGGGCGCAGTCGGTGATGCGCCGGAAATGCTCGCGGTAATCGTCAAAGCCATCGAGGATCATGCGGGCGATGTCGGTGGCTGGCCATTGCTGCGGCATAGATAAGACCTCGGCGTGCATTCGGAAGGCTTGAGCTTAGCCACGGAACAGACCTGAGGAGAAGTGCAATTTCTGCCAAAACAGAAGCACAGGGGTACGTCAGTGCGTTTTTTCGCCGGGCAGTGGTCGGGAAAAATTAATTGCCCGATTGGCGGTTGCCATTGGCAGGGCGCTCGGCAACACTCTCGTCCCGATCAAGGAAGGAGACCCGCCGTGAGCCCTGTCGATATTTTCCGTATGTTGTCGCTGGCGGCCATCTGGGGCGCGAGTTTTCTGTTCATGCGCATTATTGCGCCAGTGATCGGCACGATTCCGACCGGATTTTTTCGCGTGTCCATCGCTGCCGCCGGCCTGTTGGTGATCCTCGGGCTGATGCGTGTGCGTTGGGACTTCAAAGGCAAGCTGAAAACCGTGATGCTGCTGGGCGTGATCAACTCGGGGATTCCGGCGACGCTGTACTCGGTCGCAGCCCAGGTATTGCCAGCCGGCTATTCGGCGATTTTCAATGCCACCACGCCGCTGATGGGCGTGCTGATTGGCGGGCTGTTCTTCAGTGAAAAACTCACCGCGGCCAAACTGGGCGGGGTGTTCCTCGGCCTGTTCGGTGTTGGCGTGCTGACCCGCGCCGGTCCCGTGGCATTTGACATGCAACTGTTGATGGGTGCCCTCGCCTGCTTGCTGGCGACCACTTGTTATGGTTTTGCCGGTTTCCTCGCGCGGCGCTGGCTGGATCAGGCTGGCGGACTGGACAGCCGATTGTCGGCGCTGGGCAGCATGCTCGGTGCGACGTTGTTCCTGTTGCCGTTGTTCGGCTACAGCGTGATCACTGCACCGCCCGTCAGTTGGGGCGGCTGGAATGTCTGGTTGTCGCTGCTCGGTCTGGGTCTGGGCTGCACGGCGTTTGCCTACATCATTTATTTCCGCCTGCTCAGTTCGATTGGCCCGGTGAAATCGATGACCGTGACCTTCATGATTCCGCCGTTCGGCGTGTTGTGGGGGGCGTTGCTACTGGATGAGCCACTGTCGATGGCGCACATTTATGGCGGGGTGTTGATTGCGCTGGCGCTGTGGCTGGTTTTGAAGCCGGCGGTGGTGAAACCTTCGCAGGTGACAGCCCGCTAGACTTCTGGCGCTGCTGAAATGGCAATCGCGAGCAGGCTCACTCCTACAGGGGAACGCATTCCAATTGTAGGAGTGAACCTGCTCGCGATCGGCGGCCTAAAAGCCGCCACCTGACGATCTGTTACCCCCTTTCACGAAATACAAATGCCAGGCCGACCACAATCAACAGCATCCCCAGCACGCTCAATGCCGCCAGGCGATTGCCGAAAATCAGATAGTCCATCACTGCCGTCACCGCAGGCACCAGGTAAAACAGACTGGTGACATTCACCAGATTGCCCCGTGCGATCAGCCGATACAGCAACAGCGTCGCCAGCACCGACACCACCAGCCCCATCCACAACACCGGCACGATAAAACCTGTGCTGAGTTCAAAGTGGAATGGCTGAAACGGCACGAAAATCCCGCATAACAACAGCCCGGCCAGGTACTGCACCGGCAGTGTGCCGAGGGGATTGTCGGTGATGCGTTTCTGCATGATCGAGCCCAGCGTCATGCTCGCCAGCGCCAGCAGACCAAACAGCATCCCCACCCAGGACATCCCGGCCAGACCGATGCCCTGGTAAACCACCATGATCAGCCCCGTCAGCCCCAGGGCCAGACCGAACATCCGGCTCGCCGAGCGCTGCCGCTCCATCAACACCACGGTGAGGATCGGCTGCACGCCCATGATGGTCGCCATCACCCCCGGGGTGATTTTAGTGTTGAGCGCCAGAAGATAGAAAATCTGATAAGCCCCCAACAGCACCACGCCGGTGAAGATCGCAAACATCATTGGTTTGCCGCCCTTGGGCAGCTTCAGCTTGAGCAATGGCGCCAGCAGCACGAGACCGCACAAGGCAATCGCGAAGCGAATCAGTAGAAAGGCAAAGGGCGACGCGTGGGCCAGGCCCCATTTGGAGAAGATCGCGCCGCTGCTCCACAGCAGAACGAACAGGCTCGTGGACGCCGCCGCGAGCGCGGATTTTTTCGACAGGACAAACATGAATACCACCTGTAGTCAGGCAAGAAGCCAACTCAGCCGAAGCTGAAATTCAGTAGGTTTTTCTGGCGGGCGCAGGGGTCAGCAAAAACTGCCGATCAGCCCGAAACGCCAACGCCCGGCGGTGATACGACGGTGCACACCGGCGTGCTACTGACAGGTGGAGGGTAATGACTGATCTGCTTGGGCTGCTGATTCCCGCACGGCACGACGCCAGCGTTGACCGCTGAATCGACTACCGCGTTGATGAGGGATGCAGGCATTGGCGCAGATCTTTTTGAGAGTGTGGAAGGTGAGGCATACGACTCACGAGCGCCGACTATAACCAGCGGGCGACATGGATTGCAATGATTTGGACAAAGGGCCAGTAGCGACGGATCGATGAGAGCTGAATAGGCTGTTGAGCAACCGCAACATCTATCGATGGGAAGACATGGAATGCTCGAAATCATATGCCAAGGGAACGGAGTTATCTGCGGCATCAGTTGTATCGGTCGCTGGCCAGGAAGCAGGCAAGCATCGCCACTGCTCTGTTGCAGCTACCAGCGGGACAGGACTTGTCGAAAGTACGCTTTGAACCTATCGATGCCAAAGCACTAGGTGCGTTTGAGCTTTGGGATGATCCGCATTTTTGCTGGCGAGAGATTGCCGAATGGAAGTCACGAGAACCTTTGTCCCTGGATATCGCGATTTGGTTTGAAGAACAGCTGTGCGGGCTGTGTTTTGTCAACCCGAACAAAAGCCGCCAGCGAATTCGAATCGTACGATTGGAGGGGCGGCCCGGAGTGCCTCACCCGCTTAAAAGCGTATTGCGCTTTTGTCGATGGTGGCCATCGATGAGTTTGCGCAAATAATCGGCAGTAAGTGCATTGAAGTCCAGGAACCGATACCAGGAGCAATTCCTGTTTATACAAAACTCGGCTTCAAATTTGATTTTGAAGGCCGCCCTGTCCTCGCAGTGGAGAGTAAAGTATCGTGAAAACTGTTCAAGTAATGATCAACGAGGGCGGGAGCATGCGTAAATCTGTGAAAAAATCCCCCACTAAGAAAAGATCAATCAAAACTGACGAAAAGCTTATCTCCTCCGAGCTATCAGCCAATCAGCAGCGCTTTCTTCAGCTATTGATTACAGGCATCGAAGACGAACCCAACGTTCTCGCTGGACGGCGCTGATTCGCAGGCAATAAAAAACCGCTCACAAGGAGCGGTTTTTTATTGCCTGCGAATCAGCCTCAACCAAACAGCCAATACCCCAACAACGTCAACACCACCACCGCCAGCACCGGCCGCATCACGCGGTAAGCCTTCGGATGACGGCGCTTCCACTGTTTGACCACGCCACTGAACTTGTCACTGAAGCTCTTGCTCCAGGCGTAAGCCTGATTGATCCCGCCAACGCGTTCATCATCGAGGTTCTGCGGTGCGGTGGCACGGCCGAGCCAGGCGCTGATCGATCGGTTGATGCGGGTCATGAGGCGATTGCTCAGCGGACGCTCGACGTCGCAGAACAGGATCACGCGGGTTTGGTCGGTTTCATTCTTGACCCAGTGCACGTAGGTTTCGTCGAACATCACGTCTTCGCCGTCACGCCAGGCGTACACCTGACCATCGACGAAAATCCGGCAATCGTCGGAGTTCGGCGTCGACAAGCCGAGGTGATAACGCAGCGAGCCGGCGAACGGATCGCGATGCGGGTTCAAGTGGCTGCCACCCGGCAACAGCGCGAACATCGCGCCTTTGACGTTGGGAATCGCACTGACCAGCGCCACGGTTTTCGGGCACAGGGTTTCAGCCGACGGCAGCGGTTTGTCGTACCACTTGAGGTAGAAACGCTTCCAGCCCTTCTTGAAGAACGAACCGAAACCGGCGTCGTTGTTCTTTTCCGCTGCGCGAATGTAGCCTTCATCGAACAAATGCATGGCTTCGTCGCGAATGGTCTCCCAGTTATCGCGCAGCACGTCCAGCTCCGGGAATTTGCTGCGATCCAGATACGGTTTCGACGGCACGCCGGAGAACAGGTACATCAAGGCGTTGTACGGAGCGAACAGCGCCGAGTGGTTGACGAACTGGCGCAGAACCGGCAAACGCGCCTTGCCGCGCAAATGCACATAGAGCGTGCTGCCCAAAAAGAGCAGCAGCACAAACGCCTTGGCGGCAAACGAAAAGGTCATCAACAACTCCTTGAATAAAGACAACGCTGCGCAATGCCTTTTACCCGGCATGGCAGCCGGCCATGATAAACACTACCGGCGCCGGGCAAAACCCGCCTTACACAAGATTCAGTGTTAAGAATTGCGCAACAAAGCATTTATTAGCATAACGATCCTGAACCCTGGCTGACCTGAATCAACTGGATTACTGCTGAGTCTCCTGTTCAGTGAACAGATCGCTGAACAACATGCTCGACAGATAACGTTCGCCCGAATCCGGCAAAATCACCACGATGGTCTTGCCTTGCATCTCTGGCGTCTCCGCCAGACGCACTGCTACCGCCATCGCTGCACCACAGGAGATACCGCACAAAATCCCTTCTTCCTGCATCAAGCGCAGCGCCATGGCCTTGGATTCGTCGTCGGTGACCTGCTCGACCCGGTCGACCATCGACAGATCCAGGTTCTTCGGCACAAAACCGGCACCGATCCCCTGAATCTTGTGCGGGCTCGGTTTAATCTCTTCACCGGCCAGCGCCTGAGTAATCACGGGCGAGGACATCGGCTCCACTGCTACCGACAGGATCGGTTTACCTTGGGTATTCTTGATATACCGCGAAACGCCGGTGATGGTTCCGCCGGTGCCGACGCCGGCGACCAGTACATCGACAGCGCCGTCAGTATCGTTCCAGATTTCCGGGCCGGTGGTCTTTTCATGAATCGCCGGGTTGGCCGGGTTATCGAACTGCGCCGGCATGAAGTATTTGTCAGCATCGCTGGCGACGATCTCGGCAGCTTTCTCGATGGCGCCTTTCATGCCCTTGGCCGGCTCGGTGAGCACCAGTTCGGCACCCAATGCTTTGAGGACCTTACGGCGTTCGATACTCATCGAGGCCGGCATGGTCAGCATCAATTTGTAACCACGGGCAGCGGCAACAAATGCCAGGCCAATGCCCGTGTTGCCCGACGTAGGCTCGACAATGGTCATGCCCGGTTTGAGTTTGCCGCTGCTTTCGGCGTCCCAGATCATGTTGGCGCCGATCCGGCACTTGACCGAATAACCGGGGTTGCGCCCCTCGATCTTGGCCAGAATGGTCACACCACGCGGCGCGATGCGGTTGATCTGCACCAGCGGCGTATTACCGATGGAATGGGCGTTGTCAGCAAAAATACGGCTCATGGCTGGGTCCTTATGCAGCATTGAATTCAGCGTTCCAAGGTAAGCCTGTTGCCCATCGCAGTCCAGTCGGGTCGAACGACTGCGCCAGGCAATAGTCAATCGCTTATATTGTCAGGGAATTGCCGTCATGAAGCGTCGCTACAGTTGGCCATTAGGGATTTTTGCCGTCGTCGTTGTGTTGCTGATCGCGCTGCACATCGCCCTGCCTTACATGGTGCGCGACTACCTGAACGGCAAACTGGCGGACATGGGTGACTATCGGGGCCAGATCACTGATGTCGATCTGGCCCTATGGCGCGGCGCCTACAAGATCAATGGGCTGAAGATCGTCAAGGTCGACGGCAAGGTACCGGTGCCTTTCGTCAATGCACCGCTGATCGATCTGGCAGTCAGTTGGCATTCTCTGTGGTACGACCATGCTGTGGTGGCGCAGGTGAAATTCGTCAATCCCGAGATCAATTTCGTCGATGGCGGAGCCAACAAGCAGAACTCCCAGACCGGTCAGGGCACTGACTGGCGTGCGCAACTGGGCAAGTTGCTGCCGATAACCCTCGATGAAGTGCAAATTCACGACGGCAAGATCAGCTTCCGCAATTTCAACTCAAAACCGCCGGTCAACATGAACGCGACCAATGTCGACGCGAGCATCTACAACCTGACCAACGTGGTCGACAAACAGGGCAAACGCGACGCCCGCTTTGAAGGCAAAGCCCTGCTGCTGGGGCATGCACCGCTGGAAACCACCGCAACGTTCGACCCCCTGAGCAACTTCGAAGACTTCGAATTCCGCCTGCGCGCCAAGGACATCGAACTCAAAAGCATGAACGACTTTGCCTCGGCCTACGGCAAGTTCGACTTCAACGCCGGCCACGGTGATGTGGTGATCGAAGCCCAAGCCAAAAAAGCCAAGGTCAACGGCTACATCAAACCACTGCTGCGCGACGTCGAAGTGTTCAACTGGCAGCAGGACGTGGAAAACAACAACAAGAGCATCTTCCGCTCGGTCTGGGAGGCACTGGTGGGCGGCACGGAAACCGTGCTGAAGAATCAGGCCAAAAACCAGTTCGCCACCAAGGTCGAACTCAGCGGCAACGTGCATCAGCAAAATATCAGCGCGTTCGAAGCATTTTTGCAGATTTTGCGCAATGGTTTCGTACAGGCATTCAATGCCCGCTATGAACGGCCTAAGCCGGATGCGGGTTAGGGTTCATTTCTGGAAAAGCGTCCAGATAGAGAGTATCGGCGCCAATCTGAATATCCGGGGCCGGCCATTCAACAGTCCAACCTTTATCGCCCAAGATGGCAGTCGCAAAGACTTGGGGATCAAGCAAGGGTTGCAACTGTTTATACGTTTGAATATCTCTACTCAAATCGAGTGTCAGCGCTCGACCATCAACAAAGCAGAGTGCAAGCCGGCTATCAGAGAGCGCAGTAACTGCCGCCAAGCGTGGTCGTTTCATGGATAGCATCAATTCAGCGCCTCCGGGCACATGGGGACTGCTTCGCAGCTCAGCGGGAGCAAGCTCCCTCGCCACAGATTCAGTGGACAACCTGAAAGCTATCGCCAAATCAACGAGGCCTGAATACTGGCCATCGGCCGAGACTGAGTCAACATGTGACGACCCATTCAGAGACTGAATAAGCCGTCTGCGTTCACAGTCGACCGGGCTGCGCGTTATAGTCGGGCATTCGATTATTTCGCCCCCGCCCTGCCCGTTCAGGTCGGCGTTACCGTTCGAGGATTAGCAGATGAAGTTCGAAGGCACCCAGGCCTACGTCGCCACCGATGACCTGAAGCTGGCGGTCAACGCCGCCATCACCCTGGAGCGGCCGCTGCTGGTCAAGGGCGAGCCGGGCACCGGCAAGACCATGCTCGCCGAGCAACTGGCCGAATCGTTCGGCGCCAAGTTGATCACCTGGCACATCAAATCCACCACCAAGGCCCATCAGGGTTTGTACGAGTACGATGCGGTCAGCCGTCTGCGCGACTCGCAACTGGGCAATGAAAAAGTCCACGACGTGCGCAACTACTTGAAGAAAGGCAAGCTCTGGGAGGCTTTCGAGTCTGAAGAGCGGGTCATTCTGCTGATCGACGAGATCGACAAGGCCGATATCGAGTTCCCGAACGACCTGCTGCAAGAACTCGACAAGATGGAGTTCTATGTTTACGAGATCGACGAGACCATCAAGGCGAAAAAGCGCCCGATCATCATCATTACCTCCAATAACGAAAAAGAGCTGCCGGACGCCTTCCTGCGCCGCTGCTTCTTCCACTACATCGCCTTCCCCGACCGCACCACCCTGCAAAAAATCGTCGACGTGCACTACCCCGACATCAAGAAGGATCTGGTCAGCGAAGCGCTGGACGTGTTCTTTGACGTGCGCAAGGTGCCGGGTCTGAAGAAGAAGCCGTCGACCTCGGAACTGGTCGACTGGCTGAAGCTGCTGATGGCCGACAACATCGGCGAAGCGGTATTGCGCGAACGCGATCCGACCAAAGCGATCCCGCCACTGGCCGGTGCCTTGGTGAAGAACGAACAGGACGTGCAACTGCTTGAGCGCCTGGCGTTCATGAGCCGTCGCGGCACCCGCTAAGAGGCTGATGCCATGCTGCTCAACCTGTTCAATGAAATGCGTGCAGCCAAGGTGCCGGTGTCGGTGCGCGAGTTGCTCGACCTGATCAACGCGCTGAAACAGCGCGTGACCTTCGCCGACATGGACGAATTTTATTACTTGTCGCGGGCGATTCTGGTGAAGGACGAACGCCATTTCGACAAGTTCGACCGTGCGTTCGGCGCCTACTTCAATGGCCTCGAAAAGCTCGATGATCACTTGCAGGCGCTGATTCCCGAAGACTGGCTGCGCAAGGAGTTCGAGCGCTCGCTGAGCGATGAGGAACGCGCGCAGATCCAGTCCCTCGGCGGTCTGGACAAGTTGATCGAAGAGTTCAAGAAACGTCTTGAAGAACAGAAGGAACGCCATGCCGGCGGCAACAAATGGATCGGCACTGGCGGCACCAGCCCTTTCGGTTCCGGCGGCTTCAACCCTGAAGGCATTCGGGTCGGCGATGCCGGCAAACGCCAAGGCAAAGCGGTGAAAGTCTGGGATCAGCGCGAGTACAAGAACCTCGATGATTCGGTGGAACTGGGCACGCGCAACATTAAAGTGGCCCTGCGCCGCCTGCGCAAATTCGCCCGCCAAGGCGCGGCAGAAGAGCTGGACATCGACGGCACCATCGACCACACCGCCAAGGACGCCGGTCTGCTGAACATCCAGATGCGCCCTGAGCGCCGCAACACGGTGAAGTTGTTGCTGCTGTTCGACATCGGCGGCTCGATGGACGCCCACGTGAAGATCTGCGAGGAGCTGTTCTCGGCCTGCAAGACCGAGTTCAAGCATCTGGAGTACTTCTACTTCCACAACTTCGTTTATGAATCGGTGTGGAAGAACAACATGCGCCGCACCTCCGAGCGCACTTCGACTCAGGATCTGCTGCACAAGTACGGTGCCGACTATAAGGTGATCTTCATTGGTGATGCTGCCATGGCGCCTTATGAAATCACTCAGGCCGGCGGCAGCGTCGAGCACTGGAACGAAGAGCCGGGCTACGTGTGGATGCAGCGTTTCATGGAGAAGTACAAGAAGCTCATCTGGATCAACCCGTACCCGAAAGACACTTGGGGCTATACCTCGTCGACCAATATCGTGCGGGATCTGATCGAGGATCAGATGTATCCGTTGACGTTGCGCGGGCTTGAGGAAGGGATGCGGTTTCTGTCCAAGTAAGATTGCGAAGGTAAATACTGAAAGGCAGACCGTATGAAAGCGGCTGCCTTTCAGGCTCGCGGATTTACCAACCTGTCGCGAGATAAGACTTGCAGAGCCGGTCCATGAAAGAGGTGTCCAGAATCGCGGGGCCGACAGCAGTCGTTTTTTGCCTGCGGCGTTTTTTCTTCCCTCTGGCGACAACTTTCGCCCCAGCATTTTCCAGCGCTACCCTGCGATTTTTTTCAATGTCCGTTTCAGGACTCAGGGTCACTTCGCTCTTCATTTCGCCCTCTGGCGCCAGAAAGCGAAACCTTACGCTTTTCACCTCTGCACCCGCGTTGGTCTCCACGGTCATCAGCTCCATGGCGTTACCACTCGCCTCCGTGCGGTGATTCCAGTGAAACATACGCATCATGTCGACGGTTGCGGTGGACATAAATGTCTCGATACGCGCAACGATGTCCTGATTATCGGCATGCTCGGCGCTCAGTCGTTGCACATTGTAGAAACGATCGACGCTTGCCTGGTAAAACGGCACGCTGCCCACGCCGTCATAGAATCCGACAATGTGCCCATCTACACTGTTTGCGCACTCGCCCCGTGACTGAGCCATTACTTTGATAAAACGCATCTGTAACTTCCTTGTAAAAGATGAAGACAGATAGTTCCACACCCTCTCGACAAGTGATGTAGGGCGACTTACCAAAGCGCCCGGAAAAATCTCGGTCTTCCGTCCGAAGTACGGACAATTACAAGTAGGACTTCAGGTAGTTGATATGGTCATGCCATGCACGTTCTTGCATGACTGGCGTGAACCGCACCCTGTCACCCGGGAGACATTGCGCCAGCCTCGCCAGCGCCAAGGGTGTCAGCGCCCCCAAGCGTGGATAACCACCAATGGTCTGGCGATCATTGAGCAGCACGATCGGTTGCCCGTCCGGCGGCACCTGCACCGCCCCGAGTGGAATGCCTTCGGAAATCATCGGTTGCCCCTGATAGTGCAAGACGCTGCCCAACAAGCGAATGCCCATGCGATCAGCGCGACTGTCCAGCGTCCAAGCCGTGTTGAACACGTCGAACAGACTCTGCCCGCTGAACTGGCCGATCTGCGCGCCGAGCACCAGATCCAGCGGTGCATTCGCTTTCAAATCAGGCCGTAACGCCGAAGGCACTTCACGCAGCAAAAGTGATTCTCCGCGATAACTCAGCGTCGCCCCTTTGGCCAACGGCAAGCCCGTGCCATCCAGACCACCGAGTTCTTCGCGGACAACCGTGGCGCTACTGCCCAACACCTTCGGCGCATCAAAACCGCCGGGCGCGGCCAGATAAGACCGGGCCCCGAGCAACGGCTGAGTGAGTTGCAACGTCTGCCCCTTGCCCAATTTGAAACTGCGCCACGGCGCCAGCGGCTGCCCGTCGATCCGTGCGCCAAGATCCGCACCGGCCAAGGCCAACCAACATTCCTCTTCGGCCACCACGGCAAAGCCGCCGAGGGTGATTTCGATCACCGTTGCATCGAGGTTATTGCCGAGCAACCAGTTGGCCCAGCTCATCGAACACCAATCCGCCGCACCGCCCTGGGTGACGCCCAGGTGCCGCACGCCAAACCGTCCCGCGTCCTGCAACAGGCACAACGGGGTACTGGCCTCAATCGTCAGTCGGCTCATGCCTGCGCCTCCAATGGCGTGTCATCGCCGCCCAGATTGATGAATTCAGCGTGACTGACCGCTTCGAATCGCACTGTGTCGCCGGGTTGCATCAGGCTGTAGCCATCACGGTTGCGGTCGAACAATTTCGCTGGCGTGCGACCGATCAGGTTCCAGCCACCGGGGGACACCACCGGGTAGGCCGCCGTTTGCCGTTCGGCAATCCCGACGCTGCCGGCAGCGACTTTTTTGCGTGGAGTGTTCAAGCGCGGTGCAGCGAGAATCTCTTCGACCAGCCCCATAAAGGCGAAACCCGGCGCGAAACCGAGGGCGAATACCTGATACTCACGGCCGCTGTGACGACGAATCACCTCCTCCAGCGCCAAGCCACTACGCTCGGCGAGCAAGCGCAGTTCCGGCCCGACGCTCACGTCATACCAGACCGGCAGCACATGGCACTGGCCGGAACGGCGCGCATTTGGCGATAGGTCGATCAGCGCCTCAGCGATCAACTGCCGCGCCTGATTCGGGCTCAAAACCGTCAGATCGTAATGCACCATCAGTGTCGTGTAGGACGGCACCAGATCGATCAATTGCTCGCCGAATACCGCACGCAAACGCTCACTGGCGGCGAGCATCCACGGCATGTTGGCTTCGGCGATGTCATCGAACAGACGCAGCATCAGGCAATCCAGTGCCACCACTTCAATCATTGGGTTCATGGCGCGCTCTGCTGATTCAAGGCCTCGCGAATGCGCTGCACGGCGGCCACCGAACTGGCGTTGTCACCGTGTACGCAGAGGGTGTTGGCGTGCAAACGCAAGGCGCTGCCGTCGCTGGCGGTGAGGTTGTTTGCGCGGGCGATGGTCAGCGCTTGTTCGATAATGGTTTCGGCATCGTGATGCACCGCGCCCGGCAATTGTCGTGAAACCAGTTTGCCGGCACTGTCGTAAGCGCGGTCGGCGAAGGCTTCAAACCACAGGGTCACACCATACTCATCGCCGATCTGCTGCGCGGCGGAGTTGTCGCGGGTGGCCATCAGCATCAAGGGCAGGCTGCGGTCGTAAGCGGCCACCGCTTGGATCACTGCACGCAATTGCGCCGGGTTGGCCATCATGTCGTTGTACATCGCGCCGTGGGGTTTGACGTAACTGACGCGCCCGCCCTGGGCTTTGCAGATGCCGTCGAGGGCGCCGATCTGATAATGCAGGATGTCTTGCAGTTCTTGCGCCGAATACGCCATGGAGCGGCGGCCAAAACCGACCAGATCCTGATACGCCGGATGCGCACCGATCTGCACGCCGTGGCTCAACGCCAGGCTGACGGTTTTGCGCATGATGCTCGGGTCGCCGGCGTGGAAACCACAGGCCACGTTGGCGCAATCGATGAAGGGCATGACCTCGGCATCCAGACCCATGGTCCAGCTGCCGAAGCTCTCGCCAATGTCGCAATTCAATAGCAGGCGGCTCACGGTGAACACTCCTGTAGGGGCTTGTCTTTTTATTTGTAGGACTGTGCTTGGCAGGTTATCAGTTACTGCGCGTCCAGTTGCTTGCCACGGGTTTCCGGCAGGCTCAATGCCGCAATAATCACCACGCCATAAGACACCGCAGCAAAGGCACCAATGCCTACGCTCAAAGGTACTTTCTGGCTGAGCAGACCGATCAGCAGCGGAAACAAGGCCGCCAGCGCCCGACCGATGTTGTAGCAAAAGCCCTGCCCCGAACCGCGAATTCGTGTAGGAAACAGCTCAGTGAGAAACGCGCCCATGCCGCTGAAAATCCCCGAGGCGAAGAAGCCCAGCGGGAAGCCCAGCCACAGCATCACGCCGTTGCTCACCGGCAACTGCGTATAGAGCAGAACGATGGTGAACGAGCCGACCGCGAAGAGGATGAAGTTCTTTTTCCGTCCCAGCAGGTCGGTCAGATAAGCGCTGATCACATAACCGACGTAAGACCCGACAATCACCATCGCCAGATAACCGCCCGTGCCGAGTACGCTCAAACCGCGCTCGTTTTTCAGGAAGGTCGGCAGCCAGGAAGTGATCGCGTAATAACCGCCCAGCGCCCCCGTGGTCAGCAGCGAAGCGCGGAACGTGGTGAAGAGCATGCCGGGTGCGAAGATCTCGTAGAATTTCGATTGAGTCTCCGGCGTTTGCTGCGCCTTGGCCTCGCGGTAGATCTCCGGATCTTTCACCAGTCGACGGACGAAAATCACGAAAATCGCCGGCACGATGCCGAGGATGAACAGCGCACGCCAGGCGTCTTCCGGCGGTAACACCGAGAACAGCAGCGCATACAGAATCGCCGTCAGCCCCCAACCCAACGCCCAGCCGGATTGCACCATGCCCACCGCTTTGCCACGGTCCTTGGCACGGATCACCTCGCCGATCAGCACCGCGCCAGCCGTCCATTCACCGCCGAAACCGAAGCCCATCAAGGTGCGGGCGATCAGCAGTTGTTCGTAGCTTTGCGCGAAACCGCAGAGAAAGGTGAAGAAGGCAAACCACAGCACCGTCAGTTGCAGGGTGCGCACGCGACCAATGCGGTCAGAAAGGATCCCGGCGACCCAGCCGCCAATCGCTGAAGCAATCAGCGTGCTGGTGTGAATCAGCCCCGCTTCGCCGGTGGTGATGCCCCACATCGCAATCAGCGTCGGCACGACGAAGCTGAGCATCTGCGTGTCCATGCCGTCCAGACCGTAGCCGATCTTGCAGCTCCAGAACGTACGGCGCTCCTGCTGATTGATGTTGCGATACCAGTCGAACGGCCCGGGACGCGCCGTTGCCGTGGATGCTTCTAGGGTGTCGGGAGCACGCATGGCTTATCTCCGCAGTTTTTTTATTGGTCTTGTTCGTAGTCCCGACGACGCCTATCGTGGGGACCGGATGCGTCGATTTTTCGTCGCGCGGCCCCGCTGCGTCCAACGAATAAAACCCCGCCTTAGCCATAAGAAAAATTTGTCACCCGAGCCTTGCCCATGAACCTGAAGTTTCTCGAGACCTTTGTCTGGGTCGCCCGACTGAAGAGTTTTCGCCTGACCGCCGACAAGCTGTTCACCACCCAGGCGTCGATTTCCAGCCGCATTGCGGTACTGGAAGGCGAGCTGGGGGTGAAGCTGTTTTTGCGCGATTCGCGTGGTGTCAGCCTGACGCCTGAAGGTCTGAAAGTGCTGGAGTATGCCGAGCAGATGCTCGACACGATGTCGGCACTGAAGCAGTCGATCGAGACCCGCTCGAGCAAGGTCGGCCGCGTGCGCATCGGCGTGATGGACACGGTAATCCACACCTGGCTCAGCCCATTGGTGGCGCAGATGACCGATCTGTATCCACGGGTGGAAATCGAGCTGGTGGCGGATACTTCGCTGAACCTCTGCGATCAGCTGCAAAAAGGTTTCCTCGACATCGTTCTGCAAACTGACCTGGTGCGCCATGAAAGCGTACGCAGTCTGGAGCTGGCCAGTCATCCGCTGGGCTGGATTGTCGCGAGCAATTCGATCTACAACCGCGACTACGCTGACCTCGCCGAACTGGCGCAGGAGCGGATCATCACTTACTCGAAAAACTCCCGACCGCATCAGGATCTCTTGGCGTTGATGCAGGCCAACGGTGTGCTGGCGCCACGACTCAACTGTGTGAATTCGGTGTCGGCGATCACGCGGTTGCTGCGTGATGGATTTGGTATCGGTGTGCTGCCACCGGTATTGGTCGCCGAGGAGTTGGCGCGGGGCGAATTGACCTTGCTCGATATCGATCAGCGACCGCCGAACCTGCAAGTGGTGGTGTCGTGGCGGGTGGGCGTTGAGTGGGTCGAGGAGATTGTGACGTTGTGTCAGCAGGTGCTTGAAGGGTATGCGCACAAGGTGGGCAAGGACTACATCGCGTTAAGTTGATCGTTCCTACGCTCCGCGTGGGAATGCAGCCCGAGACGCTCCGCGTCCCTCGAAAGCCGAACGCGGAGCGTCCGATGAGGCATTCCCACGCAGAGCGTGGGAACGATCCTTACTGCGCTGATCTCAGAGGCCGCGCACGTCGCGGTCTTCGATCGGCCGGCTCTGGCGCAGGCGTCGACCGCCGAGAACAACCCAATCGATCAAGCGGAACAGGCATTCAATGCCGAACGACAGCAGCAACGCACCGCTCATGCCCCAGATCATCGCTTCCGGCGTCAGCAGGATCTGATAGCTGTAACCGTTCCAGGTTTCCTTGCGGATATCCGGATCGGCGGCCAGCACCACTTGCAGGAAGCGGATGTACCACGGGCCTTGCATCGCCTGGAACTGCTTGTCCAACGCCACCTGACGCGTGAGCAAGGTGTTCAGACTGTCGGCGTCGCTGCGGAAGATCGGATCTTCACTGGCGCGGTAATGCGCGACCAGTGCCTGCATATCGCCCTTGAAGAACTGCTCGGCAGTCCCTTGAAAACCGCGCAAACCGGTCTGCGCTTCGATCAGATGCGCCTCGACCCGCTTCGCGTAATCATTGATGAATCCCGGCACCTGGACACCGATCAACAGGCCCGCCGCAAACAACACCAGCCGTACATAACTGAGCAACATCGGGGTAGATCCTTATTCGGTCTTGCCCTGGCTTACGCATTCGCCGCGTCGCCACAGGCTCCATTGGCCCGGTTCGTAGCGGGTCCAGGTTTCATTTTCGGTCAAAGGTTCGGTGGCGATCACCGTGACCACGTCGTTGGGCGTGGTCTCCGCCTGGAAATCGACGATGACATCGACATCCTTCAACCGCGCCGGGCCGAACGGCGCACGTCGGGTGATCTGCGCCAGTTTGGTCGAGCAATAGCAGAACAGCCAGTCGCCATCGCTGAGCAGGCAGTTGAACACGCCTTTGCTGCGGTATTCGGCGCACGCGGCGACCAGATCCGGCAACAGTTCTTCTATATCGACCGGCTCCGGAAAAGCTGCACGCACGCGGTTGAGCAAATCGCAGAACGCCGCCTCGCTGTCGGTATCGCCGACCGGGCGGTAGAAACTTTTGATCGGGGTGAAATCGGCGAGCTGGCCGTTGTGCGCGAAACACCAGTTGCGCCCCCACAGTTCGCGGACGAACGGATGGGTGTTGGACAGGCAGACCTTGCCGACGTTGGCCTGGCGGATGTGGCCGATGACTACTTCGCTCTTGATCGGATAGCGCTGCACCAGATTGGCGACTTCCGACTCGCAACTCGCCGCCGGGTCCTGAAACAGGCGCAAGCCACGACCTTCATAGAAGGCAATGCCCCAGCCGTCACGGTGCGGGCCGGTGCGGCCGCCGCGCTGCATCAGGCCGGTGAAGCTGAACACGATATCGGTCGGCACGTTGGCACTCATGCCCAGTAATTCACACATGTGCAGACTCTCGGGTTACAGGCGCGGCTCGACCCGCATGCGCTGCGGATTGTTCGGTACTGGCGGGCGACCGTAACGGTCATCACCGGCGCCGCCAAACGGCTGATCGTCATCGCGGTCATCGGCGCGAGCGGCGGCCTTGGCGGCTTCAGCCTGCTCACGGCGCGCGCGCGAAGCCCGTTCGAGCGGGAAGCGGATCAACACGAAAATCAGGTAAATGCCGAACGCGATCATGCCGTACATGAACAGATCGGAGACCGCACGCCAGGCGTTGTTACCAACCTTGAAGGCCAGATCCAGGGCGGTGATGGCGATAGCCGGCGCGACCTTTTCCTTGACCGGGTCAATGATGGTCGGGCTGAACAGCAACACGGCCATCAATACACGCAGCGGCTCGCGCAACCAGCGCCACATCCAGGTAGTCAGGCGCATCCATACCAACAGGCAGCCCACAGCGGCAAAGGCGTAGAGGCCCCAGGCGATCAGATAGTCGTTCTCGGTCATGGTGTCCATGGCAAGGCAGGCAAAGAGGCGCTTATAGTAACGACTTTTCGCCCGTGCGGCTTGTCCCAATACCAGACGGCCAGCAGCAAACCCTGTGGGAGCGAGCTTGCTCGCGAAAGCGGTGGGTCAGTGAAACAAATGTCATCTGACCGGACGCCTTCGCGAGCAAGCTCGCTCCCACAGGGGGCTGCGGCGGTTTCACGACCCGCGAAAACCCTTATTCCGTACATTGTCCGAGAACCTTCCATGCCCCAATCCGCCAACGTCATCAGTGCCCCGATCGCCCACAAGGCTGCCGGTGCCGACCCGTATGCCTGGCTGCAGGAGCGCGACACCGACGCGGTGCTCGATTACCTCAAGGCCGAAAACGCCTGGCAGGAAGCGCAAACCGCCGATCAGGCCGAATTGCGTGAAACCCTGTTCGAAGAGATCAAGGGCCGAATCCTCGAAACCGACCTGTCCCTGCCTTCGCCGTGGGGCCCGTACCTGTATTACACCCGCACCACGGCGGGCGACGAGTACGCCCGGCATTACCGCTGCCCACGGCCGGCAGACGACAGCCTGACCCTCGACGAAAGCCGCGAACAATTGCTGCTCGACCCGAATGTGCTGGCCAACGGCGGGTTCTTCTCGCTGGGTGCGTTCAGCATCAGCCCGGACCATCAACGTCTGGCCTACAGCGTCGACGCCTCGGGCGATGAGATTTACACGCTGTTCGTCAAGGAACTGTCCAACGACAAGGTCAGCGAACTGGAATTCGAAGACTGCGACGGCAGCATGACCTGGGCCAATGACAGCCTGACGCTGTTTTTCGGCGTACTCGACGATACCCATCGCCCACACAAACTGTTCCGTTATCGCCTCGACGGCACGGCTGCCGAAGAGGTGTTCCACGAGCCGGACGGGCGTTTCTTCCTGCACTGCTACCGTTCCAGTTCCGAGCAGCAATTGCTGCTGTCGCTGGGTAGCAAGACCACCAGCGAAGTCTGGGCGCTCGACGCCAATCAGCCGCACCTGCCCTTCACCTGCCTGGCGCCGCGGGTCGAGGATCATGAATACGATGTCGATCACGGCCTGCTCGATGGCGTGTGGACTTGGTTCATCCGTACCAATCGTGACGGCATCAACTACGCCCTGTATCAGGCCCCGGACACCGGCATCGCGCCGACCGAAGCCGACTGGCAGAACCTGATCCCCCACAGCGACACAGTGATGCTCGATGGCGTCAGCCTCAACACCGAGGCCATGACCCTGAGCCTGCGCGAGGGTGGCCTGCCGATCATCGAAGTGCACCCACACGGTCTGACGCCTTATCGCGTGCAATTGCCGGACGCGGCCTACAGCCTGTATGTGCAAAACAGCCTGGAATTTGAAAGCGACCGCATTCGTCTGCGCTACGAGGCGTTGAACCGCCCGGCGCAGGTGCGCCAACTGATCCTCGCCAGCGGCGAGCAAACAGTGTTGAAAGAAACCCCGGTACTCGGCCCGTTCGACGCCGACGCTTACGTCAGCCAGCGCCTATGGGCGACGGCGCCGGATGGCACGCAAGTGCCGATCAGTCTGGTGATGAAGCGCGAAATGGTCGGCAAAGCGGTGCCGCTGTATCTCTACGGTTACGGCGCTTACGGTTCGAGCCTTGATCCGTGGTTCTCCCACGCCCGCCTGAGCCTTTTGGATCGTGGCATGGCCTTCGCCATTGCTCATGTGCGCGGCGGTGGTGAGTTGGGTGAGGCCTGGTATCGCGCCGGCAAGCAGGAACACAAGCACAACACCTTCAGCGACTTCATTGCCTGCGCCGAGTTTCTCATCCTCAATGGCATTACCAGCGCCGATAAACTGGCGATCAGCGGTGGCAGCGCCGGTGGTTTGTTGATCGGTGCAGTACTTAACCAGCGTCCGGATCTGTTCGGCGTGGCGATTGCCGAAGTGCCGTTTGTCGACGTGTTGAACACCATGCTCGATCCGGATCTGCCGCTGACCGTCACCGAATACGACGAGTGGGGCAATCCCGAAGAGCCGCAGGTTTACGAGCGGATCAAGGCTTACGCGCCGTACGAAAACGTCAGTGCGCAGGATTATCCTGCGACGTTGGTGATTGCCGGCTACAACGACAGCCGCGTGCAATATTGGGAAGCGGCCAAGTGGGTGGCGAAATTGCGCGCCACCAAGACCGACGACAACGTGCTGTTGCTCAAGACTGAATTGGGCGCCGGGCATGGCGGGATGAGCGGGCGTTATCAGGGATTACGTGACGTAGCACTCGAATACGCATTTGTTTTCAAGGTTTTGGGCCTGGCCTGAGGAACTCCGTCGGTCACTTGGGTCTTAATTCCAGACCCGAGAGGCCGATACGCCACAGATCCCCTGTAGGAGCTGCCGAAGGCTGCGATCTTTTGATTTTGATTTTTTCAAAGGCAAGATCAAAAGATCGCAGCCTTCGGCAGCTCCTACACGGAGACCGTGTGAAGCCTGAAACAGTGAAAACAAAAAGACCGTGACGACATGTCAGAACCGACCTTCCTGAACAACGAAATCCGCGACTGGCTGATGGACTGCGGCCTGTTCGATCAATTGCAACTGGCCGACTTTGCGGCCGCTTCCGGCTACTTCAGCATCAGCACTGTGGCGGAAGGCGAGGCGATTTTCCGCGAGGGCGATGCCGGCAGTTTCATGTGCATCCTCCACACCGGCCAGGTCGCCGTGCAGAAAACCGGGCCCGACGGTCAGGTCATCACCATGGCCACCTTGCGCAGCGGTCGGGCGTTCGGCGAAATGGCGGTGCTCGATGGTGAACGTCGCTCGGCCACCTGCGTGGCAGCGACGAACTGCCAACTGCTGAACCTCGGTAAGGACTCACTGGAAAAAATGCTCAACGACGCGCCGAAGATCGCCGCGAAGATCATCCGCGCCCTCGCCGTCTCGCTGTCGAAACGCCTGCGCATGGCCGACGGCCAACTGGCCGCGCAACAGGTTTAACCGCCGGGGGATTTCGCCTTGGTACCACTCGGCTCAATGCCCGGCACCGGTTGATCCTTGCTCGGCGGGCTGGGCATTTCAATCGGCACCAGCGGCGGGCTGCCACTGCCGGCACCCGACTTGGGAATGTTGATCGGCGTGATCTGCGGATACGGCGTCGGCGTCGCGGTGCCGGGCGAGCCGGGCTGCGGCGCCGGGGTGAGCGGAATGGTCTGCTGCGCCTGCACTGCAGTAATCGAGAGCGCGGCCAGGGCAATGACCGTTAGAATGGTGCGCTTCATCAATGGCTCCGTTTGGCCTCTAGTCTGCGCTCAGGCTACTCCCAACGGGCCTGCTTGCCTTCCCCCTTGTAGAGATTTCCATGAAACGTTTCGTTCTGCTCGACACCACCCCGATCCCTGAAAGCGGCGGTGCCCTGTGCCTGTTCGAATATGGCGAGGATTTCGTCATCAAGATCCAGGGCGGCGACGGCGGGCAATTGATGAACACGCGCATGCACGGTTCCGAAGATGCTCTGGCCGAGATTCCTTGCCGCAAGGTCGCTGGCCGGCCGGATTCGCGGGTGCTGATCGGCGGTTTGGGCATGGGTTTCACCCTCGCCTCGGCGCTCAAGCATCTGGGCAAGACTGCCGAAGTGGTGGTCGCTGAGTTGGTGCCGGGGGTGGTCGAGTGGAACCGTGGCCCGCTCGGCGAGAAGTCCGGCCGGCCGCTGCTCGATCCGCGCACGGTGATCCGTCAGGAAGACGTGGCCAAGGTGCTGCAAAGCGAGCCGAACGGCTTCGACGCGATCATGCTCGACGTCGACAACGGCCCCGAAGGCCTGACGCAGAAGGCCAACAGCTGGCTGTACTCCGCCGCCGGTCTGAATGCCTGCGCCAAGGCCCTGCGCCCCAAAGGCGTGCTCGCCGTGTGGTCAGCCAGCGCCGACCGGCTGTTTTCCGACAAATTGAAGAAGGCCGGTTTCAAGGCCGAAGAAGTCCAGGTCTTCGCTCACGGCAACAAGGGCACGCGCCATACGATCTGGATTGCCGAGAAGCTCAAGGGCTGAGCTAAACTCTGCTCATAACCGTCATTAGTCTTTTACAAAGGTGAACCCATGAGTTCGTCCACCCCAACCAACACGTCGAAGCTGGATCGCATCCTCGCCGACAACCAGCGCGACAAGGAAATGGGCTACCGCGACAAGGCCCTGAAGATGTACCCGCACGTCTGTGGCCGCTGCACCCGTGAGTTTTCCGGCAAGCGCCTGAGCGAACTGACCGTGCACCACCGCGACCACAATCACGACAACAACCCGCAGGACGGCTCGAACTGGGAATTGTTGTGCCTGTATTGCCATGACAACGAACACTCGCGCTATACCGATCAGCAGTATTTCAGCGAAGGCTCGCTGAGCACGCCGAAGATCGCCAAGGCAACGCATAACCCGTTTGCCGCATTGGCCGGTCTCATGAAAAAAGAAGATTAAAGTTCTTCATCGGCCTGACTGGCCCCTTCGCGAGCAGGCTCGCTCCCACATTTGATCGGTGGTGTACACAAAATCAATGTGGGAGCGAGCCTGCTCGCGAAGGCGGCCGGCCAGACACCACAGATCTCGAATCTGCCCGCCCTCCCCCAATCCCCGTATAATCGCCCTCTTTTTCCCGAAGGCACCCGCTCGTGGCAGACAAACGGTACAGCTGCATTGGTTTGTATAACCCCAAATCACCGGAGAATGTCGGTTCGGTGATGCGCGCCGCAGGCTGCTATGGCGTGGCGTCGGTGTTCTACACCGGCAAGCGTTATGAACGTGCCGCCGACTTCGTCACCGACACCAAGCGCGTGCACTACGACATCCCGCTGATCGGCATCGACGATCTGAAAAAAATCCTTCCGCTCAACTGCGTGCCGGTCGCCGTGGAACTGGTCGAAGGCGCCCGCCCGTTGCCGGAATACACACACCCGGATCGCGCCCTGTACATCTTCGGCCCGGAAGACGGCTCGCTGGATAAAGAGATCCGCGACTGGTGCGAAGACGTCGTGTACATCCCGACCACTGGCTGCATGAACCTCGCCGCGACAGTCAACGTCGTGCTCTACGACCGCATGGCCAAGGGTCTGAACACCCGCTCCGGGCCGAAATTCCGCTGAAACGCCGCACATTCGATGGAACGAGCTGACCGCTCAGGCAGTCAGCTTGTTTATCGATTACTCATTGCCTGGAGAAAGATCATGACCGAGCTCAAACGTGTCGAACGCATCGAATCCACCCCGTTCCAGAGCCATTCCGAGCAGAACGTCGAAGGCTGGGAGCGCATCGGCTCACTCGCGGGCGGCGTGATCATGGTTGGTAAAGGCCTGCGCCGTGGCGGCGTATTCGGTTTGATTCAGGTGGCCATTGGCGGCGTGGCCATGGCGCGCGGGATCACCGGGCACAGTTCGGTCAAGAGCCTGTTCGAGAAGAGTCGTCAGGACATGAACAACGTGCGAGCAAAGATCGAGCGTGCCGGGGAAGAGTTGAGCAAGCTCAAGGCCAATGCCGAAGCGGCGACCAGCACCGCTACCGTGACCGGCAACGATTCGGTGAAATCGCCGAAAGCCGGGGTTTGATAGCTTAAAAGCAAAAGATCGCAGCCTGCGGCAGCTCCTACAGGGAAAACGCATTCCACAGGTAGGAGCTGCCGCAGGCTGCGATCTTTTGATCTTTACTGTAGCAACGCGGTATCAAGGACTTTGGAAGACTCGCCGAGCACACTCTCAGCCAGTCGCACAAACTCTTTAGTACTCACCGTCCCCAAATGCATCGCCCCCCGCAACACGTCGTCCAGCGAGCGCTTGTTACGCGTTTTAAGACGAATCTCGCGATCCAGTTCCTGCAATAACACCACCGCTTTCGCCACCTGCGCCGGGCTGATCTGCTCGCCGCGCAAGGTCGTGACTTTCTGGCTGTCCCTGGCCAGTTTCGCCTGTAGTGCTTGATACCGCTCATCACTCATGCCACCGGCACGGCGCACCAGTTCAATGGCGTAATACTCGGCAAACCCCTCGCTGATCCAGTCACTGCGCTGCTCGTCGTTGATCCGCCCGAACACCTGCGCCAGCTCACGCACCAGCGCGCTGCTGCCACTTTCGCTGACCAGCGGCAATCGCGTGTTCACGTAGATGGACTCATGCGCACCGAGGCTGCCGCGCCACATCGGGTCGTTGGCGCCGACGATCAACAGTTTGGCCGGATGGCGTGGATAAACGGCCTGCACCTGCGGCCAGACAAACGTCAGCAAGGTCAGCACATCCATTCGGCGCATGCCTTGCCCCTGCGGCGAGGCGACGGTGACTTCGGTTTCGCCCAAACGCGTGCGGCGGCTACCGAGGTGTCCAGCGAGCATCCAACCCGTCGGGCGGTCGAACAGGCGTGATGGGTTGTCGATGCGGAATTTGTTTTTGCCGATGCGTGGCCAAGCGGTCTCGATACTTTTCCAGCCGTCGGGCAACTCGAATTGCAGGCGCGCGACCAGTTCAGTGCCGTCCTGCTGATCGAGTTTGGCCGGCGGCACCAGTTCATCGCCACGCATCAACGCCCAAGTCGGGGTCATGCGCGTGTCGAAGCTGCCGTTCTTGCGCCCGTGGCTGATGCGCACGCGGTAAGTCAGGCTGGCCTTGTCACTGGTCGGGCGCCAGACGCCCCGTGCGTTTTTGCCCGGGGTCAGCAGCCATTGGCCGTCGGCCTTGAAATCAGAGTAATGGCTGCCATCGCCAAGGTCGAAATCCAGGCTGCGCACCGCCTCGCCTTTGGCCAGGGTCAGACGTACTTCGGCCTGATCGCTCTGTGGCAACAGGCGCACGTGATAATCCAGATCGACTTTCTTCGCCGCCCAGACCGGCGCGCTCAACGCCAGCAGCGCAACCATCAACGCCTGCGGCAATCCGACAGCCATACGCACTCCTTGGTAACGCTTGGAACAGCAGGTATTTAACCTGCGCGGAAAATCAGGTGATCTTCCCAGTCATCCTCCGGCACGCTGCCTTCGGCAAGCATGCGCCCGGACTGGGAAATCCGCTCGTGGTGCACCGCGTCGCGATCACCACACACCAGGTGGTGCCACAACGGCAAATCCTTGCCCTCGCTGACCAGTCGATACCCGCAGGTCGGCGGCAGCCATTTGAATTCTTCGGCCTGGCCCGGGGTGAGCTGGATGCAATCCGGGACAAACTTGAGGCGGTTCGGGTAATCGCTGCACTGGCAGGTCTTCAGGTCCAGCAGTTTGCAGGCGATGCGTGTGTAATAAACGCTGTTGTCCTCTTCATCCTCGAGTTTCTGCAGGCAGCACAGACCACAGCCGTCGCACAGCGATTCCCATTCCTCGTGATCCAGTTGATCGAGGGTTTTGCGTATCCAGAACGGTTCGACTTTGGCGGCCATGGCTCAAGCATCAACATCAGGTGGTGAAAAGGCCGCCAGTCTAGTGCCCAAGGCCCGGCGGGCCAAGCGCTGGCGACTGCCGGTTGTGCGGCACTTGTCAGTTTTTGTGGCGACGCGTAGCTTTGCCAGTCGCAAGGAGCCTTGCCCGCAAGCCATTAACGCTCGACCGCGTTGCATTGCGGCGAACCCTCAGGCTCGGAAAACCCCATCGTTCAGCGCAACTGATCCCGCCGGGTTTTCATTCAAATCCCTGACTCAAACGTAGCAAGGAATCTCTCGATGAGTGCCAACCCTCGCGTTGCCGATTACGCCATTCACCCGCAATTCACCGACCGCTGGTCGCCGCGCGCCTTCACCGGCGAAGCGATCCCGGAAGAAACCCTGCTGAGCTTCTTCGAAGCCGCACGCTGGGCCCCCTCGGCGTACAACTCGCAGCCTTGGCGCTTCCTCTATGCGCGTCGCGATACGCCGAACTGGGAGCGTTATCTGGGTCTGCTCAACGAGTTCAACCGCAGCTGGGCGCAGCATGCATCGGCCTTGGTGATCGTGACTTCGAAAACTACTTTCACCGCACCGGGCGCCAGCGAAGAAACCCCGGCGTTGTGGCACACCTTCGACACGGGTTCGGCGTGGGGCCATCTGGCGCTGCAAGCAAGCATCAGCGGCTGGCACACCCACGGCATGGCGGGTTTCGATCAGGAGCTGACGCGCAAAGTGCTGAATATTCCTGAAGGTTATGCGCTGCACGCGGCGGTGGCGGTCGGCAAACTCGGTGACAAGGCAACGCTGGCTGAATACCTGCAAGCCCGCGAAGAGCCGAGCCCACGTCGTCCGCTGAACGAACTGGCGGCGGAAGGCGACTTCACCCTCTAAGCCAGCACAAAAACAAATGTGGGAGCGAGCCTGCTCGCGAAAGTGGTGTGTCAGACAACGATGATGTTGGCTGACACTCCCCCTTCGCGAGCAGGCTCGCTCCCACATTTTATTCGGCGAACACTCAATATCCGCGGTTGAAATCCACTTCCCCGCGCAACGCCTCACTCGCCTGATACGCCTTCAGGTTCTCGACAAACAGCTGCACCATCAGCGCCGGCGACGTCGGCGCCGAGCTGTGCCCGGTCAGCAGCAAGCCCCAGGCGGTCCAGAACGGATGCCGTTGCGGCAGCGGCTCCTGACGGCAAACGTCGATCACCGCTCCCGCCAGATGCCCTTCCTTCAATGCTTCCACCAAGTCCGCATCAACTACCGCGACCCCGCGCCCGGCATTGATAAACAACCCGGTCGGCTTGAATTGCTTGAACAGCGCCGCATCGTAGATATCGTGGGTGTGCTCGGTGTTCGGCAGCAGATTGACCACGTAATCGACCTCGCCCACCAGGCGTGGCAGATCGGCCATCGAACCGACTTCGACAAACGGCGCCTGCTCACGGGCGCTGCTGGCGATGCCGTACAACTCGATGCCGAACGGCAGCAGGAACTGCGCCACGCTCTGGCCAATGTCACCGGTGCCTACAATCAGCACCTTGCGTCCAACCAGACTCTGGCCGCTGCGGTTGTCCCACTTGCGCTCGACCTGGCTGACCAGTCGCGCCAACACTTCGCGCTCATGGCCAAGAATGTAAGTCAGCACGTATTCAGCCATCACCTGACCAAAAATTCCCACCGCGCGGGTCAAGCGATAATCGCGACGCAAGCCATCGGCAAGCAGCGGCGTGATGCCGGCCCAGGTCGATTGCAGCCACTGTGGTTGATGGCCTTGGCGCAGCAGTGTCGCCAGCAGGTCCGGCTGGCCCAGCCACACCGGGCAATCGGCGGCCTGACGGGCCAGCTCGGCGGAGTCGCCACTGGTCAGTACTTCAAGCTCCGGCGCTGCCTGACGCAGCAGCCGGGCGTAAATCGCGTGGTCGTGTTCAGCAATCAGAACGCGCATCTTCAAACCTTTCGCAAACCGTGCAGACGGCCGCCGGATTCGGCCGGCCATCGCGGTAAAAACAGTTCCAGGGTAAACCGAGACTCAGAACAGAGCCTCGCAGATCAGACCGGATCGTTGCGTCGCAGCAACTCTTCGGGCAGGTGCTCGATGTACTCGTCCTCGGCCGGCGGCATTTGCAGGTGGTAACCCTGCTTGTCGAGGTTTTCCAGGACCACGACGATGTCCTCGCTGGCGAGTTTGCGCTCGGGCGACAGCACCAGATCGAAGGAATGCTTCGGCTTGCCGAAGGCCAGCATCAGCGCTTCCGGTACACGCTCGAGCGCGTCACTTTTGAGCACATAAAGGTACATGCCGCTGCGCTTGGAGCTTTGGTAGATGGAACAAATACGTTTCAAGGCTGTTCTCCGGCGGTGGCCAGGCTGTCGAGCAGCTTCTGACCCATGAGTTCGCGGCGCCAGCCACGCAGCGACTCAGGCAATTGGTAAGGACCCTCGGGGTAGCCACTTTTGACCAGGGCTTCGAGGGTTTTCTTGCGCAGCATCAGTTCCGGGGCAATGCCCAGACGCTCGGCCTCAGCCTGGCCCAATGCGCGCAGTTGTTTGATCAACGCAGCCGCTTCGATCGGCAATGGCTCCGCTACGGCGGGCGGCCATTGATCAGGCCCCACACTGCCAGAGCGCTTGATCAGATCAAGCAGAAACTGGCCGTCCTGACGCACGGTACGCGGGTGCATGTCTTCGATCTTGCCCAGCGCTGCGAGGTTGTCCGGTTGCGTGCGGGCCAGCGGCCACAGCGAATGCTCGCGGACGATGCGGTTGCGCGGCAGATCGCGGGCACGGGCTTCTTTTTCGCGCCAGGCGCACAGCTCACGCAGTACCGCCAGTTGTGCGCGCGAAAGCTTCCACGCCAATTTGGCCTCGCGGTAGACCTCGTACGGATCGGTTTCGCGGCGCAGGTTGGCAACCAGTTCGGCGCCGTCCTCCAGCACCCAGGCGAATTTGTCGTCGGACAGTTTCGGCCGTAGCTGTACGAAAACCTCGGCCAGATGCACGGCATCTTCGGCGGCGTAGCTGATTTGCGTGTCGGACAACGGACGCTGCAACCAGTCCGAACGGGTTTCGCCCTTCGGTAGCTCGATGCCGAGCACTTCCTGTACCAGCCGCGAATAGCCCATCGAGAAACCGAGGTTCAGGTAAGCGGCGGCCAGTTGCGTATCGAACATCGGCGCCGGCAGGCTACCGGTCAGGCGCAACAGCACTTCGAGGTCTTCGCTGCAGGCGTGCAGGACTTTGAGCACTGCCGGGTTTTCCAGCAGAGCGGCCAGCGGTTGCCAGGCGTTGATGGTCAGCGGGTCGATCAGGTAGGCGCGTTTGCCGTCGCCCACCTGCAGCAGGCCGGCAATCGGGTAGAAGGTGTCGACCCGCATGAATTCGGTGTCGAGGGCAACGAACGGCAGCTGCTGCCACTCGGCGCAAAACTGCGCGAGGCTTTCGTTGTCGCGAATCCAGTGAATATCGATGGCCACACGGCTCTCCCTTGAAGAATGGCGCGCAGTATATATCGCCACCGGCGATTTACGCGCCTGTGAAGGGCAAGAGCTGTAACGAAATGTCCTGCCAAAGAGCAAGAATAGTCTGACAGAGAAAACAGACAGGCCCGTCAGGTCAGGATGACAGGCCCGAATCGGCTCAGTCCTTGGCCAACACGCCGTCGATCACCGCGCCACGGCAACCGGCGAACATGTCCAGATCCGGCTGATAGACCTTGCTCTTGACCTCGAGCAGACCGAGCATCGAGTGGAACAGGTTGTCCTGACTCAGCGGTTTGTCGCGGCTCATCTGCAGGCAATGGGTGTCGACCGAATAAGCCTTCTGATAGTTGTCGGAGAACCACGCGAGCATGGCGACATGTTTTTGTTGCTCTGGCGCCAACATGTAAGGCGTGCCATGCAGGAACAGGTTGTATTCGCCCAGCGACTCGCCGTGGTCCGACAGGTACAACATGGCGGTGTCGACTTTGTCCTGATTGCTGCGCAATACATCGATCAGGCTCGACAGCACATGGTCGGTGTACACCAGCGTGTTGTCGTAACCGTTGACGATACTTTCGCGACTGCAATTGTTCAGCGCGTTACTTTCACACACTGGAGTGAAGTGCTCGTATTCCTTCGGATAACGCTTGAAGTACTCCGGGCCATGGCTGCCCATCTGGTGCAGGACTAAAACGGTGTCCTTGTCCAAATGGTCGATAAAACCTTGCAGGCCTTGCAGGAGGATTTCGTCGCGGCACTCGCTGTTGGCGCACAGCACCGGGTCTTTCAGGTTGCTGACATCCTGCAAAGTGACCCGATCGCAGGTACCTTTGCAGCCGGACTGGTTGTCGCGCCAGATCACGTCGATACCGGCACGCTTGAGCACATCGAGCAGGCCTTCTTCATTCTTGGCTTTGCTCGCGTCGTAATCCTTGCGGCCCATGTTGGAGAACATGCACGGCACCGATACGGCCGTTTCTGTCCCGCAGGAATGCACATCAGTGAAGGCGATCAGTCCGGCTTCCTTGTCGAGTGTCGGCGTGGTGTCACGGTGGTAACCGAGGATGCCGAAGTTCTCCGCCCGGGCACTTTCCCCCACCACCAGCACCGTCAGGGATTTACGCGGTTGAAGCTGCACATCCGGATTGCGCTCGGCGTCCTCGCCGATCTTGATGAATGGCTGCCGCGCCGAGACCACTTGCTCACGTAGATAACCCGCCGAAGCACCGATGTAATTACTGGGCACCAGCATCAGGCGAATTTCGTGGTGATTGCGAAACAGCGATGACAAGCCCTGATAGTTGGCCAGGGCAACACCACCGATTACCGCCACCGAGGCGACACTGACAACAACTTTGCTGAACAACTCACGATGCCAGCGACGATAATTAACCGGCAACTTCCACAACAGCCAGGACGGCAAGACACCGAGCAAAATAATATAAGCAAACAACTTCAATGAGAGCAGATCACGCACTTCTGTCGCATTGGTTTCGGCAAAGTTGCGAAACATACCGGCATCGATCATGACGCCATATTGACTCATGAAATAAGCCACACCGGCGCTGATCAGAAATATCACGGTCAACAGTGGTTTGAGCACTGGACGGAATGCCAGAACCGTCAGCACAAGGTTGAATGCCGCGAGGATCATCACCCCGAACGCCACGCGCATGGCGATGCCCTTGCCATCGGCGGTGGTGATCTCGAACAGGTGTTGCCAGAGAACAACATTGCAGCCGATTAAAAGAAAGGCACTGGCAATCAACGTCACCCATTCCGGGCGCACGGCTTTTAACTTCAACATAGAAAGGGCGATTCCTGAAAAGAAGAGCCTCGGTTCTTGAAAGAAAATTCGATTGTGAAAATTTCATTAACCAAGGCATAACAAACTTTAAGCAGGCAACCATCAATTTTTTGTGAAAAAGACGCCAACGAATAGTTGGCTTTTGGTGATGTGATGAAACTTGCGAAGTATTTGAGAATGGTTCAGCTTTTATTCAGTAAAAACAACACAGCAGCCCATTGTGGGAGCTAGCCTGCTCGCGAAGAGGCCGGCACATTGAACACTGTGGGTGACAGACAATCCGCTTTCGCGAGCAGGCTCGCTCCCACCGAGGGTGGCGGGGTATCGAGTTTTTAAATACTGCTCAGGATTTTCTGGTTTGCCCGGACTAGACGGCTCCGCGCTTAATCATCCACCCCGCCCAAAGGTCTGATGATGGAAAACGTTCGCGCCACCGCTCGCCCCGCCGCCTGGTTGATGCTCGCCATTATTCTCGTAGCCCTCAATCTGCGTCCGTCGATGGCGGCAGTCGGTCCGTTACTGTCGGCCATTCGCGGTGACATCCCGCTGAGCTTCACGGTCGCTTCACTGCTGACCATGCTGCCAGTGATGGCCATGGGGCTGGCGATGTTTTTCGGCATTGGCATCAGTCAGCGGCTGGGCGAGCAACGGACGGTTTTCCTGTCACTGCTGATCATTGGCCTGGCGACGCTGTCGCGGCTGTTTATCGAATCGGCAGCCGAACTGATCGCCAGCGCCGTGCTCGCCGGCATCGGCATTGCGCTGATTCAGGCATTGATGCCGGCGCTGATCAAATCGCGCTTCGCCGACAATGTCGCTCTGTGCATGGGCTTGTATGTCACGTCGATCATGGGCGGCGCCGCCATCGCGGCCTCATTCGCACCGCTGGTGATGGTGCAAACCGGAAGCTGGCGCAGCGGTTTGGCCATCTGGGCGATTCTGGCATTGCTCGCACTGCTGTTCTGGTGGTCGCAACGCAGTCAACTGTCATCCACGGTGATGGCGGCAACCAGGAAAGATTCGTTCTTCGCCAATTCCCGCGCCTGGTTACTGGCGATCTTCTTTGGTTTGGGGACGGCGTCCTACACCTGTGTGCTCGCCTGGCTTGCCCCTTACTACGTGGAAAAAGGCTGGAGCGAACAAAACGCCGGGCTGCTGTTAGGTTTTCTGACGGCCATGGAGGTGATTTCCGGTCTTGTAGTTCCCGCTATTGCCAATCGCAGCCGTGATCGGCGCGCAGTTCTGATGGCGCTGCTGGCGCTGATCATCGTCGGATTTTGCGGCCTGATCCTCAGCCCGCAACAGTTCAGCCTGCTGTGGCCCTGCCTGTTGGGGCTGGGCATTGGCGGTCTGTTTCCGATGAGCCTTATCGTCTCGCTTGATCACCTCGACAACCCGCAACGTGCCGGAGCGCTGACCGCTTTCGTGCAGGGCATCGGTTACCTGATCGCCGGCCTTTCGCCGCTGTTGGCCGGAATGATCCGCGATCGACTCGGCAGCTTCGAATGGGCCTGGTGGTCGCTGACGGCAGTGATGGGTTTGATGTTGCTGATGGTGTGGCGCTTCGATCCTCGGCATTACTTGCGGCACTTTCGGGGATAAAGCTAAAGGCCTCTGGCCATCTTTCCGCGCTTTGATCGGCGACGTCGTGTTACTAAAACTTTCTGTCCCACAACTGACCGTGAAACGTCCTACAGGGCTTTGTCCTGGCACCATCGTTCCGTTAGGATCATTCGCACACGTTTGCGCGGATTCAGCGCAAGGAGCACAGCGAGACAGAACGGATGCTGAACAGTAACTTGCTTCGAAAGCTCGACATGCAGGATCTCATGGTGTTTATCGCTGTTTATGAGCAAAGCAGCGTCACCGATGTGTCGGAAACCCTGTTCGTCAGCCAGTCCACCGTCAGTTACTGTCTGAAAAAACTGCGCATCAGTTTCGAAGACGAACTGTTCATCAACACCCGCACCGGTATGCGTCCGACCTACAAGGCCAGCAGCATGTACGGCCATGTGCAGAAGATCCTCGAAAGCATCAACCTGTGCCACGCCGGCGCCCCAACGTTCGACCCGACCCAGCAAGCCGTCACCTTCAACATCTGCGCCCCGGAATACTTCGAGCAACTGATTCTGCCGCGCCTGTTGAAACGTTTCGATTTCGATGATTTACCGGTGATGGTCAACATGCACAAATTCGAGACCGACGTCCCGGCGGATGAACTGCGCGACGGCAGCCTCGATCTGGTGATCAGTTTCGGCCCCAACTTCCACCGTCATCACACTGACCTGAAATCACGGATGTTGCTGGAGGATGATCTGGTCTGCGTCTTCGACAAGCGCGCCACGCCACTGGAACCGCGCCTGAGCCTGCAAGCCTTCACCGAACGCCGGCATGTGTTCCCGACGCCGTGGACGTCAACCACCAACATGGTCGATGGCTGGCTGGCGCGACAGGCGCAGAAGCGCCAGATCGTCGCGCGCTCGAACAGCTACAGCGCCGCGCTGAAAATGATCACCGGGACAGACTTCATCCTCACCCTGCCCCGCCGTATTCAGCGTTTGCTGACCAACGAAGCGGTGTTCAATCACTGTGAAGCGCCGAACGGCTTGCCTGGCTTTACCCTCGACATGCAGTGGTGCCAGAGCGTTGATCAGGACAGCGCCAATCTGTGGTTGCGCGAGCAGGTGGTCAATGTGTGCAACGAGCTCGAAGCGGCCTGAATCCTACACGCCAATCGCGGTTTTGCTGTAGGACTCGCGATCGATGTCGACCAGCTCGACACACAGCTGCACTTCGACGCCGGCCGGCCATTCGCACAGGTCCTGCAAGACCGCCAACAGGCTTTCTGACAACTGCTTCTTGATCTGCGGCGAACGCCCGCTGAGCAGCGCCAGCTTCACATAGACGAAGGCGCGCTCGGCCATGGCGGTGCCGACCTTGAACGTCTCGACTTTAATCGCACGACTTTTGATATCGAACTCCGCCGCGAACTGACCGGACCCCACCAGGGTGTTGTTGAGCCGGATCAATGCAACGTCGGCGTTCAACTGCGGCAGGTTGGCGGTGTATTCCATGTGCAGATGTGGCATTGCAGATCCCCGGTGAGTTGGCAGAAAGGTCGTACATATAGCACATGCAGCTCATCACTAATCCCTGTAGGAGCTGTCGAGTGAAACGAGGCTGCGATCTTTTGATCTTGAGATTTGAAGATCAAAAGATCGCAGCGTGCCGCAGCTCCTACACGGTGTTATGGCTCAGGATGGGGTCAATGGCCGTTCGCTCATGAATTGCTCCAGCCTTGAGCGCAACCAGCGCTCGGCCGGGTCGCTGTCCACATGGCTGAGCCAGACCATCGACAGATCCAGCGTCGGCGTCTTGAACGGAAACGGTTCCTTGAACAGCAGCCCCGAAGTGGCCATGGCCGCTGCGGTGTAATCCGGAAGACTGGCGATCAGATCAGTACCGGCCAGCAGCGCTGGTAAAGCGCTGTATTGCGGCACCGACAGAACCACTTGGCGCGTGCGCCCCAGCTCCGCCAGCCACTCATCAGCGAAACCACTGACGTTGGCCGTGTGCGAAACCAGCACGTGCGGACGCGCGCAATATTCATCCAGCGTCAGCGGTGTATCGCTGGCGTCCGCGCGCAGGATGCTCGGCTGGATATGCCTTAGCAGTTTGCGCTTGGCATTGGCCGGCAGGCCACGGGTCTGGCTGATGCCGACCGTGATGTCGCCCGCCGCCAGCAGATCGGGAATGCGCCAGTAGTCGACGTGTTGCACGACAAACACCACGTTCGGCGCTTCCTGACGCAGCGCACGCAACAGTGGCGGCAGCAGACCGAATTCGACGTCATCGGACAGGCCGATGCGGAAAGTCATGGTGCTAACGGCCGGATCAAAATCGCGGGTCAGGCTCAGCGCCACCGACAGCGAATCCAGCGCAGGCTTTAGATGGCGGAAAATATCTTCGGCGCGGGCGGTCGGCTCCATGCGGTGACCGACGCGGATGAACAGCGGATCGTTAAGCATCGTGCGCAAGCGGTTAAGCGCCGAACTGATGGTCGGCTGGCCGAGAAACAGTTTCTCGGCGGCCCGGGTCACATTGCGTTCGAGCATCAAGGTCTCGAACACCACCATCAGATTGATGTCGGCTTTGCGTAGTTCATTGCGGTTCATCCATTGCCCCCTGCCCCCCGGAATACCGGCAGTGTAGAAAGGCGCAGGCCCCGGCGTCCATCGCCACAGTGCGTCAGTTCACCGTCAAGTGCTTCAAGCCCAGGCCCATGACCCGTGAATCGTCGTTCAATCCCATTTGTTCCGGGCTGATGGCGTCGGGTAATTGCAGCTCGATCGTCAGGCGATCGTTGTCCGCCAACTGCTGGCGGATCGTCGCAGGGATCGGGATTTCCAGATGATTATCCTGAAGTTGCGTCAGCCGCGTGGTCAGCACCTGCTCACCGTTCAAACTGACGATCACTCGCTGCGCCGGGTGTTGCGGGTAAACGAAAGCCAAGGCATCGAGGACGATCGAGCGCGCCTCGGGTGTCAGCCGCAAGTCAATCTGCGCCCGCTGCCCCGCCGACCATGTCCCCCAGCTTTCCGGAGTCGACCAGCCGCTGGTGAGCTGCCGGGTGGTGTGGTTGAACGTCATGACCTGACCGGGGCGCGACAGCGCCAGCCATGACATTCGCCGGCCTTCATCCGGCATGCTCAAGCATTGCGAACAGCGCTTCCAGCCCGGCGCCAGCACCACCAGGCCATCCACTCTGGTCAGCAGATCGGTTTCACTGTCGACGTTTTTCGCGGCGTCGACCAATACGGAATCGTCAAGGATGTACAGCGAGTCAGTGTCGTATTGCCCCGACTCAAGCATGCGCTGTGTTTTTTGCCGAGCCTGCTCCAGCGCTTTCGAACTCATCCGCCCCATATAAACAGCGTCGGTTTTCATGCCATGATTTGCGGCAAAAGCGGCGATATCCTGCCAGCGTTCCGACTGATTCTGCGGCATCAGGCTGCGAACTTTCGGGTAATGCGCCGCTGCATTTGCCCAGAACGGATCACGCATCGGCGTTGCCCATTCGGCGGACGGTGCGAGCATTTTGCTTTGGCGCAGCCCCATCCAGCCATTACGTGTGTCGACGATCTGAACCGCCAGCGCCAACGCCAGCAGAGCAATGACCGTACGCGGACGGAAACCGCGTACCAGCAGAAAAATCACCAGCAGGGTAAGCACATACAACACCGGCCAGAACATCCGGCCCGAGGCGCGAAAAATATTGGCCAGGCCGATCACAATTTTCGGCAATGGATAGCTGAAAGTCTGTGCACCGACGCCGATCTGATTCGATAACGCGAACACCCACAGCGCGATCAACGCCGCCAGCAACCATGGCCGCGCGCGCCACTGGATCTGCAACGGCTGGCGGTTTCTCAGCCAGGCGATAATCGCTACAGGCACCAGCAACAACACCCCCAGCCCCAGATAGTTGAAGCCCTCGTAATCGCCACTGGCCTTTGGCAGATTCGGCAAAATCAACGACCAGCCTGCCGGATCGAATGGCGACAGAAGATTCATCCGGTATAAACCGAAACCGCCGGACTTCACGCCGTCGGCGATGGCGAAGTAACCCGCCTGCCAGCAACACAGGCTCACCACAGCGAACAGCAACATGCCTTCGAGCAGGCTCTGACGCCGAGTCAATTGTTGGCTGAAGGTCTTGCCGAGCAGATCAGCGACCCAGATCAACGCAACCATTGCGAGCAGGTACGCATGCACCATCGCCGTCACAGCCAACAACGTGCCCCAGGCCAGGCGCCGTCGATGCAGCTTCGGCAACAACGCCAGGTACAACGCGGCAAGAATCAGAAAATGTCCGGCCAGTGAAAGGTGGCCGCCCATGCGCAGAAACATTGGCGGCGAAAACACCAGTAATCCTGTTCCTAACAGCCGTACCAGCGGATTCGTTGTCATCAGCCCCAGCAGTTTCCAGGCAAACCAGGCTTGCAGAACGAAACACGCCAACAGCCATAAACCGAAGTACTGGAAGGTCGCCGGCAACCAGGCATTGAACGGTTTGAACAGTAGCGCCAGCAGCGGATTGGAGTCGGAAAAAATGATCGAGCTGCCCAACTCCAGACCATAGAACGGGTTGAGCCCGAGCGGAAAGGTCCACGGGGAATGCCGGAAATACGCCCACCCCAGATAATGCGTCGCCGGGTCGCCCTGCTCCAGCCAGGCAATATTTTGCGGATCCAGCGCTTGTGGCCCGATCACGCAGAAGAACGCCAACACGCCGAGCAACAACGGCAAAACGCCCAACGCCGAATGCTTTGCTGAATCCTTCATCGATACGTCCAGAAATTGTGCAAGACAAAGGTGAATGCCGGAATCGTCAGCGCTACCGCGACGATGCCCAGCAAGTAGGGCAACCCGGCAATCTGCGCCGCCCAGGCAACGAACATCGCGAGGAAAAAACCACCCGTGGAAACCAGCAGAAAGCGCCGCAGCGTTCGCCCGTGCAGACGGGCAGAAAAACTCCAGGTGGTGTTGATTACGTAGGACACCACCGTCGCCACCGCAAACGCCACACCGTTGGCAAGTGGCGGTTGCGCGGCGATGAAGTTGATGAACAGCACCGCCACTAACGCATGCAGTGCGGTGACGAACAGACCGGTCACGGCGAAGCGCAAACCGCGCTGAATCAGCGCTGATTTTTCGCCTGAAGTCACGGCTTTTGCGCCAACACAAAAACACTCAAACCGGCGAGGCGGTTCATGCCCATTAACGGCAATTCAAGGCTGCACAAGGTCTTGAGCATGCCGTTCACCAACGGATGATGGCGTTTGAGTTGCGAACGCGCCGGCCGGGTTTGGGCGCTTTGCGGCAGCAAACGCAACGCCGCCGCAATCGGGAACACCGCACCGAAATAATAGGCACCGCGCTGCACCGTCAAACCGGCATCGCACGCCAGTGTTTCGAACTGCGCCAGGGTGTAGCGCCGTTTGTGTTCAAGAAAGTCATCGTGGCCGCTCCACAGGAACTGGAAGGCCGGCACCGTCATCAGGAAGCGACTGCCCGATGGCACTTTATCGACGTACATCTTGAGCAAGCCGAGGTCGTCATCGACATGCTCCAGCACGTCCATCAACAGCACCAGATCGGCATCGATGGTTTCAATTGCGCGACGGTAATGCACCGGTTTGCCGGCGGTGGTCGCGCTGGAGTCGGCGGGATAACTGATATCCACGCACCACGCTTCGCGGGCATCGGTATGCGTCAGCAAATGATGGGAGAAAAATCCCGAGCCAGCGCCGACATCGAGTATTCGACTGATGCGGGCATCGCCCAGCAATCGCCTGGTGGCTGCGGCTTTCGAGCAGTAATACCAATGCTCGCCGATGCTGTCGCCGAGGATGTCGGTTTCCTTGAGATCCATGTGTCAGTCCTTGGGGTCGTAGACGCGACGCACCAGAAAAACCGGCCGGCGTTTGGATTCGATATAGGTGCGGCCCAGGTACTCGCCGAGCACCCCGATGCCGATCAATTGCAGTCCGCCGAGAAAGGTCACGGCCACCATCAGCGAGGCATAACCGGGCAAGTCGACACCATGAATCAAAGTGCGCACGACAATGAAAATGGCGAAGGCAAAAGACACCAGCGACACCAGAGCGCCTACGTATGTCCAGACTCGCAGCGGCTCGGTACTGAAACTGGTGATGCCCTCCAGCGCGAAATTCCACAGCCGCCAGCCATTGAACTTGCTCTGCCCCGCTGCGCGCTCCGGGCGCTCGTAATCGACGTGGGTAGTACGAAAGCCGACCCAGGCGAACAGACCTTTCATGAAACGCCGGGATTCGGGCAACGTCAGCAAGGCATCGACCACGCAGCGGTCCATCAGGCGAAAATCACCGACGTTTTCGGGTAAAGGCTGTTCGGCAATTTTATTGTGCAGGCGGTAGAACCAGTGAGCCGAGGTCTGCTTGGCCCAGGTGTCGCTGCGACGGCTGATGCGGTGCCCGAGCACAACTTCAAAGCCTTCACGCCAGCGCTCGATCATTTGCAGAATGACTTCCGGAGGATCCTGCAAGTCAGCATCGATCGGCACTACGATCTGCCCGGTCGCGATCTGCAGACCGGCGGATAGCGCCGCCTCTTTGCCGAAGTTGCGGCTCAGGTCGACGATTCGCAGGCGCACATCCTGACGCTGATGTTCTAGCAGGCGTTCGAGCGTGCTATCGGTGCTGCCGTCGTTGACGAACACCAGCTCAAGATCGATTGACGCCTGCATCTGAAAGACTTCATTGATGCGCCGCAGAAAGGTGTCGAGGCTGTCCTCTTCGTTAAATACGGGGACCACCAGCGATAACGTCACCTGCCCGGCCTGTTGCGTTCCGTGCTCAGTCAAAGGAATGCTCTTTTTATAGTGTTTGTCGGTCGCCGAACGAGATTCGACGCCATGAGCCGTCCCGTATTAAGCAGCAGCGTCGACAACGTTGCAAGGAGCAGACGGCGTCATATTGGCCAATCCAGAGGCCTATCCACCCGCTCTAGCCCGCGCCCTTCAGAAACATCCGCGAACGATTGGAAACAAATGTCCGATAGCCAAAAAAACCGTCTGCGCTAGGCTTGCGAGCATGCGCCACACAGGCTGTGGCACAAAATCAATCGCATGGAGCGAACTGAATGTATTTCGAGATTTACAGGCAATCCAGAGGCACCCCGAGCACCGGCAAAGGGCAGTGGCGCTGGAGACTGAGGGCGGGCAACCACGAGACCATCGCCAGTGGCGAGTCGTACGTGAATAAAGCGGATTGTTTGCATGTGATCGGATTGATCAAGGCTGTGCAGGGGGAGACGCCGGTTAAGGAGATTTGACCGCAATAGTCTGGTTGGACATTTGCCGTCGCATATGTCCAATGCAGGGGTAATTTGCATCTGCAGAAATGAGAAAGCCCCACTGGTTTGATTCAGCGGGGCTTTTTCTATGCAGGGTGAGACGGGGTTGATTCCCGAGGATGACACTGGGTTGCGCATCTTCTGGCTTTCGCGAAAACAAAAAAGCCCCGCAGATTTTCATCTACGGGGCTTTTTCTATGTAATGGCGGAGAGATAGTCCGCCAACTTAATATCCGTCAACGACCGATATAATTCTCTAGCCCTTTATTTTAAAGGCGCTGCAAGCCTATCATCGTCTCATGATATCCACTAGAACCCATCACATTCCGCCTGTTAGTGGGGGGACAGATGGGGGAACTTAACGGTACGTAAGGGCATAACTTGGGTAAGTTGACGGCGAAACAAATCGAGAACCTGGCGGCCCCCGGCACGTATGAAGACGGGGATGGCCTGCGCCTATTTATTAAACCTAACGGGAAGAAATATTGGGTACTGCGTTTTCAGCTTGCTGGAAAGCGCAGGGAAATGGGGTTAGGCACCTATCCCGCCATCGGCCTTAAGGAGGCTAGACAAAAAAGCAGTGATCAGCGACGTCTGCTGCGGGACGGTATTGACCCATTGCAGGCGCGTGATGATGAGCGCACCGCACAGCAGGTTGCTGAGCACCAACGCATAAGGAAATCCGTAACGTTCCAAGACGTGTCCAACGATTACATAGAGGCCCATCGTGCCGGTTGGAAAAACGTCAAGCATGCCCAGCAGTGGACGAACACGCTGGCGACTTACGCTGCCCCCGTCATTGGCGACCTCGCGACGAGCCAGATCACCACCGAACACCTTCTCGAAATCCTCAAACCTATTTGGGCCAGCAAAGCCGAGACGGCGAGCCGGGTGCGTAACAGGATCGAACTGGTCCTCGATGCCGCTAAAGCACGTGGATTACGAGACGGTGAAAATCCAGCCCGCTGGCGTGGACACCTGGACAAACTGTTACCGCCCAGCTCCAAGGCTAAACGCACCCAAAACCACCCGGCATTGCCCTACTCGGAGCTGTCTCGCTTTATGCAGGCACTTAATAGTGTCGAAGGACTCTCTGCCTGCGCACTCAAAATGACCATCCTTACGGCCTGCCGAACCAGTGAGGTTCTTGGGGCCGACTGGAGTGAGGTTGATTTGAAATCCAAACTTTGGACGATTCCTGCTGCGCGAATGAAAGCGGGCAAAGTCCACACCGTGCCACTCTCCGATGCGCTGATAGCTTTACTGGAAGGGCTCCCACGGATCAAAGGCAGCTCCATGCTGTTTCCAGGAGCACGTAAAGGTCGACCGATTAGCAATATGGCCATGCTGATGACGTTGCGCCGCATGGATCAAAAGGATCTAGACGATCAAGGTAAAGGCTGGCGTGATAGCAATGACAAAGTCATTACCGCACATGGCTTTCGCAGTACGTTTCGGGATTGGGCGGCTGAATGCACACACTACGCGCGCGAGGTTTGCGAGATGTCATTGGCTCACGTGGTAGCCAACGGGGCGGAAGCCGCCTACTGGCGCAGTGACTTACTCGAAAAGCGCCGTACGCTGATGGCTGACTGGGCCGACTTTGTAACCCTCAAAGTGAATAAGGCCGCCATGTCTGAGTAACCTCTGGCTCTTTGGAGCGCCATGAAAGGCACCTCGTCCATTCCATTCAATTGCAAAAACATTCAGTCCTACATCACTGCTATGACATCCCCACCCTGGAGCTTTACACCATGTCATTGCAGTGCCCTCGCTGTCACTCACCCAAAATCGCCTCGCTCCACCAAGCCATGAAAGTCGCAGCCGCTCTCGGTACAGCGGGCGGTGTCGCCCGCGGCGTCAGTGCGGCCCTAGCAGGCGGTCAAGCCGGTGCCACTGTCGGCGCTCTGGGCGGCCCCATTGGCGTCACGCTCGGCGCCGTTTCCGGTGCCATCCTCGGCGGCTTGGTTGGGGGCGTGGGTGGTTGTGCCTTAGGTGCTCAACTCGGCGACAAACTGGATCGCCATGTCTTGGCGAACAACCTCTGCCTGATCTGCGGTCATCGCTTCAACTTACCCGCCTGACTTAACACCTTCCCATCCCTTCTCCGGTCAGTGCTGCGCGTTGCGCAGCACTTATGCCGCCCTGTGCTCAAAGGAAACCTCAACATGGCTCATCAACTCGAACAAATGGCTTACGTCGGCGCTACTCCGTGGCACGGCCTGGGCAGTCAACTTTCCCCCAAACAACCGCTGGAAATATGGCAGCGTGAAGCGGGCATGGACTGGCAGATCCAAGAAAGCCCAGTGCACTTTAAAGCCGACGCTATCGGTCATCTGGGCAGCATCCACTCGTTCCCGGAGCAGAAGGTGCTGTACCGCTCCGACAGCAAAGCGCCACTGTCGGTGGTCTCGCAACGTTATCAGGTAGTCCAACCGCGTGCCGTGCTGGAATTTTACCGGGACCTCACCGAACGCTCCGGCTATGAGCTAGAAACCGCTGGTGTGCTGAAAGGCGGACGCAAGTTCTGGGCGCTGGCGCGCACCGGGCAATCGACCGCGCTCAAAGGCAATGACGTGGTGAATGGCTACTTACTGCTGGCCACCTCCTGCGACGGCACACTGGCCACCACCGCAACGCCCACCACCATTCGTGTGGTCTGCAACAACACCCTGACGATTGCCATCAACGGCGCCAGCCAGGCGATCAAGGTGCCGCACAGCACCCGCTTCGATCCACGCGCTGTCAAACAGCAGCTGGGCATCACGGTGTCGCAGTGGGATGACTTCATGTACCGCATGCGCACACTCGCCGCACGTCCTGTTAAAGGGCGTGAAGCCAAAGACTACCTGCGCAGCGTGTTGTGTGAGGTGCCGACCGGCAAGCCGGAGCACAGCGGTGTTTCCAATGAACGCGCCTTGACCAAAGTCCTGAGCCTGTATGAAGGGCATGGCCGAGGGGCTGAACTGGAAGCAGCACAAGGCACCGCGTGGGGGCTGCTCAACGCCGTCACCGAGTACGTGGACCACGAGCGACGGGCGCGTAGCAATGAGTACCGCATGGACGCGGCTTGGTTTGGTCAAGGCGCGGTCCTCAAACAACGTGCACTCGACTCTGCTCTTCGATTAGTAGCCTAACGCTGTTCCCCACCACTACTGCTTGAGCACTCTCCGCTCAAGCAGCTTAATGCCTGAAGGAAATCGCGATGAATGTAATACGCTTTATTGGTCTACTTTTTCTGTTTTTCGGAATACTGGCCAGCTGTGTCTTGGTCGTTTTGCTTGTGTTCATCCTGGCGCGCTTTTGGCCATTGCTGATCGCTGTAGTGCTCTCATGCCTGATATTTGAAGTCATCGCCAGGAAGCACGGGATCGAGACGCCAGCAAAGTCAACCTGAGGGCTCAACGACGAGCATTTCATCCAACCGACTCATGAGCTCCATGCGTTCCCGCGTATCAAGCTTATGAAACTTGACCAACAACTCCGCCTCATCATCCTCAACAGCATAAAAAAATGCTGCCGGTACGTTGAGCACCTTGCTCAAACGCTCGACAAAGTCAGGAGCTGGAACCCGCTTTCCCAGCTCGTAGCGGTTCATGCGAGTACTCGCAGACATCTCATCAAGCCCAGCATCTAAACCCAAGCGTTCCTGCGACATACCAGCACGAATACGCGCTTGCTTGATTCGTTTTGCAAGTACTGACATCAACATGGCCCGACCAAAAAAAATAATCGTGCATGGCAATTGCTAGCTAAATACTACCGTTTTGGTAGTATTAGTTTTTTGGTGTCAACCGCTTCCACCCGAGGGTTGGTATGAAATCAACAGACACAGCAAGACCAGATCGAAATTGTCGCTTGGTGCACGAATCCTCTGAGCCGACGTCAGTCCGCTTAGAAAGTAGGAATTGGCTTTTTAGAGTCCGTATGGGATGAACATTGAAATGGTAAATCTGAACAAGACAAGGAGAAAAATATGACACTGCCAGTCATAACGGGGCTCAATAAAACCGAAATAACCAAGCTTTTATTAAGCAAGTCCTCGTTCGACGTTATAGGACTAAGAGGAGGTTTTAATGCCGGCATAAAGTATATAGAAACGTACATTGAACACCTCGGACTGACATGCCGAGTAAAAGTCGATGCAAAAGGAGCGCTCGCACAGGGCGGTGTGTTGGGTGCCCTTATGGGTGCGGCGTCGTTACCGGCAAGTGTCGTCTTAGCCGCCGCTGCAACCGTGGTCAGTGCGGGCCATACGTTGGCGACTTACAACCCCGATTACGAAATCATCAAAGACTACGTCAATAAAAAACTGAAAGTCATTTACAAGAAATAGCAGACGACACAATCAATCGTTGTATCTCAGACCATTACCGAGTTGAAACCATGAACTTAAAATCAGCCCTACTCAACACGGCAGGCTGCGCGGTGCTCGCCCTATCGATAAACGCGCAAGCAGAGGTCGACTATGGGTACATGTATCCACCCATGTTGCCCAATGAACAAACCATGAATGATCTACCGTATGCCATTCCCTGTGCAGAGGCGAAGAATCAGTACGGGGC
>NZ_CABVHJ010000003.1:420441-439135 GCF_902497745.1 Pseudomonas fluorescens
CAAGAAAGCCCAGTGCACTTTAAAGCCGACGCTATCGGTCATCTGGGCAGCATCCACTCGTTCCCGGAGCAGAAGGTGCTGTACCGCTCCGACAGCAAAGCGCCACTGTCGGTGGTCTCACAGCGCTATCAGGTGGTCCAGCCCCGCGAAGTTTTGGAATTTTACCGAGACCTTACTGAGCGCTCGGGTTATGAGCTAGAAACCGCTGGTGTGCTGAAAGGTGGCCGAAAGCTCTGGGCACTGGCACGCACCGGGCAATCGACCGCGCTCAAAGGCAATGACGTGGTGAATGGCTACTTACTGCTGGCCACCTCCTGCGACGGCACACTCGCTACCACGGCCACACCCACCACCATTCGTGTGGTCTGCAATAACACGCTGACGATTGCGGTGAACGGCGCCAGCCAAGCGATCAAGGTGCCGCACAGCACCCGTTTTGATCCACGTGCTGTCAAACAGCAACTGGGCATCACAGTGTCTCAGTGGGATGACTTCATGTACCGCATGCGCACACTCGCCGCACGCCCGGTAAAAACCCATGAAGCCAAGGACTACCTGCGCAGCGTGTTGTGTGAAGTGCAGCCGGGCAAGCCGGAGCACAGCGGTGTTTCCAATGAACGCGCCTTGACCAAAGTCCTGAGCCTGTACGAGGGGCATGGTCGAGGGGCTGAACTGGAAGCCGCTCAAGGCACCGCCTGGGGGCTGCTCAACGCGGTCACCGAGTACGTGGACCACGAGCGACGGGCGCGCAGCAATGAGTACCGCATGGACGCGGCTTGGTTCGGCCAAGGCGCGGTGATCAAGCAACGAGCGCTCAGCACCGCCCTGCAACTGGTGGCCTGAATCACCCAGACGTTAGCGTCGAACATCCTACCGGTGCCGTCTGCTCCCCCCCGAACGCTGACCTCAATTGACGCTGGCGGGGGAAGGCCGCGTGTCGCGGGCACCACACGACCACCTGTAACCAACCCATCCCGTCACGTCACTCCGTCACTCATGCATAAAGCATCCATCGATAGGAAATATCCCATGACCGTACTTCGATTTTTTCTCTATCTGTTCGTACTCATTTGCGTGCTCGCCGGTAGCTGCCTCGTGGTGGCCGCCATCTGCCTATTGGTGCGGTTCCCACCGATCTTCATCGCCGTCGGGTTGGGCTGCGGACTGTTTGCCGTGGTCCTGGCCAAAACCTCACGCACCTAACCCACCTGACTTACATAAGGAAATCCAGTATGTCCCTCTGCTGCCTGATCTGCGATTCAAAAGCTGTCCTGTCCAAAGAGGCCGCTAACGTGGCCGTCATGCTGATTGGGACGATGGAGAGCGTCCTAGTCGGCATGAGCCATACCCGCGCCAAGGAGCCTGCCATCAACCCGCCAACCCGGCCTGAGAGCCGTCTGCTACACCTGTTGGAGTTGATTGGCCAAGGCCTGTCTGAAGCACTCTCGGAATGCAGCGCGATGAACGCGTTTGCTAACGACGTGCAGAAGTACCAATTCGCCCACTACGACTTTTTCTGCTGTCGCTGCGGTGCCAGGTTCGATAAAGACTCCAGCACCGCCCCTCACAACGTATGAACAGGATCTTGTGCTCAACCCTTTTTCAGACGCTCGGCCAAACGCTCAACCAGCTCCACAATGAATTGCCGATCTTGCTGATCAAGCTCCATCAATAACCGGCTGATCCGAGTGGCTTGATCGTCCGGGCGGGGGCTGACTTCGGTCAACAGCTCCGCCGCTGCACAATCAAAGATGCCGGCCAGTTCCAGCAACCGCTCAATGTTGGGCATCACGATGCCGCGCTCGATGCGTGATACCGCCTCATTGCCCACCCCCAGCCGTTCGGCGACTTCCTCCTGGGTCAAACCACTGCGACTGCGTTGCTTGGCAATTGCTTGTCCCACTCGTCCAGCCAGATTTGTCATCTCAGTGTTCGGCATACCACCCCCTAGTCAACCTAGATGGTTGGGCATCACCCTATTGACATGAAGGACTACAACAGATGAGACTCGACCCATAAGGTTGATATCCATCAATAAAATCAACCATCTACTCATTGAACGGAATTGCGTGAATGACGTTACCCATTGTCACCGGCATCGATACGACTCAGATCGAACACTTACTTGAGAGTAGGTCCTCGTTCGACGTGATTGGCTTAAGAGGAAACTTTAATGCAGGCATAAGGCATATCGAAACGCACATCGAACACCTCGGGCTGACGTGTCGAATAAAAGTCGATGCCAAAGGCGCGCTCGCACAGGGCGGTGTGTTGGGTGCCCTTATGGGTGCGGCTTCGTTACCGGCAAGTGTCATCTTAGCCGCCGCTGCGACCGTGGTCAGTGCCGGCCATACGCTGGCGACTTACAACCCCGACTACGAAATCATCAAAGACTACGTCAATAAAAAACTGAAAGTCATTTACAAGAAATAGCAGACAACGCAATCAATCGTTGTATCTCAGACCATTACCGAGTTGAAACCATGAACTTAAAATCAGCCCTACTCAACACGGCAGGCTGCGCGGTGCTCGCCCTATCGATAAACGCGCAAGCAGAGGTCGACTATGGGTACATGTATCCACCCATGTTGCCCAATGAACAAACCATGAATGATCTACCGTATGCCATTCCCTGTGCAGAGGCGAAGAATCAGTACGGGGCGAAGTTTTACCGCTGCACTTGGTATACCCTCCCGCGAAACATTACACAGTGGAATGCACAACAACAGCGCAACATCACCTTCAGCAACCAGCTCAGCGGCAAATGCCTGCGCGGCACCTGCCGTGTCTCCAACGGCTCAGGCGTCTATGGCATGTACGGCCAAGACCTCAGCTTTAGCCTGTCCATTTACTATTACATCTATGAAAGTGAGGATGGTTATCCGATTGCCTATCGCATGGACGGCGGACCCAATAAAAAAGGCAAAGGGGTGACGTACGCTCAAGCCCGCACAACGCTTCGGGACTTCTTACTGGATCACGGCATCAGCCAGACGAACGTAAACGATACGATTGCCGCGTACCACTTAGATACCAACGCATCGCGTGGCCAGCCTGTCGATGCGGCGCCAAAGGTTGAAAATCAGCCCATGACTAAACCCACCAAACATATTGAGATCAAAGAAGCGTGGTGCAATCCCCAGGCCGACGATGACTGCACTATCAATGGTAAAAAAGTGGCCAAGACAGCGCTCAAGCAATACCTGCCATCGGTCTACGAACTGGAAGTACTCAATGCCGGCGGGTATTGCGAATACCCGATCTGTTATGACAAAAATGACAAGCCGGTGGGCATTCACTAGATGCAAAAAGGCACGGAAAAAACCGTGCCTTTATTTTTTAGCCTTAATGGACAACTACCGTACGGCAAAGCCCAGCCCCTATTATCACGAAAGGTATCATCATGAAGCATGCACCACTCACGCTGCTCCCACTCCTGATAATGCTTGGCGGTACCGTACAGGCTCAAGACAATGTCACGGCTTGTTCGTTGATCCGAGTAGACCAGTACTACGACCTCAAAGAATGGGATTGCCGTGTTCCGAATACGCCGGTTCGGATCAGCAACGTCTACACCGACCAGCTGGGTCAACAACGTATTGAAAGTCTCAGCAGTCAACAGAATGCCATGTGCGACGATCAAGGGGGCTGTTCCAACAGTGGTAGTTTCGCTGGCAATGCACCTGCGGGTAGCTATCACTATACATTCGGTTGGTACTTGGGAACTGATGCAAAAGGTAACCCAGTGTCTTACAAAAGTGGAACGGGACCCGGATTTGGCGGGAAATATTTTAACGCGCCTGCCGAGCCCACACCTATGCAGTCAACGCAGCCGTTACCGGAAGTGGTCTGTATGCCGACGGCGAGCTTCAACTGTTCGGTTGATGGCAAAGAAATAGAAGATGAAGACTTACCCAAATACCTACCCATCGTCAAAGAGCAAGATGTTAAAAAAACGGGTGGCAGCTGCCAGAGTGTCCCGCTGTGCTACGACAAAGGCATGATGCTTCTGGGCTTAAACAAGAAGTACTTTTAAAGGCCCATTCGGAAAATACCCATCGATGCGACCCATCAGACGAACCGGTGCAGAGAAGCCCCCTGCCACACTGCATGCCCCGCCATCTCACATGGGCGTGCAGTCAGGCTTTGCGCTCACGCCTTAGACTCAACCAAACCATTTGGCGCAGGAAGCGGAGCTGGGGTGTTTAAATGGCTGCCCCCGTGCTCTATACCTTTCAGTAGCTCCTTGATGCATTCCTCATCAGGTAGCTTAGCAAAGTCGAAGTTCATTGAAGTTTGAGTATCAGTGCTTGATGAGAATAGGACTTCTTGGTTATAGGCTAATGAGTGGCGCACATGACGACCAAGGCGAAGAAGCGCAGACAAATCAAATTCCCGACTAACAACCGCCGCATTGAAGATCACCAAATCAAAGGGTACGAGACCGACCTCAACCAAAATGAGCATCTCACTAAAACTCTGCGCAGTGGCCACGCCATAATAGCCCAAATGGTTTAAATATTTTTCTATCAGCCTGCAATTGATGTGACGCTCATCAACAATGAGAAAGCGAAGCCGTTTGTTGATCATTCGTGAGCCTTTGACGAAGTAGGTAATAAAACTTTGGTAGAGACAGTGAATATTCAGTTCACTTGATTTCTAGATGTCTCTATCCAATATTTTCGTATTCAATCGCTTGCTTCCACGGGTGCCCGTCTCAATTACCAACATGCCAACCGCCGTGGTGCTGCTATTGCCGGTGTATAGGTAGCGGCACAATGCATTCCGCTGATGGGGTTTAAGAAACGGACTTCCGCTTCCGGGGGTGATGCGGTGGAAGGGCAAACACCCGTTTCGATCCAGCGGAATAACGAGAGCCGGTAACTGCCTCCATCTGCCCGCCGTCACGCACAAAATCATTCACCTCCTTGACTCGGCGACTACGGAGCCAAGTAATCCAGTGGATGAGCTCGGTGTGCCCCTGCTGCTCCAGCATCTGAGTAAACCGCACCTGCCAACGCTTACACGCTTGCCCGCAAAGCCCTGCACGTCGCTGCAAATCCACCAGGCTTTCGCCATTGATCAGCCCTTGAGCAAACCCCAGCCAGTGTTCCGGATAACCCACTCGGGACAGCAGCGTGCCACGCAGTAAACTCATCTTGCTCCCGCAGCTGGCGCAGCGAAATCAGGACGTCGCTCATCGGTACGCTGCATATCTGGCGAACCACACTTCGGGCACACGGCCTGTTGAGTCGTCAACAGTAGCTCTAACCCACTGAGAAACGCCTGGGCTTGGGCGGCAATATGCGCGGGAGGCTCCAGACTGGCTCGGTCTTGCCGTGCTGACCACCAGTGATAGAGCGCCGGAAATTCATTGGCCATCACGGCGCGGCAGGGCTTGATCCAGCGCCACGTGGTACTGGGGGAGATGCTCATCGCTTTGGCAATACTTTGCGTCGGCCAACCGGCTAACAGGTACTGAGCATAGGTCGCCCACAGGTGCATCAACCCGTACCCCGAAAATGGGGTTTTCGACAGACAGTTAAAGCCTTTGTTGCACGCGGCGCAGCGGTAAAAAGGCAGGCGCAGATTTTGACTGGGGTCCAGTCTAAAGCGTGGATGACTGCACGCTGGGCACTCGACCGGTGATTTTTTAGGTAGCTCAAGCAGATAGTGGATAAAGGCATCCGCTTGACTGTGGAGTTCGACGGGCAGGCATCGGTGGTAGTCGGGTGGCGCGGGAGCATCGGACATAGAGTTTGAGTTTTTCATGGGTAATTTAGTGAATTAACCGATTAGCTTCGGGATGTGAGCACTCCGGCAAACATGCGGCGTCATCAAGTTAATCATCGAGTCCGGGGATAAGCAGACGAGAGAAATTTTCCTGGTTACGATTCAGTGTTAGCCATATCAAAACGCTATTGAGCTCGTGCGTATTTCGGGCACAAGGCACGGGCCAGTAGGAGCTATGCGAAATTGAATGGGCTTGATCAGCCGATGGCACTCGATTGGCCCGTGGTTGAGTTGGTCGGCCAACTCAAGATATTTGACCCTGCTGACAACCGTGAACCAATCAGCTTCAAGGTATTTATCAACATGGCAGCGATGGACGAGTTTAGTTAATCCATCACTCTAGAAAAACGAGTCAATGTCCAAATGATGGAGAGTTGTTGAAGCTGCATCACCATGATGGCGACGCGCTCCTCAGTGCTGAGATGTGTGTACTTCGTTGGCATGGCAACACCTTACATCAGGTGTTGCACTTGGTCCTTGAGACCGCCCTCTCTCTGCGAGCTATCGCCGTTTTGCTCAGACGCCACCCCAGTACCATTAGCCGTGAATCAGGCGGCACATCCAACTGGGTCGATACGATTCGGCTCACGCCGCCAGCAGGGCACGAGTGCTACGGCACAAGCCGCGCCGTCACTTGCGCTCTGGCTCTGAGTTGTTCCAGGTGATCATGGAAATGTTGCGCATTGGCTGGTCACCCCAGCAAATCGCCAGCAGGCTACGCCACATTTGGCCCGATCACCCCGATCGACATGTGAGTCACGAAACCATCTACCTGGCAATTTATGCCTATCCGCGAGGCGAGTTGAAACGCCAGCTCATCACCTACTTGCACCAAGGTAAGGGCAAGCGCCGCCCGCGAACCCAGAGTGCCACACGTCGAGATCGCTATCCTGCGGAACTCAGCATCCACCTGAGTCCACCGGAGGTCGCAGACCGCCTTGTCCCAGGTCACTGGAAAGCGACCTGATTATCGGGGCCAACAACCGCTCCGCTGTCGCCACGATGGTTGAGCGCATCTGCCGTTACGTGATCCTGGCAAAACTCGACGCAGCGACCGCCGATGCAGCAGCTCAAGCCATTACCCGAGAGATGTCGCGAATGGCACCATCGCTGCTGAAAACCATGACACACGATCAAGGCAGTGAAATGGCCCGCCACGCTGAAATCACAGCAGACACCGGCATGAAAATTTACTTTGCAGATCCGCACAGTCCGTGGCAACGCGGCAGCAATGAAAACACCAATGGCTTGCTGCGCCAGTATTTGCCCAAAAGCACGGATCTCTCACTGGTCAGCCAGGAGCGACTGGACGAAATTGCCGACTTGCTGAACACTCGGCCACGCCAAACGCAGGACTGGAAGTTTCCGGTCGAGGTACTGGTTGATTACCTTCAGCTATCCGCGAGCAACAAGTTCTAAACCATTAACTGACTGTTGCACTTGCTCCTTGAGACCACCGTGTGTCCTAGGTAACCAGCAACATGCGCACAGTCACTCAAACTCTGATTGGCAACGGGCGCAGTAGCAGGAGCATCGGGATCACACGCAGCCAAAACATCAGTAGACAGCCCAAAAACACAGAGAGAGGCCATCGCCACAACTAGTTGACTTAGCCGATACGGTGCTCGATAAAGTAAAAATACTGAGTAGTTCATTATATTCACCGGGACTGCTAAACCGCTAAACTGCCAATCCTTGATAATAGAAAAAAGCTAATATTGATAATCCAAGAAATCGTTGACACCCCGCCACGTCTCAAATATTTACCCTCCTGTCTCGCGCCCAATGAAAAATATCAGCACCGCCGACAGCTACAGGCAGCACAAGGCTGACATCGAGCAAATTAATTGCTCGGCGCGACCTTTGACATTGCCTATAGAGCCGGCTCGCGGGATATCACCCATTCCGTCCAAACAATCTCGGGTTATTCACCCTTGCAAACCTTGGCATTGAATACCCGAGAAATCAGGCCGCCGAGCACCGCACCCAGAATGGGGGCGACCCAGAACAGCCACAGCTGATCAATCGCCCAACTGCCCTGAAACAGCGCAACACCAGTACTGCGCGCAGGGCTCACCAGCGACAAGCCCCTGCTTCGGGAAACGGTTGTCAAATGTCAGTGATTGCCAGCGAACCGCTGGAACCCGCCGAATCGCTGATGCGCTCCGACTTGGGCTGTGTCATCAGTACATGCGCCACGGCTCCGAACGCGGGTAATGTCACTCAGTCATTGGCGTCGTTGGCGGGGCTCGCCCCGAGGCCATCGGCGTCCATGTTGAAAAACTCCAGCGATTGAACGCGTATACCAAAGCATTGGCCAACATGACTGACTGATCCGGCAGCAGCAGCGTACCTTGCATAGTCGCGGCAACCATCGGGTCTATCGAGGTGACTTGCGGACGCATCGCCGTCTCGCTGTATGTGGGCACAGCCCCCAAGCAAGGCCCACACTGCACGACTCAAGGTCTTTGGCACTGCGTTGACTGCCATGTACCGGTTATGACCTACAACCGCCTAGCCTTGCCGAGCTCACGAACCTCGCTCACCGCTTTTGCTCCAGTAGCAGTGCTAATTGATGCTCAAGTGCTTCAATCCGCTGCTGAAGGGTGGTGATCTGCTGAGCCTGTTGTATACCGTGGTCTTTGAGAGTTCTTTTAAACTGCCCAAAAGTAACCGCATCGTTAGAATCCACCCCGTCTGTCACATTAACAATGCGCCTCGTGATTGGCAGTTTGCCCACAGAGACAACATAGGACTCATCTGCTGCAGACTCGTAGCCCAACGCAACAGAGTTATCTTGACTCACCTCTGTGCCGTAACCCAAAGCCACGCTACAGCCCGCCGCCGCACTCACATTAGGATGACCGTCTGATCCTCCTCCCACAGCAACCGAGCGATTGCCCAACGACTGACTAAAACGCCCAATCGCAATAGCTTCGCCAGTACCGGTCTTGGCCAACCTACCTATAGCTACACATAAACTTGAGCCTTGCGCGCCGTCACCCACAACGACAGACTTGTTTTCAAAATTAAGAAGGCCGTTGTATTTCGTACTGATCGTCCCGGCGTCTGTTTGAATGTCCTTGAGCGGATCCAGCTTGACACCGCCCAGACTGTTTACTGTTGCAATAGGTAATACTGGCATGACAACACCTTTGTAGTTTGTCGTAATAAAAATATGAAATTTCACCCTTCAATAGGTCGTGAGCGGTTTCGGCTCACTTAACTCGACATTCAGCTTTTTTTAAAAATCAACACTCACCACCCGGCACTGGCAGACCGACTTTGAGTATTAATTAAGGTCAGTATCTGTATTTAATCAGGGCGATATAAATCACTGACAAAATCACTAACCCAACACTTATCAACTAGACACGCGCTGCTGAACACACCGACAACTCAAGAGAGCAACCCACCCTGAAAATCTCTCAGAGCGCATGATAAATCTTCACTATTCAGTAGTTAAACCCACTCCAAAGCAACTTGTAGAACAGCTCATCGCCAATAGTAAAATTATAGGATACTCGAATAACACCCCATTAAAATTAACACCACCAGAAAAACAAACTGCGGCAAACCCGTGTGCAGTGCCACACTCAAGTATTAAGTAATAGCCACCCAGCCAAAAAATCGACCCGAATATAAAGTTTATTCATCCGATTTGCTGTCGGGCTCAACATCAAGTCAAACCACTGACAAGAGGAGAGTCAATGTCATATTTCAACTCAGTTTAGGACTTGTAAATCGTGTTGACATAATCAAAGCTGCCAAATCAACCATTGAGTTCCGGTCCATTGTGCCGTTACTTTTGTCCCGGAACTTAAATATATAATGTTGTTTGTACCTTCGCGGGACACATCAATAACTCCGAAGGTATTTACGGGGGCGTTAAAACACGCCTTAAAAGCAATCGTCGAAGCTTCATAAATAATATATATTTGCCCGCCAGGCTTCATTTTTGAGGCCCCAATGATTGCTTGAGCGTACCAAGTTCGCTCAGCGGGTTTCTTTGAGATACAGAGCACATCTCCCGGGACGACTTCATATTTATTGTCGCTGGAAAAAGGAAGCTCATAAACGTTGGTGTTACTCAGAAAAGACCTATTCCTCACCCAAGCCGCAGTCACCAGTTCCTGATCGGTTGGCGAATTCGTTGCCTGATCGTTGGTGATCGTGACCGCTCCCTTAAAGTTCGGGTTAGATATGACCGATACTGCGCCATCGTCGGAAACATCTATGTTAGCGCCTGATTTTGCCCGACCTGACTTAGTGGCGCCGTCCAGATATTTTTTCGTTACCAACTCCTGGGCGACAGGCGGTATCTTCGTCTGGTCATTGGTGATCATGACTGTGCCCATGAAGGCCGGATTTAGCACCGGTGGCGTAACAAGGTAGGTATGAGTCCCCTCCGCCCCTTTGTTCACCACGATTATATCTACGCGCTGGCCATCATAGATCGGCAGCTCGGGGTGGTCGGATGCCGAATACTGAAAGTAAAGTGGTTTTCCCCCTGAGCAATCATTGATGATTGTCCACCGACCCACGGCCCCCATTCGGACATAGGAAGGCCCACCTTGTAACCCCGTAAAACGCATGATCGGACAACGAACCTGGTCAGCTGTCAGACTGAGAATGACACCACCGTTAGTTGGCGTGACGACCGCAATAGTCGTCATGCCTTGTGTCGATTGGCTCAACAATTTCTTAGTTACCAGCTCCTGATCCGTTGGCGCAATCTTCGTTTGATCATTGGTGATCGTGACCCTACCATCGGCAGCCACTCGCAAGCGTTCCACAGGAGGGTTAGCCGAGGTATCTGAACGAGTCGCAACAATGAAGTCAGCCTTTGTGCTGCCGTCTGGGTCCATTTCAACGCTGCCAATGGCGACCGGCGGATTCTTTGCACTGCTGTTGTTATATCCAAACCCTATTAATCGATAACTGTTGGCGTTGTACTCAGACCCACCTACCTGCAGGTAGATTGACCTTTGATCCAAGGTCGTGGGCGCCACCCTGTGATAGCTGCCATCAACGGTCATCGCGAGAAGCACTTTGGCTCCCGCCTGCGGATCTGTGATCGTCGCGCAACCACTAAACTGCGGGCTTGCCAGCGGCGCATACACAGCGCTGACATCTTTAGCAGTCACAGCCTTGGAAACATCCTGACCAGCCTTTACCTCGGCCGCACTTGCCAGTGGCACAACACCCGCGACCGCTGTTGTTGCTGCGGCAACCGATAGCTTTCCATCGCTGGCAATGCTGACGTTAGTGCCTTGCTTCACCCCGCCCAAGATGGTTGGAGTCGCGGTCGGCAAGCTGTACGGCACCCCGCCCGCAGCCTTCACGCTCAGCTTACCCGCCGTGATCGCCAGTCCGTCGCCCACCGTCACACAACCCAGTTGAACAGCCGTCGCAATCGGGTACGCCATGAAGGTAAAGTTACGTGTACCGCTGACCTCCAAGTCACTAGATAGGGTTGCACTCAAAACCACATGAACCATAGGATCTGCGACCAAACCATAGAATGTCACATCGGCAAAGCCCTCCGACGTCACCGACTTCTTTATCCTCTTAAAATCTGGATCTTTGCCATCAAAAGAAGCCTCACCCGTGAGGGTAAATACGATGAAGTCATTGACGTCGTATGTGTATTTACCAGCGATAGTCGCTCGCGCGCAGTCATACGAAATGCTGGTACCGGACGGTTGAAAATCGCGGCCATTCAACGGACGAATCTCAATGCCCTGCACCTGATCGCCCTGCTGTGCTTCTAATTGAGTACCGTTGTGTTTCGCCATTTTATTGGCCTCCGAGGGAAATGCCATTCGCGGGAAAGGACTGCTATACCCAATGAAATAGACGTCGAAAGAGCGACCCTAGCCTTGATGCCCCTACACGGCCCTATTGATTTTTTGTACGAAAAACTGAACCTAACTATGGCTCAATCACTCAGGCGTAACTCTTCACCGCGTCTCATATTTCTAGCCCTGACGTCTCGCGACAGGATCATCGAGCACGAGGCGTGCTGGACCATTCGATATTGAATTTCAAAACAAAAAAAAATAGAGATGATGATGTTTATGACGGAGCAAATACAATAAAAACAGATAAAGCTTAAATCTCCTGCGGGCCTCATCCGTGCTTGGCCGCGATCAGCCAGGCGAAAGGAGGTTTTCTACTCTATTTTATTCGAACTTTTCTCGTATTCAGACAATTTGCGCGCCATCCCACATAAACTCTGCTGCATCACCACCTAACACATAAAATTGACGCACGGCCACCGCCGCCTGAATAACACAGTCATCAGGGAATCTTGATGACTGTGTTATTTGCCGCATCCATAGTATGACCAACTGAGTACGTGCCTGCGAAGTCTTTATGATACGGATGCGTGCGCCTAAACGCATAAATGGCACACCTTTGAAAAGTTTGAAGAAGTTTACTTGAACCCGCTGATGATGAACTGATGGATCGTCGGCATAGTAAATGATGTCCCCATCCCGCAAGTCATCAATCTCAGCGTTGTTTATACCCACCGTTTTCCACGCATCGAACGGGCGCCTCGCGAGTGCGTCACGAAACCTGGAGTCAAGATACCTCGACGCTACCAACTCTTGATCAGCCAACTGATAGCTAGGCGCTGCCTGATCATTCTTGATTGTCACGTAGCCGTCGTATGAGATACGGGCCTTCTCGGCGGGCGTTAAACTTCCTTCAACATCGCGTGCAGCCACCAGAAAATTACCGAGCGTGCCACGATTGCTCTGCTTTTTCTGATAACCAATGAGCCGCGGCGCCAACGCCCCATCTACCGTGTAACGGAAGCCGATTAATCGATAGCTGCCCGTACTGTATTCTCCCCTCTCCGCTGCAGATAGACCGATTGACTGTCCAGCGTCATGACTGGTTGACTGACGATTTAAAAGAAGGAGGGATAGGCGATTTGAAATATCAGCTCACTCCAGAATGACCGCAGGAAACATTCTATCTCAACTACGCGATCATTGAGGTGGCCGGCAAAACCCTATCTCCAATAGCGCAGCGTGCAATCACTATTATTCAAGAGATCGCTCAAAAACCAATTCCTTCCGACCCGGCAAGTTAACACTTGGCGAGCGCAGGGTTGAATTCAATTCAGGCTCACACCACCTACACGCCGATAGACCGAAAGCTCCAAAAACCTGGCAAGGCCCACCGATTAGCGCCGACCTCCATCACAACTATGCTGGACCAGCTCAGCAGGTGACCTACACCGATAACCTCTCGCGACTATGCGCAATGAGTTACGTACACGGTATTGGGACAAGGTGTTAATCAAGCCGCTCACATGAAATCTCTCATCCGCGAAACTTACGCCGCAAGCGGCGGGGAATGAACCCCAAAGAGATTAAAACATTAGTTAATTTTTGCCTTATATACTTTCATGTCCGCAATCTGCATAGCAGTAACGATTATCTTTGGGATCAATCAACAAGCCCCGAACCTAAGTAACATGAACATAACATCCTCTAGAACCTGTGCCTGATCCTTTGTGGTCTTGTGAAAAATTGACAAAAAGCCTCTTTTGCGACCCACTAATTGCAAGATAAACATCACCATCATCATCATTTAAAACGGAACAATAAAAATTATCTTTAACAGTATACGTAACTCCGTCACAAGTAAATACAATCCACCAATAATCATAGCAACTGTTTTCACCTGTGTAGTATTCAAATGCAAATGGAGTAGTTGTTTCTCCACTTGCAACTGAATTATATACATGCCGATCAGTGAAATTTATATAATTACATGATCTATGGCGAATAGTAAGATTAGTTATATTGCTTCCCCAATCACTCCGAAAATAAATATACCCAGTTCTTCCATGATCAAATACCCAGTTATTTTCTTCCGTATTTTCATCATTTGAGTGTTTGCCATCACCACAATCGCACATCTTAATCTCCACCAATGTTTAATATAAGAGGTTATGCTCTTAATAAGACACGTGAGAGGGTGAGAGGGCCTCCTTATAGTGCTGAATGAAAGTTAAGGCCATCCAGTGCCGAACAGTTGCGCGCTCCTTTTGGAGCGGCAAAATATCGGAAAGGGTGTGCAAGCGTCCAATGCTTAATTAAGCATTGATTAACGCATTCGGCGACTTAATTAAATTGACGGCGCCGAGGCCTAATCCCGCTACGGGGTTACTCATACAAACTCTCCAGTGCACTAATCCTGTCGATCTGCGCCTCAATAACGATGCCTTGGTTTACTAGATTGATAACTGTTGCCTCGCCTCGCGCCCGATCTTCTTTATTCCACTTGGGACTAGCGCCAATCAAACGGTTAATGCCCTCGATAAGGAAGTGCCGGTCTTGTCTTAGTTCATCAATGGCACTCTGCGTCATTAGAGTTTTTCCAGTTCTTTAGCCTGAATGCGTTGATAGATCTCTTTGCGGTGTACCGCCACTGACTCGGGCGCCTCTATTCCGACGCGGACTTGCTTGCCACAATCCACCGCCACGGTGACTCTGATGTCGTTGTTGATGCGGATGGTTTCACCTAGCTGTAGGTCGAGAATCAACATGGTTCTGCTCTTTAAGTACGATGAGGTGGAACCTAATCCAAGTGTGGTTACTTACGGTCACCAATGAATGAGTGAGCACCGCCAGTCATGTGCGCAAGCGGTATGCCATTCTACTTTTTTGCGAAATGGCATGTGCGAGCTCGAACGCAAAAACTTGGCACGTGGCACGCAGGTCAGGTCAGGTCAAACATGGAACTAGGGACTGATAGAGAGCTGCGCCCCGCTCCCTGTGATGTACTACCAGTTTTCATCTCTCTTTGATGCGACCGGTTCCGGCAGTTTTTATTAACGCGGCAGAACATTCAGATACACTATACTCAACTCTGAGAAATACCTCTCCGTGACGTCTCATATATCTGATCCCGACGTCTCAGAGCGCAGCATCATGATCGCCGAACGCCTCGATGGTTTCGAAGATCAAAAAACTAAGGGGGTGTTGGAGGCGTTCCAGGCTTGGAGTGCTCGGGAAACTCCATTGTTGAAGAACTTCCAAATATCGAATTCTAAAATAGATAGGGGGTGACTAGGCGCCGCCCTTCGTGACCGGATGCGACAAGTGGGCTGGGGTTATTCGATAGAGAAAGGTGGACCGGTTGGCGGAACGAAGGTCCATCGGATTCGAGGGTTTAATCGGTCCCTGACAAACGTTATCCTCATGAAAATAACAAGGAGGGGGAGCCATGACAGGCTGTGTGAAAACCTAGCAATCTGCGTGGCGCTCAAAGAAAATGCTCCGTATCGAAAGATATGGAGCATTTTTCGTTATGGCGTACATCCAAGGAGCATCCCGCAGCCAGACCAGCCTGTTTCCGGTCTCGCTGGAAGAGTTGATTCCCGAGGATCACCTCGTTCGTGTTATCGACCTATACGTCGGCAAGCTGGACCTTGTGCTATTGGGCTTTGATAAAGCGCTACCCAAAAGCACTGGGCGCCCCTCTTACGATCCTGCCGATCAGCTCAAGCTGTTCCTCTACGGCTATTTTCAGCGGATTCGCTCATCGCGGCGGCTCGAAGCCGAGTGCCAGCGCAACATCGAAGTGATGTGGTTGATCAACCGGCTCAAACCCGACTTCAAGACCATTGCCGATTTCCGCAAGAACAACAAAGCTGCCTTTGTGGCGAGCTGTCGTGCCTTCGTCCAGTTTTGCCGCACGGTGGGTCTCATCGCCGGCGATTTGGTGGCCATCGATGGCAGCAAATTTCAGGCGGTTGCTTCCTCGCGCCGTCATATGAATTTGAAGCGGCTCAAGCACCAGGAGCAGAAGCTGGATAAGCGCATTGCTCAATATCTGGCGGAGCTGGATGAGGCGGACAAAACCGAAGCCGATGAGGTAGTTGATCGCAGTGCGGTCAAGACGGCGTTGGCGCAACTTGAAGTCAGGCACTCCAATAACCTGACGTGCCAGGCGCTGATGAAATCGATGGAGCTTGAGCAATTCAATACCCATGAAAGCGATGCCCGAATGATGCGAACGCACAAAGGGCCGCGGGTCGCGTACAACGTGCAAACCGCCGTGGACGCTGAGCATTGTCTGATCCTGCATCATGAAGTCACTCAGGACAGCGATGATCGCAAGCAACTTGAGCCGATGGCCAAGGCCGCCAAGGAACAACTGCAGCAAGATGAACTGACGGTCACTGCCGATGCGGGCTACTCGAATGGCAAGCAGTTCCAGGCTTGTGAGGATGAGAGCATCACGGTTTATGTGCCGCCGAATCGGTCGAGTAACTCCTGCGGCAAGGAACAGGCGTTCTTCGACCGAACCCTGTTTACCTACGATGCAGCGCAGGATCGATATCAATGTCCTGCCGGCAAATGGCTGACACTCAAGCAAATCAGCAAGGGCAACCGCATTTACCAGGCGACGGTGAGTGACTGCGCTGCCTGTCCGTTGAAAGCGCAATGCACTGAGGCCAAGCGCCGATATATCTCACGCCACGCTCACGAAGAGGCATTCGAACGAATGGAGCAGCGAATGCAGGCACACCCCGAAATGATGGTCAGCCGAAGATCCATCGTGGAGCATCCCTTCGGCAACCTAAAACAGTGGCTGTTTGGCAATGCTCGCTTCTTGTTACGACAACTCGAAGGCACGAGAGCTGAAATGGCCTTAGCGGTGAACGCCTATAACCTGAAAAGAGCGATTAACGTGCTTGGCGCACGTCAGTTGATGGCGCTGATGGGCTGAAACGCCCTTTTCTTGCCTGCTGTCCGCACAAAGCAAAACGCCCCGACTAAGTTGGGGCGTTTGCTTGAAGTACCTTCAGCGTGTTTTCACACAGCCTGATGAGCTGCCTAATTTGCGCCGGAAGCGCTGAAAGCATCCACGTTGGTGGTGACTTTGAAGGGCGCGACTGCCCTTCATGCGGCCACTATTTAATTTCCCGAGCGCTGGTTTTAATGCTCATGGAACAAGGTCAGATTTTCGATGTGAGCAGGATGAGGGGCTGGTTGGCTGAGAAGCGCAAGCTCGTCGATATTCCTGCCATTGAAATCCATGAGGCACTTCTCGTTCCCTGAGGCTGGTCGGAAAGGGCCCAAGAGAGGCTTGGCTCTCCAGTTCGGCGCAAAGTGCTCGTCGCCCTGGGTCGTGTAGTTCTGCCAAGCTCTCATCCTGAAATGCTCGAGACTCGACCAGTCAGCAAACATAGGCCCGAAACGCATGCGCTCCATGGCCAGCAGCATCCGGAGCGAGCTGGGATGGAATTCGCACTTGCGCATGTCGACAGGGATGGTATGCGTAGCGTTTACAATCATTGCGTAGAACGCAGACGCCCTATGAAACCTGGTGGGGCGAAGTCACAATGTTGAACTCCCCCTGCGCAACGAGCATGTTCAGCGCTATCGTTTTTCAGGGCATTCCCTACCGAAGTCAACGTCCGTTGCTATGCCCGGAGCCTGACTATCAATCCTACCGTTGCACTGGTAGAACGCTTCACCAGCCGTCTAAAGCTGTCACCCGCCACAAGCTGACGAAGCGCTCTCCAGTGCAACCGTTTTTACATTCATCGCTCAGATTGCATCTTTCTGAGCTCACAGTTATGGCAAAACGACAAACCGTAGCGCTCGGCCAAAACCAGCAGGGCCAGGCTCCACAGCTTTAGGCTGCCCACATCGCTATCGCGCCCCCGAAGGTCGAAGGCAGACTGACGCGCCATAGTCTAAGGCACCCAGCAATGATATTCGAGACGTAAGGATTAGGCGTATGAGACATCAGGACGAATGCGCTTCTCATACTTTGATATAGGGTCTCTGGATACGCTGTCGCTTCAAATAAATTATCGGGCCGGTAGCGATATCGAGGGCAGTAAGAACTGGCCATTCGCCGCTGGAAATCAGCGATCCACCAAAAAAGGATCTATAACATGGGAGATGAATTGGAACAAAGGGCCGCCGAGTACTTAAGCAGCGTCCTGGGCTTTAATGGCGAGCGTATCGACCCGGTATTGGGTGGTTACCACCTGGGCAACGGCTACCGCCTGTACAGCCCCGGCCTGCGGCGTTTTACCTCACCGGACAGCATGAGTCCGTTTGGCAAGGGTGGGATTAATCCGTATGCCTATTGCGAAGGGGACCCGGTTAATAATACGGACCCGACGGGAAGAGTTAGACTCTCTAGAAGTCTTGTAGATCTCACACTTGGCATTGTTATAGATTGGACTGGCCCCTGCCAAACCGGACACCAATACCCCGTTAAATTGATGCCGCTGCCAAGCGCCTAAACTCCCTTGGTGAACGGTATTTCAACGCGCTGTGCGGATGCTCCTCGTTGTAATGCTCAAAGGCAATCGTCAGGTTGCGCAAGGCTGTTTCACGGTCAGGTTTGGGCATGTGCGCGACGTAGTCGCGCTTCATCGTTTTGACGAAGCTCTCGGCCATGCCGTTGCTCTGTGGGCTGCGCACCGGTGTCGTCACCGGCTGCAAGCCTATCTGTCGGGCAAACAGGCGTGTCTGTTCCGCGATGTAGGCCGAGCCATTGTCGCTCAGCCATTGCACCGGAGTGGCAGGCGCCTCTTCACCGAAGCGTTTTTCCACCGCCTCCAGCATCAGATCACGGATATCGTCGCCGCTGTACCCGGTCGGGCTGGCCACCCAACCGATGGCTTCGCGGTCGCAGCAGTCTAGGGCAAAGGTCACGCTCAGCTTGGCGTTATCATCACAGCGAAACTCAAACCCGTCCGAGCACCACCGGGTATCGCTGGTGGCGACGGCAATGCGGCCTTCGTGGCGACGCGCCACGCCGGGTTGTTTAATTCGTCGCTCAAGCAGCAACTGATGATCGCGCATCACGCGATAGACCCGCTTGACGTTGATCGGCGCCTGACTTTGTT
>NZ_CABVHJ010000003.1:439185-440160 GCF_902497745.1 Pseudomonas fluorescens
GGTGGCTGTGCGTGGGAGACCTTCGGGTCTACCCGGGGTTTCTGTGACCCGGATCGCTAACCTGCGTACAGCCGCCACCTTTACTTGTTTAGCGATGAGCCGTGGCGGCTAAATCAACCACGGAGTCTCACCATGATCAAACCAACACCCAACCCACCCGAAACCGACCCCACCTCCCCCTACGAATCCCTCGATTCCAAAAAACTCCACGAAGCCGCCGAGCGCGCCCTCGATCACTACCTTTGCCCACCCGGCTCCACCCCTCCGCCACGCAAAACCCGCCGGATGTACGCCGTCACCGCAGACTTCAAAAACGAAGAGCTGCTGGCCGATGCCAGCGAAACACTCGCTTCGGCCAGAACCATCGCCCATGACTTCGCCCACCTCATTCCCGCATCGCAGCGCAGGACGCTGTTGGGGATTGCGCAACTGATCATGCTCGGCGAGCTGGCGGTGAATCGGGTGATGGATAATCTGGAGTTGCCGCAGGACTAAACGGGGCCAGACCACGCTTTTCCAACATTCCGAATCAAAATTCGGCAGCTCCTACAAATAACCGTGTAGGAGCTGCCGAAGGCTGCGATCTTTTGCTTTTGATGTTCGCGCCAATGACCACTCGTCGCCACCTGTCAGATCTGACAGGTGCGCAATTTTCAATTAAGCGCTCTGATAACCCCTGCCCGTCCCCACCGCGCAGGAGCCTCATCCATGACCACCTCTACCCCACCGGACAACACCGTCCTCGTCCTTGGCCCGCCAATGGTCAACGGCCAGACCACCCCCGTGACAGGTGCACATATCGGCGTGCCCCTGGTGGCCTACGATCTGGTCACCGACGGTGAAGGCGCCGTTGTCCTCGTCGATCCACCGTTGGCGGGCACCATGGATCCTGGGGACATCATGGAGCTTTGGCTTGAGAATGAACCGGCCGCACTGGACAGCGAAACCATTGAGGATCCAGACGTGCGCACCACG
>NZ_CABVHJ010000004.1:0-1840 GCF_902497745.1 Pseudomonas fluorescens
ACGACTCAGTACCCGAATTTCTTGACGACCATAGAGCGTTGGAACCACCTGATCCCATCCCGAACTCAGCAGTGAAACGATGCATCGCCGATGGTAGTGTGGGGTTTCCCCATGTGAGAGTAGGTCATCGTCAAGATTAAATTCCGAAACCCCTGTCTGCTTACGCAGTCAGGGGTTTTGTTTTAGTAGAAACATCCGTTTTTGCTGGCTTGTTACCGTGTTGACGGGCCAGATACAGAATTTCTTGACGACCATAGAGCGTTGGAACCACCTGATCCCATCCCGAACTCAGCAGTGAAACGATGCATCGCCGATGGTAGTGTGGGGTTTCCCCATGTGAGAGTAGGTCATCGTCAAGATTAAATTCCGAAACCCCTGTCTGCTTACGCAGTCAGGGGTTTTGTTTTAGTAGAAACATCCGTTTTTGCTGGCTTGTTACCGTGTTGACGGGCCAGATACAGAATTTCTTGACGACCATAGAGCGTTGGAACCACCTGATCCCATCCCGAACTCAGCAGTGAAACGATGCATCGCCGATGGTAGTGTGGGGTTTCCCCATGTGAGAGTAGGTCATCGTCAAGATTAAATTCCGAAACCCCTGTCTGCTTACGCAGTCAGGGGTTTTGTTTTAGTAGAAACATCCGTTTTTGCTGGCTTGTTACCGTGTTGACGGGCCAGATACAGAATTTCTTGACGACCATAGAGCGTTGGAACCACCTGATCCCATCCCGAACTCAGCAGTGAAACGATGCATCGCCGATGGTAGTGTGGGGTTTCCCCATGTGAGAGTAGGTCATCGTCAAGATTAAATTCCGAAACCCCTGTCTGCTTACGCAGTCAGGGGTTTTGTTTTAGTAGAAACATCCGTTTTTGCTGGCTTGTTACCGTGTTGACGGGCCAGATACAGAATTTCTTGACGACCATAGAGCGTTGGAACCACCTGATCCCATCCCGAACTCAGCAGTGAAACGATGCATCGCCGATGGTAGTGTGGGGTTTCCCCATGTGAGAGTAGGTCATCGTCAAGATTAAATTCCGAAACCCCTGTCTGCTTACGCAGTCAGGGGTTTTGTTTTAGTAGAAACATCCGTTTTTGCTGGCTTGTTACCGTGTTGACGGGCCAGATACAGAATTTCTTGACGACCATAGAGCGTTGGAACCACCTGATCCCATCCCGAACTCAGCAGTGAAACGATGCATCGCCGATGGTAGTGTGGGGTTTCCCCATGTGAGAGTAGGTCATCGTCAAGATTAAATTCCGAAACCCCTGTCTGCTTACGCAGACAGGGGTTTTGTCATTTCAGGGCCAGGCAACATCAGCGATCAAACCGCTTTGCGTGCCTTGCTGATACGTCGAGCCTGCCATTTACGCCACCAGATGTAGACGCCAGTCCCTGACAACCCTGCAATCAACAGACCTAACACCGCGATCATGACTTGCCCTGTAACGCCAATGATCCGCCCACCATGTATCGGCAATTGCAGCCGATAAAACTGCTCTCCCAACGTTCCCTGCCCTGCAATCTCCTGGCCTAACAAGCGCCCGTCCGTACCATGAAAGAACAACCAGGATTTGCCATGAGCTTCTGTGTCGTGCTGTCCAAATCCTGCGCCGTAAAAGTTGTATTCAAAGCTGTAATACAACTCTCCGATCGCCGCTGTCAGCCCTAGCCTTTTCCCCTCCTGCAATGCCCTCTCGTATGCCTGTTGATAACTCAATCGCGTCACCCCCAAGTCTGCGGGAGGCATTCGTCCTCGTGCCTCATAGACGCTCGGTTCAATCGGCGAAAACAACGAAACCGCTGGTTTGAATACCTGACTCGGCAAGTTCATGGCGACG
>NZ_CABVHJ010000004.1:1915-2187 GCF_902497745.1 Pseudomonas fluorescens
GACGCTGCTGACCGCGATCGGCAGCAGCAACAACCATAGCCATAAACCCCCAGCGCGATGCAGGTCGAAATTCAGCCGATAGGCATGGCCGCCCTTCACTTTCCAGGCAGTTGACCACTTCTTCCAGAACGGCTTTCCACGCGGCAATGTCAGCCAAAGCGCAATGAAACAATCGATCACCCAGGTAATCGCAACCAAGCCCATCAACAACAATCCCCAGTTCCCCGGCAGCGTCAGGTTGTAATGAAACTCGAGAATGAACGGGACAAAAT
>NZ_CABVHJ010000004.1:2207-88507 GCF_902497745.1 Pseudomonas fluorescens
ACAGCACTCACCCCAATACCTCTGGCCCTTTTGCTCAGCATTCACCGGATCCAGATAGAACACCTGATTACGCTCAGCGAATGGCTGGCCGGTCCCCGGATCGTTACGCGGGACCATCGCAAGCAACGCGGTGTGGCCCGCCTCATTCGGGTACTCCATGTACCAGACCTGCAGCTTCGGATGCGCAGATTGCACCGCATCAACCAATTCACCCGGCGGCAGTCGAGAGCCCTGCGCAGAGGCAGAATAAAACTCCGGATTCAACCATTCATCCAACTCATGGTTGAACGCCAGAATGCTCCCGGTAATCCCTGCCAGCAGCAAAAACACTGCCGTGGCCAGGCCGATATAACGATGCAACAACACCAAAAACGCACGCATGAGAATTTCCCCACAGAAACGACAAAGCCAGCCCCTGAACATTCAGGGGCTGGCTTTTTTATGCACAGGACAAAGGCCTAGAACTGGTAGCTGACCGTCGCCGCCACGTTGCGCTCTTCACCCATGTAGCAGAAGTTCAGACTGGCACAGGAGGCGACGTAGGACTCATTGGTCAGGTTGTTCGCATTCAGACGCACATCAACGCCCTTCAAACCGAGCTTGCCCAAGTCGTAGCCAATCGAGGCATCAAACAACGTGTAGGAAGGCACCTTCAAAGTGTTTTCCGCATCCGCCCAGCTATAGCCGACATAACGCACGCCGCCGCCGAGTCGCAGGCCATCGAGTGCTGCGTTGTCGAACTTGTAGTCCGCCCACAACGACGCCATATGACGCGGGGCCTGCGTCGGCGAGTTACCCTTGTTCTCGATTACATCTGTCGACGTACTCAAGGTGCTGACCATCGACTTCGAGTATTCGATATCAGTGAAGGTGTAGGTGCCGAGGATTTTGAGGTTATCGGTCAACTGCATGTGCGCTTCCAGTTCCAGACCCTGAGAGCGGACGGCACCGACCGCGCGATAGAAGTTTTCCTGCGGCAGTTTGGTCGCCAGGTTCTCCTGATCGATGCGGAACAGCGAGGCGGTGAACAGGTTGTCAGTGCCTGGCGGCTGATACTTCAGGCCGACTTCCCACTGCGTACCGTCGGTAGGTGCCAGAGGATTACCGGCGCTGTCGGCATAGGAGTTCGGGTTAAACGATTCGGAGTAGCTGATGTACGGCGCCAAGCCGTTATCGAAGAGGTACAGCGCGCCGGCCCGGCCAGTGAGTTTGGTGCGGCGATCATTGATCTCTGTGCCAACCGGACGCCCGGCTTCAGCGATACGGTTTTCGTCCGACGTCTCGACCCAGTCCTGACGCAGACCCAGCGAGAAACGCCACTTGTCCATCTCGATCAGGTCTTGCAGGTAAACCCCGGTCTGCTCCAGACGGCGCAGGTAACTGGTCTCGCCATACATGTCGATCGCCGAGTTGCCGTACACCGGGTTGAACGCATCGATCGGTGCAAGACCGCCACTGGTCCAGTCGACCACGGTTTTACGCCGCTGATAATCCGCACCCATCAGCACCGTGTGTTTGGTTGCACCAGTGAAAAATTCGGCCTGGAGCATGTTGTCGACGATGAACGCATGCAGACGCTCATCCCCTCCGGTGTAATAGCGGTTCAGCTCGTTGCTGGTCGGTGAGGTCCAGCCGTAGGCGTAGACCTGATCCATGTTCACTTTGGAGTCGAGGTAGCGAAAGTTCTGGCGGGCGGTGAAGACATCGTTGAAGCGATGTTCAAACTGATAACCGAACGATTGCTGATCACGCGAATAGCCGTCGACGCCCGGCTCGCCTTCGAAGAAGTGCGGCGAAATACGGTTGCCGTTGCGCTGATGAATCGTGCCGTCGGCCGGAACGCCACCGTGGTAGCCGCCATCCGGATCGTGTTGCAGGTAAGCCTGCAGCGTCAGCGAGGTGTTCTCACTGAAATCGATGCTCAGGGTGGGGGCGAGGGCGAAGCGTTTTTCCTTGTTGTGGTCGAACTGCGTGTCGGACTGATCCGTTAACCCGATCAGACGATAGGCAATGCGCTTGTCGTCATCGACCGGGCCGCTGAAGTCAAAGCCGACCCCGCGCTGCCCCTGAGTGCCGACCGTTGCTTGTACCTGATGGTAAGCCTCGTACAAAGGTTTCTTGCTGGTCAGCGCCACCAGACCGCCTGGCGAACTGCGACCGTACAGCACCGACGACGGTCCCTTGAGAATGTCCACGCGTTCGAGGAAATACGGATCGACCTGCATGGTGCTGTAAGTGCCGCTGTCGCCCATCGACTTGAGGCCGTCGAGGTAGATGTTGTCCACCGAGCCGTCGTTGAAACCGCGCATCGCCACATAGTCATAGCGGTGAGTCGCGCCGTACGGGTTGGTCAGCACGCCCGGGGTGTAGCGCATTGTCTGCGAGACAGTCTGCGAGCCCTGGTCATCCATTTGTTCGCGAGTGACCACGGATACACTTTGCGAGGTTTCCAGCAGCGCAGTACTGGTCTTGGTGGCGATCTGGCTGTGAGTGGCGTTGTAGCCGTCCATGCTGCCCAATGCGTTACCGAGGGCGAAACCTTTGATATCGGTGGTTGGCAGGGCAAGTGCTTCGCTTTCAGCGAGCGGGCGCAGGATATAGCTGCTGCCATCCTGACTGACTGCTTCCAGACCGGAGCCACCGAGCAAATGGCTCAGCGCCTGATCGGCGGAATACTCGCCCTGAACGCCCGGCGATTGCCGGCCTTGAGTCTGCTGCGGAGTCATCGACAACGTGATGCCGGCCTGACGGGCAAACTGATTCAGCGCCTCACCGAGAGGGCCCGCAGCCACGTTGTAGCGATGGCTGACTTCACTGCCAGCGGGAGTCGCCGCGATGCTCAAAGCAGGCATTACACCGACGCCCAATGCAGTCGAAAACAACGCTGCCCGAATGGCGTGGCGCAATATGCCCGATTCGGCAGTGAAATTCGGAGAGTTCTTACAGGTGGCGCGGACAGTCATTGTAGGTTTCCGTAGGAAGTCGCAAACGCTTGAGTTGAAGTGCTTACTGACTAAGCCGGACTGACTGCGAAAACCCGCCAAAATAATTTCAGACGACGCGCTCCAGCGTCACCCACCAACGCGTGCGATAGCGCAATTGCACCGGCAGGGTCTGCGGCAGAATCGCCAGCAGCTTGTCGGTGTCCTCCAGACGGAATACGCCGGACAGTCGCAGATCCGCCACGTCTGACGCGCATTGCAGAAAACCCTGACGATAACGCGCGACTTCGCTGAGAAAGTCGCCCAGACGCATATTACGTGTGACGATCAAACCGTCGACCCAGGCGCCGGCGTCCATATCCAGCGCCGGCGCGGGACGAATGCGTTGATGATCAATCAGGTAACTTTGCCCGGCGCGCGCCTCGATTGATGTGCCGCCGGCGTGAATCGCCACCAGGCCATGAGTGACGCTGAGCCGCGTGCAATCACCGTCCTGACGCAGGATGAACCGCGCATCCTGCGGCTGGTAAACACCGTGACGACTTTGCACACTCAGCGGTCGTTCGAAGGTTGCCCCCTCATCTGCGCCGCCACAGGTGACGATGATCTCGCCGCGAGAGAGTTTGATCAGCCGCTGCTGCGCGGTGTAATCGAGATCCACCGCACTGGCGGTATTGAGTTCGATCCGTGTGCCATCCGGCAGCTGGAAACCGCGCCGCTCGCCGGTCGCCGTGGCGTAATCGGCACTCCATTGCTGCCACGCGGCGGTGTCTTTGGCCAGCCATGCGGCAGAGCCCATCAGCAGCGCGCCAGACAACAGCTTCAAGGCCTGTCGCCGACCCAAGCCCTGCGCGCTGCTTTCCAATGTATTGAACGCCACTTGCGCACCGGGCACCGCACGCAGGTTGTTGCTCAGTTCGGCCTGCAGCGACTGCACGCGTTGCCAGGCCAGTTCATGCTCGTGGTGTTCGGCGCGCCATTGTTCGCACTGGCGATTCAACCGCGAATTGCCATGGTTATTGCGCAAGCGCAGCAGCCAATGAATGGCTTGTTTGACCACTTGTTGCTGTGGCTCGGCCCGGCGACCCAGTGCGATGTTATCCACAGGCATCAGCTTTCGTACCGCAGTACGTAGCAGTGATACAACGCATCGGCGACGTAACGTTCCACCGAACGCAACGACAGCCCCATCTGCTCGGCAATCTGCTTGTGGGTCAAACCTTCGCACTGCGCCAGCAGAAACGCCTGACGCACTTTCGGCTTCAGTCCTTCAAGCATCCGCGCAATGCTCTCCAGCAATTCGATCACCAGCGCCCGGGCTTCGGCACTTGGCGTCTCGGCTTCGGGCAAATGCGCGATGGTTTCCAGATAGGCCCGTTCGATTTCTTCGCGGCGCCAATGGTCGATCACCAGCCCGCGAGCGATGGTCCGCAGGAAGGCGCGCGGCGCCTTGAGTTCGATGCGTTCGGTGCGTTGCAGCAGACGCAGGAAAGTGTCCTGAGCCAGATCCGCCGCATCTGACGCATTACCCAGCCGCGCGCGCAGCCAAGCGTTGAGCCAGCCGTGATGACTACTGTAAAGCGCCTGTACTGCAAACTCAGGTGAGGACATGAACGCGAACGTCACAAATGATAATTACTCGCATTGTCATCAAGGGTTACGAAATTTGCAACTGCCACCCGAACATCAGCACTGAAAAACTTTGGGGCGAACGCTCTGGCACGCCGTTCGGCGGGAATCCGGCAGAAATGCCATCCATTTCCCACTCAGCCCTAAGATTTCTCCGACACGTGCCGACAGACTGGTGAGACATGCGTGCACCAAAGTAGAGCGGCCAGAAGAACGCTGCCTGCGCTGTACATGGAATGTTGCATCCGGAACGCATCCCCACTTTTGGCATAAGAAGTCCCATGAAATGAATCTCAAGTTCAGCCATAAAATCCTGTTGGCCGCCTCGGGCGTCGTGGTCCTGGCGTTCGCGCTGTTCACCCTCTACAACGACTATCTGCAGCGAAACACCATTCGCCAGAACCTCCAGTCCTCCGTACAGCAGGCCGGTGATCTGACCGCCAGCAGCGTGCAGAACTGGATGAGCGGGCGGATTCTGGTGCTGGAAAACCTCGCGCAGAACGTTGCCCATCAGGGCAAGGACGCCGACTTCCCGGGTCTGGTCGATCAACCGGCCTTCACCTCGAATTTCCAGTTCACCTATGTCGGTCAGGCCAACGGTGTGTTCACCCAGCGCCCTGACGCGAAGATGCCGGACGGCTATGACCCGCGTCAGCGTCCTTGGTACAAGCAAGCGGTTGTCGCCGACAAAACCATGCTGACGCCGCCGTACATGGCCGCTGTCGGTGGCCTGGTAGTGACCATCGCCATGCCGGTGAAAAAGAACGGCGAGCTGCTCGGCGTGGTCGGTGGTGACCTGAGCCTGGAAACCCTGGTGAAGATCATCAACTCGGTGGACTTCGGTGGCCTCGGCCACGCGTTCCTGGTCAGCGCCGACGGTCAAGTGATTGTCAGTCCGGACAAAGATCAGGTCATGAAAAACCTGAAAGACATCTACCCGAACACCAGCGTACGCATCGAGAAGGGCAACCAGAACGTCGTGCTTAACGGCCAGGAACGCATTCTGTCGTTTACCCCGGTCAGCGATCTGCCGAATGCGCAGTGGTACATCGGTCTGTCGATCGATCGCGATAAAGCCTACGCCGCACTCAGCCAATTCCGCACTTCGGCACTGATCGCAATGTTTGTTGCTGTGGCTGCGATTGCGCTGCTGCTGAGCCTGTTGATCAACGTGTTGATGCGTCCGCTGACCACCATGGGCCGCGCGATGCAGGACATTGCTCAGGGTGAAGGCGACCTGACCCGTCGTCTGGTGGTCGAGAGCAAAGACGAGTTCGGTGAATTGGGCAGCGCGTTCAACCAGTTCGTTGAACGGATTCACGCGTCGATTTCCGAAGTGTCATCGGCAACCCGTCATGTGCATGACTTGTCGCAACGGGTAATGGCTTCGTCCAATGCCTCGATCGTCGGCTCTGACGAGCAAAGTGCACGTACCAACAGCGTCGCTGCGGCGATCAACGAACTGGGTGCCGCTACGCAGGAAATCGCCCGCAACGCCGCCGATGCTTCGCAACATGCCAGCGGCGCGAGCGAGCAGGCTGATGACGGGCGTCAGGTGGTCGAGCAAACCATTCTGGCGATGACCGAGTTGTCGCAGAAGATCAGCCTGTCGTGCACCCAGATCGAAACCCTGAACGCCAGCACCGACAACATCGGCCACATCCTTGATGTGATCAAAGGCATCTCGCAGCAGACCAACCTGTTGGCGCTCAATGCCGCGATCGAAGCCGCCCGTGCCGGTGAAGCCGGACGTGGTTTTGCCGTGGTGGCGGACGAAGTGCGAAACCTCGCGCACCGCACCCAGGAATCGGCCGAAGAGATCCACAAGATGATCACTTCCTTGCAGGTCGGTTCGCGTGAAGCGGTGACCACGATGAATGCCAGTCAGGCCTCCAGCGAGCAGAGCGTGGAAGTGGCCAACCAGGCCGGTTTGCGTCTGGTCAGCGTGACCCAGCGCATCGGTGAAATCGACGGCATGAACCAGTCGGTGGCAGCGGCCACTGAAGAGCAGACCGCCGTGGTGGAAACCCTCAACGTCGACGTTAACCAGATCAACCTGCTGAACCAGCAGAGCGTGGCCAACCTCAATGAAACATTGAAGGATTGTGATGCGTTGTCGCAGCAGGCTAATCGTCTGAAGCAATTGGTCGACAGCTTCAAGATCTGACCGCGTTATCGTTCATCGCGAGCAGGCTCGCTCCCACAGGATTTTTGGTTGAACACAGCATGTGTGAACACCCAATACCCTGTGGGAGCGAGCCTGCTCGCGAAAGCGGTGGTTCAATCACCGCAAAGCCGAAGCCTTAAACAAACAGTCTCAGCACATTCCCCATCGCATCATCCGCAAACCCCTGCACAAACTCCTTGAACCCCGGCAACGCCTCTTCACCCCCCGAAGCAGGCTCAGCAATGATCGTCCAAGTCGCCCGAGACTTACCCGCGCCCAGCGATTCGACATTCATCGCCGCCCACAGATTCGCCACCCCCAACGTGTTGTAAATCGTCGTCCAGGTCATGCTCCGCGCCTGCTCATCGCGGGAGTTGAGTTGTTCGACCACCACGTTGCCATCCTTGAAGCATTTCTTGCGCAGCGAGGACACGCCCTCGCCGATTGTTTCGATGTGCGACAGCGCCGGAATGAAGCGGTCGAAACCGCCGAAGTGGCCGACCACCGCCCAGACTTGTGCGGCGTCCGCCGGCACTTCTACCGACGACACAATGTGGCAGCCGTGCGGGTTTTTGATCAGGGTGTCGGGTTGCAGATTGCTCATGGTGTTGCTCCTTTTTTATTGCTTCAGATGAAGTTGATTTGTTTCAGGTAGTCGCAGCCGCGACGCAGCAACGCCGGGGATTTCTGCGGGTAGTGCGCGCCCATCTGCTGCACGCCGGCTTCAGCGTTGGCGTGACCGATCAACGAGATGTCGCCGATGTCTTCTTCAAAGCCGTTGAGGTAGAAACCGAGCACGCCGAACAGCGCGTTGTCGGCGTCGACCCGGCTCAGTTGCTGCTGCCAGTCGGCGACGCTGACCAGCGCGAATTCGCTGCCGGTTTCGCGGAACGAAGCGACGTAGGCGTCCCAGCTCAGCGGCTCGGGGTTGTGCAGATTGAACACCGCCCGCTCGGGTGAATAACGGCTGGCGTGGAAGGCGATGAAACGGGCGAGAAAGTCCACCGGCATCAGGTCGAAGTTCAGCGCGAAGGCCGGCACCTGACCGAGCTGGATCGAGCCCTTGAGCATCAGCATCAAACGGTTTTTGTGTGGCTGACAAACGCCGCTCAGGCTGTTGAAACTGATGTTGCCGGGCCGGTACAGATTGACCCGTACACCGCGTTCCCGCGCCCGTTCGAGGATGCGTTCGCCGACCCATTTCGAAAGGTTGTAGCCGTTGCGAATATAGATCGGTGGGGTCGTGGCGGCGGGCAGTTCCAGCACCCGTCCCGCATCATCGACAGTGCTTGAAGCCGATAGCGTCGAGACAAAATTGAAGACCTTTTTGCTCTGCCCTTCGCACAGGCGCAGCAGCGCGAAAACCGGCTCGACGTTGTCCGCCGCCAGCGACTCGTAATCGAGGACGTGATTAACGTTGGCAGCGTTGTGCACCAGCGCACCGAACTCGCGATCGAGGTGCTGATAATCTTCGTCGTTCAGGCCCAGTTGCGGTCGAGAAATATCTGCCGCGTAAACCCGCACACGACTCAGATCCACATGCTCCAGACGGTTTTCCCGCAGTGAATCGGCAAAGCGCTGCGCAGCTGTTTTTCCGTCGCCATCACGCACCAGACACGCCACTTCGCTGGCGCCCCAACCGAGTAGCGCCTCGACGATGTGCACGCCGACAAAGCTGTTGGCGCCGGTGACGATGACCTTGTGCACATCGCCCATGCGGCTGATCGGCAGCGGTTCGATGTCCAGCGCACGTTCGGCGTCGGCCATGGCCTGGGCGCTGAGCACCGCACTGTCATCGGTGCCGCGCACCAGCGTTGCGAGTTTGATGATGGTCGGCAGTTCGATGAAGCGATTGATCGAAATGCTGCGGCCGAATTCCTCACGCAAACGCAGCAACATCCGCGACAGCAAAATCGAGTGACCACCAAGATTGAAGAAACTTTCATCGGTGGAAATATCGCTGTTCGGCAGCTCCAGCAACTCTGCCCAAATTTCCAGCAGCAGCGCTTCGTCGGCATTCGCCGGCAGGCATTTCGGCCCGCTGTCCTGCACGCTCACTGGCAGTTCCAGCAGTGCTTTGCGATCGACTTTGCCGTTGCTGGCGAACGGCATGCTCGCCAGCTCGGTCCACGCCACCGGTTGCATGTAGTCCGGCAAAAACTGCCGGGCGTGGGCCTTCAATGCTTCGCGCGCGGTGTCCGATTGCGGCTGGGCGAGGAACGCCAGAATCCGTCGCTGAGTGTCGATCACTACTGCGATTTGCCGGTACAACTGGCTCTCGCGCAGGCAGCGTTCGATTTCTTCCGGCTCGACCCGGAAGCCGCGAATCTTCACCTGATTGTCGCGCCGTCCGTACAGCTCGATACCGTGCTCGCCCCACCTGGCCATGTCGCCGCTGCGGTAGGCGCGCAGCGTTTGGCCGTCCGGCAATTGCAAGGTCAGATAACGCTCGGCGGTCTGCTGTGGGTTGTTCAGATAACCGAGGCAGACGCCGGGGCCAACGATGAACAATTCGCCGACGGTGTGCTCCGGCACCGGTTGCAAATCGTCATCGAGAATCAGCACCTGACTGTTGGCAATTGGCGTTCCGAGCGTGCGATTACTGTCGCCCGGTTTGAGCTGGCGCGCGGTGATCAGTACGGTGGCTTCGGTCGGGCCGTAAAGATTGTGCAGCGTGCCCTGACGGGTCAGTTGCTCGATGACGAATGGCTCGCAGACATCGCCGCCGGTCATCACTTGCACACCTTCCAGTTGCTCCAGCGGCAGGATGCTCAACAGCGCTGGCGGCAGGAAGGCGTGGGTCAGTTGTCGGCGGCGGATCAGCGCGACCAGTTGCAGCGGATCGCGCCGTTGCGTGTCGTCGGGCACCACCAGTTCAGCGCCTTCGAGCAGGGTCGGGAAGATGTCGATCAGTGATGAGTCGAAGCTCAGCGATGAGAACTGCAAGACCCGACTTTCTGCCTGCAACTGCACATAATCGGCATACCACACGGTGAAGTGCGCAAGATTGGCCTGACTGAGCAAAACACCCTTCGGATGCCCGGTGGTGCCCGAGGTGTAGAGCGCCATGCACGGTGCGTCGAGTTCAGGGCGGCGGCGCATCAGCGGGTGGCTGAGATCTGCCTCGGCGCTGTCGATACAACTGACATCCAGCCCCGCCATTGTTGCGCTCAGTGGATGCACGCCATCATGCAGCAACAGCACTGCACCGGCGTTTTGCAAAATGTATTGCTGGCGCTGCAATGGATGGCTCGGCTCCAGCGGCAAGTACACCGCGCCGCTGCCGAGGATCGCCAGAATCGAGGCGAACAGCGCCGGGCTTTTCGGCAGGCAGACGCCCACCACCCACGGTTGCGGATGTTGCTCGAGCAAAGGCTGCAAGCGCTGCTGGATCGCGCGACTGTGGGCGTGCAATTGCCGATAGCTGATCGACTGTTCGGCGAGGTGCAGTGCCGGTCGTTCGGCATGACGGATCAGGCTCTGTTGCAGGCGCTCGATCACTGGGAGCTGCGCCTGCTTCAGCAGCGCCGGATTGGCCGTGTCATTGAGGCGATGGACGTACGCCAGGCTGTCGAGAAACAGCAGGTTTTCCATCCGCTCGAAATCCGGCGCAGGCACAGATACGACCCGTTGAAGATATTCCGCATCGCGGGAGAAGCGGCTGACCAGCAACGCCACTTCCTCGACCACCTGCGTCAGCACCCGTTGCCGCAGCGCCTGCCCATTGCCGGACGGCTCATCGCCAATCGGTACGCGGCTGATCAGTGACGAGCCAAGGAAACACAGCAAATCGAGTGTCGGCAAACCGGCAGGGCTCTGCACGCCGACACCCAAACGCAGATGCAGGTGCGGAATCGAGCAGAAATCGCCGGCGCCGATAAAACCATCGTCGATGATCAGATCCACCGTCGATGAACCGGCAGCGCTGCGCTGCAAGGAGTGACCGTGTTGTTCCAGTTCCTGCGCCAGGTCGGTCATGGCCTGGCTGGTGCCAATCAGCAAAATGTCGAGACGTTTCATGTCGGCCTCCTCATCAAACCAGGTAGTTGCGCAGCGCGTGCTGCACGCAGGGCGCATCGAGCAGCGAGCTGTTGTGGAAGAACTTGACGATGTTGCCCACCAGCGGATGGTGGCGATTGATCGGGAACGCGAGCCCGGTCATTTCATCCCTGAGCGAACGGCGCGTGGCTTCGCTGACCGGCAGTGCGTCGATCAGGCGCAGGTCGAAGGATTTCTGGATGTCGTTGGTCAGGTAATGGCTGATGAACACCGGCAGAATCTGCGCGATGGTTTCGCGATCCGCCGCGCTGGCGGTGTGCCAATAGATGCGCACCATTCGCGCCCAGAAACTCGAATGGCGACCCTCATCGAGCAAGTGATCGGCCATCAGGCCCTTGATCGACGGCTTGACCGTGTCGTCGCGGGCGAACGCCGCGACATCGCCGGTCACGGTATTTTCGGCGATGGCCACGCAGATCAATTCCACCGCGCTGCGCAGGTGCTCTGGTGCCAGCGCTACAGCCGCAGGAATCGCCCGGCTCAACTCGATTTCATCGGGCAACTGAATTGGCTCGATGCCGGTCATCGCCACCGTTTGTTGCATGAAATCCATCGCCACCAGCGCGTGGTAATCCTCGTCGACCACCACGGTCATCGCGTCGTAACGGCAGGCAAACGGGAAGGTCACAGCGAAGCGGTTCTTGGCGATGCTGCGCGCAGTCTTGTCGACGATTTCGGTCTCGAAAATCACCACGTCGTTGATGAACTTGTACAGCGTCTGCACCAAGGCGAAATCACGCTGTTGCGGGCACTCGCGCAGGAAGGTTTCGCTGAGCACCAGCGGCTGGCGGCTGAGCGGGTAGATCAGGCGCTCGTCGTCTTCCAGCACGCGACGCGGGCGAGTGCGGATGGTGGCGCGGTTCTCCCAGGCATCGGCAAAGGATTGATAGTCGGCGGCGTTCATTGGGCGACCTCCCCCAACGGTTCGCGCATGCTCAGGCGCAGGCCGTCCCACAAGGCGATGCGGCTTTCCACGGCGGCGATGGCGCTGGCGTAGACCTCGGCCTCGCGCTGCGGATCGCCGTCGACCAGACGCTCGAGCAGGTGTTCTGCTGCCGGGCCGTGATCTTCGGAGTCGACCTCGATGTGTCGTTCCAGGTAATAGCGGAAGGTCGGCGCCTGCTCGATACCGATGCCCCAGTCGTCGAGGATGCGCTGGAACATGGTCGGGATCACGCTCTCGCGACCATGCAGAAATGCCGCCGCCACACTGTGTCCCGGCGCGTGCAGGGCGGTGCGCAAGGTGTCGCGGACAAACTGTGCGGCGGCCGGATCGACCTCGACGCTTTGCAGCGCGACGTCATAGCTCACGCCTTCCTGTTGCAGGGCGACAAAGCGCTCCACGGCGGTGGTACTCGCGCCGATTTCGCGCATCGCATCCAGGTACAACTCGAAATGGCTGTAGTGACCTTCCGTCAGGCGATCATCCGATTCTTCACCCAGAACGATCTCGTTGATCAACCGGGCGGCGTTAGGGTCACGCGGCGGTAACCACGGCAACCGCGTGCAGGTCAGCTCCTGCTGCAGGCGTTTGGTCAGCGACATGAAATCCCACACGGCAAACACGTGGGTTTCCATGAAACGACGCAAGACCGATAACGAAGTGATCTCGGAAAAGATCGGGTGAATGCTAAGTTCGGCTTTCTTCAGGGCGAGTTGGTTCTTGGTGGGCATCATGATGTCCTTTATCGTTGATGTTGAATGGAACTGTTCTGGCAACTACGCAAACTATGAAACGTCGACTTGCTTGTTTTCTTTCGGCGAACGACAGCCTGCCTTTCTCTCAGGTAATTACGGATCGGATATAGCGATGACATGGCCTCATGTCTGCCTATAAAGCGCTGCTGCCGTGCCGCAGACATAGGGCTGCCGCCCAGGTGAACGGTGAAGTTCACACTTGGCGAGGAAAAACTAATACACCGGCAAAGTATTTAACAAGTACATTTTTAATTATTTTAAGTTTGCTGTTTTTTGAAGTTGAGTTGTTCCGATAAAACTTCTGAGTAAAGTTTTATTTGGGCGTAGTTGCTCCTTTCGGCGAATAACGGCCAAAATTGATCGACAAGAGTGAATGCCTCACTCGAAGCAACTTTCCAGTAATAAGAGTTGAATTATTTAAAAGGGCGGAAGTTGGCCGTGACCCCGCGCCATGACTTCCTTTTTCCCGTGGCAAGGCTCCTTCCGTAGGTTCCTGGTGCGGGGACTGCGCCGTCAGGACGGCGCGTCGCCCGTTCTTTATGGGGTTGGCCGTTCAAGAGTGCGGGTAAATGATCGCCACGGCTATTACCGATTCGTCACCGGCAAGGTGCAAATTTCGGACTCAGCGGCGCAGGGAGGTTAGAGCGGGCACGCGAATCCGCCCACCCGAGGGCTGGCAGATCGCTTGGGGATTTGTAAGCGGGTGATTCGCGGAAGGTGCGCGCTTAGCGCGCGGCTTTGCGGCTTTGCGCGGCGGGGGTAGCCAGATAGCGGGTAATCACCTCGACGCCCCGATTAAGGTGCTGCTCGAGGAGTTCGATCGACCGTTCAGTGTCGCGATCCTGCACGGCTTGCAGCATCGCCCGGTGATCGTCCTGGGACAATTTGCCCAGGCCCATGGCCTCAAGGTTGAAGCGCAGAAAGCGTTCTTCTTCGTTTAGCCCGTCTTCGACCAGACGCAGCAAGCGTTTGTTAGGCGCCTTGCTGTACAGGGCCATGTGGAACAAACGGTTGAGCCGGCCGATTTCCGTGTAGTCGTGTTGCGCCTCGAGCTCTTCGATGTACCCGGCTGCGCGTGCGTGGTCGGCAGCGGTCAACAGTGGAACCGACTGGCGCATGGCTTCGGATTCGAGGAGGATGCGCAGCTCGTAGGTTTCAGTGGCATCGCCCTGAATCAACGGCGCAACCACTGCGCCTTTATGCGCAGTAACACTGAGCAGTTCCTGGGCTTCGAGCTGGCGCAAGGCTTCGCGCACCGGCATGCGGCTGACGCCGAACAGATCGGCCAGATCCTGCTGACGCAGCGCCGTGCCGCAGGGCAGACGCCCATCAAGAATTGCCGAGCGCAGGGTTTCTTCGATCACCGAACGGGCCAGATGCGCAGGAATCGGTCCGTCGACTTTAATGCTGTGCAGCGGTTTGGGCTTCTGTGTCACGACTACGCACCCTGTATGTCGGCCTGATTTGGATCCAAATGACACTAGTGATTGCTCTACAGGTTGTCAAACCTTGTAAAACATTGCACTGGCAAATGAAGTTTAGCGTGCCGTGGATGATCTCATGGTGCCATTGTTTTTTGCCGGGCTAAGCTTCACCATCAAACGCTTTCTATCCTGCCTTCTGGAAACCTGCTGTGGCGGTACGTTTCGCGATCCCCCGGACGTTGCGCTGGCTAGGCTGCGCACTGTTGCTGGCCGGCATGATGCTGGGCGGCCTGCATGCCGATTGGGATTTTTCCGCGATCAGTCGTAAAGCCACGACACTCTATGGGCCGCTGGGTGCCGGGCAGCAGCGCATCGATGCCTGGCAGAATCTGCTGGCCACGCAGAAGCAGGTCAGCGAAATGGAAAAGCTCAAAGTGGTGAACCTGTTCTTCAACAAACAGGTGCGCTACGTCGAAGACATCGATCTGTGGCACGAAGTCGATTACTGGGAAACGCCGATCGAAGCCTTATGGAAAGGCGCCGGCGACTGCGAAGACTATGCGATCGCCAAGTATTTCAGCCTGCGCCACCTCGGAGTTTCCAGTGACAAGCTGCGCATTACCTATGTCAAAGCGTTGCGCCAGAACCGCGCGCACATGGTCCTGACTTACTATGCCACCCCCGATGCCATGCCGCTGGTGCTCGACAGCCTGATCGACCCGATCCAGCCGGCGTCGCAGCGAACCGATTTGCTGCCGGTCTACTCTTTCAATGCGGAAGGGTTGTACCTGCCGGGCGCCAAGGGCAACAAGAAGGTCGGTGATACCAAACGCCTGTCGCGCTGGCAGGATGTGTTGAAGAAAATGCAGGCCGAAGGTTTCCCGGTCGAGACGACTAACTAGGAGCACGCGCTCAGATGTCTTTGTTCAAACAGCTGTTGATCGCTATCTGTCTGTTCCTGGTGGTCGCCTTCACCGGCAGCTTCATGGTCAGTCTGGAAAGCTCGCGCACCCAGTACGTCAACCAGTTGCGCTCCCACGCGCAGGACGCCGCGACGGCGCTGGCTTTGTCACTGACGCCGAATATCGACGACCCGGCGATGGTCGAGTTGCTGGTCAGCTCGATTTTCGACAGTGGTTATTACGCGAGCATCCGCGTGGTCGATCTGAAAACCGATCAGACGATCGTCGAGCGCAACGGCATTCCGGCCGTCACTAACGTGCCGGACTGGTTCGTCAAACTGATTGGCCTGGAACCTGCCGGTGGCGACGCGCTGGTCAGTCGTGGCTGGGAGCAGGCAGCGCGGGTCGAGGTGGTCAGTCACCCGATGTTCGCCGTGGCCAAACTCTGGCAGAGCGCGTTGGGCAGCCTTGGCTGGCTGTTGATCTGCGGCGCAGTGAGTGCGGTGCTCGGGGCACTGCTGCTGCGCCGGCAGTTGAAGCCACTGGATTACATGGTCAAGCAATCCCACGCCATCGCCCGCCGCGAATTCCTCAGCCTGCCGGATCTGCCGCGCACGCCTGAGTTGCGCCGCGTGGTGCAGGCGATGAACCAGATGGTCGAGAAGCTCAAGGCGCTGTTTCAGGAGCAGGCCGAGCGCAGTGAAAAACTGCGCGCCGAGTCCTATCAGGACAACCTCACCGGGCTTGCCAACCGGCGTTATTTCGAAATGCAGTTGAACAACCGGGTGAGCAACCCGGAGCAGGCCAGCTCCGGTTACCTGCTGCTGTTGCGGGTCAAGGATCTGGCCGGGCTCAACCAGCGTCTGGGCGGTCAGCGCACCGATGAATTGCTCAAAGCGGTCGGCGAGCAGCTGTCGCGCGAATGCGCCAAATATCCGGAAACCCAGAACCTTGTCACACGTATTCGTGGCGGTGAATTCGCTGTGCTGGCGCCGGGGCTGGTTCGTGAGGAAGCGCTGCAACTGGCGCAGAACCTCGACAGTGCCCTCAGCAGTCTGCACGCCACCGGCGCGACCGACGTCGCAGCGGTGGCGTCGATCGGTCTGGCGCCGTTCACCCACGGCGATTCGCCGCAACAGGTGCTGACGCTCGGTGATCAGGCGCTGGCGCAAGCCGAAGGGCAGGGTGAGCAGAACTGGGCCTGCATCGATCAGAGCCTGACGGCGGATGTCGGCGACGATCACCACGCCTGGCATCGCTTGCTCGATCAGGCTCTGAGTCAGCAACGTTTCGAGCTGTATTTCCAACCGGTGGTTGCCGCCGCAGACACGCAACTGGTGCTGCATTACAAAGTGCTGTCGCGTTTGCTCGATGATCAGGGCCAGACCATCCCGGCCGGACGCTTCCTGCCGTGGCTGGAACGTTTTGGCTGGACCGCTCGCCTGGATCGGCTGATGCTCGAACGCGTGCTGGAGCAGATGAAAGAACATGACGATTCGCTGGCGCTAAACCTGTCTTCGGCGACCCTGGCGGATCCGCAGGCGTTGAACAAAGTCTTCGAGATTCTGCGCGCGCATTCCAACCTCGGCGAGCGCCTGACCCTTGAGATCGGCGAGGAACAGTTGCCGGAGCAGGCGGTGCTGGAGCAGTTGACGCGGCGCCTGCGTGAACTCGGTTTCTCACTGAGCCTGCAACGCTTTGGTGGACGCTTCAGCATGATCGGCAACCTGGCGCGGCTGGGGCTGGCGTACTTGAAGATCGATGGCAGCTACATTCGTGCGATTGATCAGGAGGGCGACAAGCGCTTGTTCATCGAGGCGATCCAGCGCGCGGCGCACAGCATTGATCTGCCGCTGATTGCCGAGCGGGTCGAGACGGAAGGCGAGTTGTCGGTGATTCGCGAGATGGGTTTGTATGGGGTTCAGGGGCAGTTGTTGGGTGAGCCGAAGCCTTGGCGCTAACTCTTTAAAGTCGAGTCGTCAGTGGCGCTGCCTTCGCGAGCAGGCTCGCTCCCACATTTGGAATGCATTCCCCTGTGGGAGCGAGCCTGCTCGCGAAGAGGCCTGAACAGCCGATGAAAATCCTGGATCAGATCAACCCGCCCTCATCCTCATCGATCAACTGACTCAACCCACCCAACGCTTCCCGCGCCTGGGTCCGGTCCATCAACTTGGCCTGGGCCGCCGGTGGCAGGTCGGTGACGCGGATCACGCCTTTCTGGGTCAGCACCTGAATCAGGTCGTCGAGGACCCGAATCATTTCGAAGTCACTCTGCTTGAGCTGTTTGAGGCTGGTTTCCACCACTTCGTTGGCGAACCAGGCCTGGATTTCATGGCTGTCGGCCGGCAGGGTTTCCGTGGCCTCGGCGTAGGCCGCGGCTTCCACGCGAATCAACAGACCTTGCGCATCGCGTTGCACGTAAAACATTGAGCATCCCTCGGAAATGAACCAGCGTCATGCTGTCAGCAGCATAGCCAACTGCGCGCGAGTATGCGGTGCGGCGACGTAATCGTCACCGTCGCGGTAAGCGCAAACGTGACGGCCGCCCCAGAAGGGCGGCCGTTTTTGCTCACGTATCAGCTGTTGTTGTGGTCGACCTTGATGGTCGGATCGCTGCCGGCAATCAGGTTGTGAATGTTGGCGCTCGACCAGTTGTTGCCTTCCAGTTTGATCGTCACGTCCGGGGTTGCCGCCGCAGCGTCGCCGGAGTTGAACTTGCCCGCCGAGCTGACTTGCAGCGATGACGTGCCATCGACCGTGGTGATCTTCAGGAAGTTATCGATGGTGCTGCCGGTCTCGCCCTGCAACAGATCGCGCAGATCGATACGGTCACCTTCACTGGCCTTGAAGTCCTTGATCACGTCGTTACCGGTGTCGCCCGCTTTCCAGACGAAGGTGTCAGCACCCGAACCACCGATGAGGATGTCGTTGCCCTGACCGCCGATCAGCGTGTCGTTGCCGGTGCCGCCGAGCAGGATGTCATTGCCTTTGCCGCCATCAAGCCAGTCGTTGCCGCCCGAGCCGAAGAGGATGTCATTACCTGCGCCACCCAACAGTGTGTCGTTACCGTCATGCGCACCGGACACATCGAACGCCTGATAGTGCTCGGTGATGTACTGGTGCACGTTGCTGGTGGTGACCTTGCTGACGTCGACCCCGGTTTCCTTGGCGACGAATGCCTGCATCGCCTGATAACCCTCGCCGGCAATGCCGTTGAAGCTCACCAGATCGCCGAACAGGATGTCGTTGCCGTCGCCACCGCTGACGGTGTCGTTGCCCGGCATCGTCGCTTCGGTGTGGCCGATGATCGAGTTGGCCAGATCTTTCGGATCGATGTTGGTCTGCGGCGTTTTATCCGAATCGTAAGGCTTCAGATCGTTGAGGCTGACATCGTTGTTCAGTCCGATAGCCTCGACGTTCGACAGACCGCTGAGCAGGGCAAAGCCACTGGTCGAGTTACTGGTCGTTGACGAGTTGGTGCTGTTACCAGTACCCGCCAGGTTCGACAACTCATAAGTGCCGTCGCCCTGCGCGTGGATGGTGCCCAGATTAGAGCTGCTCCAGCCCCACCACGAATTGTAGGTTTGCAGGGTCACGGTGCCGGCGCTGTTGATCGTCAACGCGTGGGTATTGTCGATGTAGGTGCTGAAGGTGTCGCCCGGCTTGTAGTTGCTGGTTTTCACCACATCGTCGAGCTTCACGTTGCCGTACAGCGTCGGGTTGGTCTGCTCGCCGCTCTGGTAGTAGGTCGGCTGGCCGTCGGTGATGAAGTACGTAAGGTTCTTCGCCCCGGTGTTGGCCACCGCGTCAGCGCTCTGGAACCAGTTGGCCGTGGTCTTGAACACATCCTCGTAGTTGGTGCCGCCGCCGGAGGCCATCGAGTCCAGTACCGCTTTGAGTTGCGTCAGCGCGTTCGGGTCGTTGAGGTTCACCGACACCGACTTGTTGACCTGGGTATCGAAGTCGACAAGGAAAATGTTCACCGTGCCCGAGTTGCTGCCGCCCAGGCTCTGCTTGAGGCTGTTGAACACCGAGGTCAGTGAGTCTTTGGCCGCGTTGAGCGACGAACTGCTCATGCTACCGGAGCTGTCGACCATGAACGCGATGTTGTAGTTGGTGCCCGGCACCACGGTCAGACCACCGATGTCGGCGACCATGATGTCGTTGCCATCGGTGCCGGTGACGGTGTCATCGGCCGAGGTGGCAACAATGGCGTTGTAGACCGCCGGCACCACGGTGACCGGAATGGTCGCGGTGCTGCTGGCCGAGCCGCCGACCATCTCGGTGGAGGTCGAGGTCACCGTCAGGTTGAACTGGCCGTTGTAGTACGGCGGTGGCGTTACGGTCAGGCTGCCGAGGTTCCAGCCAGTAACGTTGGCGTCGCCGCTGCTGGCGGTGACGGTGAAGGTATGACCCGCGCCATCGCTGAGCACCGAGCCGACCGGTGCGCCGCTGATCTTCACGCTCAGGGTCTCCGAGCCGTCGGTGTCAGTCAGCGCGGTGGTGATTGCCGACAGTTTCACCGTGGTGCCTTCGGCGCCGGTGTTGAGTTTATAGCCGTCGTAATAGCCTTCGCCGTTAGTGCCGTGCAGATCGGAGACGGTCACGCCCGAATTGATCAGATCCTGCACGCCGGTGTAGATCGGCACGCCGGCGCTGCTCAGGTCGATTGGCGTGCTGCCATTGACCGACAGGTTGACGTCGTAGCTGCCCGGGCCGCTCTGGTTGTGGTGGTAGATGTCCAGGGTGTAGTAGCCGCTGGTGGTCGGGGTGAACGAGCCATTGATGGCGCCGCCCGCGCCCCAGGTCCCCGAAGCCACACTCTTGCCGCCGATCGTGATCAACAAACTGTCATCGGCAATACCGCTGAAGGTGTAGGTCTTGCCGGCTTCCAGATAAATCAGGCCTGACGTCTTCGATGCTGTGCCCGCCGCAACGCTACCGTCGGACTGCACATTGGTGACCGAGCCACTGGAGTTCGGTTTCCCGGCGCCGTCGATGACGTTTTTCAGCGTGGTCGAATCCGCGCCATTGCCGTTGGTGCCGAGACCCGACAGACCGGTCCAGACTTCCTTGATCAGTCCGGTGGACTTCACGCTGTTGTCGGCCACGCTCACGGTCGGCGCATCCGCCACTGGCGTGATGTCGATTTTCACGGTGCCGGTGTTGCCCAGCAACTGGCCGTCGGTTGGCTGGAACTTGATCTGCGCGTAGTCCGCTTGGTTGTTGCCCAGACCGCTGCCACCGTAACCATTGACGCCCGACTCGTTGGCATCCGGCAGGAAGCGCAGCTTGCCGGCGTCGATGTCAGCCTTGCTGAAGGTCTGGTTGTTGGCGACGTCTTTCCAGGTCGAGCCGTCCAGATACTGCAGTTTGCCTTCACCCGGCAGCTGGGTGATTTTGATGCCGAGGCTGCTGGCCGGGCTGTCGACGTCGGTCACGCCGAAAGTCGACCAGCCGAGCACCAGCGGGGTGTCTTCGGTGCCGGTGACATTGCTCGGTGCAGCGACCGGAGCGTCATTGACCGCCACCACGTTGACCGTGGTGGTCGCGGTGTTGGAGTAGTTGCCGCCATCGGTCACGGTCACGGTGATGATCCGTGGCACGGTGCTCGGGTTTTCACTGCCGTTGGTGAAGCTGATGTTCTTGATGGCCTGCATGTAGTCGGCCAGTGTCGCGTTGCCCGACAGCGTCAGGGTCACGGTGCCGTTGGTGCTGTTGGCATTGATAGTGATGCCGTTGACGCTGTTGCCGAGGTTCAGCGCATCGCCGTCCTGACGGTTGGTCAGGACCACGGTGGCACCGGTGAGCATGGTGCTGTCCGGGTCAGTGATGCTGATATCGGTGTCGGCAATCGACACGCCCGCGCCCGGGGTGTTTTCGGTGAAGGTCACCTTGTAGTCGGCACCGGTGGCGCCGCTGGAGTTGTTGGCATCCAGGTCGAGCACGGGCGGCGCATCGTTGTCGATGATCGAGGTGCTGACGCTGCCGTTGGTGCTGCTGACCGCGAGGTTCTCGAAGTTGCCACCCGTGGCCGAATCAATCTTGACCACGAAGTTCTCGGTGCCTTCGGTGATCTTGTCATCGATGGTCGCGACGTTGAACTGCGCACTGCTCGCGCCTGCCGGGATCTTCACGGTGTACACGCCGGTGAAATCCGAACCGTCGGCGGCGGTGCCGCTGTAGACAATTTTCAGGGTCACTTCGGTTTGCGCCGGGTGGTTCAGGCTGACCGTGTAGCTGGCCGTCTGGCCTTCGGTCACCGAGCTGCTGCCAGTGATGCTGACGGTGGTGGTATCGACCGTGTCGGTGACGTTGGTCACGGCTGGCGTGTTGCTGGTCACCAGATTTTCGAAGCCGCCGCCGCTGGTGCCGGTGATGGTCGCCTGTACGCTGCCGGCGTCTTTGTAGACGTCGTCAGCTGGCGCCGGAACGGTCACGGTGCCGGTGGTTTTGCCAGCGTCGATAGTGATCACCGAACCGTTGCTCAGGGTTACGGTGACTGGCGAGCCAGCGGCGTTGGTCAGGGTCGCGGTGTAAGTGATCTGGCCACCTTCGGCCACGGTGCCGGTCGCGCTCAGCGACAGGTTGGTGGTGTCGACAGTGTCGGTCACGGTAGTGCTGACTGGCGTTTTATCAGCAACCAGATTTTCGTAGTTACCGCCGCTGACGTTGGTGATCGCGTTAGTCAGCGGGGCATGGCCGGTCAATGCGTCGTTCGGCGCAGTGGTGGTCGCGGTGCCGGTGGTCTGGCCAACACCGATGGTGATGGTCTGACCGTTGGCCAGCGTTACCACAACTGGCGAGCCAGTCACTGGAGCACCGACCGTGGCGGTGTAGACGACGTTGCCACCTTCAGCCGCTGTACCGGTGGCGGTCAGTTTGACGGTGGTGGTGTCGATGGTGTCGGTGACGCTGGTCACGGCCGGTGTCGTGCTCGGCACGAGGTTTTCGAAGTTGCCACCGGTGGCGTTGCTGATCGTGGCCTGCACGGCGCCGGCGTCTTTGTAGACGTCGTCCGCTGGTGCAGGAACGGTCACGGTGCCGCTGGTTTTGCCGGCGTCGATGGTGATTACGGCGCCGTTCGACAAGGTCACGGTGACTGGCGAGCCAGCGGCGTTGGTCAGGGTCGCGGTGTAAGTGATCTGGCCACCCTCGGCCACGGTGCCGGTCGCGGACAGCGACAGGTTGGTGGTGTCGACGGTGTCAGTGACGTTGGTCGAAACCGGCGTCTTGTCGGCCACCAGATTCTCGTAGTTGCCGCCCGTGACGTTGGTAATCGAGTTGGTCAGTGGTGCATGACCGGTCAATGCATCGTTCGGTGCGGTGGTGGTCGCGGTGCCGGTGGTCTGGCCGACGCCAATGGTGATGGTTTGACCGTTGGCCAGGGTCACGACAACCGGCGAGCCGGTGACTGGCGCGCCGACAGTCGCGGTGTAGACAACGTTGCCGCCCTCGGCTGCAGTTGTGGTTGCAGTGAGTTTTACGGTGGTGGTGTCGATCGTGTCGGTGACGCTGGTTACGGCCGGAGTCGTGCTCGGCACGAGGTTTTCGAAGTTGCCACCGGTGGCGGTGCTGATGGTCGCCTGCACGGTACCGGCGTCTTTGTAGACGTCATCGGCTGGCGCTGGAACGGTTACGGTGCCAGTGGTTTTACCGGCGTCGATGGTGATCACGGCGCCGTTTGACAAGGTTACGGTCACTGGCGAGCCAGCGGCGTTGGTCAGGGTCGCGGTGTAGACAATCGAACCGCCTTCAGCAACCGAATTGCTAGCACTGAGCGACAGATTGGTGGTGTCGACAGTGTCGGTCACGGTAGTGCTGACCGGCGTTTTGTCAGCCACGAGGTTTTCGAAGTTACCGCCGGTTACGTCGGTGATCGCGTTGGTCAGCGGTGCATGACCGGTCAATACGTCGTTTGGCGCTGTAGTGGTCGCGGTGCCGGTGGTCTGTCCAACACCAATGGTGATGGTCTGACCGTTCGACAGGGTGACCACGACTGGCGAGCCCGTCACTGGCGCGCCGACAGTTGCGGTGTAGACGACGTTACCGCCTTCAGCGGCAGTGGCGGTCGCGGTCAGTTTCACCGTGGTGGTGTCGATGGTATCGGTGACGCTGGTAATAGCCGGAGTCGTGCTCGGCACCAGGTTTTCGAAGTTGCCACCGGTGGCGGTGCTGATCGTTGCTTGCACGGTGCCGGCGTCTTTGTAAACGTCGTCAGCCGGGGCTGGAACGGTCACGGTGCCAGTGGTTTTACCGGCGTCGATGGTGATCACGGCGCCGTTCGACAGGGTGACGGTCACTGGCGAGCCAGCGGCGTTGGTCAGGGTCGCGGTATAGACGATCGAGCCACCTTCAGCCACAGAGCCGGTCGCGCTCAGCGACAGGTTGGTGGTGTCGACAGTGTCGGTCACGTTGGTGCTGACCGCGGTTTTGTCGGCGACGAGGTTTTCGTAGTTGCCACCTGTCACGTTGGTGATCGAGTTGGTCAGCGGCGCGTGACCGGTCAATGCATCGTTTGGCGCTGCGGTGGTTGCGGTGCCCGTGGTCTGGCCTACACCGATGGTGATGGTTTGACCATTGGCCAAAGTCACGACCACCGGCGAGCCGGTTACCGGTGCGCCGACAGTCGCGGTGTAGACAACATTGCCGCCTTCAGCCGCCGACTCGGTGGCCGTCAGTTTCACGGTGGTGGTGTCGATGGTGTCGGTGACGCTGGTGATAGCCGGGGTCGTGCTCGGCACCAGGTTTTCGAAGTTGCCACCGGTGGCGGTGCTGATCGTCGCCTGCACGGTACCGGCGTCTTTGTAGACGTCGTCAGCCGGTGCTGGAACGGTCACCGTGCCAGTGGTTTTACCGGCGTCGATGGTGATCACAGCGCCGTTGCTCAGCGTCACGGTCACTGGCGAGCCAGCGGCGTTGGTCAGGGTCGCGGTGTAAACAATCGAACCGCCTTCAGCAACCGAACCAGTCGCACTGAGCGACAGATTGGTCGTGTCGACAGTGTCGGTCACGGTAGTGCTGACCGGGGTTTTGTCGGCCACGAGGTTCTCGTAGTTGCCGCCCGTCACGTTGGTGATCGAGTTGGTCAGCGGCGCATGACCGGTCAATACGTCGTTAGGCGCGGTAGTGGTTGCGGTGCCGGTGGTCTGGCCGACACCGATGGTGATGGTCTGACCGTTCGACAGGGTGACCACGACTGGCGAGCCGGTCACTGGCGCGCCGACAGTCGCGGTGTAAGTGACGTTGCCACCTTCAGCTGCCGACTCTGTCGCCGTCAGTTTCACAGTGGTTGTGTCGATGGTATCGGTGACATTGGTCACGGCCGGCACTGTGCTTGGCACCAGATTCTCGAAGTTGCCACCGGTAGCGGTCGAAATGGTTGCTTCGACTTTGCCTGCATCTTTGTAAACGTCATCCGCTGGCGCAGCGACGGTGACGGTGCCAGTGGTTTTGCCCGCCTCAATGGTGATCACGGCGCCGTTCGACAGGGTCACGGTGACTGGCGAGCCAGCCGCGTTGGTCAGCGTTGCGGTGTAGATGATCGAGCCACCTTCAGCAACCGAACCCGTCGCGCTCAGCGACAGGTTAGTGGTGTCGACGGTATCGGTGACCGTGGTCGAAACCGGGGTCTTGTCGGCCACCAGATTCTCGTAATTACCGCCGGTAACACCGGTAATCGAGTTGGTCAGTGGTGCCTGACCGGTCAGCGCATCGTTCGGTGCGGTGAACGTCACGGTGCCGGTGGTTTTACCGACTTCGATGGTGATGTTCTGACCATTGGCCAGAGTCACCACGACAGGCGAGCCGGTGACTGGAGCGCCGACAGTGGCGGTGTAAGTGACAGTGCCGCCTTCAGCCACGGAGGTATCGGCCGTCAGTTTGACGGTCGAGGTGTCGATGGTATCGGTGACTTCGGTCACGGCCGGAACGGTGCTCGGCACCAGGTTTTCGAAGTTGCCACCGGTAGCGGTGGAGATCGTCGCTTCAACCTTGCCGGCGTCTTTGTAGACGTCGTCAGCCGGTGCTGGAACGGTCACGGTGCCAGTGGTTTTGCCGGCGTCGATGGTGATCACGGCGCCGTTGGACAGGGTCACGGTCACTGGCGAGCCAGCCGCGTTGGTCAGCGTTGCGGTGTAAACAATCGAACCACCCTCGGCCACTGTCCCTGTGGCGCTGAGCGACAGGTTAGTGGTGTCGACGGTGTCGGTCACGGTGGTGCTGACCGGAGTTTTGTCGGCAACAAGGTTTTCGTAGTTGCCGCCGGTCACGTTGGTGATCGAGTTGGTCAGTGGCGCATGGCCGGTCAACGCATCATTTGGTGCGGTGAAGGTCACGGTGCCGGTGGTTTTGCCAACTTCGATGGTGATGTTCTGGCCGTTGGCCAGGGTCACGGTGACCGGCGAACCGGTCACTGGTGCGCCAACAGTGGCGGTGTAAGTGACGGTGCCGCCTTCAGCCACGGACGTATCGGCGGTCAGTTTGACGGTCGAGGTGTCGATGGTGTCGGTGACTTCGGTCACGGCCGGAACAGTGCTCGGCACCAGGTTTTCGAAGTTGCCGCCCGTCGCCGTCGAGATTGTCGCTTCAACTTTGCCGGCGTCTTTGTAGACATCATCGGCTGGCGCTGGAACGGATACGGTGCCAGTGGTTTTGCCGGCGTCGATGGTAATCACCGCGCCGTTCGACAGGGTCACGGTCACTGGCGAGCCAGCAGCGTTGGTCAATGTCGCGGTATAGATGATCGAACCGCCTTCGGCCACAGAACCGGTCGCACTGAGCGACAGGTTGGTGGTGTCGACGGTGTCGGTGACCGTGGTCGAAACCGGTGTCTTGTCGGCCACCAGATTTTCGTAGTTGCCGCCAGTGACACCCGTGATCGCGTTGGTGATCGGCGCGTGGCCGGTCAGGGCATCGTTCGGTGCGGTGAAGGTTACGGTGCCGGTGGTTTTGCCGACTTCGATAGTGATGTTCTGACCGTTGGCCAGGGTCACTACAACCGGCGAGCCTGTCACAGGCGCCCCGACTGTCGCGGTGTAAGTGACGGTGCCACCTTCAGCGGCGGTCTCGGTCGCCGTCAGTTTCACGGTCGAGGTGTCGATGGTGTCAGTCACTTCGGTGACCGCTGGAACAGTGCTCGGCACCAGGTTTTCGAAGTTGCCACCGGTAGCGGTCGAAATCGTCGCTTCGACTTTGCCGGCGTCTTTGTAGACGTCATCGGCCGGAGCTGGAACGGTCACGGTGCCAGTGGTTTTGCCGGCTTCGATGGTAATCACCGCGCCGTTCGACAGGGTCACGGTGACTGGCGAGCCAGCCGCGTTGGTCAGCGTCGCGGTGTAGACGATCGAACCGCCTTCCGCAACGGTGCCGGTCGCAGTCAGCGACAGGTCAGTGGTGTCGACAGTGTCGGTGACATTGGTCGAAACCGGCGTCTTGTCCGCCACCAGATTTTCGAAGTTGCCGCCGCTTACCTCGGTGATCGCATTGGTGATCGGCGCGTGACCGGTCAATGCATCGTTCGGCGCGGTGGTGGTTGCGGTGCCGGTGGTCTGGCCAACACCAATGGTGATGGTCTGACCATTGGCCAGGGTCACCACAACTGGCGAACCAGTGACTGGCGCGCCGACGGTCGCGGTGTAAGTCACGCTGCCGCCTTCAGCCGCCGACTCGGTCGCGGTGAGTTTCACGGTGGTGGTGTCGATGGTGTCGGTGACGTTGGTCACGGCCGGCACGGTGCTCGGCACCAGATTTTCGAAGTTGCCGCCGGTTGCATCCTTGATCGTCACTTCGACTTTGCCGGCATCTTTGTAGACGTCATCGGCAGGTGCCGCAACGGTCACGGTGCCGGTGGTTTTGCCGGCTTCGATAGTGATCACCGAACCGTTCGACAGGGTCACGGTCACCGGCGTGCCGGCCGGGTTGGTCAGGGTCGCGGTGTAAACGATCGAACCGCCTTCAGCCACCGAATCGGTCGCGGTCAGGTTGAGGTTGGTGGTGTCGGTGGTGTCCGAAACCGCGGTGTCGGCGGACTTGCCGTCGACCGCGAGTTTTTCGTAGTTGCCGCCAGTGGCGCCGTCGATGGTCACGCTCAGCGAGCTGCCGCCGGCCAATGGGCTATTCGGCGCGACGAAGTTTACCGTGCCGCTGGTTTCACCGACGGCGATGGTGATGGTCTGGCCGTTCGACAGGTTCACGACAACCGGCGAGCCGGTCACAGGCGCGGTCACGGTCGCGGTGTAGACCACGGTTTCGCCTTCGGCGACGTTCGCCGTGGCGGTCAGCGAAACGGTGGAGGTGTCGATGGTGTCGTTGACGGTGGTGACCGCTGGAGCCGTGCTGGTGACCAGGTTTTCAAAGTCGCCACCGGTCGCGCCCTTGATGGTCGCTTCAACGGTGCCAGCATCTTTGTAGACGTCATCTTTCGGTGCGTCTACGGTGACGGTGCCGGTGGTTTTGCCGGCGTCGATGGTGATCACCGAGCCGTTGCTCAGGGTTACAGTGACCGGACTGCCAGCGGCGTTGGTCAGGGTTGCGGTGTAGGTGATCTGGCCGCCTTCGTTCACCGAACCGGTGGCGCTGAGCGACAGGTTGGTGGTGTCGACGGTATCAGTCACGTTGGTGCTGACCGGGGTTTTGTCGGCCACGAGGTTTTCGTAGTTGCCGCCGGTTACGCCAGTGATCGAGTTGGTCAGCGGCGCATGGCCGGTCAACGCATCGTTTGGTGCGGTGGTGGTCACGGTGCCGGTGGTTTTACCCACTTCGATGGTGATGTTCTGACCGTTGGCCAGGGTCACGACAACCGGCGAACCGGTGACTGGCGCGCCGACTGTCGCGGTGTAGGTGACGGTGCCACCTTCAGCGGCCGACTCGGTGGCGGTCAGCTTGACCGTCGAGGTGTCGATGGTGTCAGTGACGTCGGTTACGGCTGGCGTGGTGCTCGGAACGAGGTTCTCGAAATTGCCGCCGGTGGCGTCCTTGATGGTCACTTCGACTTTGCCGGCGTCTTTGTAGACGTCATCGGCAGGCGCAGGAACTGTCACGGTGCCAGTGGTTTTTCCCGCTTCGATGGTGATCACCGAGCCGTTGCTCAGGGTCACGGTCACCGGCGTGCCGGCCGGGTTGCTCAGGGTTGCGGTGTAAACGATCGAACCGCCTTCTGCCACGGTGCCAGTCGCGGAAAGCGACAGGTTGGTGGTGTCGACGGTGTCGGTGACGGTGGTCGAAACCGGCGTCTTGTCGGCGACCAGGTTCTCGTAGTTACCGCCGCTTACGTCAGTGATTGCGTTGGTCAGCGGCGTGTGGCCAGTCAGCGCATCGTTCGGTGCGGTGGTGGTGACGGTGCCGGTGGTTTTGCCGACTTCGATGGTGATGTTTTGGCCGTTCGCCAAGGTCACGACAACCGGCGAACCGGTGACTGGCGCGCCGACAGTGGCGGTGTAAGTGACGGTGCCACCTTCAGCCGCAGATCCGGTGGCGGTCAGTTTGACCGTCGAGGTATCGATGGTATCGGTGACTTCGGTGACGGCTGGAACAGTGCTCGGCACCAGATTCTCGAAATTGCCGCCGGTAGCATCCTTGATGGTTACTTCGACCTTGCCGGCGTCTTTGTAGACGTCATCGGCTGGCGCAGCAACGGTCACGGTGCCGGTGGTTTTGCCCGCGTCGATGGTGATCACTGAGCCGTTGCTCAGGGTCACGGTCACCGGCGTACCGGCCGGGTTGGTCAGGGTCGCCGTGTAGATGATCGAACCGCCCTCGGCGACCGAATTGGTGGCACTGAGCGACAGGTCAGTGGTGTCGACGGTGTCAGTGACCGTGGTCGAAACCGGTGTCTTGTCGGCCACCAGGTTTTCATAGTTACCGCCGGAAACGTTGGTGATCGAGTTGCCCAGCGATGCCTGACCGTTCAATGCGTCATTCGGCGCAATGGTGGTCACGGAGCCGGTGGTCTTGCCGACTTCGATGGTGATGCTCTGACCATTGGCCAGGGTCACGACGACTGGCGAGCCAGTGACCGGCGCGCCGACTGTAGCGGTGTAAGTAACAGTGCCGCCCTCAGCCACAGTGGTGTCGGCCGTCAGTTTGACGGTCGAGGTGTCGATGGTGTCAGTGACGTCGGTCACGGCTGGCGTGGTGCTCGGAACGAGGTTCTCGAAGTTGCCGCCCGTTGCATCCTTGATGGTGACTTCGACTTTGCCGGCGTCCTTGTAGACGTCATCGGCAGGCGCTGCGACGGTCACGGTACCGGTAGTTTTACCAGCGTCGATGGTGATCACCGAGCCGTTGCTCAATGTCACGGTGACTGGCGTGCCAGCCGGGTTGGTCAGCGTTGCGGTGTAAACAATCGAACCACCTTCAGCCACCGTGCCGGTCGCGCTCAGCGACAGGTTGGTGGTGTCGACGGTGTCGGTCACCGAGGTCACGGCCGGAGTTTTGTCGGCCACAAGGTTTTCGTAATTGCCGCCGCTGGCGCCGTCGATTTTCACGCTCAGCGTGTTGCCGCCGGCCAGTGCATCGTTCGGTGCGGTGAAGTTGACGCTGCCGCTGCTGGCGCCGACCGGAATGGTGATGGTCTGGCCGTTGGACAGGGTCACCACAACCGGCGCGCCGGTGACTGGAGCGGTTACGGACGCGGTGTAAACCACCACGCCGCCTTCAACGGTGCTGGCGGTGGCGGTCAGCGAAACGGTGCTGTTGTCGATGGTGTCGGTCACGTCGGTGACCGCCGGGGTCTTGTCGACCACCAGGTTCTCGAAGTTGCCGCCGGTGGTCTTGGTGATGCTCGCATCGACCTTGCCAGCGTCCTTGTACACGTCATCGGCCGGTGCTGCGACGGTCGCGGTGCCGGTGGTCGCGCCTTTGGCGATGTTGATCACCGCACCGTTGCTCAGGGTCACGGTCATCGCCGTGCCTGCCGGGTTGGTCAGGCTCGCGGTGTAGACGATCGAGCCGCCCTCGGCAACCGAAGCGGTGGCGCTCAGGCTGATATTGGTGGTGTCGACGGTGTCGGTGACGGTGGTAACCACCGCCGAACGGTCGGCATCGACCTGCTCGAAGTTGCCGCCGCTGTGGCTGGCAATCGCGGTCTGTACCTTGCCGCCGTCGATGTACGGGGTATTGGCAGGCGCAGCGAAGTTCACCGAACCGCTGGTGGCGCCGGCAGCGATGTTGATCACCGCACCGTTGGCCAGGGTCACGGTCATGGCGGTGCCGGCAGGATTGCTCAGGGTCGCGGTGTAGGTGATCTGGCCACCTTCACTGACGGTGTCGCTGGCGCTGAGGGTCAGCGTGGTTTTGTCGACGGTGTCATTGACGGTGGTGCTGACCGGGGTCTTGCTGACGTCGAGTTTCTCGAAGTTGCCGCCAGTGGCATCGGTCATGGTCACGGTGAGCTTGCTGACGTCTTTGTACACGTCGTCGCTCGGCGCGGCGATGGTCACCGAACCGCTGGTTTTGCCAGCCTCGATGGTGATGGTCTGGCCGTTGCTCAGGTTGACGGTGACCGGCGTTTGCGCGGCGTTGGTCAGGGTCGCGGTGTAGGTGATCGACGTGCCTTCAAGCACATAGTTTTCGGCGCTGAGGGTCAGGTGCGTGGTGTTGATCGTGTCGGCAACGTTGGTCACCGCTGGCGTCGGATTGGCCACCAGGTTTTCGAAATTGCCGCCCGAGGTTTCCTTGATGGTCACTTCGAGTTTGCCGGCGTCTTTGTAGACGTCATCGGCTGGCGCCGGAACGGTCACGGTGCCGGTGGTCTTGCCGGCGTCGATGGTGATGGTCGAACCGTTGCTCAGGGTCACGGTTACCGGCGTGCCGGCCGGATTGGTCAGCGTCGCGGTGTAGACGATCGAACCGCCTTCGTTGACGTTGCCGGTGGCGGTCAGCGAAACGGTGGTGGTGTCGACGGTGTCGGTCACGGTGGTGCTGACCGGGGTTTTGTCGGCGACCAGGTTTTCGTAGTTGCCGCCGGAAACGTTAGTGATCGAGTTGGTCAGCGGAGCATGGCCGGCCATTACATCGTTCGGTGCCGTGGTGGTGACGGTGCCGGTGGTTTTACCCACTTCGATGGTGATGTTCTGGCCGTTGGCCAACGTCACGACGACAGGCGAACCGGTGACTGGCGCGCCGACCGTCGCGGTGTAGGTGACGGTGCCACCCTCAGCGGCGGTTTCGGTCGCGGTCAGTTTTACCGTCGAGGTGTCGATGGTGTCAGTGACGTCGGTGACGGCTGGAACGGTGCTTGGCACCAGATTTTCGAAGTTGCCGCCAGTCGCGTCTTTGATAGTGACTTCGACTTTGCCGGCGTCCTTGTAGACGTCATCGGCAGGTGCAGCAACGGTCACTGTGCCGGTGGTTTTACCGGCTTCAATGGTGATTACCGAACCGTTCGACAGGTTCACTGTTACCGGGGTGCCAGCCGGGTTGGTCAGGGTTGCGGTGTAAACGATCGAGCCGCCTTCAGCCACGGTGCCGGTGGCGCTGAGCGTCAGGCTGGTGGTGTCGGTAGTGTCAGTCACGGTGGTGCTGACCGGGGTTTTGTCGGCGACGAGATTCTCGTAATTGCCGCCGGTCACATTGGTGATCGAGTTGGTCAGCGGCGCGTGGCCGTTCAGCGCGTCGTTTGGCGCGGTGGTGGTCACGGTGCCGGTGGTTTTGCCGACTTCGATGGTGATGTTCTGGCCGTTGGCCAAGGTCACGACCACTGGCGAACCGGTGACCGGCGCACCCACGGTAGCGGTGTAGGTGACGGTACCACCTTCAGCAGCAGTCTCGGTGGCGGTCAGTTTGACCGTCGAGGTGTCGATGGTGTCAGTGACGTCGGTGACGGCGGGAACGGTGCTTGGAACGAGGTTCTCGAAGTTGCCGCCGGTGGCGTCCTTGATTGTGACTTCGACTTTGCCGGCGTCTTTATAGACGTCATCGGCGGGTGCAGCGACGGTCACGGTGCCGGTGGTTTTACCGGCTTCAATGGTGATCACCGAACCGTTCGACAGGGTCACGGTAACAGGCGAGCCTGCGGCGTTGGTCAGGGTTGCGGTGTAAGTGATCTGGCCGCCTTCGGCCACTGTGCCGGTGGCGCTGAGGGACAGATCGGTGGTGTCGGTGGTATCGGTGACGGTGGTGCTGACCGGAGTTTTGTCAGCCACCAGATTTTCATAGTTGCCGCCGGTAACGTCAGTGATCGACGTGGTCAGCGGCGCATGGCCGGTCAACGAATCGTTCGGTGCAGTGACGGTTATGGTGCCTGTAGTCTGGCCGACCGCGATGGTGATGGTTTGGCCGTTGGCCAAAGTCACCACCACTGGCGAACCGGTGACTGGCGCGCCAATGGTCGCGGTATAGGTGACGGTGCCGCCTTCAGCCACGGTGGTGTCAGCAGTCAGTTTGACGGTCGACGTGTCGATGGTGTCGGTCACTTCGGTGACGGCTGGAACGGTGCTCGGCACCAGGTTCTCGAAGTTACCGCCGGTGGCGTTGTTGATGGTCACTTCGACTTTGCCGGCGTCTTTATAGACGTCATCGGCGGGTGCAGCGACGGTCACGGTGCCGGTGGTTTTACCGGCTTCAATGGTGATCACCGAACCGTTCGACAGGGTCACGGTAACAGGCGAGCCTGCGGCGTTGGTCAGGGTTGCGGTGTAAGTGATCTGGCCGCCTTCGGCCACTGTGCCGGTGGCGCTGAGGGACAGATCGGTGGTGTCGGTGGTATCGGTGACGGTGGTGCTGACCGGAGTTTTGTCAGCCACCAGATTTTCATAGTTGCCGCCGGTAACGTCAGTGATCGACGTGGTCAGCGGCGCATGGCCGGTCAACGAATCGTTCGGTGCAGTGACGGTTATGGTGCCTGTAGTCTGGCCGACCGCGATGGTGATGGTTTGGCCGTTGGCCAAAGTCACCACCACTGGCGAACCGGTGACTGGCGCGCCAATGGTCGCGGTATAGGTGACGGTGCCGCCTTCAGCCACGGTGGTGTCAGCAGTCAGTTTGACGGTCGACGTGTCGATGGTGTCGGTCACTTCGGTGACGGCTGGAACGGTGCTCGGCACCAGGTTCTCGAAGTTACCGCCGGTGGCGTTGTTGATGGTCACTTCGACTTTGCCGGCGTCTTTATAGACGTCATCGGCAGGCGCCGGAACAGTCACGGTGCCTGTAGTTTTACCCGCTTCAATGGTGATCACCGAGCCGTTGCTCAGGGTCACAGTGACGGGCGAACCTGCTGCGTTGGTCAGGGTGGCGGTGTAAACAATCGAGCCGCCCTCAGCCACAGAACCGGTGGCGCTGAGCGACAGGTTGGTGGTGTCGGCGACGTCTGTGACGTTGGTAGAAACCGGGGTTTTGTCGGCGACCAGATTTTCGTAATTGCCACCGCTGACATTGGTGATCGAGTTGCTCAGCGGCGCGTTGCCGGCCAGCGCGTCGTTCGGCGCGGTGGTGGTGACGGTGCCAGTGGTTTGGCCGACGGCGATGGTGATGTTTTGGCCGTTAGCCAAAGTCACGACAACCGGTGAACCGGTGACTGGCGCACCGACGGTGGCGGTGTAAGTAACGGTGCCACCTTCAGCCACCGAGGTGTCGGCCGTCAGCTTCACGGTCGAGGTGTCGATGGTGTCGGTCACTTCGGTCACGGCCGGGACAGTGCTCGGCACCAGGTTCTCGAAGTTGCCGCCAGTCGCATCCTTGATGGTGACTTCGACTTTGCCGGCGTCTTTATAGACATCATCCGCAGGCGCCGGAACGGTCACGGTGCCAGTGGTTTTGCCCGCCTCGATGGTGATCACCGAGCCGTTGCTCAGGGTCACGGTGACTGGTGTGCCGGCAGGATTGGTCAGGGTCGCGGTGTAAACGATCGAGCCGCCTTCAGCAACGGTGCCGGTCGCTGACAACGACAGATTGGTGGTGTCGATCGAGTCGGTAATGGTGGTGGTCGCTGGCGTGGTGTTCGGCACCAGGTTTTCGAAGTTGCCACCGGTCGCGCCGGTGATGGTGGTGCTGACGGTGCTGCCATTGTTGTAAACGTCGTTGGCCGCGGTCGGCACGTTGACAGAGCCAGTGGTTTTGCCGGCTTCAATGGTGATGGTCGAGCCGTTCGACAGGGTGATCGTCACCGGAGTTTGCGCGGCGTTGGTCAGCGTCGCGGTGTAGGTGATCTGGCCACCTTCGACGACTGTACCGGTGGCGGTGAGGCTCACGCTGGTGGTGTCGATCGAATCGGTAACCGTGGTGGTGGCTGGCGTGGTGTTTGGCACCAGGCTTTCAAAGTTGCCGCCGGAAGCGCCGGTAATGGTGGTGCTGACGGTGCCGCCATTGTTGTAGACGTCATTGGCCGCGGTCGGCACGTTGACGGTGCCGGTGGTCTGGCCGGCTTCAATGGTAATGGTCGAACCGTTCGACAGGGTGACGGTCACCGGGGTTTGCGCCGGGTTGGTCAGGGTCGCGGTGTAGGTGATCTGGCCACCTTCAACCACTGTGCCGGTGGCAGTCAGGGTCAGGTTGGTGGTGTCGATCGAGTCGGTGATGGTGGTCACCGCTGGCGTCGGGTTTGGCACCAGGTTTTCGAAGTTGCCGCCGCTGGCCCCGGTGATTGTGGTGGTGACGGTGCTGCCGTTGTTATAGACGTCGTTGGCCGGGGTCGGCACGTTGACCGTGCCGGTGGTCTGGCCGGCGCCGATGGTGATGGTCGAGCCGTTCGACAGGGTGACGGTCACCGGGGTTTGTGCCGGATTGGTCAGGGTCGCGGTGTAGATGATCTGCCCGCCTTCGGTGACACTCGGCCCGGCCGTCAGGGTGACGGTGGTGGTGTCGATGGTGTCAGTGACCTGGGTCGTGGCCGGGTTGGTCGGCGTCGTCACGGTGATGCCGTTGCCGCCGGTGGTGCCGGTGACGTTCACGTCGATCTGGCTCGGGTCGTTATAAACGGTGTCGTTCGGCGCCAGCGGCACGTTGACAGTGCCGGTGGTTGCACCTGCCGGAATCACAATCACCGAACCGTTGGACAGGGTGATGGTCAGGTCGGTCAGCGGCGCCTGGGTCAGGGTCGCGGTGTACACCAGCACGCCGCCGGCTTCGGTGATGGTCGGCGTGGCGCTGAGGCTCAGGGTCGAATCACGCAGAGCATTGGTGGTGGTATCGGTGGTCTGGCCGCCGGTGATGTTCTGCGCGGCTTGACCGCCAGCGTTGATGCCTGCGGTCGGGAAACCAATGGTCGGGTCAACGCGGCCAGCGGTGGCGTCGAGCATTACGAAGCTGTGGCCGCCACCAGCAGCACCGCCCGTGCCTGCGGCGCTCGGGCCGGCAGCGGTGGCGTCAAGCGCGGTGGTCGGGTCGACACCGGCGGCGATGGCTTGCTGCAGTTCTGCTACCGACGGCGCAGCCTGCGCGGTGGCTTCGGCCAGGTCGGTGCTGGAGTCGGGCGCGTTGGCGCTCCACTGAGTCTCCCGGCCCAGATCGAGGGTGCGGCCATCTGCCAATTCAAGCGACACGGCGCCGGAGAGGCCGGTGTCGATCTGGTCGCCGACAAACAGACGATCGCCTTCAACGAGTACGCGACGCACGCCCTCTGGGGACACCACGAATACCTGACCGACAATGCTTTTGACGATGGCAACAACACTGCTCATTGAAGACTCTCCGGGGTGTCACGTTCAGTTGACTTCCATGGACCTGAGGGCATGGGCGCCGATTCAGTCTGGACGTACTTTAAAAATTTGCGAATCAAGTTTGACGCGTCTAATCGTCAATAATTTGGCTAGATTCTTTCGCTATTAACTTTATGCCAAACTATTGACCTTCTGGGTGCCATCCTAAACAATCGCCCCACTAATGTCACATTGATATTTCCGCGGCGACCTGTCCTTCAGCGTGTGATCCAGTTCCTGTTTTGAACTTTCCGACATACGGTCAATCTGGTTGCCATCATCCGACGCAGCGCCACGTTTTGCTGTGATTCAAGACAAGAAGTTCTGGGAAATTCCTACCATGCGTTCGCCCCTGCTTTTCGCTGTACCCTTCGCTCTCGCCGCCTCATTTGTACAAGCACAATCCTTACCAGAAGCCATGCAGCAGGCATTGGATGTCCATCCGGAAATCCAGGCAGGGGTCAACAGTCGATTGGCTGCGGATTATCAATTAAGAGCGGCAAAAGGTGGATACCTGCCGAAGGTCGATCTGCTCGGCGGTTATGGTCGTGAAGGCACGGACAGCGTTACCACCCGCGCCAATTCCGGTAACCACTACGAAACCCTGAACCGTAGCGAGTCAAGTTTACGTCTCTCGCAAATGGTCTTTGACGGTTTTGCGACGTCCAGTGAAGTCGGGCGTCAACAAGCCACCGTTAACTCCCGTGCGTACTCGTTGCTTGGCACTTCCGAGCGCACCGCGCTGACCGTCGCCCAGGTCTATCTGGACGTGCTGACCCGTCGCGAATTCGTGCGTCTGGCCGAAGAAAACCTCAAGAGCCACCAGCGCATCTACGACCAGATTCAGTTGCGCACCCAACGCGGCGTCGGCAGCGGTGCCGACCTTGATCAGGCTGAAGCGCGGATGGCCCAGGCCCGCAACAACCTGATCACCGAGCAGACCAATCTGGCCGACTCGGAAACCAACTTCCTCAGCGCCGTCGGCCAGATGCCCGATCAACTCGAGCGGCCAGCGCCGTTCATGGCAATGATGCCGGCCAACCTCAATGAAGCGCGCCAGCAGATGCTGGAAAACAGCCCGATCCTGCGTTCGGCCGAATCCGACATCGCCGCTGCCGAGAAGCAGTACGAAACCGCCAAGTCGACCTTCTACCCACGTTTCGACGCCGAACTGGGCCGCACTGCCGACAACGATCTCGACGGCCAGAACGGTCACAACAACGAATGGCAAGCCATGCTCCGCATGCGCTTCAACCTCTATTCCGGTGGCAGCAACAAGGCTGATCTGGAATCCAAGTCGTATCTGTCGAACCAGGCGCTGGACATCCGCAACAACGCCCTGCGCCAGTTGAACGAAGAACTCGGTCTGGCCTGGAACGCCCTGAACAACGCTAACGCGCAGGTGCCGATTGCGCAGCAATACGTCGATCACAGCACCTCGGTGCGTACCGCTTACCAGCGTCAGTTCAGCCTTGGCGAACGTACCCTGCTCGATTTGCTCGACAGCGAAAACGAGTTGTTCACCGCTTCGCGGCGTCTGGCGGAAATCAAAAACATTCAGTTATTTACTCAGTACCGAATCAAGGCGACCATGGGCGAGTTGCTCAGAAGCCAGGGAGTGGTCGCACCGTTGGCATCCGTTGTGCAGAACGACGTGAAGCCCAAGGTCCAGCTGCCTGGGATGAATTGAGTTATCCCTTTTCAACTGTCAAAGAGTGTCGAGCGTGGAATCAGAAGTCAGTCGAGTTCAACTCAGTCATGATCCACGCGCGTTGCACGACGATCCTTTGCTGGACGGTCTGCTCGCCCTTTGCATGCTGCACCAGAAGCCCGCCAGCGCGGCGATGCTGACCACCGGCCTGCCGCTGCCCAAACAACGCCTGAGTGTCGAGTTGCTGCCCCGCGCCGCGGCTCGCGCCGGCCTGCAAGGGCGGGTGTTGCAGCGCAAACTGGAAGAAATTCCGGCGATCGCCATGCCGGCCTTGCTGCTGCTCAAGGATGGCCGCAGCGCCGTCCTGCTCGGCTGGCAGGGCGACAACGAAGCACGGGTGCTGCTCAGCGAAACCGACGGCGGCGAGTCCATCGTCAGTCGCGAACTGCTCGCCGACGATTACACCGGCAAGGTCTTCTTCGCTCAGCCGCAACACAAATTTGACGTCAACCACGGCACGCTGATTCCGCGTGCACGCTCGTGGTTCCGCGACACCCTCAAGCGTTCGCGCTGGCTGTATGCCGATGCGATCGCCGCGAGTTTCCTGATCAACATCATCGCCATGGCCGCGCCGCTGTTCGTGATGAACGTCTACGACCGCGTGGTGCCGAACCAGGCCGAAGCGACCCTGTGGGTGCTGGCCCTCGGGATTACCGGTGCCTACCTCTTTGACCTGATCCTCAAGAGCCTGCGCAGTCTGTGCCTGGATCTGGCCGGGAAGAAAACCGACCTGATCATCTCGGCGACGCTGTTCGAACGCATCGTCGGCATGTCGATGAAATACCGCCCGGCGCGGGTCGGCAGCTTTGCGCAGAACATCCACGAGTTTCAGAGCCTGCGCGACTTCCTTGCCTCGCTGACCCTGACCAGCCTGATCGACCTGCCGTTCACCATCCTCATCTTCATCGTCATCGCCATTCTCGGCGGGCATCTGGTGTGGATTCCGGTGCTGGCGTTCCCGATTGCCCTGTTGATCGGCTACGCCTTGCAGAAGCCGCTGGTGGCCACCATGGAACGCACCATGGCCCTCGGTGCCGAGCGCCAATCGAGCCTGATCGAAACCCTCGCCGGCCTCGACGCGGTCAAGGTCAACAACGCCGAAAGCGAACGCCAATACCAGTGGGAACAGACCATCGGCACCCTCAGCCGTCTCGAGCTGCGGGTAAAAATGCTCTCCGGCCTGGCGATGAACATCACCCTGCTGATCCAGCAACTGGCCGGGGTGATCATGATCGTCTTCGGCGTCTACCAGATCATTGCCGGCAACCTGAGCATGGGCGGTCTGATTGCCTGCTACATGCTTAGCGGCCGCGCCCTCAGTCCGCTGGCCTCGTTGTCCGGTCTGCTGACCCGTTATCAACAAGCCCGGGTGACCATGACCTCGGTCGACCAGATGATGGAACTGCCGCAAGAGCGCAATTTCGAAGAACGCCCGCTGAGCCGCAAGGTCCTGCAAGGCGCGATCGAGTGCCGCCAGCTCAATTTCACCTACCCGGAACAACAGAACCCGGCGCTGAAGAACATCAACCTGGTGATCCGTCCCGGCGAGAAGATCGGCATCATCGGCCGCAGCGGCTCGGGCAAAAGCTCCCTCGCCAAATTGCTTGTCGGCCTGTATCAGCCGGACGACGGCGCGTTGCTGGTCGACGGTGTGGATATTCGTCAGATCGATGTCAGCGAACTGCGTTACAACATCGGCTACGTGCCGCAGGACATTCAGCTGCTGGCCGGCACCCTGCGTGACAACCTCGTCTCCGGCGCACGTTATGTAGAAGACGAGCTTGTCCTGCAGGCGGCCGAACTGGCTGGCGTCCACGAATTCGCCCGTCTGCATCCACAAGGCTACGAGCTGCAAGTCGGCGAGCGTGGGCAGAACCTCTCCGGTGGCCAACGGCAGAACGTCGCGCTGGCCCGGGCGCTGTTGCTCAATCCACCGATCCTGCTGATGGACGAGCCGACCAGTGCGATGGACAACACCGGTGAAGAACGCCTCAAGCAACGCCTCGCCGCCGTGATTGAAAACAAGACCGTGGTGCTGGTGACGCACCGGGCTTCACTGTTGTCGCTGGTCGATCGTCTGCTGGTGATCGACCGTGGACAAATTCTCGCCGATGGCCCGAAAGCCGCCGTGATGGAAGCGTTGAAGAAGGGGCAGATCAGTGTTGCTTAAGTCGGGTTTCAAGGATTCGATCCGTCGCTACTTCAAAGGCTCGGCATCGTTGCAGGGCCAACCGCTGCCGGAGGTCAACAAAGCGCTGATCGAAGACGCCCCGCGCGTCGTGCGCCTGACCATCTGGGCGATCATCGGCTTCTTTATCTTCCTGCTGCTGTGGGCCAACTTCGCTGTCATCGACGAAGTGACCAAGGGCGACGGCAAGGCGATTCCATCGTCGAAGATCCAGAAAATCCAGAACCTTGAGGGCGGGATTATTTCCGAACTGTTCGTCAAGGAAGGCCAGATTGTCGAAGCCGGTGCACCGTTGATTCGTCTCGACGACACGCGATTTGCTTCCAACGTTGGCGAAACCGAAGCCGATCGCCTGTCGATGCTGTTGCGCGTCGAGCGTTTGAGCGCCGAAGTCGACGACCGTCCACTGAATTTCCCCGAGGACGTGCTCAAAGCCGTGCCCGGTCAGGCGAAAAGCGAAGAGTCGCTGTACATCAGCCGCCGTCAGCAGTTGCACGACGAGATCGGTGGTTTGCAGGAGCAGTTGATTCAGCGTCAGCAAGAGCTGCGCGAATTCGCCTCCAAACAAGCGCAGTATCGTCAGCAACTCGGCTTGCAGCGTCAGGAAATCAACATGTCCGAGCCGCTGGTGGCGCAGGGCGCGGTGTCTCCGGTGGAGGTCTTGCGTCTGAAGCGCGCCGAGGTGGAAACCCGTGGTCAGCTGGATGCAACGACGCTGGCGATTCCGCGCGCCGAATCGGCGATCAAGGAAGTGCAGCGCAAGATCGACGAGACGCGCGGCAAATTCCGCAGCGAAGCGCTGACCCAGCTCAATGAAGCACGCACCGACCTGAACAAGGCCAGCGCGACTGGCAAGGCGCTGGAAGACCGCGTCAGCCGCACCCTGGTGACGTCGCCAGTGCGCGGCATCGTCAACAAGTTGCTGGTCAACACCATCGGCGGCGTGATCCAGCCGGGCAGCGACATGGTCGAAATCGTACCGCTGGATGACACCTTGCTGGTCGAAGCGAAGATCCGCCCGCAGGACATTGCCTTCCTGCATCCGGGGCAGGAGGCGATCGTGAAATTCACTGCCTACGACTACACCATTTACGGCGGGCTCAAAGCCAAGCTTGAGCAGATCGGTGCCGACACCATCACCGACGAAGACAAGAAAACCACGTACTACATCATCAAGGTGCGCACTGAGCGCAGCCACTTGGGTACCGATGAAAAGCCGTTGCTGATCATTCCGGGGATGGTGGCGTCGGTGGATATCATTACCGGCAAGAAGTCGGTGTTGAGTTATCTGCTCAAACCGATCATCCGCGCGCGGGCCGAGGCGTTGCACGAACGCTAGATCTCCGGCGCTGCTGCCGGCCTCTTCGCGAGCAGGCTCGCTCCCACATTTGGATTTCTTTTGAACACAGAATTTGTGTCCACTGAAAATCAACTGTGGGAGCGAGCCTGCTCGCGAAGGCGTCAGCAAAATCACCACATACCTGTCAGTAAGTGACAAAAACCGTCACTCACCATCCAGTCCATTCCGCCATATCGTTATTCATTAACGGTATTTAATCTCCAGTTCTTATAGCTATAAAGTCATCCCCCTGCGTACCTGCCGACCAATCGGCGCGCCGCACGACCTGAACCAACACGCAATCCAGCGTGAGTGTCTGATCGACGAGCGCGCCCGTGAGCGCGCCGTGCGTGGGAGATGGAAAGATGTCCGCAGCTACTGCTTCCCCAAGCGCCGCGACCGCCGCGCCGCAATTCTTTGAAATCCGCCCGTTCAGCGGTGCCGTCGGCGCCGAAATCATCGGACTCGACCTCACCCGGCCGATCAATGATCAGGACTTCGCGCGCATTCACCGCGCGCATCTGGATCACCACGTCGTGGTATTCCGCGACCAGCAAATCACCCCGCAACAGCAAATCGACTTCAGCCGCCGCTTCGGCGTGTTGCAGATCCATGTGCTCAAGCAGTTCCTGCTGGCCAATCACCCGGAAATCCTCATCGTTTCCAACATCATCGAAAACGGCCAGAACATCGGCCTCGGCGATGCTGGCAAGTTCTGGCACTCCGACCTCTCCTATAAAGAGCTGCCGAGTCTTGGCTCGATGCTCCACGCGCAAGAACTGCCTTCCGAGGGCGGCGACACGCTGTTCGCCGACATGCACAAAGCCTGGGACAACCTGCCCGAAGCGTTGCGCAAAGCGGTCGAAGGCCGCAGTGCTGCGCACTCCTACACGGCGCGTTACAGCGAAACCAAATTCGAAGGCAACTGGCGCCCGACGCTGACCCCGGAGCAACTGGCCCAGGTCGCGGAAGTGGTGCACCCGGTGGTGCGCACGCACCCGGAAAACGGCCGCAAGGCGCTGTTCGTCAGCGAAGGTTTCACCACGCGCATCGTCGGCCTGCCCGAAGACGAGAGCCAGCAGCTGCTGAGCGAGCTCTACGCCCACAGCGTGCTGCCGCAAAACATCTACCGCCATCAGTGGCAGCCCCACGACCTGGTGTTCTGGGATAACCGTTCGCTGATCCATCTCGCCGCCGGCTGCCCCGCACACCTGCGCCGCAAGCTGTATCGCACGACCATTCAGGGCGATGCGCCTTTCTGATTCGCCGGAGATTGATCAAATAATGAACGCTCCCTTGCCAGGCCACGCGGCCAGCACTCCGATCGCCCGCAGCGAAGCGCTGCTGGCGGTCGATCATGTCAGCCTCGAATACCGCACGCCGCAACGTGTGGTGCGCGCCACCCACCAGGTCAGTTTTGAAATCGATCCGGCCGATCGCTATGTGCTGCTCGGCCCGTCCGGTTGCGGTAAATCCACCTTGCTCAAAGCGGTCGCCGGGTTCATTCAGCCGTGCGAAGGCGAGATCCGCCTGCAAGGCCAGCGCGTCGACGCGCCGGGGCCGGACCGGATTGTGGTGTTTCAGGAATTCGACCAACTGCCACCGTGGAAAACCGTCAAACAGAACGTGATGTTTCCGCTGCTCGCTTCGCGAACGCTGAAGAAAAAAGAAGCCGAAGAGCGCGCGCTGCACTATCTGGAAAAAGTCGGGCTGTCGGCGTTCGCCGATGCCTACCCGCATACCTTGTCCGGCGGCATGAAGGCGCGCGTGGCGATTGCCCGGGCGCTGGCGATGCAGCCGAAAATCCTCTTGATGGACGAACCGTTCGCCGCGCTCGATGCACTGACCCGACGCAAGATGCAGGAAGAATTACTGCTGCTCTGGGAAGAGGTGCGCTTCACCCTGTTGTTCGTCACCCACTCGATTGAAGAGGCGTTGGTGGTCGGCAATCGCATCCTTTTGCTGTCGCCGCATCCGGGTCGGGTGCGCGCCGAGGTGCACAGCCATCAATACGATCTGCACAGCCTCGGTGGCATGGCGTTTCAGGAATCGGCGCGGCGCATCCATCGTCTGCTGTTCGACGAAGGCCAGTCGCCGGAAACCGAGCGTGACCACGACTTCAACGACATTCGCATCGCCTATTGAGCGGCCAGGAGGATTACCCGATGAGCCATTCATCATCTGTGCGTGAAGAATTCGAAGTTGTGCTGGAGCCGCTGACTGAAGTGCCGGTCGAGCGTGAACTGTCGCTCGGCACGCGGCTGTGGCAACAGGGCTGGCTGCGTAAAGGCCTGATCCTGATTGTGCTGGCGGTGCTGTGGGAAGTGGTCGCGCGGATTCAGAACAATGACCTGATGCTGCCGAGTTTCCTGCAGACCAGCCACGCGCTGTTCGAGGGTCTGCTCAGTGGTGAGTTGTTGGCCAAGGTGTGGATATCGCTGGTGGTGCTGATCAAGGGCTACCTCATCGGCATCGTTCTAGCGTTTGCCCTGACCACGCTGGCGGTGTCGACGCAATTGGGTCGCGATCTGCTGAGTACGATGACCTCGATGTTCAACCCGCTGCCGGCGATTGCTCTGTTGCCGCTGGCGTTGCTGTGGTTTGGCCTGGGGCAGAACAGCCTGATTTTCGTGCTGGTGCATTCGGTGTTGTGGGCGTTGGCGCTGAACACCTATGCAGGGTTTCTCGGCGTTTCCGAAACCCTGCGCATGGCGGGTCGCAATTATGGTCTGAAGGGTTTGCGACTGGTGCTGTTCATCCTGATCCCGGCGGCGCTGCCGTCGATTCTCGCCGGGTTGAAGATCGGCTGGGCGTTTGCCTGGCGCACGTTAATCGCCGCTGAGCTGGTGTTTGGCGCGACCAGTGGCAAGGGTGGGTTGGGCTGGTACATCTTTCAGAATCGCAATGAGCTGTACACCGACAAGGTGTTTGCCGGGTTGGCGGTGGTGATCTTGATTGGCTTGCTGGTGGAGAATCTGGTGTTCGATACCCTCGAGCGGGTGACAGTTAAGCGTTGGGGGATGCAGCGGTAATTCTGTGGCGTTGCGGCTGGCCCTTTCGCGAGCAAGCTCGCTCCCACAGGAGAATGCATTCCAAATGTGGGAGCGAGCTTGCTCGCGAAGGCGTCAGTAAGATCAACGCCAACTCTGAAAGATGTTTGCTAGCATTGCGCACAGATCAATTCTGATCAGCCAAGAGTGCTCAGCATGCAACTCCCGGACATGAACCTTCTGGTCGCCCTCGACGCCTTGCTCGACGAGGGCAGCGTGGTCGGCGCCGCACGGCGGATGAACCTCAGTCCGGCGGCAATGAGCCGCACCCTGACGCGGATCCGCGAAGCCATCGGCGACCCGATCCTTGTGCGCGCCGGCCGGGGTCTGGTACCAACGCCCAAAGCCCTGGAATTACGCGAGCAGGTGCGCGACGTGGTCGAGCAGGCCGCGCTGTTGTTCCGTTCCGCCGACACCGTGGAGTTGGGCACACTGCGTCGGCGCTTCAGCATCCGCGCCAACGACTTTTTCATCGGGGTGTACGGCGGCAAGCTGTTCGACACCCTCGATCAACTCGCGCCGTACTGCGAATTGCGCTTTGTCCCGGAAGGCGATGGCGATGATGAAGCCCTGCGAGAAGGGCGCATCGATCTGAGCGTCAGCAATACCCGGCCCGTCACCCCTGAAGTCAAAGTACAGAACCTGTTTTCCACGCACTTCGTTGGCTTGGTGCGTGAAGACCACCCCTTGCTCGACGGCGAAATCACTGCCGAGCGCTACGCCGGGTTTTCCCACATCAGCATGTCGCGCCGCGGCATCGCTCGCGGCCCTATTGATACCGCGCTGAATGCCTTGGGGCTGGAGCGGCGCGTCGCGGTAATCGCACCGAGTTTCCATGCGGCGATGTTTGCGTTGCCTGATTCCGACCTGATCCTGCCGGTGCCCAAGGAAGCGTTGCTCAGCGTACGCCGGCTCGGGCTGAAACTGCGTTCGTTCGACCTGCCAATCCCTTTGCCGACGCTGATGCTGACCCAGGCCTGGCACCCGCGTTTCGACAAGGATCCGGCGCATCGCTGGCTGCGTGAAACCCTCAAGGCTTGCTGCGACGAAACGTGGCTGGCAGCCCAGCCTTAATCCCCGAGAAAACACAAAACCCTGTGGGAGCGAGCCTGCTCGCGAAAGCGCTGGATCAGTCACCAATGATATTGACTGGCCCGACGCCTTCGCGAGCAGGCTCGCTCCCACAAGGGATGTTCATTGTTGTGTCTGGCGCACTTATAACCTGCCAATAAGTCAATTTTCGTCATTGCCAAGCCCGACTAAGATGCTCCGGTATTTTTCCCTCCGGAGTGTGTATTCATGACATCCCTGACGGCGGCAGCGCCCATCGCTGCGGCCAGCCCGGCGAAGGCGGCGACGCCACCGGTGTTCGGGGCGCGGATCATCATTGGCCTGGTCGGCGTGCTGCTGGCGGTGCTGGTGTCGGGCCTCAACGAGATGGTCACCAAGGTCGCCCTCGCTGATATTCGCGGCGCGCTGCATATCGGCTACGACGAAGGCACCTGGCTGGTGGCCAGTTACACCGCCACCTCGGTCGCGGCCATGGCCTTCGCACCGTGGTGTTCGGTGACCTTCTCGCTGCGCCGCTTCACCCTCTGTGCGATTGGTTTGTTCACCTTGCTGGGCGTGCTGTGCCCGTTCGCGCCGAATTACGAAAGCCTGCTGCTGATGCGCATCCTGCAAGGCCTCGCCGGTGGTGCGTTGCCGCCAATGCTGATGACCGTCGCTCTGCGCTTTTTGCCGGCCAACATCAAGCTCTACGGTTTGGCCGGTTATGCGCTAACGGCGACATTCGGCCCCGGTCTCGGCACACCGCTGGCTGGTTTGTGGACGGAGTATGTCGGCTGGCAATGGACGTTCTGGCAGATCATCGTGCCGTGCCTGATCGCCATGGCCGCTGTGGCGTATGGCTTGCCACAGGACCCGCTGCGCCTGGAACGCCTCAAGTCGTTCAACTGGAAAGGCTTGCTGCTGGGCTTTCCGGCGATCTGCATGTTGGTGATCGGTTTGCTGCAAGGCAATCGACTGGACTGGTTCGAGTCGAGCCTGATCTGTGGCTTGCTCGGCGCCGGCTCGCTGCTGCTGGTGGCGTTTCTGATCAACGAATGGTCGCAACCGATTCCGTTTTTCAAATTGCAGATGCTCGGTATCCGCAACCTTTCGTTCGCCCTGATGACCTTGGCCGGTGTGCTTGTGGTGTTGTTGGCGGTGGTGTTGATTCCGTCGAGTTATCTGGCTCAGGTGCAGGGTTACCGCCCGGTGCAAACCGCACCGATCATGCTGATTGCTGCGTTGCCGCAATTGATCGCGCTGCCGCTGGTGGCGGCGCTGTGCAATCTGCGCTGGGTCGATTGCCGCTGGGTGCTCGGCATCGGTCTGAGCATGTTGGCGCTGTCGTGTCTGGGCGGATCGCAGCTGACCTCGCAGTGGATTCGCGACGACTCCTACGTCCTGCAATGGCTGCAGATTTTCGGCCAACCGATGGCGGTGTTGCCCTTGTTGATGCTTTCCACCGGCAGCATCACGCCAATGGATGGTCCGTTCGCCTCGGCGTGGTTCAACACGGTGAAGGGCCTGTCGGCCGTGGTCGCCACCGGAGTGATCGAGGCGTTGACCACCGCGCGCCTGCATTTCCATTCGAGCATGCTGGTCGACAGCCTCGGCAATTCGCCGTTGGCCGACCGCAGCGATCCGGGCCTCGCCCATCGCCTGCACGAACAAGCCGTGGTGCTGACTTCTTCCGATCTCTACGTGTGCATGGCTGGCGTCGCAGTGGCGTTGATCCTGCTGATTTTCTGGCTGCCGACGCGGATCTTTCCTCCGCGCGCGCCGACCTGATTGCTTCACTGAAACAGAAGGTTTTTATGACGACTCAAGCAAAGCAAAAACTCGCGGTGGCCATCGCCGCCGCACTGGCGGTCGGCGTGCTGGTTTACCTGGCGCTGCCCGGCGTGTTTGGCAAACGTACCCAGCAAAACACCAATGACGCCTTTGTCTCCGCCGACTACACGCTCGTTGTGCCGCGCGTGGCCGGGTTTATCAAGGAAGTCTTGGTGGAGGACAACCAGCAAGTGAAGGCGGGCCAGTTGCTGGCGCTGATCGATGATCGCGATTTGCGTGCGTCGGCTGAAGCGGCGGATGCGCAAACTCTGGTGGCGCGGGCGCAGTTGCAGAACGCCAAGGCGACGCTGGAGCGCCAGACTTCGGTGATCGCTCAGGCGCAGGCCTCGGTAGTCTCGGCCAAGGCGGAAATGGCCTTCGCCCAGCAAGAATTGAATCGCTACAACCACTTGGCAGGCGTTGGCGCCGGTACGGTGCAAAACGCGCAACAGGCGCGCACGCGCATCGATAAGGCCACGGCTCATCTCGACACCGCCACGGCGAAACTGGCGGCAGAGCGCAAGCAGGTCGACATTCTCACGGCTCAGCGTGACGCAGCCGAGGGCAGTTTGAAGCACGCACAAGCGGCGCTGGAAATCGCCAGTTTTGAACTCTCTTACACGCGCATCACCGCTCCGCAGGATGGCATGGTCGGTGAGCGTGCGGTGCGCGTGGGCGCCTATGTGACGCCGGGCAGCAAGCTGCTGGCGGTGGTGCCGTTGCAACAGGCTTATGTGGTGGCGAATTTTCAGGAAACACAACTGACCGACGTGCAGCCGGGGCAGGACGTACAGGTGCGTGTCGACAGCCTTGGTGGCGAAGCCTTGATTGGTCGCGTTGAAAGTATCGCCCCGGCAACCGGTGTGACCTTTGCGGCGGTGAAACCGGATAACGCCACGGGCAACTTCACCAAAGTGGTGCAGCGGATTCCAGTGAAAATCATGCTGGAATCGGGTCAACCGTTGGCCGAGCGCTTGCGCGTGGGGATGTCGGTGGAAGCGAGTATTGATACCACCAGTTCGGCGACGTCGGTGCGTGAGGTGACTCAGCGATGAGCGTTATTGACCGAACCGACGCCTTCGCGAGCAGGCTCGCTCCCACAGGGAAAACGCAATCCAGAATGTGGGAGCGAGCCTGCTCGCGAAGAGGCCCGTGGCAGCAAATCACCTTGAGTGCCTTGCTCGCAGTAACTCTCACCGCTTGCACAGTAGGCCCTGACTTCCAAAAGCCTCAAGCCACACAAATCGCCGACTGGACCAAACCCGCCAAGTCCGCCCCCAGCCAAGCTGTCAGCGAACCCCTCAACGAACGCTGGTGGGAGGTCTTCCACGACCCGCAACTCTCCGCGCTCACCCGGCGTGCGGTGCAGAGCAACCTCGACCTGCAACTGGCCAGCAGCCGCCTGCAACAAAGCCGCGCCGCTCGCCAGGTGATCACCGCTGACCGTTATCCGAGCACCGCCGCCACGGGCAGTTACGCGCGCAAACGCAACAGCGGCGAGGGTCTGAACGATCCGTCCGGACACAACGGCGATTCAGCTTTCAATCTGTGGGACGCCGGTTTCTCCGCCTCATGGGAACTGGATTTCTGGGGCCGCGTGCGCCGCGAAACCGAAGCCGCCGACGCCAATCTAGAAGTCGCCGAAAACGACCGTCGCGGGGTGCTGTTGGCCGTGCTCGCTGACACGGCGCAAAACTACATCCAGCTGCGTGGCGTGCAGAACACTCGTGCTGTCACCGAGCAGAACCTCGACGTCGCCCGGCACAGCCTCAAGCTCTCGCAATTGCGTCTGGCCGATGGCGTGGCGACGGATCTCGACGTCGCCGAAGCCGCTGCGCAGGTGGCTGCCATCGAATCACGCTTGCCGGCGCTGGAACAACGCCAATCGCAACTGATCAATGCGATCAGCCTGCTGATGGGCGAACCGCCACAGGCATTGGCCAAGGAGTTATCCACAGACGCCGCCGTGCCGCAGTCGCCGCTGCAAGTCGCTATCGGCTTGCCGTCGCAACTGGCTGAACGCCGTCCGGACATCCGTCAGGCCGAAGCGCGCCTGCACGCTGCCACTGCCAATATCGGCGTGGCCACGGGCGATTTCTATCCGCGCATCACCCTGTCCGGCAACCTCGGCGCGCAAGCCATGCAACTCAGCGATTTCGGCTCCTGGGGTTCGCGTGCCTTTGGCATCGGCCCGCAATTCAGCCTGCCGCTGTTCGACGGCGGACGCCTGCGCGGCGTGCTGCAATTGCGTGAAGCACAGCAGCAGGAAGCGGCCATCGCCTACCAGCAGACCGTGTTGCGCGCCTGGCATGAAATCGACGATCAACTGACCGCTTACAACGCCAGCCAACGCCGCCGCGACAGCCTTGCCGAAGCCGTATGTCAGAACCAGATCGCCTTGCGCACCGCGCAACAGCAGTACGTCGAAGGCGTGGTTGATTTCGTCAACGTTCTCACCGTGCAAAGCGCATTGCTGGCGACGCAGGAACAGTGGGTTGAGAGTTCGACCGGCGTGTCGCTGGCAATGGTCGGGTTGTACAAGGCCTTGGGCGGCGGTTGGGAATCGGTGTATCCAGAGGCGAAAATCGCCGCCGGGTTGCCGGGTGTCGTGAAAGCGCCAACCGGCATCGACGGTTCCGCCGTGGCTGACCTAAAGTGATGGGCAGGTTGGCGCGTCATACTCTCGTGGCGCTGCGGCGCGGCAAGAGGAAGCGATGGCGGTCAACAGAGTTACGCCAATGGGCGACACGCAAGATCCGTTTGCCGCGCCCGGTTCCTGGTTCGGTAGCCTGCGTTGGGTGCGCTGGGTAAAAAATCACTGGCTGTGGCCAATTCTGGCGCTGGCCGCGTTCGTGCGTTTTTATGATCTGACAGCGGCGGCGATCTGGGGTGATGAAGGCTCCAGCCTGCTGCTGGCGCGCTACTCGCTGAGTGAAATCTGGCAACACGCTGCATTCGATGTGCATCCGCCGCTGTACTTCATTCTCTTGCATGGCTGGATCGAGTTGTTCGGGGACGGCATCTTCGCGCTCCGCTGTCTCAGTGCGCTGGCCGGCATTACGGCGGTCGGACTGGGCATTTGGCTGGTGGACCGTCTGGCCACTCGACGCGCCGCGTTTATCGCCGGATTGTTGCTCGCACTGCTACCGACCGCGGTGCGCTACAGCCAGGAAGTACGCATGTACGCGCTGCTTGGGGCGCTGCTGCTCGCCGCGAGCCTGGCGCTGGTCTACTGGATTCGACGCCCGCAACGCCGTCGCTATCTCGTGGTTTACGTGGTGTTAATGAGTGCGGCGTTCTACACCCATTACTTCGCCGTGCTGGCCGCACTGTGTCACTGGGTTTATCTGCTTGGCATTCGCGTGCAGCGCGGTTATCGCTTCCGGCATATCCAGCGCACGGACTGGTGGTTGGCGAATCTGGCAATCGGCGTGCTGTACCTGCCCTGGTTACCCAAACTGCTTGATTTGATGCAGCACATGCAGCAACTCGAAGTCGGCGGCGATGTCGGTTGGGAGCCAGCGGTGACGCTGGGTTCGCTGCCGTCGATGATCTGGTCATGGCTGATTCAGGACGATGGCGAGAGTCTGCCGCTGCTGGTCTTTGGCGCGCTGCCGTTGGCACTGCTGGTGCTGGCAGTTGTCGCCGTCATGCGCGATCGCAGTGTGTCGCGCGGCAGCATTCTGCTGGCGCTGTACACCGGTCTGCCGCTGTTGCTGGTGTATCTGGTGTCGTTCATTACGCCAGTGTTCATCGAGCGTTATCTGACGGCGTACGCCCTCGGCCTGCCGATGCTGACGGCGTTGGCCATCGACCGTTTGTACAACCGCGTGCGGATGTTGGCATTGGCTGTGCTGCTGTCGCTGATCGCTGTGGAACTGGTCGGCGTGAACAACAACGCCACGGTCGACAGTCATGATCAACTCGACACGGTAGTGACGTACGTCAACCAGCATTTCCTGCCCGGTGACCGCATCGTCACCAGCGACATGCTCTGGTATCTGAGCTACGTCTACTACGATCGCACCGGGGCGCAGGTGCGCCTCTTCACGCCACCGAAAGCCGATGGCCAATCGACGCGGCCAAATGAGTACGGGTTCGGCACGCTGGTAACGAGTGATGTCTATCTGAACAGCCTCGCTGAGCTGGCGGGAAATGGTCGAGTGTGGCTGGTCGGCAGCTTCGACGGCCCGGAAGAATTCTCACCCTTGCCCGAGACCTGGCAGGTCCGTGCCGAAGTCCACGCCGGCGGACTTAAAGCGCGCTTGTTCACGCCAACCCCTCCCGCAGGCTAACCGCAATCCCTGTAGGAGTTGCCGCAGGCTGCGATCTTTTGACCTTCAGGATTTCCCCGACAAATCCGCCATACCCTTGAGCAATTCGATCGGCAGTGGAAAAACAATCGTCGAACTCTTGTCACCGGCAATCGAACTCAAGGTCTGCATATAGCGCAACTGCATTGCCCCAGGCTGGCGACCGAGCATTTCCGCTGCCTGCATGAGTTTTTCCGAGGCTTGCAGTTCGCCTTCGGCGTGAATCACCTTGGCCCGACGTTCGCGCTCGGCTTCCGCCTGTTTGGCGATGGCGCGGACCATCGATTCGTTGAGATCGACATGCTTGATCTCGACGTTGGCGACCTTGATCCCCCAGGCGTCGGTCTGTGCGTCGAGCACCTGCTGGATGTCGATGTTCAACTGCTCGCGCTCGGCCAACAGTTCATCCAGTTCGTGCTTGCCGAGCACCGCCCGCAGGGTGGTTTGCGCCAGTTGGCTGGTGGCAGAAAGATAATCCTCGACCTGAATAATCGCCTTCTGCGGATCCAGAACGCGGAAATACAGCACAGCGTTGACCTTCACCGAGACGTTGTCGCGGGTGATCACGTCCTGCGGCGGCACGTCGAGCACCACGGTGCGCAGGTCGACCCGAACCATTTGCTGCACCACCGGAATCAGCAGGATCAGCCCTGGGCCTTTGACTTGCCAGAAGCGGCCAAGCTGAAATACCACGCCGCGCTCGTATTCACGCAGGATGCGGAACGTCGAGCCGGCGAGAACTATCACCAACAGTAGCAGCGCAACAAAACCGATTTGCAGACCCATGATCACTCTCCGAGCGGTGCCGCGTCAGTCGCGGCCACTTGCAGCAACAATCCCTTGTGACCCACCACGCGCACCGATTGCCCGGTTTGCAGCGGGGTGGCGCTAAGCACTTGCCAGCGTTCACCTTGCAGTTGCACCCAGCCGTTACGGGCATCGCCCGGTTGCACTGTGGTGATCGCGGTCACACTGCCGAGCAGGCCGGCGTCGCCACTGACGGCGTGGCGCGGGCGGGTTTTCAGGGCGCGAATTACCAGCGCGAGCAACAGCAGGGCGCTGATCAGACCGAGACCGATCATCATCAGCACCGGCAACTCGGCGTTGCTCAGAATCAGCGCACCGATGACGAACATGATGATGCCGCCCAGCCCGATCACTCCGTAATTGGGCAGTGCAGCTTCAGCGATCAGGAAGACGATGCCCAAGGTAATCAGCCACAAACCGGCCGGACTCATCGGCGGCAACGGAGTGTCGGCGGCGAGGGCTGAGCCGCTGATCAGCAGGAGTAAGACAAACGCACAACATCGGCTGTTCACGTGACCCTCCGCGAGCGTCATGGGCTGGTTCTTTCAGTCTAGTTGAGGGTTGTCCTGTATGAATTTTGATCAATGTGCAGATATGTCCGGTGAGCGGATTTCCCTGCGCCAAACCCCCGCCGAACTAGACTCAAAGACACGGCAATCACCGTTCAGCGCAACACCGAGGTGCATTATGCGTATGGCAAGAAAGGTGCAGAGCAGCCTGAACCGGGCGCACTGCGAATACGACATCGTCGCCCACCGACACTCGTCCAGCAGCCTGGAAACCGCACGAGTCGCCGGGGTGCCCGCTGAGCGCGTGGCCAAATCGATCATCCTCGACGACCACCACGGGCACTATCTGATGGCCGTGCTGCCGGCCAGCCGTCACCTGGACCTGAGCAAAGTGCGCACCAGCGGCGAATGGCAACTGACCCGCGAAAGCAATCTGGCGCACATCTTCGATGATTGCGAACGCGGCGCGGTGCCACCGCTGGGTGGCTCCTATGGCCTGGACATGGTCATCGACCCGTTGCTGACGCGGCAGAAGGACATTTATCTGGAGGCGGGCAACCACAACTATCTGCTGCACATGAGCATGCCCGAGTTTCTGAAAATGGTGCCGCATGCCGAAGTGCGGGAGTTGAGTGATTAGGATTTGTGGTGCCGGCACTGACGCCTTCGCGAGCAGGTTGATTGCATTCCCCTGTGGGAGCGAGCCTGCTCGCGAATAATCTTCCAAACACCCCGTTTTTGAAGGAACTCAGCAATGGAGCAACCAATCCACAGCCTCCCATCCCTGTTCAAACAACTCGGCCTGGACAACGATCCGATCAGCATCGACAAATTCATCGCCACCCATTCCCCGCTCAAACCCGAGCTGCATTTGGCTGATGCGTTTTTCTGGACGGAGAGCCAGTCGCAGTTTTTGCGTGACGAGATTCTGGATGATGCCGATTGGGCGGAGGTGGTGGATCAGTTGGATGTGTTGTTGCGTAAGGGCAGAAGTGTGTAAAAAAAATTGTAGGAAAAGGCTGAAATGTAAAAAAAACATGCGCGATGTAAAAAAAAACGGGCTTTAATCGTCGCAGTGAATTTTTTTTATGTGGACGATGACGATGCCAACTGTTGGATATGCCCACCTGCGTGATGCGCTGAAGCTTAATGCATTTGCCCCCAAGCGCATTGCGATGATCAAACCGGTTACCCGGATTACCTTGATCGGTGAGTGTCTAGCGGTTCCAAACGGCGTCGCGCCGGCACAGGGTTCGACACTTGAGCACATCTTGTTTGCTCTGAAGCATGAGGGAATAAACCTGTGCATTCTTGCTCAGGCGCTTGAAACCGTTGAAGCGGACGAGTTGCTAGGTGAGTTGAGCCGATCACCTAACGGGGTATTTATCCGCAAGGCCTGTTTTCTTTGGGAAAGTTTCACGGGCAAACAGCTGGAATATTCCGTACCGGTTCGGGGCAACGTTGTCGCTTTGTTTGATCCCAAGCGTTATGTCACCGGGCCTGCAATTCGAAATAGTCGTTGGCGGGTAGATTTTAACGGGTTGGGGTCAATGCGTTACTGCGCCACAGTCGAGCGTACGACGGAGCTGCAGGCGCTGCTTGATCTGGACATCCTTGGTCGAGCCCAGGCTTTTATGGCGACGTTGCCGCCGGAAATGATGGATCGGGCAATCAATTGGGCCTATCTGCATGAGACCCGCGATTCTTTCGCCATTGAGAAAGAAGAGCCCAACGAAGAAAAGTCGCGCCGTTTTGTTCGGCTTCTCCGCCAAGCCCATGAGCGAACAGAGTTGAGCGAGGACTATTTGGTCGAGTTGCAGAACAGTACGGTTTCCAATCCTTTCGATAAAGCTGTGCTTTTCCGTCATGAACAGAACCATTTACACAACGGCTTGAGAGGCGCAGCTGGCGTCAGCTATGTCCCGCCTCCACCGCAATTGTGCAGGGAGTTGATGGACGAGTTGATGAGTTTTGCCAATCACTCTGCCAAGCAGGTTGATCCGTTGATAGCTGCAGCGGTTGTGGCTTTCGGGTTTGTCTTTCTTCACCCGTTCATGGATGGCAATGGTCGACTTTCACGTTTCCTGATTCACCAGACGCTTTGCCACTCTGGCGCTCTAAAAAATGGTTTGTTGTTACCGGTTTCCGTAGCGATGAAACACGAAGAGTCTGGCTATCTCGAAGCGTTAAAGGAGTTCTCGAAACCAGCAAGAGAGTTCTGGAATGTCACTTGGCTGGATGCTGATCAGATGACTTTCGATTTTATTGGGCACGACTCAATCTATCGATTCTGGGACGGGACTCAATGTGCAGAATTTACCTTGCAGATGGCCTTGCGAGCATTGGAAGTGGAGCTGCGCGAGGAGACCGAGTTTCTTGAAAAATACGACTACGTCATCAAAGAGGTGAATGGGCGTTTTGACGTACGGGGGAGCGACCTCTCGAAACTGGTAATGATGTGTCTGGACAACGGTGACAAAGTTTCAAAGCATCGACGTAAGCAGTTCCAGTTCAGCGTGCCGGAGGAGGTTTTCGATTTCATTGAGCAGATAGCGGGTGATTTCGATTCGGTAAGCTAACCCTGAACAGGCAATTTGTTTCAAAACTTGACTGAAATTCCCCTCAAATGCGATATTGATAGTTAGCAAACTAACAGTGTGCATTTCCCCGTGCCGAACGATCTCGACGCTCTCCAGATGAACATCAGCAGTGCCATGGTGGTGGCCGCCAGGCATTGGCGGAAGATCTGCCAGACCACGCTGGTCAACTATGGAATCTCCGAAGCCTGCGCCGTCCCGCTGCTAATGATCGGGCGTCTGGGCGAGGGCGTGCGTCAGGTGCAAGTGGCGCAGGCGGCCGGGATGGAGAGTCCGTCGCTGGTGCGTCTGCTCGATCAGTTGTGCCAGTCCGGTTACGTCTGCCGCACCGAAGATGCTCAGGATCGCCGGGCCAAGTGCCTGAGCCTGACTGACACCGGTCGAGAACTGGTGCAGGCGGTCGAGATCGAACTGGTGCGCTTGCGTCATGAGGTGCTCGAAGGCATCGATCAAAGCGATCTGGAAGCTACGCTTCGGGTACTCAGAGCTTTTGAGGCGGCCAACCCGCCATTGGTGGTTAATTCTTGAACGGTTTTTTCTCTGGCATTCCGCCGGCCCGTGACTGGTTCTACGGGGTGCGGACTTTTGCAGCGTCGATGATTGCGCTGTACATCGCCTTGCTCATGCAAATGCCGCGTCCGTATTGGGCGATGGCCACGGTGTACATCGTCTCCAGCCCGTTTCTCGGCCCGACCAGTTCCAAAGCGTTGTACCGCGCCATTGGCACCTTTCTTGGTGCAGCGGCGGCAGTTTTTTTCGTGCCGATGTTCGTCCAGAGCCCTTATGTGCTGGTGGTAGTCATCGCGCTGTGGACGGGGATTTTGTTGTTCCTGTCCCTGCAACTGCGCACGGCCAACAACTATGCATTGATGCTCGCCGGTTACACCCTGCCGCTGATTGCCTTGCCGGTGGTGGATAACCCGCTGGCGGTGTGGGACGTAGCAGAGGCGCGCACCGAAGAGATTTTTCTCGGCATCGCCGTTGCCGCCGTGGTCGGCGCGATGTTCTGGCCGCGCCGTCTGGCACCCGTATTCAACGACGCGGTGAGCAAGTGGTTCGCCGATGCCACGACTTACAGCCTGAAATTCCTCAGCCGCGACGTGCAGCCCGAAGAAGTCACTGCGCTGCGCATGGCCATGGTTGCCAACTTCAACAGCCTCGAATTGATGATCGGCCAGTTGCCCCACGAAGGCGCACTACCGCAAACCGTGCGCAACACCAAAGAACTGCGCGGGCGGATGATTCATCTGTTGCCAGTGATCGATGCGCTGGAAGATTCGCTCTACGCCCTAGAGCGGCGCACACCAGAGCTGGTGGAAAAGTTCGCACCGCTGCTGGCCGCAACCCGCGAATGGCTCGCTCATCAGAACGCCGATCTCGACCGCTGGCAAGCGCTGAAAGATCAGCTCGAAGCCCTGCAACCGAGTGCCGAAGCACTGGAAGACCGCAAACAACTGCTGTTCTCCAACTCGATTTATCGCCTCGGCGAATTCATCGATTTATGGCAGGACTGCCGCAGTCTGCAGGACGCGATTCTCTGCGAGCGCCAGGACAGCTGGCGCGCGGTCTACCGTCACTGGCGCCTCGGTCGTCTGACGCCGTTCATTGATCGTGGGCTGATGCTCTACTCGGCGGCCTCGACCGTTCTGGCGATCATCACCGCCTCGGTGCTGTGGATTCTGCTCGGCTGGCCGGACGGCGGCAGCGCGGTGATTCTCGCCGCGGTGGCCTGTAGCTTCTTCGCCTCGATGGACGACCCGGCACCGCAGATTTACCGGTTCTTTTTCTGGACCGGCATGTCGGTGCTGTTCGCCAGCCTTTACCTGTTTTTGATTCTGCCCAACCTGCATGATTTCCCGATGCTGGTGCTGGCGTTTTCCATCCCGTTCATCTGCGTCGGCACCCTGACGGTGCAGCCGCGGTTCTTCCTCGGCATGCTGCTGACGCTGGTCAACACCTCCTCATTCATCAGTATTCAGGGGGCTTACGACGCGGACTTTTTTGCCTTCGTGAACTCCAACCTCGCGGGTCCGTTAGGGCTGTTGTTCGCGTTTATCTGGACGCTGGTCGCACGCCCGTTCGGTGCCGAACTGGCGGCGAAACGCCTGACGCGTTTCAGCTGGAAAGACATCGTCCACATGACCGAGCCGGCCAACCTTGCCGAACACCGCAAATTGGGCGTGCAGTTGCTCGATCGACTGATGCAGCATCTGCCGCGTCTGGCCCTCACCGGCCAGGACACCGGCATCGCCATGCGCGAAGTGCGCGTCGGCCTGAACCTGCTCGACTTGCTCGCCTACACCCCACGGGTGACCGGCGCGCCGAACGCGCTGCTGCAGCAAGTGGTCAGTGAAGTCGGCGAGTATTTCCGCGCTTGCCTCAAGGCCGGCGAACGCTTGCCGGCGCCAGCGCCGTTATTGATGACCCTCGATCGCACTCGTCGCGCACTCAATGGCCACGGCGACGATGAAACCCGTCTGAACCTGTTGCACGCCTTGAGCGGTTTGCGTCTGGCGCTGCTGCCCGGCGTCGAATTCGTCTCCAGTGCCGACTCCGAAGAACCGCTGCCCGATGGAGCGCCCCTATGATCGGTGATCTGGACATCAGCGGCATTTTCCTGCCGACCCTGCTGGTGTTGATGGGCATCACTTATGTGCTGTTTTTGCTGGTGCATGCCGTGCTCACGCGCGTGCACTTTTACCGTCTGGTCTGGCACCGGGCATTGTTCAACGTGGCCCTCTACGCGGTACTGCTGTACGGCGTGGACTCACTCAGTCGATACCTGATGACATGAAAAAACCGTTTTTGACCATCGGTCGCGTGGTACTGACCCTGCTGATCGTGACTTTTGCCGTTGTCCTCGTCTGGCGCATGGTGATGTATTACATGTTCGCGCCATGGACCCGTGACGGCCACATTCGCGCCGACATCATCCAGATCGCCCCGGACGTCTCCGGGTTGATCCAACAGGTTGAAGTGAAAGACAACCAGTTGATCAAACGCGGCCAGGTGCTGTTCAGCATCGACCAGGACCGATTCAAACTGGCCCTGCGTCAGGCCAAAGCCGCTGTCGCCGACCGCGAAGAAACTCTCGCCCAGGCCCAGCGCGAAGCCAAGCGTAACCGTGGCCTCGGCAATCTGGTGCCGGCCGAGCAACTGGAAGAAAGCCAATCGAAGGTCGCCCGTGCGCAATCGGCACTGGCCGAAGCCATGGTCACGGTGGACAGCGCCCAGCTCAATCTCGACCGCTCGGTGATCCGCAGCCCGGTGGACGGGTACGTCAACGACCGCGCGCCGCGTCCGCAGGAGTTCGTCACTGCCGGGCGTCCGGTGTTGTCGGTGGTCGACAGCAATTCGTTTCACATCGACGGCTATTTCGAAGAGACCAAACTCGACGGCATCCATGTCGGCCAGTCGGTGGATATCCGCGTGATCGGCGACCGCGCCAAATTGCGCGGACATGTCGAAAGCATCGTCGCCGGCATCGAAGACCGCGACCGCAGCAGCGGCAGCAACCTGTTGCCGAACGTTAACCCAGCGTTCAGCTGGGTGCGGCTGGCGCAGCGGATCCCGGTGCGGATTGCCTTTGATGACGTGCCGGAAGATTTCCGCATGATCGCCGGACGCACTGCCACCGTTTCGATCATCGAAGACTCAAAGATCGACGATAAAAAGCAGGAGCCCGGGCAATGAGCAGGGCGCTGATGATCGCCGGGTTGGGCGTGATGCTCTCGGCCTGTCAGATGGTCGGGCCGGACTATCAGGTGCCTGAGGATGCAGCGGTTCAGCGCAAGGATTTTCAGGGCGAACTGGCGGTTGCCGGAAAACCGGTAGTTTCGGCGCCGGTGCCGGCGGATTGGTGGCGTCTTTATAAGGATGCGCGGCTGGATCAACTGGTGCAGGAGGCCATGGCCTCCAACACCGATTTGCGCGTCGCGGCGGCGAACCTGCAACGGGCTCGCGCTCAGGTTGATGAGGCCGAAGCAGCGGGCGGCTGGAGCGCAGGTGTGAAGATGGGCGCGCAGCGTTTGCAAGAGTCTGGTCAGGCATTCTTGCTGCCGGAAAAAGTCCCGGTCGATAACGTCGGCGACATCGGCATCAGCGCTTCTTATCAGTTCGATCTGTGGGGCACCTTGCAGCGTGGCATCGAAGGCGCCAAGGCCAATGCCGACGCGACCCAGGCCGCGGCAGACACTGCGCGGATCACCTTGGTGGCAGACGTCGTGCGTGCTTACACCCAAGTCTGCGCGGCCAATGAAGAACGTGAAATCGCCGAGCATTCCCTCGACCTGCAATCGCAAAGCACCACGCTGATCCAGCGTTTGCGCGACGCCGGGCGCGGCGACGAAACCCAGGTCACCCGTTCGCAAACCCAGTTCAAATCCCTGCGCGCCGACTTGCCGCGCTATGAAGCCGCGCGTCAGGCCGGGCTGTTCCGTTTGTCGATGTTGCTGGCGAAACCGGTTGATCAGTTGCCCGCCGGCACCGCGACCTGCGCCGAGTTGCCGAAAATCGCGCAATTGGTGCCAGTCGGCGATGGCGCCGCGCTGCTCAAACGTCGCCCGGACATTCGCCAGGCCGAACGTCGTCTGGCTGCTTCGACCGCCGGGATCGGCGTCGCCACTGGCGAGTTGTATCCAGACATCAGTATCGGCGCGAGCATCGGCACTGTTGGTCTCATCGATGACTTGGGTGATCCGTCGACCAACCGCTGGGGCTTCGGCCCGTCGCTGAGCTGGAAAGTGCCGACCAACGGCGCCCGCGCGCGCATCCGTGAAGCTGAAGCGACGACTCAAGGTGCGCTTGCGCACTTCGACGGCGTGGTACTCAACGCCATTCGCGAAACCCAGACTGGCCTCGCTCAGTACACCGCACTACTTCAGCGGCGCGACGCACTGGCCGATGCCGAGCAGTCGGCGAAACTGGCTGCAGACCAGACTCACCGCTTCTTCCAGGCCGGCCGCGAGTCGTTCCTCGCCGATCTGCAGGCGACCCGCACCTACACCGATGTCACCGCACAACTGGCCGCCGCCAACACTCAAGTTGCGATGAGCCAGATCGATTTGTTCCTCGCTTTGGGCGGCGGCTGGGAAAGCGGACGAACGCACGCTCCAACCGCCAGCAAACCCTGAGGCCGTTGCTATGCTTTGAAGTGTTGAAGGGGCGCCCCGTGCAAAGCGCCCCTTCAGCGCACATTGCTAGCGCTGGTCTAGGGGAAACCAATAATGAAAAACCCTTACGCTCTCGGCTTCTGGTGCGCCCTCGCAGTGCTGGTGCTGCTCTCGGCCACCTATTTCTACGGCATCATGCTGGCCCACCAGATCGACAAGGCCATGGTTTTCCTCGACAGCGCCGTCGCGCTGATTGCGGTCATGGCAATCGTCGTGGTTGCCTGGGCGTCGCTCCAGGTGCAGCGGGTAAAGAAACGGCAGCTTGAACAAGGCAAGACTCTGGTGCTGATCTGGGACACAAAAGTTGCCCTGCGCCGGGTCGAAACCGTGTTCGACCGGTATTTCTGGGGCAGCTACTGGCAACCCGGGCGGACCTTCGCCGAAGTCATGGGCGAACTCACCGGCACGCCACTGGAAAAAAGTCTCGAAGCGCTGAAAAAGCAGTGTCTGGAACTCGACAAGCAGATTGATGGCGAGGGCTGGCACTGGCTCAACAATGCCCGGGAATTGTCCGATGTTGCTACAGCCATGGCCCGTGAGCGTTATCAGCTGGATTTCTGTGACCCGCGCGCCGACGTGGCGGGCGGGGCGGTGATTGATCGGGATTTTGAAGTGCTGGTGTATACCTGGACTGCGCGGCTGAAAAGTTTTGATCATCAGCTGGATGAGATCGAGGTTCAGTATTCCTGATTCTCGGCTGAATCATCTGGCCCCTTCGCGAGCAGGCTCGCTCCCACAGGTACAGCGTTGTCCTTGTGGGAGCGAGCTTGCTCGCGAAGGCGGACTGAAAAACACCGAAACTCTTCCCGCCTGTCGACTGTCCACAATTCCCATAGACACTCTTTAACCTTTAAACATTGGGCCAGCTCACGCGCCCGGTGCTAATCTCCACCGCTGAATTCAGCGCAGTCGAGCCGCGACCCGGTCACGGGTTCAGGGAAGACGACCACACTCACAGCCACGGAAATCGATCAGGTCATTCATGAATAAATCAGCAGGCGTGCTCCTCGGAATTGTAGTTGCCATCGGCGCGATCAGCGCAGGCGGGGCCTGGTACACCGGGACCAAGATCGAAGGCGTATTGAACAACGCCGTCAGCAACGCCAACCAAGAGCTGCAAACGGCCATGGCCGGTTCCAATGGCACTGCGTCGCTGGAACTGGTGTCGCTGGATCGCCACACCTTCACCAGCACCGCGCACTATCGCCTCAAGGGTGAAGGCGAGATGTTCGGTGATGCGCCAGTCGAACTGCTATTCGTTGACCACATCGAGCACGGCCCGCTGCCGTTCTCGCGTCTGGTTTCGCTGAAATGGCTGCCAGTCATGGCTACCAGCAACTACGAGCTGGAAAAGAACCCGGCCACCGAGAAGTGGTTCGCCGCCACCAAGGGCGCCGCGCCGCTCAAAGGCGTGACCAGCATCGGCTACGACGAATCGACCACCAGCACCCTCGATCTGCTGCCGTTCGAAACCGCGCTGGATGAGCAGTCGAGCCTGAAGTTCTCCGGCCTGACCATGAATATCTCCGCTAATGCCAAAGCGCAGAAGGTCAAGGCGGACGGCTATATGGACAACCTGAAACTGGTCACCGTTGCTGACGATCAGGCGCCGGTACAGGTCGAACTCAACGGTCTGACCCTGGCCAGCAACCTCGCCAAGAGCAGCTACGGTTACTACACCGGGGAAAACACCCTCGTGCTGACCAACAGCAAAACCACCTTCGGCACCAAGCAATCGGTGCTGGGCGTGAAGAACTTCGAAATGAAAAACCTCACCGAAGAAAACGGCAGCAATGCGTCTGGCCGTGCTGACTACAAGATTGGCGAAGTCAGCCTCAACGACAAGAAAGTCGGCTCGGCGAACATGGCCATGAGCCTGAAAAACCTCGACATCCCGTCGACGATGTCGCTGATGCAGATTTACCAGACCAAACTGCAGCCTTACGAAAAAGCCGCCGCCGAAGCTGCAGCCCAGGGCTTGCCAGCGCCAGAGCTGAACCTGACCGAAGCGGAAAATGCGCAAGTCAAAGCCGATCTGCAAAAGCTGCTGGCCGCCGGCCCACAGTTTGCGCTGGAAAACCTCTCGTTCAACACCGCCAACGGCGAGAGCAAGGCCAATCTGGTGATCGATCTGACCAAGCCGCAATCGTTGGATTTGCCGCCGGATCAACTGGGCAAACAACTGATCGCACTGCTGGATCTGAATATCCAGGTGTCAAAGCCGATGCTGGTCGATCTGCTCAGCGTGCAGGCGCAGCTGGACGGTCAGACCGATGCCAAAGCCATCGTCGATCAATCCAAGGAAGCGGCCGATATGTTCGCCGGCATGGCCGTCGGTTCGCAGTTGGCCGTCGTCGACGGCACCAACGTCGTGACCAAGCTGCATTACGCCGCCAATCAGGTCGAATTCAACGGCCAGAAGATGACCGTCGAGCAGTTCGTCGGCTTCCTGATGAGCAAGTTCGCAGGCGTCACGCAAGTGCAGTAATTCTGCGTTCTTAATAGCAACGCCCGGCCTCTGTGTTGAACAGACGCCGGGCGTTTTGCTATCTGGCGTTTGGGTTTTTGGTGTTCCGGCGAAGCCGTCGCGAGGATTCTGAACAATTATTGTGTTCTGGATTCTGGTCAACGCTTGCGTGCAAAACTGCCTGACTAAGCTTGGCCGTTGCATGTGCATTGGCGGCCACCGTTACGAAAGGGCAAGGAGGGCATTGCGACCCGGCTGGCCATGTAAGGATGCTGACGAATGCCGCGTATTGATGTTCCTGTATTACATCGTGGTTTACGCCCTTTGTTTCGAGTCGCGCTGTGCAGCCAATTGCTCTGGCCGGCACTGGCGTTTGCCGACACACCCTACGATCAGATGGTGCGCGACGCCCGTGCCGGGCAAACCACGCCGGCGCTGACGGTTTTGCGTCAGGTGCCACCCGGCCAGTCGACCACCGGGCAGATCAGCGATCACCTGCAAATTGCCAGTTGGGCCGGCCTCGATGCCGAAGTGGTGCAGGTCTATGAAACCCAAGGCCGCGACCGCGTGCTGCCGGTGCAGGCGCTGACCGCCACTGCGCGCGCCTACCGCAACCTCAAGCGCTGGGATCAAGCCACTCAGGTCTACAACAAGGCTTTGGCGCTGGAGCCGGATAACGCCGACCTGCAATTGGGGCTGGCCCTGACTCAGGCTGACGCCGGTAAACCCGACGAAGCGGTGACCCGCGCCAAAGCGCTGGTGGTGGCCAAACCCGATGATCCTTCGCGCCGTCTGGCGCTGGGCTACGCGTTGACCCGCGCCGGCAAACAGTTCGACGCCCTGTTCGAATACGATCAAGCCTTCAAACGCGCCGGCAGCAAACCGGAAGTCGCCCGTGAATACGTGGTCGCTCTGCAAAAGGCGCGTCTGCCGGAACCGGCGTTGCGTCTGGCCAATCAACGTCCGGGTCTGATTGATCCGGTGACCCTGCGTCGCCTCGAAGGCGACCTGGCCGCCGAGCGCGTGCGCCTCGCCGAACTTGCTACCCGCAGCGAAAAAGAACGCTACGTCATCGCCGATCGTGCGCTGGCCGACTACGACAAACTCCTCGCCACCTGGACGCCGGACGCCAGCGCTCTCGATGACGTGACCCGTTGGCGCATCGACCGCATGGGTGCGCTCAAGGCCCGGGCGCGTACCGCTGATGTCATCACCGAGTACCAAAAGCTGCAAGCCGAAGGCGTGAAGATTCCGACCTACGCGCTGCGCTGGGTGGCGGCGTCTTATCTGGATCAACGTGAGCCGGAAATCGCCACCGACCTGTATCGCCAGGTGCTGGCGGCGCCGGACGCAGATGTCAGTGATCGCCTCGAAGACACCACCGCGCTGTACTACGCATTGCTGGAAAGCGACCGTGCCGATGAAGCGCGCAAAGTCGCTGAAAACGCCGCCAAGTCCCAGCGTCCGCGTGTCGAACTGAAAGGACTGCCCATCGGTAACCCGAACGACGAATGGATGGACGCCCAGCAACTGGCCGCGCAGGCCGGCACCTACGGTTCCGATCTGCCCCATGGCGAGGAGCGCTTGCAGACGCTGGTCGATCAGGCGCCGGGCAACGTCGGTTTACGTCTGGCTCAGGCCGATCTGTACCTGGCCCGCAACTGGCCGCGCCGCGCAGAAATGCAGCTCAAGGAAACCGAGAGCATGGTGCCGCGCTACATGGGCCTGGAAATTGGCCAGGCCCACACCGCCATGGAATTGCAGGAATGGCGGCAAATGGACGCGCTGACTGATGACGTCGTCGCCCGTTATCCGGATAACCGCCAGGTGCAGCGTCTGGCCCGTGAGCGCGAAGTGCATGACATGTCCGAGTTGCGCGTCGAAGCCTACGGCGGCAAGGCCAATGGCGGCGGCAGTGGCGATGCCGGAGCCGTCAGCGGCAGCCGCGATTTTGGCATCCAGACCACCCTGTACAGCCCGCCGATCGATGAAGACTGGCGCGTGTTCGCCGGCGTCGGTTATGCCACCGGCGACTTCGCCGAAGGCACCGGGCACCACCGCTTCCAACGCGTTGGCCTGGAACGCCGTACTCGTGACATGACCCTTGAAGCCGAAGTGTCCAATCACGATTACGGTTTCGGCGACAAACAGGGTGCGCGGCTGGCGATCGCCCGCGACATCAATGACCACTGGCAGTACGGCGGCAGTCTCGAATACCTGTCGGCCGAGACGCCATTGCGCGCGCTCAACAGCGACATCAAGGCCAACGGCGGCAGCGGTTTCATTCGCTGGCGCGCCAATGAAAGTCGCGAGTGGCGCCTGTCGGTCAGCCCGTCGCACTTCAGCGACGGCAACAACCGCGTCGAAGCCTTGCTCACCGGGCGCGAGGGCGTCTACAGCGCGCCGAACGTGCAGGTCGATGCGGGACTGGAAGTCGGCACCAGCCACAACTCCAAGTCCGATGACGTGCCGTATTTCAACCCGAAATCCGACTTCAGCGTGATGCCGCTGGTCAACGTCAATCACGTGCTTTACCACCGCTACGAAACCTCTTGGAGCCAACAATTCCAGGCCGGTGCGGGAACGTACAGCCAGCGTGATCACGGCACCGGCGGCATGGCCCTGCTCGGTTACGGCCAGCGTTATGCCTGGAACGACGTGTTCGAGGTGGGCGGTTTGTTCAGTGTGATCAACCGGCCCTACGACGGTGATCGGGAGACCGATCTGCGTCTGCTTGTCGACCTCACTTTCCGCTTCTAGAAGAGTTTGAAGATGCCTTTGATTTCGCGTTTCATCCTTCTGCTGGGAGTGCTGCTGGTCAGCGCCTGCGCCCAGCAAGCTCCGGCCTTTGCGCCGCCGTCCGAGCGCCCGCTGGCGGCCAGTGAAAAACCGTGGCCGAAAAATCACGTGCTCGGCATTGCCTATCACGACGTCGAAGACCGCGATCCCGATCAGGCCGTGGTGGCGGTGCGCACCGAGCGCATGATCGAACAACTCGCCTGGCTGCGCGAAAACGGCTACAAACCGGTGACGGTCGACCAGATCATGGCCGCGCGCAAGGGCGGCCCGGAGCTGCCGGCGAAAGCGATTCTGCTCAGTTTCGACGACGGTTATTCGAGCTTCTACACTCGCGTGCTACCGGTGCTGCGTGCCTATAACTGGCACGCGCTGCTGGCGCCGGTCGGCAGCTGGATTGACACGCCGCTGAACCAGCCGGTGGACTTCGCCGGCGCGCCGCGTGCGCGTTCCGACTTCCTGACCTGGGATCAGATTCGCGAAATCTCGCAATCCGGTCTGGTCGAAATCGCCGCGCACACCGACGCCAATCACAAAGGTATTTTGGCCAACCCGCAGGGCAACCTGCAGCCCGCGGCGGCCACCCGGCGTTATGACCCAGTGACCAAACGCTATGAAACCGAGGCCGATTTCCAAGCGCGGATCCGCACCGACGTGAACAACATCTCGGAAAAAATCCGCAAGGTTACCGGCAAGAAGCCGCGTGTCTGGGTCTGGCCGTACGGCGCGGCGGACGGCGCATCGCTGACTGTGGTCGGCGAGGAGGGCTACGAAATGGCCCTGACGCTGGACGACGGTCTCGACGCCCTCGACAACCTGATGAGCAGCCCGCGCTTTCTCGTCGCTTCGGATCCTGACGGCGAGCACTTTGCCAACAGTATCGTCGACGTGCAGTCGGATTTCGTCATGCGCGTTGTGCATGTTGATCTGGACAACGTTTACGACCCGGATCCGGCGCAGCAGGACATCAACCTCGGAAAACTGGTGCAGCGCATCGCTGACTTGGGCGCCAACACGGTGTTCCTGCAAGCCTTCGCCGATCCAAAGGGCGATGGCCTGGTGCATTCGCTGTACTTCCCCAACCGTCACTTGCCGGTGCGTGCGGATATTTTTAACCGCGTCGCCTGGCAACTGCGTACCCGCGCTAACGTGAAGGTCTTCGCGTGGATGCCGGTGCTGAGTTTTGGTCTCGACTCGAAACTGCCGCGCGTGACCCGTTGGGACCCGAAAACCGGCATCACCTCGGTGGATCCGGATCAGTACCAACGCTTGTCGCCGTTCGATCCTGAAGTGCGACGGATCATCGGTGAAATCTACGAAGACGTGGCGCGCCTGACCTCGGTCAACGGCATTCTTTACCACGACGACGCGGTACTGTCGGATTTCGAAGATGCTGGTCCTGAAGCCTTGAAAGCCTACGCTGCCCACGGTTTGCCAGGTTCGATTGCCGCATTGCGCGACGATCCGGCAGCGATGCAGCGCTGGACGCGCTTCAAGAGCAAATACCTCATCGACTTCACCAACGAGCTGACCGCCAAAGTCCGTGCGATTCGCGGTCCGCAGGTGCTGACCGCGCGCAATATCTTCGCCGAGCCGATGCTCAATCCCGAGAGCGAAGCATGGTACGCACAGAACCTCGATGACTTCCTCGTGACCTACGACTGGACGGCACCGATGGCCATGCCACTGATGGAAAAACAGACCCTGGCCGAGTCCGGCCCGTGGCTGGAAGCGCTTGTGGCTACGGTCAAAAAGCGTCCCGGCGCACTGGATCGAACGGTGTTCGAATTGCAAGCACGCGACTGGACCAAGAAGGATCGAGCCGACATCGACGGTGCCCTTCTGGCGGACTGGATGGGCCGTCTCAAGCGTCAGGGCGCGACCAGTTTCGGTTACTACCCGGACAACTTCCTCGACAACCTGCCGGACCTGAAAACCGTAAGGCCTGCGCTCTCCAACAAATGGAATCCATAACATGCTGGATAGACTGTTAGCCCTGCTTGTTCTGGCGCTCGTCCTCGGCGTGCCGCTGGGGCTGATCTTCCTTGTCACCGGGCAGTTCCTGATGGACTTCGTGTTCTTCTACCCACTGTTCATGTCCGGGTTGTGGATTGCCGGTGGCCTGTATTTCTGGCTGCACTGGGAACGTCACTGGCCGTGGCAGGACGACACCCTGCCGCCACCACTGGAAGGCGAGCCGCTGATCTCGATCCTGATCCCTTGCTACAACGAAGGTGACAACGCCGCCGACACCATCCACGCGGCGCTGGCCCAGCATTACCCGAACATCGAAGTCATCGCGATCAACGACGGCTCCAAGGACAACACTGCCGAAGTGCTCGACGCGCTGGCCAAGGAAGATCCTCGTCTGCGCGTGCTGCATCTGGCGGAAAACCAGGGCAAAGCCGTCGCATTGCGCATGGGCGCCATCGCGGCGCGCAGTGAGTATCTGGTGTGCATCGACGGTGACGCGCTGCTGGCGCCGAACACGGCAGCCTATCTGGTCGCGCCGATGCTGGATAACGCACGCCTTGGCGCGGTGACCGGCAACCCACGGATTCGTACGCGCTCGACGCTGGTCGGGCGGGTTCAGGTGGGCGAGTTCTCGTCGATTATCGGTCTGATCAAACGAACGCAACGGGTGTTCGGGCGGATCTTCACGGTCTCTGGGGTGATCGTCGCGTTTCGCCGCACGGCGTTAAACCGGGTTGGCTACTGGAGCCCGGACATGATCACCGAAGACATCGACATCAGTTGGAAGCTGCAACTCGATCACTGGAGCATCTTCTACGAGCCGCGTGCGTTGTGCTGGATTCTGATGCCGGAAACCCTCGGCGGTTTGTGGAAGCAGCGTTTGCGCTGGGCTCAGGGCGGAGCCGAAGTGCTGTTCAAGAACATTCGCGGCATCTGGCAGTACCGCCATCGTTACCTGTGGCCGCTGCTGTTTGAATACTGCCTGTCGACCGGTTGGGCGTTTACGTTCCTGTTGTCGGTGATCTTCTGGGGCGTGGGCAAGTTTGTGGTCATGCCGGAGGCGATCGCGGTGGATCACCTGATGCCGCCAGCGTTTACCGGGTTGCTGCTGGCATTTGTCTGCCTGGTGCAGTTCGCCGTCAGCATCGTCATCGACCGACGCTACGAGCCAGGGTTGGGCAAGACCATGTTCTGGGTAGTGTGGTACCCGATCGCTTTCTGGTTTGTCAGTTTGCTGACCACGCTGGTCAGCTTCCCGAAAGTGCTGTTCGGCCAACATCAGAAACGTGCGCGTTGGGTCAGTCCCGACCGGGGTATCAGGCCGATTGGTGACGACGAAGAGGAGGTCATCAAATGAAAATCATCCGGACTCGCCAGCGACCTTTTCTGGTCGTGGTCGATGTGGTGCTTACCGTGGTTGCGTGGGTGGGGCTGCTGTTTCTGCTGATCCGTGGCTTGTGGCCGCTGGTCGAAACTCACGCGGGCGGCCCGCTGATCGATAAATCTGCGTTCGACGCGCTGGGCACCCTGAAAATTTATCTGTGGATTGCCTTGGTCAACGCGGTGATTCTGATTTCCTGGGCGCGTTATCAACAGCGCAAGAGTCGCAGTTTCGCGCAACGCCGGTTGCCTTCGCCGGTGATCGACGATGAAGGGTTGAGCAAGAGTTTCAAACTTTGCGATGACCGCTTTCAGAAACTGCGCACGCCCGGGGTGATGACCATTCACAACGATCACGAAGGCGACATCAGCCATGTGGTGACGCATTTCTGGCCGGTGCAACAGCAGGAATTGCCACCGCCGCTGGCACCGCTGGAGCATCCGCGGGTGATTTTCCTGCATGCCGAAGATGACGATAATCGCGAACCCCTGATCCGATAAAAGACCTGTAGGAGCTGCCGAAGGCTGCGATCTTTTGACGTTGAAGATCAGAAGATCGCAGCCTTCGGCAGCTCCTACACTGGATCGTTGTCAGACCTGGACCAATGCCCAAGCCTCTTCCATCGGCAACGGCTGCTTCATCCTTTCTGCCAGCACGGCCATCGCACGTTCTTTTTCGCAGGCGACCGCAGCGACCAGCACACCGTTTCTGCCAAACAGACCAATGAACGGCGGATGTTCGGGCTCACCAAGAAACTGCACCTCATCCCAATGTTCAGCATGGCCGAGGTAGTCGTAGTTCTTGCCGAAATGCCAGGTCCAGAAGAACGGCACGTCGAGGTAATGTTCGTCGCCACCGAGCATGTTGGCGGCAGCGATGCGTGCGTGCTGCTGGGCCAGTCGCCAGTGCTCGATGCGTTGCGGCTGGCCGTGGAGCGGGAAGGTGGCGATGTCGCCGATGGCCCACAAGTTTTCGTGCAGGCGCATACAGTCGTCGACACGCAGTGATTGATCCTTTTCCCTTGGCAGTGACGCGAACGCTTCGGTCGCCGGATGCACGCCGATCCCCGCAAGTACAAGGTCGGCTGAAAGCCGCAGGCCATTGTCCAGCAACACGGCCTCGACTTTGCCGTCGCCGATGATCTCTGTGGCTTGGTGATCATCGATGAATTTCACCCCATGTTCTTCGTGTAATGAACGAATGGCTTTGCCCACGGCTTCACCGAATTGAGCGGCGAAGGGGATAGCGTGGCGGGCGAGTACGGTGACGTCGAGGCCGTGCTGGCGCAGAGCCGAAGCGCATTCAAGGGCGATGAAGCTGTCGCCGATGATCACTGCGCGCTGATCGGAACGGGCTGCGCTCATGATCCGTTCGGCCTGGACTTTCGAGCGCAATACGAAGACCTGCGGCAGGTCAGCCCCGGGTAATTCCAACAGGTTGGGTTCGCCGCCGGTGGCCAGCACGGCGGCGTCGTAGCGCAGGGTCTGGCCATCGCTCAGGTGCAAAATCCTGTTGGCGGCGTCGAGCGCGGTGAGTTGTTTTTCCAGTCGCTCGATGCGCTGCTCTTTATAGAAGGTTTCATCTCGCAGCGGCGGCGCTTCCTCGGGTGGCATTTCCCCAGCGAGGACAAATTTGCTCAGCACCGTGCGGTCGTAACCGGCATCGGCCTCGCGGTCGATCATGACGATGCGGCCACCGAAACCCTTTTCCCGCAGCGCCGCCGCACATGCCGTACCGGCGGCACCCGCGCCGACAATCACGAACGTACGCGGATCATCCGCCGGAGGTGTGTGTGCATCGGGCAACGGTTGTTCATCGACCCAAACCTCATCGCCGCGCAGCTCCAGTGGATACCGCTTGAGGCTGTCGAGGGCGGGCGGCTCACACAGTGCGCCGTCCTCCGCGCGAAACGCAGCCTTGTGCCACGGGCAGATCAGGCGTCCGTGACACACCGCGCCGTCAGCCAACGGCGCGCCGGCATGTGGGCATTCGCCTTGAAAGGCGCGTAGCTGCTCACCGACGCGCAGCAGCACAATCTTGCAGTCGCCGATTTCAACTTGCAGGCCACGGTCTTCTGGGACATCGGCAATACGGGCGACACGGTGCAGGGACATGATCGGCTTCCTCGCGGGCATTTCTCTTGTGAGTTTGCGCCGTAGTACGAGGTTCAGCCATTTGCCACTGCCACGGCACGAACGGTACGGCTATAGTTTGCAGGCCGACGACGGCCCAACTGCACAAGGTGCTCCCGGAATGACCCGATTGACCTCTCTCAACCCCTGGCTGGCGGCCCTTGCCGTCACCCTTTGCGTGCAGTTTCCGGCGCAGGCCCAGGAGCGTTTCACCCTGAGCATCCCGGGTGTCTCCGATAACCGCCTGTTCACCTCGGCGGCGGCCAGCGATGCCGCCGGTTGTGGCGGCAAGAACCAGTCGCCGGCCCTGAGCTGGAACGCAGGGCCTGCCGGTACCCAGAGTTACGCGATCGTCATGCACGACCCGGACGGCCAGAAAGGCCTGGGCGTCGATCACTGGATTCATTACGGCATCAAAGCCACCACGCACCAGATTGCCGCGGGCGTTGGCGCCAAATCCGCGTTCGAAGGCGTCGGCGGCACCAACAGCAAGGGCAACACCCATTACATGGGGCCGTGCCCGCCAGTAGGCGACAGCGCGCACCACTACATCATCCAGATCTACGCACTGGATCTGGCCCCGGATGCCTTGCCCGCCGGTTTGACCCGCGCTGAGCTGATGGAAAAAATCAAAGGCCATGTCCTGCGTAACAGCAGTGCGGTGCGGCGTTATCACCGCTGAAATATTTTTAGCGGCGTTTAACCCGAACTGAAAGGGCTGCCCGTCTCAGTGGATGAATGATCAATTTCATCCCGAGGTCAGCCCCCATGTCTCATTCTCTCTTGCGTCCTGTTGCGGTTGCCGTGCTGCTGGCGCTCGCCGGTTGCGGTGCCTCGTCCACACCCGATTCCGCTGCTGTACCAGCGCCGGCGCAGCCTGAGGTGCTGGTTCAGCAGGAAGCGGTCATGGCCGGTGGAGCGATGGCCAAGCGCATGGCTCATCCTGCGCCCATCGCCAGTTTCGCGGCGATGCCCAGCGCAGACAGTTACCCACAGGGCTACCGTGACGAGCCACGCGAGCAGTATCAAAAACTGGCCGATAACCCGATCCACAGCGTCGCCGAAACCCCGGTTTCAACCTTCAGCGCTGACGTCGACACCGGCGCTTATGCCAACGTCCGCCGCTTGCTCAATCAGGGGCGTCTGCCGCCGGAAGGCGCGGTGCGGCTGGAGGAAATGGTCAATTACTTTCCCTACGACTATGCGCTGCCCAGCGATGGCTCGCCGTTTGGCGTGACCACTGAACTGGCCGCCTCGCCGTGGAACCCACACACCCGACTGCTACGCATCGGCATCAAGGCCTCCGACCGCGCCATGGCGGAACTGGCCCCGGCCAATCTGGTATTTCTGGTTGACGTGTCTGGCTCGATGGATCGTCGCGAAGGCCTGCCGCTGGTCAAAAGCACGCTGAAATTGCTGGTCGATCAGTTGCGTGATCAGGATCGCGTGTCACTGGTGGTGTATGCCGGCGAATCCAGAGTGGTGCTTGAACCGACTTCCGGGCGCGAGAAAGCGAAAATTCGTACAGCAATTGAGCAATTGACTGCGGGCGGTTCGACCGCAGGTGCCTCCGGTATCGAACTGGCTTACCAAATGGCGCAGCAGGCCTTCATTCCCAAAGGCATCAACCGCATCCTCCTGGCCACCGATGGTGACTTCAATGTCGGCGTCAGTGACTTCGACAGCCTCAAACAAATGGCTGTGGATAAACGCAAAAGCGGGATTTCGCTGACGACCTTGGGTTTTGGTGTGGATAACTACAATGAACACTTGATGGAGCAACTGGCCGACGCCGGCGACGGTAACTACGCCTACATCGACAATTTGCGCGAGGCGCGCAAAGTCTTGGTGGATCAGTTGAGTTCGACGCTTGCCGTGGTGGCGAAAAACGTCAAACTGCAGGTGGAGTTCAACCCGGCGCAGGTCAGCGAATACCGCCTGCTCGGCTACGAAAACCGTGCGTTGAAGCGTGAGGATTTCAGCAATGACAAAGTCGATGCCGGGGAAATCGGCGCAGGACACACGGTGACCGCGCTCTACGAAATTGTTCCGGCGGGTGAGCAGGGCTGGCTGGAGCCACTGCGTTACGGTAAATCGGAGCCGGTTGTTTCCGCGAAGAACGGAGAATTGGCGATGCTGCGTGTGCGTTATCAACGGCCTGAAGGTGGGAAAAGTCTGCTGATCGAACGGCCGATCGCCAATCAGGTCGCATCAGCCAGTGAAGATCTGCGTTTTGCCGCTGCCGTTGCCGCGTTCTCCCAGCAACTCAAGGACGGTCGTTATACCGGCGACTTCAGCCTGAAAGACACCGAAGTGCTGGCCCGTGGCGCTCGTGGCGATGACCGCTTTGGCCTGCGCAACGAGTTCGTGCAACTGGTCGAATTGGCGCAAAGTCTGCGCACTTCGAGCGCTTCGAACGCGCTGGCCACTGAACGACGGATTGAATAAGTGAGTCGTCTGAAAGGCTTTATCAGCCAGCTGTTTGCCTCGGCAGACAGCTCAACCGCCAGCAGCGATGAAGCGCTGCTGGCGCGTTATCGCGAGGGCGACGGCGCCGCGTTCGAGATCTTGTATGCCCGCCATCGCCAAGGCTTGTACCGGTTTCTACTCGGATTGAGCGGCAAACCGGAACTGGCCGACGAGGTATTTCAGGAGACCTGGCTGAGCCTGATCCGCAGCGCCAGTCAGCCACAAGGTCGGGCGACTTTTCGTACGTGGTTGTTCCAGATTGCCCGCAATCGCCTGATCGATCACTGGCGCAAACACGGCGCCCGACAGCCGTTGCATGACAGCTATGACGAACAAACCCATGCCGTCAGCGACGAAGCGACCGATCCCGAACAACTGCTGAGCCTCAGCCGTGACAGTCAGCGCCTTGAAAACGCCCTGCAAACCCTGCCCGCTGACCAGCGCGAAGTGTTTCTTCTGCGTGCCCACGGCGACCTCGATCTGGCACAAATCGCCAGCCTCACCGAAACACCGCTGGAAACCGTCAAAAGCCGCTTGCGCTACGCCCAGCAAAAACTGCGTCGGCTGCTGGCCGAGGAGGTACTGACATGACTGACGCCCGCCAGACACCGGAAGATTCGGTGATTAAACATGTTCGCGAACAGCACAACGCTGAACCGCCAGCGCATCTCGATGCATTCATCCTCAACGCTGCGCAGCGTCAAACCCTTGCGCCGAAACCAAGCCTGTGGCAACGCTGGCTGGATGCTTGCCGCAAACCACGCTGGCAAGTCGCGTTCGCCAGCCTCGTTGGCGTGGCATTGATGCTGTCGCTGGTGCAGCGCGCCCCTGAACCGCTGCGTCAGTACGACTACGCCCCAGCCCCCAAGCTTGCTGTACCCATGACCGACACGGACTCAGCGCAACTGCACCGATTGTCCGCCCCGGCCGGCGCCATGCCAGCACCTGTGCCGATGATGGAAATGGCCGCACCGATGCAAGATCACGCCAGCAGCGCCGATGAAGCCAAATTCAGCAAACGCGCCGCCGCGCCGGTCAATGGCCTCGACGCGCAACTGCGCGAAGTCCTGCGCCTGCGCGAATCCGGCCAATCGCAAGCCGCCGACAGCCTGTTCAACAACCTGCACAAACGCTACCCGAATGCCGATCTCGACGCCCGACTCGAACAGTTGCAGAAAAAATGACCGCCTGATCCCCCAGCCATTTGGCATTGCCCCGCAAAAACGCGCACTATCGGGCTATTGCCAATGCGCTGGAGGACAACGTGGCAGCAAAAATTGACCGCATCGCCCAACTGCTCAACTGCCCGGAGAAGGGCGAAGAGATGCGGCGAGCGATTACTGAAGCGCGTAAGGAATTTCTGCTGAATCAGCAGGAAGAAGATGTCGTTGATGAAGACGAGGTTTTCGAAGAGGAGGAAGAGGACGACGATGATTACGACGAATTCGATTGGACGACGGAGTGACGTCATTCCAGTCCTTTTGCATCGGCCACAAAAAAGCCCCGGACCATCACAGTCCGGGGCTTTCTCGTTTAAATCAATGGCGCACCAGGCGGGATTCGAACCCACGACCCCTGCCTTCGGAGGGCAGTACTCTATCCAGCTGAGCTACTGGTGCAGCGGGCGACATCATACCTAGGTCGGCTCGGGGCGTCCATGCTGGGTTTCGGCGCGGATTGTCAGTATGCGTGTCGGCGCAAATCGCTGCATTCCATAAAGCTGTAACGTCCTGCAAAACCCTCGCTTGGCGCTTTCTCGGGACTGTTCTATGGTTTTGTTGCAGCTGAGGCTTTTGGCTCGTTGATCTGAAAAATTCCACAAACGCGGCGTTTTTGTTCTTTTTTTCGAACGACCTATTGTCCTTTAACCCCTTTGATCCTACGATCCGTTTGAGATTTCAAACGCTCGTTGACCGGGCGTTGAAGCGCCGGTGTTTCGAATCGTGCACTGTCGATGCGCCACACCCGGTCACTGATTTCCCTGACGGCAGCCTTGCGAGGCGCCTTTCTACAATCATAATTTGCTCCGCGCAGGCCGCGGTGCTGTTAAGGAAAGCCGACATGCAGCTTAAAGACACCCTGTTGTTCCGCCAGCAAGCCTTCATTGATGGCGCTTGGGTCGATGCGGACAACGGTCAGACGATCAAGGTCAACAACCCGGCCACCGGTGAAATCCTCGGTACCGTGCCAAAAATGGGCGCTGCCGAAACCCGCCGTGCCATCGAAGCCGCTGACAAAGCGCTGCCGGCCTGGCGTGCACTGACCGCCAAAGAGCGCGCCGGCAAGCTGCGTCGCTGGTTCGAACTGATGATCGAGAACCAGGACGACCTCGCGCGCCTGATGACCCTCGAGCAGGGCAAGCCGCTGGCCGAAGCCAAGGGCGAAATCGTTTACGCCGCCTCGTTCATCGAGTGGTTCGCCGAAGAAGCCAAGCGCATCTACGGTGATGTGATTCCGGGTCACCAGCCAGACAAACGTCTGATCGTGATCAAGCAGCCAATCGGCGTGACCGCTGCGATCACCCCGTGGAACTTCCCGGCGGCGATGATCACCCGCAAGGCCGGCCCGGCACTGGCCGCCGGTTGCACCATGGTGCTCAAGCCTGCTTCGCAAACTCCATTTTCCGCTTTCGCCCTGGCCGAACTGGCTCAGCGCGCGGGCATTCCTGCGGGCGTGTTCAGCGTGGTGTCGGGCAGCGCCGGCGACATCGGCAGCGAGCTGACCAGCAACCCGGTCGTGCGCAAACTGTCCTTCACCGGTTCGACCGAAATCGGTCGTCAACTGATGTCGGAATGCGCCAAGGACATCAAGAAAGTCTCGCTGGAACTGGGCGGCAACGCGCCGTTCATCGTGTTCGACGACGCGGATCTGGATAAGGCCGTCGAAGGCGCGATCATTTCCAAGTACCGCAACAACGGCCAGACCTGCGTCTGCGCCAACCGTCTGTACATTCAGGATTCTGTCTACGACGCGTTCGCCGAGAAGCTGAAAGTGGCTGTGGCCAAACTGAAGATCGGCAACGGTCTGGAAGACGGCACCACCACTGGCCCGCTGATCGACGAAAAAGCCGTGGCCAAGGTGCAGGAGCACATTGCTGACGCCGTAGCCAAAGGCGCAACCGTGCTTGCTGGCGGCAAGCCGATGGAAGGCAACTTCTTCGAGCCGACCATCCTCACCAACGTGCCGAAAAACGCCGCTGTGGCCAAGGAAGAAACCTTCGGTCCACTGGCGCCGCTGTTCCGCTTCAAAGACGAAGCCGAAGTGATCGCGATGTCCAACGACACCGAGTTCGGTCTGGCTTCGTACTTCTATGCTCGCGACCTCGGTCGTGTGTTCCGTGTCGCGGAAGCGCTGGAATACGGCATGGTCGGCGTCAATACCGGGCTGATCTCCAACGAAGTCGCGCCGTTCGGCGGCATCAAGGCTTCCGGCCTGGGCCGTGAAGGCTCCAAGTACGGCATCGAAGATTACCTGGAAATCAAATACCTCTGCCTGGGCATCTAAGCTCGGACAAGGATCGCTGCAAACGCAAAGGGCACGAGAGCGCTGCCCCTTTGCGTCGTTTCAAACCGGAATTTTCTCTGCGGCCAGGAACGCCGTGGCAGTCGATCATCGCATGCTGCCACCGTCGATTTCTCCCGCTTAATCCTTGAACCACGCCGCCCGATGAGCGGCGAATGAGGACTGTAATGAGCAAGACTAACGCTGAACTGATGGCCCGTCGTACCGCAGCTGTTCCACGTGGTGTTGGCCAGATTCACCCGATCTTCGCTGAGTCGGCCAAGAACGCTACCGTGACTGACGTTGAAGGTCGTGAGTTCATCGACTTCGCTGGCGGCATCGCGGTACTGAACACCGGCCATGTGCACCCGAAAATTATCGCTGCCGTGACCGAACAGCTGAACAAGCTGACTCACACCTGCTTCCAGGTACTGGCTTACGAGCCTTACGTTGAGCTGTGCGAAAAAATCAACGCCAAGGTCCCAGGTGATTTCGCCAAGAAAACCCTGCTGGTCACCACCGGTTCCGAAGCCGTGGAAAACGCCGTGAAAATCGCTCGTGCCGCCACTGGCCGCGCTGGCGTGATCGCTTTCACCGGCGCTTACCACGGTCGCACCATGATGACTTTGGGCCTGACCGGTAAAGTCGTGCCTTACTCGGCCGGCATGGGCCTGATGCCAGGCGGCATCTTCCGCGCGCTGTACCCGAACGAACTGCACGGCGTGAGCATCGACGATTCGATCGCTTCCATCGAACGCATCTTCAAGAACGACGCCGAGCCGAAAGACATCGCGGCGATCATCATCGAGCCGGTTCAGGGTGAAGGTGGTTTCTACGTTGCGCCGAAAGAATTCATGAAGCGTCTGCGCGCCCTGTGCGATCAGCACGGCATCCTGCTGATTGCTGACGAAGTACAGACCGGCGCTGGCCGTACCGGTACGTTCTTCGCCATGGAACAGATGGGCGTTGCTGCTGACCTGACCACCTTCGCCAAATCCATCGCTGGCGGCTTCCCGCTGGCCGGTGTGTGCGGCAAGGCCGAGTACATGGACGCCATCGCTCCGGGCGGCCTGGGCGGTACTTACGCCGGTAGCCCGATTGCTTGTGCCGCTGCGCTGGCGGTGATGGAAGTGTTCGAAGAAGAACAACTGCTGGACCGCTGCAAGGCTGTTGGCGAGCGTCTGGTTACTGGTCTGAAAGCTATCCAGGCCAAGTACCCGGTGATCGGTGAAGTCCGTGCCCTGGGCGCAATGATCGCGGTCGAGCTGTTCGAAAACGGCGACAGCCACAAACCGAACGCTGCTGCTGTAGCGTCGGTTGTGGCCAAGGCGCGCGACAAGGGGCTGATCCTGCTGTCCTGCGGCACCTACGGCAACGTTCTGCGCGTCCTGGTACCGCTGACTTCGCCGGACGAGCAACTGGACAAAGGTCTGGCGATCATCGAAGAGTGCTTCTCCGAGCTCTGATCTCCCCGTGTGACCTGATCGACAAAAACCCGCTTCGGCGGGTTTTTTTACGCCCCTTGAAACACATCGAGCGCTTTAGCGCTGTATCGAATGGCCAGCATTGGCTAAGGTTCAGGCATTGCAAGGGAGCGCGTGCATGACTGCCGTTGAATTACCCGCTGTACCGCGAGTGTTGATTGCCGAGGCCGATCCGTGGTCTCGCGACCTGCTCAAACAAGTCTTGCTGAACGTGCGTTGCGACGCACGGCTGGATCTGTGTGCCGACGGCCAGCAAGCCCTGTCGATGCTCAGTGAGGTGCCATATGACCTCGCAATCGTCGATTGGGAGTTGCCGGGTGTCGATGGTTTGAATGTGCTGCGCAGCGTGCGTCAGCGCAAACGCAATCCGCCGTTGCCGTTCATTCTGATGAGCAGCCGCAATGACAGCGCCAGTGTGCGCGAAGCGATTCCGTTGGCACCAACTGCCTATCTGACCAAGCCGCTGAACATGGAAAATCTGACCGAGCGTTTGCAGGGTTTACTGCTCAATGCCGGTGAAGAAGTGTTCTGTGAGGTGCCGGCACTGGCGCCGGGCATGACCTTATCAGTGTTTCTTGAGCGGCGCCGCGAGCAGGCCGACGGCGCGCCGTTAATGACCGATGTGCAGGTGGCGGTAAAGCGCAGCCTCAATCCCAATGGCCTCGATCTGAAGCTGCTGGAAGATGAGATCAAGACCGATCCACAGATCACGGCGGTGTTGATCGCTGCGGCCAACAGTGCGGCGCAGCACCACGGCGCACCGGTGCAAACGCTGGCCCAAGCCCTGCATCGCTTGGGTACCGGGCAGAGCATGAATCTGATTCTGGGGCTGGCACTCAAGCGCAGCGCCAGGCTCAGCGACCCGTGTCTGGCGGACTACGCCGAGCGTTACTGGGGGCTGTCGCTGCACACCGCTGAATACGCGCGCACCCTGGCGCGTTTGCTCGATCTCGATCAGGAGCGCTGTTACTGCGCGGGCATGCTGCATCGCTTGGGTGATCTGGCGTTGCTGCGTTGTCTGCAGGAATGGCAGCAGGCGGGTGGTGAGCTGGATGAGCTGGAGGAAGTTGGCGAGGCGTTGGCCGAGTTTGGCGCGGCGTATGGTTCGGCCCTGCGTACTCGCTGGCGATTGCCGCTGGAGCTGCGTGAGCTGATTGCGTCGGTCTATCAGCTCGGCGGTGGCGTGTATTCACGTGAGGCGCTGGTGATGAACATGGCGGCGCAGATGGCGCATCTGACTGAGCATGAAGGCGTTGAGGAACTGGCGAAGAGCCGCACGGCGCGGTTGCTCAAGATCGGCTTGCCGGAATTGATGCGGATGCGCAAATAACCCGGTTCACCCACATTCCAAATGTGGGAGCGAGCCTGCTCGCGAAGACGGATTGCCATTCAGCACATCATTGTCTGATACGACGCTTTCGCGAGCAGGCTCGCTCCCACAGTGGGTTTGTGTTGAGGCGGGAGGACGGGGGTCAGGCAGAGATAATCCGGTTCTTGCCCTGCCGTTTGGCCTCATACATTGCCGCATCCGCCCGGGCGAACAGGCTGTCGAGGCTTTCGTCTTCTCCATTAAGGCTGGTCAGCCCCTGGCTGACAGTGATGCCGTACGTCTGGCCGTCATGGCTGAAACTCAAACGCTGAATCTCCTGCTGCAACCGCTCAGCCACTTGCATGGCCATTTCCGGCGCGCACCCTGGAAACACCGCCGCAAATTCTTCCCCGCCAATTCGTCCGAACAGGTCTCCTCGACGCAACGACCCGCGCCCGCACTCGGCAATTCGCTGCAGCACGTTGTCACCCTCCGGGTGGCCGTAGCTGTCGTTGATCACTTTGAAGTCATCGATATCCAGCAGTAAAAACGCCAGTGGTGAACCTTGCTGCCGCGCTTCTTCGAACTCGCGGTTGGCACACTCGAAGAAGTGCCGGCGATTGCTGCTTTGCGTCAGCACGTCGGTGGTCGCCAAGCGATGCAGTTCGGTTTCCATCTGCTTCTTGTCGGTGATGTCTTCGGCGATGCCGACGATGATCACCGGCTGACCGGGTTCGTCCTGACGGTTGATGAAGCATTTGTCGCTGAGCCAGCGCACCCGGCCGTCGGCGGCGATGATCCGGTATTCGCGATCTTCCATCGCGCCTTTTTGCAGCACTTCAGCGAGGCTGCGTTCGGCGTAGTCGAGGTCATCGGGGTAGATGCTGTCGCGCCACTGGTTGTAGTCGGCGAGCAGCAGGCCGGCGGAGCGGCCGAAAATCCGTTCATAGGCGGGGCTGACATACAGCACCTGCCGGGTTTCCCAGTTGAAAGCCCAGAGCACGGCGTTGACGCTGACCAACAGTGAGCTGAACAGCTGCTCGCGTTCGCTCAGGCGGGCGACCTCGCCTTGGGCGTGCATCAACGCCATCAGGGTTTGCGCGGCCTCGGGCCACTGCGGGAAGGATGAGTCTTTTTGGTTGTTATTGACCATCGGCACAGATCTCAAAGGACGTGCCGCAATTCGACAACGGCCACAGTACAGCCCGCCGGGATGGCGAAGTGTCTTTGAGATAGGTGATTTTTAGCGAAGTTCCGAAGGGTGCACCCGGGAGCCGGGTGCACCGATCAACGGTCTCAGACCGCCGCAGGACGCAGCGAGTAGGTTTTCAACTGATCAGCAAATTCACGCAGGGACTGGATACCGCTGGCTTCTGCCTCGTGAATCCATTCCTTGATGGCGGCGAGCATGTCGTGGCCGTTTGCGCTGGTCTTGACCCAGATCTGCTGCAGGGCCAGGCGTTTTTCGTAAATTACCTTCAACGCCTGGCTGTGCTCGAGCATGGTCTGGATGCGCAAGTGGTGACGATCTTCCAGCAGGCTGGTTTCCCGCGACAGCAGACGCTTGGCGCGGTGAAACTGGTGGCGCACCGAGTGATCGACCTTGGCCAGCTCTTGTTTGACCAGCGGGCCGATCACCAGCTTGCGGTACTGAGCCATGATCTGGAAGCGGTTGTTGAGGATGGCCATGGCGGTGTCCATATCCAGATTGCCCTTGCCTTCAACGCGGTGGGCGATCGGCGCGACACGCTGAACCTTGGCCAGACGCAGGAAGCTGAAGACTTTGATCCACGCCCAGCCGAGGTCGAATTCCCACTGCTTCACCGACAGCTTGGCCGAGTTAGGGTAGGTGTGATGGTTGTTGTGCAGTTCTTCGCCGCCGATCAGGATGCCCCACGGCACCAGATTGGTCGCCGCGTCGCGGCATTCGAAGTTGCGGTAACCGACAGCATGGCCGAGACCGTTGATTACGCCGGCAGCCCACACCGGGATCCACATCATCTGGATCGCCCAGATGGTGATGCCGATGGTGCCGAACAGCAGCAGGTCGATAACGCCCATGATCGCCACGCCCAGCAGCGGGTAGCGGCTGTAGACGTTGCGCTCGATCCAGTCTTCGGGGCAGTTCTTGCCGTAGATGCGCAGGGTTTCCGGGTTCTGCGCTTCGGCGCGATACAGCTCGGCGCCGGTACGCAGCACGGTGGAAAGGCCTTTGATGACCGGGCTGTGCGGGTCATCTTCGGTTTCGCATTTGGCGTGGTGTTTACGGTGGATGGCGGTCCACTCGCGGGTGTTCTGCGCCGTGGTCAGCCACAGCCAGAAACGGAAGAAGTGCTTCAGCCCGGCATTCAGCTCCAGCGAGCGATGAGCCGAGTAGCGGTGCAGATAGACCGTGACGGCGACAATTGTCACGTGGGTCATCAGCAGGGTGACTGCGACCAGAGACCAGGCCGACAAGCCAAGAAAACCTTCGTACCACATAGGCTATAGGGCCCTCGATAAAGATAAAAACAGCCGTTGCATTATCACCAAGCACACAGATAAAACCAGTCGCCCTTTCAGATAAGAGTCGCTGAATGTTTCTTGACCTATAATTCCAACCTTTTTGTAGGGACATGGATAGCCGAATGCCTGCCACTTACCGCGATGCTTTGCGTGCAGCGCTGCTCTATCTCGTGCTTGCTGCTCTCTGGCTGCAAGGTACTGATCATTTATTAAACAATTTCTTCGATAACACCGTCGATCTTGCCCGATGGCAACTGATCAACGGTTACGTCTTCGCGGCGTTCAGCGCCGGGCTGATTTTCCTGGCGCGAGCGCGTTTGTGGGAGTTCCTCGGGATTGGCGCGCGTTTGCGTGAGCGCCACGCTGATCGCGAACGGCTGCGCCAGGCGGCGGCAGTGTTCGATTGCACCCGCGAAGGCGTGTTGGTCACCAACCGTGATGGACTGATTGTGCACGTCAACCGTGCCTTTATGGAGATCACCGGCTATCAGCGCGAAGAAGTGCTCGGTCAGCAGCCGAGCCTGTTCAAGTCCGGCCACCATCCGCCGGGTTTTTATCAGGCGATGTTTGCCACGCTGGCAACGCAGGGCGAATGGAGCGGCGAGATCTGGAACCGGCGTAAAAGCGGCGAGATTTATCCCCAGTGGCAGACCATTCGGGTCATTCACGATGATCAGGGCTGGCTCAGCCATTACGTTGCGGTGTTCTCCGATATCAGCGCAATCAAGGATTCCGAGCATGAGCTCAAACACCTTGCGCACCACGATCCGCTGACAGATCTGCCCAACCGCCTGCTGTTCAGCGATCGCGCCGAACAGGCACTGGCCTCGGCGCAGATCCACAAGCGCGGCTGTGCGTTGCTGATGCTCGATCTTGATCATTTCAAAATGATCAACGACAGCCTTGGTCATAACATCGGCGATCGTTTGCTCAAGGCTGTCGCGGCGCGGTTGCAGGAGCTTTTCGGTCCCGGCATTACTCTGGCCCGCCTCGGTGGCGATGAGTTCGCGGTGCTGGCGGAAAGTTGTCCACAGCTGGTGCAGGCAGCGGCGCTGGCGCAACGCATTCTCGATGCACTGAAGGAGCCGTTCCGCATCGATGGCCACGAACTGTTCATCAACGCCAGCATCGGCATCAGCCTGTTCCCCAGCGATGCATTGAGCGCCGATCAACTATTGCGCAATGCCGACGCGGCGTTGTTCAAGGCCAAAAGTAGCGGTCGCAACGGTTACGCCTTGTACACCGAAGAGCTCACCGCGCACGCTCAGCAACGGGTGGAAATCGCCTTTGAGCTACGCCGGGCGCTGGAGCAGCAGGAGCTGCGGGTCTACTACCAACCGGTGCATGACTTGAAAACCAGTCGCCTGATCGGCGTTGAAGCACTGGTGCGCTGGCAGCATCCGCAGCGCGGTCTGGTCTCGCCGGCGGAGTTCATCCCGATAGCCGAGCGCACCGGTCTGATTGCCGAAATCGATGCCTTGGTGATGCGGCAGGCATGTCGGCAGATGTGTGAGTGGCAGCAGGCCGGGCTCGTGCTGTCGTTTGTCGCGGTGAATGTTTCGTCACGATTGTTCGCCCGGCGTGAGTTGTATCAACAGGTCGCGCAGGTGCTGCATGAAACCGGTCTGGATCCGGCGTATCTGGAGCTGGAAGTGACGGAAAGCGCGGTGATGGATGATCCGGAGGTGGCGCTGGAGCAAATGCATCGTTTGCGCGAATTGGGCATTCGCCTGGCCATCGATGATTTCGGCACGGGTTACTCGTCGCTGCTGCGGCTCAAGCGCTTGCCGGTGCAGAAACTGAAAATCGATCAGGGCTTCGTCGCCGGACTGCCGTGGGATGAGGATGATGCGGCGATTGTCCGGGTGATTATCGCGCTGGCCCGGAGTATGGGCATGCAGGTGCATGCCGAGGGTATCGAGCAGGTTGAGCAGGCGGCGTTTCTGTTGGGGCAGGAATGTGATCTGGGGCAGGGGTACTGGTTTGGACGGCCGGTTCCGGCACAGGAGATTGACTGGGCGAGAACTCCGGTGATTGGTTAAAAGATCAAATGATCGCAGCCTTCGGCAGCTCCTGCACCGATCCCTGTAGGAGCTGCCAAAGGCTGCGATCATTTGCTTCAACAGGCTGCAAGCCCTTGCCCCGCCACATAATGTTTTCTAGTTATATAAACATTCTTAAATAGTCTTTTTAAGAATATCCGTGCCTCTCTTATATTGCTCCCACGCCGAACGCAGTGCCGCCCACTGCCAGGCAAATCCCATTCAAAGGAGCAGCACCATGAGCGCATCCCTTCGCAGCGTTGACGGTCAGGACGAAAGCACCATCTTGCGTGAAATCCAGAGCGCCCTGCGCGATCTGCGTTTCGGCGCGGTGGAGATCACTGTGCACAACGCGCAGGTCGTGCAGATCGAACGCAAAGAAAAATTCCGTTTGCAGCAACCGGGTAAACAACCGGGCTAAAAGATCGCAGCCTGCGCCAGCTCCTACGGGGGATTCATGTAGGAGCTGCCGCAGGCTGCGATCTTTGAACCGGCAACACGATTTCCGAAATACATAAGAAAAAGCCACCACCAAGAATTCCAGGAGCTTTCACCATGTCGTCGATTCGCCGTTACGCTTTGGCCGCGCTGGCCAGCGCTGTGTTTGCCGGTTCCGCGGTTGCCAAGGATTACGAGCTGCTCAACGTGTCGTATGACCCGACGCGTGAGCTGTATCAGGACTACAACGCTGAATTCATCAAGTTCTGGCAGAAAGACCACGCTGGCGACACCGTGAAAATCCAGCAATCCCATGGCGGTTCGGGCAAACAGGGCCGTGCGGTGATCGACGGTCTGCGCGCTGACGTCGTGACCCTGGCGCTGGCCGGCGACATCGACGAAATCGCCAAACTCGGCAAGACCCTGCCCGCCGACTGGCAGAAGCGTCTGCCGGAAGCGAGCACGCCGTACACCTCGACCATCGTCTTCCTGGTGCGCAAGGGCAACCCGAAAGGCATCAAGGACTGGGGCGATCTGGTCAAGAACGACGTCTCGGTAATCACGCCGAACCCGAAAACCTCCGGCGGCGCCCGCTGGAACTTCCTCGCCGCGTGGGCCTACGGCCTGAAAGCCAACGGCGGTGACGAAGCCAAAGCCAAAGAATACGTACAAACCCTGTTCAAGCACGTGCCAGTGCTGGATACCGGTGCACGCGGTTCGACCATTACCTTCGTCAACAACGGTCAGGGCGACGTGCTGTTGGCCTGGGAAAACGAAGCGTTCCTGGCGCTGAAAGAAGATGGCGGCGCCGACAAGTTCGACATCGTCGTGCCTTCGCTGTCGATCCTCGCCGAGCCGCCAGTGGCGGTGGTCGACAAGAACGCCGAGAAGAAGGGTAACGAGCAGATCGCCGAAGCCTATCTGAAGCACCTGTACAGCCCGGCCGGTCAGGAAATCGCCGCGAAGAACTTCTACCGTCCGCGTGACAAGGACGTGGCCGCCAAGTACGCCCAGCAGTTCCCGAAACTGGACCTGGTGACCATCGACAAGGACTTCGGCGGCTGGAAAACCGCACAACCGAAATTCTTCAATGACGGTGGTGTGTTCGACCAGATTTATCAGGCGCAGTAATCTGACTTCAGCCACACATCAAGCCTGAAGCCAGGCGCGAAAAATGTGGGAGCGAGCTTGCTCGCGAAAGCGGAGTGTCAGACGACGTAGAGTTGGCTGATACTCCCTCTTCGCGAGCAAGCTCGCTCCCACATTGGTGCGTTCAGCGGAATGCTTTTTAACCAAGGACTTTTATGTCGCGTCGTATCTCCCCCGTCATACCCGGCTTCGGGCTGACGCTGGGCTACACCTTGGTGTACCTCAGCCTGATTGTGCTTATCCCGCTGGCGGCGATGTTCGTCCACGCCGCCCAACTCACCTGGGATCAGTTCTGGACGATCATTTCCGCACCACGGGTGCTGGCCGCGTTGAAGCTGAGCTTCGGCACCGCGCTGTGTGCCGCGATCATCAACGGCATCATCGGCACGCTGCTGGCGTGGGTGCTGGTGCGCTACACGTTCCCGGGGCGCAAGGTGATCGACGCGATGATCGATCTGCCGTTCGCCCTGCCGACAGCGGTGGCCGGTATCGCGTTGACCGCGCTGTACACCCCGACCGGTCTGGTCGGGCAATTCGCCGCCGACCTCGGTTTCAAAATCGCCTACACGCCGCTGGGTATCACCCTCGCGCTGACTTTCGTGACGCTGCCGTTCGTGGTGCGCACGGTGCAACC
>NZ_CABVHJ010000004.1:88527-399313 GCF_902497745.1 Pseudomonas fluorescens
GTGCAACCGGTGCTGGCCGACATTCCCCGTGAAGTCGAAGAAGCGGCCGCGTGCCTCGGTGCGAAACCGTTGCAGGTGTTCCGCCACATCCTGGTCCCCGCATTGCTGCCCGCCTGGCTGACCGGTTTTGCCCTGGCGTTCGCCCGTGGCGTCGGCGAGTACGGTTCGGTGATTTTCATCGCCGGCAACATGCCAATGAAAACCGAGATCCTGCCGCTGCTGATCATGGTCAAACTCGACCAATACGATTACACCGGCGCCACCGCTATCGGCGTGCTGATGCTGGTGGTTTCCTTTGTCCTGTTGCTGCTGATCAACTTGCTGCAGCGGCGCATTGAAACCCCATAAGGAGGCGCGAACAATGTCCCAATCGTCTATTGCGGCCGCCTCTTCGGCCAATGCTGCGCGCCGTGGCAGCGCCACTTCGCGCAGAATCCTGATCGGTCTTGGCTGGCTGATCTTTTTCCTGTTTCTGTTGCTGCCGCTGTTCATCGTCGTATCGCAGGGTTTGAAGAATGGCCTCGGTGCATTCTTCACCGCGATCTTTGAGCCGGACGCGCTTTCGGCACTGAAACTCACCGTGTTCGCCGTGCTGATTTCGGTGCCGCTGAACCTGGTGTTCGGCGTCAGCGCCGCCTGGTGCGTGAGCAAGTACTCGTTCCGCGGCAAGAGCATGCTGGTGACCCTGATCGACCTGCCGTTCTCGGTGTCGCCGGTGATCGCCGGTCTGGTCTACGTGCTGATGTTTGGCGCGCAAGGCCTGTTCGGGCCGTGGTTGCAGGATCACGACATCCAGATCGTCTTCGCCCTGCCGGGCATTGTGCTGGCGACGATTTTCGTCACCGTGCCGTTCGTGGCCCGCGAGCTGATTCCGCTGATGCAGGAACAAGGCACACAGGAAGAGGAAGCCGCGCGCCTGCTCGGCGCCAATGGCTGGCAGATGTTCTGGCACGTGACCGTCCCCAACATCAAATGGGGCCTGATCTATGGCGTGGTGCTGTGTACCGCGCGGGCCATGGGGGAGTTCGGTGCGGTGTCGGTGGTTTCCGGGCACATTCGCGGGGTGACCAACACCTTGCCGCTGCACGTCGAGATCCTCTACAACGAATACAACCACGTGGCCGCGTTCGCTGTGGCGAGCCTGTTGCTGATCCTGGCGCTCTTCATCCTGCTGCTCAAGCAGTGGAGCGAAAACCGTATCAACCGCCTGCGCGCCAGCGCCGCGGAGGAATAATTCATGTCGATCGAAGTGCGTAACGTCAGCAAGAATTTCAATGCCTTCAAGGCGCTGGACAACATCAGTCTGGATATCCACAGCGGTGAGCTGGTGGCGTTGCTCGGCCCGTCGGGCTGCGGCAAGACTACCCTGCTGCGGATTATCGCCGGTCTGGAAACCCCGGATAACGGCAATATCGTTTTCCACGGTGAAGACGTTTCCGGCCACGACGTGCGTGATCGCAACGTCGGTTTCGTGTTCCAGCACTACGCCTTGTTCCGCCACATGACCGTGTTCGACAACGTCGCGTTCGGCCTGCGCATGAAACCGAAAAACCAGCGCCCGAGCGAAAGCCAGATCGCGGTCAAGGTTCACGAACTGCTGAACATGGTGCAGCTGGATTGGCTGTCGGATCGTTATCCGGAGCAGTTGTCCGGTGGTCAGCGTCAGCGTATTGCGCTGGCGCGTGCCTTGGCGGTGGAGCCGAAAGTGTTGCTGCTGGATGAGCCGTTCGGCGCCCTCGATGCCAAGGTGCGTAAAGAGCTGCGCCGCTGGCTGGCGCGGTTGCACGAAGACATCAACCTGACGTCGGTCTTCGTGACCCACGACCAGGAAGAGGCGATGGAAGTTGCTGACCGCATTGTGGTGATGAACAAGGGCGTGATCGAACAGATCGGCTCACCGGGCGACGTTTATGAAAACCCGGCCAGCGACTTTGTTTATCACTTCCTCGGCGATTCGAACCGTTTGCTGTTGAGCGATGACAATCACGTGCTGTTCCGCCCGCATGAGGTGTCGTTGTCCAAGCATGAGCTGGAGGATCACCATGCGGCTGAGGTGCGTGATATCCGGCCGTTGGGCGCGACCACGCGGGTGACGTTGAAGGTTGAGGGGCAGACGGATTTGATTGAGGCCGAAGTGGTGAAAGACCACGACAGCCTGATCGGGTTGGCCAAGGGTGAGACCTTGTTCTTCAAACCCAAGGTCTGGCAGAAAGTCGCCAGCCTCTAAAATCAAAAGATCGCAGCCTGCGGCAGCTCCTACAGGGAAACGCATTCCAAAGTAGGAGCTGCCGCAGGCTGCGATCTTTTAAGCGGCCTAAGCCGCCGCTTTGCGATTTGGATTGACCCGCACTACCCCCGCCCGCGCCTCGATCTGCTCTTTCAATTCATGCCGCATCCCCAGCATGAACGCCAACTCGGCCACCACAAACAACGGCCCGACGATCAGCCCCGATACATCATCGACAAACGCCGGTTTGCGCCCTTCATAGTGATGTCCGACAAACTGGATCACCCAGCCGATCACAAACATCGCCAGGCCGCTGCTCAGCCAGACCATGGTGCTCTGCTGCGCCAGCACATGTCCGGCCCAGACTGACATCCCCATCAGCACCGTCATCAATACCCCGAGCTTCACTTCCAGGCGCAAGTAAAACCACGCCGAAGCCAGCGCCACGATAACGGCTGGAGATATCCACAACCCGCCCAGCGACCATTCCGGACGCGACAACAACACCGCCACGGCCACCACAATCAGCGGAATGCCGATAAAGTGGCTGGCGATATTGCGCGGATCGCGGTGGTAGGCGGCGTATTGACTGAGGTGGTCGACGAGGCTTTTCATTGTTGTTCCTCCGGTAGGGTTGATCGCATCATCCCTCGGGATCAGGGTTCGCTCTGTCAGGCAGGCGACAATCCAGGAGTGTTTATGCAAATTCGTTCACGGCTGATGAGTGGCCAATGGTTCAGTCATCTTCCGGTGTCCTTTCAGGATAGTCTGCTCGCGGCGGCCCGGGAGCGACGGCTGACGGCAGGGCAGCGCTTGTTTCAGCGTGGTGATGCGCCGTGCGGCTTATACGCAGTACTCGACGGCGCGGTGCGCATCGGTGCGGTGAGTGAGCAGGGCAAAGAGGCGTTGTTGAGTCTGGTCGAGGCGCCGCACTGGTTCGGCGAAATCTGCCTGTTCGATGGTCAGCCGCGCACCCATGACGCCTACGCAGTCGGGCCGTGCACGCTGCTGAATATTCCGCAGGCGACGTTGCTGAAACTGCTCGACGAACACCCAGTGTACTGGCGACATCTGGCGCTGCTGATGAGCCACAAACTACGCCTGACCTTCATCAACCTCGAACAACTGAGCCTGCTGCCAGCGCCGGCGCGTCTGGCTCATCGCTTGCTGATGATTGCCGAAGGCTACGGCGAACTCGACGCGCCGCGTCGTGTACTGCAACTGCCGCAGGAGCAGTTGGCGTCGATGCTGTCGCTGTCGCGGCAGACCACCAACCAGATCCTCAAGGACTTGCAGGGGCAGGGGATTATCGGGCTTGGGTACGGCGAGATCGAAATCATTGATGCCATGCGATTGCGCGCCCTGGCGACGATCTAACGGGCACCTGAGATCCCCTGTGGAAGCGAGCCTGCTCGCGAAAGCGGTGGGTCATTCAGCCGAGATTTCGACTGAACCGACGCCTTCGCGAGCAGGCTCGCTCCCACATTTTTGATCTGTGTTGATTCAGGAACCGCGATAGGTCGAGAAGCCGTACGGGCTGAGCAGCAGTGGGATGTGGTAGTGCTGATCGGTCTGTTTTACCTCGAAGATCACCGGAATCTCCGGGAAGAACGTGTCGTGCTTGACCTTCTTGAAGTACTCGCCGGTCTTGAACACCACGCGGTATTCACCCGCTTCAAAAGGCTGTTTGGCCGGGAACAGTTCGGCAATCCGCCCTTGTTCATTGGTTGTGCCTTGAGCCAGGGGCTGCCAGTTTTCGCCGACGTGTTTTTCCAGGGTCACGTTAATGCCCGGCGACGGCAGGCCGTTTTCCAGGTTAAGCACGTGCACGCTCAACGGATTACCGGCAGCCAGTGCCAGGCTTGAAAAAGCGCTCAGGCCGAGCGCGGCGAGGGTCATGCGCATAGTCGTCATGGATGCATCTCCTATTGGGAACGGGTAGTGGCCAGACCGGTTTTCCCGGCAGCCTTGATCGCACAGTTTTCGTCTTGCTCGCCGCCACCGGAACCTGCCACGCCCATCGCTCCCACCAGTTCAGTGCCGAGGAACAGCGGGATCCCGCCGCCAAGCAACAGCAACTCATCAAGGGTGTTGAGGTTGGCGGTTTCCGGGTTGCTGCGAGCACGTTCGGCGAACAACCGGGTGGCGGTTTTGGTCGACAGCGCGGTATACGCCTTGCGTTGGCTGGCGACGGTGTTGTGCGGACCGACACCGTCGCCGCGCAGGGTCACCAACAGATTGCCGCCCCGATCGAGCACCGACACCGTGCCGGTGCAGTTGGCCATTGCCGTGTCGGCGAGCAGCCGTGCAGTTTTCAGGTCGAGATCAGCGTGACGTGGCAGCTCAGGACTGGCGACAGCAACGCCACTGAGGCCGATCATCAGGCTTGCAACGAAGTATTTAACGGTCATGGACAGCCTCCAAAAGCGAAGGTCGTCACCTTAATCGCCGGCCTTCGTCAGAACCTCGTCAGTCTGATTACAAGTTTGTAATGGGCAACGCCGCCGAAGGCGCCTAGCCTGTGTGTCTGAATAATCGAGGTGTGCCATGCGTTTGCTGGTCGTAGAAGATGAAGCCAAAACCGCGAATTTCCTCGCCAAAGGCCTGGGCGAGTCGGGTTTTGCCGTGGACGTGGCGCTCAATGGCCTCGATGGGCGCTACTTTATCGAGCAGCAGGAATATGACCTGATCATCCTCGACGTGATGCTCCCCGGCCTCAACGGTTGGCAATTGCTGCAGCTGATCCGTCAGCGCGGCGCCACGCCGGTGCTGTTCCTGACCGCCAAGGACGCCATTGAAGACCGTGTGCGCGGTCTCGAACTGGGCGCCGACGATTACTTGCTCAAACCCTTCGCCTTCGCCGAACTGCTCGCGCGGGTACGCACGTTGCTACGGCGCGGGCCGATGCGCGAAGCCGAGTCGTACACCATTGCCGATCTGGAAATCGATGTGCTGCGCCGCCGCGTCAGTCGCGGTGGCCAGCGCATTGCCCTAACCAACAAGGAGTTCGCCCTGCTGCAACTGCTCGCCAGTCGCCAGGGCGAAGTGCTGTCGCGCACACTGATCGCCTCGCAGGTGTGGAACCTGAATTTCGACAGCGACACCAACATGGTCGAGGTTGCAGTGCGTCGTTTGCGCTCCAAAGTCGATGATCCCTACATGCCGAAACTGATCCACACCGTGCGCGGCGTCGGTTATCAGCTGGAAGCGCCTGACGATGCGCTCTAGGTCGATCGCCTGGCGTCTGGCGCTAGCGTTCGCAATGGTTTGCGCTTTGGTGTTGAGCGCGATTGGCGTGTTTCTCTACCGTTCACTTGCGTCGGAAATCGCCTACCGCGACGACCTCGCGTTGCTTGGACGACTGGAGCAGGTGCGCGCCTTGCTCGCCGACAGCGACAGCCTCGATGCCTTGCAAGCACGGCCGCGGCTGTATCAGAACATGCTCGGTAATCTCGACAGTTTGCTGCTGGTGCGCCGCGCCGATGGATCCAGTGTGATCGCCATCAACCCGCGTCAGCGCGATCTACCGAGGCTGAACGCGATCCCCCGCGAGCAGGCGCCGCAGCGCCGCGATGTGCTGACCTGGCAGGCTGCGGATGGTGCCGAACTGGCCCTGTTATCCGGCGACGCACAAGGACCGGACGGCGAACCGCTGACGGTCATCGCCGGCAAGGTGCTGAGTGAACGCGAGCAGATGCTCGGTAGTTATCGCCTACGCCTCTACCTGTCCGTTGGACTGGGTGCGTTGCTCGCCTTTGCCCTGGGCTTGCTGTTGCTGCGCCGGGGCCTGCAACCGTTACGACAATTGAGCGAAGCAGTGCGCGGCATCGATCTGCGCAGCCTCGATCAGCGCCTACCCTCCGCCGGCACGCCCACCGAACTGCTCGAACCGGTGCAGGCACTCAACGGCATGCTGGCGCGGCTGGACGACAGCGTGCAGCGCCTCTCGCAGTTCTCCGCCGACCTCGCCCACGAGATCCGCACGCCGCTGCACACCTTGTTGGCGAGCAACGGTCAGGCGCTGAATCATCCACGCAGCACCGAGGAGTATCAGGAAGTCCTCGCCTCGAACATGGAAGAGTTTGAACGGCTCAAGCGCATGGCGGAAAACCTGATGTTCCTCGCCCGCGCCGAGCAGGCCGAGCGCGCGCTGAATCTGCAAACCCTGGACTTGCACGGCGTTGGCAGTGAACTGTGTGATTACTTTGAAGCCTTGGCCGATGACCGCAATCTGCGGCTGGACAACCAACTGCATGGCGAACTGCGTGCCGATCAGCAATTGCTGCAACGTGCCCTCGGCAATCTGCTGGCCAATGCTGTGCGTCATGCCGATCAAGGATCGGTGATCAGTCTGCGTCGCCGCGACGAGTCGGGTGAGTGCTGGTTGCAGGTGCACAACCAAGGCCCGGCAATTGCGCAGGAGCATCTGGGCAAACTGTTCGACCGTTTCTATCGCGTCGATCCTTCACGGGCAGAGCCTGGGGACTCCGGTGGGTTGGGATTGGCGATCGTGCAATCGATCATGCAGTTGCATGGAGGGCAGGTGCGGGTGAGCAGTGGTGCTGACGGCACCGTTTTTGAGCTGGGTTTTGCGTTGAATTAAAGGGCCCCTTCGCGAGCAGGCTCGCTCCCACATTTGGAATGCGTTTCCCCCGTGGGAGCGAGCCTGCTCGCGAAGGCGCCGGATCTGACGACCCAGTGTTGGGATCAATCAGCGCAACCCATCGCGAAACTGCCCCGGCGTCAGCCCCGTCCAGCGCTTGAACGCGCGGCTGAAGCTGCTGGTGTCGGCAAACCCGAGCAAATAACTCACCTCACTCAACGAGCACTGCGGATCGCGCAGATGCAGCAACGCCAGATTCTCGCGGCTCTCGTTAAGCAACGTATCAAAGCGACAACCCTCATCCGCCAGATGCCTTTGCAGGCTGCGCAAACTCAGGTGCAACGCCTGAGCTATCCGTTCGGCGCTTGGCTCGCCTTCCGGCAATTGTTCTTCAATGGCATCGCGCACCTTGCGCTCCCAGGTCAGCGGTTTGAGCTGGGCCATGGTGCGTTTGAGCACGGCTTCGTTGTGTTCGGCGAGTTCCGGGTTGGCGTCGTCGAGGTGACTGTCAAAGTCGGCAAGGGCGAACTCCAGGCGATCCTCGGCACAACCAAAATGCACCGGTGCGCGGAAGACTTTGTGCCATTGAAGCGCATCGCTCGGTTCCGGGCGGCGCAGATAAACCGCCAGCGGCGCGTAATCGCGACCAAGACGATTGCGGCAGGTGCGCACGTAGATCGCGGTGAAGGCATCGATGGCTTCGAAGGCTGGCGCCGGATTACCTGACGGAATTTTCAGACGAAATTGGTAGCGATCATCGCCTCGGCTCAGTTCCAGTTCCAGCGCATCGCTGACCACCGGGTGATAGCGCACGATGCGTTCGAACACCTCGCGCAAACTGCCGCTGGCGACCAGCGCATAACCCAAGGCATGGAACGTGGTCGGGCTGACAAAGCGTGACACACGCAAGCCAATCGCCGGGTCGCCGCTGACCTGCACGGCGATTTCCCACAGTCGCGTGGTGCCGGACAGCGGATAGCGCGCGTTGGGGTCGTCCATCAAATTCGGGTCGAGCCCGGCCTGCAAGCACAGGGCAATGCTGTCCAGCCCCAGCGCATCGAGTTGCTTGCGCAAGGCACGGGTCCAGCTGGCGAGGGAGGTCGGTTCCTTCATGCTGATTGGCGCTTCCGGTCAACAGGTTGGCGTTCTCGGCTACCGCAATTGAAGCCTTGGCGAGGCACGATGCGAACATCATAAACCCGAGGATGGAAGCATGGACGGTACTTCTGCAAGTCCCCAGCGACACAATGCGGCCCAGCGATCAGCGCATATTCGCGAAGTGGTGCTGGCCAAAGGCGTCGAATTGCGTGAGCGCTACCCGATTCTCAAATATCAGGATGCGCTTGGGGCGGGGATTCTGGCCTTTGCCCTGATCGGGATGATTGGCTCGGCGGCGCTGTACATCAGTGGCCATATGGCGTGGTGGGTGTGCCTGTTGCTCAACGCGTTTTTCGCTTCGCTGACCCATGAGCTGGAGCATGACCTGATCCACAGCATGTATTTCCGCAAACAGCGTGTGCCGCACAATCTGATGATGGGCTTGGTGTGGCTGGCGCGGCCGAGCACGATCAATCCATGGATTCGTCGGCATCTGCACCTCAATCATCACAAGGTTTCTGGCACAGAAACCGACATGGAAGAACGCGCGATCACCAACGGCGAGCCGTGGGGCTTTGCGCGGTTGTTGATGGTCGGCGACAACATGATGTCGGCCTTCATCCGCTTGCTGCGGGCGCCGACCTGGGCGCACAAGTGGAGCATTCTGAAACGGGTTTTCAAAGTCTATGCACCGCTGGCGCTGGTGCATTGGGGCGCGTGGTACGTGTTTCTCGGTTTTCACGCAGCCAACGGCATCGCATACCTGCTGGGCTCACCGATCGAGTGGTCAGCGACGACGTTGTCGGTGATGCAGGTGATCGATATCGCCGCCGTGGTGATCATCGGCCCGAACGTGTTGCGCACGTTCTGCCTGCACTTCATCAGTTCGAACATGCATTACTACGGCGATGTCGAGCCGGGCAATGTGCTGCAGCAGTGTCAGGTGTTGAACCCTTGGTGGCTGTGGCCGTTGCAGGCGTTCTGCTTCAATTTTGGCAGCAGTCACGGGATCCATCATTTCGTGGTGAAGGAGCCGTTTTATATCCGCCAGATGACCGTGCCGGTGGCGCATAAGGTGATGCGTGAGATGGGGGTGCGGTTTAACGATTTCGGAACGTTTGGGCGGGCGAACCGGTTTGTTCGTCGGAATGAAGTTGCGGTGTCTGGGGAGGCGGTAGAGGCCTGACAAGCTGCCCTCACCCTAGCCCTCTCCCGGAGGGAGAGGGGACCGATCGGGGGATATTGGGGAACTACACCGACGTGAAAAAGTTGTGTCGAATCCATAGTCGACCAAGCTTTTTCAGGTCGATGTATAGCGAAAGACACCTCGGTCAGCTCCCTCTCCCTCAGGGAGAGGGCTGGGGTGAGGGGCTTTTGATCTTCGCCTCAATCCGGCTGAAACGGCGACTCACTGAGAATCACCCCCGTCTCCTCGACATACTGCTGCCAATGCCCGATCAACGCGCTGAGCTTCTGCGGCCGACTCAACGCCAGATCATGAATCTCCCCCGGATCACTGCTCAAATCATACAGCTGCCAGGTCGCCGGCCCCACGGGCCCGGGAATCCACACCGCTTTCCACGACCCCTGTCGAATCGCCCGGCGCCCGAACAATTCCCAACCTGTCACCGTGTGTTCGTCATGCACCTGCGCAGTCTCACCCGACAAGAACCCCAGCCACGATTTACCACGCAACGGCGCCACCGGTTTGCCGTGCCAGAGCTTACCCGGATGACGCACACCGGCCAGATCGAGAATGGTCGGCGTGACGTCCATCACCGTGCCGAAACCATGGCTGATCTGTCCTTTGAGCGGCAACTGCGGATAGTGCAACAGCGCCGGCACGCGAATTCCGCCCTCGGTGGTGAACGCCTTGAACAGGCGCGACGGTGCGGTAGCCACCTGCGCCCAGTTCGGCCCGTACCAGACATAAGAATTAGCCCGACCAATGTTGTCGAGGCTGTTGTCGTAATGCTGGCTGAGATACGTCACCAGTTCCGGACCGAATTTGGGGAACGCTTCAAGCAGCGCGCCTTCGGCACCGTTGTCAGACATGAACAGGATGAACGTATTGTCGAGCTGCCCTTGCTGGCGTAGGTAATCGACAACCCGACCGATGTTCCAGTCCATGCGCTCGACCATTGCCGCGTAGACCTCCATCGCCCGCGCGGAAATCTGCTTTTGCTCGTCGCTCAACGCGTCCCACTGCTGGGTTAACTGAATCAGCGGATGCGGCTCGACGTCCGGTTCGATCAGGCCGAGGGACTTGAGTTTTTCCAGACGCTCCAGGCGCAACACTTCGGGGCCTGCGTCATAGCGGCCACGGTATTTTTCGACAATGTCGGCCGGCGCCTGCAACGGCCAGTGCGGCGCGGAGAACGGCAGGTAGGCGAAGAACGGCCGGCTCTGGTCACGCTCCTTGAGGTACTGCAGCAACTTGTCGCCGAAGGCGTCGGAGGAATAGAAATCTTTGGGCAATTCATCGACAAACGTATCGTCCTCGATGTACAGCGCCGGAGTGGATTTCAGCAGGCCGGGCGTTTGTTCATCGTAGGTCGGTTCGAAACCGTAATGGTTGGCCGCGCCGGGCAGCAGCGAAAACGAGCGCTCGAAACCGCGCGCATGAGGCGCCAGTTCAGCCTTCAACCCCAAGTGCCATTTGCCGCTCATCAATGTTTGATAACCGGCCTCGCGCAGCAACTCCGGCAACGCCACCACGCGGTCGTTGAGGTACCCCTCATAACCCGGTTTGCCGATGAGTTCCGGGGTCAGCGTTTCCGCCATGGTGCCGATGCCGGCGATGTGGTGGTCGGTGCCGGTGAGCAACATCGAGCGGGTCGGCGAGCAGGTTGGCGCGGTATGAAAATCGGTCAGGCGCAGGCCATTGTTGGCCAGGGCATCAAGGTGCGGCGTGGCGATTTCGCCGCCGAACGCACCGATGTCGGAAAAGCCTAAGTCGTCGGCCAGAATCACCAGAAAATTGGGACGTTGCGGCATCGCAAAACTCCTGTTCAGCAGGCAATGAACGTCAGCGGCAGATCGCGGATCTGCACCGGCACGCTCGGTTGGTAGTGGTCGTCACTGGTCAGCTCGTGCAGCAGCTCTTCACGCAACTGATGGAAGTCGAAACTGCTGCGCTGGCGCGGGTGCGGCAAGGCGATGTCGACCACTTGCTTGATCCGCCCCGGACGCGGCTCCATCACCACCACGCGGTCGGCGAGGAAGATCGCTTCTTCGACGTCATGGGTGACGAGGATCGTGGTTATTTTCGCGCGGTCACGGATCGCCAACAGCTCGTCCTGCATCTGCTGACGGGTGAGTGCATCGAGCGCGCCGAAGGGTTCGTCGAGCAGCAGAATGCGCGGGCTGGCGACGAGGCCGCGAGCAATCGCCACACGCTGGGCCATGCCGCCGGAGAGCTGGTGCGGATAGGCGCGAGTGAAGTCGCGCAGGCCTACCAGATCGATGAAGTCGTTGATCCGTTGTTGCTTCTGCGCAGCGCTCAGCGGCTCGTTGACCAGACCCAGACCGATGTTGTCGGCGACGGTCAGCCACGGGAATAAACGGTGTTCCTGAAAGACGATGCCGCGCTCGCCGCCAATGCCGCTGACGGCTTTGCCGTCCACGGTAATCTGTCCGCGAAACTGCGTGTCGAGGCCGACCAGCAAACGCAGCAACGTCGACTTACCGCAGCCGCTGGAACCGACAATGGCGACGAATTCTCCTTCGGCAATGTCCAGATTGAATTCGCGAATCGCCTCCAGTTCGAAACCGTCGACGTCGAAGGATTTGCCTACGTGTTTAAAGCTGACAATCGGTGCGTTCATGCGTGTCTCCAGCGGGTCGCGCGAATTTCCAGGCGTTGGCCAATGAGGTTGAGCAGGGCGCCAGTGAGACCGACGAAAAGCATGCCGGCCATGATCAGATCCATGCGCAGCAACTGTTGTGCGCCGATCATCTGGCTGCCGATACCGCCATTGGACGGCATGAAATATTCCGCACCAATGGTGCCGAGCCAGGCGTAGATCAGGCTCAATCTGAGCCCGGCGAAAATCCCCGGCGCAGCGCCCGGCAGTACCAGTCGACGCAGGCGTTGGCCGAGGCTCAGACGCAGCACTTGTGCGGCTTCATTGAGTTGTGGCGAGAGGTTGGCGACGCTGCGTTGCGTGGCGATAAACAGTGGAAAGAACGCGGCGAGGGCGACGAACACCCACTTCGCCAGTTCGCCGAGACCGAACCACGCGGTGAGCAGCGGCACCCAGGCGAAAATGGCGATCTGGCGGAGGGCGGCGAGGGTCGGACCGAGCAGGCGTTCGCTGATGTTCGACAGACCCAGCAGCAGGCCCAAGGCAAATCCAAGACCGCCGCCGAGCAACAGGCCACCGAGTGTGCGGCCAAGACTGAGGGCCATACCACTGATCAAAGTGCCGTCGAACAGACCGTCCCATGCCGTGCTCAAAACGGCCAGCGGGCTGACCAGAATGTTGGCATCGACCCACTGCAGTTCGTTCGCCAATTGCCATAGCGCCAACAAGCCCAGCGGCAGCAGCCACGGTTGCAGACGCTGCCAGCCTTCATAGTGCGGGCCGCGACGAATTTCGGCGGTGGCCGGATGCGGCCAGTGCACCAGTTTTTTGTCCAGCAGGCCGATGCCGCGATCCATTGCCACGCCAATCAACCCGATCACCACGATGCAGACGAAAACGATGTCGAGCATGAACAGCTGGCGCGCCCAGACCATCAGGTAACCGATGCCTTCACTGGAGGCCAGCAGTTCGACTGCCAGCAATGAGGTCCACCCGGCGGCCAGTGCCAGACGCACGCCAGCCATAAACGCGGGAAGGGCAGCGGGCAATACCAGGCGACGGATCAACAGACGTGGAGGCAGACGCAGAACAGCGGCGGCTTCGCGCAGTTTTGGCTGTGCATCGCGTACGCCGACCAGAGTGTGCAGGGTCACCGGCACCACGATGGCTTTGATCAGCACCACCAGTTTCAGCACTTCGCCGATGCCGAAAAACACCATGAACAAGGGAATCCACGCCAGCGTCGGTATTTGCGAAAGCCCGGCGAAGGTCGGGAAGATCAGGCGTTCAAGACGACGACTGAATCCCAGCGCTGCACCGAGAACCGCACCCGCCGAAATCCCGGCGAGCAAACCCCAGAACAAACGTTGCAGGCTGATCCACAAATGGCTCCACAACTCGCCTTGGGACAACTCGACAGTGCTGTTCCACACCAGCGACGGCGCAGGCAGGATCTGTTCGCTCATCCACTCATTACGCGCGGCCAGCCACCACAGCGCGAACAGACTGAGCGGCAGCAGCCATGGCAACAGGCGTTGGTTCAGGCTGGGCCAGGTACGGCGACTTTTCAGCGGCGGCGCGGGTAGGGGGAGACTGAGCAAGGATTGGCGGGCCATGGGTGACCTCCGTTGTCGGGTTGGCTCAAGATCAAGATCAAAAGATCGCAGCCTTCGGCAGCTCCTACGGGGGAATGCGTCCTTGAATTGACCCCTGTAGGAGCTGCCGAAGGCTGCGATCTCTAGTGGCATTAACTAAGAGCTAATGGTTATAAATAATCTTTAATAAGTTATTTTTAGAGATAAGCAGCGCCATTTAAGGCTTCCAACCCACACGCATCCAATGCATTCGAAGAATATTTTCGATGCTGATAATGCATACGCCGCTGCAAGCCCCGTTATTGCTTGCTTAGCGTTAAAAGCTATAAAAATGTGCATTTATAGTATTTAAGCGAAGGTGTGCATTCGGCCTACTTTCGGCTCCTCAACGCCCGTCGTGATCAAGGAGCTGCACCCATGAACCTTCCCTTCAAACGCGTTTTCAGTCTGTTTGCCGTGCCTGCTCTGGCGGGCCTGCTGGCGTTCACCGCGCATGCTGACGAACTCAAGGAAATCAGGATCGCCGTGCCTGACCTGAGCGCCGGCACTCAACACAGTGGTGGGGGCGTGGTTGATGTGTTGCGCGATCAGCAGATCTTCGAAAAGGCCTTTGCCGATCAGGGCATCAAGATTCAGTGGAGTTTCTTTAAAGGTGCGGGACCGGTGATCAATGAGGCGTTTGCCAACGGTCAGGTTGATCTGGCGTATCTCGGCGACCTTGCGGCAATCATCGGCAAGTCCAACGGTCTGGATACGCGTCTGCTCAGCGCCAGCGCACGCGGCGTGAAACAGTATCTGGGCGTGGTACCGGGATCGGGGATCAAGACGTTGCAGGATCTCAAAGGCAAGCGCGTGGCGATTTTTCGTGGCACCGCGACGCAGCTATCGTTTGATGCGGCACTGGCCAGTCAGGGCCTGAGCGAGAAGGATCTGAAAGTCATCAATCTGGATTTCAACGCAGCGGTTGCAGCGTTGGCGGCCAAGCAGATCGATGCGTCCTGGGGCAGTTCCGGGTTGACGGCATTGCAGGCCAAGGGGCTGGCAGAACTGCCGCTCAACACCAAGGATCTCGGCGGCGCGGGCAGCGTGCAATCGGTGTTGGTCGGCACGGGCAAGTTTGTCGAAGCGCACCCGGAAGCGGTGGCGAAATTGCTCAAGGCGCAGCAGCAGGCTGTTGAGTGGCTGACCGAGGACAGCAACAAGGCGGCTTACGTGCAACTGGTCTCAGGTTTGGCCAGTTATCCGCCAGTGATCCTGACGCAGGATCTGCAGGATCAGAAATTGAGCGAAGTGTTCCCGTCGACACTGGATCCGGTGTTCCTTGGCAGCCTGCAGGACAAAGTGGATCTGGCGGCGCAGCAAAAGCTGATTCGCAAACCGTTCAAGGTCAACGACTGGGTGGCGCCTGAGCTGGCAGCGGCCAAGCTCTGAATCTTTAGCGCCTGCTCTGGCCTCTTCGCGAGCAGGCTCGCTCCCACAGGGTTCTTAGGTGAACACAGATTCTGCATTCACCACCGAACCACTGTGGGAGCGAGCCTGCTCGCGAAAGGGCCCTAAACGGCGACGCTGACCTCCTGCCGATCCACCGCCACCAACGTCTCGATCATCGCCCGCGCCGCCGGCGACAAGCGAAACCCGGTACGACTGACAATCCCGCAGCGCGCATTCATGCTCTCCAGGTTCTGCGGCAAATTGCGCCAGTGCAGCAACGCCAGCGAACCCTTGGCAATGTCCTCGACAAACGCCTCTTCCGTACCTACACCAATTGCATTCGATTGCAGCACCACTTTCACCAGCGCCGGAAAATGCTCGGTCTCGATGGTCGGCGAAAAGTCGATCCTGCCGCTGAGGTTTGCCAGCAATTTGCGAATGCCCGGCGGGATGCGTGTGGTTGCCAACGGGTAGTCGAACATGTCGTTGGTTGACAGGCTTTCCTTGGCCAGCAACGGATGCCCCGGCCGGCAGAAAAATACTCCGCGCTTGGGTGTCAGCGCCTGGGTCTGGAAGTTCGGATCGGATTCGAAATGACGGATGTCGGCGATGAAGAATTCGATCTCTTCACGGCTCAGGGCGCGACTGAGTTTTTCCCAGTTATCCACCTGAAAACAGGTGCGCACTTTCGGGTGCGCGTTGATGAATTGCGCCACGGCGTCCGGTACCAGTTTCACTGCTGGCGCCGGGCCGCAACCGAAGTGCACCTCGCCGGCGTCGAGCTTGGTCATCTGCGTCACTTCGGCGCTGAGCAACGCCGCGCCTTGCACCAGGCTCAAGGCGTGTTGCAGCACCACCTGGCCCTCAGGCGTGGGACGCAGATCCTTGTTGCCGCGATCCACCAGCACGCAGCCGAATTCCTGTTCCAGCCCTTGAATACTGCGGCTGAACGCCGGTTGGGTGATGCCCATCGCATCCGCCGCGCGGACAAAACTGCGGTGTTCGTTGAGGGCGATGAAGTAACGCAACTGGCGAAGATCCATATGCTTTTCCGGCATCCTAAAAATAGCTCGAAGGCATTTGCGACGAGGGTTGCTAGAGGTTTTAAATGCAAGCTCTTATTCCGTCAACGAAGCATGTGAATATCTATTAGATGTAAATGGAATATAGATAGAGCGTTGTTTCGCTGCCGCCAAACCGTAAGCAGTCGATGAGGGTCTACCCATGAGCAATGCCGCACTCGCAGTCAAACCCGCTGTCCACGCGCTGGAAATCCACCCGGTAGCTGGTCGTATCGGCGCCGAGATCCGTGGCGTGCATTTGTCCGGTGAGCTGGACGCCGCCACGATCGAAGCCATTCAACAGGCACTGGTTCAGTACAAAGTCGTGTTCTTCCGCGAACAGACCCAACTCGACGATCAGCGTCAGGAAGCGTTCGCCCATTTGCTCGGCGAACCCGTGGCGCACCCGACCGTGCCGTCGCGTGAAGGCACGCGTTATCTGCTCGAACTGGACGGCTCTGAAGGTCAGCGCGCCAACTCCTGGCACACCGACGTGACCTTCGTCGACGCCTACCCGAAAGCCTCGATCCTGCGCTCGGTGGTGGCCCCGGTATTCGGTGGCGACACCCTGTGGGCCAACACCGCGACGGCGTACAACGGCTTGCCGACCGAGCTGCGTGAGCTGGCCGACAAACTGGTCGCCGTGCACAGCAACGAATACGACTACGCCAGCGCCAAGCCGGACGTCTCGGCAGAGAAGCTTGAGCGCTATCGCAAGGTCTTCACGTCGACCGTTTACGAGACTGAGCACCCGGTGGTGCGCGTGCACCCGATCAGTGGGGAGAAGAGCTTGCTGCTCGGGCATTTCGTTAAGCGCATCAAGGGGTATTCACAGGCGGATTCGGCGCATCTGTTCGGGTTACTGCAGAGCCATGTGATCCGTCAGGAAAACACCGTGCGCTGGCGCTGGAAGGCCGGTGATGTGGCGATCTGGGATAACCGTTCGACGCAGCATTATGCGATTGATGATTACGGCACGCAGGATCGGGTGGTGCGTCGGGTGACGCTCAAGGGTGAAGTGCCGGTGGGCGCGAATGGGCAGCGCAGTCAAACCATCAAAGGTCGTGACTGAAGATCAACAGCCCCTCATCGGAACGCCGCCCGCCCAGCCCTCTCCCAGAAGGGAGCCGATTGGGGGCTTTTCGAGCCTGAGTTCAACCTTGATATTTCAGGTCGGCGTATAGCTAAAAAACAACTCGGTCAGTCCCCTCTCCCTCTGGGAGAGGGTTAGGGTGAGGGGCTCTTAAAGCTACCAAACCCCAATCTGAACAACCTTCTCGGCTTCCGGCTCTCCATAACGAAACCGCTGCCCGCGCAAGTCGATCTCCTGATGACTGATGGTCGTCCGCCGTTTCAACCCGCGCACCCACTCAAACAAATACCCCGCATGCTCTTCGCGCACCGCCGCATACGCCGGGTCATCCCCCAGATCACGCAGCTCCTGCGGATCATTCAGCAGATCAAACAATTGCGGTCGAAAACCGTCGTACGCCAGGTATTTCCAGCGCTCGCTGCGCACCATGGTCATCCGGCAACGATCAATCGGCTGGCCCAGACGCTCACGCGCCGGCGCCTGAAAAGCGTAGTCGTATTCGCTGATTGCATAGCGCCGCCAATCTGGGTGTTCACCGTGCAGAAGCGGAATCAACGAACGCCCTTCAAGCCGATGCTCCGCCCCCGGCAATCCCAAGGCTTGAAGAAAGGTCGGCAACGCATCGATGGTTTCCGCCAGTCGATCATCGACTGTTCCGCGCGTGACATCTGCTGCCTTCCGAGGATCACGCACGATCAATGGCACGCCCACCGCCTGCTCCAGCAAAAACTCCTTCTCGCCGAGCCAGTGATCACCGAGAAAGTCGCCGTGATCGCTGGTGAACACGATCAACGTGTCGTCCCAACGGCCATTGCTCTGCAGAAAATCGAACAGTCGCCCGAGCTGATCATCCACCTGCTTGATCAGGCCCATATACGTAGGAATTACAGTCAATCGTACTGAATCGCGGGAGAAGTTGAGGCTTTCCTCGTGCTGGCGAAAGGCAGTGTATACGGGGTGTTTGCTGGCTTCAAAGGGCGTCGCACGGACCGCTTCGAGAATCGATTTCGTACTGTACAAGGCGTGGTACGGAGCCGGTACGATGTAGGGCCAGTGCGGTTTGATATAGGAAAGGTGTAAACACCACGATTTCTCCCCTTGCTCGGTGATGAAGTCGATGGCTCGATTTGTAGTGTAGACAGTCTCTGAGTGTTGCTCGGGAATTCGTGCTGGCAAATTCGCATGACGCATTTGCCAGCCGCTGAGGATTTCACCGTTCTCGCCTTCGGCGGCGTTGGCCCAGTCGTGCCAGGGATTTTTGCCGTCGAAGCCGTGTTCGCGCAGGTAATGGGTGTAGGGCGCGGATTCGCGCTTGTCGTCGAACAGCGGATCGTCGGGATAGATGCCGTCATGGCGCATATAGGGTTCGAAACCGACTTCGTTGAGGGTTTCGGCCTGTTCGCTCTCGGGGTTGATCGCCAGGCGTTGCAAGGCATCGACATTCGCCGTCGCGTGGGTCTTGCCGACCAAGGCAGTACGGATGCCGTGCGGGCGCAGGTAATCGCCGATGGTCAGTTCTTCCAGTGGCAACGGCACGGCGTTCCACGCCACTTGATGGCTGCTGACATAACGTCCGGTGTAGGCCGACATCCGCGACGGACCGCAGATCGTGCCTTGGGTGTAGGCGCGGCTGAAACGTACGCCGGCCGCAGCGAGTCGATCGATGTTTGGCGTGTGCAGATGCGGATGGCCGTAGCAGGACAGGTAATCGCGGCGCAATTGATCGCACATGATGTACAACACGTTGCGCACGGGGTTTGGCGGGGTGGGCATGGGGTTCACCGGTCAATGGGACAGGCGAGGTTTTTCGCTTTCGGTGGGGGTGTTCGGCAAGTGCATTTGGGGAATGGGTTTTATGCAGGCAGTGCATCGGAGACTGTACTGGCCCCTTCGCGAGCAAGCTCGCTCCCACAGGGTTAGTGTCGATCACACATTCTGCATTCACCACAATCCATTGTGGGAGCGAGCCTGCTCGCGAAAGCGTCATCTCAGACAGCAAAATTCTCCAGTGAACAGACTTCTTCATCCACCGCATCAATCGCCTTGATCTGCTCAATCATCGCCTCGGCCAACGGCGACAATCGATACCCCGCGCGGCTGACAATCCCATAGCGGGTGTACAACTCCTCAAGATCATCGGCCAACCCTTCAATGCGCAAACACACCAACTCACCCTTGGCCTGATGCAGTGCATCCGAGTACGCCCCGACAATCCCGATCGCATCCGAACGCAGCACAACGCTCAGTAGGCTAGAGCTGTTTTCACACTCGACATTCGGCGTGAAATCCGGCCGCCCACTGAGGTCGACAATGACCTTGCGCAGGTTCGGCGGACGAATACTCACCGCCAGCGGATAGCTCATTAATTGCTCGGCGCTGACCCGATCAAACCCGGCCAATGGATGCCCCGCGCGGCAACAGAAATGCCACTTGCGCGGTCGCAGCCGGTAGGTCAGGTAATCCGGATCTGCCTCGAAGTGCCGAGTGTCAGCGACAAAGAATTCAAACTCTTCGCTGAGTAATCGCTTGCTCAGGCTCTGCCAGTCATCGACCTGAAATTGCACCCGCGCTTTCGGATAGCGCCCGATAAAGCTGCCAATCGCCCGAGGAATCAAACCCGCCGCCGGCGCCGGCCCACAACCGAAGCGTAATTCTCCTGCTTCCAGACCATTGAACTGGCTGATCTCGTTGGCCATCTGCTGCGCGCCGCTGACCAGTCGCCGCGCGTGTTCGAGCAGCACCTGGCCCTGTTTGGTCGGCGGTAATTCCTTGCGCCCGCGATCAACCAACTGGCAGCCAACGCTGTGCTCGAGCGCCTGAATGCTGCGGCTGAACGCTGACTGCGACAGGTTCACGGCCTGTGCGCCGGCGACGAAGCTGCGTTGTTCAGCCAGGGCGATGAAGTGACGAAGTTGGCGCAAGTCGATATGCATTTTTCACATAAAAAATATCCGGGAAATGCATTGGATATGCATTAGGTCGACTCCTTATAAAGGCAATCTCTTATGCAGTAAATATTTGTAAATCCATAAATAAATAACTTAAAAGAATATGCAGCGCTGAAGATGTCTGTGTGTTTTTTGACCAGGAGCCGCGCCATGAGTCCGTTGAACCTTGCGTCACCCTTAACGCCACGACGGCTCAAACGTCTGCCTCTGGCCCTGTTGCTGGCAGGGAGCGCGAGCTGGACTCACGGCTACGCCGCCGATGCTGAAACCCCGGCGCCAGTGCCGGCCGGCAAGCCTGCCGCCAACAGTTCGCAACTGGAAACCGTGACCGTTACCACCCGCCGCCGAGAGGAAAGTTCGCAGGATGTACCGACGCCAATGAGCGTGGTCAGCGGGCAGAATCTGGAGACGCAGCGGGTCTACCGGATTCAGGATTTGCAGCAATTGGTACCCAGCGTCAACGTCGCCTACATGCACGCACGCCAGTCCAGCGTATCGATTCGCGGCTTGGGTAATAACCCGGCCAGCGATGGCCTGGAAGGCAGTGTTGGCTTGTACATCGATAACGTGTATCTCGGGCGTCCGGGGATGGCGGTGTTTGACTTGATGGACATCGAACAGCTCGAAGTCTTGCGTGGGCCGCAGGGCACGCTGTTCGGCAAAAACACCACCGCCGGGGTGATCAACATCAGCACCCGTGCCCCAACCTTCACCCCTGAGCGCAGTATCGAAACCTCGGTCGGCGAGGACGGTTATTTCCAGACCAAGGGCACCATTTCCGGCCCGCTCAACGATCAACTGGCCGGACGCTTTTCGGCTTATCGAACCCGTAGCGACGGTGACATCAAAAACGAATACGACGGCCATGATCTCAACGGCGGCTCGCGCGAGGGCTTCCGCGCGCAACTGCTGTTCAAGCCCAATGAAGATTTCAATCTGCGCTGGATCGGTGACTACAACGAGGAGGATTCCAGCGCCGGTACCCGCGTGCTCTACAACACCGGGCCGACAATCAATGGCGTCAATCTCTACCAGTCGCGCGCCAACGCGGCCGGCGCAACCTTGGTCAACGGCTCACACCGCAAGGTCAATCTGGACAATGACCAGCACGTCACCGTGCATCAGGGTGGCACCTCGGTGGAGGCCAACTGGACGCTGCCGAGCGACTTCACACTGACCTCGATCAGCTCCTATCGCTTCTGGAATTTCACTCCGCGCAACGACGATGGTCTCAACGTGCCGGCGAGTTACAACGCCGGGGTGTCGGTGGAGGACAAACAGTATTCGCAGGAATTTCGCCTGGCCTCGCCGAAGGGCGAGTTCTTCGATTACGTCGTAGGTGCGTACTACTTCGGCAACAACCTGGACAACAAATCCTTCGCCTATTACGGCCCGCAGGCTGATATCTGGAACGGCACGCCGGCCGGTGCGCTGGCCAACGTCACCAGTGTTGGCAACGGCCATATCAAGACCGACAGCTTTGCGCTGTTCGCCCAAGGCACCTGGCACCTCACCGAGCGGCTGGATTTCACCGCCGGGGTGCGTGGCACTTATGAAGAAAAATCCGCTTGGGTCACGCGTAATGCGCCGGTCGGTGGCGCCGTCGTGACTGGCGCTGCGGCCACGGCGCGACGCGGTCGGGCCGGCGCTTATGATTCCGGTGATTTGAACCAGTACAGCTCGAGTCCTTCCGGGCTGCTCAACCTCAGCTATCGCGTCACCGATGACGTGCTTGGTTACGCCACGCTGTCCCACGGCGAGAAATCCGGCGGGGTTAACCTGGCTGTCGGGTCAGCTCCGGTGGCCGGCGCGGATTCACTGCTGATCGGCACCGAACGCGCGAACAACGCCGAACTCGGCTTCAAGAGCACGCTGTGGGATCACCGTCTGCAGCTCAACGCCAACGTCTTCTGGACTCAGGTCAACGCTTACCAGACCAACGCCTACGATGCGGAAAATCGCGTCCAGTACCTGACCAACGCCGGTTCCGTGCGCTCGCGCGGTGTCGAGTTCGAAAGCACGGTGATCCCGTTGCGCGGCCTGACCCTGAACATCAACGGCTCCTACAACGACGTCAGCTATCTCTCGTACAAAGATGCCCCGTGCCCGCCGGAAGTCAGCCAGGCGCCGGGCGCTCCAGCCTCCTGCGATCTCAGCGGGCATCAAGTGGTCGGCGCCTCGAAATGGATCGGCAACGCCAACGGCGAATACAAATGGAATCTGGATAACGGCTTCGAACCCTACGTCACCGCCAGCTATGCATTCCGCTCCAAAGCCGTCGGCACAGTCGAGGATTCCGACTACGGACAGATCCCGAGTTACGCCGTGGTCAACTTCTCCACCGGCCTGCGCGGCGATTTCAATCAGGGCCAGTGGGACGTGTCGCTGTGGCTGAAAAACGCCTTCGACAAAACCTACTACACGACCCTGTGGACGGGCGGCAACGGCGGCTATGAAGGCCTGCTCGGCACGCCGCGTACCCTCGGCGTCACCGGTCGCTACGACTTCTGACATCGCGTGGAGGAAGTCACTGCACTATCAGGCAAAGGTCGGTCGCACATCGAGTGCTGCGCCCTTCGGAAATGACGTACTTGATGGTCGATTCCGTATTTGCAGTGGTTACGGAAATCACGCCTTTCGAATAGTCAGAATTCCAGACATCTCCCTTTTGCAGGACGATTTTTGTGCGCTGCTGGAAGACGTTGACCGGGCCATCGTGATTGTTTCGAACTGATACCGAGAGCTCCGGCGGTGTTCCGGAGTTGGCCGTTGGCGCTTGGGCTGGTGCGACGTCAACTTGGCCGTCGGGCGGTACGGTATCGGCCTGTGCGACCAGCAAACAGCCAGTCAGCATCAGAGGGAAAAAACAAATAAGGCGTTTGGCTTCCATGGCGAATTTCCTTGATCAGTCAGGTGACTTCGGATGTAGAGGGACGACGCCTTTATTTAGGAAGCAAAAACTCTAGCGTGTCACCTGTCAAACCTGACAGGTATGGAGTTTATGTGTGTTTCCCGTCGGTATGATTTATTCACGCAACGCCAACTTCATCGCGATCATCGATAAGAGCAGCGGCAAAGTGGTCTGGCGTCTCGGACCGAATTTGCCGCTGATCAACCCGAAGACTGCACAGAAACTGCCGCGTCCCGTGGATCAGTTTGTCGGTCAGCATGATGCGCACATCATTCCGGCCGGATTGCCTGGAGCCGGTAACTTGCTGGTATTCGATAACCAGGGTTCGGCGGGTTATCCGAACGTCACCCTCGGGCTGATTTCCGGTTCGCGAGTATTGGAAATCGATCCGCTGAAAAACGAGATTGTCTGGCAGTACAGCGCGGCGAATTCGAAGCAACCGGGCTGGGCGTTCTACAGTTCGTTCATCAGCAGTGCGCGGCGCTTGCCCAATGGCAACACGTTGATCGACGAAGGCATGAACGGGCGATTTTTCCAGGTGACAACCAGCGGTGAAAACGTCTGGGAATACGTCAGCCCGTATCTGGGCAAGGCGCCGGGCAGCGATGCGATCAGCAACTGGGTGTATCGGGCGCTACCTGTGAGTTATGACTGGGTACCAACGGGCACGCCACGCTCCGAGACAGTGGTTAATGCTCCAGTTGTCGGTGTGCAGCAAACCAATGCCAGTCGTTAGTTGAATTGGAATTAATGCGCGAACGAACGGCGATAAGTTATGAGCGGGGTGAATAGTGCTTATTGCAATTTCGTTAGCCAGTGGCGTGGACAATAGTTGAATGTCCAACCATCCTGACTGTCGTGAGTTTCCAGGAGGAAACTTGCTCTCATCGGAAGATACTTATCCCAACGATAAAGGAAATCGAATCATGTCGAGCATTAATGGCACTTATGTGAACGCTAACGCTGGCGCCAAACTGACGATTACCGATGGCAACGACTCCAACGGTACATTCAGCGGCACGTTCAGCCAGGGCGGCGTTAACTATGACGTCAGCTACGGGCATTACCATTTCCAGAACAGCACCGGACAACCTACCACCATCACATTTGTCGGTCTGAATGGTAATAGCGGATTTCAGGCGTGGTCGTTGTTTTCTCCTGATCACAATTACGCAAAAGTTCGCGCGGCCGGTTCTCGTACTAATTTTGACGGTGAAGTAGTGACCCTGGCAGGGGAATTCGTCAAACAATAATCCGCGCGCAATTGTTAAAGGCCGACGCACGAAAGTGCGTCGGCCTTTTTTATTGTTCCGGCAAAATAACAATCACTATTTACTTGGTATTAGTTGTCCCACAAAACCGGGTCAGGCGAATTTGATGCGTTGCATGAATACTTTCGATGCCTGAAAAGCATGCGCTTTTTCACGCATCGCTGCAGCCCGCGTGGCGCGTGGCTTTGGCAGAATTGATCAATTTTTATATTCCATAAAGACCTATGCATAACGTTAAAGATTACTTTCGGAGATAAGCGCCAAGCCCAATGATTCACCCGTCGATCCGCCGTGGGGGATTCAACAAATGGTTGATCGACAGTTTTTGTAGAGAACGCAAAAAGACCGCAGGGAGTGAATCAATGGGCAATGTCCAGACCGCCGCCAGCGCAGAGGAATTGCTGTGGCGTCAGACGCCAGGTGGCGAATTGGTCGATCTCGGCCGGGCGCATCGTGTGCCGCTGGGGCAGTTGCGTTTGCAGCGTGCGCCCAAGGGCATTCTGACTCGGCGCGAAACTATTCTGCTTGGCGTGCTCGCGTTGGTGGTGCATGGCGCGGTGATCTACTGGATCAGCCAGAAGCCGACGCCGGTGCTGCCGATTGTGCCGCCGGAAATTCCGCCGATGACCATCGAATTCTCGCGCCCGGCGCCGCCAGCGCCACCGGTTGTCGAGCCGCCACCACCTGCGCCTGTGGTTGAGCCACCGCCGCCGGTAGAAGACGAACTGGCGGTAAAGCCACCGCCGCCGCCAAAACCCGTTCCGAAACCCAAACCGGTGGTTAAACAGGCACCCAAACCAGCACCGAAAGCGGTCGAGCAACCACCGGCGCCGCCACAACCGGCAGCCCCGGTTGCAGCGCCCGCGCCACCTGCTCCCCCCGCGCCGGCACCCGTTACCCCGGCCTCAGCAAATGCCGCGTACCTGAAAAACCCGGCACCGGAATACCCGTCGCTGGCTCAGCGTCGCGGTTGGGAAGGCACGGTGTTGCTGCGTGTGCATGTGTTGGCCAGCGGCAAACCGGGTGAGATCCAGATAGCCAAAAGCAGTGGTCGGCAACAGCTCGACGACGCGGCGCTGAATGCCGTGAAACGTTGGAGTTTCGTCCCGGCCAAGCAGGGTGATGTCGCCCAGGACGGCTGGGTCAGCGTGCCCATTGATTTCAAGATTCATTAAACCGAAACCAAATTCGCGCGAAACGTTTACACGAGGGAATACATCATGACGTTACTGGCATCTCCACTGGAATCCATCGAAAGCGCGGTGATCTGGCTGCTGGTGGTTTTTTCCGTCGCCACCTGGGGTCTGGCACTGCTCAAGGCTTGGCAGTTCGGGCGTCTGAAGGCGCAGGATCGGCGTTTTCATAAGCGTTTCTGGGCGGCGTCGAGTCTCGATTCCGCCGCTGAATTGAGCGAAACCCAGCCCGGCGCCGCAGCGCGGGTTGCGCAAGCCGGTTACGCGGCGATTCAGGTGGGCGAGGCGCCGCAGGCGAATGATTTGAGCCAGGCGATCAACCATCAGGATCGACTGGAGCGCGCACTGCGCCAGCAAATTGTCCGCGAACGGCGTTCGCTGGAAACAGGCCTGGCAGTGGTCGCCAGTATTGGTAGCACCTCGCCGTTCATTGGTTTGTTCGGCACGGTGTGGGGAATCATGGAAGCGTTGAAGGGAATCAGCGCGGCCGGTTCGGCGAGCCTGGAAACGGTGGCCGGCCCGATCGGTGCGGCACTGGTTGCGACCGGTGTGGGGATCGCCGTCGCGGTGCCAGCGGTGCTGGTTTACAACTACTTTTTGCGTCGGTTGAAACTGACAGCGGCGGACCTGGATGACTTCGCCCACGACTTCTACAGCCTGGCGCAGAAGAGCTCCTTCCGCGTGTTGATTCACCCGACGGCGCACAAGGTTGCAGCCCCGGGCAACGCGGCAAAAGTGAAGGAGGCGTCCTGATATGGCCTTCTCCACGCAGGACAGTGACGAGGTACTCAGCGAGATCAACGTGACCCCGCTGGTGGATGTGATGCTGGTGCTGTTGGTGGTGTTTATCGTCACCGCGCCACTGCTGACCAACGCGATCCCGATCAACCTGCCGAAGACCGAAGCGGTGGCGCCGGTCGAGCAGAAGGATCCGCTGGTGGTGAGCATCGATGGCGCCGGCAAGCTGTTTATCAACAAGGACGAGATTCAGCCGGACTTGCTGGAACTCAACCTCAAGTCGGCCAAGGCCAAGGACCCGGAAGTACGCGTGCAGTTGCAGGCCGATGACGGGGTGAACTACGGCGAAGTGGCGCGGGCAATGGCTTCGATTGAACGGGCGGGGATTACCAAGTTGTCGGTTATTACTGCGCGGTGACAGATTCAACGTTTTTCCGGGGCCGTCTCCTTGGCAGGGTGCGGCCCTTTTTTTATTTCTGGCATATGGAAAAGCCCCTCACCCTAGCCCTCCCGAAACGTCGGACCGCCCAGAGGGAGAGGGGACTGACCGTGGTGATTGTTCAAGGTACGCCGACCTGAGATTTCGAGTCGAACTCAGGATTTGAACGGCATGAAGATCGGCTCCCTTTCCCTCTCGCCCCCTTGGGGGAGAGGGCTGGGGTGAGGGGGAAAAGACTTCAAGCCATGCACAAACCTTATATTCAATTCAGATCTTAATAAATAGCTTCTTATTCCTTAACGAATATAAATCCCCTCCCTATACTCGTTCAGGAACAGACACGACGCAGGAGAGCTCCCCATGCGCAACGAATCAATCCGCTACCTGATTGTGCCGGGCTGGCAAGGATCGCCAGAAGATCATTGGCAAAGCCACTGGCAGAACAGCCTGCCGAACAGCGCGCGGGTCGAGCAGGCCGACTGGCTGACGCCGCGTCGTGAAGACTGGGTCGCGGCGTTGGCCGAGGCAATTGCCGCCGACAGCACGCCGGTGATCCTCATTGCGCACAGCCTCGGCTGCGTCACGGTTGCCCACTGGGCAGCCACTGCGCCGCTGCAATACCTGCGTCAGGTACGCGGCGCCTTGCTGGTCGCGCCGGCCGATGTCGAGCGCCCGGCCTGCGCGCCGGCGCTGCGTAACTTCGCACCGATTCCGACTGATCTGCTGCCATTTCCAAGCCAGGTGGTCAGCTCCGATAACGATGCTGCCGTCAGTGCTCCGCGAGCGCTTGAGCTGGCGCGTAACTGGGGCGCCGAGGCGGGGATTCTCGCCGGTGCCGGGCACATCAACGTCAAGTCCGGGCATCAGCGTTGGGAGCAGGGTTTTGCTTATCTCTATCGCCTGCAAAACCGCATGGAACACCACGCTCGCCGCCGCGCCTGATTTTTATTTCTTTCAACGCCCCCGTCTGCCGGCGGTTTTGGGCGGGAGTCTGCCATGAGTTTCGAAACCTTCGGTCAGCCGTTGCTGACCTTTCCCGACGCTGAAAAAAGTCCCCTGAGCATTCGCGCCAAAGCGCTGGTGTTTGTCGACCCGCGCTCGCGTCAGTTGCGCGAAGAACTGGAGCAATTGGCGCCGCGCTCGACCTCGGTATTGATCCGTGGCGAGACCGGCACGGGTAAAGAATTGCTTGCCCGGCACATCCATCGCGCCAGCGACCGCAGCGGTCTGTTCGTTTCGGTCAATTGCGGGGCGATCAGCCCGACCTACGCTGATGCCGAACTGTTCGGCTATGCCGCCGGCAGTTACAGCGGCTCGGCCAGCAGCCGTGCAGGCTGGTTCGGTTCGGCCAACGGCGGCACCTTGTATCTGGATGAAATCGGCGACTTGCCGCTGCCGATTCAAATCAAATTGCTTGCCGCATTGGAGAATCACGAAGTTACCCGTGTCGGTGCGCATCAGCCGAGCCCGGTGGATGTGCGACTGGTCGCAGCGACGAGTATCGATCTGGCGCAAGCGGTGGACGCGGGGAAATTCCACGAGCGGCTCTATCACTACTTGAGCGAAGGGCAACTGGAGCTGCCCGCCTTGCGCGCGCGCATCGGCGACATTCTTTCGTTGGCCGAGTATTTCCTCGGCATTTATAGCCAGCGCCTCGACTTGCCCGTGCCGCTGATCAGCGAGGCGGCGCAGCATGTTCTCGAACAACACAGCTGGCCGGGCAACACCCGTGAGCTGGAAAACGTCATTCACTTTGCCTTGTTGGTGAGTACTGGTGACGAGATTCTGCCGGAACACCTGAACTTGCCCGAGGTGTCTGGCCCGCAGCTTCAGATCGAGCGACTGGTTGCACAAATCAACATCGGCGGCAGCGTCGATGAACGTAAGGCGTTGAAAAATTTGCTGATTCGTTTGAGTGAGGGTTTGTAACCGATTCGTTCAACATGAACAAAATGGAATATGAAGCTGAATAAACGTTATTGTCCGGGAATAAAAAATCCCGGTATTGTCCGACCCACGCCAGCGATATCACTTCACTGGCACACGTATTAATGCCGTCGTCGATGACGACCGTGATTTTCGATAAGGACACTGCATGAAAAAGGTTCTGTTGTTTACCGCATTGGCGGCTGCTTTGACTGCTTCCCTGGCCAATGCCGGTGAGAAACTGGTGGTTGCCGCGACCCCGGTGCCGCACGCTGAAATCCTCGAGCTGATCAAGCCAACCCTGGCCAAAGAAGGCGTGGATCTGGAAATCAAAGTCTTCACCGACTACGTTCAACCGAACGTACAGGTTGGCGAGAAGCGTCTGGACGCCAACTACTTCCAGACCCAGCCGTACCTGAACAGCTTCAACCAGGGCAAATACAAGGACGACAAGTCCAAGTACCTGGTGACCGTGCAGGGCGTGCACGTTGAACCGTTCGGTGGCTACTCGAGCAAATACAAGACCCTGGCTGAACTGCCGGACGGCGCGACCATCGCCATCCCGAACGAAGGCAGCAACAGCGGTCGCGCTCTGATCCTGCTGCAGAAGGCTGGCCTGATCGAGCTGAAAGATCCGAAAAATGCTGTGGCAACGCCGAAAGACATCGCCAAGAACCCGCACAACTTCAAGTTCAAGGAACTGGAATCGGCCCTGCTGCCACGTGTTCTGAAGGAAGTTGATCTGGACATGATCAACACCAACTACGCGCTGGAAGCCAAGCTGAACCCGCAGAAAGATGCGCTGGTGATCGAAGGTGCTGACTCGCCGTACGTGAACTTCCTGGTGGCCCGTGAGGACAACAAGAACAGCGACGCGATCCAGAAACTGGCCAAAGCCCTGACCAGCCCGGAAGTCAAAGCGTTCATCGAGAAGAAGTACAACGGCGCGGTACTGCCGGCGTTCTGATCTGACGCTTGAGTGAACCCCTTCAAGGTGTGAAAACGCCGATGGCCAGTGATGGTCATCGGCGTTTTTGTGTGTGCGTTGGAAAAGCCCCTCACCCTAACCCTCTCCCAGAGGGAGAGGGAACTGATTGGGGGATGCTGTAGAAGTACACCGACCTGACACGGCTTTACCGAATCCATAATCGATAAGGTCTTTCAGGTCGATGTAATACGCCAGACACATCAGTCGGCCCCCTCTCCCTCCGGGAGAGGGCTGGGGTGAGGGGCTTTTGATTTACGCTGTGGCCTTTAACGCCCGGCGCAACGCCACCAACAATTTCACAATCTCCTGCGGATCCAGTCGCTGCGGCACTTTTACGTCCATGTTCTCTTCCTTGTTATGGGTTTGGCCGGGGGAGTCTGGCCAAAAGCTGTTCATCCTTGGAGGGCTTTCGTGAAAAAAAGATCCGTCCTACAGCGCAAAGGAAAATAGCCTTCTTATTCCTTCCCGGCAAACCCACAAGATAGTTTTTTGGGTGATATCAATATGCTTTAACGGTATTTAAATTCTTGTTTTTATACCTATAAAGTCGGTGTCTGCCGGACAGCCATCCGCTGCCCATGGACTGCACCACCGTCGCTTACCGAGCGGCGTCCAGGACGTTTCATGACTTTCGATTACGCATTTATCCTCAGCACCCTGCCGGCGTTTCTCAAAGCCGTGGGCGTGACGCTGCAGGTCGGTTTTATCGCCATCGGTACTTCGTTGCTGGTGGCGCTGCTCAACGCGACGATTCTGGTGTTCCGCACGCCGTACCTGCAAAAACTGGTGGGCTTGTATGTGGAACTGGCGCGCAACACGCCGCTGTTGATCCAGTTGTTCTTCGTCTATTTCGCCTTGCCAGCTGTGGGGATTCAGGTGTCGGGTTTCACCGCCGCGATCATCACCATGACCTTCCTCGGCGGCGCCTACCTCACCGAAGTGCTGCGCGCCGGCGTTGATGCGGTGCCGCAGGCGCAACTGGAATCGGGGCGTTCCATCGGCCTGTCCCACGGCCAATTGCTGCGCTACGTGATCCTGCCGCAAGCGGGGATCCTCAGCCTGCCGTCGCTGTTCGCCAATTTCATTTTCCTGCTCAAGGAAACCACCGTGGTTTCGGCGGTGGCGGTGCCGGAAATTCTCTACACCACCAAAAGCTACATCGCGCTTTATTACAAAACCTACGAAATGCTCGCCGTGCTGACACTGATCTGCGTGCTGTTGTTCTTGCCGCTGTCGCTGCTTCTCAGCCGTCTGGAAAGGAGGCTCCAGCATGGCCAGTTCGGGTCTTGAGTTGCTTTGGGTCTCGTTGCCGCAATTGGCCAAGGGCGCCGGGCAAACCCTGTCGATCTCGTTTCTGAGCATCGCCATCAGCACCGTCGGCGGCGTGTTCTACGGTGTGTTGCGCACGCTCAACAGCACGTGGCTGAACGCGATCCTGCGGGTGTATCTGGAGCTGTTCCGGGCGATCCCGGTGCTGGTCTGGCTGTATCTGTTGTTCTTCGGTCTGCCGATTTTCTTTGGTCTGAGCATTCCGAGTTTCTGGTGCGCGGTGCTGGTGCTGTCGCTGTGGGGCGCCAGCGAGGTTGGCGAAGTGGCGCGCGGCGCGTTGCATTCGTTGCCGCGCGGGCAGCGTGAAGCGGGGCTGTCGATCGGTCTGAACGCGGCGCAACTCTACGGCTACGTGCTGCTGCCGCAAGCGCTGAAACGCATGACGCCACCGACCATCAACGTCTACACGCGGATCATCAAGACCAGCTCGTTGGCGGTGTTGATTGGAGTAGTAGATGTGATCAAGGTTGGTCAGCAGATCATCGAGCGCACCTACGAATCGGTGCTGATCTACGGCGCGTTGTTTCTGTTTTTCTTTTTCATCTGCTACCCGCTGTCAGCCGCTTCGCGCGTGCTGGAGGGCGCTGGACGCAAGCATGAGCGCATTGATCGAGTTTCACGGTTTCAACAAATTCTATGGCGAGCAGCAGGTGCTCAACGGCATCGACCTGCAGGTGCAGAGCGGCGAAGTGATCGTCATCCTCGGCCCCAGCGGTTGCGGCAAAAGCACTCTGCTGCGTTGCCTCAATGGCCTCGAAGTCGCCCACAGCGGCAGCCTGAAATTTCTCGACCGTGAGCTGCTGGACAAGGCCACTGACTGGCGCGAGATCCGTCAGCAGATCGGCATGGTGTTCCAGAGTTATCACCTGTTTCCGCACATGAGCGTGCTCGACAACCTGCTGCTTGGCCCGCTCAAGGTGCAGAAGCGTCAGCGCCGTGAAGCGCAACAACAAGCCGAAGCCTTGCTCGAACGCGTGGGACTTCTGGACAAGCGCGACGCCTTCCCGCGTCAGCTGTCCGGCGGTCAGCAGCAACGCATCGCCATCGTCCGTTCGCTGTGCATGAATCCACGGGTGATGCTCTTCGACGAAGTCACTGCCGCCCTCGACCCGGAGATGGTCAAGGAGGTTTTGCAGGTCATTCAGGGCCTGGCCCGCGAAGGCATGACCCTGCTGATCGTCACCCACGAAATGGCCTTCGCCCGCGCGGTGGCCGATCGCATCGTGTTCATGGATGCCGGGCGCATCCTTGAACAGACCCCGCCCGAGATTTTCTTTACGAACCCGCAAACCGCACGCGCGCAGCAGTTTCTGGAGAAGTTCTCCTTCGTGGCAACACTGCCAAAAACGAATCCGACAAAGGAACTGGAACTGTTATGAAAACTGCCGCTTTTTTACTGCCCTTGCTGAGCCTCGCCTTGCTTGCCGGTTGCAGCAAAACCGAAGAACCGCCGAAGCCAAAAGTCGCCAGCGAGAGTGCCGCGCCGGCCGGTTACCTGGACAAGATCAAGGCTCGCGACAAACTGATCGTTGGTGTTTTTACCGATAAGCCGCCATTCGGTTTTGTCGATGAAGCAGGGCGCTACGTTGGTTTCGATACCGACATCGGTCGGCGTTTCGCCAAGGATCTGCTCGGCGATGAAAACAAGGTCGAGTTCGTTGCCGTCGAGCCGGCGAGTCGCATCCCTTTCCTGCAAAGCGACAAGGTCGACCTGATCCTCGCCAACATGACCGTGACGCCTGAGCGCAAGGAAGCGGTGGAATTTACCAACCCGAACCTCAAGGTCGCGGTGCAGGCGCTGGTGCCGCAAAGCAGCTCGGTGAAAAAACTTGATGATCTGGCGACCCGCACCACTATCGTCACCACCGGTACGACGGCGGATATCTGGCTGACCAAGAATCATCCGGACTGGAAACTGCTGAAGTTCGAGAAAAACTCCGAATCGCTGCAAGCTTTGGCCAATGGTCGTGGCGATGCTTATGCACAGGACAATCTGGTGTTGTTCAGCTGGGCCAAGCAGAACCCGGGCTATCGTGTGCTCGATGAAAAGCTGGGGGCTGAAGCGCCGATTGCGCCGGCGGTGAAGAAGGGCAATATCGAGCTGCGCGACTGGGTGAATACCGAGCTGACCAAGCTGGGTGAGGAGAAGTATCTGCTCAAGCTGTACGACCAATATGTGCGTAAGGAACTTAGCGATGACACCAAGCCTGAGAGCGTGATTGTCGAGGGTGGCAAGTGGCAGGGGTGATTGTCTGTTGAGTCGGTGGTGAGGCTTGCCCCTCACCCCAGCCCTCTCCCGAGGGAGAGGGAGCCGACCGAGGTGTCTTGCATCAGACATCGACCTGACAAACCGAGTCGATTATGGATTCACAGAGGCATTTTCAGGTCGGTGTAATTCAACAGCATCCCCCATTCAATCCCTCTCCCTCTCCCGAGGAAGAGGAAGAGGGAGCCGATCGAGTTGTCTTGCATCGGACATCGACCTGCGGAACCGAGTCGATTATGGATTCACAGAGTCATTTTCACGTCGGCGTCACTCTTGAGCATCCCCCAATCAGTCCCTCACCCCAGCCCAATCCCGGTGGGAGAGGGAGCCGATCTCTGGGCTTTTCAAAACCTGAGTTCGACTCGAGACTTTCATGTCGGCGTAGTTCGAAAGAACAACTCGGTCAGTCCCCTCTCCCTCTGGGAGAGGGTTAGGGTGAGGGGCTTTTGGCTTGAACGCTCAATCCGGCCAGTTCCACGCCGGCTCATCCAGCACCCGCTGGCCGACAATTCCGGTCTGCCCCAGGGTTTTCTCCAGCACAATGCAGTTGCACTCCGGATCCTCCTGCAACGCCGAAATCAACCGCCGCGCATGTGACACCACCCACACCTGACACTGCTCCGAAGCACGGATAATCAATCGTGCCAGCGCCGGCAGCAGATCCGGGTGCAGGCTGGTTTCCGGTTCGTTCAGCACCATCAGCGACGGCGGTCTCGGCGTCAGCAGCGCTGCGACCAGCAGCAGATAGCGCAACGTCCCGTCCGACAGCTCCGCCGCCGATAACGGCCGCAACAAGCCTTCCTGATAAAACTCGACTGCAAACCGTCCGCCGGCCTGTGCTTCGATATGCACCCGAGCGCCAGGAAACGCATCGGTAATCGCTGCGCGCATCGCATCCCCATCACCAATCTCGATGATGGTCTGCAAAGCTGCCGCCAGATCGCGGCCATCGTGATGCAGCACCGGCGTGCGCGTGCCCAGTTGCGGCTGACGCACAGGCGCGTCGGCATCGCTGCGAAAGTGATCGTAAAAGCGCCAGCGACGAATGAACTCGCGCATCTGAAACACTTCCGGCGAGCTGCGCAGGCTACCGACCTGATCAAACAAACTGTCGAAATTCGGTGTGTGCTGCGCCAGCACATCCCATTGGCGCTCGTTGCGTGCGCGAATCATTGGGCCGTCACGATCCACCAGCAGGCTGGCGGGACGATAAAGCGCGCCGGCCCAGATGCATTCGCGCTTGATCTGCGGGTCGAGGCTGAACCGCGAGGGGATCGGCCGTGAATGTTCGGGCAACATGAAGTGTCCGTTGGAATCGGGCAGCCCGAGGCTGATCGAATAACTGAAATCCTCCCCGGCAAATCCCAGACGCAGGCGCTTTACACCTTGGCGCACCGTCGACTGGATCGGCACTTCGCCGTTGCGCATGCGCCGGCTGATGGTTTCCGGCCCGGCCCAGAAGGTCGACTCCAGTCCGCCTTCACGGGCCAGCGCATTGACTACACCGCCCTGAGCGGTTTCCGCCAGCAGGCGCAAGGCCCGATAGAGGTTGGACTTGCCGCTGCCATTGGGGCCGGTGATCAGGTTCAGCCGGCCGAGCGGGATCACCAGTTTGTTGATCGAACGGTAATTGGCCACTGCCAGAGTGTTGAGCATGGAATTCCTTCTCTTGAGACGCCCATTGTAGGAGGTGCCGAAGGCTCGAGCCGCGTTCGGACGATCTTTTGATCTTGATCTTTAAAAGCAAAGATCGCAGCCTGCGGCAGCTTCTACAGGGAAATGTTGTGATCGCGCAGGCGAAGGCGGAACCCTGTTCTAAGCTCACAGTCGTATCGTCACTTGCACGTTCGTACACAGGAAGGAGTCTGCATGGCGAGTCCCGGTTTGAAAACAGCGGTCATGCTGAGTCTGCTCACCTTGGTGACCGCTTGCGGCGAGAAAAAAGCCCCTGAGGAATACCTGCCACGGGTTTTTGTACAAGAGGTCAAACCCACGGATTACGCGGCTTCGGTGACATTGACCGGTGACGTGCAGGCGCGCGTGCAGACCGAATTGTCGTTCCGCGTCGGCGGCAAGATCATCCAGCGTATGGTCGACGTCGGCGACCGCGTAACCGCCAAACAAGTGCTGGCCAAACTCGATCCCAAGGATTTGCAGACTAACGTCGATTCCGCCCAGGCCCAGGTCGTTGCTGAACAAGCCCGGGTGAAACAAAGTGCGGCCGCCTTCGTGCGTCAGCAAAAACTCCTGCCCAAGGGGTACACCAGCCAGAGCGAATACGATTCCGCCCAAGCGGCGTTGCGCAGCAGCCAAAGCGCCTTGAGCGCGGCGCAAGCGCAATTGGCCAATGCCAAGGATCAACTCAGTTACACCTCACTGATCGCTGACGCGCCGGGTGTCATCACTGAGCGCCAAGCCGAAGTCGGCCAAGTGGTCCAGGCCACCGCGCCGATTTTCAGTCTGGCCCGCGATGGTGATCGTGATGCGGTGTTCAATGTCTACGAGTCGCTGCTGGCCGAGCGTCCTGCGGATCCCTCGATCGTCGTCAGCCTGCTCGATAACCCCGCCATCAAAACCACCGGCACGGTGCGTGAAATCACCCCGGCGGTGTCGGCGCAGTCCGGCACGGTGCAAGTCAAAGTCAGCCTCGACAGCCTGCCACAAGGGATGCAGCTGGGCTCGGTGGTCAGCGCCACCGCCAAGGGCAGCGGCAAGTCGGCAGTCGAATTGCCATGGTCGGCGCTGACCAAAAACATCAGTGATCCGGCGGTGTGGATGGTCGACGATAAAGGTGAAGCGCAGTTGCACAACGTGACCGTCGGCCGCTACCTGATCGGCAAGGTCATCATCAGCGAAGGCCTCAAGGGCGGGGAGAAAGTCATCGTCGCGGGTGGGCAGTTGTTGCATCCCGGCATGAAAGTCGAAATCGCTGAAAACACCTACAAGGATCTGCAACCGGGAGCACAGCCATGAAGCGTCTGGGGCTGTTATCGGTGGGTGTGTTGCTGGCGGCCTGCTCGAAAAGCGAGCCACCTCCGGAGCCGGTACGTCCGGTGTTATCGGTCAAGGTTCAAGCGTTGAGCGAGGAAAGCCTCGGGCGTTTCGCCGGCAGCATTCAGGCGCGTTATGAAAGCAACACCGGTTTCCGCGTCGGTGGCCGCATCGCCAGCCGCAACGTCGATGTCGGAACCGAAGTGCAAAAGGGCACGCTGCTCGCCACCCTCGATCCGTCTGATCAGCAGAACCAATTGCGTTCGGCCCAGGGCGACCTGGCCAAGGTTCAGGCGCAACTGATCAATGCCCAGGCCAATGCCCGCCGTCAGCAGGCGCTGTTCGATCGTGGCGTAGGGGCGCAGGCACAACTGGACATCGCCACCACGGACCTGAAAACCACCCAGGCCTCGCTGGACCAGGCACGGGCGGCGGTCAATCAAAGCAAGGACCAGCTCGGCTACACCGAACTGCGTTCCGACCATAAAGCCGTGGTCACCGCGTGGAACGCCGAAGCCGGGCAAGTGGTGACGGCGGGCCAGCAGGTCGTGACCCTGGCGCAACCGGACATCAAGGAAGCGGTGATCGATCTGCCGGACACCCTGGTCGATCAGATCCCCAGCGACGTAGTGTTTCTGGTGGCCGGGCAACTCGACCCGAGTATCAACACTACGGCGACCCTTCGCGAGATCGAACCGCAGGCGCAAAGCGCCACGCGTACGCGTCGCGCACGCCTGACGCTGGCCGAGACACCGGACGGTTTCCGCCTCGGCACGGCGATCAGCGTGACCCTCAGTTCGGCGATCAAACCACGCATCGAATTGCCGGCTACCGCTTTGCAGGAGGTCGACGGCAAACCACGGATCTGGGTCATCGACACCCAGAGCAAAACCGTCAGCCCCCGCGACGTCAGCGTGATCAGTCGTACCGACAGCAGTGTGGTGCTCGCGGGCGGTGTGAAGAATGGCGAGCGCGTGGTCAGCGCCGGCGTCAACAGCCTCAAACCCGGACAATCGGTAAAACTTGACGAGGACAGTCAATGAAAGGCTCTTTCAACCTCTCCGAATGGGCCCTCAAGCATCAGTCATTCGTCTGGTACCTGATGTTCGTCGCATTGCTGATGGGCGTGTTCTCGTACTTCAATCTGGGCCGCGAAGAAGACCCGTCGTTCACCATCAAAACCATGGTGATCCAGACCAAGTGGCCGGGCGCGACCCAGGAAGAAACCCTCGCGCAGGTCACCGACCGCATAGAGAAAAAACTCGAAGAGCTCGACTCCCTCGACTACGTGAAAAGTTACACGCGCCCCGGCGAGTCGACGGTGTACGTGTACCTGCGCGACACCACCAGCGCCAAGGATATTCCGGAAATCTGGTACCAGGTGCGCAAGAAAATCGACGACATTCGCGGGCAGTTCCCTCAAGGTATTCAAGGGCCCGGGTTCAACGACGAATTCGGTGATGTGTTCGGCTCGGTCTACGCCTTCACCGCCGACGGCCTGACCATGCGCCAGTTGCGCGATTACGTAGAACAGGCGCGGGCCGAGATCCGCAATGTACCGGGGCTGGGCAAGATCGAAATGATCGGCCAGCAGGACGAAGTGATTTATCTGAACTTCTCTACCCGCAAACTGGCGGCGTTGGGTATCGATCAGCGTCAGGTTGTGCAGAGCCTGCAATCGCAGAACGCCGTGACCCCGGCCGGTGTGATCGAGGCCGGCCCTGAGCGGATTTCCGTGCGCACTTCCGGGCAGTTCGCCTCGGAAAAAGATCTGGCCGAGGTCAATCTCAAACTCAATGACCGTTTCTATCGTTTGGCTGACATCGCCGACATCACTCGCGGTTACACCGATCCGGCTACCCCGGAATTCCGCTTCGACGGCAAGCCGGCCATCGGTCTGGCGATTGCCATGCAGAAGGGCGGCAACGTTCAGGAGTTCGGCAAGGCGTTGCACCAGCGCATCGATGAACTGACCGCAGACTTGCCGGTTGGCGTCGGTGTGCACACCGTGTCCGATCAGGCGGTGGTGGTGGAAGAAGCGGTCGGTGGCTTTACCAGTGCCCTGTTCGAGGCGGTGATCATCGTGCTGGTGGTCAGCTTCATCAGCCTCGGCGTGCGCGCCGGACTGGTGGTGGCGTGCTCGATTCCGCTAGTGCTGGCGATGGTCTTTGTATTCATGGAATACAGTGGCATCACCATGCAGCGGATTTCTCTCGGTGCCTTGATCATCGCCCTCGGCCTGTTGGTGGACGACGCGATGATCACCGTGGAGATGATGGTCACACGCCTGGAAATGGGCGAGAGCAAGGAGGAGGCCGCGACGTTCGCCTACACCTCGACGGCGTTCCCGATGCTCACCGGGACGCTGGTGACGGTCGCCGGTTTCGTGCCCATCGGCCTCAACGCCAGCTCCGCCGGTGAGTACACCTACACGCTGTTTGCGGTGATTGCCGTGGCAATGATTGTGTCGTGGATTGTCGCGGTGTTCTTCGCTCCGGTGATCGGCGTGCACATTCTCAGCGCCAACGTGAAACCCCATGAAGCCGAGCCGGGCCGCGTCGGGCGTGCGTTCAATGGCGGTCTGTTGTGGGCGATGCGCAATCGCTGGTGGGCGATCGGTATCACCGTGCTGCTGTTTGCCCTGTCGATTTTTTGCATGCGCTTTGTGCAGAACCAGTTCTTCCCGGCATCGGACCGCCCGGAAATTCTCGTCGACCTGAACCTGCCACAGAACGCCTCCATCGACGAAACACGCAAGGCCGTCGACAAGCTGGAAGAAACCCTCAAAGGCGACCCGGACATTGTGCGCTGGAGCACCTACATCGGTCAGGGCGCGATCCGTTTCTATCTGCCCCTCGACCAGCAATTGCAAAACCCGTACTACGCACAACTGGTGATCGTCAGCAAAGACTTCGAAGCCCGCGAGGCACTGAGTCAGCGTCTGCGCGAGCGCTTGCACAAGGATTTCGTCGGCATCGGCAGTTACGTCCAGGCGCTGGAAATGGGCCCGCCGGTCGGGCGGCCGATCCAGTACCGGATCAGCGGCAAGGACATCGATCAGGTGCGCAAGCACGCCATCGATCTGGCCACCGAACTGGACAAGAACCCGCACATCGGCGAGATCATTTACGACTGGAACGAGCCGGGCAAAGTCCTGCGCATCGACATCGCCCAGGACAAGGCGCGGCAGCTCGGGTTGTCCTCCGAAGACGTGGCGAACCTGATGAACAGCATCGTCAGCGGCGCGCCTCTGACCCAGGTCAACGACGACATCTACCTGATCAATGTGGTCGGCCGGGCGGTGAATTCGGAGCGCGGTACGCCGGAAACCCTGCAGAATCTGCAGATCGTTACGCCCAATGGCACATCGATTCCGTTACTGGCGTTCGCCACTGTGCGCTATGAGCTGGAACAGCCGCTGGTGTGGCGTCGCGACCGCTTGCCGACCATCACCATCAAGGCTTCGGTGCGCGACGAGATCCAGCCGACCGATCTGGTGAAACTGCTCAAGCCGTCGATTGATGCCTTCGCGGACAAACTGCCGGTGGGCTACAAGGTCGCCACCGGCGGTACGGTCGAGGAAAGCGGCAAGGCCCAGGGGCCGATCGCCAAGGTCTTGCCGTTGATGCTGTTTTTAATGGCGACCTTTCTGATGATCCAGTTGCACAGCGTGCAGAAGATGTTCCTGGTGGCGAGTGTCGCGCCGCTGGGGCTGATCGGCGTGGTGTTGGCGCTGGTGCCGACCGGCACGCCGATGGGTTTCGTGGCGATTCTGGGGATTCTGGCGCTGATCGGCATCATCATCCGCAACTCGGTGATTCTGGTGACGCAGATCGATGAGTTCGAGAAGAAGGGCTATGCGCCGTGGGATGCAGTGGTCGAGGCGACCGAGCATCGACGCCGGCCGATCCTGCTGACCGCAGCGGCGGCGAGCATGGGCATGATCCCCATCGCCCGCGAAGTGTTCTGGGGGCCGATGGCCTACGCGATGATTGGCGGGATCGTGGTGGCGACGTTGCTGACGTTGTTGTTCCTGCCGGCGCTGTATGTGGCCTGGTACAAGATTCGCGAGCCGCAAAAGGATGCCGCTTAAAAGCGAGTGCTGCGCACTCTATTCGCGAGCAGGCTCGCTCCCACAGTTGACCGAGTTGTCCAGGCGGACGCGGTCAACATGTGGGAGCGAGCCTGCTCGCGAAGGCGTCAGAACTGGCTATGCAGATTTACGCCAGACACTCGCCAACCAGGGCTGCTGCTCACGCGGCAGGCCCGCCGGGCGGTAGTAATGCTCAAGTTCGACAAACCCCGCGTCCGTCAGCAACCCTTGCCACGCCGCCAGATCGTGATACGAGCCATACCGCGGCCCGTTCCAGCCCTCACGATTATCCCCACGTGGATTGGAGCTGAACAACACTCCACCGGGTTTCAACGCGCCGTGCAATTGCTTCAATACCCGTGGCAATTCCTGCAACGGCACATGAAACAGCACCGCATTGGCGAAGATCCCGTCGAAACGTTCGGCCGGCAGATCCAGCTTCAGAAAGTCCTGCTGCAACACTTCACAGCCACTGTCCTCGCGGGCCATTCGCGCAAACTCCTGCGAACCATCCAGCCCGACGGCGATGTGACCCATGCGCGTAAAAGTCTGCAAATCCCGCCCCGGCCCGCAGCCGAAATCCAGAATCGTGAACGGCGCCGTGCCTTGAATATGCCGCAGCAACGCATCGATGTTCTGGCTGACATCGTGGTCGCGGGTGCCTTCACGGAAGTCTTCAGCCACCGAGTTGTAGTGGCCGAGGGTGGTGGCGGTGATCTGTTCGAGATCGTTGGGGGTCTGCTTCATGGTGGGGATACGCGGGCAATTGGGGTTTGCCGAATATACGCCATCGGGTCTGGGGCTGCTGCGCAGCCATTCGCGAGCAGGCTCGCTCCCACAGGGGAACGCATTCCAAATGTGGGAGCGAGCCTGCTCGCGATAGCGGTTTCAAAGGCGCCGAATAAACCTGCCGAAATCAGCGCTTGTTGAGGCCCCGCGCCAACCGATCCCCACCCAACTGAATCACCGCCACCAACGCCACCAGCAACACAATCACCGTCAACATGATCTGGCTGTCAAAGCGCTGATACCCGTAGCGATAGGCGATATCCCCCAACCCGCCCGCTCCAATCGCCCCGGCCATCGCCGAAGAGTTGATCATCGTCACCAGCGTAATCGTGAAACCGCCGACAATCCCCGGCAGCGCCTCCGGTAGCAACACATGCCAGACAATGTGCCAGCGCCGGCAACCCATCGCCTGCGCCGCCTCGATCAAACCGTGATCAACCTCGCGCAAACTCACTTCAGCAATCCGCGCAAAAAACGGCGTCGCCGCAATCGTCAGCGGCACAACCGCAGCCCAGACACCGTACGTGGTGCCGACAATCAAGCGGGTAAACGGAATCAGCGCGACCATCAGAATCAGAAACGGGATCGAGCGAAACAGGTTCACGAACGCGCCCAAGGCACGGTTCAGCACCGGCGCTTCGTAGATCCCGCCCTTGTCGCTGGTGACCAGAATCACCGCCATGGGAATCCCCACCAGCAACGCGATCAGTGACGACACGCCGACCATCAGGAACGTGTCGATAAAGCCCTGCAACAAGCGATCAAACCACATAACCCAATACCTCCACGCGTTGCGCCCACGGTGCAGCGCGCTCGCGCAATTGTTCGGCGCTGAACGCTGAGCCGCTGACGGCCAATAACAGTTGCCCCAGCGCATGCCCCTGAATCCGTTCGACGCCGCCCTGAAGCAACTTTACCCGACCACCGAGTGCAGCAAACAATGCCGCCAGATCCGGCTCATCACTGGCGCTGCCGGTGAACTGCAAGCGCAGCACCACAGCGGCGTTGGAGGAGGGCGGCTGCGTCTGCAAACGGCTCTGCAATTCTTCTGGCAGCGCGTGTTGCAGCGGCGCGAGCAAGGTCTGGCTGACTTCATGCTGCGGATTGCCGAACACTTCCCAGACTGGGCCTTGCTCGACCACCCGCCCGTGCTCAAGCACGACAACGCGATCGCAGATTTCGCGGATTACGGCCATCTCATGCGTGATCAGAACGATAGTCAGACCCAGGCGTTTATTGATTTCGCGCAGCAGGCCGAGGATCGACTGGGTGGTCTCCGGGTCGAGCGCCGAAGTGGCTTCGTCGCAGAGCAAGATATCCGGGTCATGCACCAGCGCGCGGGCGATGCCGACGCGCTGTTTCTGCCCACCGGAAAGTTGCGCCGGATAGGCTTTGTGCTTTTCTTGCAGGCCGACCAGTTCGAGCAGTTCGCGCACCTTTTTTTCGCGTTGTTCTTTCGGCACCCCCGCGACTTTCAGCGGCAGTTCAACGTTCTGCCAAACGGTCTTGGCCGACATCAGATTGAAATGCTGAAAGATCATGCCGATACGACGACGCAGGGCGACCAGCCGGTCTTCATCGAAACCGCCGATGTCGACCTGATCGATCAGCACGCGCCCGGAAGTCGGCTGTTCCAGACGATTGATCGTACGGATCAGCGATGACTTGCCAGCGCCGCTGCGGCCGATGATGCCGAACACTTCACCGCGCTGAATCGCCAGATCGATGCCCTGCAAAGCCGCGACCGGGCCTTGTCGACCGTTGTAGGTTTTACCCAGGCCGATGAAACGCACGTGGGCGCGATTCAACTCAGGGTGAAGTTCGGTTTTTTCAGCATTGTGTGGCTCTGGAGTTTCCAGTCGCCGTTGGATCGCGGCCGTCATGCTCAGCTTTCCCAACCGGCCTGATACAGCTTGCCGTGGGCCTTATCGAGTGCCGCGCGAACGGCGGGCGAGTGCTGGTAGATGTCGACGAATTTGATCAGCCGTGGGTCGGTTTTGCTCTTCGGCTGGATGACGAACTGGATCACGTATTCCTTGTGGTCGAGACCGTCGAACAGCAGCGCCGAACCGGCATCGAAGGTCTTCGCCAGACGGATGTAGGCCGGGTAGCCCTGGACCAGGTCAGCGTCGTCATAGGCGCGTACCAGTTGCACGGCTTCCACCTGGAGGATTTTGATCTTCTTCGGATTGGCGACGATGTCATCTTCGGTGGCTTTGTAGCCAACGCCCGGCTTCAGCGTGATCAACCCGGCCTTGGCCAGCAGTTGCAGACCGCGACCGCTGTTGATCGGATCGTTGGCGATAGCCACGCTGGCGCCCTCGGGCAGCTCATCGAAGCTTTTGTATTTTTTCGAGTAGAGACCGACGTTGTTGATGATCCCCGGCGCGAATGGCACCAGATCAAAACCCGACGCGGCTTTGGCGTTTTCGAGGAACGGAATGTGCTGGAAGTAGTTCACGTCGATGTCGCCAGCGGCAAGGCTGACGTTCGGTGCGATCCAGTCAGTGAACTCCACCAGTTCGACTTTCAGGCCTTGTTTGGAGGCTTCTTCGACAGCGGCTTCCAGCGGGATGGCGAAGGCGGCTGTTGTGCCGATTTTCAACGGTGCGTCAGCGGCGAAAACGGCCGAGCTGAACAGACCGAGGGCCAGGGCCAGTGCTTTGACTGGGTGGGACAGGGTTTTCTGGGTCATGATGAGTTTTCCAGTCAGTGCATAAGATTTGTGGTGTCTGGTCGGGCCTCTTCGCGAGCAAGCTCGCTCCCACAGGGAAATGCATTCCAAATGTGGGAGCGAGCTTGCTCGCGAAGCTTTTAATGCCGGTACGAAGAGCCGGTGTGTTGCACGGGCAAGTGCGCCTCACCGTGAAACAGCTTCTCGCGCAAGCTGCCGCTGTCGTACGCAGTTTTGTACGACCCCCGCCGCTGTAACTCAGGAATCACCAGCTCAATGAAATCGACGTAACTTTCCGGCGTAACAATCCGGGTCAGGTTGAAACCATCGAGGCCGGTCTCGGCGATCCACGATTCCAGCTCGTCCGCGACTTGCTCAGGCGAGCCGACCACGGTGATGTAGCGACCACCGAGGGCGTGCTGGTCGAGCAATTTGCGTCGGGTCCAGTCGTTGTTCTGCAGGTTCTTTGTGGCCGACTGAATCGCATTGCTCTTCACGTACTGGATCGGTTCGTCGATCTCGTACCGGGAAAAGTCGATGCCGGTGGACGCGGAAAAATGCGCCACGCCCGCTTCAGCGCTGGCGTAGCTCAGATACTCAGCGTGCTTGGCCCATGCAGCCTCTTCGGTCGCGCCGACAATCACGTTCAGGCCCATGAACACCTTGATGTCCTCAGGGTTACGCCCCGCTTCAACCGCGCTGGCGCGGACCTTGTCGACTTGAGCTTTGGTCGACGGCTTGTTCTGGCCGCTGATGAACACACATTCGGCATGACGCCCGGCGAAGAGCAAACCGCGATCGGAACTGCCGGCCTGAAACAGCACTGGCGTGCGTTGTGGCGAAGGCTCGCAGAGGTGATAACCCTCGACCTGATAGAACTCGCCTTTGTGCTCGACCTTGTGCACTTTCTCCGGCTGCGCATAGATGCGCTGTTCGCGATCATTGAGCACCGCGCCGTTTTCCCAACTGCCTTCCCAGAGCTTGTAGAGCACTTCCAGATACTCGTCGGCCTGATCGTAGCGACGGTCGTGTTCGACTTGTTCGCGCAGGCCCATGGCTTTGGCGGCGCTGTCGAGGTAGCCGGTGACGATGTTCCAGCCCACGCGACCGCGACTCAAATGATCGAGCGTCGACATGCGCCGGGCGAACAGATAGGGCGGCTCGTAAGTGAGGTTGGCGGTGAGGCCGAAGCCGAGGTTTTTGGTCACGGCGGCCATGGCTGAAACCAGCAGCAATGGATCGTTGACCGGCAACTGGATCGACTCTTTCAGCGGAACATCGACGGAATTCTGATAGACGTCGTACACACCAACGATGTCGGCGATGAACAAGCCGTCAAACAAACCGCGCTCCAGCAATTGCGCCAGTTCGGTCCAGTATTCAATGGTGTTGTAACGCGTCGAGGTGTCGCGCGGGTGCGTCCACAGACCATGGTTGATGTGGCCAATGCAGTTCATGTTGAACGCGTTGAGCAGGATCTTCTTTTTTGCGGCGCTCATCAGATCGTCCCTCGCAACGGAGGGTTTTCATCGTTGAGGTAGTAGTTGCCCACCGCGTGATATTTCCAGCGCACCGGATCGTGCAGGGTGTGCACGCGGGCGTTGCGCCAGTGGCGGTCGAGGCCGTGTTCGATCAGGGTCGCCTGGCTGCCGGCCAGCTCGAACAACGTGCTGCCGGCGGCCAAAGAGATTTCAGTGCTGATCGCCCGTGCTTCGGCAACGGCAATCGACGCGGCGGCAACGGTATCGGCGTTGGTCTCGGCTTGTGCGGCATCGAGGACTTCACCGGCACGTTCTAACAGGGCTTCGGTGGCGTGCAGGCGAATGCTCAGGTGACCAAAACTCTTCAACGTCAGCGGATCTTCGGTAGCTTTGTCGTTACCGGAATCGATCCACGGGCGCGTCTTGCTGCGCACAAAATGCAGCGCATCCTCGTAAGCAGCCCGGGCGATACCGGTGTCGATGGCGGCGTGAAGGATCTGCGCCAGCGGGCCAACGGTAGTCGGACGTTCAAATGCACTCTGGAAGGGGATGACGTCTTCGGCGGCGACATACACATCTTCGAACACCACCGAACCGCTGCCGGTGGTGCGCTGACCGAAGCCGCTCCAGTCGTCGATCACCGTCAGGCCTTTGCTGTCGCGCGGGACGAAGGCCAATTGCTGTACGCCGTTTTCATCCACCACAGAGGTTGGAATGCGCTGCGCGTAAATCGCGCCGGTCGCATAGAACTTGCGGCCGTTGATGCGATAGCCGTCACCGTCGCGTTTGAGGCTGGTAACGCGGTCGTGAGCGGTTTTGGTGCCCAGTTCTGCCAAAGCATTACCGAAGCGTTGGCCGGCCAGCACCTCGGCGTACAGCCGTTGTTTTTGCGCATGGCTGCCGTTTACGCGCAGCACTTCCAATGCATAAAAATGATTTTGCGGAATCTGTCCGAGCGAGCCGTCGGCCTGGGCGATCAAGGCGATGACTTTGGCCAACGTCACATTGGACACGCCAGCGCCGCCGTACTCCTTCGGTACGCTGATGCCCCACAAACCGGAGCGGGAAAACACCTCGAGTTCCGCCAGCGGCAGGCGACGTTCACGGTCGCGCAGAGCGCTGTCGCGTTTGAAATCTTCGGCCAGGTCGCTGGCGACGATCAGGGCTTGCTCATCGCTGGTAATGACCGCGACGTGATGGGAAAGCGTCATGTTTTTCTCCAGATGTCTGGTCGTCTCAGATCCAGGAATGACGAGCCGGTAAAGTGCCATTGAGGCGATAGGCGCCGACTGCGTGATATTTCCAGCGCACCGGGTCGTGCAACGTATGCACGCGGGCATTACGCCAATGGCGGTCGAGATTGAATTCGGCGAGGGTCGCGCGGCTGCCGGCCAGTTCGAACAGCTTTTCGCTGGCGAGCAGTGAAATTTCGGTGGTCAACACTTTCGCTTCGGCCACAGCAATCGAGGCGCGGGCGGCAGAGTCGGCAGTGAGCGGCGCGGCGTGCACTTGATCCAGGACTTTGCCAGCCTTGCGCAACAGCGCTTCGGCGGCGTGCAGTTCGATTTTCAATTTGCCAATGTCGGCGATCACGTAAAGGTCATCGCTGGCGCGCTCAACCTTGGCGTCGATCCACGGCCGTGCGCGGGTTTTGACAAACTCAATGGCGTCGTCGATGGCGCCACGGGCGATGCCGGCGTCGATCGCGGCTTGAATCAGCTGCGACACCGCGCCTTGGGTATTCGGGACTTCGTTGATCTTCCAGTTGTCGACCACCAGGTTCGACTCGACACGCACGTTGTTCAGCAGAATCGTGCCGCTGGCGGTGGTGCGCTGACCGAAGCCCGACCAGTCATCGACGATGCGCAAACCCGGTGTGCCACGACGGACGAAAGCCAATACTTGCTTGCCGTCATCGTTGAGCGCTTTCACCGCAACCCAATGCGCAAACAGCGCGCCAGTGGAGTAGAACTTCTGGCCGTTGATCACGTAATCATCGCCATCGGCGGTGATTCGCGCTTTCAGTTCCAGGGTGTTTTTGGTGCCGCGTTCCGGGCCGGCATTGCCGATGCGCCAGCCTTCCAGAACACTCTGGAACAACTGCTTTTTCTGCGCTTCGGTGGCGCTGCCAAGCACCAGATTGATGATGCCGAACTGGTTCTGCGGAATTTGTCCCAGTGCCGGATCGGCTGCAGAAACAATCGCAAAAACCTCGGCCAGTGTGACGAACGAAACTTGTGGCCCACCGTATTCGCGCGGGATGGCGATACTGCCTAATCCGCTGCGGGTGAACTGTTCGATTTCCGACCATGGCAACTTGCGCTGGCGGTCGCGTTTGGCGGCCTGCACGCGGGCGACTTGCGCCAGCTCATGGGCGGCCTTGATGGCTTGGGCGTCGTTGCGCAAGACCTGCGCGGGCAACAACAACGGGGCGATGTCCAGATCCGACTGGACGTTTGCGTCTGCCAGACTGGACATCAGTGCCGCTCCTTGGCTGCACGCAATGCCCTGGCGATCTGCACTGGGGTGATTGTGTTCCGGACCATACTGCCTACCTCACATCTCATGAAAAACGTCGCAAAAGTGCGGCGAACGAATGAATGTCCGGTGGTCCGGTTCATATACCCTAAGCGTGTATAAATATTAAATAAACTAACTTTTAGGAATATGCATAGAAGGGGTGATGGTCGGGTTGATCAAGAGTTTTCAGGTGAGGGGGCTGAACCCCCTCCACCGGCAAAGCACATCAGTCCTTGCGCGATTCGGCTGCCTTGAGTTCCTGTCTCAAAGGGACTGTCAGATAAGGATTTACGCAGCCGATCTTCAAGGTGCGTGGCGGCGCCCAGCGTGAGTTGTTGCCGACCCGATCGAGAATGCAATACGTCACGTCCAGGCGCAGATCCTCGCCGGCTTCGACAATCACCGACGGCGGTACCCAGACCTGAATCGGCAACCCGACATCCGCTGCGGTGATCGGCGCCAGATCCATGCGTACATCGCCCCAGCGCAAGGTGATGGCGTCGTCCTCGGCCATGTTCAGATATGGCTCGATGGTCAGCGGCACGCCGCGTTTGATCTGATTCGGGTTCACGCCCTGGCGGCGAATCGCGTCGGGGATTGTTACGGGAGCCAGTTGCTGGTTTTCATCCGCGCTCAGCGCTGAAGGCTGCCCACCGGGGCAGTCCAGTTTGACTTGCACTCGCGTCGCCGCCGAAAACGCCGGACCCTGACCGACCTGCATCACCCGGTAGTGAATGCGCGCGGTGCCGTTGACGATGAAACTCTCCGGAACCCGCAGGCTGATTGCCGTGCCGACGTCGTCGGCCGTCAGCACTCGGGAAGCGACATAGCATTTATTCCAGAACAGCTCGATGAGGTCTCCGCTATCCATTTCGGGATAGGGCGACACCTCGATCTGCAGATGGGCGGCGGCGGCCAGATTGATGCCGGTTTTTTGCGCTGGCGCGAGAATCGGCGCTGCCAGCTCGGGGGTGTGCGAAGTACGGGTCATCGATTTCTCTCCTTGAAGCCTTGCAGCGAAGTCCGTTTCTGAAAGAACAAAAGGCGTGAATAAACTGGCAATAAAACTTTAACTTTTATTCAAGTTGAATACGGGGTTGTTGAACTAAGTGGTGCCGGTCGTCGACTAGATAAGAGTGTGTTGGAGGGGGTGTCAATAGACGATATTAGTTAATCGTTGAATTACGAATTAATCAGAAGTTTCCTACGCCGCTGTGGCTGTATGCCTAGGCGCTAACGCGAAATAGACCACGGAACTTGCGACTTTTTGGGGGATTTTGCGCTGATTTATTCGAATGCTGTCATGCCGGGTGATGCGGGGTTCAGGCAGGTATTATCTGTTGCAGAACATATAGATGTAACGCATGGAGTAAGTTTTTCTGGAGGGGCAGGTGTGGAAGAGTTTTATAAAAGGTGACTTCCATCCTTGGAAGTTACCCATAACGCAATAAAGTTCTCAGGCGTGATTGAGGAACTTGCTGAGAAACTGTTGAGTGCGTTCTTCTTTCGGGTTGGCAAACAACGCTTTGGCTTCGCCTTGCTCGACGATCACGCCTTTGTCGAAAAACACCACACGGTTGGCCACGTCGCGAGCAAAGCCCATTTCGTGAGTAACGATGACCATGGTGCGTTTTTCTTCGGCGAGACCGCGAATGGTCGCCAGCACTTCGCCGACCAGTTCCGGGTCGAGGGCCGAAGTCGGCTCGTCGAACAGAATCACTTCCGGCTCCATCGCCAGCGCCCGGGCAATCGCCACGCGCTGTTGCTGACCACCAGAGAGACGACGCGGATAAGCGTCTTCCTTACCGGCGAGTCCGACCTTGGCCATCAGCTTTTTGCCCAACGCAATTGCCTCGTCGCGCGGCATCTTCTTGACCACGATCGGGCCTTCGATGACGTTCTCCAAAGCGGTGCGATGCGGGAACAGGTTGAAATTCTGGAACACGAAGCCGACGTGCTGGCGCAAATTGCGCACCAGCGCTTGCTGCTGGTTCAACGGGCGACTGGTATCGATTTCGATATCGCCGACCTTGATCCGGCCGCTGGTGGGTTGTTCAAGGAAATTCAGGCAGCGCAGGAACGTCGTTTTCCCCGAACCGCTGGGGCCGATGATCGCGACGACTTCGCCTTCCTTGACCTCGAGGTCGATGCCGTCAAGCACGACCTGACCCTTGAATTGCTTGGTCAGTTTTTCCACGACAATCATCGTCAGGACTCCTGGTCGTGCCGATTGACCCGCTCTTCCAGCTTGTTCTGGAAGTGCGAAAGCACCGTGGCCAGAATCCAGTAGATCAGCGCGGCGGCAAGATACATGGTGAAGACTTCAAAAGTCCGGGCGGTAATCAACTGTGCTTGACGGAACAGCTCCGGCACTTGAATGGTGGCGGCCAGCGCCGTGTCCTTTACCAGTGAAATGAAGCTGTTGCCCAGCGGCGGCAACGCTGTGCGCATCGCTTGCGGCAGGATGGCCCGGCGCAGGGTTTGCGCACGGGTCATGCCAATGCTCGCAGCTGCTTCCCACTGACCACGTTCGATCGAACCGATCGCGGCGCGGAGGATTTCACAGGCGTAGGCGGCCATGTTCAGCGAGAAGCCAATCAGCGCCGCTGGCAGCGGATCCAGTTCGATTCCCAGTTGCGGGAAGCCGTAATAGATCACGAACAGCTGCACCAGTAACGGCGTACCGCGAAAGAACGACACGTAGACGCGCGCCAGCCAGCTGACTGATTTGAAGCGCGACAGGCGCATCAACGCCAGGCCAAAGCCCAGCAGCAGGCCGAAGAACATCCCGCCGAGGCTGAGGACTACCGTGTAGTACGCGCCCTTGAGCAGAAAGGGCGCGGAGTTCACTAACAGCTCTGTGGTTTCGGCGATTTGCTGGCTCAACTGCGGGAAGTCCAGTCCGAAGCCGAATTGAAATCCAGCCTCCATTATTTAGTGACGTCAGCGTTGAAGTACTTCGTGGACAGCTTCGCAAGGGTGCCGTCGGCACGCAGTTCGTCGAGGGCTTTGTTCAGCGCGGCCAGCAGTTCAGGCTCGCCTTTGCGCAGGGCAATACCGGCTTCCTGACGCGAGAAAGCTTCGCCGGCGGCGACAGTTTTCGGGGCTTTCTTGGCGTATTCCAGTGCAGCCAGACGGTCGATCAGGATGGCGTCAGTACGGCCGTTGTTCAGGTCCGCGAACTTGGTCGGATCATCGTCATACGTACGTACGTCGGCACCCGGCACGTTGGCGCGGACCCATTGCTCGTAGTTGGTGCCCAGGCCGACACCGACCTTCTTGCCGGACAGGTCATTGGCGGTTTTGATGTTCAGCGCCGCTTCTTTGCTCTTCAGCACCAGCGCTTGAATGCCGGAAACAGTGTACGGTTCGGAGAAGTCATACTTCTTCTTGCGCTCTTCGGAGATGGTCACCTGGTTGACCACGACGTCCAGACGCTTGGATTCCAGCGCGGCGAGGATGCCATCCCACTTGGTTGGCTGAATCTTGGCTTTGACGCCAAGTTTTTGCGCCAGCGCTTCGGAGAGCTCGACTTCGAAACCCGACAGCTTGCCGTCGGCATCGACGAAGCTGAACGGTGGATAAGTGCCTTCCAGGCCGACGTTGATGACGCCTTTGTCCTTGATCTGTTGCAGCTGCTCACCGGCCACTGCCTGGCCGATCAGACCGGCGCTCAGCGCCAGGCCCAGCGAACCCACCAGCAGATTGCGACGTAGTGCGGAAAAATTCATGACGAGCCCCTGTGTTTTCTTATGGAAGACGCTTAAGGAAAGTTGGCGAATTTATGATTTCGACGACAGCGCTATCCTGCCTTAAACCAGCTTATGCGTCTCTCGCGAAATTCGCCTGCGGCGAGACTATAAGATGTCTTCGTTAGACTTGAAAATACTTAATAATTGAAATGTTATTCTTAATTGGAATATGAGGTTCGTTCCCATGCTCTGCGTGGGAACGCCTCTAGGGACGCTCCGCGTTCCAGCTCTCGAAGGGACGCAGAGCGTCCCGGGCTGCATTCCCACGCAGAGCGTGGGAACGATCAGTCAGAGGAAATCCTTGTAGGCAAATAGCGCCGGCGCGCCACCGGTGTGCAGGAAAATAATCGGGCCTTCGTTGAAGCGCTGACGGCCAATGCCGTCGAGCAAGCCCGCCATTGCCTTGCCGGTGTATACCGGATCGAGCAACACCGCTTCCTGACTCGCCAGCAATTTCATCGCCGCCAACGTCCCGGCATTCGGCTCGCCATAACGCGGGCCAAAGTATTCGTCCCACAACTCGACCTTGAAACTGGCCGGCAGTTCGACGCCAAGCAGATCTGCCGTGCGTTCCGCCAGGCCCTGTACCTTCGGCCGCTGATCTTCTTCACTGCGCGAAACCGTCACGCCAATCACCGGCAATTGCGGCAGCACTTCAGCCAGGGCCAAGGCCAGACCACTGTGAGTTCCGGCGCTGCCGGAGGCTAGAACCACAGCGGCGAAATCCAGACCGGTGTCCTTGATCTGCTCAGCCAGTTCCAGACCGGCGCGCACGTAGCCCAACGCACCGAGCGCATTCGAACCACCGATCGGCACCAGATACGGCTTCTTGCCGTTGCTGCGCAAACGGACGGCGAGGGCGCCCAGTTGTTCGTCGGCGTTGTCGAGGTTGTCGACCAATTCGACCTTGGTGTCGAACAGATCCAACAGCAAGCGATTGCCGTTGCCGGTGTAGTTGCTGTCGTCGGTCCCCAGCGGATTTTCCAGCAACGCCACACAACCGAGACCGAGCTTGGCGGCCAGTGCGGCGGTCTGACGAACGTGGTTCGATTGCAACGCACCGGCGGTGATCAGCGTGTCGGCGCCTTGCGCCAAGGCATCGGCAGCGAGGTATTCGAGCTTGCGCAGCTTGTTGCCGCCCATGGCCAGCGGCGTCAGGTCATCGCGCTTGATGTACACCTCGCGGCCGAGCCATGCGGAAAGGCGTTCGAGTTTTTCCAGTGGCGTCGGGTGGCCGAGCAGGTCGAGACGGTTAAAGCGTTCCAGCTGTTGTTTGATCGGTTGTTTAAACATGGGTCCGTACTGGCGGAGAAAGATGAAAGGACTATAGGCACGCCCTTTTGCAGGGGCAACCGCCAATCGCTTATAGCCAAATCGACTGAGCCCAGCACTATCGGTTCTTAATTCGCCCTCGCAGCCTTGCCGTAAAGTAGTCGCCGTTGACGCGGCCAGACAGTCCGGCCGCCCCTGAGGAGTCTTTACCGTGAGCGAGCGTTCCAGCCATTGGCAATTGCAGACCATCGTCAGTCAACTGCGCAGCGCGCGGGATCAGTGGCGGGCACAGAACGGCCGGGCATCCGGCGAGCAGGGTGGTCGCGAGTTGCCGTCGCGGGCGGCGATGGCGGAGATTCTTGAAGCGTTGTGTGGCGCGCTGTTCCCGATGCGTCTGGGACCGGTGGATTTGCGTGAAGAGAGTGAAGATTTTTACGTCGGCCACACTCTTGATGTGGCGCTGAATGCGTTGTTGGCGCAGACCCGACTGGAACTGCGTTACGTCGCCCGCCATAGCGCGCAGGCCGACACCGAAGTCGAAGCCCGGGCGATTCAGATCGTGCAGGATTTCGCCCTCGCATTGCCGGGCTTGCGCACGCTGCTCGACACCGATGTACTGGCGGCCTATCACGGTGACCCGGCGGCGCGCAGTGTCGATGAAGTGCTGCTGTGCTATCCGGGGATTCTCGCGGTGATTCACCACCGTCTGGCGCATCATTTGTATCGCGCGGGCTTGCCGTTGCTGGCGCGGATCAGCGCGGAAATTGCCCATTCGGCGACCGGGATTGATATCCACCCGGGGGCGCAGATCGGCCGCAGTTTCTTCATCGATCACGGCACGGGTGTGGTGATCGGTGAGACGGCGATCATTGGTGAGCGCGTGCGGATTTATCAGGCGGTGACCTTGGGCGCCAAGCGTTTCCCGGCAGATGAAGACGGCCAGTTGCAGAAGGGCCATCCGCGTCATCCGATCGTTGAGGACGATGTGGTGATTTATGCCGGGGCGACGATTCTCGGGCGGATCACCATTGGCAAGGGTTCGACCATTGGCGGCAATGTGTGGCTGACGCGCAGTGTGCCGGCGGGGTGCAATTTGACTCAGGCGAATTTGCAGCATGATGACGGGACGCAGAAGTAGGCCTCTGAATTTGCTTCGCGGCTGCTGACCTCTTCGCGAGCAAGCTCGCTCCCACAATGGAATGCATTTCAAATGTGGGAGCGAGCTTGCTCGCGAATGGTTTTCAGGCAAATCGAGATAATGGCCTTCAGCCAATTCTCCAGTGAACGAATACCCTCAAACCCGCGTCATACCCCTCCTTGAGCTAGCGTAGGAAAACTACCGCCTGGCCGTACGATTAGTCCTTGCGACCCCATCCATGTTTAACTTGAACGTTCATTCAAGTTAAACCGGTGGTTCGCTGCCCGCTCACAACAGGAGGCTTGCCTTTGCTGAGTCCGATCATTTCAGCCACGTTTCAACCCCTCGAGGTGCACGTTTCATGAGTGCATCGTCAACTCCCGCCAGCGGTCTGGTACGCATGAATCCGCCGGTGTTCTACTTCGCCGCGACGGTCATTCTGCTGTTTGGTCTCGTTGTTATCGCCATGCCTGAGCAGGCCGGCGCCTGGCTGCTGGAAGCGCAAAACTGGGCGGCCAATACGGTCGGCTGGTATTACATGCTCGCGATGACCCTGTATCTGGTCTTCGTGGTGGTCACCGCCTTATCCGGCTACGGCAAGATAAAACTCGGTGCCGACCACGACGAGCCCGAATTCAGTTACCTGTCTTGGGCCGGCATGCTGTTCGCCGCCGGGATCAGCATCACGCTGTTCTTCTTCTGTGTGTCCGAACCGCTGACCCACATGCTGCAGCCACCGCAAGGCGAGGCGGGTACGGCGGATGCGGCGCGTCAGGCCATGCAGATTCTGTTTCTGCACTGGGGCCTGCATGGCTGGGGCGTATTTGCCTTCGTCGGCATGGCGCTGGCCTATTTCGCTTACCGCCACAACCTGCCACTGGCCCTGCGCTCGGCGCTGTACCCGCTGATCGGCAAGCGCATCAACGGCCCGATCGGTTACGCGGTGGATGGCTTCGGCATCATCGCCACGGTGTTCGGTCTCGGTGCCGATATGGGCTTCGGGGTGCTGCACCTCAACTCCGGTCTCGACTACCTGTTCGGCATCGCGCACACCCAGTGGATTCAGGTCGGCCTGATCACGCTGATGATGGGCGCGGCGATCATCGTGGCCGTCTCCGGCGTCGATAAAGGCGTGCGGGTGATGTCCGACATCAACATGCTGCTGGCCTGTGCGCTGCTGCTGTTTGTGTTGTTCGCCGGGCCAACCCAGCACCTGCTCAACACCTTGATCCAGAACCTTGGCGACTATCTCGGCGCCCTGCCGATGAAGAGTTTTGACCTCTACGCCTACGACAAACCGAGCGACTGGCTTGGTGGCTGGACAGTGTTCTACTGGGCCTGGTGGATTGCATGGTCGCCGTTCGTGGGCCTGTTCATCGCACGGATTTCCCGTGGCCGCACCATCCGTGAATTCGTCTTCGGCGTGCTGTTGATTCCGCTCGGCTTCACCCTCGCGTGGATGTCGATCTTCGGCAACAGTGCCATCGATCAGGTCCTCAACCACGGCATGAGTGCGCTGGGCATGTCGGCCCTCGACAACCCGTCGATGAGCATTTATCTGCTGCTGGAAACTTATCCGTGGAGCAAAACCGTCATCGCCGTGACGGTGTTTATCAGCTTCGTGTTCTTCGTCACCTCTGCCGACTCGGGCACCGTGGTGCTCTCGACGCTGTCGGCCAAGGGCGGCACCCCGGACGAAGACGGGCCGAAATGGCTACGGGTGTTTTGGGGCGCGATGACGGCGCTGATCACCAGTGCGTTGCTGTTCTCCGGCAGCATCGATGCATTGAAGTCAGCGGTAGTGCTGACCTCGTTGCCGTTCTCATTGATTTTGCTGCTGATGATGTGGGGCCTGCACAAGGCATTCTATCTGGAGTCGCAGAAGCAGATCGCGCAATTGCATTCGCTGGCACCGGTCTCCGGTTCACGGCGCGGTACGGGCGGCTGGCGACAGCGCTTGAGCCAGGCTGTGCACTTCCCGTCGCGGGACGAGGTGTACCGCTTCATGGACACCACGGTGCGCCCGGCGATTGAAGAAGTGACGGCGGTGTTTGTCGAGAAAGGCCTGAACGTGGTCACCCAGCCGGATCCGGCGAATGACAGCGTCAGCCTGGAAATCGGCCATGGTGATGCGCATCCGTTCATTTATCAGGTGCAGATGCGCGGCTACTTCACGCCGTCGTTCGCGCGTGGCGGCATGGGTTCCAAGCAACTCAACAACCGTCGCTACTACCGCGCCGAAGTGCACTTGAGCGAGGGCAGTCAGGACTACGATCTGGTCGGCTACACCAAAGAGCAGATCATCAACGACATCCTCGACCAGTACGAACGCCACATGCAGTTCCTGCATCTGGTGCGTTGATCGGGAGCTGAGCGTCGGGACGGTTTCATGACTCGGCGCTCAGTACCATGAACAACACCATCGCCGCTAACGGCACGCCGAATACCGCACTGCCAATGGCTATTTCCGATCCCACCGACTGGCCGGCATGCACCACGCCCACCGCACCATTGATCACCGTCAACGCCAACCACAGCGCGGCGAAGCCGTAGGCCATGGTCTGGCGGCTGAAGCCGATGCGCTCGCCGATGTAGAGCATCAGAGCGAGCAGGACCAGGCCGAAGAAAATGATGATGGCGGTGTGCATGGCGGGTTCTGCCTGGTGGATGGGTATCGCCTGAAAGACCGCTATCGCGAGCAGGCTCACTCCTACAATGGATCCCGGCTGGACATAAATTTCATGTACACATGAAATCCCTGTGGGAGCGAGCCTGCTCGCGAAGGGGCCACCTCGGTGTTCTTTAGAGCATAGCCAATCCAGTCCCGCCACATCTCCACTGGACATATTTTGCGACCCTTACAGAGAGTTTGCCCGGCGACGTGTTTTTCTTGCTGGCCCAAGCCTGCCGTTGATCTGCCCCATAACCGAGCGATTGTTCAGTGAGCTAATATTTATCTGAGTGTGTATCGTGTGTATCAAAGGCTCCTGCGCCCTCTAGAGTAAATGGCTCTAGCTGTCGAACAGGGCAAAGGAAATGCGCAGTCGGGAAATGATCAGGATGATCGAAGACGATGGTTGGTATCTCGTGGCGGTGAAAGGCAGCCACCACCAATACAAGCATCCGCACAAGCCAGGAAGGGTGACGATCAAGCACCCTGATTCGGATCTGCCCAAGGGCACGATCAACAGCATTTTGAAACAGGCGGGCTTGAAATGAGGCCCGTTATTGGAAACGAAGGCCGTTTTATGGGCCTGTCAGAGGAAGGACTCACTCATATGAAATTCCCGGTCGTTCTGCACAAGGATGCCGACTCAGACTACGGAGTGATCATCCCGGATGTCCCGGGTTGTTTCTCCGCAGGCACTACGGTCGCTGAGGCGTTTGAAAATACTCAGGAGGCATTGGCGCTTCACTATGAGGGGTTGGTCGCCGACAGCGCGCCGTTACCGCAAGTGCGGGACATTGATGCACATCTCGATAACCCGGATTACGCGGGAGGGATCTGGGGTGTGGTCGATTTTGATATCACCCCGTATTTCGGTAAATCAGTGCGGTTCAACGCCACGCTGCCTGAGCAGTTGCTTGAGCGTATTGACCAGACAGTCCGCCGTGACCAGCGCTATCGATCCCGTTCCGGATTTCTTGCGGCGGCCGCCTTGCGCGAACTGTCGGTATAGCGAAGTCAGGTGCTTTCCCGTTCGATGACTTGGCACTGCAGCAGGTTCAGACGTTGCACTTCGTCGCTCGGCAATACCCCAAGGTTTTCCAGTACGCGGGTCGCGGCGAGCACGCCGATCTCGAGTGCCGGTGGTTTGATGGTGCTCAGGCTCGGCAGGAGCATCTCGGCGAACGGGTAATCGCCGAAGCCGAGAACGGCGCAGTCTTCGGGGATTTTCAAACCGGCGCGTTGCCCGGCGAGCAGCCCGCCAGCGGCGAGGTTGTCATTGGCGAAGATGATCGCGTCGGGGCGCGGTGAGGCGCTCATCAGGGCGTCCATCGCCTGTTTGCCGGCCTCGAATGGTGCGCGATCAGCGTCGGGAGCGAAGATCCAGGGTTTCAGGCCGGATTCTTTTAAAGTCGCCGCGTAACCGTCGCGGCGCTCCAGTGCGCTGAAGTCCCCCGGCGCGCTGTTCTGCACGAAGGCGATACGTTGGTAGCCTTTTCCGAGGAGATATCGGGCGGCCGTCACGCCCACTTCAAAATGCGAAAAACCGATCTGCATCGGCTCCCGTTCCGGCTGGTAATCCCACGTCTCGATCACCGGCACATCGGCCTCGGCGATCATCTTTTCCGTGCCGGCACTGTGAAAGTGACTGGTGAGCACCAGCGCCGCCGGCGACCAGCCGAGAAACGCGCGCACCGCATTTTCTTCCTGCTCGGTGCTGAAGTAACTCGACGCCAGCAACAGTTGATAACCGTGACGGCTGAGCGTGTCGCTGAAGCCTTGAATGGTATTGGCGAAGATCGGCCCGGAGATGTTCGGGATCACCATGCCGACGATTTTCCCCCGCGCCGAGGCCAGCCCGCCGGCCACCAGATTCGGTACATAGCCCAACTCAGCTACCACCGCCGCAATCCGCTCGCGGCGCTCGGGCGAAACCTGCTCGGGCTGATTGAAATAGCGCGACACGGTAATCGCCGAGACCCCGGCCCGACGTGCCACGGCATTCAGGGTCACGCGTCCGGCGCCACGGCGTTTGCGGGGCTTTTCTTCGCTCAATGCTCGATCCTTCTTAAAAACAAAATCGCATATAAAAGTAATTTTTCAGTATTGGACGCTCTATGTGCGGCTTGCCAATACTGTCGATGGTAGCGCTAACAAAGCGCGCTGTCTGCTACTCGCTCGAGCGAATGCCCAAGACACCGATTCAGGCGCTGTCGTCGCAGAACGGCAGCGGTTAAGGGCCAATTTCGAGCGGGCAAACATGCACAACATTCCTGGGGCGACACACAAACTGGCGCAATCGATTCGCGCCGCCGGCTGGTTATTCACGGGGTTGGCGGCGCTGCCATTACCCAACGCATTCGCTGCCGAGAGCAGTGATCAGGAGCCGACATTAAAATCCGTGACCGTCACTGCCACGCGCCGCGAAGAGTCGCTGCAAAAAGTGCCGGTCGCAGTGTCGGTGATCGACGGCGAACAACTCGAGCGCGACAACCGCAACGGCGTGGCGAGCATCGTCCAGCAAGTGCCGTCGCTGAATTTCCGCACCGGCGCATCGAATAAGGACACTTCGTTGTTCGTGCGCGGTGTCGGCACGATTTCCACCTCGCCGGGCGTCGAACCGACCGTGGCGACGGTGATCGACGGCGTGGTCTATGCGCGTCCCGGCCAATCCACTCTCGACTTGCTGGATCTGGAGCGCGTCGAAGTGCTGCGTGGCCCGCAAGGCACACTGTTCGGCAAGAACGCCTCGGCCGGTGTACTCAACATCACCAGCAAGGCTCCGACCGCCGAGACCCACGGCTACATTGATCAGTCGTACTACAGCGGCAACGAAAGCCGCACCCGTTTCGGCATTGGCGGCAGCCTGATTCCGGATACTTTGAAAGGCTCGATCAGCACGCTGTTTGGTACCTACGACGGCAATGTCGATAACAAACACAATGGCCAAGAGGTCAACGGTTATAACCATCGCGGCGTGCGCGGCAAACTCGAATTCACCCCGAATGACGACGTCACCTTCACCCTGATCGCCGACTACATGCAGTCCCATGACGACGGCCCCAATGGAGTGGTCAGCAAGTCGCTGACCCCGGCCTTCGCCAATGCGCTGAGCCCGGTCAATGCGACTAGCCACAATCGCGATATCAACACCGACACCCGCAGCCATGTCGAGGACATCAACAAAGGCCTGTCCGGCCAGCTCGATTGGCAACTGGGCGATTACACCCTGACGTCGATCACCGCGTGGCGCGGTTGGGACAACACCCAGTATCAGGACGGCGACCGCCTCGGTACCGTGACCGCAGCGTTCCCCGGCACCGCGGACAAGGGCGATCTGGCCTTCGATCAATACTCGCAGGAGCTGCGCCTGGCTTCGCCGAAGGGCGAATTCCTCGAGTACGTCGGCGGCCTGTTCTACATGCACGGCAAGGACGACGAGACCTATCAGCGCACGCTGACCACCACCACTCGCACCGACCGAGGTGTCGCCGATTACAGCACCACCAGCGACAGTTACGCGGTGTTCGGTGAGAGCACGCTGAACTTCACCTCCGACTTTCGCGGCATCGCCGGCCTGCGCTACACCCACGATGATCTCGAATACGATCACCGCCGCGTCTCGACTTCAGCGACCACGGTCAGCGGCATTCAACCGGCGACCAGCAGTTCCGGCTCTGTCGACGAAGATGGTTGGTCCGGCCGCCTCGGCGTGCAGTACGACCTGAGCGATACGGTCACCACTTACCTGACCTACTCGCGTGGCTACAAAGGCCCGGCCTATAACGTGTTCTTCAACATGCAGCCGCGCGATACCGAGGCGCTCAAACCGGAAACTTCCAACACTTGGGAAGCGGGGATCAAAGCCACTTCCTGGAACAATCGCCTGACCACCAACCTCGCGGTGTTCCACAGCGAGTACGACAACTATCAGGCGAATTTCTTCGACACCGTCGCCGGGCAAGTGGTGACGCGTTTGATCAACGCTGGCAGCGTCAGCACCGAAGGTGTCGAACTCGACTACGCCTTGCAGGCGACACAGCAATTGAAACTGTCCGGCGCACTGGCCTACACCCGCGCGCGCATCGACGAGTTCGCCTGCCCGGCGGGCGCGGCGGCGTCGTGCAACGTCAACGGCAAACCGCTGCCGTTCAGCCCGGACTGGAAAAGCTACGTGCGCGCCGACTACACCATCCCGCTGGCCAACGGTCTGGATATCGAACTCGGCACCGACTACAGCTGGCAGAGCGAAGTGCAGTACGACATCAGCCAGAACGCCGACACCAAGCAAGGCGCCTACGGCCTGTGGAACGCCAGCGTCGCCCTGGCCGACTACAGCAATGGCTGGCGCGTCGCGCTGCTGGGCAAGAACCTCACCGACAAGTCCTATTCACCATTGCTCGCCAGCGGCGGCAACTACATCTACCGCGCTGTGCCACGGGATGACGAGCGCTACTTCGGCGTGCAACTGCGCAAGGATTTCTGAGATGAGCAGACAGTTGAAACTCGGCGCATTCCTCATGGCCACCGGGCACCACGTGGCGGCGTGGCGTCATCCGGATGTGCCGGCGAATGCGGGTCTGGATTTCGCCCATTACAAACGGCTGGCGCAGATTGCCGAGGCGGCGAAGTTCGATGCGTTGTTTGTTGCCGACAGCGTCGCTGCGCCGACCCAGGACATCGCCAGTCGCATGGCACGCTCCGATCACTTTGAGCCGCTGACATTACTCTCGGCGCTGAGTGCGGTGACCGAGCACATCGGCCTGATCGCCACGGCGACCACCAGTTACAACGAGCCGTATCACGTGGCGCGTAAATTCGCTTCGCTCGATCACCTGTCGGGTGGCCGTGCGGGGTGGAATCTGGTGACCTCGGACAACGCCGCCGAAGCGCTGAATTTTGGCCGCGATGAGCATATCGGCCACGCCGAACGCTATAGCCGCGCCCGCGAGTTTCATCAGGTGGTCACCGGGCTTTGGGACAGTTGGGAGGACGATGCGTTTGCGCGCGACAAGGCCAGCGGGGCGTATTACGACCCTGCGAAACTGCACGTGCTGGACCACGTCGGCGAACACTTTCGGGTCAAAGGCCCACTGAACGTTGCGCGCTCGCCCCAGGGACAACCGGTGATCGTTCAGGCTGGTTCTTCGGAAACCGGGCGTGAGTTGGCGGCGCAGACGGCTGAAGTGGTGTTCACCGCGCAGACTTCGTTGGCCGGTGCCCAAGCGTTCTACGCCGACCTCAAGGGACGTCTGCCCAAGTACGGTCGTAGCGCTGAGTCGCTGAAAATCATGCCCGGTGTTTTTGTCGTCGTCGGCGGCACCGAAGCCGAAGCGCAGGAAAAGTATGAAACGTTTCAGCAATTAGTCGAACCCGAGGTTGGCGTCGCCTTGCTTGGGCGTATGCTGGGCAACTTCGATTTGTCGAAGTACCCGCTGGACGGGCCGTTGCCCGAGTTGCCGCTGACGGACAGCGGCCAGCAGAGCCGGCAGAAACTGCTGACTGAATTGGCGGGTCGGGAGAACCTGAGCCTTGCCGCACTGGGTCGCAAGATTGCCGGCGGGCGAGGGCATTACAGCCTGGTCGGTACGCCCGAGCAGATCGCTGATCGCTTGCAGGAATGGTTCGAGCAAGGCGCGGCGGACGGTTTCAATGTGCTGGTGCCGCACTTGCCGGGCGGGCTCGAAGATTTCGCCAATGGCGTGGTGCCGGAACTGCAACGGCGTGGGTTGTTCAGAACGGAGTATGAGGGTCGAACCTTGCGCCAGAACCTTGGCCTCGCCCGACCGAACAATAGATTTTCGTAAAACCCTTCGCGAGCAAGCTCGCTCCCACAGGGAAATGCATTTCAAAGGTGGGAGCGAGCTTGCTCGCGAAGCAGTCGACACCTATTTCAAGACAGACAAGAGAGGATTCGATGACTTACACCGCTGCCGAAAACCGCTACGACTCCATCCCTTACCGCCGCGTCGGGCGCAGCGGTCTGGTGCTGCCGGCGCTGTCGCTGGGCCTGTGGCACAACTTCGGTGACAGCACGCCGATCGACACCCAGCGCGCCTTGCTGCGCACTGCGTTCGACCTAGGCATCAACCACTTCGACCTGGCCAACAACTACGGCCCGCCGTACGGCAGCGCCGAGATCAATTTCGGCCGTCTGCTGCGCGAAGACTTCAAGCAGTACCGCGATGAACTGATCATCTCCAGCAAGGCCGGTTGGGACATGTGGCCCGGCCCTTACGGTCAGGGCGGCGGTTCACGTAAATACGTGCTGGCCAGCCTCGACCAGAGCCTGCAACGCCTGGGTCTGGACTATGTGGATATCTTCTATTCGCACCGCTTCGACCCGGACACCCCACTGGAAGAAACCGCCAGCGCCCTCGCCACTGCCGTGCAACAGGGCAAGGCGTTGTACATCGGTATCTCGTCGTACTCAGGGGTGAAAACCCGCGAGATGGCCGCGCTGTTGAAAGAGTGGAAAGTGCCGCTGCTGATTCATCAACCGGCGTACAACCTGCTCAATCGCTGGGTGGAAAAGGATCTGCTCGATACCACCGATGAACTCGGCACGGGCGTGATTGCTTTCACTCCGTTGGCGCAAGGTCTGCTCACCGACAAATACCTCAACGGCGTACCGGCGGATGCGCGGGTCAATCGTCCGGGCGGTGGTTCGTTGCAGGCTTCGCACTTGTCCGAGGCCAACATTGCTCACGTGCGCGCGCTGAATGAAATTGCCAAGCGTCGTGGTCAGAGCCTGGCGCAACTGGCGCTGGCGTGGACGCTGCGGGATCCGCGGGTGACTTCTGCGCTGATTGGTGCGAGTCGGCCGGAGCAGATCATCGAGAACGTCGGGGCGTTGAAGAATCTGAGTTTCAGTGCTGAAGAGCTGGCGGAGATTGACCGGTTTGCCCAAGAGGGCGGGATCAATCTTTGGGAGAGGCCTTCGACGGCGGAGTGATGAAGATTGGGTTGGGTCAGCAAGATCCAACCCCCTCACCCCAGCCCTCTCCCCCAGGGGGGCGAGGGGGAAAGGGAGCAGATCTTCATGCCTTTCAAAACTTGAATTCAACCCGACATTTCAGGTCGATGTAGCTCGTACAAACACCTCGGTCAGTCCCCTCTCCCTCGGGGAGAGGGTTAGGGTGAGGGGCTTTTGGCTTTAAAACGTCTCAACGAAAAAACGGCACATCCCCCAACACCGTCGCCCGCTGCATCACCCGCCGCGCCGGGCGGTAGTCATCCACCGCGTAATGCTGGGTCACGCGGTTATCCCAGAACGCAATGTCGTCCTTTTGCCAGCGCCAGCGAATGGTGAATTCCGGTCGGGTCGCATGGGCGAACAAAAACTTCAGAATCGCCTCGCTCTCGGTTTCCGACAGCTCTTTGATCTTCGACGTAAAACCTTCATTGACGAACAACGAACGCCGGCCACTGACCGGGTGCGTACGAATCACCGGGTGCGACAGCGGCGGATTCTTGCGTCGGGCCTCTTCCCACTGCGCCAGCGCTTCAGGCGTATTGCCATAGCGCTCCAGAGGAAACGAGCGAGTGAAATCGTGAGTCGCGGTCAGCCCTTCGAGCAAGCTTTTCAGCGGCGCCGACAGCGCTTCATATGCGGCAATGCCGCTGGCCCACAGCGTGTCGCCACCAAACTCTGGCAGCAACTTGGCGCTGAGCACCGCGCCCATCGCCGGCGTTGGCAGGAAGGTCACGTCGGTGTGCCAGATCGCGTTGTCGCGCACGTCGGTGACGGCGGTATCGAGGATCAGCACTTCCGGTTGTTCCGGTACGTTCGGGTAGATCGGGTGAATGTGCAGGTCGCCGAAGTAAGCGGCGAAGCGCGCCTGTTGTGGCGGTTCGATTGGCTGGTTGCGAAAGAACAGTACTTGATACTTGAGCAGCGCCTGCTCGATGGCGTCGCGATGTTCCAGGCTCAGCGGCTGGCTGATGTCGACGCCGCTGATCTGTGCGCCGAGGGCGGAGCTTAAGGGGGTGATGTTGAGGCTGCTCATGGTCTTTCTCTTCAATTGCGGTCATCACCCTACACGGGGATTCAAAAACGGGATGTGTCAGTGGGCCTGGCCGTGCCACGGCACCAGTTTGCGTTGCAGGGCGCGCAGGCCCATTTCCATGGCGAAGGCGATCAGGGCGATGACCAGAATCCCCAGTACCACGACATCAGTGACCAGGAACTGCGCGGCCGACTGCACCATGAAGCCCAAGCCACTGGTGGCGGCGATCAATTCCGCCGCGACCAATGTCGACCAACCCACCCCCAGACCAATGCGCACGCCAGTCAAAATGTCCGGCAACGCGCTCGGCAAAATCACATGACGAATCAGCTGCACGCGAGTCGCGCCCAACGACTGCGCCGCACGCAATTTCGCTGGATCAACCGTACGCACGCCGGTAGCCGTGGCGATGGCAATCGGCGCGAAAATCGCCAGGTAGATCAGCAGCACTTTCGACAACTCGCCGATGCCGCACCAGATCACGATCAGCGGCAGATAAGCCAGCGGCGGAATAGGGCGGTAGAACTCGATCAGCGGATCGAGCACGCCACGGGCGATGCGGTTGGCGCCGATAGCAATGCCCACCGGCACAGCGGTCAAAATCGCAAAACCGAGGCCCAGACCGATGCGGCTCAGGCTCGCGCCCAAGTGCTGCCACAACGTCGAATCCATGTAGCCAGTGGTCGCCAACAACCAGCCCTTTTGCAGTACGGCAGAAGGTGGCGGGAGGAACAGCGGTTCGATCAATCCGGTGGCTGTTACGGCCCACCAGGTCGCCAACAAAGCGAACAGCGTCAGCAGACTGATCCAGCGCGTGCTGAGGCTGCGGCGTACGGGAATCACCACCGATGGGGTCGCGGGTTTTACCGCAGCCGAGGAAACGTCGTAACTGCTCATGCGCGCTCCTGCCGTTGTCCGGCGCTGCGTTGCGAGAACACTTTGCTCAGCACGTGTTCGCGGGTTTCGATGAAGCGCGGATCGGATTTGATAGCGCGGGCAGACTCGCCAGCGGCGTAACGCTGACCGAAATCCAGGTGCAGGCGCTCAACGATCTGCCCCGGATTCGGTGCGAGCAGAATCAGGTCAGTGGCGAGGAACACCGCTTCTTCAATGTCATGGGTAATCAGAAAAACCGGCTTGGCCGTGCGCTGCCAGACTTGCAGCAACAGCTCCTGCATCTGCTCGCGGGTGAATGCGTCGAGGGCACCGAAAGGCTCGTCCATCAGCAACACGCGCGGGTCAGCGGCGAGGGCGCGGGCGAGGCCGACACGCTGTTTCTGCCCACCGGAGAGTTGCCAGATACGGCGGCTTTCGAAACCGGAAAGATCGACTAGCGCGAGCATTTCACGGGCGATTTTTTCGCGTTTGTCCTTGGCGACACCGGCCAGTTCCAGACCGAACGCAACGTTGGCCAGCACATCCTGCCAAGGCAGCAAAGCGTCATCCTGGAACACCACGCCACGTTCGGCACTCGGGCCTTTGACTGGCACGCCGTCAAGGGTGATGCGCCCGGCGCTCGGTTCGACGAAACCGGCAATCAGGTTCAACAGCGAAGTCTTGCCACTGCCGGACGGGCCGAGGGCGACCAGCAATTGCTGAGGCCCCAGGGTCAGAGAAATATCCGCCAGCACCGGTTCAGGGCTGCCCGGGTACTGTGCGCTGATGCGCTCCAGCTGTAGCAAGGCCATCGCAGTTAACTCCCGATCAGTTGGTGATGTATTTGGCGCTGACGTACGGCGCGTAGTCCGGCAGAACGGCTTCGACCTTGCCTTGCTCCTTGAGGAACGCGGCGGTGTCGGTGATGGCTTTGGTGGTCGGCGCGCCTAGGGTGACGACTTGATCAGCCGCCAGCGGGTAGACGTTGCCTTGCAGCAGTAACGGAATGTCGCTGGCCTTGGCGCCGGAGAGTTTCACCAGTTTGTCGACGTTGGCTTGATCGGCGAGCCAGGCTTTCGGGTCTTTGCGGTAGTCGGCGTAGGCGTCGAGGGTGACCTTGGCGAACGCGGTGACGATTTCCGGGTGCTTCTCGGCGAAGTCCTTGCGCACGATCCACGCATCGAAGGTCGGCGCGCCGAACTTGGCCAGTTCGCCGGAAGTGATCAGCACTTTGCCGTTTTCCTTGGCCACCCCGAGTGCCGGATCCCACACGTAAGTGGCGTCGATATCACCGCGTTTCCACGCGGCGATGATCGCTGGCGGCGCGAGGTTGAGCACGGTGACTTTCGATGGATCGATGTTCCAGTGCTTCAGCGCCGCGAGCAGGCTGTAGTGACCGGTGGACACGAACGGCACGGCGATTTTCTTGCCGATCAGGTCTTGCGGGGTCTTGATGCCGGAGCCGTCGCGGGCGACCAATGCTTCGGCGGCGCCGATCTGCGTGGCGATGAGGAAAGTTTCGACCGGGACTTTGCGGGTAATCGCGGCGGTCAGCGGGCTCGAACCGAGGTAGCCAATCTGCACATCACCGGAAGCGATGGCAGCGATGATGTCGGCGCCGTTATCGAACTTGCGCCAAGCGATATCGGCTTTGGTGGCTTTTTCGTAAGCGCCGTCAGCCTGGGCGACTTTCGCCGGGTCAACGGTGGTTTGATAGGCGACGGTAAGGTCGGCGGCCTGAGCCAGAAAACTCGCGGCAGCCAAGGAGGCTACGGCGAGCAGGCGAAGCGGGAAATTCAGTTTCATTGAAGAGCTCCATATCAGGCGACCGAGCGTCGGCGTGAAAGGAGACTAAATGATCTAAGAATCAGTAAATAAATAACTTTTTAGAATGAGCTTATGAGCGGAAAAATCTAAGAGCGGGGGAGTTTGTGGGCGTTTCGGATTTATTCGTTCGACGTTAGATCTTTGCCCCCTCACCCCAGCCCTCTCCCCCAAGGGGGCGAGGGGAAAGGGAGCCGATCTCTGTGCTTTTCAAGGCCTGAGTTCGGCTCGGTATTTCACGTCAGCGTACTTCGCACCAACAACCCGGTCAGTCCCCTCTCCCCCAGGGGGGCGAGGGGAAAGGGAGCCGATCTCTGTGCTTTTCGAGCCTGAGTTCGACTCGGTATTTCAGGTCGGCGTAACTTTCATGAGCACCTAAATCAGTCCCCTCTCCCTCTGGGAGAGGGTTAGGGTGAGGGGCTTTTAATTACTGATTGCCAGAATGCTCGCCTGATACGACCCGACAAACACATCAAAATCCCCCACCTCGTTCTGCTCCAGCTCAGCCTGCGCGGCCAGCGAAGTACGCGCCAGCTCCTCAAACTTCGCCTGCTCATCCGCCGCCAAAGGCTCGCTACGGAAAAACTCCGCATGCGCCTGGCTCTGACGCAGGGAGAACTGCGCAAAGCTTTCCTTGTGCTCAGCCATCGCCGCCAGCACCTGCGCGGAAGGCGTCAGGGACGGATCGCTGACCTTGGCCAGTTGCGCATCCAGCGCCTTGCTGTGCGCATCGCCTCCATGGCTCTGATCCAGCAACGCCGCCAATGGCGCGATTTGTTCCAGCAGTTCGGCTGCCCAGGTCTTCATCTCGACCGATTCACCGTCACGCTGCAATTGCAGGCCCGGACGGCGACCTTCTTTCACGACGCTGAGGAAGTTCGAGGTGGCGTTGCCGCACGAGGTATTGGTCAGCAACGGACTGTCGTTCAGCGCGCAATACAGCAGGAACGCGTCGAGGAAGCGCGACTCGGTCAGGTCGATGCCCATTGGCAGAAACGGGTTGATGTCCAGGCAACGCACTTCAACGTACTGAATGCCACGCGCCACCAGCGCCTGAATCGGCCGTTCGCCGGTATAGGTCACGCGTTTCGGGCGGATGTTGGAGTAGTACTCGTTTTCGATCTGCAGGATGTTGGTGTTGAGCTGCACCCACTCGCCATCCTTGTGCGTGCCGACTTCAACGTACGGTGCGTACGGCGTGGCCACGGCTTTGCGCAGGCTGTCGGTGTAGCTCGCCAGATCGTTGTAGCACGGCGTCAGACCGGCCTGAGCGTTGCTCTGGTAACCGAGGTCGCTCATGCGCAGGCTGGTGGCGTACGGCAGATACAGGGTGTCCGGATCGAGCTGTTCCAGCTGATGCGAACGACCACGGAGGAAACCGGCGTCGAGCGTGGGTGACGCCCCGAACAGGTACATCAACAGCCAGCTGTAACGACGGAAATTACGGATCAACGCGATGTAGGAAAACGACTGGAAATCCCGGTCGGTGCCGACAAAGCCTTCGGTCTCGCGGAGCAGCGGCCAGAGCTTTTCCGGCAGGGAGAAGTTGTAGTGAATCCCGGCGATGCACTGCATGGTCTTGCCATAACGCAGGGCCAGACCCTTGCGATAGACGTATTTGAGCTGACCGATGTTGGAGGTGCCGTAATAGGCAATCGGGATATCTTCCTCGGCCGGCAACGGGCACGGCATCGATGGGCTCCACAGGTACTCGTTGCCGAGCTTGCTGTAGGCAAAGCGGTGAATCTTGTCCAGGCTCGCCAGCGTGTCGGCCGGGTCGGGCAGGGCGGGCGTGATGAATTCCAGCAGCGACTCGGAGTAGTCGGTGGTGATCTGTTCGTTGGTCAGCGCGGAACCCAAGGCTTCGGGGTGCGGCGTTTGCGCCAGGCGACCTTCGCTGGTCACGCGCAGGCATTCACGTTCGATACCGTGCAGGCACTGCTCGAGCAGAGAGAGGTTAGCGCGCTCGCCGAGCAGAGCCAGGCGGCGGTTGAGAAGTTCGCTCAATTTGGATTCCTTCACGCGTCAGTCGCCCCAATATGGGGGTGGGCAGGACGGTCTACAAGGGTGAAGTTGAAACTGGCGTTTTCGCCTGGTTTTTCTAACCGGTCAGCCGCACACATACCCTGTAGGAGCTGCCGAAGGCTGCGATCTTTTGATCTTGCTCTTGGAAAACAAAATCAAAAGATCGCAGCCTGCGGCAGCTCCTACAGGATTCGTTGCGCCGAAATTAACTCAAATTGATGACCACAAGCTACAGGACAGCGAACGTGCCTTGTGCTTTTGCGACCAGTTTGTCGCCCTGCATCACGTCGGCTTCGACCACTAAAGTGCGCCGGCCCGGGTGGATAACCCGCGCCGTGCACATGACCTCGCCGTCGGAAACGGCGCGGATATAGTTGATCTTGCACTCGATGGTCGCGCTCTGCTGATCGAAGCCGTGGGTGCTGGAACAGGCCAGCCCCATGGCGATGTCGACCAGACTGAACAGCGCGCCGCCGTGCAATTTGCCGCCGCGATTGCGCAGTTCCGGTTCCAGCACCAGGGCGACTTGCGCCACCCCGGTTTCCAGGCTGTGCAGGCGGCAGCCCAACAGCTTGAAAAACGCGCTCTCGACGAGCCCGGCTGGAATCTCCATCAGCGTTTCTTCAATTGCTTGGCATTGGCGAACAGCGAGGCCATCGCGTTGTTCACTGGTGCGGCGGTCGCGGTTTCCTTGCGTGGCGTGTTGTTCGAAGGCTGGCGCTGAGCCGAGCCCGGACGCGAGCCACGGGCGCCGTCGATTTTCTCGCCCGGGGTGTCGCCCATGCGCATCGACAGGCCAACGCGTTTGCGCGGGATGTCGACTTCCATGACCTTCACTTTCACCACGTCGCCGGCCTTCACCGCTTCACGCGGATCCTTGATGAACTTCTCCGACAGCGCCGAGATGTGCACCAGACCGTCCTGATGCACGCCGATGTCGACGAATGCGCCGAACGCGGTCACGTTGGTGACGACGCCTTCAAGGATCATCCCCAGTTGCAGGTCTTTCAGATCTTCAACGCCTTCCTGGAACTCTGCAGTCTTGAACTCCGGACGTGGATCGCGGCCCGGTTTTTCCAGTTCCTGGATGATGTCGGTCACGGTTGGCAGACCGAAGGTCTCATCGGTGTATTTCTTCGGATCCAGACGCTTGAGGAAACTGGCGTCGCCGATCAGCGAGCGGATGTCGCGGTCGGTTTCAGCGGCAATGCGCTGTACCAGCGGATAGGCTTCCGGGTGAACGGCCGACGAATCCAGCGGGTTGTCGCCATTCATCACGCGCAAGAAACCGGCAGCCTGTTCGAAGGTTTTTTCGCCCAGACGTGCGACTTTCTTCAGTGCTGCACGGGTTTTGAACGCGCCGTGCTCGTCGCGGTGCGCGACGATGTTTTGCGCCAGCGTTGCGTTGAGGCCGGAGATCCGCGCCAACAGCGCCACCGAAGCAGTGTTCACGTCAACGCCAACGGCGTTTACGCAATCCTCGACCACAGCATCCAGACCGCGCGCCAGTTTCAGCTGCGAAACGTCATGCTGGTACTGGCCGACACCGATGGATTTCGGATCGATTTTCACCAGTTCGGCCAGCGGATCCTGCAAGCGGCGGGCAATCGATACCGCGCCACGGATCGACACGTCGAGATCCGGGAACTCCTTCGCCGCCAGTTCCGACGCCGAGTACACCGATGCGCCGGCCTCGGAGACCATGACTTTGGTCATTTTCATCGCTGGGTATTTTTTGATCAGTTCGATCGCCAGTTTGTCGGTTTCGCGGCTGGCGGTGCCGTTGCCGATCGCGATCAGGTCAACCGAGTGCTTGGCGCACAGGGCGGCCAGGATGGCGATGGTCTGATCCCACTTGTTGTGTGGCACGTGAGGGTAAACCGTGGCGTGATCGAGCAGTTTGCCGGTCGAGTCGACCACGGCAACCTTGCAGCCGGTACGCAGGCCCGGGTCGAGGCCCAACGTTGCGCGCGGGCCGGCCGGTGCGGCCAGCAGCAAGTCGTGCAGGTTGTGGGCGAACACGTTGATCGCCTCGGTTTCGGCGCCGTCACGCAGCTCGCCGAGCAGGTCGGTTTCCAGGTGCGTGTAGAGCTTGACCTTCCACGTCCAGCGCACCACTTCGCCGAGCCATTTGTCGGCCGGACGATTCTGATTCTGGATGTTGAATTGCTGGCCGATCATGCCTTCGCATGGGTGCATGGTGCCGGGCAGCTCGTCGCCGACTTTCAGCGCGGAGCTGAGGATGCCTTCGTTGCGGCCACGGAAAATCGCCAGTGCGCGGTGCGACGGCATGCTTTTCAGCGGTTCGTCGTGTTCGAAGTAATCGCGGAACTTGGCGCCTTCCTCTTCCTTGCCAGCGATGACGCGGGCACTGAGGGTGGCTTCCTGTTTCAGGTAGTTACGCAGTTTTTCCAGCAGGCTGGCGTCTTCGGCGAAGCGCTCCATGAGGATGTACTTGGCGCCTTCCAGCGCGGCTTTCACATCGGCCACGCCTTTTTCGGCATTGACGAAGCGCGCGGCTTCGGTTTCCGGGGCCAGATTCGGGTCGTTGAACAGGCCGTCGGCGAGGTCGCCGAGGCCGGCTTCCAGGGCGATCTGGCCCTTGGTGCGGCGCTTCTGCTTGTACGGCAGGTACAAGTCTTCGAGGCGGGTTTTGGTGTCGGCGAGTTTGATGTCGCGCTCGAGGGCAGGGGTGAGTTTGCCTTGCTCTTCGATGCTGGCGAGGATGCTGATGCGCCGTTCGTCGAGTTCTCGCAGGTAGCGCAGACGTTCTTCCAGATGACGCAACTGGGTGTCATCAAGGCTGCCGGTGACTTCTTTCCGGTAACGGGCGATGAAGGGAACGGTAGAGCCTTCATCGAGTAGCGCGACGGCCGCTTCGACCTGTTGTGGGCGTACACCGAGTTCCTCGGCAATGCGGCTGTTGATGCTGTCCATAAAACCACCTGACATATTGTGAAAGCAGGCTCTCAGGCGCGCAAATAAAGGCCCGGAGTCTGGTTGAGCGGCTAGAAAATTGCCGCTGCCTGGGTCAAAAGGCAGCCCATTGACCCGTGAAATCGAACAATTACTGCGCGCGACAGGAAAAAAAGCCTGCCACCTGCGGTAACGATTCAGACGTTGCCTGGCACAAAACGCCGCGCATTATAACCAGCGTTCTGTCATTCGGGGGCGTTGCAGTCTGTAGGCATAAACCCCGGTTTTCTGGCAGTGAAGGAAAAATCTGCTAACAATGCACACGGTGCGTATAACGGCAGCTACGCCATAATGCGCGCCGAGCTAAAAGGAGCATCCAATGAGCAGCACTGCACAAACTGCTGAAGGCGAAAAAATTCTCATCGTTGACGACGATCCGGGCCTTAGCAGCCTGCTGGAACGTTTTTTCGTCAGCAAGGGCTACCGCGCCCGTACCGTACCGAACACCGAACAGATGGATCGTCTGCTGTCGCGTGAAGTTTTCAATCTGGTCGTCCTCGACCTGATGCTGCCCGGCGAAGACGGTCTGACCGCTTGCCGCCGTCTGCGTGGCGCGAACAATCAGATCCCGATCATCATGCTCACCGCCAAAGGCGACGAGCTGAGCCGCATCAAGGGCCTGGAACTGGGCGCCGACGACTATCTGGCCAAGCCGTTCAACCCGGACGAGCTGATGGCCCGGGTCAAGGCTGTCCTGCGTCGTCAGGCTGCACCCGTACCAGGCGCGCCGGGCAGCGAAGACGAAAACGTCACCTTCGGTGATTACGTGTTGTCGCTGGCCACCCGCGAACTGAAACGCGGCGACGAAGTGCACATGCTCACCACTGGTGAGTTTGCGGTACTCAAGGCCCTGGTGATGAACGCGCGTCAGCCGCTGACCCGCGACAAACTGATGAACCTGGCCCGTGGCCGCGAGTGGGATGCCCTCGAGCGTTCCATCGACGTGCAGATTTCCCGTCTGCGCCGCATGATCGAGCCGGATCCATCGAAGCCGCGCTACATCCAGACCGTCTGGGGCGTGGGCTATGTGTTTGTACCCGATGGTGCCGCCACCAAGTGATCGGTGATTTGTAGGAGCGGGTCTGCAGGTTTTGGTTGAACGGCCAGCCCGCAGACTCGCAATCCGCAATATGCGAGCATTGCTCGCTCCTGCAAGTGTGTAGCGGTTATAGATGAAAACCCCTGTCTGGTTCCCCCAAAGTTTTTTCTCCCGCACCCTCTGGCTGGTGCTTATCGTCGTGCTGTTTTCCAAGGCACTGACCCTGGTTTATCTGTTGATGAACGAGGACGTGCTGGTCGATCGTCAGTACAGTCACGGCGTCGCCCTGACGCTGCGCGCCTATTGGGCCGCCGATGAAGAAAACCGCGCGAAGATCGCTGATGCCGCGACCCTGATTCGGGTGGTCGGCGCCGGTGTGCCGGAAGGCGAGCAGCATTGGCCGTACAGCGAAATCTATCAGCGGCAGATGCAGGCGGAGCTGGGCGCCGACACCGAAGTGCGCTTGCGCATGCACTCGCCGCCGGCGCTGTGGGTGCGCGCACCGAGCCTCGGTGATGGCTGGCTTAAGGTGCCGTTGTATCCGCACCCTTTGCGTGGCCAGAAAATCTGGAACGTGCTCGGCTGGTTCCTTGCGATTGGTTTGTTGTCGACAGCGTCTGCATGGATTTTCGTCAGCCAGCTGAATCAACCCTTGAAACGTCTGGTGTATGCCGCCCGCCAACTGGGTCAGGGCCGCAGCGTGCGTCTGCCGATCAGCGACACGCCGAGCGAGATGACCGAGGTGTATCGCGCCTTCAACCAGATGGCCGAAGACGTCGAGCAGGCCGGCCGCGAGCGAGAGTTGATGCTCGCCGGTGTGTCCCATGATTTGCGCACTCCGCTGACCCGGTTGCGCCTGTCGCTGGAGTTGATGGGCGATCGCAATGACTTGACCGATGACATGGTCCGCGACATTGAAGACATGGACGCGATTCTCGACCAGTTCCTCGCGTTTATTCGCGACGGTCGTGACGAGTCGGTGGAAGAGGTGGATCTGACTGATCTGGTGCGTGAGGTTGCAGCACCGTACAACCAGAATGAAGAGAAAGTGCGTTTGCGTCTGGAGCCGATTCAGCCGTTTCCGCTGCGTCGGGTATCGATGAAACGCTTGCTGAACAACCTGATCGGCAACGCCTTGAACCATGCCGGCGGTCACGTTGAAGTCGCGGCTTATGTGTCCGGTGACGTCAGTGCGCCGTATGTGGTGCTGAGCGTGATGGACCGAGGGGCGGGGATCGATCCTTCGGAGCTGGAGGCGATCTTCAATCCGTTTACCCGCGGCGATCGTGCCCGGGGCGGGAAGGGGACTGGCTTGGGTTTGGCGATTGTGAAGCGGATTGCTTCGATGCATGGCGGCAATGTTGAGCTGCGCAATCGGTCCGGTGGAGGACTGGAGGCGCGGGTGAGGTTGCCGTTGGGATTGATGTTGCCGCGGGATGCTGTGTAGATCAAAAGCCCCTCACCCCAGCCCTCTCCCGTAGGGAGAGGGGGCCGACCGAGGTGTTTTGCGTCATACATCGACCTGAAAGACTGAGTCGATTATGGATCCGGTACAGCAAGATCAAGTCGGCGTATCTCTTAATCATCCCCCAATCGGCCCCTCTCCCGTAGGGAGAGGGGCAGACCGAGGTGTCTGGCGTAATACATCGACCTGAATGACCGAGTCGATTATGGATTCGGCACAGCAGGATCAGGTCGGCGTATCTCTTCTGCATCCCCCAATCAGTCCCCTCTCCCTATGGGAGAGGGTTAGGGTGAGGGGCTCTTGCTCTTCGCTCTAGCCCTTGCCTTTGGTGCGAGTCATATTCGGCCCGCCATTTTTCTCAAGATGCTCAATGATGATCCCCGCCACATTCTTCCCAGTGGTGGTCTCGATCCCTTCCAGCCCCGGCGACGAGTTCACTTCCATCACCAGCGGCCCGTGGTTCGAGCGCAAAATATCCACACCCGCCACCGCCAGGCCCATGACCTTGGCGGCGCGCAATGCGGTCATGCGTTCCTCCGGGGTGATCTTGATCAGGCTGGCGCTGCCGCCGCGATGCAGGTTGGAACGGAACTCGCCCGGTTTTGCCTGACGCTTCATTGCCGCGATGACTTTGTCACCGACCACGAAACAACGAATATCCGCGCCGCCCGCTTCCTTGATGTATTCCTGAACCATGATGTTCTGCTTCAGGCCCATGAACGCCTCGATCACCGATTCCGCCGCCGTGGCGGTTTCGCACAACACCACACCGATGCCCTGGGTGCCTTCCAGCACTTTGATCACCAGCGGCGCGCCGTTGACCATGTCGATCAGGTCGGGAATGTCATCCGGCGAGTGGGCAAATCCGGTGACCGGCAGGCCGATACCGCGACGCGACAGCAATTGCAGTGAACGCAGTTTGTCCCGCGAGCGGGCGATGGCTACCGATTCGTTGAGCGGGAATACCCCCATCATTTCGAACTGGCGCAACACCGCGCAACCATAAAACGTCACCGACGCGCCAATCCGCGGAATCACCGCATCGAAGCCTTCCAGCGGTTTGCCGCGATAGTGAATCTGCGGCTTGTGGCTGGCAATGTTCATGTAGGCGCGCAAGGTGTCGATCACTACCATTTCATGCCCGCGCTCGGTTCCGGCTTCGACCAGACGGCGGGTGGAATACAGACGCGGGTTCCGCGACAGCACAGCGATCTTCATGCAACACCTGTGGAGGAGGTAGATACCGGGAACACCGGCTTGTCTTGTACATATTTAATGCCCGGATTGACCACCAACTGGCCGTCGATCAGGGCTTTGGAACCGAGCAACAGGCGATAGCGCATCGACTTGCGGCAGGCGAGGGTGAACTCGACCGGCCAGACCCGATCACCCAGGGCCAGAGTGGTGCTGATCACGTAGCGCACCTGCGCATGGCCGTTGGAGCTTTTGATGGTTTTGCGGGTTACCAGTGGTGCTTCGCAGCGGCGGTGGCGCAACTGCACCACCGTGCCCAGGTGCGCGGTGAAGCGCACCCACTTCTCGCCGTCGCGTTCGAACGGCTCGATGTCGGTAGCATGCAGGCTGGAGGTGCTGGCACCGGTGTCGATCTTCGCCCGCAGGCCCGCGACCCCCAAATCCGGGAGCGCCACCCACTCGCGCAGACCGACAACGGTCAAATGGTCAAATGTCTTCAATAGAAAAAACCAACGATTAACGCGTAAAGGCCTCAGGTGAAACCTGAGCCAACGCTTTGAATGCAGGTTTGGCGAACCAGTAGCCCTGCATCAGAAATATTCCACAGTCCGCCAGGAAATCCCGTTCACCGACGCTCTCAATGCCTTCGGCAATGACTGTAACGTCCAACTCCGCACAGATTGTGACAATCCCCCGGACGATCGCCTGACGAACACGGTCTTGATCGACATCGCGGATCAGCGCCATGTCGAGTTTGATCAGGTCCGGTTGGAAATCAGCCAGCAGATTGAGCCCCGAATAACCGGCACCGAAATCATCGATGGCGGTCTTGAAGCCGAATTCGCGGTATTCACGCAGAATATTGGTCAAATGGCGATAGTTATCTACGTGCTCGCTTTCCAGGGTTTCGAAAATCAGCCGGTCGATAGGAAAACGGTGTTTTTTTGCTGCCTCGAGCGTACTGCGAATGCACAGCTCTGGACGATAGACCGCGTTGGGCATGAAGTTGATCGACAAGTGTGTCTGCATATTTAGATTGGCCGCGCCTTCGATGGCGCGCATCCGGCAGAGCTGGTCGAAACGGTAGCGGTTGTCTTCTGTAACCTGATCCAACACCGTGAAGGCACCTTCACCGGCCACACCTCGAACCAGCGCTTCGTGGGCAAAAACCGACTGGTCGCGCAGATCGACGATGGGTTGATAGGCGAAGGAAAAATCGAAGCCCAGCGGTTCGCTTTGCTGACACCCTTGGCAACCGGCCTTGGGCGATGTTAATGAAGATGGAAATTTAGTCACTCGATCACTCCATGCCGATGCACCGGCCAAGATCACAGTCTATCTGGAGGGCCGAGTTCTTGCGCCCGACAGAAACGGTAGTACAGTTCCGACTACTGGCTGAACGAGGAATTCAAATGGCACAAAAAAGCGAAGAGGACGACAAGGTCCGTCTCGACAAGTGGCTGTGGGCGGCGCGTTTTTACAAAACCCGTGCCTTGGCCAAAGCAGCGATTGAAAGTGGCAAGGTGCATTGTCGCGGCGAGCGCTGCAAGCCTGGCAAAGAGCCACGGATTGGCGATGAGTTCGAGATTCGTACCGGGTTTGAAGTGCGCACGGTGAAGGTCGAGGCGTTGTCGATTGTGCGGCGTGGGGCGCCTGAAGCACAGACGTTGTATTCGGAGACTGAGGCGAGCATTGCCAAGCGTGAAGCAGCAGCGGCGATGCGCAAGGCGGGGTCGCTGGGGGTGAGCACCGACGGCAAGCCGAGCAAGAAGCAGCGGCGGGATCTGTTCAAGTTTCGCGGTAGCAGTAACGACGAATAATCGCGTTGTTGGTGCTGGCCGCTTCGCGAGCAGGCTCGCTCCCACAAGAGATTGCATTCCAATGTGGGAGCGAGCCTGCTCGCGAATCGAGGGCGCAGCCCTCGCCGAAGACAGCTGAGAATCAGGCGCTACGCATCACACTCATCCGCGACACCAGCGGCAGCTTGCCCAGCAAAGCAAAGATCGGCGCCGTCACCTTCAACCAGAAGTTCGAGGCGTGATACGCAAACGGCGTGTAGTAACCCCAGCCCAACGCCCACACCGCCAGCAGCATTCCGCCGATGTAGTCGTCCTGACCCCAATGCGCACCAGCGACCAGTCGCGGCAGCATGAACAACAGCGCCAGGCCCCAGATCGTCACAAACTGGCCGACCGTGCGGCTGAATACGCCCATGAACAGCGCCCAGATCAGCAGTACCGAAGCGTGATCACCCGGGAAACTCTGGCCGGAGCGATCCTTCAGCTCCCAGGTTTTTTCCAGATGCGGGAAGTAATCGCTGATGTGTACCGCGCCTTCCAGCACCATCGACGGGCTGCTGTGTTGCCAGTCCATATGGTCGGCGAACTTGGAAAACAGCGCGCGGATCACCACCATCAACAGCAGGATCGAGAAAAAACCGAAAAACGCGCGACGCACGTCAATGGCCTTGAACACCCAATCGCCCTTGATCAGCAGCGTCAGCAGAATCAGGCCGACGACGATGTCGAACGGGCGCAGACTTGCAATTGCCCAGATGTGGAGCCATATCGGGTTGCTGGCCAGCGGTGCATTGAGCGAGCGGAACAGCCACTCGTCGAAAATCACACACAGCGAGTTGCCCGTAGGCCATAACCAGAAAGCCAGTAGCGCCAACGGCACTACGTTGCACAGAACCAGCCGGCCGAGGTTCCACCTAGATTGGAACAAACCCGGATTGTTCATAAAATGCCTCCCATGGCAGAGCAGTTGGCACCAAAAAGGGTGCCAAGAAGCGCAAATTTTCACGTCTTGTAACCATTTTGTCACCACATTCAGATACCCAAAATTATGACCGACCTAGCGGATACCGATTTCACCCAACGTTTCATCTTCGATGACAGTGACACCCGCGGCGAATTGGTGGCGCTTGAGCGCAGCTACGCCGAAGTCCTTGCCAAGCACCCGTACCCGGAGCCGGTGGCGCAATTGCTCGGCGAATTGATGGCGGCGGCCTCGTTGCTGGTGGGCACCCTGAAGTTCGATGGTTTGCTGATTCTGCAGGCGCGTTCCGAAGGGCCGATCCCGATGCTGATGATCGAGTGCTCCAGCGAGCGTGAAATCCGTGGCCTGGCGCGTTACGACGCCGAGCAGATCGCGGCGGACGCGACCCTCGCCGACCTGATGCCGAATGGCGTTCTGGCCCTGACGGTCGACCCGACTGTCGGCCAGCGTTATCAGGGCATCGTCGACCTCGACGGCGAAACCCTCTCCGACTGCTTCACCAACTATTTCGTCATGTCGCAACAGGTTGGCACCCGCTTCAAGCTGTTCGCCGACGGCCGTCGTGCCCGTGGCTTGTTGCTGCAACAACTGCCGGCGGATCGTCTGAAAGACGAAGAAGATCGCGCCGCCAGCTGGCAGCACATCACCGCGCTGGCCAGCACCCTGACCGCTGATGAACTGTTGAGCCTGGACAACGAAACCGTGTTGCATCGCCTCTACCATGAAGAGCAGGTTCGTCTGTTCGATGTGCAGAATCTGCGCTTCCGTTGCAGCTGTTCGCGGGAACGCTCGGGTAATGCGCTGGTCAGTCTGGGCCTGGAAGATGCACAGGCCTTGGTCGCCGAACAGGGTGGCACCGTCGAGATCGATTGCCAGTTCTGCAACGAGCGTTACCTGTTCGATGCGGCCGATATCGCTCAATTGTTCGCTGGCGCAGGCGTCGACACGCCGTCAGATACCCGGCACTAAAACGGTTCAGCGCAGGTAAATTCACTGCGTAACGACGGAATATCGCCGTTACGACGGGAGGACCCTACTCTTTTTGGGCTTTTCTGGCATAATCCGGCCCACTTTTTTCGCGGTAGTAGTGCACGACTTTCTACTACAAAACGTTTGGAGCACACTCGGCCACTGGCCGACGGGGAACCTCATGACGCAAGCCAATAACGCCGTGTACACCGATCTGAGTGTTGATGATCTGGTAAAAGAAGCCCTGAACCGCGGTGAGGGCGAGCTTGCCGATACCGGCGCTCTGGTTGTTCGCACTGGTCACCGCACCGGTCGTTCGCCTGTTGACCGTTTCATCGTTGAAGAGCCTTCCACCCAGGCCGCTATTGCCTGGGGCCCGATCAACCGCAAGTTCCCGGCCGACAAGTTCGACGCGCTGTGGGCTCGCGTAGAAGCATTCAACAACGCGCAAGAGCACTTTGTGTCCCACGTGCATGTAGGCGCGGCGGAAGATCACTACCTGGCCGTGAAAATGACCACCCAGACTGCCTGGCAGAACCTGTTCGGTCGTTGCCTGTTCATCAACCCGGCCCAGTACAACCCGGCCGGTCATGAAGAGTGGCAAGTGCTCAACGTGGCCAACTTCGAGTGCGTGCCTGAGCGTGACGGCACCAACTCCGACGGTTGCGTGATCCTCAACTTCGCACAGAAAAAAGTGCTGATCGCTGGCATGCGTTACGCCGGTGAGATGAAGAAAGCCATGTTCTCCGTGCAGAACTTCCTGCTGCCGGCCGCTGACGTGCTGCCAATGCACTGCGCTGCCAACATCGGTGAAGAAGGCGACGTGACCCTGTTCTTCGGTCTGTCGGGCACCGGTAAAACCACCCTGTCGGCCGACGAAAGCCGTTACCTGATCGGTGACGACGAACACGGCTGGGGCGAAGGCGTGGTGTTCAACATCGAAGGCGGTTGCTATGCCAAGTGCATCGACCTCTCCGAGAAGAACGAGCCGGTTATCTGGAAAGCCATCAAGCACGGCGCCGTGCTGGAAAACGTCGTCATCGACGACGCCAAGCACGCCGACTACGCCGATGTCAGCCTGACCCAGAACAGCCGCGCCGCGTACCCGCTGGAGCACGTTGCCAAGCGTTCCGAGCACAACCTCGGTGGCGAGCCAAACGCGGTGATCTTCCTGACCTGCGACCTGACCGGCGTGCTGCCGCCAGTGTCGATCCTCAACGAAGAGCAAGCGGCCTACCACTTCCTGTCCGGCTACACCGCGCTGGTGGGCTCGACTGAAATGGGTTCGGGCAGCGGCATCAAGTCGACCTTCTCCACCTGCTTCGGCGCACCGTTCTTCCCGCGCCCGGCTGGCGAATACGCTGAGCTGCTGATCAAGCGCATCCGCGGCTTCGGCTCGAAGGTTTACCTGGTCAACACCGGCTGGACCGGCGGCGGCTACGGCGTCGGCAAACGCTTCAACATCCCGACCACCCGTGCGGTGATCGCAGCGATCCAGAGCGGCGCGCTGATCGGTGCAGCCACCGAACACCTCGACACCATCAACCTCGACGTGCCACTGGCCGTACCGGGCGTTGAAACCAACCTGCTCAACCCACGCAACACCTGGGCTGACAAGGCTGCGTACGACGAGGCCGCGAAAGCACTGGCCGGTCTGTTCATCGAGAACTTTAAGAAGTTCGAAGTGAGCGACGCGATCAAGGCTGCAGGGCCTAAGTTGTAAGATTGGTTTGTTGTGAATGAAAAAGCCGCCCTTTAGGGGCGGCTTTTTTTTTGGTGATGATCGGGATTTATCTCAGATATTAAACTATAGCAAATTAATCTAAAAAACTGGTAGTTATTACAGGTTCATAATTTGGTCAATAGCTGGAACATGAGGGTGTAATACACCACGACATGTATTCGGAGAAGGATTATGAGCGATAAAGCGATTGGAGGTAGTTATTCATGGACTAGCCCAGAGGGTCAGCAGCTAGTACAGCAAGTTGAAAGTCTGAGTGAGGAGGAATTAGTTATTCTGCTGCAAAAAATTTCATTGATCGATGCTGTTAAGTTTGCGGGGGGTGAAGAAATAGTCAGTGTCGAGTCTCAAACAAATAAGAACTAGTACCAGTCTATAAGTAGGTGTTTCCATGGTTTCATATGTGAAGTTTGCAACATAGAAAACTTTACAATGAATCCCGGGGCCATTCGCCCTCGGGATTCATTGCTGGATTAAATTTCCTAATGGTGAAATGCGCTGACCATTTTATCTTGCTCGCGTCTCGACAACCCTAGGGCGTCTGCCAGCGCCGGCCATTCATTGATTGTTTCTTGGAAGTTTTTAATGATTTCCTTTGCATCGCTGCGACTGACGCGAAAGTACTCCGCTACTTCCTTTGCCAGCTCCAAATCCAAAGCGTTGTCAGCATCGGTTATGTTCAGCTTCAACCCATCCGCATGCGCTACCGGATTCATGTCATACGCTGCCGACAAGCGCCATCCTCGGCCAGGATCCAGAATAAAACCGTGGTTCCGCAAGTGATCATCGGTGTTGGAGACCAGGATGTTGAAGACGATTCGTGACCAGAGTTCACGGAGGTCGGTGTTGGGTTCCGAGCCGTGTTCCATGATTACTTCCGCCAATTCCAGATAGCTGGCGCCGGTTGATGCGTCGTCGCCGTCGACGCGGTTGGTCATGGTCATGGCTGATGCGAAGTGATGTCGGCCGCCGCGTGCGGTTCGGTCGAAACGCTTCACCAGGAAGCAGTGGTGATCGCTTGCGTAGCGTCGGGCCATGCCGGTCGCAACACGCAGACCACAGTTGACTGCCAAAGCGTTTACTACAAATTCCCAACCACCAACATCGTAGTCATCCCTCGTACTAGGGAATTTGGCGATCCACAGTTGGCCGAACTCGTCGACGACGCTGGCTTTCGGTCTGGCGCCGCCCAGCGAGCCGCCAGGTGCGATGAGCATTCTTAGCCATTCGCGGCCCTCGGTGGCTGTGTTGTCCCTATCGTTTTCCAGGGCGAGACTTGCGTGCTCTAACGCGCGTAGCTCGACAAAGGGTGGGGCGGCAACGCCGTCGCGGTTGTCGAGGAAGTTGCCTTCGTCATTGAGTTTGTAGCGAAGGGCGCCGACACGGAACAGGTCGTGGACGCCAAGCAGGTAATCGGATTCAAACAACTTGCTGTTGCTGGGAAGCAAGCCGTCGCGAATGTCCCTTTCCAAGCGGCGTTTCATCAGCAGTTGGCCCCAACGATCGGGGCTTGAGTCTGCAAAGACGCCAAAGCGGCTCTGATGTTCGCCGGGGAATTGGCGGCCTTCGAAGGGGCCGATGCGCGGGTCTAGAGTTATGGAACTCAACTCGGGATCGGCCAACGCCTTAGGGTTGTACTCAAATTCGAACACGTTGGTGTTGCGTGTTTTCCTTGCATGCAGAAATCCGAGGCGTCTGGCGCCTTTCAAGGATTCCCAGTCTGCATAAACAGCAATCAGCGTCATTCTTCACCTGTTGGGGGGCCGGCCTTTTTCTTTTTGTTCAAAAGGCTGGAGAGTGAGTGTGTGTTGAATGGGAAGTCAGCCGGAATTTTCGTGGTAGTGGCGGCATCGATAACGTTTGAAGTCTCGACGTGTTCGGATGCGCCCTTTTTTGCCGCACTGACTGCTCGTACTCGCTGGGGCTTTTTCGCTGCGGATCGTGTTGCAGGCATTAACTGCGCATCCTGCAATTGGCGACCCATTTCATCGGCTGCAGCCAGTTTGCTCAGGTCCTTTTCCAGCCCCAGCACTTGCATGACCGACAAGTAGGCCCCGATGGTTACGCCTGAGCCTCCGGACTCCAGATGGCGCAAGGTTGTCAGCGACATGCCTGATCTTTCGGCGACCTGCTTGGCCGTCAATTTGCGGCGTAGGCGAGCTAGCTTCAGTCGCTCACCAAGGTCGACTAAAAGTCGAGCAGTGGAGGGCAAGAGCGGCGCTGTTTTCTTGGCCATGTGGCAGTATTCCTTCATTTTTAAACCTTAACTGCCAGAATAATAGCACTTAAGTTGAAGGGCGCTGTTTACCGCCAGACCCGCGAAAAACAAAGTTAAGTGGCATTATTCCATCTGTTTTTGGTTCTTATAGCTAGAATACTGCCACTTAAACGTTAGCGCTTGCTCTAGTCAGCCGGTTTTTGCCGGTACTTTTCGACAACCTCCATGCGTGAGGAAAGTGGCTTTTCAGCATCGGCAGGGGTGGTTTCAAAACCTTCAATGCGTAGGCTGGCCAAATAGTTTGATCGGCGAACCTTGTCGTAATGGGCCTGCTTTTGCTGAAACGTCAAAACGCTCGTATCAGCATTCGAGTCTGAATCGCGATGCTTTTTGCGTAAGATCTCGTCCATTTCGATAACGCTTTCCATCAGCTCATCAAAGAATTTGCTCATGGTTGCTCCCATGTTTGATTACCGTTTTTTTGATCGCTCTCACAGAGTGCATAAGAGCGATACGATCACTCGATTTCAGGCTGGAGCCTTCCAGTTGAGCATCTGCTGCTGTGCGACTTGCAGCAGGTCACAGCCATCCTGCGTCAGCAGATAGAGGGCGTGGGTGATGTGGGGGATGTCTTCGACGTCGGCTTGTTTGAAGCTGAGGCAGTAGAGGGTTTTTAGCAGGTCGCTTGAAGCGCGCAGGCGCTGGACGGCGCATTCGAGGATGTCTTGTGGATTGGCCGTTGTGTCGATGATCAGGGGCTTGGTGTCGGTGAGGTTGGATTCGAGTGGGCGGTAGCGATCAGGGGTAAGCGGATTCCATGCTTTCATTGTTCTTCTCTCTATAGGCGTTCCAATAGCCGCCGCCATCATGACCAAACGATGGGAGGCGACTGTGTTCGGGTTGGTCAACCAGAGAGAGAGAACTCCGTGTACGCCGAAGCGTCCCAAACACAGCCGCCATAAAGCATGCCGCACAATAGATGGCGGCAAGCATACAAGGGCATGCGCAGTTTCTCTCTCTCAATTTCAGGTGACCAAACCCGAGTCGCTGATTTGGCAGCGACAGTCACGACTATAGATTTGACTTACCAAGCCGCGATAGGCGGCAAGGGAGTCTGAGCTTGTAGGAACGGGACGAATACCGGATAGGCCATTGCTGTAGGTTTTTTCGTCCGTTCACGCGCCCACGGCCTTCAACCAATAACCCGATACGCCGCCACATCCAGCACACTCGTCGTCAGCCCCGTCGCAGGCGCGTAGATCGTGCCTTTCACTGCCGAAAACGGCACGCCTTTGCTGCCCAGAGACACGGAGCGTTCGCCTTTATCCAGTTCGGTGAAGTAGGTGTAAGAGATGTTGTGCATACGTTTGTACCGGGCTTCATCGCGGACGATGCCGTTGGTGAGGTTTTGCAGGTCGGCCTGGGTCAGGTTGAGGGTTTTGTTCAGTTGTACGCCCCAGCGCTTGAGGCACGTTTCGGCGTAGTGACGGACCACGCGGCCAGGTTCCACCAGGGTTTTCAGGTCACTTGCGCTGGCAGGCACGCCACCGTCAGCTGTGGCGTTGCCGGCCATGGTCGCGTGGCGGCCGGCCATGGGGTAGACGCTGGTTTTGGTGCCGGTGGCGGTCTGTGGAATGACGCAGCTGAAACCTTTGGAGCGTTCATCGCGGGCATAGAAAGCGACATATTCTTTGACGTTGGCGCCGAGTTTGACCCGGTTTTCCTGGAAGTTTCCGATGCCCGGAACAGGGTCCAATGCAAAGATGTTCACCGGAATGTTTTTAAGTTGGCTGTCCTTTAACATCGCATTGGCCAGCATGTGGCAACTTATACCGCCTCGGCTCCAACCCACCAGATTGACTTGAGTGGGAATGACAGCGTCTTTGCGAAACGTCTTGATAATCTGCTCCTGTAACTTCTGTTGGGTCACGCTGCGATCACCGTAGTTATATTTGCGCCAGAACCACGAACCTTCGACCTTTACATCCTCAATAGGAATCCCGGCGGCTTTAAGGCGGTTGTATTCGGCCTCGGTCAGTTGCTCGCGCTGCCAGTCGCATTTGCCCTTGATGACATTGACGGCATGCTGCACGTTTTCTTCCCAGCCTTTGCCGAACAGCGTGCCGGTGAGGCCGTACTCCTTGGTCTTGGTGAACAGGTCATCGGCTTGCAGGTTGCCGCTGCCGGGACCGTCGACGACGATCCATTCGGCGAACTCACGGCCGGTATGGTTGGAAGCCAGCGTGGAAACCAGTTCGCCGTCCCAGAAGTTTTCATGAGTTGTATCGAACTTGTTGGAACCCGTACCGCAAAAAAATATAGTTAAAACTGTCATGGTGTTGCTCTCGTTTAGTTGTAAGAGCGAACAAGTTAGTGTGAGTTGCATCTATAAATAAAGAGTTCTGGTGTTTCCGGATTTGTAGCAGGTTTTAGTTGTATGTTGTTTGTGGTGGTTTTTGTTTTGCAACTTCAAGCAGGTCGCAGCCATCCTGTATCAGTAAATAAAGTGCATTGACGATGTTGGGGATGTCTTTCACATCAGCCTGTTTGAAACATAAGCAATAAAGTGTTTCCAGTAAGTCACTGGCTGCGCGCAAGCGCTGATCGGCGGCATTGATCAGGTCAGTCTGGCTGGAGTGGCTGTCGATAAGCAGTACCGTATTTTCGCTGTAGCAAGTCTTGAGTGGGCGATAGCGGTTGATCATGGTGAGGCGTGTCCTGTTCGAAGGCGCTGGGGTGGGCCGGCCGCGGGTTTGCAGCCGCGCCGGCCACTATAGAAGGGCATTTCTCTGTGGGACAAGACCGCCGCAATGGACAGTGTTCGTAGGGGTTTTTCCGTATTTTGAGGAAATGTCCTACGTGTTTTCGCAGCTTTTTCAGGCCAAAACCCTTAGGCGTAATAATTCCTACGTGATTGTCAGGCGATTCGCGGTAAACCGCTGTATCGTGCGCGCCAGAATCTGTAGGGCGTTTCCAAACGTCTGACACGCGCTTAAAGGGAATTAGGTATGCACTGGCTACGAATGGCCGCGATTTTATTGCTCGGGCTTAGCACTTGCCGTTTAACGATGGCCTCTGACGTCGGCAATGCATGGGGGCTGGATCGTCTCGAACGCACTGATTGGCCGGAAGCACTCATCAGCCAGGCGAGCATGGACACGGCGTCGCGCGGTGAAGTGTTGATATTCGCCAAAGCTCTGTTGGCCAGCGAAGCACTGGATGAAGAGGGGCTTGAGCAGCGACTCGGTGTGCCCCACGTGCAACTGAAGTCGATTCGCCACGTGCGCGACGGCCTCTGGGAGGGGTTGCTGAGCACCTATCGCAACGCCATTCAGAACTGTGATGAACAGCTGTTCTGCCCGCGCGTGCGCAGTGTCGCTGACCTGCGTCAGTTGGCGGCAGCGTTCACTGGTGACATCAGCCCGGCCCATGCGCTGTGGGCGAGCAAGAGTCAGGGAGTGCATGAGCAGATGCTGAATGAGCAGTTGCGGGTGGCGGTGTTGCGTCCCTGAACTTCAGGATTTTGCGTTGTTCTGAGCGGCCTCTTCGCGAGCAAGCTCGCTCCCACAGGGACCGTGGTGTTCAAGTAATCGCTGTATCATTCCGAATCGATTTGGCCCCGACCTTTTCTCGACTCGCTGCGATCGCCCGCTAGGCTGTTGGCATGGCAGCAGTCAATGGAGTGACAGCGAATGCACAACACCCTGGAACAGGTTTTTGGTTTTCCACAGTTTCGAGCCGGACAAGAGGCTGCGATCAGCGCGGTGCTGGCCGGGCGCTCGGCGGCGGCGATTTTTCCCACCGGTTCCGGCAAGTCGATTTGTTATCAATTGCCGGCGCTGATGCTGCCGCACCTGACGCTGGTAGTCTCGCCGTTGCTGGCGCTGATGCAGGATCAACTGGCCTTCTTGCAGCGTCACGGGATCTCGGCTGGCAGCATCGATTCGGCGCAGAGTCGCGATGACGCCAATGACGTGATGGCCCGCGCCCGTTCGGGTGAATTGAAGATTTTGATGATCTCGGTGGAGCGCTTGAAGAACGAGCGCTTCCGCAACTTTTTGCAGCAGGTGCCGATCTCGCTGCTGGTGGTGGACGAGGCGCATTGCATCTCGGAATGGGGCCACAATTTCCGCCCTGACTACCTCAAGCTGCCGGATTACCAACGCCAGTTCAACATCCCGCAGACCTTGCTGCTGACGGCCACCGCAACGCCGAAAGTCATCGCCGACATGCAGGCCAAATTCGCTATCGCCGCTGACGATGTGGTGACCACCGGCTTCTACCGGCCCAACCTCAATCTGCTGGTCGAACCGGTGCGCGGTCAGGACAAACGGCGGCGTCTGGTGGAATGGATGAGTGATCGTGCGGGGCAGCCGAGCATCGTCTATGTAACCTTGCAGAAAACCGCCGAACATATCGCCGAACACCTTGAGCGCAACGGCATTCAGGCCGAGGCGTATCACGCCGGTTTAGCCCACGACAAACGCGAAGCGATCCAGAAACGTTTCATGGCCGGGCAGTCCAATTGCATCGTCGCGACCATTGCTTTCGGCATGGGCATCGACAAGAGTGATATCCGCAATGTCGTGCACTTTGACCTGCCCAAATCCATCGAAAACTACAGTCAGGAAATCGGCCGCGCCGGGCGTGACGGGCAGCTGTCGGATTGTCTGGTATTGGCCAATCGCGACAGCCTCAACGTGCTGGAAAACTTCGTTTACGGTGATACGCCGGAGCGCGATGGCATTCGCTATGTACTCGATGAACTGAAGGCCTCGGCGCCGGAAGGGCAGTGGGAGTTTCTGCTCGGGCCGTTGGCGGATCAGAGCAACATTCGCGCACTGCCGCTGAAGACTTTGCTGGTGCAGCTGGAACTGCGCGGTTTGATCGCGCCGCGCTATGCCTACTACGCCGAATACCGTTTCAAATACCTGCTGGAACCCGAAGCGCTGCTTGAGCGTTTCGACGGTGAGCGCAGGGATTTCGTCGCAGCGATCATTCAGACCTCGGCGCGCGCGCGCACTTGGGCCACGGTGAATTTCGAGGCGATGTACTCGCAGTATTCCGCTGAGCGCAATCGAGTGGTGAAGGCGCTGGATTACTTTCAGGAAAAGGGCTGGGTCGAACTGGAAAGCAAGCAGATGACCGAGGTCTACAGCCTGCTGAACAGCGACTTTGACAGCGATGCCCTGAGCGCTGAACTGCATGACTATTTCACCCGACATGAGCAGGCCGAAGTGGCGCGTATCCACGCGATGCTTGAAGTCTTCGCCAGCGAGCGCTGCCTGGGCTATCGCCTGGCCGAGTATTTCGGTGATCACAATGCGCCTCAGCAGTGTGGCCATTGCTCGGTGTGTCATGGCCAGGTGGCGCGATTGCCGGCGCCGCCGGAGTTGCCAGCGCTTGTGGATAAAAACTTTGCGGCGCTGTGTGGCGACTTTATCCACAGGCATGAGCAGCACACCGGGGTCATCCCGACAGCAGAGCGGCTGACGCGGTTTCTGTGCGGGATCAGCGTGCCGTTGTTCACCAAGCTCAAGGCGCGGGCGATTCCCGGGTTTGCCGCATTGGAAGAGTATCCCTATGCCGAAGTCCGGAACTGGGCTGACGATCATTTGCTCGGTTGAACATAAATCCTGTGGGAGTCAGGGCGCCTGTATCCATCCGCTGAATGTCGATCATCACGGTAATAAACTTCAAAAACCGTCGTTGGCTGACTATGGTGAGACCAGTCTTTGGATCGCCAACAAGAGAACAACATGAGCCAGACATCCTTCGATATTCAGCAGGCCGCCGTGATCGGTGCGGGCACCATGGGCCGTGGCATTGTCATGTGCCTGGCCAATGCCGGGGTGAGCGTGCAGTGGGTGGATAACAATCCACAGATGCTTGAACAGGCACTCACCACCGTGGCCGAGACTTATGCACATAACGTGCGGCAGGGGCGGATTGATCAGGCCGAGGCGGATGCGCGTTTGGCGCGGGTCAGTGCGGCGGCGGATTACGCGGCGATTCGCAATGTCGATCTGGTGATCGAGGCGGTGTACGAAAATCTTGAGCTGAAGCAGAAGATCTTTCGTGAACTCGATGGCTTGCTCAAGCCCGAGGCGCTGCTGGCGAGTAATACCTCGGCGCTGGATATCGATGCGATTGCCGCGGCGACCCGGCGCCCGGAGCAAGTGTTGGGCCTGCATTTCTTCAGCCCGGCGCACATCATGAAACTGCTGGAGATCGTGCGCGGCGCGCAGACTTCGCCGGCCACTCTGGAAGCAGCGCTGGCGCTGGGCAAGCGTATGGGCAAGGTCAGTGTGGTGTCGGGCAATTGCCACGGGTTTATCGGCAATCGCATGTTGCATCCGTATGTGCTGGAGGCGCGCAAGATGTTGCTTGAAGGCGCTTATCCACAGCAGGTCGACGCGGCGCTGCAAGGTTTCGGTTTTGCCATGGGGCCGTTTCGCATGTACGACGTGGTCGGCATCGATCTGGAGTGGCGTGCGCGCGAACTGGCCGGCAAGGGCCAGGATGCGCCAGAGGTTCAGGTGGATAACCGTTTGTGCGAGATGGGCCGGTTCGGGCAGAAGTCCGGCAATGGTTATTACCATTACGAGCCGGGCAGTCGTCAGGCTGAGCACGATCCTGAGGTCGATGCGCTGGTGTTGCAGGTCAGCGAAGGGTTGGGTTTCCAGCGCCGAGAGATCGGTCCAGAGGAGATTCTGGAGCGTTGCCTGCTGGCATTGGTCAACGAGGGGGCGAAGATTTTGCAGGAGGGCATTGCCGAGTCGGCACACGACATCGATCTGGTGTATCTGAATGGCTACGGCTTCCCGGCGGACAAGGGCGGGCCAATGGCTTGGGCGGATCAGCAAGGGCTGGCGGACATTCATCAGCGCTTGCTGGCGCTGGAGACGCGGCAGGGTGATCAGTGGAAACCGGCGCGGTTGATTGGTGAGTTGGCGGCGCAGGGTAGGCGGTTTGCTCAGGATTAGTGTTGAAGTCAAAATCTTACCCCCTCACCCCAGCCCTCCCGAAACGTCGGACCGCCCCCAAGGGGGCGAGGGGGAAGGGAGCCGATCTGCGTGGGTTTCAACATTTGAGTTCGACTCGAAGGATCAGGTCGGTGTATTTCGAAAGAACACCTCGGTCAGTCCCCTCTACCTCTGGGAGAGGGTTAGGGTGAGGGCAAGCGCCCTCACTGAAAAAACAAGAGAATCAGCCCAACCATGTCCACCCCTCAGCGCACCGACTACCCACACTTCCAGCCCATCACCACACGCTGGCACGACAACGACGCCTACGGTCACGTCAACAACGTCACCTATTACAGCTTCTTCGATACGGCGGTGAACACTTACCTGATACAGGTTGGTGGTCTGGATATTCATGACGGTGAGGTAGTGGGGTTCGTGGTGAGTTCGGCGTGTGATTACTTCGCCTCGATCGCGTTTCCGGATCTGATCGAGATCGGTCTGCGAGTCGGTAAGCTGGGTAACAGTTCCGTGCAATACGAACTGGCAGTGTTCAAGGTCGGTGAAAGCGAGGCGTGTGCGGCCGGGCGCTTCGTTCACGTATTCGTCGATCGGGCGAGTAATCAGCCGGTGCCGATTCCTGCCGAACTGCGGCAGGCACTGGAATCTCTGGTGGTGTAAGAAGGCAAAAAAAATCGCAGCCCTTGGGCTGCGATTTTGTTCAAGCATTCGCCTTAACGGTGGCGATAGTACTTGTGATGCTTGCGGTGGCCATAGGCATGGCCGCGACCTGGGTGGCCGTCGCGGTAGTAGCGACGATCATCATGGCGACGGTCGTAGCGACGATCGTCGTCATCGCTCTTGTTGCCCATGTAGTTGCCCAGCGCGCCACCGGCGCCGCCACCTGCTGCGGAGCCGATCAGGCTGCCGGTGGTGCCGCCCATGCTGCGGCCGACCACGTTGCCGCCGGCTGCGCCCAGCGCACCACCGATGGCGGCTTCGCCACGGCTGCGTTTGTCGGCGCCGACCGCACTACCACCCGCGCCGCCCAAGGCTGCGCCGATGGTGGAACCTGTATTGCCGCCTAAGGACTGACCGACGACCGAGCCAAGAACCCCGCCCAATGCGCCGCCCACACCTGCTTCGGTGGTGCCGCCTGCGGAAGCAAAACCACTGACCAGGCCAAGGGACAACAAGAGAATCGAGGAGAACTTCATAGATGAGCCTCAAAGGGATGACGGCGCCGATCCTGAGGCTCTGAACTGGGCGTGACAATCGAAATCCGACGAATAACACGACTTGTATACAATATTGCAAGTTGCTGTTTTTTCACCGGAACTTAACCGGTTTTCGCCGGTCTTTAGCTACTTCGGACAGGCCGTTTTTGTGAAAAAGCGGCCTTTTTTGTGGGCGGTTGAAAAGTGCTTGAGCTCAGACATGTATTGCTTGAACCGACGCCTTCGCGAGCAAGCTCGCTCCCACATTTGAAACGCATTCCAATGTAGGAGCGAGCTTGCTCGCGAATAGGCCGGTACTGACACCGCTTTAAGCGGATTTAGCCATGATCAACCCAGTCTCACTCGCCGCTTCCAGTCGAATCGCAATGAACTTCGATGTCGGCGTATGACTGCCATCCCCAGTGCTTTCCAGCGGCACCAGCGGATTCACTTCCGGGTAATAAGCCGCTGCCTGCCCCGCCGGAATATCAAATGCGAGCAGCGTGAAGCCTTTCACCCGACGCTCACGACCATCGTCCCATATCGAAACAATGTCAGCCTTCTGCCCAGGCCGGAAGCCCAGACGAATGATGTCCGCCTCGTTGGCAAACAACACATCGCGCTGGCCTTTGACCCCGCGATAACGGTCGTCGAGACCATAAATCGTCGTGTTGTACTGATCGTGGGAGCGCATTGATTGCAGGATCAGATCCGGCAGTTGCCCAGTGGCGCGGGTGCGTTCGTGCACCAGATCCTTGGGCAGCATGTTCGCGCGGAAATTGGCTCGGCCCGACGGCGTGTTCCATTTGCGTGCGCCGGCGCTGTTGCCGAGGTAGAAGCCGCCCGGGTTTTTGATCTTCTCGTTGAACTCTTTGAAATTGGGAATGGTGTCGGCAATCAGTTCGCGGATGCGCCCGTAGTCGGCCACCAACCAGTTCCAGTCCACCGGTTTGCTGCCCAGCGTGGCAGCGGCGATGCCGGCAATGATCGACGGCTCGGAGCGCATCTGGTTCGACAGCGGCTGCAACTGGCCGTTGGAGGCGTGAACCATGCTGAACGAGTCTTCCACGGTCACCGCTTGCGGGCCTTCGGTCTGGATGTCGATGTCGGTCCGACCGAGGCACGGCAGGATCAGCGCGTCTTTACCGTGAGCGAGGTGGCTGCGGTTGAGTTTGGTGCTGATCTGCACGGTCAGGTCGCAATTGCTCAGGGCTTCGAACGTACGCGGGCTGTCCGGCGTGGCTTGGGCGAAGTTGCCGCCCAGGCCGATAAAGACTTTGGCGCGACCCTCAGCCATTGCGTGGATCGCTTCAACCACGTTGTGGCCGTTGTGGCGTGGCACCTTGAACTGGAAGCGTCGCTCCAGCGAATCGAGGAACGCCACTGGCGGACGCTCGTTGATGCCCATCGTGCGGTCGCCCTGCACGTTACTGTGACCGCGCACCGGGCACAGGCCGGCGCCCGGTTTGCCGATGTTGCCGCGCAGCAGCATCAGGTTGGCGATTTCCTGGATGGTCGGCACCGAATGGCGATGCTGGGTGATGCCCATCGCCCAGCACATGATTACGTTCTTGCCCTTGGCGTACATGCGCGCGGCTTGCTCGATTTCGACGAGGGTCAGGCCGGATTGCTCGACGATCTGTTCCCACGGGGTATCGTCGACGACACCGAGGTACTCCAGCACATTGGTGCTGTGGGCGTTGAGGAAGTCGTGATCGAACACAGCAGGCTCGCCAGCCTTCTGCGCATCGCGCTCCCATTGCAGGAGGAACTTGGCCATGCCGCGCAGCAGCGCCATGTCACCGCCAAGTGCTGGACGGAAGTAGGCGGTGTTGGTCGGTTTATCGCCGTTGGTGAGCATTTCGATCGGATGTTGCGGATGCTGGAAGCGCTCCAGACCACGTTCTTTCAACGGATTGATACACACCACTTGTGCACCGCGCTTCACCGCTTCACGCAACGGTTCGAGCATGCGTGGGTGGTTGGTCCCGGGGTTCTGGCCCCAGACGAAAATCGCATCGGCGTGTTCGAAATCGTCAAAGGTCACGGTGCCTTTGCCGACGCCAACGCTTTGCGCCAAGGCGACACCGCTGGCCTCGTGGCACATGTTCGAGCAGTCAGGGAAGTTGTTGGTGCCGTAGGCGCGTACGAACAGCTGATAAAGATACGCCGCCTCGTTGCTGGCGCGACCCGAGGTGTAGAACTCGGCCAGGTCCGGGCTCGGCAGGCTTTGCAGGTGCTTGGCAATCAGCGTGTAAGCGTCGTCCCAGCTGATCGGCTTGTAGCGATCGGTTTCGGCATCGTAGACCATCGGCTCGGTCAGGCGACCCTGATACTCAAGCCAGTAATCGCTCTGCTCCAGCAGCGAAGTGACGCTGTGCTTGGCGAAGAACTTGGCATCGACGCGGCGCTTGGTGGCTTCCCAGTTCACCGCTTTAGCGCCGTTCTCACAGAACTTGACCATGCCGCTTTCCGGCGAATCGCCCCACGCGCAACCCGGGCAGTCGAAGCCGCCGTTCTGGTTGGTCTTGAGCATCATGCGCAGGTTTTTCAGGGCGTTGTCGCTGGTCAACCAGGCCTGAGCCACACTGATCAGGGCACCCCAGCCGCCGGCGGCACCTTTGTAAGGCTTGTAGCGCGGGACAGGTTTCTGGTCGGCTTGATGATGTTGGCTCACGCTTGATTCTCCATCGCGGGGCTATACACCCGCGGCGCACTTTTCTGCGGCAGGTGGATGAGATTGAGGTTGTGTCGACGGGCCCATTGCACGGCAAGGCCCGTGGGTGCGGACAGGCTGACCAAGGTCTGGATGCCGGCGCGCAAGACTTTCTGGATCAATTCGAGACTGCAGCGGCTGGTGACAATCGCCAGGCCGCCTGCTGTGGATATCTTCTGGCGGATCAGTCCACCGATCAGCTTGTCGAGGGCGTTGTGCCGGCCGATGTCTTCACGACCGAGCAACAATTCGCCGCTGGCGTTCATGAACACCGCCGCGTGCACCGCACCGCAGTACTGGCCCAAGGGTTGAAAAGCACTGATGCGCTGACGCAAACCGTCGAGCCACTCAATCGGCGGCAACGGCGCACCGGGCAGGACTTTCAGATCAGGCAGCGCCTGTTCCACCGCTTCAACGCCGCACAATCCGCAACCGCTGGTGCCGGCCATTTGCCGACGCTGTTGCTTGAGGTTCCAGAAGGCGCGGTTGGCGATGGTCACTTGCGCGTATTGCGCGGAGCCGGCACCGGTCAGTTGCAGGTCATAGATGTCGGTCGCGTCCTCGATGATGCCGCTGCCGAGGCTGAAGCCGACGATGAAGTCTTCCAGGTCGGTCGGCGTCACCAGCATCACCGCCTGACTGATGCCGTTGTAGGCGATCGCCAACGCAACTTCCTCGGCCAGCGCAGTGCTGGCCGATTCCTCGCGGGGTAAATCGCTGTAACTGTAGGTCTGGCTGGCGGCAGGCGCGGGCGTTTCAATTGCAGGCGCCGCGCAGGCTGGGCGCTTGGCGTTCATGGCATCACCGACGGTTTGATCAACGTTAAGACTAGGCGCGGCAACTTGTCGCGTCTAATCGCTACTGTCGATCTATCGATAGATGCCGTCGATCAAGCGTCGTCTGGCGATTGTTGATAAAGCGCGAAACAGGCCTCGGCCAGCGCCGAGCGTGGCGCTCCGCGGCGCATGATCAGGCCCAGCGGGGCGAGCGTTTGAGCGTTTTCGATGGGTTGCAGGCGCAGGTGATCGGTGAGTTTTTCCAGACCACCGTCGAGCGGCATGATCGCGCAGCAAAAGCCGCCGTGTACTGCTTGTAACAATTGATGCACGGCGTCGGTTTGCAGCAAGGGTTGCGGGGTCAGCCCACGACTGTGGAAGTTGTGGTCGATGGACTGGCGAAAGTGCATGCCGCTGGTGAGCATGCCCAGCGGCAGTTCGATCAGCGATTCCCAACTCAACGGTGTGTCGCCAAAGGTGAAAGAGCGTTGGTCGTAGAGCAGGCTCATGCGCGTTTCGCTAAAGGCCAGGGACTCGAAGCGTTCGTTGTCCAGACGATCGAGATACGACACGCCGAGATCGATGCGGTTGTTCGCCAGATGTTCGAGGATCTGCTCGGAACTCAGCGCCGACATTTCAAAGCGCAAATTCGGGTGGGCGCTGTGCAGGCGTTGCATCAACGGCAGCGGATCGAAACTCGACAGCGGCACCACGCCCAGCCGCAGCGTGCCGATCAGGTTGCCGCGACACGCCGCCGCTTCGGCGTGCAAGCCGTCATAAGCCGCCATCACCGAGCGCGCCCACGCCAGTACGCGCTCGCCCGGCGCGGTGAAGCCTTCGAAGCGCTGGCCACGGTTGACCAGCGGCAGGTCGAGTTCTTCTTCGAGGCTGCGCAGGCGCATCGACAGGGTTGGCTGGGTAATGTGGCAACGCGCGGCGGCCTGGCCGAAGTGGCGGGTTTCGTCGAGGGCGATGAGGAATTTCAGCTGCTTGATGTCCATCTTCGCTCCGGGTGTTGGCAAGGGTGGCAGATTCTACCGCTTGCGTGATCGCAGGGTCATTGGTCGGCTTGGAACCGGGTTTGTCTGCGGTGGTCTAGGCTTGGACGACTGACCCTTTATTCCATGGAGAGAACCACGATGAGTCTTTTAAGTTTTGTAAAAGAAGCCGGTGAAAAGCTGCTCGATCTGCTGACCCCGGGTAACGCCAATGCCAGTGAGCAGTTGAAGGAACACATCAGCAAGGTCGGCCTGGGCAATCCGAATGTGCAGGCGACGGTGGATGGCGACAAAGTGACAGTCACCGGTGAAGTCGCGAGTCAGGAAGAGAAGGAAAAAATTCTCCTCGCCGTGGGCAATATTGAAGGCGTGGGCAGCGTTGATGATCAGATCACCGTGACCGGGCCAGTTGTCACTGCCGCGCAATTTGTCGTGGTCAAGTCTGGTGACACCCTCAGCGCGATTTCTCTGCGCGTGTACGGGGATGCCAACAAGTATCAGAAAATTTTCGACGCCAACAAACCGATGCTCAAGGATGTGAACAAAATCTATCCGGGGCAGACTCTGCGTATTCCTGAGTAACACAACACTCCTGTAGGAGCTGCCGCAGGCTGCGATCTTTTGACTTTGATTTTTCCAAACAAGATCAAAAGATCGCAGCCTTCGGCAGCTCCTACAAAGATCAAAGTCCTGCAATCAAACTGCGGTAATCCTCGACGGCCGCAAACTCAGCCGTGTCCTTCGGCCCCTTGCGGCTGTCCGGCTCTTTCACCGCCAACAAATTCGCCACACCAAAATCCCGCGCACTGCGCAGAATCGGCAAGGTATCGTCGATAAACAGGCTACGCGCCGGATCAAAACCGATGTCCGCCTGCAATGCATCCCAAAACTGCGGGTTCTCCTTGGGATAACCATAATCATGCGAGCTGATCAGCCGCTCGAAATACGGCGCCAGCTCAATCCGTTCCAGCTTCAGCGACAGTGAGTCGCGGTGCGCGTTGGTGATCATGATCACCCGTTTGCCGGCGCGTTTGATCGCCGCCAGAAAGGTATCGGCATCCGGCCGCAAGGCAATCAAGTGCGCAGTTTCCAGCTTCAATTCACGCACCGACAACTTCAGCTCGGCACTCCAGAAATCCAGGCAATACCACTGCAACTGACCGGCATGGCGTTCGAACAGCGGCTGCAATTCCATCTCGGCCATGGCCCGGCTGACCCCGTGCAATTCCGCGTAGCGCTGGGGCAGGTGTTCCAGCCAGAAATGATTGTCGAAGTGCAGATCCAGCAGCGTGCCGTCCATGTCGAGCAGAACGGTATCGATGTCGGACCACGGTAATGAAGGCATGGCAACGTCTCGAAACGGTAGAAAGATATCCGACATAAACAATCGGGAAAGCCGCGTTATAGTAGCGCGTTCACGCCAAGGAGCTTTGCATGCGCCAGAAACCCACCGTACTTGCCCGCGAGATCGTCGCCACCAGTCGCCTGTTTTGCGTTGAAGAACTCAAACTGCGTTTTTCCAACGGCGTGGAACGCACGTATGAGCGTCTGGTTGGCAAAGGTGCGGGTTACGGCGCGGTCATGATTGTGGCGATGCTGGATGCCGAGCACGCGGTGTTGGTCGAAGAGTATTGCGGCGGTACTGATGAATATGAGTTGTCCCTGCCCAAAGGCCTGATCGAGCCCGGCGAGGATGTATTGGCAGCGGCCGAGCGGGAGCTCAAGGAAGAGGCCGGTTTTGGCGCGCGACAACTGGAACATCTAACCGAGCTGTCGCTGTCACCCGGTTACATGAGCCAGAAGATTCAGGTGGTCCTGGCCACTGATTTGTACGAAGAACGTCTGGAAGGCGACGAGCCTGAGCCGATGCGCGTCGACAAAGTGAACCTGCGCGAACTGTCGTCGCTGGCGCTCAATCCGCAATTTTCCGAAGGTCGCGCGTTGGCTGCGTTGTATCTGACCCGCGATCTGCTGACCCAGCGTGGGTTCTTTCCAGCATGAGTGAGATGTCGATGAATTTTCCTCACCCGTTGATGGCGCCAGTAGTTGAGCTGGCATTGCAGGCTGGCGCGGCGATTCTGCCGTTCTGGCGTGTTGGCGTTGAAGTCACGGCCAAGTACGATGACTCGCCGGTGACGGCGGCGGATCTGGCCGCGCATCACCTGATCGTCGCCGGGCTGACGGCTCTGGATCCGAGCATTCCAGTGCTGTCGGAAGAAGACGCCAACATTTCCCAGAGCGTGCGCGCCGGCTGGCAGCGCTGGTGGTTGGTGGATCCGCTGGATGGCACCAAAGAGTTCATCAGCGGCAGCGAAGAGTTCACCGTCAACATCGCGTTGATCGAAAACGGTCGAGTGGTGTTTGGCGTGGTATCGATGCCGACCAATGGTCGCTTTTATGTGGGCGGTGCGGGGTTTGGCGCATGGCGCTGCGACAAGGGTGGTACGCCGGTTTCGATTCAGGTGCGTGATGTACCGGGGCCGGGGGAGGCGTTTACCGTGGTAGCCAGCCGTCGGCATTCGAGTCCCGAGCAGGAGCGCTTGCTGGCGGGGTTGAGTGCGAGCCTGGGTGAGTTGCAATTGGCCAATATTGGCAGCTCGCTGAAATTCTGCCTGCTGGCTGAAGGCGCGGCGGATTGCTATCCGCGCCTGGCGCCGACCTCGCAGTGGGACACGGCGGCGGCGCAGGGTGTGCTCGAAGGGGCGGGCGGTGAAGTGCTGGATCTGCGCGGGGAAGCGTTCTGCTATCCGGCGCGGGAATCACTGTTGAACGAGTTCTTTTTGGCGCTGCCGGCGAAGGCGGCCTGGCGTTCCAGATTGTTGGAGTTGGCTCGGGGTTAAGAGGGCTGATCCGCAATCCCCCTCACCCCAGCCCTCTCCCCCAGGAGAGGGAGCCGACCGCAGGATATTTGAGAGCTGCGCCGACCTGGTCGAGCTTTGCTGAATCCACAATCGCTGCGGTCTTTCAGGTCGATGTATAACGCAAGACACCTCGGTCAGTTCCCTCTCCCTTTGGGAGAGGGTTAGGGTGAGGGGCTTTTGATTGTCAGCGATGCAAAACGTACTGCCCCGTAAATGTCACGGCGTCTTCTTCGCTACCCTGATTGACGATCCGCGTATTCAACGTCAACCGCGCCCGCCCATAACGCCGATACATCGCCAGAAACTTCTTCCACACCGCCGCATCCGACGCCGGACACATCGCCACGGCATCTCCGGTGACCGGAAGCGGATAACTGATCTGCCCCTCCTGAATCACAATGTGCCCGTCGATGATTCCTTCTTCTTTCAGACGCAAATGCAACCAGCCCCAACCGGCCAGCACCGCGCCGCAGTAAAGGCTGCCACCGAACATCGTGCTCTTGTGATTGACGTTCGGCTCGAGTGGCAAATGCAGACTCAACTGCTGTTCATGCCAGTCGAGTACTTTGAGGCCCATGTCCCGTGTCAGCGGGATGTCGTGATGCAGGACCGACTCCAGATAGCGAGTGTCTGTGCTCATTCGTTCTCGTCCCCATGGCTGCTGTCGCCAAAGTTGAGGCCATGCTTGCGCAACTTGTCATGCAGAGTCTTGCGCGGAATGCCCAAGGCTTCGGCGAGGCTGCGTACGGAACTGTGACTGCGTGCCAGTTCGGCAGCGATCAATGATTTTTCGAAGTTTTCCACTTGCTCGCTGAGGCCGCCGTTGATGACTTCGACCGTGGTGCTGCCACCGCTTTCGGCGCCAGCGTTATCCAGCGCCAGTTCCAGACCGAGGGCGAAACGTTCGGCGGCATTCTGCAGTTCGCGCACATTGCCCGGCCAGGTGTGCCGCAGCAACAAGGCGCGTTGTGCCGGTTGCAATTCGTGTGGCGGCAGGCCGTGGCGGGCGCTGGCTTCATCGGCGTAATGCTGGAACAGCACCAGCGCATCTTCGCCGCGTTCGCGCAGTGGCGGAATGCGCAGTGGCGCAACGTTGAGGCGGTAATACAAGTCGGCGCGGAAGCGCCCCTGATCAGCAGCCTGACGCAGGTCTTCCTTGGTCGCGGCGATCACGCGGATGTCCAGCGGGATCAGTTGATTGCCGCCAAGACGTTCGACCACGCGCTCCTGCAACATGCGCAGCAACTTCACCTGCACGTCCATGCTCATGCTTTCGATTTCATCGAGAAACAGCGTGCCGCCATTGGCGAATTCGAACTTGCCGATCCGGCGCTTCTGCGCGCCGGTAAACGCGCCGGGTTCGTGGCCGAACAGTTCGCTTTCCACCACCGACTCGGCCAGTGCGCCGGCGTTGATCGCCACGAACGGGCCGTTACGGCGGCTGGATAAATCGTGCAGTGCGCGGGCGACCACTTCTTTGCCGGCGCCGGTTTCGCCGAGGATCAGCACATCAGCCTTGGTCGCGGCCAGCGCGCCGATCTGCTCACGCAGGCGCAGCATCGGCGTTGAATGACCGACCAACCGCGCGCTCAACTCATTACGATCGCTCAAGGCCAGACGCAGGCTGCGGTTGTCCAGTACAAGTCGGCGCAGGGCGAGGGCGCGACGCACGCTGTCGAGCAGCGCATCGCTGGCGAAAGGTTTTTCGAGAAAGTCATAAGCGCCGGCGCGCATGGCCTGCACCGCCAGCGGTACGTCGCCGTGGCCGGTGATCAGCAGCACGGGCAGCTCAGGGTCTTGCGCGTGCAATTCGCTGAGCAATTCCAGTCCGTCCATGCCCGGCATGCGAATGTCGCTGACCACCACGCCGGGCCAGTCACGCTCAAGCTGCGCCGCCAGACCCTTGGCTTCGGACAGCGGCAGAATTTTCAGGCCGGCCAGATCCAGTGTCTGGCCGAGGGCCTGACGCAGGTGCGGATCGTCGTCGATCAACACCACCTGAATGCGATTGTCGATGGTCATGCACTTCGATCCTCGGACGGTTGCAGGCTGACCCCGGGTGCGCCAGCGCGCAGCCGCAGGGTAATCACGGCGCCGCCTTGCTTGTGGTTGGCGAACGACAGTTCACCGCCGAAGGCGCGCATCAGCGTTTCACAGATGGCCAGGCCCAAACCGAGGCCCTGCGTGCGCGTCTTGGTGGTGTAGAAAGGCTCGCTGGCGCGGCCGAGGGCTTCCATGCAGAACCCCGGGCCGTTGTCGCGAATGTACAGATTGACGCCCTCGGCGGTGGATTCGGCACTCAGCCACAGTTTGCGCGGCGGACCTTTCTCGGTGAGCGCATCGAGGGCGTTGGCCAACAGATTGCCGAGCACCTGGCGCAGGCGTGTTTCGCCAGCTTCGACCCACAGGGTGGCGGCGGGCAGGTCGCGGATCAGCTCAACCTCCATGCTGCGGCGCCGTTTTGCGAGCAAGGCCAGCGCATCGTCGAGCGCCGGTTGCAGGGCAACGCTTTCCGGCGCGTGGCGATCACGGCGGGCAAAGGCGCGCAGGTGGGCGATGATCGAGGCCATGCGCCCGGTCAGTTCGCTGATCAGTTTGAGGTTGCCACGGGCGTCGTCGATGCGCTGATGATCGAGCAGCACTTCGGCGTTTTCCGCGTAGCTGCGGATCGCTGCCAGCGGCTGATTGAGTTCGTGGCTGATGCTTGCTGACATGGTCCCCAGCGCCGACAGTTTGCCGGCCTGGACCAGATCATCCTGGGCGCGCACCAGTTCTTGCTGGGCTTGCTCACGCTCCAGAACTTCTTCCTTCAAACGCCGGTTGAGGCCTTCGAGGTCGCTGGTGCGTTCCGCCACGCGACCTTCCAGTTCACGGCGTGCCTTGGCCTCGAACGCAATACGTTCCAGATAATGCCGACGGCGCTGCATCAGCAGACCGAGCAGCAACATCACCACCAACAACGTGGCGCCGCCGATGGCGACCACGGTGCGCACCGGGCGGTCGATCAGCGTGCGCGGGGCGAGGATGCTCACGCTCCAGCCGGTTTCGGCGATGTCGTGGGTCTGGATCAGCCACGCAGTCGGGCTAAGATTCAGCGGGCGCGGCTCGCGGGTCGGGTACGGCTGGATAGCGGTGATCGCCGAGCGTTCGCTGTCGCTCAAGTTACGGGTCGAACGAAAGCGCCATTCCGGTCGCGAGGTGAGAATGACCACGCCGTTGTGGTCGGTGACCAGCAGTTGTTCCGGAGTTTTACCCCAAAGGCTTTCGGTGTGGTCGAGGTCGACCTTGATCACCAGCACACCGATGATTTTTTCGCCGTTGCGCACGGCGGCGGCGAAGAAATAACCGCGTTTGGCCGACGTCGTGCCGAGGCCGAAGAAGCGCCCGAGGCGTCCGGCCATGGCTTCGCTGAAGTACGGGCGAAAGGAGAAATTGCGGCCGACAAAACTGTCGTGCTTGTCCCAGTTCGACGCCGCCAATGTCTGGCCGCTGGTGTCCATCAGGTACATGACTTCGGCGCCAGTCTGCGCAGCGATGTTCTTCAGCAGGCGATTGGCATTGCCTTGGGTGACGCCGTCGTCCGGCGCGCCGAGTACCGAGCGCAGGGCCGGCAGGTCGCCGAGGATTTGCGGCAAGACTTCATAGCGGTGCAGGGTGCCCAGCAGGTTGGCGACGTACAGATCGAGGGTCTGGCGATTCTGCCCGGCCAGTTCGCTGCGGTAATAGCGTTCGGCGAGATGTTCCAGTGGCCACAGGAGCGGCGCCAGACACAGGGCCAGCAGGGCGAGGCTGCGCCAGCGAGGTCTGCGGGGAAGGGTTGGTTTCATGAGCCGGATGCGCCTGAGGTGACAGGCGCATTATGCCCGGCCTCAGGCGAAGACGTCAGCGTCCTTGAGCAGCGCTGCGGCTTGATCCTTGGCGGACAGCTTCGGCGCTTCGTCCAGCTGCCAGTCGATGCCCAGAGCCGGGTCATCCCAGCGAATGCTGCGCTCGGACGATGGGTCGTAGTAGTTGGTGGTTTTGTAGAGGAATTCGGCGAACTCGCTCAGCACCACGAACCCATGGGCGAAACCTTCCGGCACCCACAGTTGACGATGGTTTTCCGCTGACAGACGCACCGCCACCGATTTGCCGAAGTGCGGCGAGCTGCGGCGAATGTCCACAGCCACATCCAGTACTTCACCAACGGTCACGCGGACCAGTTTGCCCTGAGTGTTTTGCAGTTGGTAATGCAGGCCACGCAACACGCCTTTTTGCGAGCGCGAGTGGTTGTCCTGCACGAATTGCGTGTCCAGACCGGTAGCGTCCTGAAACGCCTTGGCATTGAAGCTCTCGTAGAAAAAACCGCGCTCGTCACCAAACACCTTCGGTTCGATGATCAGGACACCGGGCAGGTCGGTGGTGATTACATTCATGGGGATTTCCATAGGCAGGTGTGAATGGCCGACATTCTTGCGCAAAGTGTCGGAGGGTGCGAGTGCTGCAAGACAAATAGCCCGTATACCTTTGCGCGGTAGGGGGTTGCGGATCCCGTCCAGCAATGGCGATATAGGCGCCTAATAACATTTCAGGGGTCGTTTCATGCCGCTCGCCACGTTGATACATCGCGCCAGTTTGCCCAGCCCGCAGGTGTCTGCCGAGCAGGCCCGGCAATGGCTGGCGGAACACTACGGACTCAGCGGCACGTTGCAGGCCCTTGGCAGTCAGCAAGATCTGAATTTTCGCGTCGACAGCCCGCGCGGGCGCTTCGTGCTGAAAATCTGCCGTGGCGATTACGCCTTGGTGGAGCTGCAAGCCCAGCATGCGGGCCTCAAGTATCTGGCCGAGCACTCCGCGGTGACGGTGCCGCGAGTGATCGTCGCCAATAACGGCGAAGACCTGCTGTCACTGGAAGTCGGCGGCGAAGCCGTTCATGTGCGGCTGCTGGATTACATCGAAGGCCAGCCGCTCACGCACCTCGATCACTTGGGGCGCGACGTGGTAGCGGGTTTCGGCCGGCTCTGCGGTGAGATGGATCTGGCGTTGGCCGCCTTCGACCATCCGGGCCTTGAGCGTACGTTGCAGTGGGACGCGCGCCACGCCAGTGCGCTGATCAGCCATCTGCTGCCGGTGATCAAGGATGAACAGCAACGCACATTGATTGCCGATGCGGCCGAACAAGCCGAGCGTCGTTTGCAGCCGTTGCTGGACAAACTGCCGGTGCAGGCGATCCACATGGACATCACCGATGACAACGCCGTCTGGGCGCGCGATGCCCAGCGTCACTGGCAATTGCAGGGCGTGATCGACTTTGGCGATCTGGTGCGTACCTGGCGTATCACCGATCTGTCGGTGACCTGCGCGGCGTTGCTGCATCACGCCGGTGGCGATCCGTTTGTCATCCTGCCGGCGGTTCAGGCTTACCACGCGGTCAACCCGCTGCAACATGAAGAGCTGCAAGCGCTGTGGCCATTGATCGTCGCGCGCGCGGCGGTATTGGTGCTTAGTGGCGAGCAACAGGTCAGCATCGACCCGGCGAATAATTACAGCCGCGACAACCTCAGCCATGAGTGGGAAATCTTTCGGGTGGCGACATCGGTGCCTTTGGCGTTGATGGAAGCAGCGATCCTCACGGCTGTTGGCCACGCCTTGCCGGCGCTCGACAGCGAAGGTTTTGCGCCATTGTTGCCGGGTCTGGTCGGGCGTAAATTCGCGCTGATCGATCTGGGTGTTCTGAGTCCGCATTTCGAGGCCGGTAACTGGGAGCAGGAGGGCATCGATCAGCGCCTGTTGAACGAGGCGGCAGCCGCCCATGGTTTAGCCGCAAGTCGTTATGGTCAGTACCGTTTGTCGCGCACGCGTCCCGACAGTGCCGTTGAACCGGACACCTTCCCGCTGCACGTGGAATTGCGTGTGCCGAATGGTACTGCTGTGGAGTCGCCGTTCGCGGGCGTGCTGCATCAAGTGGCTGAGGGCGCGCTGCAACTCGATGGCTCGCAACTCAGCGTGCGGCTGTGGGGCGTGACACCTTCGCTGCACAGCGGCGCGGCGCTGGTCAAAGGTCAAGTGCTGGGCGCAGTCAGCAGCCCGCTGCGGGTGCAGTTGTGCCGTGGTGCGCAACTCAATGCGCCGTTGTTTTGCACACCGACGCATGCTCCGGCGTGGCAGGCGCTGTGCCCATCGCCCGCTGCGTTGTTGGGGCTTGCCTGTGATGCCGAGCCGGAACTGGATGGCAAGGCCCTGCTGGAACGGCGCGATGCCAGTTTCGCCCGCACGCAAAAACACTATTACGTCGACCCGCCGCGTATCGAACGCGGCTGGCGCAATCACCTGATCGACATGCAAGGCCGCTCTTATCTGGACATGCTCAACAACGTTGCGGTACTCGGTCACGGTCATCCGCGCATGGCAGCGGTCGCGGCGCGCCAGTGGTCGTTACTGAACACCAACTCGCGTTTCAACTATGCGGCGGTAGCGGAGTTTTCCGAGCGCTTGCTGAAACTGGCGCCGGAGGGCATGGATCGGGTGTTTCTGGTCAACAGCGGCAGCGAGGCCAATGACCTGGCGATTCGTCTGGCGTGGGCCTACAGCGGCGGGCGCGACATGCTCAGCGTACTTGAGGCGTATCACGGCTGGACGGTCGGCGCTGATGCGGTTTCGACCTCGATAGCCGACAACCCGCGAGCCCTGGAAAGTCGTCCGGACTGGGTGCATCCCGTGACGGCGCCAAACACCTATCGCGGTGAATTCCGTGGCCTCGATTCGGCGCCGGAGTATGTGCGCAGTGTTGAGCATCATTTGGAAAAGCTCGCCGAACAGAAGCGCCAACTGGCCGGATTCATCTGCGAACCGGTGTACGGCAATGCCGGCGGTATTTCACTGCCGCCGGGTTATCTGAAGCAGGTTTACGCCTTGGTGCGTGCGCAGGGCGGGGTGTGCATCGCCGATGAAGTGCAGGTCGGTTACGGGCGCATGGGCCGTTTCTTCTGGGGTTTTGAAGATCAGGGCGTGGTGCCGGACATCATCTGCATGGCCAAGGGCATGGGCAACGGTCAGCCACTGGGGGCGGTCATCACTCGGCGGGAAATTGCCGAAGCGCTGGAGGCTGAGGGTTATTTCTTCTCGTCAGCGGGTGGCAGTCCGGTCAGTTGCCAGATCGGCATGGCGGTGCTCGATGTCATGGAAGAAGAAAAGCTCTGGGAGAACGCGCAGGTGGTCGGCGGCCACTTCAAGGCGCGGCTCGAAGCGTTGATCGATAAACATCCGCTGGTGGGCGCGGTGCACGGTTCCGGGTTCTATCTCGGGCTTGAGCTGATCCGCAATCGCGAGACGCTGGAGCCGGCGACCGAGGAGACCGCATTGCTCTGCGATCGCTTGCGTGAGCTGGGGATTTTCATGCAGCCGACCGGCGATGATCTGAACATTCTCAAGATCAAACCGCCGATGGTGACGTCGCGCCAGAGTGTGGATTTCTTTGTCGATATGCTCGATCAGGTCCTCAGCGAAGGTCTGTAGAACGAAGCCAATCCCCTGTGGGAGCGAGCTTGCTCGCGAAAGCGGTGTGTCAGTCACCTTATTCAGTCCTGACACACCGTATTCGCGAGCAAGCTCGCTCCCACATTTTCTTGGGTTGTTAATTCGATTTGTATCGGCTTTTGTCGGGGTTATTTAGACGAAAGGTATTTACAAAGCTTCTAAAGCCGATATTTATCGGCTATAAAGTCGCCATTGCTCCGGCATGGCGATTTCATGTCCGGTGCGCGCGTTTTTCTTTTCGGTCGAATTCTCGGCCGTCAAAGCACCTGCCCGGAGATGATTCATGAGCCGTATCGTTACCGTCGCCGCCACTCAGATGGCCTGTTCGTGGGATCTGGAAGCCAACCTAGAAATCGCTGAAAGGCTGGTGCGCGAAGCCGCCGCCAAAGGCGCGCAGATCATTCTGATTCAGGAGCTGTTCGAGGCGCCGTACTTCTGCCAGAAGCCGAACCCGGACTACCTGCAACTGGCGACGACGGTGGATGACAACGTCGCGATCAAGCACTTCCAGAAAATCGCCAAAGAACTGCAAGTGGTGCTGCCGATCAGCTTCTACGAACTGGCCGGCCGCGCGCGTTTCAACAGCATCGCGATCATCGACGCCGACGGCAGCAATCTCGGGATTTATCGTAAAAGTCACATCCCGGACGGCCCGGGCTACCACGAGAAGTATTACTTCAACCCGGGCGACACCGGGTTCAAAGTGTGGAATACGCGTTACGCGAAGATCGGCGTGGGCATCTGCTGGGATCAGTGGTTCCCGGAAGCCGCACGCAGCATGGCGCTGCAAGGCGCAGAAATACTCTTCTACCCAACTGCAATCGGTAGCGAGCCGCACGACAAGACCATCTCGTCGCGCGATCACTGGCAGCGTGTGCAGCAGGGGCACGCCGGCGCCAACCTGATGCCGCTGATTGCCAGCAACCGCATCGGCAACGAAGAACAGGACGGCTACGACATCACGTTCTACGGCTCTTCGTTCATCGCCAACCAGTTCGGCGAAAAAGTGCAGGAGCTGAATAAAACCGAAGAAGGTATTCTTGTGCACACTTTCAACCTCGACGAGCTCGAACACATTCGCAGCGCGTGGGGTTCATTCCGTGACCGCCGTCCGAACCTGTACGGCGCGTTGAAAACCCTCGACGGTTCCCTGGAGTCCTGATCCCGATGACCACCTTGAAAAGTACCCCGCGCGCCGACGGCTTTCACATGCCGGCCGAGTGGGCGCCGCAAACGCAGACCTGGATGATCTGGCCCGAGCGCCCGGACAACTGGCGTCTGGGCGGCAAACCGGCGCAAGCCGCACACGCTGCGGTGGCCAAGGCCATTGCGCGCTTTGAACCGGTGACCGTTGCCGTTTCCGCCGGCCAATACGAAAACGCCCGCGCGCGTCTCGACGTGCCGAATATCCGCGTGGTCGAGATGTCCAGCGATGACGCCTGGGTACGCGACAGCGGCCCGACCTTCGTCATCAACAACAGCGGCGAAGTGCGCGGTGTGAACTGGGACTTCAACGCCTGGGGCGGCTTCGACGGCGGCCTGTATTCGCCGTGGAACCGCGACTCGCAGGTCGGCGGCAAGATCCTCGAGATCGAGCGCAGCCCGCGTTATCGCACTGAAGGTTTCGTGCTTGAAGGCGGTTCGATTCATGTCGACGGCGAAGGCACGCTGATCACCACCGAAGAATGCCTGCTCAACCGCAATCGCAACCCGCATCTGGGCCGCGAAGAAATCGAAGCGGTGCTCAGCGCCAATCTGTCTGTGGATAAAATCATCTGGCTGCCGGACGGTTTGTTCAACGACGAAACCGACGGCCATGTGGATAACTTCTGCTGCTACGTGCGTCCGGGCGAAGTATTGCTGGCGTGGACTGATGATCCGCAGGACCCGAACTACCCGCGCTGCCAGGCGGCAATGAAAGTCCTGCAAAGCAGCACTGATGCCAAGGGTCGCCCGTTCACGGTGCACAAAATGCCGATTCCGGGGCCGCTTTATGCGACCGAAGAAGAGTGCGCCGGTGTCGATCCGGTGGACGGCACCCAAGAGCGCAATCCGTCTGTGCGCCTGGCCGGTTCCTACGTGAACTTCCTGATCGTCAACGGCGGCATCATCGCGCCGAGCTTTGACGACCCGATGGACGCGCCTGCGCTGGAAATTCTGCAGAAGCTGTTCCCGCAGCACGAAGTGGTGATGGTGCCGGGCCGCGAACTGTTACTGGGTGGCGGCAATATCCACTGCCTTACCCAACAGCAACCCGCGCCGCACAAAGAGTGAGTTGAGTCGTAACAGCTTGAGTTGATTACTAAATCAGCCGAGCAATGAATAGCTCGCTATGCATGCGAAGAAGCCCGCAGCCCGGTTGGACTGCGGGCTTCTTTGTATCCGCTTGTCGACAAATGGGAAACCTTGGCATAGCTCTTGTATTCATCACCGTGCACTAGGGAGGGGGGAGAACTTCAACAGTTCTGTCATAAACCTTGGATAACGTAGCCGCTCACGAACGGGGAGAGAGCGCTGAAATGAACGCCGAAGTGAACGTAGTCAGCGAGCGGACGTTGCATCCCATGGCCGTTAACGGCGAATCGCTCCAGATTGTCGCGCACTGGTTGAAATCCAATGGAACGCGTCAGATCAGGCAACCTGATCCGCGCCGGATGATGATCGAGCGTTACCCCGCTGGCCTGCTCAGCGAGGCCGAACTGGATGCATTGTGGGCTGTAATGGAAGGATAAGAAGAACAACAGGGATTGGTAAAAGCGCTGCCGGGATGGCGGCGCTTTTTTATGCACGATTATTTTGTACGCACCCATTCAATGTGGGAGCGAGCCTGCTCGCGAATGCGGTGGATCAGGTTACGACGATGTCGACTGACCTGACGCTTTCGCGAGCAGGCTCGCTCCCACAGGGATGTGTGTGAAGTCAGAAACTGTAGGTGCCGGTCATTACGACGCTACGTGGCGCACCCGGTTGAATCTGATACTGGCTGGTCGCCGACGCGTAATACTCGCGATCGGTGATGTTGTTCAGCGCCGCGCGCAAATCCCAATCCTTCAAGCGGTAACCGACCAGCGCATCCCAGCGGCCATAACCTGGCAACACAGTGGTGTTGGCGTTGTCGGCATAACGTTGGCCAACCAGGGTCAGACCGGTTTCGCCATACCAGCCCATCTCCGGTTTCCAGGTCAGGAACAGGCTGCCGTTGCGTTTGGCGACGTTGTTGATGCGCTTGCCTTCCAGGCCGTTGTTGTCCTTCTCGATCTTCGCGTCCTGCATGCCAACGCCACCGCGCACGTACCAGTTGCCGACGATGTTGCCGGTGGCCGTCAACTCGATCCCGCGCGAGCGCTGCAGGCCGGACATTACGGTCAGGGTCGGGTCGTTTGGATCGGTGGTACGGCGGTTATAGAGTTCCAGGTCATAGATCGCCAGCGTGGTGCTCAAACGGTCATCGAACCAGTCACTCTTCACGCCGATCTCTTTTTGCTTGGTCAGCTCGGGGCTGAGGTCGTTGGTGTTGCCGGCCGCGCCCGGCGTGATACCGATCAAACCGCCGCCGACTGGCGAAAACGTCTTCGACCACGAGGCGTAGAACGAGTGATTCTGCAACGGCGTCCAGACCAGACCCACGCGTGGGCTGGTGCTGTGGCTGTCGCGATCTTCAGAAATGTTGCGCAGCTTGTTGGTCGACTCGATATCGAAGGTGTCGTAGCGCAGGCCGCCGAGCACTTGCCATTGCTCGTTCAGGCGCAGTTGATCCTGCACGTAAACCGCACGGCTCTCTACTTCGGTGTGGCTGCTGCTCGAGACCTGCATGCTGCCGGTGTGGCGCAGATCGCGATTCGGCTTGAAGAGGTCGAGCGACGGTACCGGTTGCGCGCCCGGCGTTCTGCCGGTGGCGGCGTTGTACAGCGTCGGATCGCGGCGTTGGCTGCCGATCTCGACGCCCGTGAGCAGGTGATGTTCAAGGCCGAAGGTATCGAATCCGCCCTCGAGTTCAACGTTGTTGTAGACGTTGCGGGTGGTCAGATCCTGCTGCCAGTGCTGGCGCGTGACCTTGTTGGTCGCCGGGGTGTAACCGGTCAGGTAGGTGTTGTCGAAATCACTGTCGAGCTTGAACACGCCGAGGGTCTGGCGCAGTTGCCAGTTGTCGTTGATTTCGTAAGTGAGTTTCGAGCGCAGCGATTGAGACTTGTCATCGATGAAGTCGTGATCGTTGCCATAGGTGGTGTCGCGCCCGACATCCGCCGGGCGCCCGTTGACGGCGGGGATGCCACGATCCGGGGTGCGGTTGTAGCGGCTGTATTCGTACTGCACCAGCCAGTTCAGATCCGGCGTCAGTTGCCAGCTCATCGACGGCGCGAACAGTTGGCGGTTGCCGCTGACGCCGTCGCGGAAGCTGTTTTCATCCATGTTGCCCATGTTCAGGCGCAGGCTGATGTTTTCGCTCGGATCAGTGCTGAGGTCGGCGTAGAGGCTGCGCAAATCTTCGCTGCCAGCCTGGGCCTCGATGGTCGAGCGACGGCCGAATTCCGGCATCTTGCTCACGCGGTTGACGATCCCGCCCTGACTGCCACGGCCATACAGCACGGCGGCCGGGCCTTTGAGCACTTCGACGCGTTCGATGTTGTGCAGGTCGCGCTTGTATTGGCTGTCGTCGCGGATACCGTCCAGATAGAAGTCGTTGCTGGCATCGAAGCCGCGGATGCGCAGGCTGTCGAAGCGTGTATCGGCGCTGCTGCTGACGTTGGGCATGCCGCTCAAGGCGTCGGCGATGTCATTGGTGCCGTAGTTGGCGACGTTGGCGGTCTTGATCGAATCAATCGCCTGCGGCACATAGCGCACGGGCGTCGAGGTGCGGGTTGCGGTGTTGCTGAGCCTCACGCGTGGGTCATCGGCTTGCGCTTCGGCGCTGATCGCGGTGGCGGGTAACTCGGTCGCGGAATAGACAAAACCGCTGGACAGAAAAGCAGAAAACCCAAGAGTGACGGGCGTAAGACGGAACGGGGCAGGCATCTGAAAAGCGCATCCGAAAGGGTGGAAGAATTCGAGCGCGCGAATGGTAATGCTTTGCATTTACTTCCGTTAATTATTCCCTATAAGTTCCCCTGCGTTATTGTTTCAATTTGTGTCCATGTCGGCACAATCTGACCGGTCCGCCAATTCGTCCGATTCATGAAACAGACTGAAAGCCATTCCAGCGTTTTTCCGCATGAGTGCGGGGACTAATCTGCCGCCATCGATTTCCCTTACTTTTGCCGGAGTTTTCCCCATGATTCTTCATTACATCTACGACCCGTTGTGTGGCTGGTGTTATGGCGCCAAGCCGCTGGTTGAAGCGGCGCAGGCTGTGTTGCCAGTGGTCGCCCATGCCGGGGGCATGATGAGTGGTGCCAATCGCCAACGGGTTTCTCCACAACTGCGCAATTACGTCATGCCCCACGACAGGCGCATTGCCGAATACACCGGCCAGCCTTTTGGCGAGGCGTATTTCGACTGTTTACTGCGCGATCACTCAGCGGTGTTCGATTCGACGCCACCGATTGCTGCGGTCATGGCGGCTGAAGCCATCGACGTCGGCGGTTTGCGCCTGCTGGGGCGGTTGCAGACGGCGCACTATGTGGAAGGGCGACGCATTGCCGATTCAGCCGTGCTGTTGGAGTTGGCGATGCAGATGGGCTATGCGCAGGAAGATTTCCACATTGCGCTGGAGTCCGTTGACAGCGAGAGCCATATAAAAGCCAGTCGCCGGTTTCTGGCGCAATTGGGCGGTCAGGGTTTTCCGACCATGGCTCTAGAGCAGGACGGCACATTCCAGTTGGTCGACATCAGTCCCTGGCTGGGCAAGCCGCAGGCTTTTGCCGATTGGTTGAGACAAGCCATCGTCCTCGATGAGCCAGGTAAAGCCTCTGCACTTTGTGCTATCGACGGCTGTGCGTGATACGCACTGGATTCACTGGCTGCAAGCATTTCCCAGCAAGGAGTCAGCGCAAAATTTACGTTTCTTAGACGATTTTTACCTATTTAAAGACGATTCTTGAAATTGACACATTGTTCAGGGCGCGGCTACGATTCGGCCCAACGCCTGTGGCCAACCGCCATGAATCAAAATAAGGAGCAGGCCCGCCATCACATTATCGTGGGCGGGCCTTTTTGTTTCGGGGTGAATAAAAGAGTGCAAAAGCGCCGTTTCCGCCGTTCGACACAGCGCGTTTCAACCCGTAATAAGGAAAACAAAATGTTGAACAAGCGAATCAGTCTGATCGCACTGGGGATGTTGAGCGCCACTCAGGCCATGGCTAACGACCAGGCCGAGTCCAAGGGTTTTGTAGAAGACAGCAGCCTCAAAGTGCTGCTGCGCAATGCCTACATCAATCGGGATTACAAAGACGGCAACAAAGACAAGGCCGAGTGGGGCCAAGCGGCCATCGGTACGTTTTCGTCCGGCTTCACCCAAGGCACCGTGGGTGTCGGTGTCGACGCTTTCGGTCTGTACGCACTGCGTCTGGACGGCGGCAAGGGCCGCAGCGGCGCCGGTGGTATCGATTTCTTCAAGCAAGAAAATGACGGTCGCGCGAACCATGACATAGCGAAGGGCGGTGCAGCGGTGAAGTTCCGCTTCTCCAACACCGTGTTGACCTACGGCGACCAGATGCCGGCCCTGCCGGTGCTGAGCTACGACAATGTGCGTCTGCTGCCGGAAAGCTACACCGGTACCCTGATCACTTCCAAAGAGATCAAAGGTCTGGAACTGAACGCCGGTCGTTTCACCGCCGAATCGCGCAAGAGCGACGAAGGCCGTGACAGCGGTGGTCTGAAGTCGATCAACGTGTTGGGCGGTAGCTACCAGTTCACCGAGAACTTCAAAGGCGCGTTGTACGCTTCCGACGTCGAAGACGTATTGAAGAAACAATACGTGAACGCCAACTACGTGTTGCCGTTCAACAAGGATCAGTCGCTGACCCTGGACTTCAACGGTTACCGCACCAAGCTCGACAGCTCGTACGTTCGCGAAAACACCATTCCCGGTGAAAGCATCGTGACCGGCCGCGACAACAAGATCTGGAGCTTGGCCGCGACATTCGCCACTGGCCCGCACTCGTTCACCGTGGCGCACCAGCGTTCCACCGGCGACAGCAACCTGGGCTACGCCTATGGCGGTTACCAGAAAGATCAACACCGTGTCGGCGATGGCGGTAACTCCATCTACCTGGCCAACTCCTACTGGTCCGACTTCAACGCTGAAGACGAACGTAGCTGGCAATTGGGCTACGGCCTCGACTTCGGCGCATTCGGCGTGCCGGGTCTGAGCTACAACTTTGCCTACGTGCGTGGCGACAACATCACCACGTCTACCAGCGAAGGCGGCACCGAGCGCGAGATCTTCAATCAGTTCAAATACGTCGTGCAGTCTGGCCCGGCCAAAGACCTGAGCGTGAAGCTGCGCAGCTCGATCCTGCGTGTTTCGCAGAAATCCAGCGAGTACAACGTCAGCGGTAACGAACTGCGTGTATTCGTGGATTATCCGATCAACATCTTCTGATGCCTGATCAAGTGTAAGAAACATGAGAAAAACCCCGACTGGTTCGGGGTTTTTTTTCGACGGTTTTTCGATGGAAACCGGAAAAAACCGGTGTTTTTGTCATGTAAAAGTTGTTTTCAGGTGACTGCAAACGCCGTTTCAAACAGGGCTTTAAATGCCTGAAATTCTTTCTCATGGACGCAAATTCTCCACCTAATAGATTAGGCCGCTCAACGCAGCGGAGAATTTGGTAATGATCGTTTTGAACAGAGAAGTGGGCGAATCGCTACGGCGCGACAAATATGTCAACGTCCAGGGTGGTGACTTCAATCTCTACGGTCATTTTGCCGACTTCGTCAGACTGACCAAAAGTTGGGAAAACATGGAGCCTGACAGTTACTACGGTCAGGCCGAAGCCGGCATGCGTTACCGTCGTTACAGCGACTTTGAGTACAACCCGAAGACGCGCGAGTTGAAGCAACTCGAACATCGCGCCTATGTGCAATCCAAGGAAAACAACGCCTATGTCGGCGGCCTGGTGCGGCACTTTCAGGACTTTTCCGATGAAGTGATTACTTCGCCGGTGATGCGCAGCCTGATCGACACCGATTTTGAAGTGTACAAAAGCGTACTGCCGGAAGAGCTGCACGATGAAATCTGGCAGTGCCAGATCCATCAGATCCGCATCGAGATCAAACCCGGCAAGCAGTTGGAAATCACTCCGGAAGGGATCCACTGCGATGGCTATCCATTCAGTGGTGTGCACTTCTGGGGCCGCAACAATGTCGAGGGCGCGGAGAGTCGTCTGTACGACATCCACGAGCACCAATTGGCGTCGACCACCTACCAGGAAATTCTCGACACCACTTACTTTCTCGACCGCGACATGCGCCACTACGTGACGCCAGCGCGCAACAATCACACCCATGCCATGGCGTATCGGCAGATTCTGGCGATTTCCTTCTCGCGGCCCGGGACCGCTTTCGACATTGTTCGCTAATCAGATCACCCCAATCGACGGCGTCGAGTGCTCGACGCCGGTGGTGCTGCGACGCGCCACGGCCAAGGATGCGCAGCGCATGGAGCGCTTCTTCCGCCAGTTCGACGAAGTGTCCTTCTGCGAATGGCAGGACGCCAAGTGCCTGCGCGGCGTGCTGATCCAGAAAACCACCACGGCGTATCTCGCCTTCGATGTGGACGGCGAAATCGTCGGCGCAGTGCTGGGCGGCATGCTCGGCAGTCGCGGCACCATCAATCATCTGGCAGTCAGCCCGCGCTATCGCAGTCAGGGTGTCGGTCAACGGCTGGTTGAAGCGGCCTCATCCGATATGAAACGGGTCGGAGTGTTGCGGATGTTTCTGTTCGTCGACGATGCTAACCTCGCGGGCAAGCGTTTTTGGACCGCCCAGGGTTTTTGCGAGCCTCATGGCGAACGGACATTTGAGAGGGATCTATGAATGAAACGTCCGGCAGTGCGCCGTTGATGGCTGCCCATCAGCCATCGCGCACGTTTGCCGAAGCCAGCCCGGTGGTCGCCGGGTATTTCACGGTGTCATTCGTGTTCGGGCTGATGGCCGTCAACGCCGGGTTGCCGATGTGGCTGCCGGTGGCGATGTGCTTGTTTGTGTATGCCGGCGCATCGCAATTCGCCGCGTTGGCGCTGATCTCCAGCGGCGCTTCGCTGACCACCATTGTGCTGACCACGTTCCTGATCAACGCGCGACACATGTTGATGTCGGTTTATATGGCCAAGGCCCTGCGCGCACTCGGTTTGAGCCGCATGGAGCGCTGGGCTTATGCCGGTGGTCTGACCGATGAATCCTTCGCGTTCCACAGCGTCAAACTCGGCACTGGCGCGCCAGTCAATGTGCGCTATTTGATCGGCTTCAACCTGTTCTGCCACACCTCGTGGGTGCTTGGCGGTTTGCTCGGCGCGGTCTGCGCGCAGTACGCGGCGCACCTGATCAAATATCAGCTCGACTACGCACTGACGGCGATGATGCTCTACGTGCTGGTGTCGCTGTGCAATACGCGCAACAAACTCATCGCCGCCGGGGCTGCGGTGCTGTGCATGGGCGCGCTGAGCCTCGTCGGTAGCTCGCCGTTCAATGTGTTTATCGCCACGTTTGTGGGCTGCGGAGTGGGTGTATGCCTGACCAAACGTTCCTGATTCTGGTGGTTGCGCTGATGATGGCCGTGACCTTTCTGCCACGCGCCTTGCCACTGCAAGTCAACACCGAGCACTGGCCGCCGTTTATTGCGCGAGCGCTGGAATACCTGCCGGTGGCGATCGTCGCTGCGATCAGCCTGACACCCCTGTTGATCAAGGATCAGCACATACAGCTCGATCGCCCGGAATTCTATGCCGCAATTCCGACGTTGTTATGTGCGTATTTCAGCAAAAACCTCTTTCTCAGTGTGGCGGTTGGGACGGCTGCGTACATTGCGCTCGGCTCGTTCATGTAACGGCAGATCGACAACGTCGCTCAGCGCCTGGCTCGACAACTCCGGATTGTTCACCGCCAGGCGTACTTCGAGGAAATCCTCGAACCCGGGGAAAATCGTCAGACCGTTCTTCTGCGCGGCCTCACGGGAGACCATGCCGACCGCATCCATCTGCGTGATCAGCGACAGCGTCAACGTTTCACTGCACGAATAGACCATGCGCTGGCCGTTCTCGTGATTGCCCAGCCCAGCGTCGAGAAAGCGCAAAAAGCTGTGGGAATACGGACAATCTTCCGCAGGACGTACCTGAAACTTATTGCCCAGCAACGTCAGCGGATCGTTCTCCTGGCCGCAATGTGCACCGACCACCTGCACCTGCACATCGGGCAGGACGATGCTCGGCAAACCCGGCCGCTGCGGACCGATCAGCACCGCAAGATCAAAGTCCTCATTTTTCAGCTTGCTGAGGTTTTCCATCGACTCGGCGTAGCTGAATTCCATCTGATAATCGGGAAACACCTCGATCAGGCGTCCGATCATTCGCCGGTTGAAGTCCGGCGACAAGGTGTTGTTCAACGCAACCTTCAACGTGCGCTGGCCCGGCACTTTCAGCGCCTCGACTTTTTCTTCCATCTGTCGCGTGGCAATCAGCACTTTGTCCATATAGGGCGTCAGCTCAGTGCCTTGCGGCGTCAGCGTGAGCCCTTTGTTGGAACGTCGAAACAAGCGGAAACCGAACTGCTCTTCGACCTTGTTCAACTGCGCGGCCAACGCCTGCACAGTCAGGCACGAATGCTCGGCTGCGGCCGACAATGAGCCGGTCTGCACGATGCGCATGAGGTTGCGTAAGGTTCTGCTATCCATGGGTAATGCCCTCTGAAGTGGGCTGGGTATTGTTGTTTACGAGACTGCCGGTCAGGCGCCATATGCTGGCTATATTCCTGTACCTGAGCATAGTTGTCGCGGGTTTAGTAGCGAATTGATGTCCTCGCCGATGGCTGGAGGCTGACACAGGATCGGGGTTTTTGGTGACGTGGGGGTGATGGGGGTCAAAAAAAGTGCCCGGATTGAAGGGTCCGGGCACTTTTTTTCGTTTGGAATCTAATAGCTGTGGCGATTTTTCCCACATTCGTTCGGCAGCAATCCTTCCCGATACCAGAAGCGTCCGATTGCAAACGAGGATGTAGCTGATTTACCCCGCCGCCAAAACCCAGCGAAATATGGACTTGTTACTTCGAGGATTTTGTTAAGGCCGAATCTATTGGAATTAAGGATATTTCCGCCTAGCGAAGGCGCGACCGGGTGGGGTACCAATGAATTTGCCAGGAAAGCGCGCTACTCCCAATCAAACCAACTGGAAATCCCTTGGTTTACCGGACATACGCGATATAGAAGTGAGGTTATTGAATTCGAATGCTCGAGAAATTCCTGGTGCTACAAGTTTGGAATTGGCTTGGGAGCAGGTTGCGTTGGGGTTTGGGTTGTCGGAAGGCAAGAGTTATTCCGTTATACAAACGCCTTACGTCGCAGTCACTGTCAGACGCGAATATCTATTACATATCGTGGAAAAAAGGCCCAATGCGCGAGAGCGATTCACCGAGTTTGCATTGGATACCGTTCAGAATCCGTTGGAAATCTGGCAAATTTCCTACGATGACGGTTCGATACGACTGGCATTTATCGGTGCGTACAACACGAAATATCAGATGCTTGTGGTGATCCACGCTGACTATGGACACTCTCTCTGGAATTTCATGAACTGCGACAAGAAAGCCTTGAATAAGCATCGCCACGGGATGCTGGTGTATCAGCGTTTCCAAAGCGCCAAACAAAAAAAGCAGCCTGAAGAGGCTGCTTTTTCTGAGGTGGGCGCTTGATATTGTGCTCCCTCAAGCAGGGGAGAAGAGGTCTCACCCGAGCGCTGATATTCAGGTCATCAACGGGGTTCCTAACGCCGACTATTACCACCTGAAGGCAGTCGGTTTCGCGCTCTTGGGGCCGATTCTCTGTCAGGCGTATTGGCAAGTCAAACGGAAAATAGATAATAGGTATCCGCATATGAAGAACTTTATTGGCTTGGTTCATATGTGTACTAATCTTGATGTGTCACATAACGAGTTGGTAACGATCTGATGCCTACTTCACCTCCAGCCCTCACCCCACGCGAACAACTCGACGCCCCCGAAGCCGGCCGCGTCGCGCTGAAGTTCTTCTTCAACCTCATGGAGCGTTGGGGCTGCAGCGCTGAGCAGCAACGCACATTGCTGGGCGGTGTCGGTAACACCACGTTCTACAAATACAAACACCTGCCGAACATACGTCTGCCTAACGACACCCTTGAGCGGATCTCCTATCTGATGGGTATTCACAAGGCGCTGAGCATCATCTTCAGCAATAGCCGTGAACGCGCCTACACGTGGGTCAGCAGCCCGAACACGGCGGCGCCGTTCAATGGGCAAACGGCGCTGGATTACATGCTGGCTGGGCGCGTGATCGATATCGCCGACGTTCGCCGCTACCTCGACGGGGTGCGCGGTTGAAAGTGCCTGATTTGGTGGATGTGCAATGGCCGCGAGCCTACCGGATCGTCAACAGCAGCTTCCCGCCGATTGCGCTGTTCGAAGATGTGCTCGATCCCGAAGACCTGGAAGTTGCCTACGCGCTGGAAGCGCTGACCAACGATCGCCTGATCGAACAGGCCGGGGTTCTCGCCCGTGTGAGAACCGAAGACCGACTCTCCGGCCCCGGCTCGACTCCGGTGATGGCTGCGTTTACCCACATCGGCAAACGCAGTCGATTCTGCGACGGTACCTTCGGCGTTTACTACGCTGCGAGCAGCCAGGCAGCAGCCATCGCCGAGACCTGTTATCACCAGGAGCGATTTCTTGCGGCAACCCAGGAAGCGGATCTTGAGTTGACCATGCGGACTTACGTCAATCGGGTGGTTAAAGCGTTACACGACATTCGTCACGATCACCCCGAGCTACACAATCCGGATCCGGAGGCTTATGGGCCGTCTCAGCTATTCGCCCGTCAACTGCGCGAAATCGAGTCGTGGGGTCTGCTCTACAACAGCGTTCGCCTGCCGGGCCATGAATGTGTCGCCGCGTTTCGACCTCCAGCTGTATCGATTCCGAAACAGGGCAAGCATTTGCGGTATGTGTGGAGTGCGAGTCAGCAGAAGATTTCGTTTGTGCTTGAGATCAGTCAGGTCTGAAACGCAAAAGCTCTCGCATCGGCGAGGGCCTGACACCGGCGTTTACATCAACGGCTTGTCCGGCGGCGCATCCATCACTTTCACTACATCATCGATCAGCGCTTTGCTCAATTCCTGCAAATACTGCGAGGCATAAGCGTGAAGATCAGGGTCGCGCGAGACTGAAGTGTCCGTAGTGAGTAATCCTCTCAGGCCCGGTCGCTGAATTGGCAGTGACGAACTGGACGGTTGCTTGAGGGAGAGCCGATGCACAATCGTGGCTAGTAGTGGCTTTGCTTGGCTTCTCGTTACAACAAATTTCTCAGGATTTCGTGCCATGCGTTTTGTCGGTCATGGCTTGTCCTTAGCCTTTTCCAAGCAATAAAACGAGGAGATCAGCGATGGTCGATGAACTGGAGCAATTCCAGCAGGACTTACTGGAGTCTGTACATCAGATGAAGGCCGGTGAGGCCGCGCGCGTAACCCACGTACCGTTTTCTGCGGCGGAAGAACCGAGCGTCGAAGCGCCAAGCGATATTGGATTGGGAAGCCTGATTTCCATTGAGTCCGCCAGTTAAGGACACTGAGAAAAGCTGTTTAAGCTATTACACATTTTTATGGGCACGTCATAATTATTGCCAGTTCATAATTTGGCATAAAGACGGAAATTTGAGCTTAGGGAGTGGTGCTTTCTGAGGGAAGGACGTCAGGCGAGTAGATCGACATGCGAGGAAAGGAGGCGCTATTTCTACCGAAGCAGAAACGCTGCCAAAAATATAAACACCCCAGAAACAACAAAGCCCCTGCATTTCTGCAGGGGCTTCGTTTGTATGGTGCCGGCACCAGGAATCGAACCCGGGACCTACTGATTACAAGTCAGTTGCTCTACCATCTGAGCTATACCGGCGTTGTGGGCGACGATTATAGCGATTGGGTGGTTTCTGTAAACCCCTGAATTCAGACTATTTTTGCGGGAGGCCGGATCATGCCCGGCGCAGCACGTTATGCAGTTTCTGCAGAGCACGCCAGGCGCGATTGTTCTGCATGGCGTGGAGTTGCGCTTCGGCGCGTTCGGCGCGTTGTGTGGCGGCGCTGATTTGGGCCAGGGCGTCGGCTTCGCTGGGGCTGACGGGGTGGGCGAAAGGGTGGCCCAGGCACAGCTGGAAGTTGTCGAGCTGGCAGGGCGGCATGTCGAAGGCCGGTTTGAGGTTCAGGTGTTCGTCGGCGAGAAAATAGCTATTGAGGCCGTCGAAGCAGACGTTCTGGTAGCCGGCGTCGGTGACCAGGTGTTCCCAGGTGTGGTCACGTTCGAACGGGGTTTCGATAAGGATAAGCCACGGGCGGAAGCGACTGAAGTCCATGCCGCGCAACACGGTTTCTTCGTGGCCTTCGACGTCTATTTTGAGGAAATGGATGGGGCGGTCGGCGGCGTGTTCTTCGCAGATCGAGGTCAACGTGCGGGCCTTTACGGTCAGGCTCTGCACCTCCAGGCCACGCTCCTTGCGCTCTTGAGCGATCACCGGGTCGGCGGTGGACAGGCCGGTTCCGGGAATACCATAGAAGGTGATTTCCCCGGGCGCATCGCTGGCGATGCATTGCAGAATGGTATCGCGTGGGCGTTGCTGGACCAGGGCGTCGTGGAAGCTTTGCATCGGCTCGATGTTGATGCCGCTCCAGCCGCGATCATAAAAGGCCTTCGTCACTGAATCATGGATTGGATCGTTGGCGCCGACGTCGATGTAGAAGCCGTTTTCAAAGAATTTGAGTGCGCGCCACAGGCGGATGTCTTCGAAATTCTGTGCATATGAAATGAACGTCACGGTCGCTCCCTGTCAGTGGTTTGTTCTTATTGGTTGCAGTGCTGCCTGCCCGGTGTGAGCTTGTATAGCAAGGGCGGAGGGTGGGCGCAATTTACTCCTGAAACAGTCCGTCATTCGGCGGTTATGTCATTTCGATCTGAAGCTTATGCACAACGGGAAGCTGCATCGGGGCGCCTGCGGGGGATTTTGTGGACGCATTCTCAATTTGTTCGCAAATCCCTGTTTTACAGGTTTTTTATTTATATGAACAAAAAATGACCAGTGCTGTTAAGGGCTCGTAACAGGCGTGGATATTGGATCCATGGGAAATCCATCAACAGAGTTATCCACAGGTTGGAGCGTTTAAGCGCGTTCGGCCAATAGCAGCAAATTACGGGGTGTGAGTGGGGCTGCGCAAAAAGTGCCGAGACGTACAGCGTAGCCTTGTTCTTCCAGAAAAACGGCTCGGTCCAGATTCAGCCAAAGCTCCAGTGGCCGTCGGAACAATCCTCGGAGCAATTCCAGGTTGCGAACTTCGGCCAACCGCTGCCAACCGGCCGCTTCCAATGCTGACCAATCTGGCGAGCCGATTGTGGATAACTCTTTGAGTGCGGCCAGATCGCGACAGTAATCGGCGAACGGTTTATCCAGCCAGGCACTGGGCAGAGATGGCGTCGGCAGGTATTCGTCGACGCCGCGCACTTGGCGTTGCAGCAGGTCGAAAGCCAGGCGGCGGGCCATGGAAATGTCGCGCTGACGTCGGACGCGTGCACCGGCGGTGACGGTTTCGCTCATCGGTAGCGCCAGATCTTCCAGCGAGAGCTGTAGGAGTGATCGCGAGCCGGCACGGGACAATGCCTGATATTCGCTGCGGCGGATGCGGTTGTAGCAACAAGGTGCGATCGCCATTTGTTGGCATCCGGCAGCGCTGGCCAGTTGCATCAAGCGCACATGAAGATCACCGCAGGCATGGAGAGCGACGGGCGTGTGAGCGGCGTTCAATACGGCTGAGGCGTCCGCCGCCAGTACATCCTGTTCCACGTGCAAAGCGTGCAACTGATGAAGCTGACTCAACGCCTGCCCGCTGGCGACCAATAAAGGATCGTATTCAACGCAAGTCAGTTGCTGCCCCCCGCCCAACAAGCGTCGTCCCAAATGCCCCTTGCCCGAACACCAGTCCAGCCAATGCGTCGGCTGCGAGGCGAAAGACAAACGACTGGCAAACGCCTCGATCTGCTGCCACTTGCGTCCAGGCACGTCGACATTCAATCGATGTCCGGCGGCTTCGAGCGCGTGTTCCGGTAGCTCACCGACCGCGCTCAACTCAGCCGACAACGCCGCCAATGAAGCGAACGGCTCCGGCGCATCGACAAGATCAGCAGGTTGGTTGTGAGCACTTTCCGCGTCTTCCAGCGACCGTCCGCGCAGCCACAAGGCCAGTTCCGGGTAGGACGCTTCCCAATCAAGCGAAAGATGAGTGAACGGTCGAGGTTTCCACAACGCCTGATGCGTTGTGAGAAATGTGTCCAGCGCCGTGAAGCGGGCGAGTAAGTCCTCGCCCGTCAGCACGTGGGAAATGTCAGCGCCCTTGGCAGGCATCGACGCGCAGCCAGCGCTCCAGCAGCTTGAAGCCGCGTACGAGAACGTAAGCCATCAGCAGATAGAACACGCCAGCAGCGAAGAAGATTTCCACCGGCAGATAGGTGCGGGCGATGATCGTGCGTGCCATGCCGGTCAGTTCCAGCAAAGTCACGGTGCTGGCCAGCGCACTGGCCTTGAGCATCAGGATCACTTCGTTGCTGTACGCCGGCAGGCCGATGCGCGCAGCACGCGGGAGGATGATGTAGAACATCGCTTTTGGCTTGGACATGCCCAAGGCTCGCGCCGCTTCGATCTCGCCCGGCGGAATCGCCTGAATCGCCCCGCGCAAGATCTCGGCGATGTACGCCGCCGTGTGCAGGGTCATGGTTACCGTTGCGCACCAGAACGGATCGCGCAGGTACGGCCACAATGCGCTTTCCCGCACCGCATCGAACTGCGCCAGGCCGTAATAGACCAGGAACAGTTGAACCAGCAACGGCGTGCCACGGAAAAAGAAGATGTAAGCGTAGGGCAGCGAGCGCACGTACCACAGCTTCGAAGAGCGGGCGATGCCCAGCGGAATCGCCAGCAGCAGACCGGCGATTACAGCGATGGCCACCAGTTCCAGGGTCAGGGTCGCGCCCTGTGCCAGTTTCGGCAGCCACTTGATGATCACTTCCCAGTTCATTAAGCGCTCCTCGCAAAGCCGCGAGCGGCGCGTTTTTCCAGGAAGTGCATGCCGGTCATCGCCAGCACGGTCAGGCCCAGGTACATGATCGCGGCGACCATATAGAAAGTGAACGGTTGTTTCGACACGGTCACGCCGATTTGCGCGTGACGCATGATTTCTTCCAGGCCGATCACCGAGACCAGTGCGGTGTCTTTCATCAGGATCATGAACAGATTGCCCAGGCCGGGCAGGGCGATGCGCCACATCTGCGGCATGATCAACCGGGTGAAGATCCGCCATTTCGACAGGCCCAGGGCCTGGCCGGCCTCACGGTGGCCTTTGGGAATGGCGAGGATTGCACCACGGAACACTTCCGTGGCGTAGGCGCCGAAGCACAGGCCGAGTGCGATCACGCCGGCGGCGAAGGCGTTGAGTTGCAGGTCGGGGTTGCCGAAGAATTCACCGAGGGCGCGCATCAGGTTGACCGTACCGAAGTAGATCAACAGCACCCAGAGCAATTCCGGGACGCCGCGCACCAGGGTCGAATAGGTGCCGCCAAGCCATTGCAGCGGCTTGTACGGGGAAGTCTTGGCCAAGGCGCCGAGCAGGCCGAGCACCAGTCCCAGGCACAGGGCGGTGAGAGCCAGTTGGACGGTCATCAGCGCGCCGGCAGCGAGGGCCGGGCCGAATCCGTAGAGGTCGATAATCATGGAATTCTGTTCAAATTGCGGCAGGCAAAGTCGGGAGCCGGCGCCGTTGCATCACGGCGCCAGTCCCACAGGTCAGGATCAGTAGATGCTGAACGGGAAGTACTTGTCGTTGATCTTCTTGTAGGTACCGTCTGCGACGATTTCCTTCAGGGCGGCGTTCAACTTCTCACGCAGGGGATCGCCTTTACGCACAGCGATGCCGATCTTGTCGCTTTCTACAACAGGGTCACCTTTGAACTCGTAGTTCTTGCCAGCGTCGCTTTTCAGCCAGTCATAGTTGGCATACTTGTCGGCGAGGATCGCGTCGACACGACCGGAGGTCAGGTCGAGGTAGGCGTTTTCCTGGGTGTCATAGAGTTTGACGCTGAGATCGCTGCCGTAGGTGTCATCCAGCCAGGTCCCGGCCAGGGTCGCACGCTGTGTCCCGATGGTCTTGCCTTTCAGCGAGTCCTTGTCGGTTTTGAAGTCGACGTTTTTCGGTGCGATGAACTGCAGCTTGTTCGAGTAGTACGGGTCGGTGAAGTCGACCGCGCCTTTGCGCTCGTCGGTGATCGACAGCGAGGAGATCAGGAAGTCGAACTTCTTCGCGTTCAGGGCCGGAATGATGCCGTCCCAGTCGGAAGTGACCACGGTGCATTCGACTTTCATCTTCGCGCACAGGGCGTCGCCGATGTCTTTGTCGAAGCCGACCACGTTGCCGCTGGCGTCTTTATTGTTGAACGGCGGGTAAGCCGCTTCGATGCCCATCTTCAGGGTCTCGGCCATGGCACCGGCGCTGAACGCGAGGGTGACGGTGGCGGCCAGGAAGACCTTTTTAAAATTCTGCATGCATGTTGCTCCGTTAGCGGTTGCTGGACATGAATTGTTTGCAGCGCGCCGAAAGCGGGTTTTCGAACACCTGCTGAGGCGATCCTTGCTCTTCTATAAGGCCTTGGTGAAGGAACACCACTTCGCTGGAGACCTGACGGGCGAAACCCATTTCGTGGGTCACGAGCAGCATGGTGCGGCCTTCTTCGGCCAGTGCGCGGATGACACTAAGTACTTCCTGAACCATTTCCGGGTCAAGCGCCGAGGTGGGCTCGTCGAACAGGATCACCTTCGGCTGCATCGCCAGCGTGCGGGCAATCGCCGCGCGTTGTTGCTGACCACCGGACAATTGCGCCGGGTAGGCGTGGCGCTTGTCGGCGATGCCGACCTTGGCCAGCAGCGCTTCGGCGACTTCGATCGCCTCCGCTTTGCTCTGGCCGAGCACGCGACGCGGTGCCTCGATGATGTTGTCGAGGATGCTCATGTGCGGCCACAGATTAAAGTTTTGAAACACAAAACCAATCTCGGAGCGCAGGCGGTTGATCTGCTTGCCATCGGCGGCAACCAGTTCGCCATTTTTGGCGGCCTTGAGCTTGAGTTCTTCACCGGCCACCAGAATCTGGCCTTGGTGCGGGTTTTCCAGCAGGTTGATGCAACGCAGGAACGTGGACTTGCCGGAACCGGAGGAACCGAGGATCGAGATCACATCGCCGTCGCGGGCGGTCAGCGAGATGCCTTTGAGCACCTCAAGCTGTCCGTAGCGTTTGTGCAAGTTGCGGATTTCAAGCGCGGGCGTGGCCTCAGCCATGTGCGTTCCTCATATATGTTGCGCTCCTGCTGTTGGATGGCCTTCCTGGCGAGGCGGCCAAGCTAGCATAGCGTTTCAATGGCAGCCAACAGCGCTACGAGCGGTTAACGGGTGGCATGTGGCAGGTTGTCGCATCGGCACAGCAGACTGTCGCCCCATCAACAACCGAACGGGTGTTTGATCGTGCAAACCCGTGGGTGTCGCGTAAAAAAAGGCGCGATGTTGCCAGCTTTGGCGGGGTGTTGGAAGCGCTATCCGGCCGAACGTTCCTGATTCGCCCTTTTATTGTGCATCCCACACTTTTTCAGTGTGTTTCTGGTGCGCGAATTCGTCCTGAAAGTGAGTCGCAGGGTAACGCTCTGGCGAATCGCCATTAATCTCAAGGACTTGCGATGACTGTCCGGTCGCGCGCAAAGCCCCGAGCCAGAAGACTTTGAAACATTTTGGCGCATTTATTGCGTGCAGAATCCGGAACGCCCTGTTGGTTTCTTTTTACGAGAAAGAACATACCAGGCAGGTCGGACTGAATCGCTTTCCTTGCAAAGGTAGTTTCGATGAGCAGTACCCCAAGCTCCAATGGCCTCGAACAGGGGCTCAAACCGCGTCATGTGACTATGTTGTCGATCGCCGGTGTCATCGGCGCCGGTCTGTTCGTTGGCTCCGGCCACGCCATCGCTGCCGCCGGCCCTGCCGTGCTGCTGGCTTATGCTGCCGCCGGTACCCTGGTGGTGTTGGTGATGCGCATGCTCGGCGAAATGGCTGTTGCCTCGCCGGACACCGGTTCGTTCTCGACGTACGCCGACCGTGCCATCGGGCATTGGGCCGGTTTCACCATTGGCTGGTTGTACTGGTGGTTCTGGGTGTTGGTGATTCCGCTGGAAGCCAACGCCGCTGCGACCATCCTGCACGCATGGTTCCCAGACGTCGGTATCTGGGCCTTCGCGCTGGTTATCACCATGCTCTTGACCATCACCAACCTGTTCAGCGTAAAGAATTACGGCGAGTTCGAATTCTGGTTTGCCCTGATCAAAGTGCTGGCAATCATCGGCTTCATTGCCCTCGGTCTGGCGGCGATCTTCGGCTTCCTGCCGAACAGCCAGGTCAGCGGTGTGTCGCACCTGTTCGACAGCGGCGGCTTCCTGCCAAACGGTATGGGCGCGGTGCTGGGTGCAATCCTGACCACCATGTTCTCCTTCATGGGTACCGAAATCGTGACCATTGCGGCCGCGGAATCGAAAAACCCGGGCAAACAGATCTCCAAGGCCACCAACTCGGTGATCTGGCGGATCGGCTTGTTCTACCTCGTGTCGATCTTCATCGTTGTGGCCCTGGTGCCATGGAACGATCCTACGCTGGCCAACCTCGGTTCCTATCAGACTGTACTTGAGCGCATGGGCATCCCTAACGCGAAAATGATCGTCGACATCGTGGTGCTGGTCGCGGTGACCAGCTGCCTGAACTCGGCGCTGTACACCTCGTCGCGCATGCTCTTCTCCCTCGGCAAGCGTGGCGATGCCCCGGCCATGTCGACCCGTACCAACAAAAGCGGCACGCCTTACTGGGCGGTCATGCTGTCCACCGGCGCAGCGTTCCTGTGCACCTTCGCCAACTACGTGGCCCCGGCGGCGGTGTTTGAATTCCTGCTGGCCAGCTCCGGTGCTATCGCGCTGCTGGTGTACCTGGTAATCGCCTTCTCGCAACTGCGTATGCGTAAACAACGCATGGCGCGCGGCGAGAAAATCGTCTTCAGCATGTGGCTGTTCCCGGGCCTGACCTACGCGGTGATCATCTTCATCGTCGCGGCCCTGACCATCATGCTGTTCCAGGAAGCGCATCGCGTGGAGATCCTTGCGACTGGTCTGCTGAGCCTGATGGTGGTGGCTGCCGGTTTGTTGGTGGCACGCCGTCGCAAGCTGGAAAAACGTGGCGCAGTGGTGTTGAACTGATCCGTAACACGTAATGCAAAACGGCCGCTGTCAGTGATGACTAGCGGCCGTTTTTGTTTGTGCTACCGGTGACGAAATATTCTGCGCTTCAGACCCGAATCAGCTTTGCTCTCGCGAGAGCATGAAGTCTGCGCTGCATTTCTCTCCATCGTCGAACCATTCATCCCAAGCTGTTTGCTTGAGAGATTTAACAGGGTCGCTCTCGAGGTTTGCTGCTGAGTCTTCTGCTTTCGGGATTTGCCCGTCCTCGCGTGAGTCTGCTGTCTTCATCTGACGTCCTTTTCTTGACCATACGTGAGCCTGAAGCGCAAAAAATTACTCGGCCTTGGGCTCGCCGTCTTCAACCGACTTGCCATAAGCATCCAGCGCAACCCCGAAATCGGTGATGAACTGCGGTTCGCTCAGCCAGGCCTGGGCTTCTTCGATCGTTACGCCTTCGGCCCACATGCGATAGTCGATCAGCATGTCGGCGGCCAGGTGAGTGGCGGCCATGCCTTCGTTGTCGGCGTTTTCCATGTCCAGCAGTTCAGGATGATCAACGATGATGAACGCCAGTTCGCGCAGCAGCGTCAGCAGCATCTCGTTGCGACTGACGGCTTCGGCGTCGCGCATTTTGCTGAACATCGCCAGGGTGTATTCCGGGATCGGCTCGGCGAGGTGGTCGAGGTCTTCGTCCTGCTCCAGCGGCTTGCGGCCGACCATACGGATTTGCTTGGCTTTGGCCTTGGCGCGTTTGGCGCGTTTCTGTTGCTTGTTCAGGGATGCCATGGGAACTCAGTTCTTCTGTTGGGTTTGCGCGGCGATTGCGTCGGACGCCGCCACATAGTCGGCCTGGAAGGCCGGCGATTCGATCCACGCCAGGGCGCCGGCCTCGTCGGTTTCCTGCGACCACTGGCGATACTCGATCAGCGCGGCGAGGATGAAATCCATCGCGCCTTCTTCGCCTTCCTGCTCGTAAACCAGCTCCAGCAACGGGTCCTCAAGGAACGCGGTGCACAGCGCTTGCTGGCTGATCTTCTCGGCGTCGATCATTTTCTTGAACAGCTCGGTCAGGTCCACCGATTCGAAGTCGATGCGGTCGTCGTTCGGGTCCAGCTCGACCGGCGCTTCGGCGCGTTTGGTGCGGTTCTGCTTGGCCTTGGCTTTGGCCCGGGTGGCGCGTTTTTGCTGCTTGTTGGCGGAGGCCATGATGTGTTCCGTCGTGCGTTAAGAGGGGCTCAACTGCGCGGGACTTGCCGCCCGGGTGTATCGGGGGCCAGTGCGCCGGTTTGCAGCCAGGTCAGAGCGATGGGCCATAGTGTGGCTTGGTATGCGCTGCGAAAAAAGGCGAAATGTCCGACTTGTTGTTCGTCGATGTCCTGCGGTTCGATGCGCAGGTGGGTTTTTGCCGCGTTGCTGAAGTAGCCGAGCAGGCGTTCGATGGCTGAAACCGTGCCGTAGGGATCGTCGCTGATGCTGATCGCCAGAGTTTGTGCGCGGACATTGGCGAAGGGCAGGGCGCTGGCCTTTTTCATCAGCGCGCGACCACTGGGGCGCCGTTCGTAACGCGCGGCAGGCCTGCTCCAGTCGCGTACAACGCCCGCTGGCGTGTCCTCCAGCCAGCCGAGTCGTTTGCCGGGGAAGAAGCCGCAGAACAGCGTCAGCAACGGCATCACGACATGCCATTTGCCGAACATGCGCCAGCGATGCTCGGGGGCGTAATCGCGCCAGTAGGCGAACTGCGCGCCGACGGTGACCAACCGTCGGATAACCCGCCCGGATTCGCCCAGACCTGCCGCGCAACCGCCAAAGCTGTGTCCGACCACATCAATCGGCTGACCGGGAAACTCTCGTTGCGCGCGTTTGAGCATCGCTTCGAAATCCAGTGCGCCCCAATCTGTCCACGAGGCGTTCAAGCCTTTGATCGACGCGGATCGTGATTCGCCGATGCCGCGGTAGTCGTAGGTCATCACGTCGAAGCCGTTTGCGAACAGATAAGCCGCGAAACGCGAGTAGTGGCGGCAACGTACCGACGTGGCGGCGCTGATGATCACTACCGGGCGTTGGCTATCAGGCAAGAACTGACGCCAAGTGAAACCGCCAAGTGCAAAACCGTCGGCGGCAGCTTCTTTGAAAGGCTCACCTTGCTCAGCAGTCAAGGTTGGCGACCCTGACTGCATGTCTTGCCTTGCGGGCGTGTCCTGACAGCTCATGACGCTCGACCTTGAAGAGTAAGCAGACAACGATAGTCTCAGCGCCGCCCAGCAACAATCCGCAAGTTTTACTCGGTGGATTGAGTGAGCCTCCGCTCTTCGATCAACGCCTGCTCGCGATTGAGTTCCGCGCGTAACTCGTCTTCACTCGGTAGGATCGTCTTGTAACTGCTGGCAAACAGTTGCTCATTGCCCTTGAGCATTGAGTAGCGCGCCACCGAGTCGTTGCTCTCGGCAGACAGAATAATCCCGACTGTCGGCTTGTCGCCCTCGCTGCACATGAGTTCGTCGTACATGCGCACATACATGTCCATCTGTCCGACATCGCGGGCGCTGAGCTTGCCGCGTTTGAGATCAATGATCACAAAGCATTTGAGCAGGTAGTTGTAGAACACCAGATCGATGTACAGATCGACGCCGTCGGTACTGATACGTTGTTGGCGGGCGACAAAGGAAAAGCCTTTGCCCAGCTCAAGCAGAAAGCCCTGCAGATGGTCGATCAGAGCTTGTTCGAGACCGTCTTCCCTGTCCTTGCCCGCACGCAGGGCTCCCTCTTGTTCAAACTCGACAATATGCCTGCCGATCTGCCAGCAGGTCTGCACTTGAATCGTGTCCACCGCACGCAGCACTTTTTGCCGCGCCTGGCGAATCAGTTCGCCCAACTCCCCCAGTAACGATTCGATTTTCGGGTCTTGCGTGTCAGCAGGTTTTAGCGGGCTCATCGGCTCTTCCACATCGTTGGATACGGGCGTCAAAGCATGCCAAGAGTCGCTGCGTGGATATGTCGGGCGAGCCGGTGATATGGGAAGGAAGAAGGGTTTGATGTTGCAGGACGTTGCCATTGAAAGCTGCGTCAGAGAGCAATGGTCTGTAGTCCATTTCGTACACGCGCCAAGTTCCAAACAATCTGAAACCCACTCCGATACGCAAAATCTAAAAGGAGTAACGGTTGGGTTCTGCAAGAACCCGGGAGTCGTGATCATGAAACGCGTTCTTTCATTCATGCTGCCCATCGCCGCAGTCGCTGCACTGTTGTTTCCGGTGATGTTGCAGGCCTCCAGTCTTGAGCCCATCGACAGCGCGGGGGTGCAAGTTCAGCAGCAACAACAGAACGGCGTCACTTATCTGGCCGGCGGGATCGGTGAGGATGAGGCGAAGGCCATTCAACAATCCAGCGGTTACAACCTGCACATGACATTCGCCGTGGGCGCGCAAGACGAGTACACCGCTGATGTCGATTTAATGATTCAGAAGTCGCCAGGGCAAACCGTGCTGATGCTTAACCAGACAGGCCCGTTGGTATACGTGCAACTACCACCCGGCAAGTACACGGTGGTGGCCACGCGAAAAGGCGAAACGCGGCACGATGTGACCGACGTTGGCAGCGGCACGGCGCGCAATCTGGTGTTCCACTGGAATGACGCGGGTTAGCGATGGATGTGATTGCAAAGCCGAGGCGCGGGTACAATCCCGCGCCTCATCTTTGTGACGTAGGGAAGCGCTGATTTGAAAGGGATTTTGCGTGCTGTTTGTGTCATCGGCCTGGTATTGCAGTTGACCGGCTGCGGAACGTTTGTCGGGCGTTTGAATGATGGTTTGTCCGATGCCCAGTATTACCGAGGGGTTGATGGCAACCTTCACCTGCTGGGCGTGCGTGGAGGCGGCAGCGATGGCATGCCGGCGGCGATCGTCTGTTACATGATGATTGTCTGTCCGGTCATTACCGTCATATCCCTGCCGGTGGATGCCGCGCTGGATACGGTTCTGTTGCCGATCGATTACATCAATACGCTTTAGGTTTTCTTTGCGCGACGCTTGCTCTTCGGCGTGTGCACGGGCTCTTGAACCTTGCGATAGATCCACACGCCGAACACACCCACCGCCAGCAGAAACACTGTGCCAACGCTCTGCCAGACAAACTCGAACCAGAACTGCCGCGGTTGCAGGGCAAGGGTGTAAGTGCTGCGCGGGCCGCGATTATTGGTGGTGATAGAGCCGGTGATCCAGCTGTCGACCAGCATCCAGATCGACAACCCGATGGCTAAAGTAATCAGCAGCGCGGCCAGGACGGTCAGCCAATACGTCACGCGGCTTGGGCGATAGGGTGGCGGATGGGGCAGGGGGACGCGGGTTTTCCTTTGATTCATGACGCTAAGGACCTGTTTCCGGCATTGATGAACCGCGCTATCTCGTTGGCCAGTTCCACTGCGCGCGGCGGGTTTTCCCTGAGCCACGTTGATACCGCGTGGTCGCAGCCTGGCAGGACGATTTTTTTCAACTCATGAGGTGCCAGGCTCTTTTCAATGGCCTCGATGACTTCAAACGGAATCGCGCTGTTGATCTCGCGAGCGCCGATTTGCTGCGTCCCGGCAGACGTACCAGCGTTCCCGCCAAAAGTGGTTGCCTGAAGACCATCGTATTCGCCGATCACCAGCAAGACTTCCCCGTCAAACGTGCGCAGGAACTCCAGCGATGGCGAGTCAAGAAAACCGTAAGGCACCGAAATGGCGCTTTTGAAGGGTGACCCAAACGGTTGCTGCCAGGCTGCCTCCGCGTACAGGGCCGGACAGAACAGCACGATGCGTCTGACTGAAGCGCGATGCGCTTGCGCTACCTTGAGCGCCAGTGCGCCGCCCAGACTGTGACCGATCACTGTGCTGAGTTCAGCGCCAAGATGATCGGCAAACTGCAAGGCCTCCTGAAGGTTCTGCGCCAGTGAAGTGTCTTCAAGGGCAACATCGGTGCTGGGGCCGTGGCCGGAAAGATTGAAGCTCAGGCTGGCAATTCCCTGCGCCTGCAAGGGATACAGGATGGCGTTGAGTCGCGAATAGTCAGAGCGAGCACCGTGAATGGCCAGCACCTTCGGCGTTGACGCTTCCGCAGCGGAACCGGCCAGTACGCGACCTTCCAGTTGGTAGCCGGCGAAGGTTTGCGCAAAGAAAAATTCAGGACCGGTTGGCGCCTCGTTGAACTGCAATCGAGAGCGAAGTCGAGACGCGCCGGTCAGCGCCAACCGATTGATCACAAGGCTGCCAGGGTGTGCAGGACTGCAACACGCAATGGATTGGTCTCCACGCTCAGCAGCTTGATCGCCAGGGCGCAGCAGACCACGATCAACATGGGTTTGATCAAGCGTGGGCCGACCCGGACAGCGGCTCTGGCGCCCAGTTGTGCGCCGAGGAAAGCTGCCAGAGCCATGGCAATCGCGATCGGCCAGATGATCACGCCTTTGGTGATGAAGACTGACAGCGAACCCAGGTTGCACGACGCGTTGGCCAGTTTGGTGAAACTCATCGCCCGCATCATGCCAAGCCCGCAGAGCAGCACGAAACCGACGATAAAGAACGAGCCTACACCCGGGCCGAAGATACCGTCGTAGAAGCCCAGTATCGGCGCCACAGTGAACGAGAACAGCAGAATGCCGATTCGCTTGCGTCGATCCTCATTGGCCAGCTTCGGCGAGAGCGCAAAGTAGATCGCCACCAGAATAAGCATGACGGGCACGCACACTTCCAGATAGCGCTTATCAATCGAACTGACCAACAGTGCCCCGCTGGCGCCACCCAGAAATGCACAGATAACCAGGAAGCGTCCCTCGCGCCATTCAATCATTCCCTTGCGAGCGAAAGTGACAGTGGCCGAGATAGTGGCCGAAGCGGCCTGGAACTTGTTGGTGGCAATCGCACTGATCGGATCGACACCGGCCAGAAACAAGGCAGGCAAAGTAATCAAACCGCCACCCCCGGCAATCGCATCAAAAAAACCGGCGCAAAATGCCACAAGCGCCAACATGCCAATTACATCCCAAGCCATTACGTTTTCCCTTTTATAGTTATTGGCCAGCCATCCACATGACTGGCCGTTGAGCAGCCTTGCCGTGCGGTGAATATCAGCCCTGTATCAGCAGCGGATCGTCTGAAATGACAATCGGAGACGAGAACTTCGACAGGCCGAAGATGCGCACCAGCACACGTCGGTTGTCTTTGATGACATCGCGACAATGCAGCGCCCGAACGTTATTGATCACCATGGCCGACTCTTGCGTCAGTGTGTATTGCACCGGTGTTGCTTTACCCACGCTTTGGCAAAGTGCGGAGTAAGCCTCTTTTACAAAGTCCGAGGCGTTGTCGTTGACTGAAAAGCGGTACGAGTTGAATCGCGCGGCGAATCCGACGTTGTCATCGAACTCCAGAATCGAAACATTGCGGCCATCCTCGCCCTTGCCGTTGACGAAAGAGTCGCTACGGGTGAACTGGAAGCTGCCCGTCGTCAGTGCCAGGCATCCGGTGACACCGATTTCGTCCAGCAGGGGTGGCAACGGAATTACCGAGGTGGGCTCCAGGCTTGGATTCCATAGCGCCGACAGTATCAACGACGAGGGCGAGGGCGAATGCCCGTCCTGCGCGTTCACAGCGCACCAGTAAGGCGCTTCGGTGTGCGGGCCGAGGGCGAGACCGGAATGGGAACTCAGCTCTTTGATTTCCGGTTCGTCATTGATTTTGGTCAGTCCGCCGCCCTTGAAGTTAGCGACAATTCGGACCAGTTTGCCTTCGTTGTCCATGTCGTAGGCAAAGGAGCTGTTATCCACCAGTTTCAACAGAATCTGATTACGTGCCGCCAGACACAGTACGTCGTGACGATTCTCCAGAGCGGCCAGCTCGGGAAGTTCATCCGGTGGGCTGGTGTCGGTGACTTTTTGCATCCCCTCAAAAATCAGCAGGGAAACCAGGCCGTCGGAGTACGCGCCAAGCAGTTCGCATTGATCCTTGGAAAACGAAAACCTCAACTCTGTCGCAGCTAGTGAGGCTTTGGACTTTGCGCCTGCGGCTTGTGGCCCGCCCATGGCTGCCAGTTCTTCAGAGAAGGTGTGCAGCAGCTTGGCTTGTTGCGTATCAAAACTGAAAGTTCTGACTTCCTGTTCAACTAAAGACTCAACGGTTTTATTAGTGTGTTGTAGGACTTCGGTCATTGTTTACATCCCTGTCGTATCGGCTCCCTTTGTATTTTTTTGTGGGAGCTGTTGGCTGTTTCGATGCTGCAATGCGTGCCGAGCGCACGCACTGATGCGGACGTGGGCGAGTTGATACAGGTTTGGTTTTTTCAGGAGGGCACAGGGCGCTGTGACGCGACAGTTCAAACAAAATGCTGAATGCCTGGTCAGTGTTTGCTGTCGCTTGCCTGACAGCTGAAACAACAGCAGATGACCTGCGCTGAGGTCTTGTCCTCCATGACAACTTTTTGATGGGTGTTAGTTCTGCGAGCGTTCCTGCTCGCAGACGCAACTGTCCGGGTGCCAGCAACAACTTCGGTAGGTTCCGATGTTGGAGGGCGCGGAGTGCGTTGATTGGGTGATGCGTTAAATGCTGATCGTCAGGGCTGAAGTGCCCGGCGATTATTCCGGGCAGTCAACAATGACCTGCCGGAAAAGCTGACGGAGCCTAACATCAAAATAATGGCCAGCAAAAGCACTGCAAGAGGGGGTGAGGGACGGCTTATCAAATCGCAGGCATAAAAAAACCCTGAATCTTGCGATTCAGGGTTTTCGGTATTTGGTGCCCAGAGACGGAATCGAACCGCCGACACGGGGATTTTCAATCCCCTGCTCTACCGACTGAGCTATCTGGGCAACGGGGCGCATTAAAAGGGTTTTTCGGATTTACGTCAACGACTTTTTTAAAATTTCTTAAATTAATTCCGTCGCTTACGATCCGACCCCCGATTTTGCAGGGTTTACTCTGCAGGCGGAACGTAGCCTTCAGCCTTGGCGTATTCCTCGCCGGAGAAGTACTTGTCCATTTCGCCCTGAAGATATTTGCGGTCTTCGGCGTTCATCATGTTCAGACGCTTTTCGTTGATCAGCAGGGTCTGGTGTTTCTGCCAGTCAGCCCAGGCCTTGGCCGAGACGTGGTCGAAAATATCCTGACCTTTGGCGCCCGGGAAAGGGGCGCGGTCCAGCGCGGGCAGTTCTTCTTTGTACTTGCGGCACATTACGGTGCGGGTCATGGCGACTCTCCTGCGTTCAATACGGCGGCCGCGCGTTCGAGCAAGGTTTTGACCGGGGCAGCGAGGCCCAGGCGCGGCGGGGTGGCGAGGTTATACCAGAGCCAGTCGGCCTCGGCCACGTGATGGGCGGCCTCCTGCACCTGAACCAGCCAGGGTTCGATGGACAGCTGGAAATGGCTGAACGTGTGGACGAGGCTCGGCAGCGCCTGCTGCTCGCCCATGGTCAGCGAGTGCTGAGCGGCGAGATGTTGCAGGTCGTCGAGGTCATCGAGTTCCGGCAGGCTCCACAGACCGCCCCACAAACCCGTCGAAGGGCGGCGGTACAGCAGAATCGCGCCGTCGCCGTTGGCGAGCATCGGCATCAACGTGCGCTTTTGCGGGATGGCTTTGCGCGGCTTGGGGATCGGGTAGCGGGTTTCGAGGCCGAGCATGTGCGCCTCGCAACCACGCTCCAGCGGACATAGCAGGCAGCTTGGCTTGCTGCGCGTACACAGCGTGGCGCCGAGATCCATCATCGCCTGGGTGTAGGCGTTGACCCGATCGTGCGGCGTAAAGCGCTCAGCGTTGGCCCAGAGCTGTTTGGCGACTTTCGGCTCGCCGGGGTAACCCTCTTGCGCGGTAAATCGCGCCAGCACGCGTTTGACGTTGCCGTCGAGAATCGGCGCGCGCAGGCCCATGCTGATGCTGGCGATGGCGCCAGCGGTGGACAGGCCAATGCCCGGCAGATCGGTGAGCTTTTCAACGTCACGGGGAAACTCTCCACCGTACTGGCTGACGACGATCTTCGCAGTCTTCTGCAAATTGCGCGCACGGGTGTAGTAACCCAGCCCCGTCCACAGGTGCAGCACTTCGTCTTCCGGCGCTTCGGCCAGTGCTTCTACCGTTGGCAGCGCGGCCATGAAACGGTCGAAATAGTTGAGCACGGTGCTGACCTGGGTTTGCTGCAACATGATCTCCGACACCCACACCCGATACGGGTTGATGTCCTGCTGCCAAGGCAGATCGTGGCGGCCGTGGCGGTCGAACCAATCCAGCACCGCCGTGGAAAATTGCTCCGCTCTCATCGCTTGAACAGCCCCTTCAATGCGTTTTTCAGTTCCGGGCTGACCTTGTCACCGAGTTTCTCGTCGATCTTCTCACTGAGCTTGTCGCCGGCCAGTTTGGTCGCGACCTGACCGAGGCGATCGTTGTCGACGCGACAAGCTTTGGCGCCCAGCTCCAGTGGGCCACGGCAGCGCAGCGGCCACTCGATGCCGACGAATTTTTCGCCGACCTGACACGCTGGATCCGGCATGGCGCTGGTGTCGCCTTCGACGATGATGCCGACGCGGTAATCCATGCCGAGCACACGCAGGTCGATGTCGCCGTCACCGTTGACGGTCATGCCGGGGATGCGCACTTTCAGATCCGGGTTGCTGGCGACGCCGTTGCGGAAGGTCAGGTTGCCCTTGAGTTCCTGGAAAGGTGTGTCCTTGCCGCGTGGCTCGCCGCTGAGGGTTTTGCGATTGAGCGTGGCGATGCCTTTGCACAATTGCTGCTCAAGGTTGGCGTTGAGCAGCACGCCGTTGTTGATCACGAAACTGGCGTTGCCGTTGAGGGTGTCAATCAGCGCCTGCTGGCTGTTGCCGCTGCCGGTCACGGTGCTGGTGAGGGTCACCAGACCTTTGACCGGCGGATTCTTGCCTTGGCTTTCGAGGATTTTTTCTACAGGCACACGATTGAGTTTGGTCTGCAGGTTCAGCACCGGCGCGCTTGGGCGAACGTCAAGGGTGCCGTTGGCGGCAAAACCACCGTTGTACAACTCACCACTGAGGTTGGTCAGAGTCAGCAGACCGCCCTGGCCGTTGGCCTTTAGTGCGGCGTTCTGAATCGGCAGTTTGTCGAGGGTCAACTGGCCGAAGGTCAGGTCGGCGTCCACGTCGAGTTTGGCCAGGCGTTCAACCGGCAACAGGCGCTCGGTACTCCAGGCGGTTTTGCTTGGTTTGTCCGGCAGAGGCGTTGAGCCCGCGCCGGCCATGGCATCGGCTTCAGTGCTGGCCACTTCGGCCTGACGTACCTGCGTGGCGTTATTGGCCTGCGCCGATTTTGGCGGCAGATAACGGTCAGCGTTGAATGTGTCAGCCTTGAGGATCGCGCGCAGTGACTGCTTGGCGAAGTCTTCGACGGCGATGCGACCGCTGAAGCTGCTGTCGTCGAGTTTCAGGTTGATGTTGTCGAGTGCGATGCTGGTCGGCGTGGCGGCCACACGGCTGACCAGTTCGACCTTGCTCAGACTGCCTTCGGCCATGGCCGGGAGTTTCTGACCAATGCTGTCGACAAATTTCGCCAGGTCGAACTGGGCGATGGAGATGCCGCCGGTGATCTGCGGTGTCTTGTCGAGGTCGTTGACTTTCAGTTCGCCCAGGGCACGCAATTGGTTGGCAGAGATCTTGATGCCAGTCCATTCGGCGACGTTAGCCGCTTTATCCAGTAATAACTGCCCCTGTGCGGCGAAGGTCATGGTCTTGCCTTGTAGCGGATCGCCAGCCAGTTCGCCGGACAGCTTCAGGTCTTCCAGCTTGTAGCGTTGCAGTGCGCGTTCAATGCGCAATTCGCCGGTGAGCTCGGTACGCACGCGCAGAACGGGTTGATTGGTGCCAAGGAATGCGGTGGCTTTTACCGGGATATTGGTCGAATCGTGTACCGGGCCGGTGCTCAACTGGATGCTTTCGGCGCTGAACTGCTTGCCGGTCTTCTCGTCGTTGTACTCAACGCGGGCGTTGTTGACAGTCAGGCTGTCGATATCGAGACGGATCGGCTGCGGTGGTTTTTCCACCGCAACAGGAGCTTCGCTGGCCGGTTGACCTGCCGTAGCGGCTGGCGGCGTTGCACCCGCCGGGGCAGGCACCTTGCCGATGTCTTCCCAATTGCCATGGCCGTCCTTGTCGCGATTGAGGCGCAGGTTCAGACCTTCGACGCGCACGTCGCTCATTTGCACTTCACGGCGCAGCAGCGGCAGCACGCGCACGGACAGGCCGAGCATCTGCAAGTCGGCGAACGGTTCGGCAGGTTTGATCAGGGTGGCGACGCTGGCCTCATGCAGCTCGAGGCCGAGCCACGGGAACAGGCTCCAGCCGATATCGCCATTGAGCGTCAGCTCGATGTGGGCCTTGTCGCGGGCAATCTGGCGAATCTCGTCTTTGTAGTCGTTGGGATCGAAGAGGTGGGTCAGGGCAAAACCTGCCGCCACAATGATCAGCAACAACCCGAGAAGTACCAGACCCAGGATTTTGCCGAACGCTTTCATGGGCGAGTCCTTGTAATTAGTCGAATTCGTAAATTAGCCGGGGAGTATAGCGCTGCAACCGCCCGGTTCGCTGTGACGTCATGTTGCCAGGACTTCCAGCCGCACCTGCAACCTGGCGGCGAGTGCCTGAGCTTCAAAATGCCCTTCAGGCGCCAGCAGACGCAGTTCAGCCCCCGCTTGCGACGCCATTTTCTGCGCTTGGTTCACCAGGCGTTCGGCGACTCCACGGCGACGGGTAACTTTTCGTACGCATAAATGGGACAAATACCAAACGTCGTGGTGCCTTTGCAGACGACCGGCACCGAGCAAGCGGTCGTTGAAGCGCCCGGCGATGAAAGTCCCGTCTGCGAGGACGCTGTCGATCAGGTCGGTCTCCCCGGAAAACGGCGCAAACAGCCATTCTGGCGCATCGCGATAAATCTTCTGCAAATCCTGCTGATCCTGATAACTGGCGTCTTTCAGGGCTTGGACAATGATCGGCATGGCGCTTTCCTGAGTGGTACGAGAACAGATGACATAAAAAAGGTGATATCAGTTTGGTTTTTCTGTCACGTGCAAATGGTAACCTTCGCCCGTTCGTCCGTCCTTCTGCGACTTAACGTCGCGCCTAATAGGAGCTTCACCCAAAAAAACGGTCATGCCTGCGTGCATAAAGGCCGGGGGTGAACAGTGGCTGGCGAACCATACTAATAATTGGGGGATACACAATGAGCACGAGCATCACGGCGGACGGCCTTCGCGCCGACCAGCCTGCGTTCCTGTCCAAGGAACGCATCATCGCCAAGCCCGGTTTCAACCGCTGGCTGGTTCCACCGGCCGCTCTGGCCATTCACCTGTGCATCGGCATGGCCTACGGCTTCTCGGTGTTCTGGTTGCCGCTGTCCAAGGCGCTGGGCGTTACCGCTCCGGTAGCTTGTGCACCGGACATGAGCTTCATCGCACAAGTGTTCTCGTCGCAATGTGACTGGCCGATCTCGATGCTCGGCTGGATCTACACGCTGTTCTTCATCTTCCTCGGCTGCTCGGCAGCGATCTGGGGTGGCTGGCTGGAACACGCCGGGCCACGCAAGGCTGGCGTTGTATCGGCTCTTTGCTGGTGCGGCGGTCTGCTGATCTCGGCGCTGGGTATTTATACCCACCAGATCTGGCTGATGTGGATTGGCTCCGGCGTGATCGGCGGTATCGGTCTCGGCCTGGGTTATATCTCGCCAGTATCGACCCTGATCAAGTGGTTCCCGGACAAGCGCGGTATGGCGACCGGCATGGCAATCATGGGCTTCGGTGGTGGCGCGATGGTCGGTGCACCGCTGGCAACCGCGCTAATGAGCCACTTCGGCTCGGCTGAAGGTGTTGGCGTCTGGCAGAGTTTCGTGGCCATGGCCGCGATCTACTTTGTGTTCATGATCGGTGGCGCACTGTCGTATCGCGTGCCACCAACCGGCTGGAAACCTGAAGGCTGGACCGCTCCGGCGAAAAAGGCTTCCAACTCGATGATCACTCATCGCCATGTGCACGTGAATGTGGCGTGGAAAACCCCGCAATTCCGTCTGGTCTGGCTGGTGCTATGCCTGAACGTTTCTGCTGGTATCGGCATTCTCGGCATGGCTTCGCCACTGCTGCAGGAAGTGTTCGGTGGCAAGCTGCTGGGCGTTGATGTGCCGTTTGGCCAGCTCGATGCCGGCCAGTTGGCTTCGATCGCTGCGATTGCTGCAGGCTTCACCGGTTTGCTGAGCCTGTTCAACATTGGTGGTCGCTTCTTCTGGGCCTCGTTCTCGGACTACCTGGGCCGCAAAAACACCTACTTCGTGTTCTTCGCCCTGGGTTTTGCCCTGTACGCGCTGATTCCGAACATGGGTCACCTCGGCAACGTTGCGCTGTTCGTGGCGGCGTTCTGCATCATTCTGTCGATGTACGGCGGCGGTTTCGCCACTGTTCCGGCTTATCTGGCTGACCTGTTCGGTACGCAAATGGTCGGCGCGATCCACGGTCGTCTGTTGACCGCTTGGGCTGCCGCTGGCGTGCTCGGCCCGGTGCTGGTGAACTACTTGCGTGAATATCAGTTGAGCATCGGTGTCGAACGCGCTGCCGCTTACGACATCACCTTGTACATCCTCGCCGGTCTGCTGGTGTTGGGCTTCCTGTGCAACCTGATGGTGCGTCCGGTGGCCGACAAGTACTTCATGACTGACGCTGAACTGGCCGCCGAACAGGCGCTGGGCCACGACAAGGGTGCTGACGCCAGCACCGTTCTGGAGTGGAAAGCGGCGCCGGGCAGCAAGCCGCTGGCAATTGCTGCGTGGCTGGCGGTGGGGATTCCGTTGGCGTGGGGTGTGTGGGTGACCCTGCAGAAGACGGCGGTACTGTTTCACTAAGGTGTTAGCTGCATAAACACCGAACCTGTGGGAGCGAGCCTGCTCGCGAAGACGGAATATCAGTCAACTTAGTTGTTGGCTGACCCACCGCATTCGCCAGCAGGCTCGCTCCCACATTTGTTTCTGCGCTGCCTGTAATGGCTTGTATGGACATGTCTACCCGCGACAGCCGGGCGTTCTATCCGTCAGCCATCTCACCTCTCGTGTTTCTGTTTCGGCCCCGCGTGCCTATAATGGCTGCCTTTTTCGCCCAATGATTTTGCGGAGCTGGTGATGGCCGAACGTAAGGCTTCTGTCGAGCGCGACACTCTGGAAACCCAGATCAAAGCCTCGATCAACCTTGATGGCACCGGAAAGGCCCGATTCGATATCGGTGTTCCTTTTCTTGAGCACATGCTGGATCAGATCGCCCGTCACGGGTTGATCGACCTGGATATCGAATGCAAGGGCGATCTGCATATCGACGACCACCATACGGTGGAAGACGTCGGTATCACCCTCGGCCAGGCATTTGCCAAAGCCATTGGCGATAAAAAAGGCATCCGTCGCTACGGTCATGCCTACGTGCCGCTCGATGAAGCGCTGTCGCGTGTGGTGATCGACTTCTCCGGTCGCCCAGGTTTGCAGATGCATGTGCCGTACACCCGCGCCACCGTGGGCGGCTTCGACGTTGATCTGTTCCAGGAATTCTTCCAGGGCTTCGTCAACCACGCGCTGGTCAGCCTGCACATCGACAACCTGCGCGGCACCAACACCCACCACCAGATCGAAACCGTGTTCAAGGCTTTCGGCCGCGCGCTGCGCATGGCCGTCGAGCTGGATGAGCGCATGGCCGGGCAAATGCCATCGACCAAAGGCGTTCTGTAATGCAGACGGTTGCAGTTATCGATTACGGCATGGGTAACCTGCATTCGGTGGCCAAGGCCCTCGAGCACGTCGGTGCCGGCAAGGTGTTGATCACCAGCGATGCGGCGGTGATTCGCGAAGCTGACCGCGTGGTGTTCCCCGGTGTTGGCGCGATTCGCGATTGCATGGCGGAGATCCGTCGCCTCGGCTTCGACTCGCTGGTGCGCGAAGTCAGTCAGGATCGTCCGTTCCTCGGTATCTGTGTCGGCATGCAAGCGTTGCTCGACACCAGCGAAGAGAACGACGGCGTTGACTGCATCGGCCTGTTCCCGGGCGCGGTGAAGTTCTTCGGCAAAGACCTGCATGAAGACGGCGAACACCTGAAGGTCCCGCACATGGGCTGGAACGAGGTGAAGCAGAAGGTCAGCCACCCGTTGTGGCACGACATTCCGGACATGGCGCGTTTCTACTTCGTGCACAGCTACTACATCGCCGCCGCCAACGCGCGGCAAGTGGTCGGTGGCGGTCATTACGGTGTCGATTTTGCTGCAGCGCTGGCCGATGGCTCGCGTTTCGCCGTGCAGTTCCACCCGGAGAAAAGCCATACCCATGGCCTGCAGTTGCTGCAGAACTTCGCCGCGTGGGACGGTCGCTGGTAAATGGCCGCCAAGAAAACCAAACCGCCGATCCTGACCCTCACTCCCGAACAGGAGAACGAGGCCAATCGCAAGATTCAGCGGTTCATGGAAGACCGTTTCGAGCTCGACCTCGGTTCGTTCGAAGCGGCAGAAATTCTTGAGCTGTTTACCCGCGAAATTGCTCCGCACTATTACAACAGGGCGATTTTCGATGTGCAGACCCACCTCAAAGAGCGGTTTGAAAGCATCGAAAGCGACCTGTGGGCGCTCGAGAAAAACTGATTTCCGAGCCAAGCTGAACATTCAAATTTGAAGGTTTGCCAGATGCTGATTATTCCCGCTATCGATCTTAAAGACGGTGCCTGCGTACGTCTGCGCCAGGGCCGCATGGAAGATTCCACAGTGTTCTCCGATGACCCGGTGAGCATGGCTGCCAAGTGGGTGGAGGGCGGTTGCCGCCGTCTGCATCTGGTCGATCTGAACGGCGCTTTCGAAGGCCAGCCAGTCAACGGCGAAGTGGTCACCGCGATCGCCAAGCGCTACCCGACCCTGCCGATCCAGATCGGTGGCGGCATCCGTTCGCTGGAAACCATCGAACACTACGTCAAAGCTGGCGTCAGTTACGTGATCATCGGCACCAAAGCCGTTAAAGATCCTGCATTCGTCGCTGAAGCGTGCCGCGCGTTCCCGGGCAAGATCATCGTCGGTCTGGATGCCAAAGACGGTTTCGTCGCCACCGATGGCTGGGCTGAAATCAGCACCGTGCAGGTCATCGATCTGGCCAAGCAGTTTGAAGCCGACGGCGTGTCCTCGATCGTTTATACCGACATCGCCAAAGACGGCATGATGCAGGGCTGCAACGTGCCGTTCACCGCTGCGCTGGCCGCTGCCACCAAAATCCCGGTGATCGCGTCCGGCGGCATCCACAATCTGGGTGACATCAAGTCGCTGCTCGACGCCAAGGCGCCAGGCATCATCGGCGCCATCACTGGCCGGGCGATTTACGAAGGCACCCTCGACGTCGCCGAAGCGCAAGCTTTCTGCGATTCGTACCAAGGCTGAGGACTGACCATGGCGCTGGCCAAACGCATCATCCCTTGCCTGGACGTGGACAACGGCCGGGTCGTCAAAGGTGTGAAATTCGAAAACATCCGCGACGCCGGTGACCCGGTGGAAATCGCTCGTCGCTACGACGAGCAGGGTGCCGACGAGATTACCTTTCTCGACATCACCGCCAGCGTCGATGGCCGCGACACCACGCTGCATACCGTCGAGCGCATGGCCAGCCAGGTGTTCATCCCGCTGACCGTCGGCGGTGGCGTGCGTACCGTGCAGGACATTCGTAACCTGCTCAATGCCGGCGCGGACAAGGTATCGATCAACACCGCTGCCGTGTTCAATCCGGAATTCGTCGGTGAAGCGGCGCAGCATTTCGGTTCGCAGTGCATCGTCGTCGCCATCGATGCGAAGAAGGTTTCTGGCCCGGGCGAAACCCCGCGCTGGGAGATCTTCACCCACGGCGGGCGCAAGCCAACCGGCCTCGACGCGGTCGAGTGGGCGAAGAAAATGGAAGGCCTCGGTGCCGGTGAAATCCTGCTGACCAGCATGGATCAGGACGGTATGAAAAACGGTTTCGACCTCGGCGTGACCCGCGCGATCAGCGATGCGCTGGGCATTCCGGTGATCGCGTCCGGTGGTGTCGGCAACCTGCAGCATCTGGCCGATGGCATTCTCGAGGGCCATGCCAGTGCGGTGCTGGCGGCGAGTATTTTCCACTTCGGCGAATACACCGTGCAGGAAGCCAAGGCCTATATGGCGCATCGCGGGATCGTGATGCGGTAGATTGCCGTCGGTGCTGTGGCGGACTTCGCGTCGAGCGAGACCCGCCACATGGCTCATTCTGCTATCCGGGATTGCGTAGGATGCAGTTGATCAGTCCGAACCTCTGAAACACTCAGGTTTCGATCCATCGTGAAGCTGCATAGCGTCAATGGCAGCGCCTGAATGGGGGTGTAAAACCCGTCGTCGACTTTGCTGTAGTGCTCAGGATTGATATCGGCGCAATTGGTTTCATCTGCCGGGCCCGTGTAGATCTGGGTCCAGAGATTGCGATCCGCCTCTTCACGGTACTTTATAAAAAGATAATCTCCGTCTGGCTCAATCGTGAGCGACGGTGCGGGTAATTGCATCGGAATGGGCGTTACGACTCTTGCTGCGAGGATTTGGGCGTTTCCAAGAAGTCGGCTATCGGTTTGTTGATCGATTGAGTTCACGCCAATCAAACATAAATAATGCAGTCCGGCTTCTCGGCCAATCTCTGATTGCACTGTTGCGTTGGTTGTACTGATTCGATCGCTGTAGTTGTCAGGTGAATAACAAGCCTGTGCATCCCGAACAGTCTTGAAGCGATAGAACTCGGTGCTCATGGAGAAATTGATATCCCACTTGGGTGTTGGCTGGCTGGTGCGGGTGGGTGCTTTGTGCAGTCTGATATCTGTAATTGCTCTTGAGTTTGATCTGAGCTGAAAGTTTGAGTTTGGAGTGAGTGCGCAGTTATCTGCGTCGAGGCGGAATGTTCCATTGGCGAAACAAGCAGTCAGATAGTCGACAGGAAAACTTTGGCTGGCCTGATGCGGCAATAAAGATACTGTCTTTTCATCGCCACACAGACCATGCCAGAAACACAAGTCATCCGAAGGGATACCGTAAGTAGTGCCGGATAATATGCCGGTCACTTGTCCCGTTTCAGCATCGATCACCGGGGCGCCGGATGAGCCAGGCTCAATTCCTTTGCAGTTCTGCTTTTGGTAGTCGGTGTGAATGGTCAAATACTTGATAAGGGGTGTGTGGGTCGGCTCTTGTGTGCAGGTGGAAAGCCTCAGGCCGGCTGCAGTGCCCGGCGCGCTTACCAGGTTTACCTGACTGACGTTGCGTGGCGCTGCCGCCGCGAGCTTGAGTGGGGTTATTCCGTCTTTCAGCAGACTGTCCAGTGAGGCGCCTAACTGCAATATTGCGATATCCGTACTGGCAAGACTGGCCCAGTTGACCTTGTCGATGTCATAACGCTTGGCGCCTGCGAGCGTGTCATGGAAAAAATTGAACTGCATCTGGCCTTGGTAAGCAATGTCAGCGATGGTGCCGACTCTGATGGAAGTGCAGTGCGCATTAGTCATTACGTAAGCAGGCCCGTTTGCATCTTTACCTGTTTCGCGAGTATCGAGCAGGAATGCGCTGCAATAAGGCCTGTCGTCTTTGAAAATCTTGCCAACGCCGTTCCAGTGATTAAATTCGCCACCCGCGTTACTTAGCAGAATTGCTTCCGGCGCTTCGGCTGTAGTGCCTGTGCAGGAGGTTAAGGGAAGTGCCAGTGCTATTGTTGAGCACGCAAAAAATATTCGGACTTTATTTGTCATGATCAATCCTTGATCGTATTTCAGGAGTTAATGTAACAGCTGTGTTTCTCTGGTGAGTTTAATGGGTTGTGCTGTTCGTTATGTGCTGGCTAATGTGACTTGTTGTGAGTGCTGTTATCTGCAAGTCAAATATGAGGGGTCGGTGAATGCCGCAGGGATCTCTGATACGGCTGATAACTGTTCTTTCGCATGCTCTTTTTTTGATTCTTCAGCACGTGCTGATGCTTTTTAATCGGGTCAGGATCGAAAACCATACAGGCCAGTGGACAGCATGGCGCACCCAAGGCACTCTTGGGCACGCCATGGATTTCGGTAGCCCGACATGATCAAACGCCTGCTTCTTGTTCTCGCCAGCACATCAATGTTGCTCATCAACACTGTCCGCGCCGAAAACAGTCCCGACACCGATCTGGTGCTCCTCACCGAAAACTTCCCGCCGTACAACATGGCGAAAGATGGCAAGAACTTCGCCAAAGGCGAAAACATCAACGGCATCGCCGCCGACATCGTCCGCGAGATGTTCAAGCGTGCGGGTATCACCTACAGCCTGACGTTGCGTTTCCCATGGGAGCGCGTCTACAAACTCGCCCTGGAAAATCCCGGGTACGGCGCCTTCGTGATGGCGCGCCTGCCGGATCGCGAAAAACTCTTCAAATGGGTCGGCCCGATCGGCCCGGACGACTGGATCATGCTGGCCAAGGCTGACAGCAAGATCACCCTCGAAACCCTCAATGACGCGCGCAAGTACAGAGTTGGCGCCTACAAGGGCGATGCAATTGCCGAGACGTTGGCCAAACAAGGCCTGAAGCCGATCGTGGTGCTACGTGATCAGGACAACGCGAAGAAACTGGTCAATGGTCAGATCGATCTGTGGGCCACCGGTGATCCTGCCGGGCGCTATCTGGCACGGCAGGACGGTGTCACCGGCCTCAGAACGGTGTTGCGCTTTAACAGCGCGGAACTGTATCTGGCGCTGAACAAGGACGTCTCCGACGAAGTCGTCGCCAGGCTTCAGTCCGCACTGGATCAATTGCGCAAAGAAGGCGTGGTGGACGAGATCATGGGGCGGTATCTGTAGCCACAACCAGGTCCGGTAATAGCTGCGCGTTAACGTCGGCGCCATCGATGTCCGGTTCTGCCGGGGTGTCTGTCGTCAGTGGCGGACACGAGCTGACGACCTCCACGGACTCCGGCGGATATTGCGTCAGCAGAACGCTTGAATCATCGGTATAACCAAAGTCGACCGCCACTTGAGTGCCGTCTTCCCGTACCAACTCGTAATGGCTTTGCATCTGATAAACCGCCACGGCTGTTTGCTTCGGTGCCATGACAATCACCACTTGAGGTCGAAGCTCGTTCCAGCCGCTGGAAGACGTTTCGGTTTGGTTAAAACGCTTCGGCAGGCAGGCTGAGAATTTTGTCATGCGAATATCGCTCAGAGGCACGGTCGGCCAGGCTTTGACGATTTCCATAGCGGTAAAACTATTGAACATACGCATCGTCACCGCGTTTTGCGTGCGCGGCGCGGTCCATTTAACGGCCCGATACTTGTCCGATTCATTGCGCTCGTGACCAATGAGCACGTATTCGTCAGTTCTTTTCAGTTCGTAGTAGGGCGAATTGCGAAATTGTTCGCCCGGATGAACATGGTCTCGCACTGCGAACCAGGGCAGGCGGGCAATCTGAGTGACGCTGGCGGGTTCGTTTACTGCAGGCTTCGCGTACCCGGTCAGGGTCGGAGTTTGCGGCGACGCGCTGACTTGTAGCGGGATTTGCATGCGCAGGCTGTACGCCGTCGAAGGTGCTAAAGGCTTGCTATAGCCCTGGACACCCACGAAAGTGCCGGGCGCAAAATGGATGTCGCCTGCGGCGGCAGTCGGCGGTTCGATGGCAAAGGCGCTGAAACTGAGCTTGGCGCCGCTGCCCTTGTCATTCCAGATCAGCTCGCCGACGTTCGCTGCGATGACCAGGTCGAGCCTGACGCAGCGTACTGAGTTCAATGAAGGTTTGCAGTGATCGTTGGAGCACACGAGCCCCAGTGCGACGTAACCGACAGGGGGCAAAGGTCGCCAGATCGACATGCGCGTGACACTGGGCGCTCCGGTTTCTTTCCAGACCAGTTCAAAATCGACAGGGCGGCCGAGGGCCTTTCCTTTAGTGCTTTCGACCCCTTCGATACCTTTCTCGCAGACCACGGCTGCGACCATTTCGCCATTGATATTGGTGTCGCCGGGAATGAGCACGTCGCCCAGCGGAAAGTAGCCCGGTAGTGCATCCGGAGCAGGGGTGGGGCGCCAGAACGTGGCGGGTTTTGCTTTTGAACCGTTGGTGCTCCAGATCCGGTGAAACTCCGTGGTGAAGTTGATCAGCAGATTGTCCAGCGTGATCGGTTCCATCTGCTTGGGATGCGCTGCGGGATTGTCTTCAATAGTCATGATGATTCCTGATAGTTGAAAGCGACGCGGGGGCGTCACGACCTGTTGCAGGTCGCACTATCGGGAACGGGGGTGGTTATCGGGTGGTAACTATGTATGTGTCAGCGTCACAAAGTGTTACCGATACACGCCGTCCTTGCCATGGCCAGCCATGGCGCGATTGCTGCGCACGCTGATCATCTGTTTGATATCGATCCATTCGATTCCCTGAGCCTTCAACCTGGGCAATTCGCGCTCCAGCACCGCCAATGTCTGCGGGTACGGATGGCCGATCATCACTGCCGAACCTTGCTTGCGCGCCAGGCTGATCGCGGTCTGCAACTGCGTGGAGATCGCTGCCTCCGTACGCTCGTCATCGAGAAAAACATCTCGCGAAACGCTGGCCAGATCGATCTTCTGCGCCTGCTGCGCGGCGACAGTCTGTGCGCTGGTGCGGCTGTCGACGAAGAACTTGTGCCGGCGTTGCAATTCGCCCATCAACCACGCCATCGCCACGGGTTGCGCAGTCATGCGGCTGCCCATGTGGTTATTGATGCCAGCGGTGTAGGGGACCATTTTGAACGCCGCGTTGAGACGTTTTTCCAGCTCTTCGATCGGCAATTCCGGATGCCAGGCATAAGGCCCGGTGGCCGGGTCCATCGGCATGTGCAGGATGACGATCTTGCCGGCGCGATGGGCTTCGCGGGCAAACTCGGTAGCGTGCGGGGTATCAGGCATGATCGCCGTGGTCACCGGGCCGGGCAGGGCCAGCACGCGGCGATCCCGGGGCAGGTTCTGCCCCAGGTCGTCGATGATCAGTGTCAGGTAGGCTTTGTGTGGTTTCGTGCTGGCGGGCTCTGCATGAGCAGCACCCGCCAGACAGCACAACAGAACGAAGACGAAACGCAAAGACATCCTCAACGGCCGGACGTGATGCTCAGCCCTTTGAGCAGGCTCAAGGCCTGGGCCAATTGGTAATCGTCATCCTGCGGCATGGCCTTGGCCTTGCTGCCAGACCCGGTCGGTTTGTCCGCGCCGCCGTTGCCGTTGCCCAAGTGACCTTGCAGGTCGGCTTCCTTGAAGTATTCGCCATCGGCCTCGCTGGTGATCTTGGCCTTGCGTACTTCTATGTCCGGGACAATGCCCTGAGCCTGGATCGAGCGGCCATTCGGCGTGAAGTACAGCGCGGTGGTGATCTTCAGTGCGCGGTCGTTGTTCAGCGGCAGCACGGTTTGCACCGAGCCCTTGCCGAAACTGGTAGTGCCCATGACTACCGCGCGTTTCTGATCCTGCAGGGCGCCGGCGACGATTTCCGAGGCCGAGGCGCTGCCACCGTTGATCAGCACCACCATCGGCACCGCTTCGCTTTCGTCTTTGCCGGTGGCCGAGAAGCGCAGTTCGGAGTTGGCGATCCGGCCTTTGGTGTAGACGATCAGGCCTTTGGTGATGAAGTGGTCGACTACTTCCACCGCTGCCTGCAACACGCCGCCCGGGTTGTTGCGCAGGTCGAGAATGATGCCGTTGAGCTTCTTGCCGTTGTCCTTGCGCAGCTTGGCCAGAGCCTTGGAAACCTCTTCGCCGGTCTTGACCTGGAACTGGGTGATGCGGATGTACGCATAACCGGTTTCCAGCAGCTGCGCCTTGACGCTCTTGACCTGAATCACCGCGCGGGCGAGGGTCACGTCGAACGGCGTGCCGCCATCGCGTACCAGGGTCAGGGTGATTTTCTGGCCGATCTTGCCGCGCATCTTGTCGACGGCTTCGGTCATGGTCTGGCCGCGCGTCGGCTGGCCGTTGATCTTGACGATGAAGTCGCCGGCCTGGATGCCGGCCTTCGACGCCGGGGTGTCATCGATTGGCGAGACGACTTTGATGAAACCGTCTTCGGCGCCGACTTCGATGCCCAGACCACCGAACTCACCGCTGGTGCTTTCCTGCAGCTCGGTGAAGTCTTCCGGGCCAAGATAAGCCGAGTGCGGATCAAGGTTGCTGAGCATGCCCTTGATCGCGTTTTCCAGCAGCGTCTTGTCGTCCACCGGCTCGACGTAAGCGGCTTTGATCCGGTCCATGACCTCGGCAAAGGTGCGCAACTCTTCCAGCGGCAACGGCGCCTTGGAGGTCGCGGCAGTGCCTGCCGGAGCGACGGCCGGAGCCGGTTGAGCGGCGAACGCCAGAGGCGCGCCGATCACCAGGGCGATCGTCAGGGCCAGCGAGGTAAGGCGGGACAAATGCAGCATGTCGAACGAACTCCTAATGTAGGTGACTCAACGCCTATCCTTGCGCGCGGCACCATTGCGCTGGATCACTCGGGTGACCCTGCTGACGAATTGCGAAATACAGCGCTGGTGTGTCCTGACCGCCACTGTTACCGACAGTGGAGATGGACTCACCGGCTTTAACCACGTCACCGGCCGACTTGAGCAGCGTCTGGTTGTGACCGTAAAGACTCAGAAAACCGTTGCCGTGATCGAGGATCACCAACAACCCGGCGCCGCGAAGCCAATCGGCGAACACTACGCGCCCCCCGTGTACGGCGTGCACCTGGCTGCCGGCAGAGGCGCTGATCATCACGCCGTCCCACTTGGTGCGGGCGTCGTCGCCACGGGTTTCGCCGAAGCGCGCCAATAGTCGACCATCAACCGGCCACGGAAGTTTTCCCCGGGTTGCAGCAAAAGGGCCACCGAAGGTCTCGCCGCTGCTGGACACCAGCGCGCCGGGAGTGGATCTGGCGGGTTTTCGTGGGGCGTCGCTGTTTTCAGCCTGCGCCTCACGCAAGCGCTTTTTTTCCGCTTCCTGCTGGGCGATCAGCGCTTTCTGCCGCGCTTCTTCTGCCTCACGGGCCTGGCGGGCCAGGGTTTCTTCAATGGTTTTAAGGACTTTAGACAGGTCTGCCTGATCCTGCTCACGGGCGGCAAGTTTCTGATCGCGCGCTTTCACGTCGTCGTTGAGCTTGGCGAGGACCTGCTGGCGCTCCTTGCGAACATTTTCCAGTTCGTCGCGCTGGCTATCGAGGCTGCTTTTCTGCACCAGCAATTGGGCCTGCTGGGCGGCAATGTCTTTTTCGACATTGGCCAGTTGGCGCAGGGTTTCGTTGAAGTTCTTCAACTGTTCCAGGCGGGCCTGGCTCAGGTAATCGTAATAGGTGAGGGTGCGGGCAAATTTCTCGGGATTCTGCTGGTTGAGCAGCAGCTTGAGGTATTCCTGCCGACCGTTCTGATAGGCCGCTCGGGCCTGAATGGCGATCAGTCGCTGCTGTTCAGTGCGCGCGCTCTGGAGTTTTTTTTTCTCTGCATCGAGCCGCTGCAGCTCGGATTCGCTTTTCTGCAGTTCTTTCTGCAGCGCATCGACCTGCTTCTGCAGCTTGCCCAGCTCGGTTTCAGTGCCCTTTAGCTCTTTCTGTACGCCGGACTTTTCTTCCTGGACTTTGCTCAGCAGCTTTTTCAGCTCGGCAATGTCCTGACGCGTGGCGTCCAGCTGCTGTTGGGTTTGCGCGCGCTCGTCAGCGAAGGCCGGTTGGAGCAGGCAGGTCAGAGCGAGGGCGATCAGGACGCGGAGCATAGAGGCGGGCGGCACCAGGGTAATGGACGGCCTAGTATGCCCGCCCGAGGCTGCAAAAAAAACGCCCAATTAGGGCTGTGTGATAACTGGCCTGAAAAACACCACAAACCTTTGTAGGAGTGAGCCTGCTGGCGATGGCTTACTGACATTCAACAGAGTAGTTGACTGTCAGATGGCTATCGCCAGCAGGCTCACTCCTACAGGGTTTTGCGGTGTTCTGGTGATCCGGGTCAGACCAGGATAGAAGTGCCGGTCATCTCCGCCGGTTTTTCCAGACCCAACAGTTTCAGCATGGTCGGGGCCACGTCCGCCAGCACGCCGCCTTCACGCACCTTAAGGTCACGCTTGCCGACATAAATGAACGGCACCGGCTCGGTGGTGTGCGCGGTGTGCGCCTGGCCGGTAGATTCATCGGCCATTTGCTCGACGTTGCCGTGGTCAGCGGTGATCAGCGCTTCGCCGCCAACTTTTTCCAGTGCATCAACGATACGGCCGACGCAGGTGTCGAGGCATTCAACAGCCTTCACTGCCGCGTCGAACACGCCGCTGTGGCCAACCATGTCACCATTGGCGTAGTTGACCACGATCACGTCGTAACGCTGGTTTTCAATGGCGTCGACGATGCGGTCGGTCACCTCTGGTGCGCTCATTTCCGGCTGCAGGTCGTAAGTAGCGACTTTCGGCGACGGGATCAGGATGCGCTCTTCACCCGGGAACGGTTCTTCACGACCGCCGGAGAAGAAGAAGGTCACGTGCGCATATTTCTCGGTTTCAGCGATGCGCAGCTGGGTTTTGCCGTTCTTCGCCAGATAATCGCCGAGGACGTTTTCCAGGCTGCCCGCCGCGAACGCCGACGGTGCAGGAATGCTCGCCGCGTATTGGGTCAGCATGACGAAACCGGCCAGTTTCGGCTGGCGTGCGCGTTCGAAATCCTTGAAGTCGTCTTCGACGAACACGCGAGTCAGCTCGCGGGCACGGTCGGCGCGGAAGTTCATGAACACCACCGCATCGCCGTCTTCGACTTTCACCGGCTCACCGATGGTCGTGGCTTTGACGAATTCGTCGCTTTCGCCGCGCGCATAAGCGGCTTCGAGACCTTCCTGCGCGGTGGCCGCGTTGAATTCGCTGTTACCGTCGACGATCAGGTTGTACGCCTGAGCCACGCGATCCCAACGGTTGTCACGATCCATGGCGAAGTAGCGGCCGATGATGCTGGCAATGCGACCCTTGCCGAGTGCCTGGAAGGTCGCATCGAGCAGTTCGATCGACGAGGCGGCGCTTTTCGGCGGCGTGTCGCGGCCATCGAGGAAGGCGTGCAGGTAGATTTTTTCGGCGCCGCGCTTGAAGGCCAGTTCGGCCATGGCGATCAGGTGATCCTGGTGGCTGTGCACGCCGCCATCGGACAGCAGGCCCATGAAGTGCACGGCTTTGCCGGCGGCCACGGCTTTATCCACAGCGGCGCAGATCGTCGGGTTTTCGAAAAACTCGCCGTCACGGATCGATTTGGTCACGCGGGTGAAGTCCTGATACACCACGCGGCCCGCGCCAAGGTTCATGTGGCCGACTTCGGAGTTGCCCATCTGACCGTCCGGCAGGCCGACGTCCATGCCGCTGCCCGAGATCAAGCCGTTCGGCACTGTGGCCCAGAGGCGATCGAGAACAGGCTTCTTCGCCGCGAAAACGGCGTTGGATTCGGGGCTGTCGCTGTGACCGAAGCCGTCGAGAATCATCAGGACCAAAGGTTTAGGCGTAGTCGTCATGGAATCCACTCGTGGCTAATAAAGAAGAGGGCGATGGAAAAGGGAGTTGGAGTTTAAAGCTAAGTTCCGACCGCGTCACCGCCGGACGGGGTTTGGCCGACCATAGTGGCTGTGTATACTGGCCGACATTTTAACGCCCTGGAACCTCCTTCGATGGTTGCTCACCTGATTGAATTTGCCACTAACCACTACATTCTTGTCGGTATCTTCGTCGTACTGCTGGCTCTGCTGCTGGCGCACACGATGCAGGGCGGCGGTAAAAGCCTGAGCACCGGCGAGCTGACCGCGCTGGTCAACAAAGATGCAGGCGTGGTGGTGGACATCCGTCCGGCCAAGGATTTCGCTGCCGGCCACATCGTTGGCGCGGTGAACATTCCCCAGGACAAACTGGCTGCGCGCGTTGCCGAGCTGGAAAAGCACAAGGCCAAGACCATCATCCTGGTCGACGCCCTGGGCCAGACCGCCGGCACCCACGCCCGTGAACTGATGAAATCCGGCTTCACCGCCGCCAAGCTGTCCGGCGGGATTTCCAGCTGGAAAGGCGACAACCTGCCGTTGGTGAAGTGATATGAGCGAAGTCATCGTCTACTCCAGCGATTACTGCCCTTATTGCTCGCGAGCCAAGTACCTGCTCGAGAACAAAGGCGTGGCCTTCGAAGAGATCAAGGTCGATGGCAAGCCGCAGGTGCGTGCCGCCATGGCTCAGAAAGCCGGGCGCACGTCCGTGCCACAGATCTGGATCGGCAGTAAGCACATCGGCGGTTGTGATGATTTGTACGCCTTGGAGCGCGCCGGCAAGCTCGACGCGCTGCTCAAGGCCTGAACGGCTGCACCCACGTACAGCACTCCCTAAAAGACCCAAGATCGATAAGGATCTGAGATGACTGACCAACAGAACACTGCAGCCAGCGAAGAAGAAACCGCACCGCAATTCTCCTTGCAGCGCATCTACGTACGCGACCTGTCCTTTGAAGCCCCGAAAAGCCCGGCGATCTTCCGCCAGCAGTGGGATCCGGCGGTCGCACTGGATCTGAACACTCGCCAGAAAGCACTGGAAGGTGATTTCTACGAAGTCGTGCTGACCCTGTCGGTTACCGTGAAAAACGGTGAAGAAGTCGCCTTCATCGCTGAAGTGCAACAGGCCGGTATCTTCCTGATCAAGAACCTCGATGCGGCTTCGATGAGCCACACCCTGGGTGCGTTCTGCCCGAACATCCTGTTCCCGTACGCGCGCGAAACCCTGGACAGCCTGGTGACCCGTGGTTCGTTCCCGGCGCTGATGCTGGCTCCGGTGAACTTCGACGCTCTGTACGCGCAAGAATTGCAGCGCATGCAGGAAAGCGGCGAGACGCCAACCGTTCAGTAAGACGGTTCAGCAACACCCCATGTGGGAGCGAGCCTGCTCGCGAAGAGGGCGTGTCAGATGACAGTTTTGTCGACTGATACACCGCTTTCGCGAGCAGGCTCGCTCCCACATTTGTTTTGCGGTGTTATTTGAAGTCGTTCTGGCGCCAGGCTTCGTACACGGCGACGGCAACTGTGTTGGACAGGTTCAGGCTGCGGCAGCCTTCACGCATCGGCAGACGCAGGCGCTGTTCTGGCGGCAGCGCGTCGAGTACTTCCGGCGGCAGGCCACGGCTTTCCGGGCCGAAAATGAACGCATCGCCAGGAACAAACGCGGCATCATGAAACGGTCGCGAGCCTTTGGTGGTGAACGCGAACAGCCGTGGATTGCCCAGGCTCTCCAGGCAACTGGCCAGATCCGCATGACGTTGCAGCGTGGCATATTCGTGGTAGTCGAGACCGGCACGACGCAAGCGCTTGTCGTCCATCTCGAAGCCCAACGGTTCGATCAAATGCAGGTGGCAGCCGCTGTTGGCGCACAGCCTGATAACGTTGCCGGTATTCGGCGGAATTTCTGGTTGAAAAAGGATGACGTGAAACATGCACGGCTCCGAAGGTAAAGATGAGCGGCATTCTACGCCGCCTGTGGACAACCGTTCGAAACTATTGCCGCGAGTCATCGGTTCGCTGGCGATTGTCGGCATGATGATCGGTTTGATGATCGGCCGCCTGACCACGCCGGATCCGACTGTGCTGCAGCAGGTTGAAGTCACCGATGGCGGTTTGCTGGTGTGGTTCAACAACGAACCCAAGCTGCACGGCGAAATCATCGATGGCACGGTGGCGCTGCTGTTTCAGGCTGAAGGCCCAGCGCAGAAGGGACAGCTCAAGCTCACTGGCAAAGACGTCAACTGGCGTACGCGAGCGAGTGACGGTGGCTTGCTGCTGACGGTGCTGGCGGCGCGGCCATTACAGGGAGACTGGGTCGGCAGCAAGGTCGACGACCGCTGGCGGCTGGAGATTCGCTTGCAAACGAACTGATCGCAAACCTGCCGTTCCTCTCATGTACTCCTACGTTTGCTGGCGTTCTTTCCCACTGCGCCAGTCTGCCTTTCCTATCTCTTTCAACACTTGCGCACGCTATTGTGCGCTTCTCTTTCAAACCGGCAGGATGCCGATACCTTCGTCCCTCAGGCGAATGCCGAGGGTGACTTTTTCAAGGATGAAAAAACATGCCAGTAAAACCACCGCGCGGTGGCGGTACTCACGTGGATGTTCCCGGCAGCCCGGGCCGATCGGTGGATGTGGACACTTCGCTCCCCGGTCCCTCAGGCCGCAGAGGCGTCGACTCAGGTATTACTCTCGACAATCCGCAGTCGCGAGCCGGCGCAACAGACACTGATGTCACACATCCGGCTCCGGCCGTCGTCGTTCAGACAATCCCCGTTGAAACTCGCTTGCCGACACCTCAGCCGGCGCTGGACCACTACGTAATCAACGCCCGGGCAATTCTTCCGGAAGTGAATAGTGAGGGTTTAACGGTATTCAAGAAGCGCACCTACGCTGAAGTGGCCGATGGCGAATTTGTGCTTGTCGCCGTGGACCCCGAGACGGGGCTGCATCGAGCTAAGCTTCCAGGCGAACTGCTGCCCTCCGGCCCAGTGCTGCTGCGCGACACCGACAGTGGCATTTGGCGCCTGCGTGAGGACGTTACCTCCACTAACCGGGCACAGGTCAAAAAATACTTTCCCGAAGCGACCGATCAACATGCGGATGACTTCATCGATCGTTTTGATGACAGTGATGCAGCCGAAGCTGAACTGAAGCGGATTCAGGTCGGGTTTCTTCAGCTGGATCGCGATCTCAGTGTTTGGGAGCGTAAATTCAAGCATGTCGATCACTATGGGGTCGAAAGGCTTCAGCCGGTATGGCGCAAATTACGCCGACTGTACAAATGGCAAGGTGAACCAGAGGAGCGGGTTTACCACGAGGGCCGACTGGTTGGATTCAAGATTGAAATTGACCTCACGATATGGCCGATTCATCAATATCTTTCAACCCGATTCAGCTCCATTGTTTCCCTCACCCTGAGAGGGGAAATTCCGCTGAATCCGAAGGTTTTTCTCGCGCAGTTTCCCAATATTGAAATACTGACGGCGGCCAGCCAGATGCGATTGGGGCCAGGAATGGGCTTGAACAGGCAAATAACTTACGTAAGGCCCAGCATAGGGCCGGACATCGTCGAACAGTTGACCAAGCTGCCCCGTTTACGGGAACTGGATCTGCAGGATTGTAACTTCCAGCCCGGTTTTTCCCTGGCCGGCATGACCGAGCTGCAGATTTTGAAGCTTGTTAACGCTCGGGGAATGTCAGATCTGACTACCGTGGTAAACGAAATGCCTGATCGAGCGCGCTTGCAGGTGCTCGATCTGCATCAGAATGCTTTTTTGAGAGTGGCACCGGACGTTACCGGGATGTACGCGTTGCGCGTCCTGAATCTGTCGCAGACTGGAATCAACCAGGCTCCAGTAGGGCTTGGCACCGAGAATGGGCCTTCACGATTAGAGGTATTGAAGCTCGGCGGCAATTCGCTCTCTATTGTGCCTTCACTCAAAGGAATGACTGCGTTGCAGGAGCTGGATCTTTCTAGCACCGTTGCAGACAAGTTTCCGGAGGGCATCACGTCTGAGATCCCCGGGAAAATATTGAATCTCGCGAACAATCATATTGCTTCGATCCCCGAATCCGTGGAGATCAGAGCCGGCTTCAATCTCATGGGCAATCCTGTATCGGATCCAGCTTCCCTTCGCCGTCTGATACATGCGCGTATAAAAACAGGCACTGACAGTTGGCTGGGAGAGGAGAGTCTTGATCGGTCGGCATACCTTTGGCTGCGAAATGTGCCACCAAAGGAGTTATCTGAGAAATTGAGTCTCTGGGACAGTTTTGGCGATTCTGAGCGCCACGTGATGACCGGGATCCGAAAACTGAGCGGGACGCCTGAGTTTCACGTTGAGTATCCGCTTCTGCAGCGGCGGGTCTGGTGGTTTCTCGAGGTCTACGTCAAAGCTGACGCTAGCGAAAAGGCACGGCTGACAGACATTCTGATCAATGAACCCAGCCCCGGAAAAATGCTGGACAGGCTTGAAGCAGAAATCCGTGCATATGACTCGGGGCGGCAAAACCAGCCCCTGCATCATTTACCCAAACGTCCCAAGCTCGATTAACGCCGGGCTGAACGCCTCGGCGAGGGGTGTAAAAGCGGGAATCCCTGACCTGCCTGTATCAGGGTTCCCAAAAGGATGGACTTCGCTGTTGGCGTCGGTCCGGTGTAAAGAGGGAACCCCCAGCCTGCCTGTACCAAGGATCCCAAAAGGGTGGGCTCGTCGCGTTGCGGTATGAGCCCGATGTAAAGAGGGGAATCCCCGGCCTGCCTGTACCAAGGTCCCCGAAACGGGTGGTGAAACGAATCACCTGTGAGAGGTATTGCAGGGGGCGTGCCAGGTTTTAATCTGTTGAAACAAAAAAGCTGATGAGGAACGCGAAAGCCCCGGAATTCGGGGCTTTCGTTTATATGGTTAGTTGATTTTTCATTGGTTTCAGAAGCGAATGTGACGATGCGGCTGTGCGCGATCGCGGGTCATTGTGCATTGATGCGGTGCACGGTGGCCCCTCACCCTAACCCTCCCGAAACGTCGGACCGCCCATAGGGAGAGGGGACTGACCGCGGGGTTTGTGAGAAATACGCCGACGTGAAATACCGAGCCGAACTCAGATTTTGAACATCACATAAATCGGCTCCCTTCCCCCTCTACCCCTTGGGGGAGAGGGCTGGGGTGAGGGGGGGATCCTGAGTACACAACTACCCTCAAGCGAACAAGGTTTTAACCCTCATCTCCCTCATCATCATCCCCACCATCCACCTTCATCCCCAATTCCTTGATCTTGCGCGTCAGGGTATTGCGCCCCCAACCCAGCAACACCGCGGCATCACGCCGACGTCCGGCGGTATGCTTCAACGCCGTCTCGATCATGATCCGTTCAAACGCCGGCACCGCACTGTCGAGCAGGCTCGACTGACCGCGCGCCAAGGCCTGATCCGCCCACTGACGCAACGCTTGCTCCCAGTTGGTCACAGGCGCCGAGTCCTGCGGCAGGTTCAGCAGTTCCGGTGGCAGGTCGCTGATGTGCACTTCGCGCCCGGACGCCATTACCGTGATCCAGCGGCAAGTGTTCTCCAACTGACGCACGTTGCCGCCCCACGGCAGATTCTTCAGGTATTCCTCGGTCTCGCTTTTCAGCAGCTTCGGCTCGACCGCCAGCTCCTGCGCAGCGCGGCTGAGGAAGTGCTTGGCCAGGGTCGGAATGTCTTCGCGACGATCCGACAGGCGCGGGATGTGGATGCGGATCACGTTGAGGCGATGGAACAAGTCCTCCCGGAATTTGCCGGCGTGCACCAGGGTTTCCAGATTCTGGTGCGTCGCGGCGATGATGCGCACATCGACCTTGACCGGCACATGCCCGCCCACGCGATAGAACTCGCCATCCGCCAGAACCCGCAGCAGACGGGTTTGCGTATCCGCCGGCATGTCGCCGATTTCATCGAGAAACAGCGTGCCGCCGTCAGCCTGTTCGAAGCGGCCGCGACGCAGATTCGCCGCGCCAGTGAACGCGCCTTTCTCGTGGCCGAACAACTCGGATTCCATCAGATCCTTGGGGATCGCCGCCATGTTCAGTGCAATGAACGGTGAGGCCGCGCGCGGGCTGTGGCGGTGCAGGGCGTGGGCGACCAGTTCTTTACCGGTACCTGATTCGCCGTTGATCAGCACGGTGATGTTGGAGTGGCTCAAACGCCCGATGGCGCGAAACACTTCCTGCATCGCCGGCGCTTCGCCGATGATTTCCGGGGTGCGGGTCAGTGCGGGCACGACTTCCAGGCCTTGCTGTTCTTGCGCGTGCTGATTGGCACGCTTGACCAGCGACACCGCCTCATCGACGTCGAACGGCTTCGGCAGGTACTCGAACGCGCCGCCCTGATACGAGGCGACAGCGCTGTCCAGATCGGAATGAGCGGTCATGATGATGACCGGCAACCGTGGGTGCTGCTCGCGAATCCGCGCCAACAGGTCCAGACCACTGGCCCCCGGCATGCGGATATCGGAAATGATTACGTCAGGCTGCTGACGGGCCAGACGACTCATCACGCCATCGGCGCTGTCGAAGCTCTGGGTGGTCATGCCTTCCTGCTGCAAGGCTTTTTCCAGAACCCAACGGATAGAACGGTCGTCATCGACGATCCATACGGTTTCACTACGGCTCATGTCGATGTGGCTCCTTGTTCCAGTGGCAGAAAGATCGAGAACGTGGTGTGGCCTGGATGGCTGTCACACTCGATCAGGCCCTGGTGCTGGCTGATGATGTTCTGGGTAATGGCCAGGCCCAGCCCGGTACCGTCCGGGCGTCCGCTGACCATGGGAAAGAAAATGGTTTCCTGAAGTTCCGCCGGGATCCCCGGGCCGTTGTCGATGATCTCGATCTTGGTTACCAGACGATGGCGGATGTGGCCGATGGTGAACTGGCGCATGGCGCGGGTGCGCAGGCTGATGCGGCCCAGACGCAGCTCGTTCTGGCTGCTGATCGCCTGCATCGCGTTGCGCACGATGTTCAACACCGCCTGAATCATTTGCTCGCGGTCGATCAGTACGTCGGGAATGCTTGGGTCGTAATCGCGCACCAAGGTGATGCAGCCCTGACTTTCCGCTTCGACCAGTTGGCAGACGCGCTCGAGCACTTCGTGGACGTTGCACATCGCCAGCGACGGCAGTTTGTTCGAGCCGAGCATGCGGTCGACCAGATTGCGCAGGCGGTCGGCTTCTTCAATGATCACGTTGGTGTAGTCGCGCAGGCTTTCTTCCGGCAGTTCGCGGGCCAGCAATTGCGCTGCGCCGCGGATGCCGCCGAGCGGGTTCTTGATCTCGTGGGCGAGACCGCGCACCAGCATCTTGCTGGTTTCCTGCTTGGACAGCTGTGCCTCTTCCTTGGTGATCCGCAGCAGGCGGTCACGCGGATGAACCTCCAGCAGGAGCATGGTCGCGCCATTGCTGAGGATTGGCGTCACCGCGTAATCAACGGTCAACGTCTGGCCGGTGAGGGCAGTGAGCATCGCTTCGCGTTTAGTGAACGGATGCGCCTGTTCCACCGCCTGACGCAGGGAATTCAGTGCCTCGGTGGATTCAGTGAACAGCTCGCTGATGAATTGCCCATGGCTGCGCTGCCCGCTGATGGCGAGCAGCATCTCCGCCGCCGGGTTCATGTACTCGAGGCGCAATTCGGCGTCGAGCAGGATGGTGGCGGTGGTCAGGTTGTCGAGCAGCAAACGGTGGATTGCGTCACTTATAGTCATCAGGGCCTCTTTTGGGGGCGGAGCGTGCGCAAGAAGCAGGCGTCGTTAAACGCAAAATGCAAAAACCAAACCAAGGCTCCGAAAAGAAGCGTTTAACCCGTGAAACAGGCGTTTGACGCTCGTTTGCGTGGCACAGGGCCAGCTCTCACGGGTAGTTTCGAACCAAAATGGGTTGGATTGTGGGTACGGTGCAGCCTATCGCACCAATATAGTGCGCAAAGCTGAACGGCGTTAGAAGAAGCGCAGGAAGGGGTTTTTCGGCTCTTCGGGTTTGTCTTTCAGTGGGCATTCCGGGCGCACGCCGTAGTCTTCGGCGACGCAGGGTTTGATCTGGCGTTTTTGCGCAAGAGAAATGCGCTGCATGTGGAAAGGCTGGTTGGCGGTGCGTTCGACGGTGCGGCCTTCGGCGTCGAGGATTTCCACTGAAAGGTTATGGCTGCCACGATCAATGTTGTTCAGCGGGAACACCGGACTCAGACCTGGTTCGCCGGTAGCCTGTCCATCCAGCAACAGCCGATAGCGATGGCCTTTTTGCAGGCCCGGCTCGCTGGTGACGCTGACGATGATTTCGCCGGCACTGCTGCGAATCGTGGCATCGGGCTCGGGCACCAGAATGCGCAGCATGTCGTAGCGGAACAGTGGCTGCTCCGGGGATTTTTTCGCCGTAGAGATCGGCGCGGCGGCTGTTGGATTGGCCGACATGCGATTGCTGGTCGCGATGGGCACTCGCTTGGCGTTGCCACGCGGCTGGTCGGTGTAGACGCGATTGCCTTGTGCGTCGGTGTAGGTGAAGACCTCCGCTGAAGCCTGCAGCGTCAGCAGCGCTAATGCAGCGAGGAGCCACGCGCGGATCATGGCTTGTGCACTCGCTGTACGCTGAGGGGGATTGGCGGGCTTTGCTGGATGATCGTCTGCCCGTCAATCACCTGCACCGCTAGACGATGTTCACCGCGATCGACGTTGACCATTTGCAGAATCGGCACGTTGCTCGGCTGGCCGTAGGGCACGTCATCCAGCACCAGCCTTAATTGATGTGGCGGATGCAGGCGCGGCTTGATCAGTACTTGGACGGTGAACGTGCCGTTGTTGGCGCGCAGGGCTTCTTCGCTGGGCAGGCCCGCGAGTTCAAGAATGTCATAGGCGTTGTGCGCAGGCTCACGGTTGTCGGCTTCGGGCGCGGGTGGTGCGCTCGGCGCCTGAGGCTCGACACGGTTGAGCGGCGGCAACTCCACCGGCTGCGCCTGCACGCCGTCCGGCGAATGATCGCTGTAAACGGTGTTGCCGTTGGCGTCGGTGTACTTGTAGATCTGCGCGGCGGCGGGCAGGGCGATCAGCAGCAGAATGTAGAAAAAGGTGCGACCCATGAAATCGACCGGGATTGAAAGCGATGGGGTGCAGCATAGGCCAGACGCGGCGGTTGGCCCAACCCTGCACACATTCCGAGATCATTCAGACACCACAATTCCCCTGTGGGAGCGAGCCTGCTCGCGAATGCGGTGCATCATTGACAGTGATGGCGACTGATACGACGCCTTCGCGAGCAGGCTCGCTCCCACAGGGATCTGCGTGATGCCATAAATCGCGGGCAATAAAAAAGGCCTCCCGAAGGAGGCCTCTTTCACTCACGCCACGTAACGCGGCGCTACCGGATCAGCAGCTGTAGTACAGCTCATATTCCAGTGGGTGTACGAAGGTGCGAACCTTGATTTCTTCTTCCGATTTCAGCGCGATGTAAGCGTCGATGAAGTCGTCAGAGAACACGCCGCCCTTGGTCAGGAACGCGCGGCCCTTGTCCAGCTCTTCCAGGGCTTCTTTCAGGCTACCGCAAACTTGCGGGATCTCTTTCGCCTCTTCAGGCGGCAGGTCGTACAGGTTTTTGTCAGCAGCGTCGCCTGGGTGGATCTTGTTCTGGATGCCGTCCAGACCAGCCATCAGCAGTGCTGCGAAGGCCAGGTACGGGTTGGCAGCCGGATCCGGGAAGCGTGCTTCGATACGGCGGGCTTTCGGGCTCGACACGTAAGGAATACGGATCGAAGCGGAACGGTTGCGAGCCGAGTAGGCCAGCATAACCGGAGCTTCGAAGCCTGGTACCAGACGCTTGTAGGAGTTGGTCGCCGGGTTGGTGAAGCCGTTCAGGGCCTTACCGTGTTTGATGATGCCGCCGATGAAGTACAGAGCGGTATCGGACAGGCCGGCATAGCCTTCACCGGCGAAGGTGTTCTTGCCGTCTTTCCAGATCGACATGTGGACGTGCATGCCCGAACCGTTGTCGCCGTACAGTGGCTTCGGCATGAAGGTCGCGGTGCGGCCGTATGCATCAGCAACGTTGTGGACAACGTACTTCAGGGTCTGGGTTTCGTCGGCTTTCTTCACCAGAGTGTTGAACTTGACGCCGATTTCGTTCTGGCCGGCAGTCGCCACTTCGTGGTGGTGAACTTCAACGGTCAGGCCCATTTCTTCCAGTGCGTTGCACATGGAGGTACGGATTTCGTGGTCGTGGTCGAACGGCGGAACCGGGAAGTAGCCACCTTTGACGCCTGGACGGTGACCCTTGTTGCCGCCTTCGATGTCCTGGTCGGACATCCACGAACCTTGCTCGGAGTAGATCTTGAACATCGAGCCGGAGATGTCCGACTTGAATTTCACCGAGTCAAAGATGAAGAATTCTGGCTCTGGACCGGCGAACACGGTGTCACCGATACCGGTGGCTTTCAGGTGTTCTTCAGCACGCTTGGCGATCGCACGTGGGTCGCGGTCGTAGCCTTGCATGCTCGAAGGTTCGATGATGTCGCACACCAGGATCAGGGTGGCGTCTTCGGTGAACGGGTCGAGAACGGCAGTTTCGTCAACCGGCATCAGGATCATGTCGGAGGCTTCGATGCCTTTCCAGCCAGCGATGGAGGAACCGTCGAACATCTTGCCGACTTCGAAGAAGTCTTCATCCAGCGCATCGCGAGCCGGCATGGTCACGTGGTGCTGAGTGCCTTTGGTGTCCGTGAAGCGCAGATCAATCCACTTGACGTCATGATCTTTGATGAGTTGAACCGTCTTCGACATATGTCCTCCGGGTGGCTTCGGGCTTGTTAGTGGATGCCCTTGAATTTGGGTGATGCCGGCGCGAATACTCTGCCAAGGCAACCTGCCTCACAAGGGAGCAAATTGCATGCCAGTGCCCCAGCATGGGTTTTTTGCCCCAAATTCACGCTTATTAAGGTGCAAAGCGCCTCAATGCGGAAAATCTCGCCCTTTAATGTAGCGTCATAAAACGAAAATGACCTGTTTTGGTGCGCGCAAAACCTTCTGCACATTAACTGGTTAAACCTTGAGCAATTTCCGCTATAATCCGCGCCCCCCTTTTTCGGCTGGCCGTTCGCGCGCTGTTTTCATGAAACTAATCGTAAAAGTCTTCCCCGAGATCACCATCAAAAGCCGACCTGTCCGGACGAAATTCATCCGCCAGTTGGCCAAGAATATCCGCACCGTGCTCCGCGACCTGGATCCGGCCGTGGTGGTGAACGGTGTGTGGGACAATCTCGAGCTGGAAACCCGCGTTACCGACCCCAAAGCCTTGAAAGAGATGGGTGAGCGCCTGACCTGTATGCCGGGCATCGCGCACTTCCTGCAGATCGACGAGTACCCGCTGGGCGACTTCGACGACATCACCGAAAAGTGCAAACAGCACTACGGCGATGCACTGGCCGGGAAGATTTTCTCGGTGCGCTGCAAGCGTGCCGGCAAGCACACCTTCAGCTCTATGGACGTCGAAAAATACGTCGGCAGCAAGCTGCGCCGTGAGTGCGGTGCCGCCGGTATCGACCTGAAAGCGCCGGAAATCGAAGTCCGTATCGAAGTTCGCGACAAACGGTTGTTCGTTATTCACAGCCAGCACAACGGCATCGGCGGCTACCCGCTCGGCGCCCTGGAGCAGACGCTGGTATTGATGTCCGGCGGCTTTGACTCGACGGTTGCGGCCTACCAGATCATTCGTCGCGGCCTGATGACGCACTTCTGCTTCTTCAATCTGGGCGGTCGTGCCCACGAATTGGGCGTGATGGAAGTCGCGCATTTCATCTGGAAGAAGTACGGCAGCTCGCAACGCGTGCTATTTGTCAGTGTTCCGTTCGAAGAAGTGTTGGGCGAAATTCTCGGCAAAGTCGATAACAGTCATATGGGCGTCGTATTGAAGCGTATGATGTTGCGCGCGGCCTCCGACATCGCCGACCGTCTGCACATCGACGCGCTGGTCACCGGCGAGGCGATCTCCCAGGTGTCGAGCCAGACGCTGCCGAACCTGTCGGTGATCGACTGCGTGACCGACAAACTGGTCCTGCGTCCACTGATCGTGGCGCACAAGCAGGACATCATCGACACGGCCAACGAGATCGGCACCGCCGATTTCGCCCGGCACATGCCGGAATACTGCGGGGTCATTTCGGTCAATCCGAAGACCGCCGCCAAACGCGGTCGCGTTGAGCACGAAGAGAAAGAATTCGACATGGCGGTCCTCGAGCGTGCGCTCGAAAACGCCAAACTGGTGCCGATCGATCGGGTGATCGACGAATTGGGCCAGGACGTACAGATTGAAGAAGTCAGCGAAGCACTGGCCGGTCAGATCGTGATCGACATCCGTCACCCGGATGCCGCCGAGGATGAGCCGCTGGAACTCGCTGGCGTAGAAGTACAGACGATGCCGTTCTACGCAGTGAACGCTCGTTTCAAGGAGCTGGATCCGACTCGCCAGTACCTGCTGTATTGCGACAAAGGCGTGATGAGTCGCCTGCATGCTCACCATTTGCTCAGTGAGGGGCATGCCAATGTGCGCGTTTATCGACCGAGCTAAGTGCCCGGGGCTGTTTGCCTGTGGCCTGCGTCACCGGCCCCCCGACACCGCCGTCAAGCTGTAACGGCCATGCCGGACACTACTGCTAATCGCTGCCAAGACTTGTCAGCAAACCGAATCCTCTGATCGAGATACACAAGTGATCGAAAATCTACGCAACATCGCCATCATTGCCCACGTTGACCATGGTAAAACCACCCTGGTAGACAAACTCCTGCGTCAATCCGGCACTCTGGAGCGCAACGAGCTCAACGACGAGCGCGTGATGGACTCCAACGACCAGGAAAAAGAGCGCGGTATTACCATTCTGGCGAAAAACACCGCCATCAACTGGAACGGCTACCACATCAACATCGTGGACACCCCGGGCCACGCCGACTTCGGCGGCGAAGTTGAACGTGTAATGTCGATGGTTGACTCCGTTCTGCTGCTGGTTGACGCTCAAGACGGCCCTATGCCGCAGACCCGTTTCGTGACCAAGAAGGCTTTCGAAGCCGGCCTGCGTCCGATCGTGGTAATCAACAAGGTTGACCGTCCAGGCGCGCGTCCGGACTGGGTTCTGGATCAGATCTTCGACCTGTTCGACAACCTCGGTGCTACCGAAGAACAACTGGACTTCCAGGTTGTGTACGCCTCGGCCCTGAACGGCATTGCCGGTCTGGATCACACCGCCATGGCGGAAGACATGACCCCGCTGTACCAAGCGGTAGTCGACCACGTTCCGCCTCCGGCTGTTGACCGTGATGGCGCATTCCAGATGCAGATCTCCGCTCTGGACTACAACAGCTTCCTGGGTGTTATCGGCGTTGGCCGTATTGCTCGTGGCCGCGTCAAGCCGAACACCCCGGTTGTGGCGATCGGTGCCGACGGCAAGCGCCGTAACGGCCGTATCCTGAAGCTGATGGGTCACCACGGTCTGCACCGCATCGACGTTGAAGAAGCTGCAGCAGGCGATATCGTTTGCATCAGCGGTATGGACTCGCTGTTCATCTCCGACACCCTGTGCCACCCGGACACTGTCGAGGCGATGAAGCCTCTGACCGTTGACGAGCCAACCGTTTCGATGACCTTCCAGGTAAACGACTCGCCATTCTGCGGTAAAGAAGGCAAGTTCGTGACGTCCCGTAACATCAAGGACCGTCTGGACAAAGAGCTGCTGTACAACGTTGCACTGCGCGTTGAAGAAGGCGACACCGCTGACAAGTTCAAGGTTTCCGGCCGTGGTGAGCTGCACCTCTCGGTACTGATCGAAACCATGCGTCGCGAAGGCTTCGAGCTGGCTCTGGGCCGTCCTGAAGTAATCATTCGTGAAGTGAACGGCGTTAAACAAGAACCGTTCGAAAACGTGACCATCGACATCCCTGAAGAAGCTCAGGGCAAGGTCATGGAAGAGATGGGTCTGCGTAAGGGCGACCTGAGCAACATGGTGCCGGATGGCAAGGGCCGTGTTCGTCTGGAATACAACATCCCTGCTCGCGGTCTGATCGGTTTCCGTAACCAGTTCCTGACCCTGACCAACGGTGCTGGCATCCTGACCTCGATCTTCGATCGCTACGACACCGTCAAGTCGGGCCACATGTCCGGCCGTCAGAACGGCGTTCTGGTTTCGGTTGAAACCGGTAAGGCACTGACCTACTCGCTGGAAACCCTGCAGGCTCGTGGCAAGCTGTTCGTAGAACACGGCCAGGAGATCTACAACGGTCAAATCGTTGGTCAGAACAGCCGCGACAACGACCTGGGTGTAAACCCGACCAAAGGCAAGAAGCTCGACAACATGCGTGCTTCGGGTAAAGACGAAACCATCGCTCTGGTTCCACCTGTTCGCTTCACCCTGGAACAGGCTCTGGAATACATCCAGGAAGACGAGCTGTGCGAAGTGACTCCTAAGTCCATCCGTCTTCGCAAGAAGATCCTGGACGAAAGCGAGCGTACCCGCGCTGCCAAGAAAGCCAAGGCGTAATAATTAGCCTGGCTTGAAAAAACGCCCCCGGTCGCGAGACCTGGGGCGTTTTTGTTTGTCTGGGGGAAATGTGTTTAGTCTGAAAAGCCCCTCACCCTAGCCCTCCCGAAACGTCGGACCGCCCGTAGGGAGAGGGGACTGATTGGGGGATGCTCAGGGGATACACCGACTTGAAAGAATTCTGCCGAATCCAAAATCGATTTTATCGGGCTGTAACGAATCCATAATCGACTGGATTTTTCAGGTCGATGTCAGGCGCCAGACACCTCGGTCGGCCCCCTCTCCCTTTGGGAGAGGGCTGGGGTGAGGGTTGGCTTTTAGAACTTCTCGATCGCGCGGAAATTCTGCACGCGCTCAACTTCCTTAGGCTTATAAGCGCAATACCCCGGGCGCGGCCCGATCTTCGGGTGATTGCGGCAGGTGTCCGGGCGCTTGTCATAAATGGTGCACAGGCGGCTCTTACGATCCAGGTAGTAGCAATCGTTGTTGCTCATGCGCTGCAGGGTAAAGATGCCGGACTTCTGATTGAAGCGCTCGACCAGGCCTTCCTTCTGCAAACGCTTGGCGATGTTCTTCGGCGGGTCGCCCAGTTCGAACTCGTCGACCACACCGATGCGCACCAGATCCTTGATCTTCACCTCAACCGGCAGCGTGCAGCAGCTGGACACGCAGGAACCGCACATCGGGGCTGAGTATTTCGCCCACGTATCGAGACGATCGATCTCGGCGGCGGCAATCAGGTTGGGCTTCATCATCGGGAGTTACCAGGTGTGTATGCATCAGGGCGCGCGATCATACCGGGACTGGTGGATTTTTGAACAACCTTTCGCCAGATTTTTTCTGCGTGCAGGCACATTGCCGGACAATTCGGCACGGCCCCTGCATTCATTAGCTCACTCGACAAGGTAATGCCGGGCTATCTCACAGTCTCGGGAAAAACTGCCGAACCAGAGCCGCTACCGTCGGTCAGACCGTCTAGGCTCAGACAATTCCCCGCTCGCTCGAGGTCCTATCGATGACTCAAGAACCACTAGTTCGCGAAGCAGAGGTGGCCGCATTCCGCGACGCCGTCCTGACCAAGCTCACCTACGCGGTGGGCAAAGACCCCGATCACGCCTTCGACCATGACTGGTTCGAAGCCATCGCCCTCGCGGCGCGTGATCACATGGTCGAACACTGGATGGACCACACCCGGCAGATCTACCGCAAAGGCCAGAAGCGGGTTTATTACCTCTCGCTGGAATTTCTTATCGGCCGTTTGCTCTACGACAGCCTGAGTAATCTCGGCCTGCTCGACGTCGCCCGTGAAGCGCTGACCGAACTCGGTGTCGATCTGGAACGCATTCGTTTGCTGGAGCCCGATGCTGCGCTTGGCAACGGCGGCCTTGGTCGTCTGGCGGCGTGCTTCATGGAAAGCATGTCGACCCTCGGTATCGCGGGCCATGGTTATGGCATTCGGTATGAGCACGGCTTGTTCCGCCAGGCCATCGTCGACGGCTGGCAGCAGGAGCAGACCGAGCACTGGCTGGATTTCGGCAACCCGTGGGAGTTCGAGCGGCCAGAGGTCGTCTACTCCATCGGCTTCGGCGGCAGCGTCGAAACCGTCACCGATGTCAGTGGCAAATCCAAACAGGTCTGGTCGCCGGCAGAAACCGTCCGCGCGATCGCTTATGACACGCCGGTGGTTGGCTGGCGCGGGGCGAGCGTCAACACTTTGCGCCTGTGGCGTGCCCGCGCCATGGAAGATTTGCATCTGGAACGCTTCAACGCCGGTGACCACTTGGGCGCCGTCGCCGAAGTAGCCCGTGCCGAAAGCATCTCCCGCGTGCTTTACCCGGCGGACAGCACCGAAGCAGGGCAAGAACTGCGCCTGCGCCAGGAATATTTCTTTGTCGCCGCGTCGCTGCAAGATCTGCTGCGTCGTCACCGCAATATGCACACCTCGGTATTGACCTTGGGCGATCACGCGGCGATCCAGCTCAACGACACCCATCCCTCGATTGCCGTAGCCGAATTGATGCGCCAACTGGTCGACGTCTACGACGTGGCGTGGGATGCGGCGTGGCAAGTGACGGTCGATACGCTGTCGTACACCAATCACACGCTGCTGCCGGAAGCGCTGGAAACCTGGCCGGTGGGCCTGATGGAACGCATGCTGCCGCGGCACATGCAGATCATTTACCTGATCAACGCCCAGCACATCGATTCGCTGCGGGCCAAGGGCATTCATGATTTCGACGTGCTGCGCGCGGTGTCGCTGATCGAAGAAGACAACGGTCGACGGGTGCGCATGGGCAACCTAGCGTTCCTCGGCTCGCACAGCGTCAACGGCGTGTCCGGATTGCACACGCAACTGATGCGCAAAACCGTATTCGCCGAACTGCACAAGCTGTATCCGGAGCGGATCAACAACAAAACCAACGGCATTACCTTCCGCCGCTGGTTGTACCAGGCCAACTCTGAACTGACCTCGATGCTTGTCGATGCACTGGGGCCGGATTTGCTGGATAACCCGGAAGAGCTATTGCTCGATCTCGAGCCGTTCGCGGAAAAAACCGCGTTCCGCAAAGCCTTCGCCGAGCAACGCCTGCACAGCAAAAAAGCCTTGGCCTATCTGATTCATGAACGGCTGGGCATCGCGGTCAATCCGGCGGCGATGTTCGATGTGCAGGTCAAACGGATCCACGAATACAAACGCCAGTTGCTTAACCTGCTGCACACCGTGGCGCTGTATCAGGCGATTCGCGCCGAGCCGGAAGTCGACTGGGTGCCACGGGTGAAAATCTTCGCCGGTAAAGCGGCGGCGAGTTATCACCAGGCCAAACTGATCATCAAGTTGACCAACGACATCGCGCGGGTGGTGAACAACGACCCGACCGTGCGCGGCCTGCTGAAAGTGGTGTTCCTGCCCAACTACAACGTCAGCCTGGCGGAGAGCATCATTCCGGCGGCGGACTTGTCCGAGCAGATTTCCACTGCCGGTTTCGAGGCCTCGGGTACCAGTAACATGAAGTTCGGCCTCAACGGCGCGTTGACCATTGGCACGCTGGACGGCGCCAACGTGGAAATGTGCGAGCGCATCGGTGCCGAGCACATGTTCATTTTCGGCCTCAGCGCGCAGCAGGTTGAAGCGCGTAAACAGAACCACGAGTTCAGCGCGTTGCCGGACATCGCCGCCTCCCATCGTCTGAACGATGTGCTGCAAGCGATCCGCAGCGGGGTGTTCTCGCCAGATGACACTTCGCGCTATACCGGGTTGATCGATTCGCTGGTGGATTACGACCGCTTTCTGGTCTGCGCCGATTTCGACTCGTATTGGGAGGCTCAGAAACGCGTTGAAGAGCATTGGCACGACAGCAACAACTGGTGGCGTTCGGCGGTGCTCAACACGGCGCGGATGGGCTGGTTCTCGTCAGACCGGACGATTCGCGAGTACGCCACGGATATCTGGAAAGCGTTGGAGTAGTTTTTCGCGACAATTGTGCGCGAGGCCCAACGTTTATTGGGCCGCATCGATATACTGAGCGCCGGTAACCGGATGCTCCAGTCAGCATCGATCCAATGTGGGAGCGAGCCTGCTCGCGAAGCGGTTGTCATGTTAAACAGAAATGTTGGCTGACAAACCGCTTTCGCGAGCGGGCTCGCTCCCACAGGGTTTGTGCCTAGACTGAAGCAATCGCCGGACTCGCCCCGTCTTGGGGCTGCTTAGGGATATCGACCATGCAATGGATGTTCATGTTGATCGGGCTGGTGCTCGGCTGGCTGCTCGACGAGTCGTTCAGTGCGGCGCTGTTGGGCGCGCTGCTCGGACTGGCTATCGGGCAGACGATCCGCATCGCGCGGCTTGGCTCGCAGGCGCTGGAGCAACAACGTCAACTTGAGCAGGCGAAGGTCGCTTTGCAGGGCGTCGAGCAACGCCTGTTTTTGCTCGAAGGCGCGCCCCTTCATGTTGCGCCGCCACCGACTTCGGCGCCGGCCGCCGAGCCTGTCGTAGAACCCGTCAAAGCCGCTGAAGAAGTCCCGGAACCCGAACTGGTCTGGGAACTGCCGCCCGAACTCGAACCGATTTCCGCCGTCGCCAGTGAAACCAGCCAACCGCTGCCCGCTGATGTGTGGCGCCTCGACGCCGTCACGCCGGAACCGCAAATACTTGCTGAACCCCGTGGCCCGAACCTCATCGAACGCGGCATCAGCGCCGCGCGTAACTGGCTGTTTGGCGGTAACACCGTGCTGCGCGTTGGCGTGGTGTTGTTGTTCTTCGGTCTGGCGTTTCTGCTGCGCTACGCCACCGAAGGCATGGTTGTGCCGATCGAGGTACGTTACGCCGGTGTCGCGGCAGCCGCGTTGGGCCTGCTGGCGCTGGGCTGGTGGCTACGGCGGCGCAACAGCAGTTACGCCTTGATGCTGCAAGGCACCGGGATTGCGGTGCTGTACCTGACGGTGTTTGCGGCGATGCGTCTGCACCCGTTGCTCGATCCGTCCGCAGCGCTGGGATTATTAGTCGCGGTGACGGTGTTCTCGGCGATTCTGGCGATCACCCAAGACTCGCTGGCGTTGGCTGCCGTCGCCGCACTGGGTGGATTCGCCGCACCGATCCTGACCTCGACCGGCGCCGGCAACCACGTCGCGCTGTTCAGTTATTTCGCGCTGCTCAACGCCGGCATTCTTGCCATCGCCTGGTTCAAGGCTTGGCGTCTGCTTAACCTGATCGGCTTCGTCGGCACCTTCGGCATCGGCTTCGCCTGGGGCCTGCGTTCGTATGCGCCGGAGCTGTTGTGGAGCACTGAGCCGTTCCTGATTCTGTTCTTCCTGATGTACCTCGCCATCGGCCTGATGTTCGCCCGGCGCAAATTGCTCGATATGCGCGATGCCCCGGCGGAAGGTGATCGCGAGGCGTTGCTGCACTGGTCGGCGCGCAAAGGCGATTATGTCGACGGAACGATGCTGTTCGGCCCGCCGATCATTGGCTTTGGTTTGCAGTTTGCGCTGGTGCAGCATCTGGAGTTTGCTGCCGCTTTCAGTGCGCTGGCGTTGGGCATGATCTACATGGCGCTGGCCAAGGTGTTGATGGGCGGGCGCGCGATGCTGCTGGGCGAAACCTGTCTGGCGCTCGGAGTGATTTTTGCCAGTCTGGCGATTCCGCTGGGACTGGATGCGCGCTGGACCTCCGCGGCATGGGCGGTAGAAGGCGCGGGGATTTTCTGGCTCGGTCTGCGTCAGCATCGACCATTCGCCCGGGCCTTTGCCTTGCTGCTGCAACTGGGGTCGGCGTTGGCCTTCCTCAGCCAATTGCGTATCGGCGAAAGCAGTTTGCTCGATGGTGCGCCGCTGGGCGCGTTGATGCTCGGGATTGCGTTGCTGTTCAGTTTCTATCAACTGCGCAAGGCTGCGCTGGAACAGGCATCGCCGTGGGAGCGCCAGGGCCTGCCAGTGCTGGCAGCTCTGGGCCTGACCTTCCTCTATCTGTTGGCGCCGCTGTTTTTCTTCGTGCAGGGCACGGCGATCAGTTGGGCGCTGGCTGGTTTGGTGACGTTGTTTGTCGGCCTGCGGATTCAATCGCGCACCTTCCTGTTCAGCGCGTTTGCCGTGCAGTTGCTCGGTGGCGCGTTATTTCTGTTGCGTCTGCAAGGGGCGGGTGAGGACTCGACGGCGGTGTTCAAGGCCGGTTGGAGTGGGCTGCTCAGTGCGTCGTTGATCGGTCTGGCATTGATCGCCGGCATGCTGGTAGCGGCTCGCGATGAAATGGTGCGCAGCGATGTGCGCCTATTGCGTGGTCTGTCGGTGGTGTTGCTGGCCGGCCTGGTGCTGATCAATCTGGCGGTGTTGTTTGTGCTGCCGTGGCAAACAGCGAGCGCGGTGTGGGCGGCCAGTGGCCTGCTGATCATCTGGCTGAGCCTGTACCTCCAGCAGCGAGTGAGTTTTGTCTTCGGTCTGCTGTTGCAGGTGATCGGCGGCGCGGCGTTCTTGTTCGCAGGCCCTGAGCTGCTCGGGCCTCTGTCCAGCGAAGGCGTGAAGCCGTTGGCCCATGGCGGATTCTGGACGCCGCTGGTGTTGGGCCTGGCTGCGATGATCGGTGCGTGGCGCCTGCAACTGGGCAATCACGCCTCGGCATTCGATGCGTTGAGTTTGCAGCGCTTGTCCGAGGTATTGCTGGTGTGGGGCGCGGGTTGGTGGGCGCTGGCTTGGATTAGCGAGGTACTGCGTTTTGCTGCTCCGAATCTGCAAGGCACGTTGCTGCTCTTGGTTGCAGCCGTAAGCGTGGGGTTGTGGACTGTGTTGTCGCTACGTTTGAATTGGCCGGCGCTGGGCTTGCTCTGCACCTTGCTGATTCCGGCGGCTGGTCTCGTGCTGCTCGCCGCATGGCATTCGCGTTATCACCCGGCGGCCGATTTCGGTTGGCTGGCGTGGGCGGTGGTGTTCGCCGTGCATTTCTTCAGTTTGCGACGCTTGGCGCCGATGCTGCCGGCGCGGGCCTTGAGCACGGCGCATGTGCTCGGTTGCTGGCTGCTGATCGGCGTGCTGGCGCTGGAATTGCGCTACGGTCTGCTGCTGTTGTCCGAGCAATACAACGCCTGGCGCTGGCTGGGTTGGGCGATTCTGCCGAGCCTTTATCTGCTGCTGGCGGCTGCACCGCGTAACTGGCCATGGCCGGTGGCGACGTTTGCCCGTGAGTACCGCTTGTACGCCGCGGCGCCGTTGGCAGTATTGATGCTGGCGTGGTTCTGGCTGGCCAATGGCGTCAGCGATGGCAATGCTGAACCATTGCCATACGTGCCGCTGCTTAACCCGTTGGAGTTGGGCCTGCTGTTTGCTTTGTTCGGCGTCTATGTGTGGTCACGCAGTGCGATATCGCAATTGTCGATTCGACAGGACTACGCCGATAACGCCACGCAATTGATTGCCGGGATTTCGCTGTTCGCCTTCTGCACTGCGCTGGTCACCCGCGCAGCGCATCATTGGGCTGGCATCCCGTTCGAGCTGGATACGCTGCTCGCCTCAATGCTGGTGCAGGCTGGCTTGTCGATCGTCTGGACGCTCATGGCGCTCGGGCTGATGATCGGCGGCCATCTGCGTCATCGTCGCGAAGTCTGGCTGATCGGCGCGGCGTTGATCGCACTGGTCGTGGCCAAACTGATTTTTGTCGAACTGAGCAACCGTGGCGGTCTCGCCCGGATCGTCTCGTTTATCGGCGTCGGTGTGTTGTTGCTTGTGGTCGGCTACTTCGCGCCGCTGCCGCCCAAACGCGTCGATGCTGACCCGGCGGCGGACAAACCGGTCCCGGACACCGAAGGAGTTTCATCTTGAGTCGCATGCGAAATCTGGGTTGGTTGGCGTTGGGCGTGGTGATGGCGGCCGGCGCTCAGGAAAAACCGGCGGACTTCGCCACGCAGGTGCCGTTGTCGGTCAGTGGCAACGGCCCGTGGTACCGCCTCGAATTGCCGTTGAGCGTGCAATTGCAGGCACGCCAGACAGATCTCAGTGACTTGCGGGTATTCAACGCCGCTGGCGAAGCGCAGGCCTACGCCTTGGCGCGCGAGTCGGCGCAGACCCGCGATGACGGCCAGTTGCACGAGGTGAAATGGTTCCCGCTGTACAACGCCGCCGACGCCAGTGAGCGCGCGCCGAATGTGCGCGTGCAATCGACCACCAGCGGCACGCTGGTCGAAGTGCAGCCGTCCAGTCAATTGGAGGCGGGTGAAGAGGTGCTGCGCGGCTGGCTGCTGGATGCCAGCGCGATCAAGGCGCCGTTGCAGCAATTGATCCTCGACTGGACCAGCGAGCGCGACGGCTTCCAGCGTTTCAGCATCGAGGCCAGCGATGACTTGCAGCACTGGCAGCCGTGGGGCGAAGGTCAGGTCGCACGACTGACCTTTTCCGATGAGCGCATCGAGCAGCATGAGGTGACGTTGCCGGGGCAATCGGCGCGTTATGTACGGCTGTTGTGGGAGTCGCCGAACTCGGCGCCGATTTTGACGGCGGCACAATTGAAAAGCAGTGATCCGCGCGATTTGCCGCTGCCATTGGTCTGGTCGCAGGCATTGGCCGGCAGCAGCACCAAGGCCGGGGAGTACACCTGGCAGTTGCCGATGGGTCTGAATGTCGAGCGCGTGCAGGTTGAGCTGAAACAGCCGAACAGTCTGGCGCCGGTGACATTGGCGGGGCGACGTGAAAGCAGTTTGCCGTGGCAGGAGTTGAGCAGCGGTTTGCTCTATCGCCTGACGCAGAATGGCCAGGATGTGGTGCAGAACGAGTTGCAGCTCTACGGGCAGACCGTGCAGCAGATGAAGCTGACGGTGGATGAACGTGGCGGTGGTCTGGGCGAGCAGGCGCCAAGCGTGAAGTACGCGGTGCGAGCCACGCAGGTGATTTTCCTCGCCCGGGGAGAGGGGCCGTACAGTTTGGCATTGGGTAATCCGACGGTGAAAACGGCGAACTTGCCATTGGCGACGCTTATTCCGGACTTCAAACCGGAGAAACTGGCGGCGTTGGGTAAGGCTGCGGTCCAGGGGGAGGTGGTGGCTACGCAGACTTCCACGGCGACAACGGCGGCAGTGACTGAGACCAATTGGAAGAAGATCGGCTTGTGGGCGGTGTTGTTGTTGAGTGTGGTTTTTCTCGGGGCGATGGCGTTTAGCTTGTTGCGCAAGCCACCGACCAACACCTGAGAATGGCTGTCGCTGCGCGCCATTCGCGAGCAGGCTCGCTCCCACACTGGATGTGTGAACGACGCAGATCCAATGTGGGAGCGAGCTTGCTCGCGAAGGCGGCTTCTCAATCAATACATATCCCAAGCTGATCACCTTCGTCCGATTTCCAACTACGCTAAACCCGCTACCTGAACTCTCCACCCACATTCACGTCTCATGCAGGCAATTACACCCCAACGCACGTTACCGGGCGTCTTCGCTCGCTACGGTTTCAGACTCCCTGTAAACTGCGCGGGTTTTTAGCCCCCCATTCCACCGGAGCCGTCCATGTCCCGCGTTACCCTGAGTCGCTATTTGATTGAGCAGACCCGCAGCAATAACACTCCTGCCGATCTGCGTTTCCTGATCGAAGTGGTGGCGCGTGCCTGCAAGGAAATCAGCCACGCCGTGTCCAAAGGCGCCCTGGGTGGTGTTCTGGGCAGCATGGGCACTGAAAACGTCCAAGGCGAAGTGCAGAAGAAACTCGACGTGATCTCCAACGAGATCCTGCTCGAAGCCAACGAATGGGGCGGTCACCTGGCCGGCATGGCGTCCGAAGAAATGGACAATGCCTACCAGATCCCGGGTAAATACCCGAAAGGCGCCTACCTGCTGGTATTCGACCCACTGGACGGTTCGTCGAACATCGACATCAACGCCCCGGTCGGCACCATCTTCTCGGTACTGCGTTGCCCGAACGAATACCTGAGCCAGAACGAGCCGCTGAACGAGAAAGCGTTCCTGCAGCCAGGCACTCAGCAAGTTGCCGCCGGTTATGCAATCTACGGCCCGCAGACCATGCTGGTACTGACTCTGGGCGACGGCGTCAAAGGCTTCACCCTCGACCGCGAAATGGGCAGCTTCGTGCTGACCCACGAAGACATCACCATTCCTGAATCGACCCAGGAATTCGCCATCAACATGTCCAACCAGCGTCACTGGGAAGCCCCGGTACAACGCTACGTGGGCGAGCTGCTGGCCGGTGAAGAAGGTCCGCTGAAAAAGAACTACAACATGCGTTGGGTTGCAGCGATGGTCGCCGACGTACACCGCATCCTGACCCGTGGCGGTCTGTTCATGTACCCGCGCGACAGCCGTGAGCCTTCCAAGCCAGGCAAACTGCGTCTGATGTACGAAGCCAACCCGATGTCGTTCCTCGTGGAACAAGCGGGCGGCGCGTCCACTGACGGTCACCAGCGCATTCTCGACATCCAGCCTGAAGGCCTGCACCAGCGCGTAGCGGTGTTCCTCGGTTCGAAAGAAGAAGTTGCCCGCGCTACGGCCTACCACAAGGAATAAATCATGACCGCGCCTTGGCAGCCGTTGCTCGATTGGTGGTTCGGACATGCCGAATCACCGGATGAGATTTCGGCTGACAAGGGCAAGTTGTGGTTTGGCAAGCGAGACAGCCAAGACCTCGAAGCGCGTGAGCGCTTCGGGGTCTTTGTCGATCAGGCCCTGGCCGGCGAATTGATCGCGTGGACGCAACGTCCCGAAGGTTGGCTGGCGGTAGTGCTACTGCTCGATCAACTGCCGCGAATGATCTTTCGCGATACCCCTAAAGCGTTCTCCGGCGATCTGCGCGCGCAGAAACTTGTCGCGCAAGGCATTGCGGCGGATTTTGATCGGCAGTTGAAACCGATTCAGCGTGTGTTTATTTATCTGGTGTTTGAGCACTGCGAGAATCTTGCGGTGCAGAATGAGGCGGTTTCCCGGTTTATCGAACTGGTGGCTGAACAGCCGGAGACGGAGCGGGCGGTGTTTGCCGATAACCTGGACTATGCCGAGCGGCATCGAAAAGTGATTGCGCAGTTTGGCCGGTTTCCGCATCGCAATGCGGTGTTGGGGCGGGAGTCTACGGCTGAAGAGTTGGTGTTTCTTTCTGAGCCGGGGTCGCGGTTTTAAGGGCTTGCCCTCTCCCGGGGGGAGAGGGGACTGACCGAGGTGGATGTTGTAGGTACATCGACTTGAGAGACCTGAGTCGAACTCAGGTTTTGAAAGGCTTGAAGATCTGCTCCCTTTCCCCCTCGCCCCCTGGGGGAGAGGGCTGGGGTGAGGGGGTAAAGCCCTTGATCTTAAATGCGGAAACTACCCACCAACTGCTTCAACCGCGCCGCCTGCTGCTCCAGATCCGAGCACGCCCGCAACGTCGCTTGCAAGTTCTCCACACCTTCCTGATTCAGCGTGTTGATCTCGTTGATATCGACATTGATCGACTCGACCACAGCGGTCTGCTCTTCAGTCGCAGTCGCCACCGACTGGTTCATCCCGTCGATCTCGCCGATACGCTGAGTCACGCTGCCCAGACGTTCGCCAGCCTGATTGGCGATGCCGACGCTGCTTTCGCTCTCGCGCTGGCTCTCGGTCATGATGCTGACTGCCTGCCGCGCGCCGACTTGCAGCTCTTCGATCATCTTCTGCACTTGCTGCGCCGAATCCTGAGTGCGGTGGGCGAGGTTGCGGACTTCATCGGCAACCACGGCGAAACCACGACCGGCTTCACCGGCACGCGCCGCTTCGATCGCAGCATTGAGTGCCAGCAGATTGGTCTGCTGGGAAATGCTGGTGATCACTTCGAGAATCTGGCCGATGTTCACCGTGTTGCTGTTCAGGGTTTCGATGTTACCGCAGGAATCGCTGATCTTCGCCGACAGTTGCTGCATGGCCTGAATGGTTTTATCCACGACTTGTTGACCGTCGACTGCGAGGCTGCGCGCATCGCTGGAATGCTGCGAGGCGAGGGCGGCGTTCTGAGCGATTTCCTGTGCGGCGGCGCCGAGTTGGTTGATCGCCGCGGCCACACTGTTGGTGCGCGAGGCTTGCTGGTCGGAGTTGTACATCGACGAGTTCGACGCTGCGACGACGCGCAGGGCGACTTCGTTGACCTGGCCGGTGGCCGAGGACACTTCGCGGATCGAGGTGTGGATACGCTCGACGAAACGGTTGAACGAGGTGCCCAGTGCGCCGAACTCGTCGTTGCCGTGGATCACCAGACGTTTGGTCAGGTCGCCTTCACCTTCGGCGATGTCATGCATCGCGCGGCCCATGGTCAGCAGTGGTTGCATCAGCACGCGGATGAGCATGCCGAGCAGGGCGATGATGATCACCACGGCAATGACCATGGCAATCAGCGCCGAGGTGCGGAATTCGCTGAGCATTGCGAATGCGGTGTCTTTATCGAGCACCAGCGCCACGTACCAGTCGGCCGACGGCACGCCGTTGACGCGGGTGAAGGAGATCAGCTGGGTCTTGCCGTCGAACTCGACTTCTTTCAGGCCCGGGCTGACTTTCGGCGCACCGTTCGGATAAGCCTCGGCGAGGGTCTTGAGCACCAGTTTGCTGTCTGGGTGGATCAGGATCTTGCCATCGGCGCTGACGATGAACGCGTGACCGTGACCGCCGAAGTTCAGCGAATTGATGATCGCGCTGACGCTGGTCAGATCGATGTCAGCACCGGCGACGCCGAGCATCTGGCCCTGACGTTGCACCGGAGTGGCGACGGTGATCACCAGTTTGCCCGAGGACGCGGCGATGTACGGTTCGGTGACGATGGTTTGCTGCGCGCTGTTCGCTGCTTTGTACCAGCCGCGTGCGCGTGGATCGTAGTCCGGCGCGCGGTTGCCGGCTGGCACTGAGAACATCACGCCGTCGGCGCCGCCGAAATAGCTGAGCTGGAAATTGCCGGTGTAGGCGGGCAAGTCGATGATGCGTTTCAGGCTGGCGGGAGCGTTACCGTCGACGGCCACTTGCTGCGACAACGATTGCAGCAACTGAATGCGGCTTTCCAGCCAGGTCTGGATGTTGCTGGTGGTCAGGCTGCCCAGCTCCTGCATCGAGGCTTCGGTGCTGCTGCTCAGGGCTTCGCGCTGTCGATAGTCGTTGAAGAAAATGAAACAGGCGAACGCAACGGCCACCACGAGGGCGGCCGCCAACAAGATCTTGTGGCTGAATTTCATGTTTCTGGTCATCGAATGAACTACCGCGAAGGGGCTGGTCAAGAAAGGGCGGCAATTTGCCACACTCGGGGGCTTTGCGCTGCTCTTATTTCGACCGCGGCGCGCCAAAGATTAGGCGTCTTTGGCGAAAGGCGACGAAATGCTCAATAGCCCTACAAAGTGTCTGATTTACCGGCAAATGCCAGACGGGCGGGCTAATAAATAGCCATTCCCCCACGGAACCAGATGAGGGTTTTCTCTTCTAAGCTTCTGGTTGGCACCATGCCATCCCCCCCTCGTTCCAGGAGTTACACCATGTCGCTGCGATCTCTGGCCCTTCTGACGTTTTGCGTGCTGCTGGCCGCATGCAGCAAGGTCAATCAGGAAAACTACTCGAAGCTCTCGGCCGGTATGGCCAAGGCCGAAGTCGAGACTCTGCTCGGCAAGCCCACCGATTGCTCGGGCGCGCTCGGCATGTCCAGTTGCACCTGGGGCGACAAGAACAGCTTTATCAGCGTGCAGTACGCTGGTGACAAAGTGCTGATGTTTTCCGGCCAAGGCCTGAAGTAAACCGGGGCTTCGCGCCCACGGAGAAGAAAAATGAAGCGGTTATTGCTGATCCTTTTTGCCGGCCTGGTACTGGCCGGCTGCGCCACTTCCGGCGTCGACCCGTTGGCGCCGAAGACCGTCAACAGCGTCAATCTCAAGCGTTATCAGGGCACCTGGTATGAACTGGCGCGCTTGCCGATGTACTTCCAGCGCCATTGCGCGCAGTCCGAAGCCCATTACACCCTCAAGCCTGACGGTAATGTTGCGGTGCTCAATCGCTGCCTGACCCCGGACTGGCAGTGGGAAGAGGCCAAGGGTACGGCTTATCCACAGGTACCGGGCAAGACCGATAAACTCTGGGTCGAATTCGATACCTGGTTCTCGCGTCTGATTCCGGGTGTGGCGAAAGGTGAATACTGGGTGTTGTACGTCAGCGATGACTACAAGACCGCCATCGTCGGCGATCCGAGTCGCAAGTACATGTGGTTGTTGTCGCGCACGCCGACCGTCAACGGTGTGGTGCGTGAAGAACTGCTGAGCAAGGCGCGTCAGCAGGGCTATGACACCACGCGATTGATCTGGCGCGCGTCGGATCGGCAGATGGCCAAGACCTCGAATTAAGCATCGCCACCAATCAAAATGTGGGAGCGAGCTTGCTCGCGAAAGCGGTGTATCAGTCAACATTTCAGTCGACTGATACGGCCTCTTCGCGAGCAAGCTCGCTCCCACATTTTTGTTTTGTGTCAGCCTAAAAGATCGCGCAGGACCTGGGTGAAGGCGCGTGCACTGTCCTCTTCCCCTGCATGCCGACCATCACGCACCACCCACCGGCCATTGACCAACACATCGCGCACCTGACGATCGCCACCGGCAAACAACCAGCGATTCAAAATCCCGTCGCCATTGGCCGTCGCCAGATATGGATCGCTGCCATCGAGCACAATCCAGTCCGCACGCTTGCCCACTGCCAAAGCACCAATCGGCTGTCCCATCGCCTGCGCACCGCCATCCAGCGCTGCGTCATACAGTGTGCGTCCAACCATCGGCTGATCCGCGCCATACAAACGGTTACGGCGCTGATCGCGCAGGCGCTGGCCGTATTCCAGCCAACGCAGCTCTTCCACCACGCTGAGCGAGACATGGCTGTCGGAACCGATGCCCATGCGTCCGCCCTGGGCGAGGAAATCCACCGCCGGGAAAATCCCGTCGCCCAGGTTCGCTTCAGTGGTCAGGCACAGTCCGGCAATGGCGCGACTCTTGGCCATCAGCGTGACTTCTTCCGGGTTGGCATGGGTCGCGTGCACCAGGCACCAACGCTGATCGACTTCGGTGTTCTCGTACAGCCATTGCAGCGGACGCCGACCGCTCCAGCTCAGGCAGTCATCGACTTCTTTCTGCTGTTCGGCGATGTGAATATGCACAGGGCATTGCTTGTCGCTGGCCGCCAAGACTTCGCTGATCTGCTGCGGCGTGACCGCGCGCAACGAATGGAAGCACAGGCCCAGCGACTGCGCCTTTTGCTGCGCCAGTAACGGCTGCAAACGAGCTTGCAGATTCAGGTAGTTTTCGGTGCTGTTGATAAAGCGGCGCTGGCCATCGTTGGGCGTCTGGCCGCCAAAACCGGAGTGGCTGTAGAGCACCGGCAGCAAGGTCAGACCGATGCCGCTTTCACTCGCCGCCTGACTGATGCGCAACGCCAGCTCAGCCGGATCGGCATAAGGCTGGCCATTGCTGTCGTGGTGCACGTAATGAAATTCGGCGACCGAGGTGTAACCGGCCTTGAGCATTTCGATGTACAGCTGACGGGCAATGACGCCGAGCTGATCCGGGCTGATTTTTCCGACGAGCCGATACATCAGATCGCGCCACGTCCAGAAACTGTCGTTCGGATTGCCAGCCACTTCGGCCAGACCCGCCATCGCCCGCTGGAAGGCGTGGGAGTGCAGATTAGGCATACCCGGCAGCAGCGGGCCGCTCAGCCGTTCGGCGCCATCTGCGGTGGAATCGGCCTGGATTTGGGTCAGCAAGCCGTCGGCGCTGACTTCAAGACGTACATTGTTGGCCCATCCATTAGGCAGCAGCGCGCGTTCGGCAAAGAAAGCGGACATGGTTCAGCACCCCATCGTGTGTTATTTGTATATACATATACAGACGTTTGCCTGCCCGGTAAACTCCGGCAAGCTAGCCACTTTCATCCAATGAACAGGGATCCACCGTGCCGACTCCGCCTCCAGTCTCCCCGTTGGCCGCGAACATGGGCGACAGTCCGGCGCCCTTGTACGCCCGCGTCAAACAGATGATCACCCAGCAGATCGACAGCGGAAACTGGCCGCCGCACTACCGCGTGCCGTCCGAGAGCGAGCTGGTCAATCAACTCGGTTTCAGCCGCATGACCATCAACCGCGCGCTGCGCGAAATGACCGCCGACGGTCTGTTGGTGCGCATGCAAGGCGTCGGCACGTTCGTCGCCGAACCGAAAAGCCAGTCCGCGCTGTTCGAAGTGCACAACATCGCCGACGAAATCGCTTCCCGTGGTCATCGCCACACCTGCCAGGTCATCACGCTTGAAGAAGAGGCCGCCGGTTCCGAGCGCGCGCTGGCGCTGGACATGCGTGAAGGGCAGAAGGTCTTCCACTCGCTGATCGTGCATTACGAAAACGATATTCCGGTGCAAATTGAAGACCGCTTCGTCAACGCGCTGGTCGCCCCGGAATACCTAAAGCAGGACTTCACTCTGCAAACGCCTTACGCCTATCTCAATCAGGTCGCGCCACTGACTGAGGGCGAGCACGTGGTTGAAGCGATTCTGGCCGAGCCCTCCGAGTGCAAGTTGCTGCAGATTGAAAAAGGCGAGCCGTGTCTGCTGATTCGTCGCCGCACGTGGTCGGGGCGTCAGCCGGTTACTGCGGCTCGGCTGATTCACCCGGGTTCCCGTCATCGTCTGGAAGGGCGGTTCCATAAATAGAGAGCATAAATGAGTCAGGTGAAGGTTTTACGCGCTGAAGGTTACCCGCGCATGCCGTGGAAAAACGGTGGTGGCAGCACTGAGGAAATCACTCGTGATGCCGGTGCCGGTCTGGACGGTTTCGGCTGGCGCCTGTCGATTGCCGACATCGCCGAGTCGGGCGGTTTTTCGACCTTCGCCGGTTACCAGCGGGTGATCACCGTGTTGCAGGGTGACGGCATGACCCTGTGCGTCGATGGCGACGATACGCGGCCGCTGTTACCGCTCGACCCGTTTGCTTTCAGCGGTGAAAGCCAGGTGTCGTGCACGCTGCTTGGCGGCGCAATTCGCGACTTCAATCTGATCTACGCGCCGCAGCGTTACAGCGCGCGGTTGCAGTGGCTGGACGGTGAGCAGCGGCTCTTCAGTTCGGCGGGGACGGTGTTGGTGTTCAGTGTCAGTGAGCTGTTGGACGTACAGGTCGGCGACACTGAATCGCAACTCGGTCGCCATGATTGCCTGCAATTGGACGGTAACGCCGGGTTGGTCGAAGTCTCCGTCAATGCGGGTTGCTGCGTCATTGAACTGACTGCACGCTGATTCCGAAATCTTAAAAGATCGCAGCCTTCGGCAGCTCCTACATTGGGATTGATGTACGCCCTGTAGGAGCTGCCGAAGGCTGCGATCTTTTGCTTTTGGGGTGTTCCCAACCCACGCACCAACTTGTTACCGAACGCCCCAGCGTGGCGCAAAACCACGCTCACGTAACAAAGTCCCGTCGCCCTAAATCATCCCCACGAAAAATTTCATCCACGCCCGAACCCTTGATTCAGGCGCTCTCCAGCCCTGGCCGCAATTTTTCTTGAACGACCCTCCAACAAGTTGGCCGCTTGATTGCATATGCTTGTATGTACAAGTAAAGACGTATGCGTATGAGTCGCTTGAGACTCTCCGCAGCGTCCACTGATTCGCTTGTCGCGCATCGAAGCGCACAGGCTGCTTGCCCACTGCCAGGGTTGGTTTGAATTGATCGCTGAGGAGTCTTTTTCGTGACTGACAATAAGCCTACAAAGTTTCGCAACGTTGAGATCCGTGCCGCCCGCGGCAACAAGCTGACCGCCAAGAGCTGGCTGACCGAAGCGCCGCTGCGCATGCTGATGAACAATCTCGACCCGGAAGTCGCCGAGAACCCGAAAGAGCTGGTTGTCTACGGTGGTATCGGTCGCGCCGCGCGTAACTGGGAGTGCTACGACAAGATCGTCGAAAGCCTGACCAACCTGAACGACGACGAGACCCTACTGGTGCAATCCGGCAAGCCGGTCGGCGTGTTCAAGACCCACAGCAACGCCCCGCGCGTACTGATCGCCAACTCCAACCTCGTACCGCACTGGGCGAGCTGGGAACACTTCAACGAACTCGACGCCAAAGGCCTGGCCATGTACGGCCAGATGACCGCCGGCAGCTGGATCTACATCGGCAGCCAGGGCATCGTGCAAGGCACCTACGAAACCTTCGTTGAAGCCGGTCGCCAGCACTACAACGACAACCTCACCGGCAAGTGGGTGTTGACCGCTGGCCTCGGTGGCATGGGCGGCGCACAACCTCTGGCGGCAACCCTGGCCGGCGCTTGCTCGCTGAACATCGAATGCCAACAAGTGAGCATCGATTTCCGCCTGAAAAGCCGTTACGTCGATGAGCAAGCCAAAGACCTCGACGACGCCCTGGCGCGCATCGATAAATACACCAAGGAAGGCAAGGCGATCTCCATTGCCCTGCTGGGTAACGCCGCAGAAATCCTCCCGGAACTGGTCAAGCGTGGCGTGCGCCCGGACATGGTCACCGACCAGACCAGCGCCCACGACCCGCTCAACGGTTACCTGCCTGCCGGCTGGACCTGGGACGAATACCGCGCCCGCGCCAAGACCGAACCGGCTGCTGTAATCAAAGCCGCCAAACAGTCGATGGCCGTGCACGTCAAAGCCATGCTGGAATTCCAGAAGCAAGGCATTCCGACCTTCGACTACGGCAACAACATCCGTCAGATGGCGCAGGAAGAAGGCGTCGAAAACGCGTTCGATTTCCCGGGTTTCGTACCGGCCTACATCCGTCCGCTGTTCTGCCGTGGCATCGGCCCGTTCCGCTGGGCTGCACTGTCAGGTGATCCGCAAGACATCTACAAAACCGACGCCAAGGTCAAAGAGCTGATCCCGAACGACGCGCACCTGCACAACTGGCTGGACATGGCCCGCGAGCGCATCAGCTTCCAGGGTTTGCCGGCGCGGATCTGCTGGGTCGGCCTGGGCCTGCGCGCCAAGCTCGGTCTGGCCTTCAACGAAATGGTCCGCAGCGGCGAGCTGTCGGCGCCAATCGTGATCGGTCGCGACCACCTCGACTCCGGCTCGGTCGCCAGCCCGAACCGCGAAACCGAATCGATGCAGGATGGCTCCGACGCCGTGTCCGACTGGCCACTGCTTAACGCACTGCTCAACACCGCGAGTGGCGCGACCTGGGTTTCCCTGCACCACGGCGGCGGCGTCGGCATGGGCTTCTCGCAGCACTCGGGCATGGTGATTGTCTGCGACGGTACGGACGAAGCGGCCGAGCGCATTGCGCGCGTGCTGCACAACGACCCGGCCACCGGTGTCATGCGTCACGCCGATGCCGGCTACCAGATCGCCATCGACTGCGCCAAGGAACAGGGCCTGAACCTGCCGATGATTACCGGTAAATAAACGCACAACCCTGTGGGAGCGAGCCTGCGCGCGAATGCGGTCTGTCAGCCAGCCACATGTTGAATGTGCTGACGCCTTCGCGAGCAGGCTCGCTCCCACAGTAGTGCGCAAGACGCGCAGTGAACTCGAATAACAATCCACAGAGGTTGAATCATGGCTGTCAACACCGATCGTGCAAGCAACAAACCGTTGATCGAAAGGCGTTCGATCGACTACATCCCGGAAGCGGAAAGACACGGTCGTCTGTTTAGCCAGTTCACCCTGTGGATGGGCGCCAACCTGCAAATCACCGCGATTGTCACCGGGGCCTTGGCCGTGGTGCTGGGCGGTGATGTGTTCTGGTCGTTGATCGGTCTGTTGATCGGTCAACTGCTCGGCGGTGGGGTGATGGCGCTGCATGCCGCGCAAGGACCGAAACTGGGCCTGCCGCAGATGATTTCCAGCCGTGTGCAGTTTGGCGTTTACGGTGCGGCGATCCCGATCGTGCTGGTGTGCCTGATGTACCTGGGTTTCACGGCGACGGGCACCGTGCTGTCGGGCCAGGCGCTGGGTCAGTTGTTTGGCGTCAGCGACAGCGTCGGCATCCTGATTTTCGCCAGCGTCATCGTACTGGTCACGGTGCTCGGTTATCGGGTGATCCACTGGATCGGCCGTGTCGCCAGCGTCATTGGCGTGGTTGCCTTCGTGTTCTTGTTCTGGCGGCTGATGAGCCAGACCGACGTCGGCGCACTTCTGCAGATCCGTCATTTCAGCTGGAGCAGTTTCCTCCTCGCGGTGTCGCTCGCGGCCTCTTGGCAGATCGCGTTCGGCCCTTACGTGGCTGACTATTCCCGTTACCTGCCGAGCAATACCTCGGCGGTGAAAACTTTCTTCGCCGCCGGTGCCGGTTCAGTGGTCGGCGCGCAAGTGGCGATGATCCTCGGCGTGTTCGCGGCGGCTTCGGCCAACGGCCAATTCGCCGGTCACGAAGTCGCCTACATCGTCGGTCTGGGCGGCACCGGTGCCACCGCTGCGCTGCTGTATTTCAGCATCGCATTCGGCAAGGTGACCATCTCGACGCTGAACTCCTACGGCAGCTTCATGTGCATCGCGACCATCATCAGTGGTTTCAAAGGCCATCTGACCGTTACGCGTATGCAGCGTCTGGTGTTTGTGCTGGTGATCGTCGGTGCGGCGACCTTGATCGCCTTGCTCGGTCAGCACTCGTTCCTCGGTGCGTTCAAGTCTTTCATCCTGTTCCTGCTGGCGTTCTTCACCCCGTGGAGCGCGATCAACCTGGTGGATTACTACTGCATCACCCGTGAGCGTTACGACGTGCCGGCACTGGCCGATCCGAACGGACGCTACGGTCGCTGGAACCTGCTCGGTATCAGCGTCTATGTGTTCGGTGTGCTGGTGCAGCTGCCGTTCATCTCCACCAAGTTCTACACCGGCCCGCTGGTGGCGGCCCTCGGTGATGTGGATATTTCCTGGATCATCGGCCTGTTGCTGCCGGCCGTCGTCTACTACGTGTGCGCAAAAAAATGGCACAGCGCGGTGCCCGATCAACTGATTCTGCCGGTCGAGCAGAACAGCGTTGTACAACCTAAAACAAGTGGGGCCGGCCGCGCTGCGGCGCAGGCCTGATTGGACGTGGACAGGGCTGGATGCCTCTTGACTGCCGTAAGCCAATTCATGATTAGGAGCGTCACAACAATGAAATCGAACAAGACCCTGCTGACCACATTGCTGTCCATGGGCCTGTTGGCCAGTGCCGGTGCAACGCAAGCCGCCGGCTGGTGCGAATCGGGCAAACCGGTGAAGTTCGCCGGCCTGAACTGGGAAAGCGGCATGCTGCTGACCGATGTTCTGCAAGTGGTGCTGGAAAAAGGTTACGACTGCAAGACCGACAGCCTGCCGGGCAACTCCATCACCATGGAGAACGCCCTGAGCAGCAACGATATTCAAGTGTTCGCCGAAGAGTGGGTCGGCCGCAGCGAGGTCTGGAACAAGGCCGAGAAAGCCGGCAAGGTCGTCGGTGTCGGCGCTCCGGTAGTGGGCGCGGTGGAAGGCTGGTACGTGCCGCGTTACGTGATCGAAGGCGACGCCAAGCGCAAGCTTGAGCCGAAAGCCCCGGACCTGAAAAACATCGCCGATCTGGGTAAATACGCCGCCGTGTTCAAGGATGCTGAAGAGCCGTCCAAGGGCCGTTTCTACAACTGCCCGGCCGGCTGGACTTGCGAGCTGGATAACAGCGAAATGCTGAAAAGCTACGGTCTGGAAAACAGCTACACCAACTTCCGTCCGGGCACCGGCCCGGCGCTGGATGCTGCGGTGCTGTCGAGCTACAAGCGTGGCGAGCCGATCCTGTTCTACTACTGGTCGCCAACCCCGCTGATGGGCCAGGTGGATCTGGTCAAACTCGAAGAAAAACCCGGCGTCGACAAGACCGTGAGCATCAAGGTCGGTCTGTCGAAAACCTTCCACGACGAAGCCCCGGAACTGGTCGCCGTGCTGGAAAAGGTCAACCTGCCGATCGATCTGCTGAACCAGAATCTGGGCCGCATGGCCAAGGAACGTATCGAGTCGCCAAAACTGGCGAAAATCTTCCTCAAGGAACATCCTGAAGTCTGGCATGCGTGGGTCAGTGCAGACGCAGCCAAGAAAATCGACGCGGCGCTGTAGGTCGATACCTCCCGGTCAACCGTGAGGCTGGCCGGGAGATATGCCGTAAACGCTTGATTGAGATTGCTGATTGAGAGCCGCTTATGTTTCCCGAAAGCTTTACCTTTTCCATCGCCGACTGGGTCAACGGTTGGGTCGATTCGCTGGTGACCAACTACGGTGATGTGTTCCGCCACATCTCCGACACCCTGCTCTGGGCCATCGTCAACCTCGAAGGCCTGCTGCGCGCAGCGCCGTGGTGGTTGATGCTGGCGATCGTCGGTGTCGTCGCCTGGCATGCCACGCGCAAAGTCGTGACCACGGCGGTCATCGTCGGTCTGCTGTTCCTCGTCGGCGCCGTTGGCCTGTGGGACAAGCTGATGCAGACGCTGGCGCTGATGATGGTCGCGACGATCATTTCGGTGCTGATCGGCATTCCGCTGGGGATTCTCTCGGCGCGCAGCAATCGCCTGCGTTCGGTGCTGATGCCGCTGCTCGACATCATGCAGACCATGCCAAGTTTCGTGTACCTGATTCCGGTGCTGATGCTGTTCGGTCTGGGCAAGGTCCCGGCGATTTTCGCCACGGTGATCTACGCCGCGCCACCGCTGATTCGCCTGACCGATCTGGGTATTCGCCAGGTCGACGGCGAAGTCATGGAAGCGATCAACGCGTTCGGCGCCAACCGCTGGCAGCAGCTGTTCGGCGTGCAACTGCCGCTGGCCCTGCCGAGCATCATGGCCGGGATCAACCAGACCACCATGATGGCCCTGTCGATGGTGGTGATCGCCTCGATGATCGGCGCCCGTGGCCTCGGTGAAGATGTGTTGGTGGGGATTCAGACCCTCAACGTCGGACGAGGCCTTGAGGCCGGTCTGGCGATCGTGATTCTCGCAGTGGTCATCGACCGCATTACTCAGGCGTACGGTCGGCCACGGCATGAGGTGAGCAAATGAGCAACGCAACCGTGAGCAAGATCGAAGTCAAAAACGTCTTCAAGATTTTCGGCAACCGCGCCAAAGATGCGCTGGCCATGGTCGGCCAAGGCAAGACCAAGGATCAGGTGTTGAGCGAGACCGGTTGTGTGGTCGGCGTTAACGATCTGTCGCTGAGCATCGGCACCGGCGAGATCTTCGTGATCATGGGCCTGTCGGGCTCGGGCAAATCGACGCTGGTACGCCACTTCAATCGCCTGATCGACCCGACCAGCGGCGCGATCCTCGTCGACGGCGTCGACATCCTGCAATACGACATGGATGCCCTGCGCGAATTTCGCCGGCACAGGATCAGCATGGTGTTCCAGAGCTTCGGCCTGCTGCCGCACAAGTCCGTACTCGACAACGTCGCCTACGGCCTGAAAGTCCGTGGCGAGAGCAAGCAAATGTGCTCGGAACGCGCGCTGCACTGGATCAACACCGTGGGCCTGAAGGGCTACGAAAACAAATACCCGCACCAGCTCTCCGGCGGCATGCGTCAGCGTGTCGGCCTGGCCCGCGCCTTGGCGGCGGACACCGACATCATCCTCATGGACGAAGCGTTCAGTGCCCTGGACCCGCTGATCCGCGCGGAGATGCAGGATCAGTTGCTGGAGCTGCAGAAGACTCTGCACAAGACCATCGTCTTCATTACCCACGACCTTGATGAGGCGGTGCGTATTGGTAACCGCATTGCGATTCTCAAGGATGGGCGGCTGATTCAGGTCGGTACGCCGAGAGAGATTCTGCATTCGCCGGCGGATGAGTATGTCGACCGGTTTGTGCAGCGGCGGGCGGCGGTGGTTTAACAGACTTGCGGTGATGCGGCCGGCCCCTTCGCGAGCAAGCTCGCTCCCACAGGAGACCGCATTCCAATGTGGGAGCGAGCTTGCTCGCGAAGGGGCCGGCAGAGCTGCATCAATATTACGGTTGAGGTTTTAGATGTCCCAGGCTGAAAAAATCGTTATCACCGGCGCCCCTCTGCGTTGGCAGGACGTGGTCGCCGTCGCCCGTCACGGTGCCCAACTTGAGCTGTCCAGCGACACTTGGGCGTGCATCGAAAACGCGCAAGGCATCGTCCAGCGCATCGTCGAAAGCGGCGAGCGTGCCTATGGCGTCAACACCGGTCTGGGCGGTTTGTCCAACGTCTCGCTTAAAGACGAACAACTCAGCCAGCTCTCGCGCAACACCTTGCTCAGCCACGCCTGCGGTGTCGGTCCGGTACTCGCCGACGAGCAGACCCGCGCGATCATCTGCGCGGCGATTCACAATTACAGCCACGGCAAATCCGGGATCCATCGCCGGGTCGTCGAAGCGCTGCTGGCGCTGCTCAATCGCGGCATTACCCCGCAGGTGCCATCGCAAGGTTCAGTGGGCTACCTGACGCACATGGCGCATATCGGCATCGCGCTGCTTGGCGTTGGCAATGTCAGCTATCGCGGCCAGGTTATTTCCGCACAACAGGCGTTGGCCGAGGAAGCTCTTGAGCCAGTGCGACTCGGCGCGAAGGACGGTTTGTGCCTGGTCAACGGCACGCCGTGCATGACCGGCCTCAGCTGTCTGGCGATTGCCGATGCGACGCGGCTGCTGCAGTGGGCCGATGTCATCGGCGCCATGAGTTTCGAAGCCCAGCGCGGTCAGATCGATGCGTTCGATGCCGAGATCATCGCGCTGAAACCACACCCGGGCATGCAGCAAGTCGGGATCAATTTGCGCGCATTGCTCGACGGCAGTGAAGTGATCGCGTCGAGCAAAGGTATTCGCACTCAGGATGCGCTGAGTATCCGTTCGATCCCGCAGGTGCACGGCGCTGCACGGGATCAACTGGAACATGCGATCAAACAAGTCGAAACCGAACTCAATGGCTGCACCGATAACCCACTGTTGCTCGGTACGCCGGACAACTTCCGGGTGATGTCGCAAGCCAACCCGCACGGCCAGTCAGTGGCGATGGCGGCGGACCTGCTGGCGATTGCCATGGCCGAAATCGGTTCGATTGCCGAGCGTCGTCTCGATCGTCTGGTGAACCCGCACGTCAGCGGTTTGCCTGCATTTCTGGTGGCCAATCCGGGGGTGAACTCCGGGATGATGATCGTGCAATACGTCGCCGCATCGCTGTGTGCGGAAAACCGCCAATTGGCGCAACCGGCGGTACTCGACAACTACATCACCTCGGGCCTGCAGGAAGACCATTTGAGCATGGGCACCAACGCCGCGCTGAAGCTGCATCGTGCGCTGGAAAACTGCACGCAGATCCTTGCGATCGAATACTTGCTGGCGGCACAGGCGTTTGAATTCCTCAAGGAACAGCGCTTTGGCGTGGGCACTGACCGTGCGTGGCGACTGCTGCGCGAAACGGTTCCGGCCTACGATCAGGATCGCTGGCTGGCGCCGGATATCGCCGCCGCCGCGAACGTTTTGAAAAACCCGAATTCGCTGCACAACGTTCTATCGAATTTGCACTGAAAAACTACCCTGCCAGCGTGCCAAGGCGCCGGATGCCCACAAGGCTGAAAGCGACGGATAACGGAATGCTCCGGAGCGAATGGCAAGTTAATAACAAACTCTCAAAAGGAGCATTTAAATGACTGCGCTGAACCTGATTCCCGGCCAACTGAGCCTGGCCCAACTGCGTGACGTCTACCAGAACCCGGTCAAGCTGACGCTCGACAACAGCGCCTCGGAGCAGATCGAAGCCAGCGTTGCTTGCGTCGAGCAGATCCTCGCCGAGAATCGCACCGCTTACGGCATCAACACCGGTTTTGGCCTGCTGGCCTCGACGCGCATCGCCAGTGAAGACCTGGAAAACCTCCAGCGTTCGCTGGTGTTGTCCCACGCTGCGGGCGTGGGTCAGCCGATCAGCGATGAGCTGGTGCGCCTGATCATGGTGCTCAAGGTCAACAGCCTCAGCCGTGGTTTCTCCGGTATTCGCCGCGTGGTGATCGATGCGCTGATCGCGCTGATCAATGCCGAGGTCTATCCGCACATTCCGCTGAAAGGTTCGGTAGGTGCATCGGGTGATCTCGCACCGTTGGCGCACATGTCGCTGGTGCTGCTGGGCGAAGGCAAGGCGCGTTACAAGGGCGAGTGGATGGAAGCCGTTGAAGCGCTGAAAGTTGCTGGCCTGACGCCGCTGACTTTAGCGGCTAAAGAAGGTCTGGCGCTGCTCAACGGTACTCAGGTTTCCACCGCGTTCGCGCTCCGCGGTCTGTTTGAAGGTGAAGATTTGTTCGCTGGCGCACTGGCGCTGGGCGGTCTGACGGTTGAAGCGGTGCTGGGTTCACGCTCGCCGTTCGATGCGCGCATTCACGCGGCGCGTGGCCAGAAAGGTCAGATCGATGCGGCTGCGGCTTATCGTGATCTGCTCGGTGAGCGCAGCGAAGTGTCCGACTCGCATCAGAATTGCGAGAAGGTTCAGGATCCGTACTCGCTGCGTTGCCAGCCGCAAGTCATGGGCGCCTGCCTGACCCAGTTCCGTCAGGCCGCTGAAGTGCTTGCGGTTGAAGCCAACGCCGTTTCTGATAACCCGCTGGTCTTCGCCGCTGAAGGCGACGTGATTTCCGGCGGCAACTTCCACGCCGAGCCAGTGGCCATGGCCGCTGACAACATGGCCCTGGCCATCGCCGAAATCGGCTCGCTGAGCGAGCGCCGCATCTCGCTGATGATGGACAAGCACATGTCCCAGCTGCCGCCGTTCCTCGTCGCCAATGGCGGCGTGAACTCCGGGTTCATGATCGCGCAGGTGACTGCAGCCGCACTGGCCAGCGAGAACAAGGCGTTGTCCCATCCGCATTCGGTGGACAGTCTGCCGACCTCGGCCAACCAGGAAGACCACGTTTCCATGGCGCCTGCGGCTGGCAAGCGGTTGTGGGAAATGGCTGAAAACACCCGTGGGATTCTCGCGGTGGAATGGCTGGCGGCGGTGCAGGGGCTGGATCTGCGTAACGGCCTGAAGACCTCGGCGAAGCTGGAGCAGGCGCGGGCGATTCTGCGTAAGGAAGTGCCGTTCTACGAGAAGGACCGGTTTTTTGCTCCGGACATCAATGCGGCGACTGAGTTGTTGGCTTCGCGGTGTTTGACGGAGCTGGTTTCGGCAAAGCTTTTGCCTAGTTTGTAAGTGGACTGTCTGGGGGATTTTTGTTGTTCAGGACATCGATCCCCCTCACCCCAGCCCTCTCCCCCAGGGGGGAGAGGGGGAAGGGAGCCGATTTTCGTGGTTTTCAGAGCCTGAGTTCGGCTCAAGAGTTTCAGGCCGGTGTACCTCGACAGAACAACCCGGTCAGTCCTTCTTCTCCGGGAGTGAGAGGGGGAAGTGAGCCGATCCTCGTGGTTTTCAGAGCCTGAGTTTGGCTCAAGATTTTCAGATCGATGTACCTCGACAGAACAACGGTCAGTCCTTTTTCGTCCCTGTGAGAGAGAGGGAAAAGGAAGTCGATCTCGGTGAGCTTCAAGGCTTGAGTTCGACACTAAAATTTCAGGTCGGTGTACCTCGACAGAACAACCCGGTCAGTCCCCTCTCCCTCCGGGAGAGGGCTAGGGTGAGGGGCTTTTCAGAGGTCACCCACCAAACCAACCCCAACGGAGGCCAACAGTGAAAACCCTCTGGCAACACTGCCACGTCGCAACCATGGCGCAAGGCGTCTACTCGATTATCGAGGATGCGGCCATCGTGACGTCCGGTGCGCTCATCGAGTGGATCGGCCCGCGCAATCAATTGCCGTCCGGCGAATACCCGGCGGTCAACGACCTGCAAGGCGCATGGGTCACCCCTGGCCTGATCGACTGCCACACCCACACCGTGTTCGGTGGCAACCGCAGCGGCGAATTTGAAAAGCGTCTGCAAGGCGTCAGCTATGCGGAAATCGCGGCATCCGGCGGTGGCATCGCCAGCACCGTGCGCGCGACTCGCGAAGCGACTGAAGACGAGCTGTTCGCCAGCGCCGCCAAACGTCTGAAAAGCCTGATGCGCGACGGCGTGACCACGGTCGAGATGAAATCCGGCTACGGCCTCGATCTGGCCAATGAACGCAAGATCCTCCGCGTTATCCGGCGCTTGGAAAAAGAGCTGCCGATCAGCGTGCGCAGCACCTGCTTGGCCGCCCACGCATTGCCACCGGAATACAAAGATCGCGCCGACGACTACATCGACCTGATCTGCACTCAGATGCTGCCAGCGTTGGCCGCCGAAGGTCTGGTCGACGCCGTGGACGCGTTCTGCGAATACCTGGCGTTCTCTCCCGAGCAAGTCGAACGCGTGTTCATCGCCGCGCAAAAACTCGGTCTGCCGGTGAAGCTGCACGCGGAGCAACTGTCGTCGCTGCACGGCTCCAGCCTCGCCGCGCGCTACAAGGCGCTGTCTGCGGATCACCTGGAGTTCATGGACGAGGCCGACGCCATCGCCATGGCCGAGGCCGACACTGTCGCCGTGCTGCTGCCGGGCGCGTTCTACTTTCTGCGTGAAACCCAACTGCCGCCGATGGATGCCCTGCGCAAGCACAAGGTGAAAATCGCCATCGCCAGCGACCTCAACCCCGGCACCTCGCCAGCGCTGTCATTGCGCCTGATGCTGAACATGGCCTGCACCTGTTTCCGCATGACCCCGGAAGAAGCCCTGGCCGGCGCGACGATTCACGCTGCGCAAGCGCTGGGCATGGCTGATACCCATGGCTCGCTGGAAGTCGGTAAGGTCGCGGATTTCGTTGCCTGGCACATCGATCGTCCGGCGGATCTGGCCTATTGGCTCGGCGGTGATCTGGACAAACGCGTCGTGCGTCACGGCGTCGAATCAAGTTTGTAGGAGAGCGGTTGTGGATAAGGTTCTGAACTTCAAACAAGGTCGCGTGCCGCTGCTGATCAGCATGCCGCATGCTGGTGTGCGCCTGACCCCGGTGGTGGAAGCCGGGTTGATCGCCGATGCGAAAAGCCTGCCGGACACTGACTGGCATATCCCCCAGCTGTACGATTTCGCCGAAGAACTGGGTGCCAGCACGTTGGCCGCAGAGTACTCACGGTTTGTCATCGATTTGAACCGGCCGTCCGACGACAAACCGTTGTACGCCGGTGCAACCACCGGGCTGTATCCGGCGACGTTGTTCGATGGCATTCCGTTGTTCCGTGAAGGTCTTGAACCGTCGAAAGAAGAGCGCGCGACTTATCTGGAACAGATCTGGACGCCGTACCACCGCACGCTTCAAGAAGAGCTGGCACGGCTGAAAGCCGAATTCGGTTACGCGCTGCTGTTCGATGCGCACTCGATCCGCTCGATCATCCCGCACCTGTTCGACGGCAAACTGCCGGATTTCAACCTCGGCACCTTCAATGGCGCCAGTTGTGATCCGCAATTGGCCACGCAACTGGAGGCTATCTGCGCGCGCCACGCTGATTACAGCCATGTGCTCAACGGCCGCTTCAAGGGCGGCCACATCACCCGCCATTACGGCAACCCGGCCGAGAACATCCACGCGGTGCAACTGGAGTTGTGCCAGAGCACCTACATGGAAGAGTTCGAACCGTTCCGCTATCGCGCCGATCTGGCCGAGCCGACGCAAGTAGTGCTCAAGCAACTGCTGCAAGGCTATCTGGCGTGGGCAAAGTCTCACTACGCCGCGTAACCCCTGTGGGAGCGAGCCTGCTCGCGAAGGCGTCCATTCAGCCAACATCTACGTTGAATGACACACCGCATTCGCGAGCAGGCTCGCTCCCACAGGATGGTGTCCAGCCTGCGAAGTTTACGGCTGACAAACGGTGACTGCTCTGGAGCATGCTCATTGACGTAAATCGGGTTTATGATGCCCAACGGCAGAATAATAGAAGTCCCCCCAGGGATGACCTCGACCCCTTACGGAGCGCGCAATGCAGACTTTGTTTCCGCAGATCAAACCTCACGCCCGGCACGATCTGGCTGTCGATGACACCCATACGCTGTACGTCGACGAAAGCGGTTCACCGGAGGGTTTGCCGGTTGTGTTCATCCACGGCGGCCCCGGCGCTGGTTGCGACGCGCAGAGCCGTCGTTATTTCGATCCGAATCTTTACCGTATTGTCACTTTCGACCAGCGCGGCTGCGGTCGCTCCACCCCGCACGCCAGTCTGGAAAACAACACCACCTGGGATCTGGTCGCCGACCTTGAGCGCATCCGCAAACACCTGGGCATCGACAAATGGGTGCTGTTCGGCGGTTCTTGGGGGTCGACCCTGGCGCTGGCTTACGCGCAAACCCACCCTGAGCGTGTACACGGTCTGATCCTGCGCGGGATCTTTCTCTGCCGTCCGCAGGAAATCGAGTGGTTCTATCAGGCCGGCGCCAGCCGTCTGTTCCCTGATTACTGGCAGGACTACATCGCACCGATTCCGCTGGACGAGCGCGACGACCTGCTCAGCGCTTTCCACAAGCGCCTGACCGGCAACGACCAGATTGCCCAGATGCACGCGGCCAAAGCCTGGTCGACCTGGGAAGGGCGTACCGCGACCTTGCGGCCGAACCCGCTGGTGGTCGATCGCTTCTCCGAACCGCAGCGCGCGCTATCGATCGCGCGGATCGAATGCCATTACTTCACCAACAACGCCTTTTTTGAGCCGAACCAGCTGATTCGCGACATGGGCAAGATCGCCCACCTGCCGGGCGTGATCATTCACGGCCGTTACGACGTGATCTGCCCGCTCGACAATGCCTGGGAATTGCATCAAGCCTGGCCGAACAGTGAATTGCAGGTGATCCGTGATGCGGGCCATGCGGCCTCCGAACCGGGCATTACCGATGCGCTGGTACGCGCGGCGGGCAACATGGCCCGGCGCCTGCTCGATCTGCCGCCCGAAGAAGCATGAAGGGGCTCCTACAGCGCGTACGTGGGGCGCGGGTTGAAGTCGCGGGTGAGGTGGTTGGCGCGGTAGATCACGGTTTATTGGTGCTGGTGGCGGTCGAACCCGACGACACGCGTACCAGCGCCGACAAACTTCTGCATAAACTGCTTAACTATCGGGTATTCAGTGATGCGGAGGGCAAGATGAACTTGTCCCTCGCCGATGTCGGCGGTGGGTTGCTGCTGGTCTCGCAGTTCACCCTCGCGGCCGACACCAAAAGCGGGTTGCGCCCGAGCTTTTCGACGGCCGCGCCTCCGGCCTTGGGCGAGGAATTGTTCGACTATCTATTGAGCAGTGCGAAACAGGTGCATGGCACTGTGGCATCAGGTAGATTCGGCGCCGATATGCAGGTGCATTTGGTCAACGATGGCCCGGTTACCTTTTTGTTACAGACCTGAAAGCGCTTGAAACACCTTTTTAGGAAATTTCGACTGTTTTTAAGGTGTTTTCGCGATAAATACTTTGTTACCCCTGATGCGTTGTCATGCGGGCTACTAGATAATCGCGCGCACTGGGATCAGCGTTCGCTGGTTCATTTTTGACTTAGGTAGAGACTTGTCTGGATCCGGTTGGGGAATCATTTTGCCCCTGCGGAGTCGGAACAATGCTCGCCAACCTGGCATATAGATAGCTGGCCGTTGGTTTATTGATCTGTTTTCGGCGAGGGTTGCTCGTGATTGTTAGTCCCTGTAATGCAGCAAAAATGTCTGCCAAACGCATGCGAAGTGCCCTGGTAGCGGGTTCGGCGCTCCTGTGCCTGCTCAGCGCCGGCCAGCTTTGGGCGTTCAATCTTGACGATGTATCGGCGAAGGCTAAAGAACTGGCAGGGCAGAAGTTCGAAGCCCCGCGCAGCAACCTGCCGAACGAATTCCGCGATATGAAGTTCGCGGACTATCAGAAAATCCGCTTCCTCACCGAAAAGGCTGAGTGGGCTGATCAGAAGACCCCATTCAAACTGTCCTTCTATCACCAGGGTATGCACTTCGATACGCCGGTGAAAATCAACGAAATCACGGCGAACACCGTCGAAGAGATCAAATATGATCCGACGCGCTTCGATTTCGGCGACCTGAAATTCGATCCGAAAGCCACCGAACAACTGGGTTATGCCGGTTTCCGTGTGCTGTACCCGATCAACAAGGCCGACAAGCAAGACGAAATCATGACCATGCTCGGCGCGAGTTACTTCCGCGTTGTCGGCAAGGGCCACACCTACGGCCTCTCGGCCCGTGGTCTGGCGATTGATACCGCGCTGCCGTCGGGCGAAGAATTCCCGCGTTTCCGCGAGTTCTGGATTCAACAGCCGAAGCCGGGCGACAAGCACCTGGTGATCTTCGCTCTGCTGGATTCGCCGCGCGCTACCGGTGCCTACCGTCTGATCCTGCGTCCGGGCAGCGACACCATTGTCGACGTCAAAGCGCAGATGTTCCTGCGTGACAAGGTCGGCAAACTGGGCATCGCGCCACTGACCAGCATGTTCCTGTTCGGCGCCAACCAGCCGTCGAAAGTCCTCAACTACCGTCGTGAACTGCACGACTCCAGCGGTCTGTCGATCCATGCCGGCAATGGCGAGTGGATCTGGCGCCCGCTGAATAACCCGAAACACCTGGCCGTGAGCAACTTCAGCATCGAGAACCCGCGCGGTTTCGGTCTGCTGCAACGTGGTCGCGACTTCAGCCATTACGAAGACCTCGACGACCGCTACGACAAGCGCCCAAGCGCCTGGATCGAGCCGAAGGGCGAGTGGGGCAAGGGCACCGTTGATCTGGTAGAGATTCCGACCGCCGACGAAACCAACGACAACATCGTTGCGTTCTGGAGCCCGGAAAAAATGCCGGAGCCGGGCCAGCCACTGGACTTCGCCTACCGTATGCACTGGACCATGGACGAAGCGGCGATTCACGCGCCGGACAGCGCCTGGGTATCGCAGACTCTGCGTTCGACCGGTGACGTCAAGCAATCGAACCTGATCCGTCAGCCGGATGGCAGCGTTGCTTACCTGGTCGACTTCGAAGGTCCATCGCTGGCTGCTCTGGCACCGGATGCCGACGTGCGCAGTCAGGTCAGCGTCGGCGACAACGCCGAACTGGTTGAAAACAGCGTGCGCTACAACCCGGAAACCAAGGGCTGGCGCTTGACCCTGCGGATGAAAATCAAGGACGCGAGCAAGTCGACCGAGATGCGTGCTGCCCTGGTGCAGCCAATCGTCACGGCTGATCTGGCCAAGTCTTCGGTGCCGGCGTCCAACTCGTCCGTTGCCAAGGCCGACAAGGTTGCCGCCAAGCAACAAGAGAAAATCGACAAGGAAGCCAAGGCCGCCGAGGCTAAACAGGCCGACGCCAAGCCAGCTGCAGATGCCAAGGACAAGGCCAACAAAGACGCCAAGCAGCCAGTTGCTGCCGACGCGGCCCCAGCCACACCGGAATCGGCGCCGACTGAAGAAGTCCTGACCGAGACCTGGAGCTATCAGTTGCCTGCCGATGAGTAACTCTCAAGTACAGCCAGAGACTCTGTCCGAGTATCTGGCGCATCTGCCGATGACCGACGAGCAGCGCGCGGAACTCGCGGGCTGCCAGTCGTTCAGCGAGTTGCATGAACGCCTGTCGTCCTCGACGTTCGACGCCCCTGCCGAGGCCGCCCAGGCCTCGGTGGGCAAGCGCCTGACCCTGAGCACCGCCGAAGAACTTGAAGACGCGGAGATGCTGGTGCTCGACGCCAGTGGCCGCGTCAGCATGAAGGCCACGCCGCCGATCCGTAGGACCAAGGTCGTGCCGGAGCCATGGCGCACCAATATTCTGGTGCGTGGCTGGCGCCGCATGACCGGTCGCACCAACCCGCCGCAGCCGCCGAAGGACGAAAACGTCTTGCCGGCCGCGCGCTGGCGCACCGTTGGTTCGATCCGTCGCTACATTCTGTTGCTGCTGATGCTTGGCCAGACCATCGTCGCCGGCTGGTACATGAAAGGCATCATGCCGTACCAGGGCTGGTCGTTCGTCGATCTCGAAGAAGTCCTGCACCAGCCGCTGCTGCAAACCGCCACGCAAGTGCTGCCGTATGCGCTGCAAACCAGCATTCTGATTCTGTTCGGGATTCTGTTCTGCTGGGTATCGGCCGGTTTCTGGACCGCGTTGATGGGCTTCCTCGAGTTGCTCACCGGTCACGATAAATACCGTATCTCCGGCAAAAGCGCCGGCAACGAGCCGATTGCCAAAGACGCGCGTACCGCGCTGGTCATGCCGATCTGCAACGAAGACGTACCGCGCGTGTTCGCCGGTCTGCGGGCGACGTTCGAGTCGGTCGCTGCCACCGGAGATCTGGATCGTTTCGACTTCTTCGTTCTCAGCGACAGTAACGACACCGACATCTGCGTCGCCGAGCAACAGGCCTGGCTGGATGTCTGCCGCGAAGCCAAGGGCTTCGGCAAGATCTTCTATCGCCGCCGCCGCCGTCGCGTCAAACGTAAAAGCGGCAACCTCGACGACTTCTGCCGTCGTTGGGGCGGTGACTATAAATACATGGTCGTTCTCGACGCCGACTCGGTGATGAGCGGCGAGTGCCTGACCAGTCTGGTGCGCTTGATGGAAGCCACGCCGGACGCCGGGATCATCCAGACCGCGCCGCGTGCGTCGGGTATGGACACTCTTTACGCACGCATGCAGCAGTTTGCGACCCGCGTGTACGGCCCGCTGTTTACCGCCGGTCTGCACTTCTGGCAGTTGGGTGAATCCCACTACTGGGGTCACAACGCGATCATCCGCATGAAGCCGTTTATCGACCACTGCGCCCTGGCGCCGTTGCCGGGCAAAGGTGCGTTCTCCGGTGCGATTCTGTCTCACGACTTCGTTGAAGCCGCGCTGATGCGTCGTGCCGGTTGGGGCGTGTGGATTGCCTACGACTTGCCGGGCAGTTACGAAGAACTGCCGCCGAACCTGCTCGACGAACTCAAGCGTGACCGTCGCTGGTGCCACGGTAACCTGATGAACTTCCGTCTGTTCCTGGTCAAAGGTATGCACCCGGTGCACCGCGCGGTGTTCCTGACCGGCGTGATGTCGTACCTGTCGGCGCCGTTGTGGTTCTTCTTCCTGGTGTTGTCGACCGCGCTGCTGGCGGTGAACACGCTGATGGAGCCGCAGTACTTCCTGGAACCGCGTCAGCTCTATCCGCTATGGCCACAATGGCACCCGGACAAGGCGATCGCGCTGTTCTCGACGACCATCGTGCTGCTGTTCCTGCCGAAACTGTTGAGCATCATCCTGATCTGGGCCAAGGGCGCGAAAGAGTTCGGCGGCAAGTTCAAAGTGACCCTGTCGATGCTGCTGGAGATGTTGTTCTCCATGCTGCTGGCGCCGGTGCGGATGATTTTCCACACCCGTTTCGTCCTCGCCGCGTTCCTCGGCTGGGCCGCGACCTGGAACTCGCCACAGCGTGACGACGACTCGACGCCTTGGAGCGAAGCGGTCAAACGCCACGGCCCGCAGACCCTGCTGGGTTTCTGCTGGGCGCTGCTGGTGATCTGGCTGAATCCGAGCTTCCTCTGGTGGCTGGTGCCGATTGTCGGTTCGCTGATGCTGTCGATCCCGGTATCGGTGATCTCCAGCCGTGTCGGTCTGGGTCTGAAGTCCCGTGACGAGAGCCTGTTCCTCATCCCTGAGGAATACAATCCGCCACAGGCGCTGCTGGCGACCGATCAGTACACCCACGAAAACCGTTACCACGCCCTCAACGACGGCTTCGTCCGCGCGGTGGTCGACCCACAGCAGAACGCTTTGGCGTGCTCGCTGGCGACCTCGCGTCACGGTCAGGCCGAGCCGATCGAGTGGCTGCGTCAGGAACGTGTGCGTCACGCGATCAAGGTTGGCCCGGCCGGGCTGAACAACCATGATCGTCTGCAACTGCTGAGCGATCCTGTTGCCCTGGCACGTCTGCATGAGCAGGTCTGGGCCGAAGGTCACGCCGAGTGGCTGGATGCGTGGCGGGCGTCGGTGAAGGCCGATCCGCATGCACCGTTGCTGCCGTTGCGACCGGTGAGCTTGCAGGCGCAGCCGGCCTGATGAAGAAACCCCGCGATAATGCGGGGTTTTTTTATGGCGCTGAAAAGCCCCTCACCCTAGCCCTCTCCCAGAGGGAGAGGGGACCGACCGCGTTGAATATTCGAGTTACACCGGCCTGAAATATCTAGTCGAACTCGGATTTGAACAGCATGAAGATCGGCTCCCTTTCCCCCTCGCCCCCTTGGGGGAGAGGGTTGGGGTGAGGGGGTAGCTCTTGATTGTTAAACAAATCGTCCATTAAACCTTGTGCAAAAAAACGAGTGCGTTAGCATCCGTCCCCGAATTGGCGCACCCGGGCTTTTTTGCCCGTCACTGTTGGTTTTCGCGCCGCACACGCAATGGTTTTGGGGACTTGAAGATGAAGAAGTATCTGTCGATGCTGCTGGTCGGCGTCACGGCACTGGTTGCAGTCAATGCGGCGCAGGCTGGCGCAATCGATGACGCGGTCAAGCGCGGCACGTTGAAAGTCGGGATGGATCCGACCTACATGCCGTTCGAAATGACCAATAAGCGCGGCGAAATCATCGGTTTCGAAGTCGACATCCTCAAAGCCATGTCCAAGGCCATGGGCGTCAAACTGGAACTGGTTTCTACCGGTTACGACGGCATCATCCCGGCGCTGATGACCGACAAGTTCGACATGATCGGCAGCGGCATGACCCTGACTCAGGAACGCAACCTGCGCCTGAACTTCAGCGAACCGTTCATCGTTGTCGGCCAGACCCTGCTGATCCGCAAGGAGCTGGAAGGCACCATCAAGTCCTACAAAGACCTGAACACTGCCGACTACCGCATCACCTCCAAGCTCGGCACCACCGGCGAAATGGTCGCCAAGAAGCTGATCTCCAAAGCCAAGTACCACGGCTACGACAACGAGCAGGAAGCTGTACTGGACGTGGTCAACGGCAAGGCTGACGCCTTTATCTACGACGCGCCGTACAACGTTGTTGCGGTGACCAAGGTCGGCGCCGGCAAACTGGTGTTCCTCGACAAGCCGTTCACCTACGAGCCACTGGCTTTCGGTCTGAAGAAGGGTGACTACGACAGCCTCAACTTCATCAACAACTTCCTGCACCAGATCCACGAAGACGGCACCTACGATCGCATCCATGACAAGTGGTTCAAGAGCACCGAGTGGCTCAAGGACATGGAATAAGCCCGGTCAGATAGACCGAGTCGCCCCATTCGCGATCAAGCTCGCTCCCACAGAGGAATGCATTCCAATGTGGGAGCGAGCTTGCTCGCGAAGAGGCCCTCCAGAGCAACACAAAATCCGGAACCTGCAATGAAACATAAAAAAGCCCAATGGCCCTGGCACGTCCTCACCGTGCTGGTGCTGGTCGGCCTGGCGGGCGCGTTGTATTACGCGACGTCGCTGATGTCCTACGAATGGCGCTGGAACCGCGTGCCGCAGTACTTCGCCTATCAGGCTGAAGAAACCCAGCGTGCCACTGACATTTCCACCGTCACCGAACTGGTGCGCAAGGGCAGCAGCGCGCAAGTCACCCTGCGCAATGACGCCGGTGACGAGCAGCACCTGACCGTCGACGAGAACAGCCTGCAATTCGCTCAGGGCGACGATGTGGCCGAAGGCGACGTCGTGGGCGTGACCCGGCATTGGGCGGCAGGGCCGCTGTTGTGGGGCCTATGGACCACGCTTTGGTTGTCAGTCGTTTCCGGCATCCTGGGTTTGCTGATCGGTCTGGTCACCGGCCTCTGCCGGCTGTCGAACAACCCGACCCTGCGCGACCTCTCGACGATCTATGTCGAACTGGTGCGCGGCACACCATTGCTGGTGCAGATCTTCATTTTCTACTTCTTCATCGGTACGGTGATGAACCTGTCCCGCGAATTCGCCGGGATCGCCGCGCTGTCGCTGTTTACCGGCGCGTATGTGGCGGAAATCATCCGTTCCGGCGTGCAGTCGATTGCCCGTGGCCAGAACGAAGCGGCGCGCTCCCTCGGCTTGAGCGCTGGTCAGTCGATGCGTCACGTGGTGCTGCCACAAGCGTTCAAACGCGTGCTGCCGCCGTTGGCCGGGCAGTTCATCAGTCTGGTCAAGGACACCTCGCTGGTGTCGGTGATTGCCATCACCGAGCTGCTGAAAAGTGGCCGTGAAGTCATCACCACATCGTTCTCGCCGTTCGAAATCCTGTTCTGCGTCGCCGGTCTGTACCTGTTGATCAACCTGCCGCTGTCGAAAATCGCCAGCCGGCTTGAGCGGAGGCTCGCGCAAAGTGATTGAAGTCCGCGATCTGGTAAAAGTCTTCGACACCCGTGGGCAAGTGGTGCGTGCGGTGGATAACGTCAGCACCACGGTGGCCAAGGGCGAAGTGCTGGTGGTCATCGGCCCTTCGGGTTCCGGCAAGTCGACCTTCCTGCGCTGCCTCAATGGCCTGGAGGAGTTTGACTCGGGCTCGGTGAGCATCGACGGTCTGCAACTGGCCGACCCGAAAACCGACGTCAACGCCTACCGCCGTGAAGTTGGCATGGTGTTCCAGCATTTCAACCTGTTCCCGCACATGACCGTGCTGGAAAACCTTTGTCTGGCGCAGAAGGTCGTGCGCAAGCGCGGCAAGAAAGAGCGCGAAGCCAAGGCGATGGAGTTGCTGAAAAAGGTCGGGATTGCACAGAAGGCTAACGAGTTTCCGTCACGCCTGTCCGGCGGTCAGCAACAGCGCGTGGCGATTGCCCGGGCGCTGGCGATGGAACCTAAGGTGATGTTGTTCGATGAGCCGACCTCGGCGCTCGACCCGGAAATGGTCGGTGAGGTGCTGGACGTGATGAAGAACCTGGCTGTGGAAGGCATGACCATGGTCTGCGTCACCCACGAAATGGGTTTTGCCCGGGAAGTGGCGGATCGGGTGTTGTTCTTCGATCACGGCAAGCTGCTGGAAGATGCCGCACCGGCTGAGTTCTTTGATGCACCGAAGGATCCGCGCGCTCAGGCCTTCTTGCGTCAGGTCTTGTAATTTCAGCGTCTCTCAGGACGCCTTCGCGAGCAGGCTCGCTCCCACAGTTGACCGAGTTGTCCAAGCGGACGCGGCCCAATGTGGGAGCGAGCCTGCTCGCGAATGGCATCACCTCGGTTCACAGCGAACCGAGGTGGATGAATCACCTCAAACCTTGAAGCGCCCCACCAGCATCTGCAAGTGAGTGCCCAAGCGCGCCAGCTCAACGCTGGAAGCCGCCGTCTCTTCACTCGCCGCCGACGTCTGATCCGACACATCCCGCACATTCAGCACGCTCCGGTTGATCTCTTCAGCTACCGCGCTTTGCTGCTCGGCCGCTGCCGCAATCTGTTGGTTCATCGCCTGAATCGCCGACACGGTGCGGGTGATGCTTTCCAGTGAACCGCCTGCGCGACGGGTCAGCTCAACGCTGCTGTCGGTGAGGGTGCGGCTGTTGTCCATGATCGTTGCCACTTGCTGGGTGCCGTTCTGCAGGCCGACGATCAGCTCTTCGATCTCTTCGGTGGACTTCTGCGTGCGCTGCGCGAGGCTGCGTACTTCATCGGCCACCACGGCGAAGCCGCGTCCGGCTTCACCGGCACGCGCAGCCTCGATGGCCGCGTTGAGGGCCAGCAGGTTGGTTTGCTGGGCCACGGATTTGATCACGTCGAGGACGCTGCCGATCTTGTCGCTTTCGCGCTTCAGTTCGCCCATGGCCTCGGTGGAGTGGCCGACTTCAAGCGCCAGACGCTCGATCTGCGCGATGGCTTCGCCGACGACTTTGTCGCCTTCGCGGGCTTGTTGGTCGGCAGCCACGGCAGCTTCAGACGCTTCCTCGGCGTTGCGCGCGACTTCCTGCACGGTGGCGGCCATTTCGTTCATGGCGGTGGCGACCTGATCGGTCTCGATTTTCTGATTGTTGACCCCGGCGCTGGTCTGCTCGGTCACGGCGGAGAGTTCTTCGGCGGCGCTGGCGATCTGGGTGACGCCGTCGCTGATCCCGCCGACCAGTTCACGCAGGCCTTGGGTCATGCTCTGCATCGAACGCTGCAACTGGCCGAGTTCGTCGCGGCGCAAGGACACCAGATTGTGGGTCAGGTCGCCGGCGGCAACGCGCTCGGCGACTTTCAAGGTCTGGTTCAGCGGGATGATGATCTGGCGAGTGATCGCCCAAGCGGCGAGCAGACCGAACGCCACGGCAAGTAGAGTGGCGATGATCAGCATGTTCTTGGCGTGAGCGGCGTCGGTGTCGCGCACGATGGTTTGCGATTCGGTGAGTTTCTTGCTGACGTCGATGAGGATGTCGCCCTGCGTCGACATGCGCGCGGCGGCCTTGGCGTTGTTGACCTGCGAGTCACGGAACTGCGCAACGGCCGCGCGATAGGCTTTGATCGAGTCAGTAGCCTGTTGCAGGTTGGCGATGTGCTGTTCCGGCAGTTTTGCCGGCAGGCTGTCGAGGTTTTTCAGGGCGTTGTCGATGGCGTCGAGCGCCGGTTGCTCGGCTTCGGCCTTGCCGCTGTAGGTGTAGCCGCGCACTTGGTAGCGTGCTTGCTGCAGCAGTTTGCTCAGCTCGATCACACTGTTGAATTGCGCGACGCTGTCACCCGCCAGCATGGATTTTTCCACCTCCGCGACTTTCGCCACGGCATTGTCGGCGCTGGCGCCGAGCTTGCTGCGGGCGTCTTCGCGCTGCACGGTGGCCTGGGTCATGTCGGCAAAGGCGCGTTTGTATTCCGTAACGGCGGCCAGTTGTTGATCGACCATCGCCGCGTCGGACGGCTGTTCAATCAGGCTGCGCGCGGTTTGCAGGCCGCTGTCGAGTTTGTTGAGCAGATCGGTGACCGCGCCAGGACCTTGTTCGCCGCGGCGTGCTTCGTAGTCCAGACGCGCGAGGCGCAGGTCCTTGGTCAGCTCGTTGAGGCTGGAGATAAAGCCGAGTTTGTCACCGCGGCTGATGATGCCGCTCATGCCGGTCCAGCCGGTGAAGGTGATCAACAGTGTCAGCAACAACACCAGGCCGAAACCGATACCCAGCTTGCGTTTGACGCTGACGTTTCCAAGACTCTCGGCTAACCAACGGTACATGCCACCACTCCCTTCGGACCACTAATTGGACTTATGGAGAAGGTATCGGCCGAATGATGGCAATCTGTAACGCCATTTATCCGCCGGCCCCGCACAGTGCAAATGTAGGAGCTGCCGAAGGCTGCGATCTTTTGATCTTGCTTCTAAAACAACATCAAAAGATCGCAGCCTTCGGCAGCTCCACAGGGGAGCGGTGTTTGGTTAGAAGAGCCGGGCGAGTAGGGCAGTGACGGCGGTTTCGACACGCAGGATGCGTTCGCCGAGTTGCACCGGTTGCAGGCCGGACTTGGCCAGCAGATCGATTTCGTAGGGAATCCAGCCGCCTTCAGGGCCGATGGCCAGGGTCACGGGTTCGTTGAGGGCGCGTGGGCACGGCGGATAGTTACCGGGATGGCCGACCAGACCGAGGGTGCCTTCGGTAATCGCCGGCAGCCGATCTTCAACAAACGGCTTGAAGCGCTTCTCGATGATGATTTCCGGCAGCACGGTGTCGCGGGCCTGTTCGAGGCCGAGGATCAAATTTTCGCGAATCGCCTCAGGCTCAAGAAAAGGCGTCTGCCAGAAGCTTTTTTCGACCCGATAGCTGTTGACCAGAATCACATTGGACACGCCCATGGTCGCCACGGTCTGAAATACTCGGCGGAGCATTTTCGGACGCGGCAGCGCCAGCACGAGGGTCAATGGTAGTTTGGCCGGTGGCGGCTGATCGAGAGTGACGCGCAGCTCAGCTTCGCCTGTTTCCAGTCGGAGCAACTCAGCCGAACCCATCAGCCCGTTGATGCGCCCGACGCGCAAGCTGTCACCGACTTCCGAACGATGAACTTCCTGCATGTGCGTCAAGCGCCGATCACGCAGCACCACGCGGTCGGCCGCAATGAAATCGGCCTCTTCGAGCAACAGCAGGTTCATGCCTGGGTCGCTGGCGGCTGGTCGTTGTGGTCGTCGGCCGGGTTCTCGTCCGGGCGTTCGCGCTTGCTGATCAAACCACCGAACAGAATGCCGATTTCAAACAGCATCCACATCGGCACGGCCAGCAGGGTCTGCGAGAAGATGTCCGGCGGCGTCAGGATCATGCCGACCACGAAGCAGCCGATGATCACGTATGGGCGGATCTTCTTCAGGTAGGCGACGTCGACCACGCCGATCCACACCAGCAGCACCACGGCGACCGGGATCTCGAACGCCACGCCGAAAGCGAAGAACAGCGTCATGACGAAATCGAGGTAACTGGCGATGTCGGTCATCATTTCCACGCCGGCCGGGGTGGCCGCGGCGAAGAACTTGAAGATCAGCGGGAACACGAAGTAATAGGCGAACGCCATGCCGGTGTAGAACAGCAGAATGCTCGACACCAGCAGCGGCACTGCGATGCGTTTCTCATGCTTGTACAGGCCCGGCGCGATAAAGCCCCAGATCTGATGCAGGATCACCGGTATCGCGAGGAACAGCGAGACCATCATCGTCAGCTTCAGCGGTGTCAGGAACGGCGACGACACATCGGTGGCGATCATCGTCGCGCCGACCGGCAGGTACTGGCGCAGCGGCGTCGAGACGAAGGTGTAGATCTGCTGGGTGAACGCGAACAGCCCGGCGAAGATGATGAAGATCGCCGCCACACAACGCAGCAGGCGGGTGCGCAACTCGGTGAGGTGCGAAACCAGCGGCATGTGCTGGTCGTTTTCGGGGAGATCGCTCATGGGGCTCGCGGCGGCAATGTTGGGTCGTGAGGCGCTGGTTGGATCGGCGCGGCGGTTGGAGATACATATTCAACCGAAGTTTCTGCAGGCGCGACCGCCGGTACTGCCGGCGTTACAACGGCAGCAGGTGCAGGTGTCGGAGCAGGTGCAGCAACAGGCGCGGTTGGCGCATGAATCGTCTGCTGACCCACATGCTCAACCGGCGTCGGTTCCTGCTGAACCGGGCTGAAAATCTTCCGCGCCTCCTGCTCCAGCGACAGAATGTGCTCGTTGTGCAGTTGCCGACGGATCTCGTCGGCACCGATTTCACGTTCAACTTCCTGTTTGATCGCGTTGAAGCTGCGCTTCAGCCGACCGACCCACAGGCCAGCAGTGCGCGCAGCGCCCGGCAGACGCTCGGGGCCCAGCACCAGCAGGGCCACGAGGCCGACGAGCAGCAGTTCAGAGAAGCTGATACCAAACATTAGTCAGTGCTCACACGTCTTTGCGGATCGGCTCTTCGACTTTCTGCGCCTGCACGTCGATGGTGTGCGGCGGGTTGGCCTGAGCGGTGGCTTGCGGCTGCACCGGTGGCACTGGCTGTGCAGGCGTCACGGTAGGATCAGCGGCCGGTTTTTCGTCGTCGTTCATGGCTTTGCGAAAGCCCTTGATCGACTCGCCAACGTCGGTGCCGAGGTTTTTCAGTTTCTTGGTGCCGAACACCAGCACCACGACAACCAGAATGACGATCCAGTGTTTCCAGTCAAAAATGCCCATGTTGCTGTTCCTCTCTAAAAATTGTTCAGGCGGACGGACGCGAGGCTTTCTCGACGTGTCCGGACAGGCCGAAGCGACGGTCCAGTTCATCCAGCACGGCCTGCGGATGCTGCCCCAGTTGGGCGAGCATGACCATGCTGTGGAACCACAGGTCGGCGGTCTCGTAGATCACGTCGCTGCAGTCGCCGCTGATGGCGGCGTCCTTGGCGGCAATAATGGTTTCGACCGACTCTTCGCCGACTTTCTCCAGAATCTTGTTCAAACCCTTGTGATACAGACTAGCCACATAGGAGCTGTCGGCGGCTGCGCCTTTGCGCTCTTCAAGTACCTGAGCGAGGCGGGTCAGGGTGTCACTCATGTTTGTGTCCTGCGGAATAGATTGCGTGCGGATCTTTGAGGACCGGGTCGACTGTCTTCCAGTCGCCGTTTTCGAAGACACGGTAAAAGCAGCTTTGACGGCCGGTATGGCAAGCGATGTCGCCGATCTGTTCAACCATCAGGATGATCACGTCGGCGTCACAGTCCAGACGCATTTCATGCAAGGTCTGTACATGGCCGGACTCTTCGCCCTTGCGCCACAGCTTGCCACGGGAACGTGACCAGTAGATTGCACGGTTTTCCGCAGCGGTCAGTTCGAGCGCCTCGCGGTTCATCCAGGCCATCATCAGCACGCGTCCGGTCTTGTGATCCTGGGCAATCGCCGGCACCAGGCCATCAGCGTCCCACTTGATCTCGTCCAGCCAGTTGTTCATTTTCGACTCCGACAGCGAACCCCACACTTCAATAGTCGGGTTCAGGCATTGAAACAGTGTGCCAGCCGATCACGAAACTGGCTATCGGCGAGCGACCAGATACAAGCCGACTGCCACCATGATTCCCGCCGGCCAATGCCCCAATTCGTGCAGCGGGCCACCGATGGCGAGGATCACCCCGCCCGCCAGATGCGCGCAACCGAGCAGGCGCAGGAACCAGTCGTCCTTGCGTTTGTGCCACGGTGGCGGCGGGTCATAGGCGTGCGGTTGCGACATGCGTTCGAGCAGATCACGAGCCATGTTGGCCAGGTGCGGCAGTTGTTCGAACTGGCTCTGCACGTTGCCCAGCAAGGCTTTCGGGCTGACGCGCTCGCGCATCCAGCGTTCGAGGAATGGCTGCGCGGTGTTCCACAAATCCAGATCCGGATACAACTGGCGGCCGAGGCCTTCGATGTTCAGCAAGGTTTTTTGCAACAGCACAAGTTGCGGCTGCACTTCCATGTTGAAGCGCCGTGCGGTCTGGAACAGGCGCATCAGCACCTGGCCAAATGAAATATCTTTTAACGGTTTTTCGAAGATCGGTTCGCACACGGTGCGGATTGCCGCTTCGAATTCGTTGAGTTTGGTTTCCGCCGGCACCCAGCCCGAGTCGATGTGCAGTTGCGCCACACGACGGTAGTCACGCTTGAAGAAGGCGAACAGGTTGCGCGCCAGATAATCCTGATCTTCCGGGGTCAGGCTGCCGACGATGCCGCAGTCGATCGCGATGTACTGCGGGCTCCACGGATTGACGGTGCTGACGAAAATGTTGCCCGGGTGCATGTCGGCGTGGAAGAAACTGTCGCGGAACACTTGGGTGAAGAAGATCTCCACACCGCGTTCGGCAAGCATTTTCATGTCGGTGCGCTGATCGGCGAGGGTCGCCAGATCGGTGACCTGAATGCCGTAGATGCGCTCCATCACCAGCACTTTCGGCCGGCACCAGTCCCAATAGACTTGCGGCACATACAGCAGCGGCGAACCTTCGAAGTTACGCTTCAACTGGCTGGCGTTGGCCGCCTCGCGCAGCAGATCGAGCTCGTCGTAGATGGTTTTTTCGTAGTCCTGCACCACGTCGACCGGGTGCAGCAGACGCGCGTCGGCCGAGAGCTTTTCGGCGGCGCGGGCAAGAATGAACAGCCACGCCAGATCCTGCGCGATGATCGGCTTCAGGCCCGGCCGGATCACCTTGACCACGACTTCTTCGCCGGTTTTCAGCTGCGCGGCATGCACCTGCGCCACCGATGCCGAGGCCAGTGGTTCAACATCGAAGCGGCTGAACACGTCGCTGATTTTCTTGCCCAGCTGTTCTTCGATCAGCTTGATCGACAGCTGCGAATCGAACGGCGGCACGCGGTCCTGCAACAGCATCAGCTCATCGGCGATGTCTTCCGGCAGCAGGTCGCGGCGGGTCGAGAGAATCTGTCCGAACTTGATGAAAATCGGCCCGAGATCCTGCAACGCCAGGCGCAGACGCGCGCCCCGGTTCAGCTCCAGCGGCTTGCGCGGGAACCAGCGCCACGGCAGCACATAGCGCAGCGCCAGGAGAAACCAGGGCAGCGGCAGATCGAACAGCAGGTCATCGAGGCGGTAGCGGATCACGACAGACTGGATGCGCAGCAGACGGCGGACGGCGAGCAGCTTCATGCGTTATCGCTTGGGTCGAGGGATCGGGAAAGGCGCTCGAAACGCGCCTCGAGACGTTCCAGATCAAGTTTGATCCGGTCCAGTTCGCTGAACCGTGCTTCGGCTTCGCGCTGCCCGACGAGGGTGCGCGATTCTTCGGCGAGGTATTCGGCGAGATTCTGGTTGAGGCTGGCAAATCCTTGTTGATACCAGCGCGCGCGGCTGCGCAGATGGCCGCCGACCAGTTGCGTGGCGACCGGGCCGAGCCAGCGCGAGAGTTCGTACTCCCAGTCCAGCTCAAGATCCTGCAGCACACCGGCCAGCTCCAGCAGCACGCCGCTGTCGCCATCGAGCTCGACTTCCGGGGCGTGCAACACCGCGGTCTTGTCTTTGCTCACGGCCAGTTTGATCAGGCTCGAGGCCGGGGCGCGCAGGGTGCAGTCGACAGCGGTTTCCCAGTGCGAGGCCAGCATCAAACCTTCGTCGCTCGGCAGGATGAACAGTTGCAGCGCCGGGCTGCGGCAGTCGACGGCAATCACCTTGCCGGTCAAATGCGCCAGCCGCGGCAGCGCCGTGCTGTCGAGACGCAGCACCCGGTTGAGGCCGAGTTCAACGCTGGCGAGCAGCCCGGTGAGCAACATCAGGGCTTGATGCCACGGTGCAGGGCGACGATGCCTGCGGTCATGTTGTGATAGGTCACGCGGTCGAAACCGGCGTCGACCATCATCGACTTCAGGGTTTCCTGATTCGGGTGCATGCGGATCGATTCGGCCAGGTAGCGATAGCTTTCCGAGTCATTGGTGATCAGCTTGCCCATCAGCGGCATGAAGGCGAACGAGTAAGCGTCGTAGGCTTTCGACATCAGCGCGTTGGTTGGCTTGGAGAACTCCAGCACCAACAGACGACCGCCGGGCTTGAGCACGCGCAGCATCGAGCGCAGGGCGTCTTCTTTGTGTGTCACGTTGCGCAGGCCGAAGGCGATGGTCACGCAATCGAAATGATTGTCCGGGAACGGCAGTTTTTCCGCGTCCGCCTGAACGAATTCGACGTTGCCGGCGACACCCAGATCGAGCAGACGATCACGGCCGACCTTGAGCATCGACTCGTTGATGTCGGCCAACACCACCTGACCGGTCGGGCCGACCAGGTGCGAGAATTTTTTGGTCAGGTCACCGGTACCGCCGGCGATGTCGAGCACGCGGTTACCGCTGCGCACGCCCGACAGTTCGATCGCGAAACGCTTCCACAGACGGTGCATGCCGCCCGACAGAAGGTCGTTCATCAGGTCGTACTTGGCGGCTACCGAGTGGAAAACCTCAGCGACTTTTTCCGCTTTCTGGCTTTCCGGAACGTTTTTGAAGCCGAAGTGAGTGGTGGGTTCGGCATCGCTGCCTTTGCGCTGATCAGTCATATCGCTGTCACCAAAAGAGAATGCGCGACATTCTAATCCCCAAGCCATGCTTTGTCTTGGAATGGCTAAAGGTAAGATGGGCAACCTTCGGGACGATTTGCCGCAGCGGCGGTCAAGATTTACCGACACATCTTTTTCGCCCCATTCAAAAAGCAGGAGTCAATCAATGGCCAAAATCACTGTTGAGCGTGCCCACAACCTGGGCAAGGAAGCCGCCCGCGAGAAGGCCGACAAGCTGGCGCAAAAACTCTCCGAACAATATGGCCTGGAGCCGCAATGGTCGGGTGACACCCTGAACCTCAAGCGCTCGGGCGTGAAAGGCGCGGTGCATGTGGCGGACGATTCGATCAAGGTCGACGTGGAACTGGGCATCATGATGTCGGCCATGAGCGGCATGATCAAAGCCGAGATCGAGAAGGCCCTCGACAAAGCGCTGGTCTGATCGCGATTTTTCGGTAACCCGAGATCCCCTGTGGGAGCGAGCCTGCTCGCGAAAGCGGTGCGTCAGTCGACTCGAATATTGACTGATACACCGTTTTCGCGAGCAGGCTCGCTCCCACATTTTTTTTGTGGTGCTCCCTCTGTTTATGTCAGTTGTTAGGGTGCCGTTTCTAATTTTTCTGCCTACTTTGTGCCAGAGCCCGACACTTTCCCGGGCAGTTCCTCAAACCTTCTGCGCGTGAGGTGCACCATGGCCAAAGTAATTTTGAAGAAAAAAATCGACGCTTCGACTTCTGCTCTGAGCGACGTCAAATCCTATGCCCGCAAGATCTGGCTGGCAGGCCTGGGTGCCTACGCCAAGGTCGGCCAAGAGGGTAGCGACTACTTTCAAGAGTTGGTCAAGGCTGGTCAAAGTGTTGAAAAGAAAGGCAAAAAAGCCGTCACCGAAAAACTCGAAGCGGCCAACGCCGAGATCGATGAAGCCAAGAGCGAAGTGAGTTCTTTCAAAGGTCGCGTCGAAGTTCAGCTCGACAAGGTCGAGAAGGCATTCGACACCCGCGTAGCAAGCGCCTTGAATCGTATCGGCATTCCGTCTAAACATGACGTTGAGACACTCTCTGCTAAGCTCGATGAGCTGACGGCATTGCTCGAACGCGTCGCGCGAAAATCTTAAGGAGAACGGGATGGCTGGTAAAAAGAACACCGATAAAGAAGGCAGCTCGTGGATCGGGAAAGTCGAAGACTACTCCCGCAAAATCTGGCTGGCTGGTTTAGGCGTGTACTCGAAGATCGACACTGACGGCAGCAAGCTCTTCGATACATTGGTCAAAGACGGCGAGAAAGCCGAGAAGCTCACCAAGTCCGCAGTCGGCAAAAAAGTCGATGCCGCCAAGGACTCCGCTTCTTCGGCCAAGTCGCGCATCAGCGGCGTGAAAGATCGCGCACTGGGCAAGTGGGACGAGTTGGAAGGGGCTTTCGACAAGCGCCTGAACAGCGCGATTTCGCGCCTGGGTGTACCGAGCCGCAATGAGGTCAAGGCACTTAACAGCAAGGTCGACACACTGACCAAACAGATCGAGAAGCTCACCGGTCTGAAGGCTCAACCTGTGGCGGCGAAAACCGCTGCGGCAAAACCGGCGGCGAAAACCGCAGCGGCCAAACCAGCGGCAAAATCCGCTGCCAAGCCATTGGCTAAAGCTGCCGCTAAACCTGCGGCAAAAGCAGCGGCCAAGCCTGCAGCCAAAACCGCTGCCGCCAAGCCAGCAGCCAAAGCCGCCGCCAAACCGGTTGCTGCCAAAGCCGCTGCGAAACCGGCAGCAAAACCGGCAGCCAAAACTGCAGCGAAACCAGCCGCCAAGCCAGCAGCGAAAACCGCTGCCGCCAAACCGGCAGTGAAAAAACCGGCCGCGCCGAAAGCCGCAGCGCCGAAGCCAGCAGCACCTGCTGCAGCCAAACCGGCCACCGCGGCCACCCCGGCAGCACCGGTGAGCGCGTCGAACTCCGCCGCCGCACCGGCTCCAGTGGCTACCCCGACTGCTGCATCGACGCCGTCGACGCCAACCAGTCAGTCCTGATTCATCAGGGCAAAACAAAACGCCCGGCCTGCGAAGGTCGGGCGTTTTTGTATCTGAATTTCAACAGCCCCTCACCCTAGCCCTCTCCCAGAGGGAGAGGGGACCGACCGAGGTGTCTCACGCTATACGCCGACCTGAAAGACCTTATCGATTATGGATTCGGTAACGCACTGTCAGGTCGGCGTACTTCTACAGCATCCCCCAATCAGTCCCCTCTCCCTCCGGGCGGTCCGACGTTTCGGGAGGGCTAGGGTGAGGGGCTTTTGATTCAGTCGTGATCTTCAAGGTATTGCAGGGCCATCCGCTCCGTGGCGACCTTAACCGGCGGCAGCAAATGCGGCGCTACCAGCATCATGATCTGGTAAACAACCAGCCTGACCTCACCCTCACGATCCAGAATCCGCTGATAATCCAGCGAAAACAGCAACGTCATGGTGATCTGCTCCACCAACTGCCCCAACGCCTGGGTATCACTGACCAACTGCCCCGAAGCCTTCAACCGCGCCAACAGCGACGCCAGTGTGCGCTTCAGCGCATTGAGCAAATGGCGAATCCCCTTCGCCAGTTTCGGCAGCCGCCCGGCCAGGTTCGACAGGTCCTGAAACAAAAACCGATATTGCGCCAACCGCTCGACGATCAAATGCAAAAACAGCCAGTAATCCTCCGGCGCCAATTCCACATCCGGCGGCGGATCGAGCAGCGGCGCCAGTTCATTCTGGAAGCGTTCGAACAACCCGAGAATCAGCGGTTCCTTGCCGTGAAAGTGGTAGTAGAGGTTGCCCGGGCTGATGCCCATTTCGTTGGCCACCTCCATGGTGGAGACGTTCGGCTCGCCCTTTTCGTTGAACAGTTGCAAAGCACATTCGAGAATCCGGTCGCGGGTTTTCATCCAGTCTTCTTAGAAAAGTTCGGTTAAGCGTCAGCGCACACGCACGTAAGTACCGGGCGCGGCCTCCATCGGTGGATAGTTCGGGTTGCCGAGGGTGAACGATGTTTCGTGCTGCGCCCCGGAGCGTTGCTGAATCCATTCCAGCCACTGCGGCCACCAACTTCCGTCAACGTGCTTGCCGTCGTAATACCAGGCGCGCGGGTCGCTGCTCATCTTGCCGTTTTCGACGTAGGCGGCTTTCGGGTTGCTCGGCGGGTTGAGAATGCTCTGCACGTGGCCGCTGTTGGACAGCACGAAACGCCGTTCGCCACCAAGTAGCAGGGTCGAGCGATACACCGCATCCCACGGGGTGATGTGGTCATTCATGCCGGCGACGCTGAAGCTGTCGACAGTGACTTTCTGCAGATCGATGGGCGTGCCGCAAACCTCCAGCCCACCCGGATGGGTCAGCGGGTTGTGCTTGAAGAAGTCCAGCAGGTCACCGTGAAATGCCGCCGGCAGACGGGTGTTGTCGTTGTTCCAGTAGAGGATGTCGAAGGCCGGCGGTTCTTTGCCCAACAGGTAGTTGTTGACGAAGTAGCTCCAGATCAAATCGTTGGGGCGCATCCAGGCGAAGATCCTGGCCATGTCGCGACCGTCGAGCACGCCTTTCTGATAGGAACGGCGCTTGGCGGCTTCGAGGGTTTGTTCGTCGGCGAACAGCGTGGCCGGGGTTTCGATCTGGCTGTCGAGCAGGCTGACCAGATAGGTTGCGCTGGAGACGCGGCGCAGTTGCCGCTTGGCCTGCAAATGGCCTTGCAGGGCGGCGATGGTCAGCCCGCCGGCGCAGGCGCCCATCAGGTTGACCTCGCGGGCGCCGGTGATCGCCCGACAGATGTTCATCGCTTCTTCCACTGCTTCGACGTAGGTCGACAGGCCCCATTCGCGATGGCGCACATCGGGGTTGCGCCAACTGATCATGAAGGTTTGCAGGCCATTCTTCAGCGCGTACTGGACGAAACTGTTGTGCGGGCTCAGGTCGAAAATGTAGTACTTGTTGATTTGCGGCGGCACCACCAGCAGCGGCTTGGCGTACTGCTTTTCGCTCATCGGTCGGTACTGGATCAGCTCAAGCAGATCGTTGCGAAACACCACCGAACCGGTGGTGGTGGCGACGGTCTTGCCGACCTCGAAAGCCTGTTTGGTTACCTGACGTGGCAGGCCGTCGTTGTGCAGCAGGTCATCGAACAAATGGCTGAGGCCGCGCACCAGACTGTGCCCACCGGAGTTGAACAGCTCCTTGACCGCCAGCGGGTTGAGCAGGGTGTTGGACGGCGCCACGGCGTCGTTGAGCAGGGTGAAGGCGAAGTGCGCGCGGGCGCGATCGTCATCGCTCATGCTGCTTTCGTCGATCCAGCTTTTGACCTGCTTCTGCCAAGCCAGATAAGCCTGCAGGCTGCGCCGGTAAAACGGGTTCAGGCTCCACGCCGGATCCGCGAAACGGCTGTCGTTCGGATTGGTCGGGTGCAGGGTTTCGCCGAGCAGCACGCGGCCCAATTGACCGCCGAGTTTCAACGCGTGCTTCGCACTGTGAATCGGATTGCGCAGGCCATGGGCGGCGACGCTTCGCAAGGTCGAGATCAGGTCCCGGCCACGCAGACCGGTGATCGCACTTTGTGCGTTGATGAACACGGCGGGGCTGGGCACTCCGCCCGTCGCTGGTTTGTCGCGCATGACTCAACACTCCTTCGTCTTCAGGCCAAAAACAAACTCACCGAACCAGAACACCATAGACGCTGTTGCGGGTTGCTGCCTGCGCGGCGTCCTGCCGCGCACTCTTTCTTGAAGCACTGCATAAAGCCTGCCGCCGGCGTTAACCGCCGAGCGGTGTCGGATGCGGGTGCATCACTGCACGCTGACGTTCCTCCTGGAGGAATTTCATGATGATCGGCGCCACCGCTTCGGCGCGGGTAATCAGGAACAGATGACCGTCGTCGATGATGTGCAGTTGGGCGTTGGGAATGCGCCAGGCGAGCATGCGCATGTTGATCAGCGGGATCAGCGGATCGTCATCGCCGGCCAGCACCAGCGTTGGCTGATGGATCTTGTGCAGCCAGTGAATGCTGGTCCAGCCGAGGCCGGCGAACAGTTGCCAGTAGTAACCGAGCTTGCCCGCCGAACGCACTTTCGCGGCGTGGCTGGCCGCCAGAGTCGGGTCGCGACGGAACGAGCCGCCGTAGATCAGCGGGGCGATGCGGATCACGTGGGAAGGCTGAATGTAGCGCCGTGGACTGGCCATCATCCACAGCACTTTCGGTTTGCCCGGCACCATCACGGCACCGGCCGCAGTCGCCGCCAGCACCAGTTTCTTGCAGCGCTCGGGGTAGTCGTAGGCGAACTGCTGCGCGAGTGCGCCACCCCACGACACGCCGATGACGTTGACCTGACCGTAGTCGAGGTAATCGAGCATCCGCGCTGTCAGCTTGGCCAGCCCGGGAAAGCGATACGGCCGGTTCGGCGTCGAGGAACCGCCGACACCGGGCACGTCGAAGGCGATCACTTCCAGATCCGGGTCCAGTGCCGCGACAAACGGAAACACCAGCTCCAGGTTGGCGCCGATGCCGTTGAAAATCAGCAAGGGCGTCAAGTGAGGCTTGCCGGGGCGTACCGCCGTGCGGAGGGTCTGGCCATCCAGATCGACGGTACGGAATATGAACGGTTGCGGCATGCTTCAGGCCCTGTGGATTTCAAGTACACCCCGCCCCCTGTGTAAGAGCCGCCGAAGGCTGCGATCTGTTGATCTTGATTTTAAAAACAGAATCAAAAGATCGCAGCCTGCGGCAGCTCCTACATTGGGCCGGGTGTGTCAGTTACCGCTCGTGAACGTAAGTGCCCGGCGATGCTTCACCCGCCGGATACGCCTTGTTGCCCAGTTTCAGCGGGGCCTTTTTCAGGTTGCCCGAGCGCTCGGCCTGCCATGCTTGCCAGTACAGCCACCAGGAGTCGGTGTGCTTGGTCGAGTTCTCTTGCCACTCATCGGCATTGGCCGCCATCTCTTCGCCGGTCATGTAACGCGATTTCGGGTTGCCCGGCGGATTCAGGATGCTCTGGATATGCCCGCTGCTCGACAGCACGAACTCGACTTTGCCACCGAACAACTGCGCCGACTTGTAGCAGGACTTCCACGGGGTGATGTGGTCGTTGGTGCCGGCCAGCGAGAAGATGTCGGCCGTGACCTGCTTGAGGTCGATCGGTGTGCCGCACACTTCCAGTGCATTCGGGCGGATCAGTGGGTTGTTTTTGAACATCTCGATCAGGTCGCCGTGGAACGCGGCGGGCAAGCGGGTGGTGTCGTTGTTCCAGAAGAGGATGTCGAACACCGGCGGTTCATTGCCGAGCAGGTAGTTATTGACCCAGTAGTTCCAGATCAAGTCGTTGGGGCGCATCCACGCGAAGACCTTGGCCATGTCTTTGCCTTCGAGCACGCCGGCCTGGTACGAGTGGCGCTTGGCGGTTTCCAGGGTCTGCTCGTCGACGAACAGGGCGACGTCGCTGTCCAGCGTCGTGTCGAGCACGCTAACCAGCAGGGTGAGGGCATTGACCTTCTTCTCGCCGATCGCCGCGTAGTGGCCGAGCAGGGCGGTGCAGGTGATGCCACCGGAGCAGGCGCCGAGCATGTTCACGTCTTTGCTACCGGTGATCGCGGTGACCACGTCGACCGCTTCTTTCAGCGCGTCGATGTAGGTCGACAGGCCCCATTCGCGCTGGGCCTTGGTCGGGTTGCGCCAGCTGACGATAAACGTCTGCACGTTATTGCGCAGGCAGAAGCGCGCCAGACTCTTGTCCGGGCTCAAATCGAATACGTAGAACTTGTTGATCTGCGGCGGCACCACCAGCAATGGACGCTCGTGGACTTGCTCGGTGATCGGCTTGTACTGGATCAGCTCCAACACGTCGTTGCGGAACACCACCGCGCCTTCGGTCACGCCGAGGCTTTTGCCGACTTCGAACGCGCCCATGTTGACCTGGCTCGGCATGCCGCCGTTGTGTACCAGGTCCTTGGCCAGATGCGAGAGACCGTCGAGCAAACTCTTGCCGCCGGTTTCGAAAAAGCGTTTCACCGCCGCCGGATTGGCCGCAGTGTTGGTCGGGGCCATGGCTTCGGTCATCAGATTGATGACGAAGTGGCCGCGCGCGATGTCTTTGGGTGACAGGCTGCTGTCGTCGATCCAGGCATGGAGTTCCTTACGCCACGCCAGATAAGTTTGCAGATAACGTTTGTAGAGCGGGTTCTGGCTCCACGCAGGATCGGCGAAGCGACGGTCATCGCCAGCCGGTTGCAGTTCGGATTTACCAAACAACACGTTCTTCAGTTCGAGGCCGAAATGAGTGACGTGCCTGACGCTATGGATCGGTTGTCTGATGGCCTGTTTCAGCACCATACGAGCAGAGGCCAGCAGATCCTTTCCGCGTAGCCCAACGACGGGATTAAGCCCCAGGGTATTTTCCGAGGCTTGGTACTTCAGGTCATCGTTATTCTTGTTACTCATCTACGACGCTCCATTGTCCTGAGACGAGTACCCGGTTTTCTGCTGTGCAGTTCCACAGCCAATGCCAGGTACTACTGCTCGGGTGACCGTTAATTCTGCATAGCTGCTTTACAGTCGTAGAGCACTGCAGGGAACTTGCCAGCTCCATTGGTTACCCGAGTTTAATTTTTTTCGCAAGCGGGCCGATCCTCGGCCACACAGCAGAGCATTCAAACAGATGAATTTAGAAAATGCCCTCTAATGAGCGCAAGGCACGGGCTAGAGCATCAGCTTGACGACTGACTCGTTCGGATCGCGGGTCTTGCCCGCCGCTTTGAGCTCGGCCAGATAATCGGCCCAGAGTGCGTCATGACGTCGCCCCAGCTCGTAGAGATAATCCCAAGTGAACAAGCCGCTGTCGTGACCGTCGTCGAAGGTCAGTTTCAGTGCGTAGTGACCAGCCGGTTCCAGCTTGCTCAGACCGACGTTGAGCTTGCCGAATTGCAGGATCGGTTTGCCGTGGCCCTGGACCTCGGCGGAGGGGGAATGCACGCGCAGGAATTCGGCGGGCAGTGTGTATTCTTCGCCGGACGCGTAGGTGAGCGTCAGGGTTTTCGAGGCTTTGTGCAGTTTGATGTCGGTGGGGATCATGAGCAGGTATCCGTCTTGTGCGGAACCTTGTGGGAGCGAGCCTGCTCGCGAAAGCGGTGGTTCAGTCAACACAAGGGTTGAATGTACTGCCGTCTTCGCGAGCAGGCTCGCTCCCACAGTTCCATTACATCTGTAAGTATGGCTTACAGGATATAACGGGACAGGTCTTCGTTCTGCGCCAATTCGCCGAGGTGGCTGTTGACGTATTCGGCGTCGATCAGAATCGGCTGCTCATCGTGCGTGCTGGCCAGATCACCGGCGCTGAACGACACCTCTTCGAGCAGGCGCTCAAGCAGCGTGTGCAGGCGACGGGCACCGATGTTCTCGGTCTTCTCGTTGACCTGCCAGGCGATCTCCGCCAGACGCTTGATGCCTTCCGGCTGGAACTGGATGTTCAGGCCTTCGGTTTTCAGCAGCGCGCAATATTGCTCGGTGAGCGAAGCGTGCGGTTCGCTGAGGATGCGTTCGAAGTCCGACGGGCTCAGGGCCTTGAGTTCGACGCGGATCGGCAGACGACCTTGCAGCTCAGGCACCAGATCGCTCGGCTTGCTCAGGTGAAACGCGCCGGAAGCGATGAACAGGATGTGGTCAGTTTTGACCATGCCCAGTTTGGTGTTGACGGTGCAACCCTCGATCAGCGGCAGCAGGTCGCGCTGTACGCCTTCACGGGAGACATCGGCGCCGCCGACGTTGCCGCGTTTGGCGACTTTGTCGATCTCGTCGATAAATACGATACCGTGCTGTTCAACCGCTTCCAGCGCTTTGGCCTTCAGCTCTTCTTCGTTGACCAGACGCCCGGCTTCTTCGTCGCGTACCAGCTTCAGGGCTTCTTTGACCTTGAGCTTGCGCGCCTTCTTCTTGCCCTTGCCCATGTTGGCGAACAGCGACTGCAACTGGTTGGTCATCTCTTCCATGCCGGGCGGCGTGGCGATTTCGATGCCGGCGACTTCAGCGACTTCGATCTCGATTTCCTTGTCATCCAGCTGACCTTCGCGCAGGCGCTTGCGGAACAGCTGACGGGTGTTGGAGTCGCTGCTCGGCGTTTCTTCATTGCTGAAGCCCATGCGCGCCGGCGGCAGCAGTGCGTCGAGGATGCGATCCTCGGCGGCGTCTTCGGCACGGTGGCGCACACGGGTCATTTCCTGCTCGCGAAGCATCTTGATCGCCGCGTCGGCCAGATCACGGATGATCGATTCGACGTCACGGCCAACATAGCCGACTTCGGTGAACTTGGTCGCTTCGACCTTGATGAACGGCGCGTTGGCCAGTTTCGCCAGGCGACGGGCGATCTCGGTTTTACCGACACCGGTCGGGCCGATCATCAGGATGTTCTTCGGGGTCACTTCAACACGCAGCTCTTCAGGCAGCTGCATGCGGCGCCAGCGGTTGCGCAGGGCAATCGCGACGGCGCGCTTGGCATCGTCCTGGCCGATGATATGGCGGTTAAGTTCGTGGACGATTTCGCGGGGAGTCATGGACATAATAATTGACGGTCCTCAAGCAGAAACAAGCCGTGGCACAGGGCCGCGTCAGGCTTATTCAGCGAGATCCTGCTCCTCAATGGTCTGGGTGTGGTTGGTGAATACACAAATGTCGCCAGCGATGCCGAGGGCGGTTTCGACGATTTCGCGGGCCGACAGGTCGGTCTTTTTCAGCAGAGCGCTGGCGGCGGCTTGCGCATAGGCGCCACCGGAACCCATGGCGATCAGGCCGTCTTCGGGTTCGACCACGTCACCGTTGCCGGTGATGATCAGCGAAGCGTCTTTGTTGGCAACCGCGAGCATGGCTTCGAGGCGGCTCAGGGAGCGGTCAGTGCGCCATTCTTTGGCGAGTTCGACAGCGGCGCGCACCAGGTGGCCCTGATGTTTTTCAAGCTGGCCTTCGAAACGTTCGAAGAGGGTAAAGGCGTCGGCGGTGGCACCGGCAAAACCGGCGATGACCTGACCGTGGTACAGGCGACGGACTTTTTTCGCGTTGCCTTTCATCACGGTATTGCCGAGAGAAACCTGGCCGTCGCCGCCCATGACGACTTTGCCGTGACGGCGGACTGAAACGATGGTGGTCAAGGGAAGAGTCTCCACACAGCGGGGCGAAAGTGCCTTATGCCCATTCATATGGGGGTGCTGGAGAGGATTTCAACCGGGGAGGGTGCGGAGGGACGAACGGCGCAGGGCAGATCAGAATTATCTTGTGCTGGTTATGACGCCTTCGCGAGCAGGCTCGCTCCCACAGGGACAGCGCATATCCTGTGGGAGCGAGCCTGCTCGCGAATGAACGATGACGCGGTACTACTGGTGGAATCAGCGGCTCTGGCGTTGTTGTAACAACAGGTTGCTGAAGCCGGCACCGGCCAGCTGTTTCTGCGCAGTGGTCAGCTGTTCACGGTTGCTGAACGGACCAACCAAAACGCGATACCAGGTTTCGTCCTTTACTGTGCCGGACTCAACCGCCACCGCTTGACCGAGCAGAATGATCTGCGCACGGACCTTGTCGGCATCGGTTTCCTTGCGGAACGAACCGGCCTGCAAGAAGAACTTGGTTACTGGCGCCGCTTTGCTCACCGGTGGCGCTGGCGGCGGAGTAATCCCGGCCAGTGCGGCCTGTGCGCGCGCGGTGTCGATCTTCGCCGCTTCCGCCGGTGTCACTGGCGTGGTCGGAATGGCCGGCACTTGTGGCGTCGGCAAGGTCTTCTCCGGCACGGCGTCCGGCGGCACGATCACTTCCGATTCCGGCAGCAGGGTGTAGAAGTCGTACTTCGGCTTCACCGGTTGCGTCGGGCTCGGCGGGGTCTTGTTGGCCTCGGCGATCTTCGACGCTTTCTGCTGTTGTGCCTGTTCGACCTTCTCGCGCTTGACCGTATCGCTGCCCTTGCCCGGCTCGAGCTTCATCAGGAACACGATGAACGCGCCGACCGTGAGGCCGATGGCCATCCACAGCCAACCCGGGATCGGTTGCTTCGCAGGAGCTTGGTAACGGCTGGCGCCACGCTTGGGTGCAGGTTTTTTCTTGGCAGCCAACTTACATACGCTCCAGAGTTTCCAGACCCAACAGCTCCAGGCCTTGCTTGAGGGTGCGACCGGTCAGCGCGGCCAGGCGCAGACGGCTCTGCATCTGGGCCGGGGTCTCGGCGGCGAGGATCGGGCAGTTCTCGTAGAAGCTGGAGAACAGACCGGCAACGTCGTACAGGTAAGTGCAGAGAATGTGCGGCGTGCCTTTCTCGGACACGTTGTTCAGCACTTCGCCGAACTGCGCCAGCTTCGCCGCCAGCTCTTGTTCGTGCGCCGCTTCGAGGACGATCTGGCCATCGACTTCGCTGAAGTCCTTGCCCAGTTTGCGGAATACACCGGCCACACGGGTGTAGGCATACAGCAGGTACGGCGCGGTGTTGCCTTCGAAGTTCAGCATCAGGTCGAAGTTGAAGCTGTAGTCGCTGGTGCGGTGCTTCGACAGGTCGGCGTATTTCACTGCGCCGATGCCGACGACTTTGGCGATGTTGCGCAGTTCGTCTTCGGCCAGCTCCGGGTTCTTCTCTTTGACCAGGCTGTAGGCGCGTTCCTGCGCTTCGGTCAGCAGATCGATCAGCTTCACGGTGCCGCCGTCACGGGTCTTGAACGGACGGCCATCGGCACCGTTCATGGTGCCGAAGCCCATGTGTTCCATTTCCATCGGATGGGTGACAAACCCAGCCTTGCGCGCCACGGCGAACACTTGCTGGAAGTGCAGGGCCTGACGCTGATCGACAAAGTACAGCGCGCGATCGGCTTTCAGCTTGCCGCTGCGGTAGCGTACGGCTGCCAGGTCAGTGGTGGCATAGAGGTAGCCGCCGTCAGCCTTGACGATGATTACCGGCAGCGGGTCGCCGTCGGCGTTCTTGAACTCGTCGAGGAACACGCACTGCGCGCCGTTGCTTTCGACCAGCATGCCAGCGGCTTTCAGGTCGTTGACTACGTTGATCAGGTCGTCGTTGTAGGCGCTTTCGCCCATTACGTCAGCCATGGTCAGTTTGACGTTGAGCAGTTCGTAGATCTTCTGGCAGTGCGACAGCGAGATGTCCTTGAACTTGGTCCACAGCGCCAGGCACTCGGCGTCGCCGGCCTGCAGCTTGACCACCAGACCACGGGCGCGGTCGGCGAATTCTGCGGACTCGTCGAAGCGCTGCTTGGCGGCGCGGTAGAAGTTTTCCAGGTCAGACAGCTCGTCGCTGGTGATCGGGTTTTCCTGCAAATAAGCCATCAGCATGCCGAACTGGGTGCCCCAGTCGCCAACGTGGTTCTGACGGATCACTTCATCGCCGAGGAATTCGAGTACGCGGGCCACGCCGTCGCCGATGATGGTCGAGCGCAAGTGGCCGACGTGCATCTCTTTGGCCAGGTTCGGTGCCGACAAATCGACCACGGTGCGCTGTACAGGACCAGCCTTGCGCACGCCAATGCGCTCGTCAGCCAAAGCGGCTTCGAGGCGATTGGCCAGCGCCTGAGTGTTCTGGAAGAAATTGATGAAGCCCGGGCCAGCGATTTCGGCTTTGGTGACGTTCTCGTCAGCCGGCAGTGCGGCGATGATTTTTTCCGCCAGATCCCGCGGTTTCATGCCCGCAGGCTTGGCCAGCATCATCGCGATGTTGCTGGCGAAGTCGCCGTGGGTCTTGTCACGGGCGTTCTCCACCTGAATCGCCGGCGACAGGCCTTCAGGCAACACACCTTCGTTGACGAGTTGGGTGAGGGCTTGTTGGATCAGCTGGCGAATGGTGTCTTTCATGGTCTTCTCTTTCGACCGCAAGCGCGGCGGGCGCATCGATGCGCGGGTGGAAAAACTGGGCATTATCCGTTGCGAAGACGGGCTTGCCAACCTTAGCAGGCAGCTTATGGATATGTGGTGACATTAAAGGCAAAAGATCGCAGCCTGCGGCAACTCCTACAGGTAAACGCGATTAACTCTGTAGGAACTGCAGGCTGCGATCTTTTGATCTTCAATACAAATCGACGGGATCGACATCCAGCGACCAGCGCACCGCCCGCCCGCTCGGCATCTGCTCCAGCACCAGCAACCAACTCGCCAGCAACCGATGCAGCGGCGCCCGCGCCGTTGCCTGCAACAAAAGTTGCGCGCGATAGCGTCCGGCGCGGCGTTCCATCGGCGCTGGCACTGGCCCGAGCAATTCAATCCCGTTCAGATTCTGTTCTGCCAACAAGCGCTCGGCCTCGCTGCACGCCTCATCGAGAAAGCCTTCCGCCTGTCCCGGCTTGTGCGCTTCGGCACGCAACAACGCCAGGTGCGCAAACGGCGGTAACCCGGCAGCCCGGCGCTCGCTCAAGGCCTGCTCAGCAAAGGCGAAATAGCCTTGTTCGGTGAGTTGCACCAATAAAGGATGGTCGGCGAGGTGCGTCTGAATGATCACCTTACCCGGCTCTTCCGCTCGCCCGGCACGCCCGGCCACCTGCACGATCAACTGCGCCATGCGCTCGCTGGCGCGGAAGTCACCGGAGAACAAGCCGCCGTCAGCATCGAGGATCGACACCAGTGTCACCCTTGGAAAATGGTGCCCCTTGGCCAACATCTGCGTGCCGACCAGAATGCACGGCTGACCCTTCTGAATCGTCGCGAACAACTGATTCATCGCGTCCTTGCGTGACGTGCTGTCGCGATCGACCCGTAGCACCGGGTAATCAGGGAACAGAATCGCCAGGCGTTCTTCTGCGCGTTCGGTGCCCGCGCCCACGGGGCGCAAATCGACCTTGTTGCACTTCGGACACTGGCGCGGCGTGCGTTCGACGTAGCCACAGTGGTGGCAACGCAGTTCACCGTAACGCTGGTGCACAGTCATCCGCGCATCGCAGCGCGAACACTCGGACATCCAGCCGCAGTCGTGGCAGAGCAACGTCGGTGCGAAACCGCGACGGTTGAGGAACACCAGCACCTGTTGGCCATTGGCGAGGGTCTGGCCGATGGCTTGTTGCATCGGCCCGGAAATACCGCTGTCCAGTGGACGGCTTTTTACGTCCAGACGCAGGAAACGTGGTTGCTTGGCACCGCCGGCACGCTCATTAAGGCGTAGGAGGCCATAACGACCTGTGTAGGCGTTGTGCAGGCTTTCCAGCGAGGGCGTCGCGGAGCCCAGCACGATCGGGATGTTTTCCTGCCGTGCACGCACCAGCGCCAGATCGCGAGCGTGGTAACGCAGGCCTTCCTGCTGTTTATAAGAACCGTCGTGCTCTTCATCAATGATGATCAGTCCGGGGTTTTTCATCGGCGTGAACAGCGCCGAGCGGGTACCGATAATGATGTCGGCCTCGCCATCGCGCGCTGCGAGCCAGGCATCGAGGCGCTCGCGGTCATTAACCGCCGAGTGCAGCAGGGCGATGCGCGCATTGAAACGCTGCTCGAAGCGCGCCAGGGTCTGCGGGCCGAGGTTGATCTCCGGGATCAGTACCAAGGCCTGCTTGCCGGCTTCGAGGGTTTCACGGATCAGCTGCAAATAGACTTCGGTCTTGCCGCTGCCGGTGACGCCGGCCAGCAGGAACGCGTGATAACTGTCGAAACCGGCGCGGATCGCCTCGTACGCGGCGCGTTGTTCGGTGTTGAGCGGTAATTCCGGTTGCGCCAGCCAATGTTCGTGGCGCGCGCCTGGGGCATGGCGGCGGATTTCCACTTGCACCAGGCCTTTGGCCAGCAGCAGATCGAGACTGTCTTTGCTCAATATCAGTTTGCTCAGCAACTGATGGGCGACGCCGTGCGGATGCTGAGCCAGAGTTGCCAGTGCCTCACGCTGGCGCGGTGCGCGGGCGATGCGCGGGTCATCAAGGCTGGCGCCGGGGACGGCTGACCAGAAGCGCTCTTGCCGAGCCTCGGCCAGTTCGCCCTGACGCAGCAGCACCGGCAACGCCCAGCTCAAGGTGTCGCCGAGGCTGTGCTGATAATACTGCGACGTCCACAGGCATAACTTGAACAGCGCTGGTGGCAGCGGCGGGGTGGCATCGAGCAGGGCCAGCGCCGGTTTGAGTTTCTCCACGGGTACTTCGCTGGTGTCGGTGACCTCGACCAGAATCCCGATCATCTCCCGCCGACCGAACGGCACCCGCAGGCGCATGCCCGGCTGCAATTGTTCACGCAGCACGCCGGCCGGGGCTCGATAGTCGAACAGGCGGCGCAAGGGTGAAGGCAGGGCGAGGCGCAGAATGGCGTCGGGCACGCGGGGGGATCTCTTTAAACGCAAGGGAAGGGCTGAGCGCAGATCAATTGTGGGAGCGAGCTTGCTCGCGAAGGCGGTGTATCAGGCGCTTGAACATTGACTGACACAACGCATTCGCGAGCAAGCTCGCTCCCACAGGGGAATGCGTTCAAGGCCGGGAGCCTAGCAGACGGTCGGTCTCGGTGACAGCTTGCGCGTTTGAAAAGGTCTGGTAGAATCCGCGGCCTAATTACGTGCGGTATTCAACAATAGTGTTGGGTGGCGGCACGCTAGCTGAGGAAGACACCATGAAAGCTGATATCCACCCGAATTACCCAGTCATCGCTGTTACCTGCAGCTGTGGCAACAAGTTCGAAACTCGTTCGACTTTCGGCAAAGCTCTGCCAATCGACGTTTGCAACGAATGCCACCCGTTCTACACCGGTAAGCAGAAGACTCTGGACACTGGCGGCCGCGTTCAGCGCTTCGCAGACCGTTTCGGTGCTTTCGGCAAGAAACCTGCTGCTGCAGAGTAAGGTTGAAGGGCCCGGTGGGCTTTTCCTCGTTGCTGAAAAAGGCGTCCCTCGCGGGCGCCTTTTTTGTGTCCGCGATTTGGCTTTCCGGCGCGCAAGCCTTTTGCCCGACGCCTGCTGGCCTGACCAGCGTCGCCGTGCAGCGTGTGGTCGATGGCGACACTTTGCGTTTGAGCGACGGCCGCAGCGTACGCATGATCGGCCTCAACACACCTGAACTGGGCAAGCAGGGCCGCAGCGATGAACCCTTCGCGGTGGCGGCACGCAAACGCCTGCAAGCGCTGGTCGATGCCAGCGGCGGACGTGTCGGTTTGCGCGTCGGCAAGCAAGCCAAAGACCATTACGGGCGTACGCTCGGGCACATTTACAGTGCCAGCGGCGCCAATCTCGAAGCGCAAATGCTCGCCGATGGCCTCGGTTTCCAGGTCGCGGTTGCGCCGAATGTCGATCTTGTTGCCTGCCAGCAAGCCGCCGAGCGCAGTGCAAGAACATCGGGACTGGGCCTCTGGCGGCAATCACCTGTACTGAAAGCGGAGCAGATCCAGCGCTCGGGTTTCGCCGTAGTCAGTGGGCGTGTGAGCAAGGTTCAGCGCAATCGCGGCGGAATCTGGATCGAGTTGCAGGACAAGCTTGTGTTGCGCGTTGCACCCAATTTGGTCGGACAATTCGACAATGCCCGTTTGCAGACTTTGAAAGGCATGCAGATCGAGGCTCGCGGCTGGATCGTTGATCGTTCCCGGCGCGGTGGATTGCAATCCGGTCAGTCACGCTGGCTACTTCCGTTGACGGATCCTTCGATGTTGCAAACACCGCGCTGAAGAAAAATTGTAGACATTTTTTCTGTCGATTGTGAACAGTCCAGCCCTTGTGCGCCGTGGCTCTTGGCCCAAAGTCGTAGGGCAGGGCGCTTGACAGGGGTGACCGCTCAGTCTTGTGGGGACTTTGCGAGGCGCGTATCCTCGCTGACCAGTCTGTCCAACAGTAAAAAGCGGAATGCCAAAATGTCTGATCTGAAAACTGCCGCTCTCGAATATCATGCCAATCCTCGTCCAGGGAAGCTGAGTGTCGAGCTCACCAAGGCCACTGCTACCGCTCGCGACTTGTCGCTGGCCTACAGCCCCGGCGTAGCTGAACCAGTGCGTGAGATCGCTCGCGATCCTGAACTGGCCTACAAATACACCGGCAAGGGCAACCTGGTTGCAGTCATTTCCGATGGCACCGCGATTCTCGGTCTGGGCAACCTCGGCCCATTGGCTTCCAAGCCAGTGATGGAAGGTAAAGGCGTACTGTTCAAGCGCTTCGCCGGCATCGACGTTTTCGACATCGAAGTCGACTCCGAAAGCCCGCAAGCCTTCATCGACACCGTAAAACGCATCTCCATCACCTTCGGTGGCATCAACCTGGAAGACATCAAGGCACCAGAGTGCTTTGAGATCGAACGTGCTCTGATCGAGCAGTGCGACATTCCAGTGTTCCACGATGACCAGCACGGCACTGCGATCGTGACCGCTGCGGGCATGATCAACGCCCTGGAAATCGCTGGCAAAACCCTGCCTGACGCGAAAATCGTCTGCCTGGGCGCCGGCGCTGCTGCCATCTCCTGCATGAAATTGCTGGTGAGCATGGGCGCACGCATCGAAAACATCTTCATGGTTGACCGTACCGGCGTGATCCACTCCGGCCGTGACGACCTGAACCAGTACAAAGCCGTGTTCGCTCACGCCACCGACAAGCGCACTCTGGCTGACGCACTGGCAGGCGCTGACGTGTTCGTCGGTCTGTCCGGCCCGAACCTGCTGAGCGCTGAAGGTCTGCTGTCGATGGCGGCCAACCCGATCGTGTTCGCGTGCTCGAACCCGGATCCGGAAATCTCCCCGGAACTGGCGCACGCCACCCGTAGCGATGTGATCATGGCTACCGGCCGTTCGGACTACCCGAACCAGGTCAACAACGTACTGGGCTTCCCGTTCATCTTCCGTGGTGCCCTGGACGTTCGCGCCAAGCGCATCAACGAAGAAATGAAAGTGGCTGCGGCCAACGCCCTGCGTGAACTGGCCAAACTGCCTGTTCCACAGGACGTGTGCGATGCCTACGGTGGCGCGCCGCTGGAATTCGGCCGTGAGTACATCATTCCGAAGCCAATGGACAAGCGTCTGATCACCCTGATCTCCGACGCTGTGGCCAAAGCCGCGATCGAGACTGGTGTGGCGACCCTGCCGTATCCGAAGAACTACCCGCTGAAGAGCGTGGATGACGTGTTCAACGGCTAAGCTGTTGTAGCGCTTCAAACAGAAGCCCCGGCTCGTGAGAGTCGGGGCTTTTTTTGTTTTCGGGAATTCTCAGGATCGCATTTCATATCAACAAAGGCCCTCACCCTAACCCTCTCCCAGGGGGAGAGGGGACTGATTGGGGGATGCTTGAGAGTTACGCCGACCTGAACTTATCGTGTTGAATCCATAGGCGCTGATGCACTTTCAGGTCGGTGTATCTCGTGAATTTTCTACGGTCAGTCCCCTCTCCCTACGGGCGGTCCGACGTTTCGGGAGGGCTAGGGTGAGGGGCTCTTGATCTTCAAACAAAAGCCCCGGCTCGTGAGAGTTGGGGCTTTTTTGTTTTCGGGAATTCTCAGGATCGCATTTCATATCGACAAGGGCCCTCACCCTAACCCTCTCCCAGGGGGAGAGGGGACTGATTGGGGGATGCTTGCGAGCTACGCCGACCTGAACGTATTGTTTTGAACCCATAATCGACCCCACACTTTCAGGTCGGTGCATGACCCCAGACAACTCGGTCAGTCCCCTCTCCCTACGGGCGGTCCGACGTTTCGGGAGGGCTAGGGTGAGGGGCTCTTGATCATCAGCCATAAAAAAGCCCCGCTCTTCTCACGAAGGCGGGGCTTTTTTTATGGCGCTGGATCAGAACAAGTCGATCGGCGCCTGCTCATCCGCCGGCAGCGGACTGCCCGGCGCTGTGCCATTGCCCAGTTCATTCACCGAAGGCGGTGTGTCTTCAGACTTGAACAGTTCGAAGTACGCGCCCGGCGTGCTCGGTGTCGCCGCGCGACCACTGACCGGATCCACGCGCAGGCTCAGCAAACCTTCCGGCTCAGGCTGAACATGCGGCGGCTTGTCCTTCAGCGCGGCCGACATGTAATTCATCCAGATCGGCAGCGCCACGGTGCCACCGAACTCGCGACGACCGAGGCTTTCCGGCTGGTCGAAGCCGGTCCACACCGTGGTCACGTAATCGGCGTTGTAACCGGAGAACCACGCATCTTTCGATTCGTTGGTGGTACCGGTTTTACCGGCGATATCGCTACGACCCATGGCCAGCGCCCGGCGACCAGTGCCGAGCTTGATCACGTCCTGCAACATGCTGTTGAGGATGTAGGTGGTACGACCGTCGACAATTCGCTCGGCCACGGCCGGTGCTTGCGGTACGGTAGCGTTGCCCGGCGCTTCACCCGGAACCGGCGCGGCATTGACCGTGAACGACTCAGTGCTCGGCGCAGCGATACCGTCCGTCGCCGAACCACCCTGAGGCACAGTCGGCGGGTTGGCGACGAACAGCGTGTCGCCGTTGCGGCTTTCGATCTTGTCGATGATGTACGGGGTGATCTTGTAGCCGCCGTTGGCGAACGTGCTCCAACCGGTGGCGATCTCCATCGGCGTCAGCGTTGCGGTGCCCAGCGCCAGCGACAGGTTCGGCGGCAGGTCCTGCTTGTTGAAGCCGAAACGGGTGATGTAGTCGATGGTCTTGCCCACGCCCATCGCCTGCAGCAAGCGGATCGATACGAGGTTGCGCGACTTGTACAGCGCCTCACGCAAGCGGATCGGGCCGAGGAAGGTGTTGGTGTCGTTCTTCGGGCGCCAGACCTTGTCCAGGTACTCGTCGACGAACACGATCGGCGCGTCATTGACCAAGGTGGCGGCGGTATAACCACTGTCCAGCGCAGCGCTGTAAACGAACGGCTTGAAGCTCGAACCCGGTTGACGCTTGGCCTGCATCGCGCGGTTGTAGTTGCTCTGCTCGAAGGCAAAACCGCCGACCAGCGAGCGAATCGCCCCGTTCTGCGGATCCAGCGACACCAGCGCACCTTGCGCTTGTGGGATCTGGCTGAATTTCAGCGAATTGTCTTTCTGACGCTGCACGCGAACCAGATCACCGACCGCCGCGACATCCGACGGCTGGCGCGGGTTGGCGCCCATGCTGTTGGTGTTGAGGAACGGACGCGCCCATTTCATGGTGTCCCAGGCAACGTGTTCCTCGCCAGTGCGGGTCAGCACTTGCAGGCCGTTTTTGTCGACCTGGGTGACGATGGCTGGCTCCAGGCTGCTGATCGTGCGTTGTTTGGTCAGCTCGCTGGCCCAGGCTTCGCGGGTCTTGCCCGGCAGGCGCGACTCGGGGCCGCGGTAGCCGTGACGCTGGTCATAGGTCATCAGGCCTTCGTGCAGTGCGGTGTTGGCCATTTCCTGCAGGTTGCTCGGCACCGTGGTGGTGACGCGGAAACCTTCCGTATAGGCATCGCTGCCATAGCGGCCGACCATTTCGGCGCGGGCCATCTCGGCGATGTATGGCGCGTTCACTTCCGGCGTCGGTACGTGGTAGCTGGCGTTCAGCGGTTCGTTGATCGCGGCGGTGTAGTCCGCTTCGGTGATCTTGCCGAGCTTGTACATGCGCCCGAGGATCCAGTCGCGGCGTTCTTTACTGCGCGCCGGGTTGGCCAGCGGGTTGAAGCGCGACGGGGCTTTCGGCAGGCCGGCGATCATCGCCATCTGCGCCAGGCTGACATCGCGGATCGACTTGCCGTAATACACCTGCGCCGCCGCTTCGATGCCGTAGGCGCGGTTGCCCAGATAGATCTTGTTCACGTACAGCTCAAGGATTTCGTCCTTGGTCAGCTGCCGTTCGATCTGCAGGGCCAGAAGAATTTCGGTGGTTTTGCGCGAGAAGCTGCGTTCGCTGGTCAGAAAGAAGTTCTTCGCCACCTGCATGGTGATGGTGCTGCCGCCGGACTGAATGTGTCCGCTTTTGACCAATTGGGTCGCGGCGCGCATCAGGCTGCTCGGATCGACGCCGTAGTGGTTGGCGAAATTGTCGTCTTCAGCACTTAGTAACGCATTAATGAAATTGGGGGGAATGTCGGCGAAACGGATCGGTGTACGGCGCATTTCGCCAAATTCTGCGATCAACTTGTTGTCGCTGGAGTAGACCCGCAGCGGAATCTGCAACTGAATGCTTCGCAGAGCCTCCACAGACGGCAAACCCGGACTAAGGTAAAGAAACGCGCCGCTGAGACCTAAAAGCAGTCCGCAGAAAACGGCGACGATGGACCAACCGAAAAATTTCAGCAGACGAATCAAGGCGTTTGGACATCCAGGGCAAAGAATGAATTTGGCGACGGGGCTCCGGCTACACACAGAACCATCCGCGCTTGCAGTAAAAAGCAGAAAAAAACGCTGGGCATTATAAGCACTTTTCTGCTGGGGGCGTCATTTGCGCTTCTGTCAAGACGGGGTGAAGGAACGCAATGCGTATTACAGAGTCCGTAACTCACGGAAAGTCATAGGGAATTGGTAGTGCTGGGACTCTTCAATAAAAAGGCCAATACGTTACTGGGGATCGACATCAGTTCCACGTCAGTGAAGCTGCTGGAACTGAGTCGCCAGGGTGATCGCTACCGGGTCGAGGCGTACGCGGTCGAGCCATTGCCGGCCAACGCCGTGGTCGAAAAGAACATCGCCGAACTCGAAGGCGTTGGCCAGGCCCTGAGCCGGGTGCTGGTCAAGGCGCGCACCGGGCTCAAGGGCGTGGCAGTTGCAGTGGCCGGTTCGGCGGTGATTACCAAAATCATCGAAATGGATGCCGGGCTGTCCGATGACGAACTGGAAAACCAGCTCAAGATCGAGGCCGACCAATACATTCCCTATCCATTGGACGAAGTTGCCATCGACTTCGAAGTCCAGGGCGTTTCGCCGCGCAACCCTGAACGGGTCAACGTGCTGCTGGCCGCCTGTCGCAAGGAAAACGTCGAAGTCCGTGAAGCGGCGCTGGCACTCGCCGGGCTGACTGCGCGGGTCGTCGATGTCGAAGCCTATGCGCTGGAACGCTCTTTCGGGTTGCTCGCCACGCAACTGGCGGCCACGCAAGAGCGGCTCACTGTCGCCGTCGTCGATATCGGCGCGACCATGACCACCCTCAGCGTTCTGCACAACGGCAAGATCATCTACACCCGCGAGCAATTGTTCGGCGGCCGGCAACTGACCGAAGAAATCCAGCGTCGTTATGGCCTGACCATCGAGCAGGCGGGGCTGGCGAAAAAGCAGGGCGGTTTGCCCGATGATTACATCAGCGAGGTCTTGCAGCCGTTTCGCGAGGCATTGGTGCAGCAGGTGTCGCGCTCGTTGCAGTTCTTCTTCGCCTCAGGGCAATACAACGCGGTCGACCACATTCTGCTGGCCGGTGGTACGGCGTCGGTGCCCGGGCTGGATCGGTTGATCGAGCAGCGCCTGAACACGCCGACGCAAGTGGCCAATCCGTTTTCCAATATGGCCTTGAGCAGCAAGGTCAATGCCGGTGCACTGGCCAGTGACGCGCCGGCCCTGATGATTGCCTGCGGGCTCGCGCTCAGGAGTTTCGACTGATGGCGCGGATCAACCTCCTGCCCTGGCGTGAAGAGCGCCGCGAAGAACGGCGCAAACGCTTCCTGCTGGCGTTGATCGGTGTCGTCGTCGGCTCGGTCGGTGCGGTGTTGATTGCCGATCAGGTCATCAGCACCGCCATTGCACGACAAGTGGCACGCAATGATTACATCGGCAAGCAGATTGCCGTGGTCGACGAACGGATCAAACAGATCAGCGATCTCAAGGCGCGTCGCCAGCAACTGGTCGAACGCATGCGCATCATCCAGGACTTGCAGGGCAACCGGCAGATCAGCGGACGAATCTTCGATCAACTGGCGCGTACGCTGCCGGACGGTGTGTATTTCACCGACGTGAAAATGGCTGGCAAAACCCTGTCGATCAGCGGTGCCGCTGAATCGAACAACCGGATTTCCGAGTTGATGCGCAATCTGGATGCCTCCGACTGGTTCGATGCCCCGGGCCTCAACGAGGTGAAGGCGACGACCGAGGGCCAGGTGGATCAGGCCAATACCTTTGAGCTGACGGTACGGCAGACCCAGCCCCGAACCGTGGAGGACGAGCAATGAAGCCGTCCGAATGGCTGGAAAGCTTGCGCGACATCGATTTCAACGACCTCGATACCAGCAATATCGGCTCGTGGCCGGGGGCAGTGAAAGCCATCGCCGGGGCGCTGTTGATGTTGCTGGTGTTGGCGCTTGGCTATAACTTTTTCATCAGTGATCTGGAAAGCCAGCTGGATGCCAAGCGCGAAGAGGAGGCCACGCTCAAGGAACAATTTGCCAGCAAGGCGCGCCTGTCAGCCAATCTTGAGCTGTACACCCAGCAAATGAAGGAGATGGAAAATACCTTCGGCGTATTGCTGCGGCAATTGCCCAGTGACACCGAAGTGCCGGGCCTGCTGGAAGACATCACTCGCACGGGTCTGGGCAGCGGCCTGGAGTTTGAAGAGATCAAACTGCTGCCGGAGGTCACACAGCAGTTTTATATAGAGCTGCCGATCCAGATCACCGTCACTGGTGCTTACCACGACCTCGCCACGTTCGTCAGTGGCGTGGCCGGGCTACCGCGCATCGTCACCCTGCATGATTTCGAACTCGCTCCCGCCAATAAAGACGGCGGGCCGAAGCTACGCATGAGCATCCTTGCCAAGACCTACCGGTACAACGACAAGGGGCTGCAGAAATGAGCCCGATTCGTTACATCGCGTTGGCGATGACGCTGCTCGCGCTGAACGGTTGTGGTGGCAGCAATGACTTCAGCGATCTCGACGCTTACATGAACGAAGTGCGCCTGCGCCCGGCGGGCAAGATTGAACCAACCCCGACATTCCGGTCTTACCCCACATTCACTTACAGCGCGGCCAACCTGCGCAGTCCGTTCTCGCGCCAGGTGCGGGTTGATCTGGCGGGGCAGAAACATGGTTCGCGCAACGTCAAACCCGACCCCAACCGGGTCAAGCAATACCTCGAAGGTTTCAACATCGAGCAGTTCGAGATGGTCGGCACGATCTCCAATGTTTCCGGCTCCTTTGCGCTGTTGCGCGGGGCGGGCGGGGTGCATCGGCTGAAAGTCGGCGATTACCTGGGGCGCAATGACGGTCGCATCGTTGCCATCAGCGCCACCCAGGTCGATGTCGTCGAAATCGTCCCCGACGGCGAAGGCGCCTGGCTGGAGCGTCCGCGCACCATTCCTTTGAAAGAGCACTCATAGTGGAAGTCGAACAATGAACAGGATTTTCTCCACCCTCGGTTTTTCGCTATGGATAGCGCTGATGTCGCCGATGGTACTCGCGGCCAATCTGAAGACGCTTGATGTGGCGGCGTTGCCGGGTGATCGCGTCGAGCTGAAGCTGTCGTTCGACGGCCCACCGCCACAGCCCAAGGGCTACACCACCGAATCACCGGCACGCATCGCCCTCGATTTGCCCGGTGTCGCCAGTCAATTGGCCAGCAAGAACCTTGATCTGGGCAGCGGCAATGCACGCACCGCTACGGTGGTCGAGGCCAAGGATCGCACGCGGCTGATCGTCAGTCTCACGCAACTGGCGCCTTACACCACGCGGGTCGCGGGCAACAATCTGTTCGTGGTGGTCGGGCAGGGCGCGCCGGCGGCAGCGCCGCGATCTGCTGTCGTTGCGCCACGCCCTGCGGCTGCGGCGTCGGCCAAGGCAGTTGTGCCGAAAAGCCGGGCTATTCGCGGCGTAGATTTCCAGCGGGGTACGGCAGGTGAAGGCAATGTAGTCATTGACCTGTCCGACCCGACCATCGCTCCGGATATCCAGGAGCATGACGGCAAGATCATCCTCAGCTTTTCCCGCACACAACTCCCGGAAAATTTGCGGGTACGCCTCGACGTGAAGGATTTCGCCACCCCGGTGCAGTTCGTCAATGCCGGAGTGACCGCTGATCGCACGGTTATTACCGTTGAACCCAGCGGCACTTATGAGTACTCGACCTTCCAGACCGACAACAAACTGACCATCAGCGTCCGCCCGATGACGGTCGATGACCTGCAAAAGCGTAATGCCGATCGTCAGGCTTACGTCGGCGAAAAGCTCTCGCTGAATTTTCAGGACATTGATGTGCGTTCAGTGCTGCAACTGATCGCCGACTTCACCAACCTCAACCTGGTCGCCAGCGACACGGTGCAGGGTGGTATCACCTTGCGCCTGCAGAACGTGCCGTGGGATCAGGCGCTGGATCTGGTGCTGAAAACCAAGGGCCTGGATAAACGCAAGATCGGCAATGTGCTGCTGGTTGCCCCGGCCGATGAAATCGCTGCCCGCGAACGTCAGGAACTGGAATCGCAGAAGCAGATCGCCGAACTGGCACCGCTGCGTCGCGAACTGTTGCAAGTGAACTACGCGAAGGCAGCGGACATAGCCAAGTTGTTCCAGTCGGTGACCAGTGCCGAGGCGAAAATCGACGAGCGCGGTTCGATTACGGTGGATGAGCGGACCAACAACATCATTGCCTATCAGACTCAGGATCGTCTCGACGAACTGCGGCGGATCGTGGCACAGCTGGATATTCCCGTGCGTCAGGTGATGATCGAGGCACGGATCGTCGAGGCCAACGTCGATTACGACAAAAGCCTGGGCGTGCGCTGGGGCGGTTCGATCCAGAACAAGGGCAACTGGAACGCCTCCGGGGTCAACGGTTCGTCGACCACCATTGGTACTCCCGGCAGCACCAGCACCAACTCGCCGTTCGTCGACATGGGCACCGTCAACAATACTTCAGGAATCGGCATCGCTTTCATCACCGACAACGTCTTGCTCGATCTTGAACTGACGGCGATGGAGAAAACCGGCAACGGTGAAATCGTCTCGCAGCCCAAGGTCGTCACTTCCGACAAGGAGACCGCGAAAATCCTCAAAGGCACCGAGATTCCGTATCAGGAAGCCAGCTCCAGTGGCGCCACGTCGGTGTCGTTCAAGGAGGCTTCGCTGTCGCTGGAAGTCACCCCGCAGATCACCCCAGACAATCGCATCATCATGGAGGTCAAGGTCACCAAGGACGAACCGGATTACCTGAACAAAGTGCAGGATGTACCGCCAATCAAGAAAAACGAGGTCAACGCCAAGGTGCTGGTCAACGACGGCGAAACCATCGTGATTGGGGGCGTTTTCTCAAATACTCAAAGCAAGGTCGTAGATAAGGTGCCATTTCTTGGCGATGTGCCGTATCTTGGCCGCCTTTTCCGGCGTGATGTGGTTTCGGAGAAAAAATCCGAGCTGCTGGTATTTCTCACACCACGTATCATGAATAACCAGGCGATTGCTGTGAGTCGTTGATTCTGTGCGAAATTTGATTCTTGTAGGACCGATGGGCGCTGGCAAAAGCACCATCGGCCGGTTGCTGGCCAAAGAGCTGCGTCTGCCGTTCAAAGATTCCGACAAGGAAATTGAACTGCGCACGGGCGCCAATATCCCGTGGATCTTCGACAAGGAAGGCGAGCCCGGCTTTCGTGATCGTGAGCAGGCGATGATTGCCGAGTTGTGCGCGTTCGACGGCGTGGTGTTGGCGACCGGCGGTGGCGCCGTCATGCGCGATGCCAATCGCAAGGCGCTGTATGAGGGTGGGCGAGTGGTGTATCTGCACGCCTCCGTTGAACAGCAGGTCGGCCGCACGTCGCGCGACCGCAATCGGCCGTTGCTGCGCACCGCCAATCCGGAGAAAACCCTGCGCGACCTGCTGGCGATTCGTGATCCGCTCTATCGGGAAATTGCCGATCTGGTGGTGGAAACCGACGAACGGCCGCCACGCATGGTCGTGCTCGATATTCTCGATCGTCTGGCGCAGCTGCCTCCCCGTTAAAGCATCGCTCGAAATGCGCTATCCTCGGCGTCCTGTCACCGCCCGCCGAGGTTGTGGCGGATGGCGGGCGAGCGGCGTCATACCCGCTATAGGCCGCAGATAACCAATAATTCAGGGCAGGACGCCTGCTTCCATCTTCACTGTGGGGACACATGCAGACACTCAAGGTCGATCTAGGCGAGCGCAGCTACCCGATTCATATTGGCGAAGGTTTGTTGGATCAGCCCGAGCTGCTGGCTCCGCATATCCATGGGCGGCAAGTGGCAATCATCTCCAACGAGACCGTTGCGCCGCTCTATCTAGAACGTCTGACCCGCAGCCTGGCGCAGTTCTCGGTTATCTCGGTGGTTTTGCCGGACGGCGAAGCCTTCAAGAACTGGGAAACCCTGCAACTGATCTTCGACGGTCTGCTGACCGCCCGTCATGACCGCCGCACCACCGTGATCGCCCTCGGCGGCGGTGTGATCGGCGACATGGCCGGTTTCGCTGCAGCCTGCTACCAGCGTGGCGTCGACTTCATCCAGATCCCTACAACATTGCTGTCCCAGGTCGATTCGTCGGTGGGCGGCAAGACCGGCATCAACCATCCGTTGGGCAAAAACATGGTCGGCGCGTTCTATCAGCCGAACGTCGTGCTGATCGATACCGCGTCCCTGAAAACCCTGCCAGAGCGCGAGCTGTCCGCCGGTCTGGCCGAAGTCATCAAGTACGGTCTGATCTGTGACGAGCCGTTCCTGACCTGGCTCGAAGACAACGTCGACGCCCTGCGCGCGCTGGATCAGAAAGCCCTGACTTATGCAATCGAGCGCTCCTGCGCAGCCAAGGCTGCGGTGGTGGGTGCCGATGAGAAAGAAACCGGCGTACGCGCCACGCTCAACCTCGGCCACACCTTCGGCCACGCCATCGAGACCCACATGGGCTATGGTGTCTGGTTGCACGGGGAAGCGGTTGCCGCTGGCACGGTGATGGCGCTGGAGATGTCCGCGCGTCTCGGCTGGATCAGTGACGCGGAGCGTGATCGCGGCATTCGGCTGTTCCAGCGCGCCGGTCTGCCGGTGGTGCCACCGACTGAAATGACCGAGGCCGATTTTCTTCAACACATGGCAATCGACAAAAAAGTGATCGACGGTCGTCTGCGCCTGGTGCTGCTGCGCCGGATGGGCGAAGCGGTAGTGACCGCCGATTATCCGAAAGAGGTTCTACAGGCCACGCTGGGAGCGGATTACCGCGCCCTGGCTCAGCTTAAAGGTTAATAAGATTCCGATGACTAGTTTGCATGCCGACGAGGCGTTCCTCGGCCATTTCCAGTTAAGTCACGACCCGTTCGCGCCACGCGTACCGGGCTTCAAGTTCTTTCCGGCCCAGCGCAAACCGGTGCTGGGTCAACTGCATCATCTGGCACGCTACAGCCAGTTGCTGCTGGTGGTCACTGGCCCGCAGGGCAGCGGCAAGACGCTGCTGCGTCAGGCGCTGGTCGCCAGCACCAACAAGCAGTCGGTACAGAGCGTGGTGGTTTCCGCCCGTGGCGCCGGCGATGCTGCCGGTGTGCTGCGTCAGGTCGCTCAGGCGTTGAACGTCGCTCAGGCCGACGTTGGCGCGATTCTGGATCAAGTCGTGCAGCTCGCGCTGACCGGCCAGGAAGTCTATCTGCTGGTGGATGACGCCGAGCAACTTGACGAATCCGCCCTCGAAGCGCTGATGGCGCTGGGTGCCGGCGCACCGGAAGGTCGCCCGCACGTGTTCCTGTTTGGCGAATCGTCGCTGATCGCGCAGCTTGAGGCCTTGCACCTTGAGGAAGAGCGCTTTCACGTCATCGAGTTGCAGCCGTACACCGAAGAAGAGACTCGCGAATATCTCGACCAGCGGCTTGAGGGCGCAGGCCGGGGTGTCGAACTTTTCACCGCAGATCAGATCTCTGATATTCACGAAAGTGCCGAGGGTTGGCCGGGCAACATCAACCAGGTCGCTCGCGATGCTCTGATCGAAGTCATGATTGCCAGCCGCTCAGCGGTCAAGCGTCCAAGTATGGGGTTCAACATGCCGAAGAAACACGTATTGGCGATTTCCGCCGTCGTTGTGGTCGCGGTCGCTGCCGCCTGGCTGATGCCGGGTCGCAACAAGGCGCCGACTACCGGTGCACCGGCCAATGAACAGGCGCAGTTGCCGTTGGGCCAGGGCGCAGCCAATGGCGGCGCACCGAACGTCGAGTTCGCCGGTAATACACAACCGATGCCGCTGCCGCTGGTCGGCAACTCGCAACCGGTGATGCGCGGCCCGCTGGCCGAGGCGGCCGGTGGCATTACCGAAGGCGACGATGGCGTGCCGCTGGAAGGTTCCAGCGATACCCCGCCGACCGTCACCACTTCCGCACCGCCTGCGGGCGTTCCCGCCGGCCCTGCGCCAACACCGGTTCCGTTGCCAGCGGCCAAGCCGACTCCGGCGCCGACGCAAGTGGCTACCGCCAAGCCTGCACCGGCAGCGCCAGTTGCCAAACCGGCCCCAGCGCCGGCCAAGCCTGTGGCTGCCGCCAAACCGGCCGAGAAGCCTGTTACCGTCGCCAAAGCCGCCGGTGGCAGCTGGTACGCGGGTCAACCGACCGGCAACTACGTGGTGCAGATCCTCGGCACCAGCTCCGAAACTGCCGCGCAAAACTTCGTCAAGGAGCAGGGTGGCGAGTACCGTTATTTCAAGAAAGTCCTCAACGGCAAGCCTCTCTACGTGATCACCTACGGCAACTTCGCCAATCGTGATGCGGCCGTTTCTGCCATCAAGGCCTTGCCAGCGAAGGTTCAGGCTGGTAAACCTTGGCCTCGCACTGTCGCCAGCGTCCAACAGGAACTGGCAACAACTCGCTGAAGATTCGGCGGCCTTACCCAGGCCGCCTCTCCAAGCACCTCAAAATTTCTACGAGTGCGCGCTTCCTTCCAGGTCGCGTGCCTTGTGGTGTCTGCGTCACAGTAGTCTTTGAGTCGTTGCGGTCAAAATTAAAAAAGTTTTGACTAGCACAGCAGATCGCTTTAAACCTTTCACAAATGCGACATGAATTTGCGACATTTCGTCGTCAAATTTGTGAGCCTCTGTGTCGCTGTGTACAATGACCACCCTTTTGCCCCTGCTAAGCTGGCGTACGTTCGGCGCGGGATGCAAGTGGTTGAATTGAAAAGAAATTTGCCTCGAAAAGAGGCAGCCTGGTGAGAAAGTGTCTATGAAAGCAGGTCTGTACCAACCAGATGAATTCAAGGATAACTGCGGTTTCGGCCTGATAGCCCATATGCAGGGCGAGCCCAGTCATACCCTTTTGCAAACGGCCATTGAGGCCCTGACCTGCATGACCCACCGCGGTGGGATTAATGCCGACGGCAAGACCGGTGACGGTTGCGGTCTGCTGATTCAGAAGCCTGACGCGTTCCTGCGAGCCATTGCCCAGGAAACCTTCAGCGTCGAGTTGCCCAAGCAATATGCGGTGGGCATGGTTTTCTTCAACCAGGACCCGGTCAAGGCCGAAGCCGCTCGCGAGAACATGAACCGCGAGATCCTCGCTGAAGGCCTGCAACTGATCGGCTGGCGCAAAGTGCCAATCGACACCAGCGTCCTCGGCCGCCTGGCCCTTGAGCGCCTGCCACAGATCGAGCAGGTGTACATCGGCGGCGAAGGCCTGAGCGATCAGGACATGGCCGTGAAGCTGTTCAGCGCACGTCGTCGTTCGTCGGTGACCAACGCCGTCGACTCCGACCACTACATCTGCAGCTTCTCGCACAAGACCATCATCTATAAAGGCCTGATGATGCCGGCCGACCTGGCCGCGTTCTATCCAGACCTGAGTGACGAGCGCCTGCAAACCGCGATCTGCGTGTTCCACCAGCGCTTCTCCACCAACACCCTGCCGAAATGGCCGCTGGCGCAGCCATTCCGCTTCCTCGCCCACAACGGCGAGATCAACACCATCACCGGCAACCGTAACTGGGCACAGGCCCGACGGACCAAGTTCAGCAACGATCTGATGGATCTGGAGGAACTCGGCCCGCTGGTCAACCGTGTTGGTTCCGACTCCTCGAGCATGGACAACATGCTCGAGCTGATGGTCACCGGTGGCATCGACCTGTTCCGTGGCGTGCGGATGATCATTCCGCCGGCGTGGCAGAACGTCGAAACCATGGACCCGGATCTGCGTGCGTTCTACGAGTACAACTCGATGCACATGGAGCCGTGGGACGGCCCGGCTGGTGTGGTGATGACTGATGGTCGTTACGCGGTGTGCCTGCTTGACCGTAACGGTCTGCGCCCGGCGCGCTGGGTCACCACCACCAACGGTTTCATCACCCTCGCCTCGGAAATCGGCGTGTGGGACTACAAGCCGGAAGACGTGATTGCCAAGGGCCGTGTCGGCCCTGGCCAGATCTTCGCGGTGGACACCGAAACCGGGCAGATCCTCGACACCGATGCGATCGACAACCGTCTGAAATCCCGTCATCCGTACAAGCAATGGCTGCGCAAGAATGCCCTGCGCATTCAGGCGACCATGGAAGACAACGACCACGGTTCGGCGTTCTACGACGTCGATCAGCTCAAGCAATACATGAAGATGTATCAGGTCACGTTCGAAGAGCGCGATCAGGTCCTGCGTCCGCTCGGCGAGCAAGGCTACGAAGCCGTTGGCTCGATGGGCGACGACACGCCGATGGCCGTGCTCTCGCAGCGCGTGCGCACGCCGTACGACTATTTCCGTCAGCAGTTCGCGCAGGTCACCAACCCGCCGATCGACCCGCTGCGTGAAGCGATCGTGATGTCGCTGGAAATCTGCCTCGGTGCCGAGCGCAACATTTTCCAGGAGTCGCCGGAACACGCCTCGCGCGTGATCCTCAGCTCGCCGGTCATCTCCCCGGCCAAGTGGCGCTCGCTGATGAACCTCGACCGTCCGGGTTTCGAACGGGCGATCATCGACCTCAACTACGACGAAAGCGTTGGCCTCGAAGCGGCGATCCGCAACGTTGCCGATCAGGCTGAAGAAGCCGTGCGCGCCGGTCGTACCCAGATCGTTCTGAGCGACCGTCATATCGCCCCGGGCAAGCTGCCGATCCACGCCTCGCTGGCGACCGGCGCGGTACACCACCGCCTGACCGAAAAAGGCCTGCGTTGCGATTCCAACATCCTCGTTGAAACCGCGACCGCCCGTGACCCGCATCACTTCGCCGTGCTGATCGGTTTCGGCGCCTCGGCGGTCTATCCGTTCCTGGCCTACGAAGTGCTGGGCGACCTGATCCGTACCGGGGAAGTGCTGGGCGACCTCTATGAGGTGTTCAAGAACTACCGCAAAGGCATCACCAAAGGTCTGCTGAAGATCCTCTCGAAGATGGGTATCTCGACCATCGCTTCGTACCGTGGCGCGCAGCTGTTCGAAGCCATCGGCCTGTCCGAAGAAGTCTGCGACTTGAGCTTCCGTGGCGTGCCGAGCCGCATCAAGGGCGCGCGTTTCGTCGACATCGAAGCCGAGCAGAAAGCGCTGGCTACCGAAGCCTGGAGTCCGCGCAAGCCGATCCAGCAGGGCGGTCTGCTGAAGTTCGTCCACGGTGGCGAATATCACGCGTACAACCCGGACGTGGTCAACACCCTGCAAGCCGCTGTGCAGCAGGGCGACTACGCCAAGTTCAAGGAATACACCTCGCTGGTGGACAACCGTCCGGTGTCGATGATCCGCGACCTGTTCAAGGTCAAGACCCTCGACAAGCCGCTGGACATCAGTGAAATCGAACCGCTGGAATCGGTGCTCAAGCGCTTCGACTCCGCCGGTATCTCGCTGGGCGCACTGTCGCCGGAAGCTCACGAAGCCTTGGCTGAAGCCATGAACCGCCTCGGTGCGCGCTCGAACTCCGGCGAAGGTGGTGAAGACCCGGCGCGTTACGGCACCATCAAGAGCTCGAAAATCAAGCAGGTCGCGACTGGCCGTTTCGGCGTGACCCCGGAATACCTGGTCAACGCCGAAGTGCTGCAGATCAAGGTCGCGCAAGGCGCCAAGCCGGGCGAGGGCGGGCAACTGCCGGGCGGTAAAGTCAACGGTCTGATCGCCAAGCTGCGTTATGCAGTGCCGGGCGTAACCCTGATTTCGCCGCCGCCGCACCACGACATCTATTCGATCGAAGACTTGTCGCAGCTGATTTTCGACCTGAAACAAGTCAATCCAAAAGCACTGGTTTCGGTGAAACTGGTAGCTGAAGCAGGCGTCGGTACCATCGCCGCCGGTGTGGCCAAGGCCTATGCGGATTTGATCACCATCTCCGGCTATGACGGTGGTACCGGTGCTTCGCCGCTGACCTCGATCAAATACGCCGGCGCACCGTGGGAACTCGGCCTCGCCGAAACCCACCAGACCCTGCGCGGCAACGACCTGCGCGGCAAAGTCCGGGTGCAGACCGACGGCGGCCTGAAAACCGGCCTCGACGTGATCAAGGCTGCGATTCTCGGCGCCGAAAGTTTCGGCTTCGGTACTGCGCCGATGATCGCGCTGGGCTGCAAATACCTGCGCATCTGCCACCTGAACAACTGCGCCACCGGCGTCGCGACCCAGAACGAGAAGCTGCGCAAGGATCACTACATCGGCACCGTCGACATGGTGGTGAATTTCTTCACCTACGTCGCCGAAGAAACCCGTGAGTGGCTGGCCAAGCTCGGCGTGCGCTCCCTCGAAGAGCTGATCGGTCGCACCGATCTGCTGGAAATCCTCGAAGGCCAGACCGCCAAGCAAAACCACCTGGACCTGACGCCGCTGTTGGGCAGTGATCACATCCCGGCGGACAAGCCACAGTTCTGCGGTGTTGAGCGCAACCCGCCGTTCGACCAAGGCCTGCTGGCCGAGAAAATGGTCGAGATGGCTTCGGCGGCGATCAACGACATGAGCGGCGCCGAGTTCGATCTGGACATCTGCAACTGCGACCGTTCGATCGGCGCGCGGATCTCCGGCGAAATCGCCCGCAAGCACGGCAACCAGGGCATGGCGAAAGCGCCAATCACCTTCCGCTTCAAAGGCACTGCCGGTCAGAGCTTCGGCGTGTGGAACGCTGGCGGTCTGAACATGTACCTCGAAGGCGACGCCAACGACTACGTCGGCAAGGGCATGACCGGTGGCAAGCTGACCATCGTGCCGCCGAAGGGCAGCGTTTACAAAACTCAGGACAGCGCCATCATCGGCAACACCTGCCTGTATGGCGCGACCGGCGGCAAGCTGTTCGCCGCCGGTACCGCAGGCGAGCGTTTCGCCGTGCGTAACTCCGGTGCCCACACGGTTGTGGAAGGCACTGGCGATCACTGCTGTGAGTACATGACCGGTGGTTTTGTCTGCGTTCTGGGCAAGACCGGTTACAACTTCGGCTCTGGCATGACCGGTGGTTTCGCCTACGTGCTCGATCAGGACAACACCTTCGTTGACCGGGTCAACCACGAACTGGTGGAAATCCAGCGGATCAGCGGCGAGGCGATGGAAGCCTATCGCAGCCACCTGCAAAACGTGCTGAACGAGTACGTCGCGGAAACCGACAGCGAGTGGGGTCGTGAACTCGCCGAAAACCTCGATGACTATCTGCGTCGTTTCTGGCTGGTCAAGCCCAAGGCTGCCAACCTGAAATCGTTGCTTTCCAGCACTCGTGCCAACCCGCAGTGATATGCGCCTGAAGAGTTTGATGAGGTTTTAACAATGGCTGAACGTCTGAATAACGACTTCCAGTTCATCGATGTCGGGCGCAAAGATCCGAAGAAGAAACTGTTGCGTCAACGCAAGAAAGAGTTCGTCGAGATCTACGAACCGTTCAAACCCCAGCAGTCGGCCGATCAGGCCCACCGCTGCCTGGGTTGCGGCAACCCGTATTGCGAATGGAAGTGCCCGGTGCACAACTTCATTCCCAACTGGCTCAAATTGGTGGCCGAAGGCAACATCCTTCAGGCCGCCGAGCTGTCGCACCAGACCAACACCTTGCCGGAAGTCTGCGGCCGGGTTTGTCCCCAGGATCGTCTGTGCGAGGGTGCCTGCACCCTTAACGACGGCTTTGGCGCGGTGACTATCGGTTCGGTCGAGAAATACATCACCGACACCGCGTTCGCCATGGGCTGGCGCCCGGACATGTCCAAGGTCAAATCGACCGGCAAACGTGTCGCGATCATCGGCGCGGGCCCGGCAGGTCTGGGCTGTGCCGACGTGCTGGTACGCGGCGGCGTGACCCCGGTGGTGTTCGACAAGAACCCGGAAATCGGTGGTTTGCTGACCTTCGGCATTCCCGAGTTCAAGCTTGAGAAGACCGTGCTGAGCAATCGTCGCGAAGTTTTCACCGGCATGGGCATCGAGTTCCGTCTGAATACCGAAGTCGGCAAAGACGTGACCATGGAGCAACTGCTCGCCGAATACGATGCGGTGTTCATGGGCATGGGCACTTACACCTACATGAAGGGCGGTTTTGCCGGTGAGGATCTGCCAGGCGTGTATGACGCACTGGATTTCCTCATCGCCAACGTCAATCGCAACCTGGGCTTTGAAAAGTCGCCGGAAGATTTCGTCGACATGAAAGGCAAGAAGGTCGTGGTGCTCGGCGGCGGCGACACGGCGATGGACTGCAACCGCACGTCGATTCGCCAGGGCGCGAAGTCGGTGACCTGCGCCTATCGTCGTGACGAAGCGAACATGCCCGGCTCGCGCAAAGAGGTGAAGAACGCCAAGGAAGAAGGCGTGAAATTCCTCTACAACCGCCAGCCGATCGCTATCGTCGGTGAGGACAAGGTCGAAGGCGTCAAAGTGGTCGAGACCCGTCTCGGCGAACCGGACGCCCGTGGCCGTCGCAGCCCCGAGCCGATCCCGGGTTCCGAAGAGATCATCCCGGCCGACGCCGTGGTTATCGCGTTCGGTTTCCGCCCGAGCCCGGCGCCGTGGTTCGAACAGTTCGAAATCCAGACCGACAGCCAGGGCCGCGTTGTTGCGCCTGAGCAAGGTCAGTACAAGCACCAGACCAGCAACCCGAAAATCTTTGCCGGTGGCGACATGGTGCGCGGTTCCGACCTGGTGGTGACGGCAATCTTCGAAGGCCGCAATGCTGCCGAAGGGATCCTTGATTACCTGGGCGTCTGATTACATTTCAAGCTGAAATGCGATCAAAAATGTGGGAGCGAGCTTGCTCGCGAAAGCGGTCTGTCAGCCAACTTAAATGTTGGATGTGCCGGCCTCTTCGCGAGCAGGCTCGCTCCCACAGTTGTTTTTGGGGGCTGCAAATTCTGCATTCCAGCGCAATAAATTGACCCGATAGACAAAAGGCTGACCTGCATCCGTGCCTTTTGCGTCGCGCTCTGAGAAAATGCCCGCACTTTTTTTCCGGATGCCGACATGACTGCCCTGAAGAACGACCGTTTCCTCCGCGCCCTGCTCAAGCAACCCGTTGACGTCACCCCGGTGTGGATGATGCGCCAGGCCGGCCGCTACCTGCCGGAATACCGCGCCAGCCGCGCCCAGGCCGGTGATTTCATGAGCCTGTGCATGAATCCGGAGTTCGCCTGTGAAGTCACGATGCAACCGCTCGACCGTTATCCACAACTGGACGCGGCGATCCTGTTTTCCGACATCCTCACCATCCCCGATGCCATGGGCCAAGGCTTGTACTTCGAGACCGGTGAAGGTCCGCGCTTCAAGAAAGTCGTCAGCACCCTAGCCGATATCGAGGCCCTGCCGATCCCGGATCCGCACAAAGACCTCGGCTACGTGATGGACGCGGTCAGCACCATCCGTCGCGAGCTGAACGGTCGTGTGCCGCTGATCGGCTTCTCCGGTAGCCCGTGGACCCTCGCAACCTACATGGTCGAAGGTGGCTCGTCGAAAGACTTCCGCAAGACCAAAGCGATGCTCTACGACAACCCTCAGGCCATGCACCTGCTGCTGGATAAACTGGCGCAGTCGGTGACCTCATACCTCAACGGCCAGATCATGGCTGGCGCGCAAGCGGTGCAGATCTTCGATACCTGGGGTGGCAACCTGTCGGCGGCGGCGTATCAGGAATTCTCGCTGGCCTACATGAAGAAAATCGTCAGCGGCTTGATCCGCGAGCACGACGGTCGCAAAGTGCCGGTGATCCTCTTCACCAAGAACGGCGGCCTGTGGCTGGAAAGCATCGCCGAGGCGGGTGCCGACGCCCTGGGTCTGGACTGGACTTGCGACATCGGCAACGCCCGCGCCCGTGTCGGCGACAAGGTTGCCCTGCAAGGCAACATGGATCCGACCGTGCTCTACGCCAAACCGGAAGCGATCCGCACCGAAGTCGGGCGCATTCTGGCCAGCTACGGCAAGGGCAGCGGTCATGTGTTCAACCTCGGCCATGGCATCACCCCTGAGGTTGATCCGGAGCACGCTGGCGCTTTCCTGCGTGCGGTGCATGAGTTGTCGGCGCAGTATCACGAGTGATCGCCACACAGCTCTAATAACAGAAAACAAAACGCCCGGCTTTTGCCGGGCTTTTTTTCAAGATCAAAAGATCGCAGCCTTCGGCAGCTCCTACATGGGATTAATGTAGGAGCTGCCGAAGGCTGCGATCTTTTGCTTTCAGGCTCTGACACCGCTGAGAGGCGGCAACTTCGCCAGTTTCAATGCGACCAGCAGCGCGATCAGCAACAGCGCGCCAATAAACAGACCGATGCCATTCCACCCGCCGAGATGCCAGAACACCCCACCCGCCGTGCCGGCAATGCTCGACCCGGCGTAATAGCTGAACAGATACAACGACGACGCTTGCCCCTTGGCTTTGGTCGCGCGACGGCCGATCCAGCTGCTCGCCACCGAATGCGCGCCGAAAAAACCAAAAGTGAAAATCAGCATGCCGACAATCACCAGCAACAGCGGCGTAAACATCGTCAACGCAAGACCGGCAAACATCAGCGCAATGGTCGCCCACAGCACTTTGCGTCGCCCTAGCTTGTCCGCCAGTGACCCAATCTTCGCCGAGCTGTAGATCCCCGACAGGTACACCACCGACAGCAGACCGACGAACACCTGATCGAGGTTGTACGGCGCTGCGAGCAAGCGATAACCGATGTAGTTGAACAGCGTGACGAACGCGCCCATCAGCACGAACGCTTCAAGAAACAGCAACGGTAGACCGGCGTCGCGAAAGTGCATGGTGAAACCGTCGAGCAGGCTGCGCGGGTGCAGTGAGCGCGAGCGGAAGTTGCGTGATTCCGGAAGGATCTTCCAGAACACCGCGGCGGCAATCATCGCCAGACCGCCGATCACCAGCATCGCCGTGTGCCAGCTGACAAAATCGATCAGCACACCGGTGATCAAGCGCCCGCTCATCCCGCCAATCGCGTTGCCGCCGATGTACAAACCCATCGCCAGACCAATGTGTTGCGGATGAATTTCTTCGCTCAGGTAAGTCATTGCCACCGCTGCCAGACCGCTCAGCGACAGCCCGATCAGCGCACGCATGATCAGCACACCCTCCCAGCTCGGCATCATTGCACTGGCCATCGTGCACAGCGCTGCCGCGAACAGCGCGGTCACCATCACCGGTTTGCGCCCGACCCGATCGGAAATCGGCCCGGTGATCAGCAGGCCGATGGCGAGCATGCCGGTGGCCACCGAGAGAATCAGGCTGCTCTGCGCCGCGTTGATTCCGTACTCGTGGGACAGCAGCGGCATCATCGGCTGTACGCAGTAGAGCAGGGCAAACGTCGCGAAGCCGCCGCTGAACAGCGCCAATACAGTGCGCATGAACATCGGCGTGCCTTTTTCGATGTAGATCTCTTTTAGCTCGGCGACGACATCGTCCGCTGCGGCGGGCGGGACTTCATGGGCTAGGGGCGCGACAGCAGTTTTCACTTCAGACCTCGGAGGGCACGGCCAGGCAGGCAATGAAAAAATCATATAGCTGGCTAATGTTTCTATCCAATATATTGTTCGACCTGTTTGATAGCTTTAACGACCTAATGGGGTTTCCATGGAATTGCGTCATCTGCGCTACTTCATCGCCGTCGCCGAGGAACTGCACTTCGGCCGCGCCGCACAAGTGCTGGGGATTTCTCAGCCACCGCTGAGCCAGCAGATTCAGGCGCTTGAGCAAGAGGTGGGCGCGCGGCTATTCGAGCGGACCAATCGTCGGGTCGAGCTGAGTGAGGCCGGGCGGTTGTTTCTGGAGGAGGCGCGGCTGGTGCTGGCGCAGGTTGATAAAGCGGCGGACGTCGCCCGGCGTGCGCAGCTCGGTGAATTGGGCGAGTTGAAGATTGGTTTCACCTCTTCGGCGCCGTTCAACTCGACCATTCCGCAGGCGATCTTTTCCTTCCGTCAGCGTTTTCCGGCGGTGCACCTCAACCTTCGCGAGATGAGTAGCACGCAGGTTGCCGAGGGCCTGGTGGACGAGTCGATCGAGGTCGGCATCATGCGTCCGTTGGGTTTGCCCGATTCGCTGAGTGTGGTTGAGTTGATGCGCGAGCCGCTGGTCGCCGTGCTCGGTTCCAAGCATCCATTGGCGCAGGGCAGTAAAGAAGGGCTGTTCCTCTCGGCGCTGGCGCTGGAGCCGTTCGTGTTCTTTCCGCGCAGTTACGGCAGCGGGCTGTATGCGCAATTGCTGAGTCTGGCGCGCGATGCCGGGTTCAGCCCGCACTTCGCCCAAGAGGCGGGGGAGGCGATGACCATCATCGGTCTGGTCGCAGCGGGGTTGGGGGTTTCGGTACTGCCAGCGTCTTATCAGCGGATGCGCATCGACGGCGTGGTCTATCGCCCGTTGCTCGATCCGGAGGCGGTGTCGGCGGTGTGGCTGGTGCAGCGCAAGGATCAGAAATCGCCGATGGCCAAGGCTTTCGTAGATTTGCTCACGCGCAAGGTCGAACCTTCAAAGGCGTGATTGCTGCGCAATCAAATCGGGAGCAGGCTCGCTCTCACAGGGGAACGCATTCCAAGGTGGGAGCGAGCCTGCTCGCGAAGGCGTCCGCTCAATCAACACAATGTTCAGGGCAACCGCACCAAATCCCCCTTCAACGCCACCCGCGTGACAAAAATCCCCGCCCGGCATTCATATGTATTCAAATCCTTGCGCACATGCTGGTCGTAGTAACTGACGATATTGACCACCGCATTCGCTCCGACCCGTTTGGCATCGGCCTGCAACTTGATCAGATTCGACTGCAATACCCACTCGCAGGAATCGTGGTCGCTCTTGTTGAAGCCGTTGGTCTTCAAATCACTGACCACCCCTCGGCGCAACAGCTGCTGCGTCCCCTGCGGGCTATTACCGAGCAGATAGAACTTCACACTGCCATCCAGCCGTCCGGCGCGAATCGCGTCCGACAGCACGGTTTCGAACGGCATGTACATCAGATTGGTGGCGTGGCTGGCGCTGGGCAGTAGCGCGAAAACCGCAGCGGCGATCAGGGCTTTCACTTGCATGGTCATCTCCTTGACGGTGAAAGAGAACCGCGAGTGGAGGGCTGATGGGCTCGCCGTTCCACCAGGCGCGGTGCGACGGCCTGTCCGGACGAGTGTAGAGCGGAAATGAGCAGGGCGCCGAATGGTGCCCTTGTGGCGAGAAAATTTATCCTCGCGTTATCGCGGATTTAAGGTGATTGCGATCTGGACTACGCAAGGTCAGTGCATTCCCTACGAAAACTTCAGAAGTGAGTGCCTTGTATGAATAACCTAAGGAAGCTAATTTTCTTAACGCCAGAAAACATCAAGAAAAAACATGATCGAAAAATTTACGAAATGGGACTCTATCGATTATTTGAAAACTGATGAGGGCTTGGTGACCTATCTTGAGGTTTGCCTGGATGAGGCAGGGGAAGATCTTCGGTTCATCGCCAAAGTGCACGGGACGCTTGCCCGTGCCCGCCTCAGGATGTTGGGCGACGCCCAAAAATGCTCCCGCAAGGGGCTTGTGAGACTCTGAGGATCCTGGGTGACCAGCCATCGCAGAGCCAGACAGGTAATCGGCGATGACACGCCAACCTGTTTGTGAAAGGGCGCCGAATGGCGCCCTTTGTCGTTTCTACAATCTCATCAATCCACGTGCGCCAGATCCCCGCGCAACGCCACGCTCGACACCACCAGTCCGGCACGGCACTGGAATTTTTCGGTGTCTTTGTACAGGTCACGCTGGTCGACGCTGGCGATGTTGATCACCGCGTTGGCGTCGGCTTTTTTTGCGGCGTTCTGCAGAGTCGCCAAGGCCGATTGCAGGGCCCAGAAGCAGGCGTCTTCGTCGGATTTGTTCGAGCCGTTGGTCTTGCGGCTGCTGCTCACGGTGTCGAGTTTGCGCACCTGTTTCGGCAGGGTTTCGCCGGCCAGATAGAACTTCACGCTGCCGTCGAGCAGGCCGGCGTCGGTGGCGCGTTTGACGCCTTCACGGAAGCTCAGGTAAGTCGGCTCGTCGGCACCTTGTTTGATGATGCCGAGGTTGTTGACGGCTTCGATGTCCGGGTTGATCGACAGTTCTTTGAGCACATTGTCGCGCAGACGGTTGACCCAGCGGTTGTAGTTGCCGTGGATCTTGCCGTCCTTGGCGTCGAGGCCGTAGCTGCTGCGGTAGTCGATTTCGAACGAGGTCGGGGTGAACGGGATGTCGACTTCGGCGTGATGACGACCGCGCACGGTGATCGCCGCTTTGATCATGCCCGGACGTACCGACTGCACGACCCACTGGCGATCGTTCAGCGCAGTGACGATCGCGCGGCTCATCTGTTGCTGGGTGAAGCCGAGGTTGGGCGAGAACTCTTCCTTGGCGTTGTAAACCGGTTTGCTGGTGCAACCGCCGAGCACAAAAGCCAGTGCCAACAGAGCGGCGATGCGGTGAAACTGAGTCATTCCCTTCACTCCAAAGGTGTTGCGGTCAGTGCCAGCGGCGGAAAATCAACGAGGTGTTGACGCCACCAAAAGCGAAATTGTTGTTCATCACGAAGTCGTGATGCATCTGGCGGAATTCGCCGCGCAGGTAATCGAGTTTGCCGCAGTGCGGATCGACCTCGTCGAGGTTGAACGTGTGCACGTACTGATCGCGGTTGAGCATCTCGATGCTGAACCACGACTCCAGTGCGCCGCAGGCCCCAAGGGTATGGCCGAGGAAACTCTTCTGCGAGCTGATCGGCATGCGTTCGCCAAACAAACTGCTGGTTGCCAGTGTTTCGGCAATGTCGCCCTGTTCTGTAGCGGTGCCGTGGCCATTTACATAGCCGATGGCATCCGGCGTCAGGCCGGCGTCTTCCAGCGCCAGTTCCATCGCGCGGCGCATGGTCACTTGTTCCGGGCGCGTGGTGTGCTGGCCGTCGGCGTTGCTGCCGAAGCCGACGATCTCGGCGTGGATGTGCGCACCGCGAGCGAGGGCGTGTTCCAGCTCTTCGAGCACGAGCATGCCGCCACCTTCACCGATCACCAAGCCATCGCGGCCCTTGTCGTATGGGCGCGGGCTGGTCTGCGGCGCATCGTTTTTCAGGCTGGTGGCGTAGAGCGCGTCGAAGACCATGGCTTCGGTCGGGCACAGCTCTTCGGCGCCGCCGGCGAGCATCAACGGCAGACGGCCGAACTTGATCGCCTCGTAGGCGTAACCGATGCCCTGGCTGCCGCTGGTGCAGGCGCTGGACGTCGGGATCAGCCGCCCGGTCAGGCCAAAGAAGATGCTGATGTTGGCGGCGGTAGTGTGCGGCATCATCCGCACGTAGGAGTTGGCGTTAAGGCCCTCGGCCACCGAGTTGAGCAGCATGTTGCCGAACGCTTTGATCTCATCGGTGCTGCCAGTGGACGAGCCGCACGCGACGCCCATGCGTCCGTCCTTGATCGACTCGTCACCGAGCAAACCGGCGTCAGCCAAGGCTTTTTCCGCCGCACGAACCGCCAGCCGTGACACCCGGCCCATGCTGCGCAGTTGTTTGCGCGTCCAGTGTGCGGGTACTTCGAAATCATCGATCGGCCCTGCCAGGCGCGTGTTGAGTTCGCTGAAACGATCCCACTCGTCCATCCGGCGAATGCCGCTGCGATTGGCCGCGAAGTTGCCGGCGATGGTCTCCCAGTCGCTGCCCAGTGAGGTGATGCCGGCCATGCCGGTGACGACGACGCGCTTCATCAGCACAAGCCTCCGTTGACCGCCAGCACTTGGCGGGTGATGTACGAGGCTTCCGCCGACATCAGGAAATTCACCGCACTGGCCACCTCTTCCGGGGTGCCCATGCGTTGCGCGGGGATCATTTTCATCAATTCTTCCACCGGCACGTTTTCATCGAGCATCGCGGTGTCGATCAGGCCCGGTGCGACGCAGTTAACCGTGATTTTGCGCTTGCCCAGCTCGATCGCCAACGCCTTTGCCGCGCCGATTACACCGGCCTTGGAAGCGCTGTAGTTGACCTGGCCACGGTTGCCGATCAGCCCCGACACCGAGGTGATGCAGACAATGCGACCAGCAGCACGGCGGCGGATCATCGGCATCATCACCGGGTGCAGAACGTTGTAGAAACCGTCGAGGTTGGTGCGCAACACCACGTCCCAATCGTCGTCAGTCAGAGCCGGGAACGCACCGTCGCGGGTCAGGCCAGCATTAAGCACCACGCCGTAATAGGCGCCGTGGCTTTCGACGTCGGCTTCCAGAATGGTTTTGCAGGTTGCGCGATCGGCAACGTCGAATTGCAGGATGCGCGCCTTGCGCCCCAAGGCTTCGATTTCAGCCTGAACGCCTTGCGCCTCAGTCACGCCGCTGCGGCAATGCAGGACGATATCGTGCCCGGCCTGCGCCAGACGCAAAGCAATGGCGCGGCCGATGCCACGGCTGGAGCCGGTGACCAGTACGGATTCAGTCATGGTTCGACTCCTGTGTCTGTTGCAGATATTGGGATGGCTGGGGCGGGCGGAACACGTTCAGCCGCGCGCTGGCATGGATGCCGGCGCCGTGGATATGACATTCGAATACGCCCATGCCGTTGTCGTCTTCCAGCGAGCGCAGACCATGAATGGTCAGATCGCTACCGGCGGGAAACGCTTCGACGTTGCATTCGAACTTGCGCGTGCCGAGCAGGAACCCCAGCTCCACCGGATTGCCTTTGAGTCGCGCGTGGCAACCGGCAAACGCCGCAACACTCTGTGCCATCAGTTCGACGCCGACCCACGCCGGCAGGCTGCCGTCGGGCAGGCTGAACAAGCCTTCGGGCTTGACCGTCAGGCGGGTGAAAATCTGCTCCTCGTCAAAGCTGAGGATGCTGTCGATCAGAATCATGTCGCCCGCATGGGGCAGCAGTTCGGCGAGCGGCCAGGCCGTCATGGGGCGTCTCCGATAATCAGGCTGACGTTGTTGCCGCCGAAGGCAAACGAGTTGCTCATCAGATAGCGGGGTGCAATGGACGTCAGGCGCTCGCTTGCGGTCACCCAGTTCAGTGGCGGCAGTGTGGGATCGGCCTGACCGTCCCAGACGTGCGGTGGCAAGGCGTTTTCGGGATTGTCGACGCTCAGGCTCAACCAGCAAAACGCCGCTTCCAGCGCACCGGCCGCGCCAAGGGTGTGACCGGTCATCGGTTTGGTCGATGAACAAGCCACGCCTTCAGGGAACAGCGTCGCAACCGCCAGGCTTTCCATGGCGTCATTGTGTTGGGTGGCGGTGCCGTGCAGGTTCAGGTAGTTGATCTGCGCTGCTTGCAGATGTGCGCGGCTCAAGGCTTTCTGCATGGCTTGCAGGGCACCGCGCCCGGTCGGCTCAGGGGCGGAAATGTGATGGGCGTCGGAACTGGCGCCGGCGCCGAGCAAGGCAATGGCCGGGCCGTCGCCCTGTTGTTTGCTCATCACGAATAGCACCGCCGCTTCGCCGATATTGATACCGCTGCGGTTGGCCGAGAACGGATTGCAGCGTTCGTCGGATATCGCTTCGAGTGACGAGAAACCGTTGAGGGTCAGTTTGCACAGGCTGTCGACGCCACCGCACAGCACCGCGTCGCACAGGCCTAGATCGAGCAAACGCTGAGCGCTCATCAGCGCCCGGGCGCTGGAGGTGCACGCCGTGGAGATCACATACGCCGGGCCGCTCAGTTGCAGCCAATCGGCGAGGAAGTTCGCCGGCGCGCCGAGTTCCTGTTGCCGATAGTCGTACTCGGCGGGGAACTGCTGCTCACGAATGTAATGCGCCAGACCCCGGCTGGCCTCGTCGATGCCCGAAGTGCTGGTGCCCAGCACCACGCCGATGCGCTCGCGGCCAAAGGTCTGGATGGCTTGTTCGATGTCATTGCGAATCTGCAACGCCGCTTCCAGCAACAGCTGATTATTACGGCTGCGCTGATCGGCGAGTTCTGCCGGGATCGGCGCCAGTTCGCCTTGCACGGCAGCGACTGGTAACACACGCTCGGGCACCCAACCGGACTCATGGCGCATGCCCGAGCAGTCGCCAGCGAACAAATTGCGCGCCACTTGTTGTTTGTCGCGACCCAGTGAACAGATCACGCCGAGGGCATTCAGGTAGGCGGTCATGGCGTCGGTTCACCCAGCGGTGCAACCCGATAGTGCGGGCCTTGGGGCAGGTTCAATTGAAAGCTCAACGGTTGTGAATAGTGAATATCCCAGCGCGCCGGCAGGGCGCGTTGCTGACCCTGTTGTTGCGCGGCAGGGTAATTGCGCAGCAGCTCACCGGACGGGGTCAGGGCGAATAACAGCGCGGCAAACAATTCCCGGGCTTCCGGGTTCGGCGGCAGCAGACCATCGGCTTGCCAGTGGCCGTCGATCAGTTGCTGACGCGCCTGGGGAATGCCCAGCGGGTCCATCATCGACCAGCGGATGCCGGGGCCTTCGCGCTGGATCACCAGCAGCCAGTCCTGGCGTTGTTCGGCTTGTTGGCGTTCGATGTGCAGTTGCAGCGGCAGGGGCAGCGTCGGGTTGCTCGCCGGTAGCGGCGCTTGGCTGGCGCAGGCACTCAACAGAAGCATCACGCCGACCACAAAAAGTCGCCACACCGCGGACCTTGTGGGAGCGAGCCTGCTCGCGAAGACGCCGGCACATTCAACAAAGAGGCTGGCTGACCCACCGCTTTCGCGAGCAGGCTCGCTCCCACAGGTTATGTGTCGCATCAACGATCACCTTCAAGCGGCTTGCGCGCGACAACGTTCACCAACGTCTCTTCGCGCTCACCAAACGGTTTCGGCTTGCGCACCCCAAACCGCTCCAGCAAACCGAAATCCTTCGACCGGCTCCACCACAGATACGGGTACGAGACATTCTTCTCGGCAAACTCGAAACCCTGCCCGCGAATCATCTGCAGATACTGCGCCGCACTCTTCTGCACATGCATCGGATGGCGGAACAACCAGCGAATCACCCACGTATCAATGTAAGCCTCGGTCGACTCGGCGAACAGCAGGTAGCCGCCCGGTTTGAGCACCCGATAAAACTCGGCCAGGGCCTTTTCCTGCTCGACCAGATGATGAAAAGTCTGATGGCAGAACAGCAGATCAACACTGGCGTCCGCCACCTTGAGCGTCGCGCAATCGCTGCCGATCAGTTCCACGTCCAGATCCAAACGCGCCGCTTCTGCGCCGCTCAATTCAAGGCTGTGCGGGTCGGCATCAACGCCGATCAAACGCTGTGGGGCGAAGGTCTGGCGCAGATGCCCGAACGACTTGCCCTGGCCGCAACCGGCGTCCAGCAGCACCGGATTTTCCGGCAGCGCGTCACTGAACAAACCGCGCAAATCATTGATCGCCACACGCAACACATGGTGCTGCCAGGTGTGGCTGCGCAGAAACCAGAAACCGAAGCGGGTTTCCTCGACGTAGCTGTCGCTCAGATAATTCATGTGGCGTCCTTTGCACAGAGTTCGGAAATCATCTTCAAGCGGCGACGCGCTTCGCTGACGAACGGATTGCGCTCATCCCAGGCGTAACCGGCGAGGATCGAGCAGATCATCCGACGGATTTCCGCCTGACTGTCTTCATAAAAAATCACGTCTTGAAAAGTGCCGGCGTACCAGCCTTCGACGTAGCAGCGGAAGGTGTCAACGCCGCGCTTGAGTGGCTCGGCAAATTCGCTTTGCCAGTCAACCGTTTCACCCAGCAACTGACGGTGCAGAACGGCAGCGGCCATGCTTGCCGAGCGCATGGCGATGGTCACGCCGGAGGAGAACACCGGGTCGAGAAATTCCGCCGCGTTGCCGAGCAGCGCGAAACCCGGACCGTGCAGGGTTTTCACATTGGCCGCGTAGCCGCCGAGGGTGCGCGCCGGGGTGTCCCACACGGCATTGTTCAGCACGCCGGCAAGGCTTGGGGTTTCGGCGATAAAGCTGCGCAGGCAGGCATCAAGATCGCTGTCACGACCCTTGAAATGTTCCTCGGCCGCGACCACACCCACCGAGCAGCGACCATTGCTGAACGGGATCGTCCAGAACCAGATATCGCGATGCTCAGGATGGGTGGTGACGAGGATCTTTTCGCGGTCGAACGCCGGGTTGTCGATGTGATCTTCGACGTGGGTGAACACCGCCTGACGCACCGGGAAATTCGACGGTGCTTCCAGGTCCAGCAAGCGTGACAGCACACGACCATAGCCGCTGGCATCCAGCACGAAATCGGCTTCGACTCGGTATTCGCTGCCGTCCTCGCGGCGCACGTCGAGCAAAGGTTTCGTCCGCTCGAAATCGACGCTGACGATGGCATCGCCGTAGCGGATTTCCGCGCCTTGCAGCGCCGCTTGATCGGCCAGCAATTTGTCGAAATCGGCGCGTTGCACCTGAAACGTGGTCGGTTTGCCGCCGGTAAAGGTCTCAGCGAAATCGAAGGCGCTGTAACGCTCGCCCCAGGCGAATGCGGCGCCGGTCTTGCGCTGGAATCCGGCGGCATTGACGGCGTCGAGCATGCCGGCCTCTTCGACGAAATCGAGGCAATGGCTGAGCAGGCTTTCACCGATCGAAAAGCGCGGAAAGTGCTGGCGCTCGATCACCAGCACATCGTGGCCCTTGCGCTTGAGCAACGCCGCAGCGATAGCGCCGGACGGGCCGGCGCCGATGATCACGACCTGACGGGATTCCATTTCAACGATTGGCACGTGAACTCCGGGGCAAAGGATGTTGCAGATTCAATGGCGCGCGATGCAGGCCGATCAGGGCCGGTAGCAGCGTCGCGATCAGGCCCATCAGCATCAGCGCGAAGTACAGCGCCGGGGTGATGAGTTGTTGTTGCAAGAGCAGATTGAGAAAGACGATTTCGCTGAGGCCGCGAATGTTCAGCAGCACACTTTCACGCCAGCGGCTGGCGCCTTCGAACGAAGCGCCGGCCCAGCCGAGGCCGAGCCAGTTGCCGAGCAGTTTACTGGCAATCGGCAACAGCAGCAGCGCCGCCCATTGCACCGCGCCGAGGCTGGCTAGGGCGCTGTGCACGTCGATCTGCACAATGCCGAAAGTGAGGATCAGCGGAATCGCCAGCCACGTCTGCAAACGGCTCATCCAGCGCGCCGGCAACGGCAGCACCAGTGGCACTTTCAATGCGGCCATGCACAGCAGATAACCGATGCCGAAGATCAACGCGTTGAGTTTGTAATGCTCGGCCATCACCAGCAACGCGAAAAAACCGAGGCTGTAGGTCAGTGGTCGGCGTACGCCGATGACGCGTAACAACAGCGGCACACACGCGAGTCCCAGTGGCAGCAGCAGACTGCTCAGATGCAGACTGCCCTGGGCGAGGCCGAATAGCGTCCAGCAGGTCAGATCGATGAGGATCGCGGTCTGCACCAATCGGCGCGTGGCGGCGGGCGGATAATCGATGTGGCGCAGATACAGGTACAGCACCGGGATCGCGGTAATCGCGAACACCAGGCCGATGGCCAGCGAGTTGAGCCACGGTTGCGCCGGCAGTAGCCAATAAGCCGCGGCAAGACCACAGGCGAACGGCACGGCGAAACTCGGCACGGCGATTTTCACGCTCTGGCGATCGAGTTTCAGATCGATCACGTCACTGAGGATATGCCCGAGCAGCAGGGCGAAACTCAGGCTGTAGAGGCTCATCAGCCAGCCTGGTGCGATCAGTTCTGCGCCGCTGAGCTGCCAGCCTGGCTCGATCCAGAAGTACATCAGCAACGGCAAGCCGAAGCTCGCCAGCAGCAACTGGCTGACAATCGGAATCAGACCGAAGTGGCGTCCGACGCGGGTGGCCACGGCAAACAACGCCAGCGCCATGAGCCAGAAGGCGAGGACCATCATGCTGCCGGCTCCGTGGCTGTCGCGGTGTGTTCGTGGCGTCCGGCCCACGGTGCGAGCATGAAGCTAAAGGCCAGACCGAGGCTTACCGACAGACCGAAATTGCTCACCGCCGGCGTGCTGGAAACCGCCAGCAAACCGAACGACAGCCACGTCGTCACCGCCGCCAGCAAGGTACCGAGCAGGCTCACCGCCGCGCCGCCGACTTGTTCACGCATGAGAATCGCGTAATCAACGCTGATCGCCGTGACCAGCAGCAGGCCGAACAGGCTGAACAGCGTCAGTGGCTGACCGAGCCAGCCAAGGCTGGCCAGACTGCACAGCGCAGCGAGCAACGGCAGGGCAACGATACGCAGCGCCCCGCCGAGACCGAACGGCAGCATCAGCACCAGTACGATCAGCGCGCAGGAGGCTAGTTTCAGTTCGGCAGCGCTGATCTGCGTCGCCGCAAACACTTCATTCAATTCACCGAGGCGATCGACCAGTATTACCCCCGGCAAGTCCAGCGCTTGTACGCGCAACAGCGCCGGGTTGTTCAAACCTTGCAGACTGGTCATTGCCGCTACGCCGTCTTCGCTCGGGCCGAGCCAGAGTGTGCGATATGGTTCGCCGAGCGGGCCGGCCAATGCCGCGTCGATGTCTTCAGCGGGCACGGTTTGCAGCTGCTGCAGTTCGCTTTGCAGCGCCGCGAGCGGTACGCCGAGGTCAAGCAGTGGCTGCCAGTATTGCGGCAGTTTGTTCAGCGCCTCGCGCACTTGCTCTTGCTGATTCGGCGGGCTGACCAGTTGATCGAGGGCCAGATAGCCTTGCAGCTTGTCGAGGTTGACCAGTTGCTGCAGACGCTCGCTCAGCGCGGCCTGACGTTCGAGCAATTGCTGCTGATTGTCGGCGCGTACGAGGAAAAACTGGCTGGTGGGCTGATAGCCGGTGATGCGCGCGATGGCCTGCGCTTCGTCAGTCAGATGTTGCGGTGCGCCGACCCATTGGCGGATGTCATTCTTGCTTTGCAGCTGTACCAGACCGCCAACGCAGAACGCGATCAGCAGCGCCAGCAACACCGGTGTGCGCACGCGCTCGAGAAGTTTTTCGCGCAGGTTGACCATGCGCTCGGCCAAATGCAGCGGCCACTGCGCGGGGCGCAGTTCGACGTTTTTCAACAGCGCCGGCAACAGGCATACCGCCGACAAATAGGCACCGAGCAATCCAGCGGCAGAGAACACGGCGATTTGCGTCAGTGCCGGGAACGGCGTCCACGCCAGCGCCAGATAACCGATAGCGCTGGTGATCAGACTCAGGGTCAATCCGGACAAGGTCAGGCGCAAGGCTGGCCAACTGCGCCACGGCTTCAGGCTCCAGCTCTTTGACAGATAATGCAGCGGATAATCCACGGCCACGCCGATCAGGCTGGAGCCGAGCACCAGCGTCATTACATGCATGTGGCCGAACAGCGCCACGCAGGCCACCGCCCCGAAGAGCATGCCGACCAGTACCGGCACGAACGCCAGCAGCACGCGCCAGCGGCGAAAAGCGAGCAACAGCAGCAACAGAATGCCGACCGTTGCACCACCGCCAACCCAGGTCATTTCGCGAGTCGCTTGCTGCTGACCGTTGGCCGCGTACAACAAACCGCTGGCAGCCAGCAGTTGCACGTCGGATTTCGCTGCCTGCTCACGGCTGGCTTCCAGCAGCGCGGCGACTTGCAGCGGCAAGTTCATGTCGAAGGCGTTGCCGGTGGTGCGCGCGCGAAGCAGCACCCAGCTCTTGCCGTCGGCATCGGCAATCAGCGCGCCGCTGCCGATGTCCAGTTGCACCGAACCGTGCTGCGGCTGGCTGTTCTGGATGCGCCCGGTCAGGCCGAGCCAGTCGTCCTGGCTCGGCACCAGAGTGAAACCGTTGAATGGGTCGAACAGGGCTTGTACGCGTTGCTGAATGAAGGCGTCGGGGTGTTCGACTAGCAGTTGCCGATCATCTGCTGACAACATCGCCAGCCGTCCTTGCAGCAGTTGCGTGCGCAGCGCTGGCAGGTCTGCTTGCAGGTTCCACTGCACTTTTTCGAACAGGCCGCTGGCCTGCCATTGTTCGCCCAGCGTCTGCGCCATGGCCACCGCTTGCTGGCGATCGGCGTGGCCGACCAGCACCAGCATTTCTCGGTTGAGCGGTTCCTGCATACGCTGCTCGGCGCGCAGTTCAAGGGCGTCAGGGTTGGTGCCGGGCACCAGCTCCATCAGGTTCGCCGACAGCGGCGCACCGTCGCGCCATTGCCAACCGGCCAGCGCGACGACCGCCAGCAGCAGGATCAGGAAAAACCAGGGCAGCCTGCGTTCACTCGGCAAAGTCATGTTGCTCCGCGTCGCTCAACGGTTGGCCAGCAGTGCTGTCCTGCATGCGCAGCACGGTGCTGTCGCCTTGGGTTTCCAGCAGTTCGATGGTTTGCACCAGCGCGCCGCCGTCGATGTTGATCTGGTTGAACACTTGCTTGAGCAACAGCGAGCGCGGGGTCAGCGTGAGTTTCCACTGTTGTGCATCGCCGCTCAGCGCCAATTCGAAATCCCGTTGCAGTCCGCTGCTGTCACCTTGCAGCACGGCGAGGAACAAGCGGTTCTGCTCGGCCCCGGCGCTCTTGTTCGGCAGCAACTGCCAGCCATTATCGTCGCGGCGGGAAATGCCTTTGCCGGTGATGCGGTAATCCTGTTTCAGCGGGGTTTTCAGCAGCCAGAGCAGACCGTGATTCTTCGCCAGAACGAAACTGCCCTTGCTGATCAGCGGCTGGGGCAGGGCGCGCAGGTGTTTTTCCTGGATAAACTGACCGTGGATCACGTCCGGTTTTGCCAGTTGTGCGCTGAGTTGTTGCAGGTCGAAGGCGTTGGCCAGCGCTGACAGCGTCAGCAGCGCCAATACGCTCAGGCTTTTAACCAAAACATTCATCGCAGCATCCTTTCCACGGCATCGGTGAAGACCTTCGGCGAAGCCAGTTGCATCTCGCGACTGCTGACTTCGACGGCGACCTGCACCGAGCTGGCGCGGGTCAGGCGTTCGCCGCTTTGCAGGTCGGTGATCAGGTAATTGATCTTCAGACGGTTTTCCCATTCGACCAGACTGGCGCGCACGTTCAGACGCTGACCGAATATCGCGCCGCGCACATAGCGCAGTTGCAGGTCGATGATCGGCCAGGCGAAGCCGGACTCGGCCATCTGCGTGTAGTTGTGGCCGATCATGTCCAGCAGCGCACAACGGGCGACTTCGAGGTATTTGACGTAATGGCCGTGCCAGACGACGTGCATGGTGTCGATGTCGAAGAACGGCACGAGGATTTCCGTGTCGGCGTGAAGCACTCCTGCGCTACGCATGCAGCCTCCAGTGTTGCGCGGCGATGCGTTGCAGGCACAGGCGCAATTCGCCTTCCAGTGCGCGGTCTTCGATCACCGGCGGGAAGTCCTTGGCCAATTCTTCGTGCATCGCCGCCAGCGATGGCGGCAACGGTCGGGCGTCTTCGGCCTGGGCGCGCAGCCACACGCCTTGGTTGGCGGCGAGCAGGGTGGCGGCGGCGACCTGTTCGGTCAGCTCCAGCACACGGATCGCATCGCGGGCGGCGATGGTGCCCATGCTCACTTTGTCCTGGTTGTGGCATTCGGTGGAGCGCGAGAACACGCTGGCCGGCATGGTGTTTTTCAGCGCTTCGGCGGTCCAGGCGCTGGTGCCGATCTGCACGGCTTTGAAGCCGTGATTGATCATCGCGCGATCCGCCGGCGAGCCGGAGAGATTGCTCGGCAGGCCGTGGTTGTAGCGCTCGTCGACCAGCAGCGCGAGTTGCCGGTCGAGCAGGTCGGCAACGTTGGCCACCAGGTTTTTCAGGCTGTCCATGGCAAACGCGATGTGCCCGCCATAGAAGTGCCCGCCGTGCAAAACGCGCTCGGCTTCGGCGTCGATGATCGGGTTGTCGTTGGCGCTGTTCAGTTCGGTTTCGATGTACGAACGCAGCCAGTTCAGGCTGTCGGCCAGTACGCCGAGCACGTGCGGGGCGCAACGCAACGAGTAGCGATCCTGCAGGCGATGCAGCGGAGCGGTCGGCGCGTCGATCGCCAGATCCTTGCGCAGCCACGCGGCGACCTGCATTTGCCCCGGATGCGGTTTGGCGGCGAACAGGCGCTCGTCGAAGTGCTCCGGGTTGCCTTGCAGTGCGACCACATTGAGCGCGGTGATGCGCGTGGCCAGTTGCAGCAAGTAATCAGCGCGAGCGAAAGCGAGGCAGGCCAAGCCAGTCATCACGGCCGTGCCGTTCATCAACGCCAGTGCTTCTTTCGGGCGCAACACCAAAGGCGTCCAACCGAGTTCGCGATGCACGTCAGCAGCCTGCCGGCGCTCACCACGGAACATCACTTCACGTTCGCCGGACAAGGTCGCGGCGACGTAAGACAGCGGCGTCAGATCGCCGCTGGCACCGACCGATCCTTCTTCGGGAATCAGCGGCAGGATGTCGTATTCGAGAAACGCGTGCAGGCGCTCCAGCAATTCCACGCGTACCCCGGACACGCCGTGGCACAACGACTGCAAACGTGCCGCGAGCACCGCGCGAGTGGCTTGCGCGTCGAGCAGTTTGCCCAGTCCGCAACCGTGGAAAGTGTAGAGGTGACGCGGCAACGCTTCGACGTGATGCAGCGGCACCGCGACCACGCAGGAGTCGCCGTAACCGGTGGTCACGCCGTAGATCACGCCTTCCTTGTCCAGCAGCGAATCGAGAAACCGCGCGCCTTTGGCGATGCGCTCGCGATAGTCGGCGTCGCTCTGCAACTGCACGGGCGCCTGACGGTTGGCCAGGGCCAGCACGTCTTCGATGCGCAAAGGGCGTTCGCCGAAGGTTACCGGCTCATGGGTTGGCGTCGTCATCGGTCTTCCAGAAAGGGTAAAAGTTGAACCATTGTTGCGGCGCTTCGAGGCAATAGTGACTCAGGCGCTGCGCATAGCGGGTGGCCCACTGATGAATGACCTGCTCGCGCTCGCTGCGCTTCCACACCACGGCGTCGGCGAAGGGCTCGAGGGTCAGGCGATAGTGACCGTCCGGTTGCTTGAGGCACATCAGCAGGTTGACCGGGCATTTCAGCAGACCGGCGAGCAGCCATGGGCCTTGCGGGAATGGCGCCGGGTGGCCGAGGAAGTCGACGGTGACGCTACGGCCGCCATGCAGCGGCACGCGGTCGCCGGCAATCGCCAGCCACTCGCCGCGCTCCAGCCGTTCGTGCAGTTGCAGCATGATCACCGGGTCGAGTTCGCTGACCTGAATCAGGCGCAGATTGGTCGCCCCGGCTTCACCGAGCAAACGGTTGAATTGTTCGGCGTGCTTGGTGTGCACCAGCACGTTCATGGTGACCTTTTCGCCGATCTCCGCCAGTGCGCGGCAGACTTCGAGATTGCCCAGGTGTGCACCGACCAGCAATTGCCCGCGACTGCCGCGTAACTGATTGCGCAGCAGCGCCGGGTCGATGATTTCGATTTGTTCGATACGCAGCTTGCCGTTCCATACGTCGAGCTTGTCGAGCATCGAATCGGCGAACGCCATGAACTGGCCGAACACCCGCCAATGCGTCGGGCGCAAATCGGCGCGCTGACTCCAGTCGGCAAGGCGCTGCTGGTATTGCCAGGCACTGCGCCGCGCGGTGCGGCCAAACAGGAAGAAGTACAGGACGATGCCATACAGCAACGGGCTGAGCAGGCGTCGCCCGAGGACCTTGGCGGCGAACGCGGTGAATTTCATCAGCAGGAAACTGCCGCGCTCTTCGCGGTCGGCCCAGTGCTTCTTGTCGGTCTCGCTGGTCATGCTCGCCACCGCCGCCAGAGGATCAGCGGAAAGCGCAGCAACATGCCGAGAAACAGCCGCGTATGCATGCTGGAAATCAGCGCGTTGTCGTGCAACAGACGGAAGTGCGACACACCGTCCAGCGGGTAATGCACGCTGGTTTGCAGCCAGCGCATCGGCTGGTTGCGCCACGACAGGCGTACGAGAATGTCCGAGTCGAAATCCATGCGTTTGCCGACTTTCGCCGAATCGATCACCGCCAGCGTCGGGGCCAGCGGATAGACGCGAAACCCGCACATCGAATCGCGGATCTGCAGCGACAGCGTGTTGATCCAGACCATCACGTGGGTCAGGTAGCGCGCGTACAAACGGCCTTTCGGCACGCTCTCGTCGAACAGCGGATAACCGCAGATCATCGCTTCGGGATGGGCGCGGGATTCCTCGACGAAACGCGCCACGTCGTGCAAGTCGTGCTGACCGTCGGCATCGACCTGCAATGCGTGGGTGAAGCCCAGCAGCGCGGCCTCGCGCAGGCCCGTCATCACCGCGCCGCCCTTGCCTTGGTTAGCGGTGAGGCGTACCAGATGCACGTTTTCGCGCTCGGCCAGAGTGTCGAGGACCCTGGCGCAAGATGGCGTGCTGGCGTCGTCCACCAGAATGCACGGCAGACCTTCCTCGAGCAGGGCGTCGACCACAGTGCCGATGGCAGTTTCGTGGTTATAAACCGGAATCACGGCGCAGGGGTTATGCATACCGACGATCCCTGTAGGAGTGAGCCTGCTCGCGATTGAGTGCGCAGCACTCACCAAGGTCAATCATGATCAACACCCAAAAGAATCCGCCCACTGGAGCAGGTCGCCGTGTCATTGCGATAGGCAAAATACAACTTGCGCCGCTCCGGGTCGAAACGCAGGTGCAACTGGATTTCATCACCGGGCCGAACCAGCTGCTGGAATTTCAGCACTTCCATCCCGGCAAACGGGCCGGTCAGGTTGAGCAATTGGCGACCCAGGTTCAGCGCCCATTCCACCTGCACCACACCCGGCAATACTGGGGCTTTGGGAAAGTGACCACTGAAATAAGCCAGATCCGGTGGCACGCTCAGTTGCAGACTCCATTCACCCTCGGTCTCGACCTGCGACAGCACTTGCGGCGCTTTCGCTCGCGGGGCAATCAGCAAGGCTTCGACATCGGCCTGCGGCAGCTTGCCTTGGCTGTTCAACGGCAATTGCCGCACCAGTCGCCAGCGGCGGGGCAAGGCCAGAGCTTCGCAGTGTTGGCGCAAATGCTGGCGCAGGGTTTCGGTCAGACTGCGGCGGCCGTGTTCACGCAAGGCAAACAGACCTGACTCGCTGAGCACCAGCAGAGCTCCGAGAGAGGCACGATTTTCCTGGACTACGCCCAAGCGCGCTTCGGCGACCCAAGCGTGGGCGACCAAGGCCTGTTCGAGCATCGGCAGAGAGATGCGTTTTTCTTCAAGTTTGACGATGCGATCCAGCCGCCCCAACAACTCAAATCGACCATCGGCGGCAATGCGCGCGGCATCGGCGGTGTGTTCGACATGGCCGGCAGGCAAATAAGGCGATGCGATCATCAGCGCGCCTTCGCTGTCCTGGCTCAATTCAACACCGGCGAACGGTTGCCACAGCTGTTCGCCCTGACGCCAGGCAATGCCGCCGGTTTCCGAGCTGCCGAGGATTTCCGTCGGCCATTGTTGCAAGCGTTGTTGCAGACTCTGCGCCGCTTCGAGCGGTAAGGCGCCGCCGGAGGAAAACACTCGCCGCACAGCGCTCAGGGCAGGCCAGTCGAGGTTGTCGCCCATACGCTTGAGCAGCGCCGGACTAGCGACCCAGGCAAAGGCCTGATGTTCGCGGCTGGCACGCTGCAAGTCTTCGGGGAACGCCAGTTGCTTGCGCACAAACGGGCGCCCGGCGCACAGCGGCCAGAGAACGCGAAAGAGCAAACCGTAAATATGTTGGGTAGCGACGCTGCCGATGATGCAGGCTTCACCGAGGTCCGCGCCCCACAGTTGCTCCAGCGCTTGGACTTCGTTGGCCAGTTGGCGCAGGGTCTTGTCGATGCGCTTGGGCTCGCCGCTGGAGCCGGACGTGCACAGGCTCAGACGGCATTGGTCGAGATCCAGTTCGGCGCCGGGCAGCGGCGACTGCTGAAAGTCGTTCAGATGCGCGTCATCGGCTTGATCCGTCAGCCACAGATCGACTTCAGCGGACCAGCGCTGGCGGGTTTGTGGTTGCAGATCCGAGGGCAGCAGCACACTGACGCCGGCACGCCATGCGCCCAGCAAGGCGATGGCCAGTTCGGCGGCATCTTCCAAGTGCACAGCCAGGCGCTTCACGCCTTGCGCTTGCAGACCGGCGGCGACGCTCAATGCCTGCTCGCACAGTTGCGCGTGTTCGAGGGCCGGTGCGTGGCTGATTGCCCGCGCCGGCACAGGCTTGAGCAACAGCTGCTCAAGTTTTATCCAGTTCATGTACGGCCTCTTACCCGTTGTCGTATCAGCCATTCAATGGCAAACATCAGGCCGATCAATCCATAGGAGATCAGGCCGGTGTACAACATCCACCAATTCAGCGGCGCCCACAGGGTCAGGAGAGCGGCGCACAAACCGTTGCAGAAGAAAAACACGCTCCAGGCCACCGTGACCTTGCGCGTATAGCGAATCGCGATGTCCGGTAGTTCTGGCTCACGCAAGCGTGCCAGGCGCTCGACCATCGGCGGGCCGTATTTCAGGCTCAGGCTGAACAGCACCAACATGAAGCCGCTGATCAGCACCGGGTACCAGCGCAGCAACAGCGGACTGTCGAACAGTGCGAGCAACAGGCAAAAGGCGATCGCTACACAGGCCATCCACAGACTGCCGGGCTTGCGTTCGCCGGTCAGCGCTCGCGCCAGCCACAGACTGCCCAACAGCAGGCCGAACTGCCACGGGGCAAAGTGCTCCATGCCGAAATACACCGCAAAGGGGTACAGCAGACCGGCCAGCAGCAGGCCGAGGCCGATCAGTCGGCTCATGCGGCCGGTTGAACCAGACGGTAGACCGCCTCGACCACGTCGCCGACCGTGCGCACCGATTTGAATTCTTCGGCGGCGATTTTCTTGCCAGTCTGGCGCTTGATGTGATCGATCAGATCGACTGCGTCGATGCTGTCGATTTCCAGATCCTGATACAGGTTGGAGTCCAGGCTTACACGGGCCGGATCCAGTTCGAACAGCTCGACCAAGGCATCGCGCAGGGTGTTGAAAATATCGTCACGAGTTTGCATGGTCCGGTCTCAAGCTGCCTGTTTTGCCGTGACGAAAGCCGCAAGGCTGGCCACGTTGGTGAAATGGTTGCGGGTGTCTTTGGCGTCGGCGTCGATTTTGATGCCGTACTTTTTCTGGATCGCCAGACCCAGTTCCAGCGCGTCGACGGAATCCAGGCCGAGGCCTTCGCCGAACAGGGTCTGCTCGTCGCCGATGTCGTCGGCGCTGATGTCTTCAAGGCCGAGGGCGTCGATGATCAGCAGTTTGATGTCACGCACCAGGCTAGGGGTGTTCAGATCGCTCATCTTCGGCGAGCTCCTTAATAAAGTAGGTGTGCAAATAATCGTTGAGCTTGCGCGAGGCTTGCGGGGCTGGCCCCTGCGCGGCGAAGGCTTGTGGGTCTATATCGGCCCCGACGCGAAAACTGAAGTGCACGCGGCGGCTGGGGATCCGATACCAGGGTTCGGCTTTGGTCAGCGTGGTCGGGCTGACCTTGATGATCACCGGCGTGACTATTTTCGCACCGCGCAGGGCAATTGCTGCCGCCCCGCGATGAAAGGCCGGCGCTTGACCTGGCTGGGTGCGGGTGCCTTCGGGAAAAATGATCAGGGTCTGGCCGTTTTGCAGCGACTGGGCGGCGGCATCGAGCATGTCCATGCTGCCGTCGTTGCTGATGTATTCGGTGCTGCGCAGCGGGCCACGGGTGAAGGGGTTTTCCCACAGGCTTTTCTTCACCACGCAATTGGCCTGGCGCACCAGGCCGATCAGAAACACCACGTCGATCAGCGACGGGTGGTTGGCAATGATCATCTGCCCAGGACGGCCAAGACGTTCGGCCCCTTGAATGTCATACGTCAGCACGCCGGTGCGGGCCATGAATCGCACGAAAAACCAGAACAGGCGGCTGACCGTCTGCCGCGCGCGCTGCCGATGTTTTAGCGCATCACCCGGCAGGCATCCGAGTAACGGAAATACCAGTACGCGCAGGCACAGCCCGCCCAGCCCGAACAGGGTGAAGCTTGCAGCGGTGGCCAGCAAGCGCCAGTAATAGGCGTCGCGGTTTTTTTCGGTCACGGGTTGCGTTGCCAGGTCCATACACGATTTTTCCAGGCATGTTGGCAATGGGGTTGCTGGCCGAGCAGGGTTCGCAGCAGATTCAGCGCGTGGGGCCAGTGCGTTTTTGACCGTGTTTCTGTGGTGCTGTTCAGGCTCAGCCGCCAGTCGGTACCGGGGGTCAGCAAAAGACCGACTGCGTAGGGAAACGGCACATCGTCGATCCACGCTGAATACGCTTCGGGCGGTTGTTCTTCGGTAATGATCAGCAGCACCGCCGGTGCGCCTTCATCGAGCAGCGCCGCGGCTTCGAGCATGCCGTGTTCGAGGCCGTCGCCGGCAGCGGCGAGGGCAGTCATTTCGCTGGTCTCGTCACGCATGATCGACCACAGGCCGATGATCGCGTTGTGCACCGAGAGGCTGAACTGGGTCGGTGACAACGGCTGCTCGCTCGCCAGATCGCTGAGAATCTCGTAAGTACGTGGGGTTTCGCCGTGTCGCGAGACAAACACCAGCGGCAGATTCTCCCGTCCGTCGGCCAGGGGCCAGCCCACGCTGAACGCCATGCGCGCAAGTCGACTGAGGCGGCGGCGCTGCATGGCCGGCAAAAACGACACATCGGGCGCGGCATCACTGCTCTGGAGCACGACCGGTTGTCGGCTCCAGGCCTGCCAGGCGTCCACGCTGTCGAGGCCAGGGGCCCACGCGCGCCATTGGGCGATGTTGAAGTTGATCACGGACATTCATCCCGCCCCTGCGGGCTTTCGTTGACGCGTTTAGTGGCCAAAGCCGCAGCAGACTTGACGTGGCGCTTGGCGCCGGGTGGCGCGCATTATCCCGGTGCGACGAGTGTGTAGCAAATGCTGGTTACATTTTGTGCAATGAAATGTACCGAGTGGTTCGCAAGAAAACTGTCACTTGGCCATTATCCAGATTGTGAGCGGCTTGTCTGTCGGGTTTCTCGCCGATCAGTGGTGGTTATCGCACTGTCTGTCCGCAGATATTTGCACCTGACTCTGTAGTCCATGTCCATGAAGGTAGCGAAGCGAGCGCGCGCGCATCTACACTCGGTCATTCTTTGATACACGGAGGTTTTGTCATGCGGCGCGTGGTGTTCAATCAGAAAGGTGGCGTAGGCAAGTCCAGTATTGCCTGCAATCTGGCGGCGGTCAGTGCCAGCGAGGGTTATCGCACGCTGTTGGTGGACCTCGATGCCCAGGCCAACTCCACTCAGTATCTGACCGGGCTCACCGGCAACGACATCCCGATGGGCATTGCCGACTTCTTCAAGCAGACGCTGTCCTCGGGGCCGTTCTCAAAGAAGAATCAGGCCGATATCTACGAAACCCCGTTCGACAACCTGCACATCATCACCGCGACCGCCGAGCTGGCCGATTTGCAGCCTAAGCTTGAGGCCAAACACAAGATCAACAAGCTGCGTAAGTTGCTCGATGAGCTGTCCGAGGATTACGACCGGATTTACCTCGATACGCCGCCGGCGTTGAATTTCTATGCGGTATCGGCGCTGATTGCCGCTGATCGTGTGCTGATCCCTTTCGATTGCGACAGCTTCTCGCGCCAGGCCCTGTATGGGCTGATTGCTGAAATCGAAGAGTTGAAGGATGACCACAATGAAGGCCTGGAAGTCGAAGGCATCGTGGTCAACCAGTTTCAGGCCCGGGCGAGCCTGCCACAGCAGATCCTTGATGAGTTGATTGCCGAAGGTCTGCCGGTATTGCCGGTGTACTTGACCAGTTCGGTGCGCATGCGCGAATCGCACCAGGCCAGCATGCCGCTGATCCACCTCGACCCGCGACATAAGCTGACCCAGCAATTCGTCGAACTGCACAATCTGCTCGAAGATCACTGATCTCCCGGATTGCACCCAACCTACCTGTGGGAGCGAGCCTGCTCGCGAAGAGGCCAGTACATTCAACATCTGTGTTGACTGACCGGACGCCTTCGCGAGCAGGCTCGCTCCCACAATTGGATTTGTGTGGTGTCAGATGCCTTGGCTACGCAGCCACGCCATCAACTGCGGCAACGGCAACGCGCCACTCTGCCGCGCCACTTCCTTGCCGTTCCTGAACAGAATCAGACTCGGAATCGAGCGAATCCCCAACTGCGCCGACAACTGCTGATTCGCCTCGCTATCAAGCTTGGCCAAGCGGCACTTGCCCGCCAACTGCGCCGCCGCCTGCTCGAATACCGGCGCAAACGACTTGCACGGCCCACACCAGTCCGCCCAGACATCCACCAGCAACGGCAGATCACCCTTGATCTGACTGGCGTAATCGCCTTGCTTGAGATCGAACGGCTTGTTCAGCAGCACGGCAGATTTGCAGCGCCCGCATTTTGGCTGGTCCGCGAGGCGCTCGGCGGGGATGCGGTTGAGGCCGTTGCAGGAGGGGCAGGGGATGAGGAGTGGTTCGGTCATATTCGGCTCGTTGGCGTTCAGCGTTTCGTACGACTTATCTGGAGCCGTACGAACTGTTTATCAAGATGAGGCATTGGCACTCAGGAAGAACAACTGATCTCCAAATGCTTGCCCCACTCCGGCGGCCGCTCGGCATAAGCCTCCATCCCCGGCTGCTGCTCAAACGGTTTGCTCAACACCGCGTGCAGCCGGCGTACCTCCGAGTAATCGCCTTGCTCAGCCGCATCGATGGCTTTTTGCGCCAGGTAATTGCGCAGGATGTACAGCGGATTGACTGCATGCATCCGCGCGCGGCGCTGCGTTTGATCAGCATCGCCGTCACGGGCAGCCCGGGCGACGTAGCGTTCGCCCCAAGCGTCGAAACCCTTGATGTCGACGAAGTCATCACGCAACTGGGCGACGGCCTGCTCGGCTGATCCTTCACCGAGTCGACGGAAGAACAGCGTGTAGTCGACGCCACTGTTCTGCATCAGTTGCAGCAGGTTTTCCAGCAGTGTTTGGTCGTCATCTTCAGCTGTGGTGAAGCCTAAACGGCGGCGCATCAGGTCGAGGTAGTGCGCCTGAAACAAGGGCAAATACAAGCCGAGGGTTTCGCGCAGGGCTTCGACGCTGATGAACGGTGTCAGTGCCTGAGCCAGCGCGCTGAGGTTCCACTGGCCTACCGGCACCTGATTGCTGAACGAGTAGCGGCCCTGATCATCGGAATGGTTGCAGATGAAGTTGGCGTCGAAATCGTCGAGAAAGGCGAACGGGCCGAAGTCGAAGGTGATGCCGAGGATCGACATGTTGTCGGTGTTCATCACACCGTGGCAGAAGCCGTAAGCCTGCCACTTGGCAATCAGTTCGGCGTTGCGCTCGACGATTTCGCGGAACATCGCCAGATACGGTTCCGGCTGCTCCAGGCACTCAGGGAAATGCATCGCCAGCACGTGTTCGCCGAGCTGCTTATGCTGTTCTGGGCGTTTTGTGTAGTAGAAATATTCGAAGTGGCCGAAGCGGATGTGGCTCGGCGCCAGACGCAGGACCATTGCTGCGCGTTCCTGCTTTTCGCGCCAGACCGGGGTGTCGGAACCGATCACGCACGCCGCGCGCGACGAGGGGATGTTCAGCGCGTATAGCGCCTCGGAAGCAAGGAACTCGCGGATCGACGAACGCAACACCGCACGACCATCACCCATGCGCGAAAACGGCGTTTGCCCGGCACCCTTGAGGTGCAAGTCCCAGTGCTCGCCGGCCGCGTTGTACACCTCACCCAGCAGCAGGCCGCGACCATCGCCCAGTTGCGGCGTGTAGCCGCCGAACTGATGCCCGGAATAGACCATCGCCCGCGGTTCCGCATCGGCCCACAGCTTGTGGCCGCCGAACAGTTCGGCAAATTCCTGGGTTTCAGCGGTCGCCGGGTCGAGATCGAGCAAGGCCAGGGCCGCCGGGCTGGCGACGACCAGACGCGGATTGTCGATCGGCTCGGGCAGCACGTGAGCAGAGAACGCATCGCCCAGGCGGGCGAAGCGATTGTCGAAGGTCAGTTCGTCGAGGGCTTTCAAGGGCCGGCTCCAGCAGAATGTCCGAGCATTCTGCTGGGATTAGAACGGTTAGTCGAGTTTGGCCGGCGGCGGCTCTTGCAGCGGTTTCTGATCGTCGGCGACTGGCACGATGGTTTTGGTTTCCGGCTCGATCGGCACCATCTTGTATTCCTGACCGTGAAGGTTCTTCAGGTAGACCTCCATCTGGCGGAACGAGATGTTGATGTGCTGCTTCTTGAACTCGCGGTTGATGAAGCGGTTGACCTCATCGAGCACCGGGTTACGGTCACCGAGGTCGCGCACGTGCATGCGCAACTCGTGGTCGAGGGTGCTTTCGCCGAAGTTGAGGAAGTACACGTGCGGCTCGGGTTCCTTGAGCACGCGCGGGTTCTCGCGGGCAGCCTTGAGCAGCAGTTCCTTGACCAGATCCAGATCGGAGCCGTAATCGACGCCGAGTTTCAGCGTGACGCGGGTGATGGTGTCGGTCAGCGACCAGTTGATCAGTTGCCCGGTGATGAACGTCTTGTTCGGGACAATGATGTCCTTGCGGTCGAAGTCGGTGATGGTCGTGGCGCGGATGCGGATCTTGCTCACCGTGCCCGACAGGTTGCCGATGGTGATGGTGTCACCGATCCGTACCGGGCGTTCGAAGAGGATCATGATGCCGGAGATGAAGTTGGCGAAGATCTCCTGCATGCCGAAACCGAGGCCGACCGACAGCGCCGCCACCAGCCATTGCAACTTGTCCCAACTCACGCCGAGGGTCGACAGGGTCGAGACGAAGCCGACGCCAGCGATCACGTACGACAACAACGTGGTGGTCGCGTAGGCACTGCCCTGAGCCAGATTGAGCTTGGACAGCACAAACACTTCGAGCAAGCCGGGCAAGTTGCGCGCGAGGGCAAAGGTGATGCCGATGATGATCAGCGCGCCGAGCATGTCGCCGATGCTGATCGGCACCATGCTCATGTTGGCGCCGGTGCCGCTGGTGTATTCGTAGAGGGTGATGTTGTCGAGGTACGAGAACACCGAAATCAGGTCCGACCAGACCCAGTACAGCGCGGCGATGAAGCCGCCGAGCAGGGCCAGGCGGATCAGGCGCAGGGACTGTTCGTTGACCTTTTCGATGTCCAGCGTCGGCTCTTCGATCACCGCTTCGCCATCGCCGGCTTCTTTTGCTGCCTGACGTTTGGCCAAGGCACGCTGATAGGCCAGACGCCGTGCGGCAACGCTCAGACCACGGACGAACGTGGCTTCGATCACCAGCCAGAACATCAGCAGGTACAGGGTATTGATCAGTCGGTCGCTGAGTTTCAGCGCGGTGTAGTAGTAGCCGAAGCACACCGCCACGAACAACGCGATCGGCAGCAGGGTGAACATCACGCCGACGGCTTTGCGGAACAGCGAAGTGTTCTCGTGGGCTGGGCTGCTGATCAGCAAACGGCTGAGCAGCCATGCCATCAGGGCGTAGCAGGTCAACACCACCGGCATGCCGAGCACATCATCGGCCAGGGCCGCCGGTTGCAATTCGGCGACGGCAACAATGGTCACCAGCGCCATGACCACCAGACCCAGTCGACGAATCCAGCCTTGCAGGAATTCGACCTGAGGCTTTTCCCAACGGAAGTGCAGTTCCGCCACACCACCCGGCGCGAGAATCCGGTACGCGGTGTAGAACACCAGCCACGCCTGACCCATTTGCAGAAGAGCCGCGCCCATGTTGGCGTTCTGCCCGCGAGCATCGATCTGCAACGCCAGACCACACAAGGCCAGGCCCAACGCGACCGGCATCGCCAGCAGAATATTGATCAGGATTGCCTGCGGCGTGTGCCACTGGCTGTCGCGTTTGAAGTGACCGATGTCCTGGTGAACCTTGTTCAGCCGCGCGTACAGATTCTTGCGCCGCCACAGCAGTGCACCGATCAGCAGCGCCAGCGGCAGGAACAGCAACGGACGCTGGGTCAGGCCGTCGGTCAGTTCGCTGAGGCTGGAGGCCCACGGCAGGGTGTCGACCTGGCGTTTCAGGCGCTCCGGCACCGCGCGCATCCATTCCAGGTCCAGCGGTTTGTTGCTGGGGATCCAGAACATCTGCTCATCGAGCGTCGCACGCAGACCTTGCGCGGTGCTCAGCAGTTGTTTCTGGTTGAGTTGCAGGGTGATCGACTCGTTGAGCATGGCGCTCAGTTCGCGATTCAGACGTTCCAGCAGGTCGGCGCGGGTGTTGGCCAGATCCAGCAGGTTTTTGCGCAATTGCGGCGTGACCTGCTCCGGCGGCTGAGTGGCCAGCAGGTTATCGACATAGGCGGCCGGATTACTCAGTTGCTCACGCTGCTGGCTGACGTCGAATTGCCACAGGCGAATGTCGGCGATCTGATCCGCCAGATCGCGGTCGACCTTGAGCCGCGGCAGGGCTTGTTTCTGTTTATAGAGAATCTTCGACAGCAGCAGGCTGCCCTTGAGCACGCTGATCTGCTCGTCCAGCGCTGAATCGCTTTGGGTCAGGCTGTCGAGCTGTTGTTTGGTCTGCAGATTCTGTTGGGTGACTTCGTTGAGGCGGTCAGTGCTTTTGAGCAGGTAGTCGGAGAGCTTGAGGTTGGCCGTGCTTTCGATGGCCAGCAGACTGCTGCTACCGGCCTTCTGCGCTTCGATCGACTGCTGGGTAACGGTTTCCTGCGACTGTGCCAGACGTTTCTGGTTGATCAGGGTTTGCAGTTCCTGAATCTCGCGGTCGAGGCGGTCGGACTTCTCCGAGAGCAAGTCATGCTGGGCATTGCCCAAGTCCTGCAACTGGCTGTTGCCGGCCAGCTCCTGACGGCGCAGCGGGATCAGCGCATTCAACGCCGCCAGTTCGGCATTCAACTGGTCGCGCTGCTCGGCGGTGACGGTTTTGCCCGCATCCTTGCCGGACTTGAGAATGTTGTTGATCTGCTGGATGCGCGTCTGGCTGGCGGAAATCTCTGCCTGAGCACGTTCGGGGCGCGTCTGTGCGGTGATGATCAGACTGTTGGCTTCGGCCAGCGCTTTTTGCAGATCACTTTGCTGAGTCGAGCGATCGGTGAGGATCTGCTCCAGCTGTTGGATCGACTCTTTGGGAAAGCGCTGTGCCACCGGCACCACGGCCGTAGCCTTGAGGCGCGTCAGTTCGCGGGTGTTTTCAATGGTCTGCTTGGGTGCAGTTGCCAGTTGCTGCTTGAGATCGATCAGTCTCTGTTCGTAATCACGCTGATTGTTCAGCTGAGTCAGCGTGCTCTGCAAGGTGGTTTGCAGGGCCTTTTTATCGGCATCCGGCAGTTTGCTGTCGGCGAGCTTGTCGAGGCTGGCCTGCACGGCGTCGCTGGACGGTGGTTCGGCAGCGTACAGCGGGCCGACAGTAAGACTCAGGCCCAGCAGGGCCGCGGCGAAAAAGGAGCGCAGGGTAGGCATAGAGACCGGTCAAGCAAGTGAGAGTGGACGCAGTTTAGAGGAAGAGCCCGGGGCCCGGGCGACTTCCTTCGGGGAATCTGACGCCCACTTTGCCGATCTTGTTCCCGTCCATGACCGCAACCGTCCAGTGGGTGTTGTTCCACTCCACCTGGTCACCGACGATGGGTGCACCACCGACTTTCTGGGCGATGAAGGCGCCCAGGGTCATGTCCGGATCGATGCCCTCGGCCGGCAACCCGTAGAGCGCTGCAACCGCTTTAAGCTGGGCGTCTCCTTCGAGCACGAAGTCACCGAAGAAGCGCAAATCGAGGCCGCGTTGCGGTGCCTGGCTGAACAGTTTTCCGAGGGCGCCGAGGTTGTGTTCATGGCCGATAACGCACAGCAAATCATCGACTTCCAGCACCGTACTACCCGACGGATGGAGCAGTTGCTGGCCACGAAACAGTGCCGCGATACGTGTGCCTTCGGGCATTTTCAGTTCGCGCAGGGGCGAACCGATGCACCACTTCTCTGCACCGAGCTTGTAAACGAACAGCTCCCACTCGCTGGTGACGTGGACTTCCAGCGCCGCCCGGGAAATCGGCGCGGGCTCTGGAGGTACCGTTACTTTCAGCAGCTTGGCCACCCATGGCAGGCTTGTGCCTTGCACTAGCAGCGACACCAGCACGATAAAGAACGCGAGGTTGAAGTACAGCTGCGCATTCGGCAGCCCGGCCATCAGCGGGAACACCGCCAGAATGATCGGTACCGCGCCGCGCAGGCCGACCCAGGAGATAAAGGCTTTCTCGCGGCCATGGAACGCTTTGAACGGCAGCAGGCCGACCATGACCGACAGTGGCCGCGCAAACAGAATCATCCACAGCGCCAGACCGAGGGCGGGCAGGGCGATCGGCAGCAAATCGTGCGGCGTGACCAGCAATCCCAGCACGAGGAACATGCCGATCTGCGCCAGCCACGCCATGCCGTCGAGCATGTGCAGAATGCCGTGGCGGCTGCGCACCGGGCGGTTGCCAATGACCAGACCGCACAGGTAAACGGCGAGGAAGCCGCTGCCGTGCAGGGCGTTGGTCAGGGCGAACACCACCAGACCGCCGGCGATGACCAGAATCGGATACAGACCGGCCGCCAGATTGATCCGGTTGACCAGTTGCAGCATCAGCCAGCCTCCGCCGAGACCGATCACGCCGCCGATGCCGAACTCGCGGATCAGGTGCGTCAGCAGACTCCAGTGCAGACCGGTCTGGCCACTGGCGAGCATGTCGATCAGGGTCACGGTGAGAAACACCGCCATCGGGTCGTTGCTGCCGGATTCGATCTCCAGACTGGCGGTGACCCGTTCGTTCAGGCCTTTGCCGCCGAGCAGCGAGAACACCGCCGCGGCGTCGGTCGAGCCAACGATGGCGCCGATCAACAAGCCTTGAATCAGATTGAGGTCGAACAGCCACGCGGCGGCCATGCCGGTCAGCCCGGTGGTGATCAACACCCCGACCGTGGCCAGCGATAGCGCCGGCCATAACGCCACGCGGAAACTCGACACCCGTGTACGCAAGCCGCCGTCGAGGAGGATCACTGCCAGTGCGAGGTTGCCGACCAGATAGGCCGTCGGGTAGTTATCGAAAATGATCCCGCCGCCATCGACCCCGGCGGCCATGCCGACCGCGAGAATAATGACCAGAATCGGGATGCCGAGACGGGAAGAAAGAGAACTGACAAGAATGCTTGCGCCTACCAGCAACGCGCCGATCAAGAACAGGCTGTTGATGGTCGTCGCATTCAAAGGCAGTACTCCAGAAGCGTAAAGACGGGCACAAACTGACCATGCAGTCTGCGTGCCAGCGATTCTAACCTGTTGAAATGTGATGCTGTCAAAAAGGTTTTTACGCTGGCGTGTTCGGGATTTTGGTTCGGCTGAAGATTGCAGCCCTCACCCTAGCCCTCTCCCAGGGGGAGAGGGGACTGATCGCGGTGTTTGTGCGAGGTACATCGACCTGAAAATTCTGAGTCGAACTCAGGTTTGAAAAGCACAAAGATCTGCTCCCTTTCCCCTCTCCCGAGGGTAGAGGGGACTGATCGCGGTGTTTGTGCGAGGTACATCGACTGAAAATTCTGAATCGAACTCAGCTTTGAAAAGCACAAAGATCTGCTCCCTTTCCCCTCTCCCGAGGGTAGAGGGGACTGATCGCGGTGTTTGTGCGAGGTACGCCGACCTGAAATTCCGAGTCGAACTCAGACTTTGAAAAGCATGAAGATTTGCTCCCTTTCTCCCTCTCCCGGGGTGAGAGGGGGACCGACCGCGGTGTTCGTTCAAGTTACACCGACCTGAAATTCCGAGTCGAACTCAGACTTTGAAAAGCATGAAAATCTGCCCCCTTTCCCCCCTCTCCCTCTGGGAGAGGGCTGGGGTGAGGGCGCTTTTGATCTTGATCTTGATTTACTGAATTACAGGCTGAACCGCCCAACCATGTTGTTCAGGTCCAGTGCCAACCGCGACAGTTCATTACTCGCCGCACTGGTCTGATTCGCCCCGGTCGCCGACTGCACCGACAAATCACGAATATTCACCAGATTACGATCCACTTCCCGCGCCACCTGCGCCTGCTCTTCGGCGGCGCTGGCGATTACCAGGTTGCGCTCGTTGATCTCGACGATGGCGGTGTTGATGGTGTCCAGCGACATGCCGGCACCACGGGCGATGTTCAGGGTCGACTCAGCACGCTCGGTACTGTTGCGCATCGAATCCACGGCGTGTTCGGTGCCGCTCTGAATGCTGCCGATCATCCGCTCGATTTCACTGGTCGACTGCTGAGTGCGATGCGCCAGGGCACGGACTTCATCCGCCACCACGGCAAAACCACGACCGGCTTCACCGGCACGCGCCGCTTCAATCGCTGCGTTCAGTGCCAGCAGATTGGTTTGATCGGCCAGACCACGAATCACATCCAGCACTTTGCCGATATCGCGGGATTCATTGGCCAGATCGCCGATCAGCGACGCAGTGCTCTGCACATCGGCGCTCATGCGTTCGATGGCGCTGACGGTTTCCTGCACCAGATCACGACCGTCACCGGCCGAGGTGGTGGCGTTCTTCGAGGCTTCCGAAGTGCTCACGGCGTTGCGTGCGACTTCTTCCACAGCACTGGTCATCTCGTTGACCGCAGTGGCTGCTTGTTCGATTTCGTTGTTCTGCTGAGTCAGGCCACGCGCGCTTTCGTCGGTGACGCTGTTCAGTTCTTCGGCGGCCGAAGCGAGCTGAGTGGCCGAGCCGGAAATACGCTGCAGAGTGTCACGCAGCTTCGATTGCATCTTGGCCATGGCCGCGAGCAGGCGTCCTGCCTCGTCTTCACCGTCAACGTGGATCGGCTGGGTCAGGTTGCCTTCGGCGATGGTTTCCGCAGCTTCCAATGCTTTGGAGATCGGCTTGGTAATGCTCACGGTCAGCAGCCAGGCGAAGAGGAACGTCAGGCCAGTGGCGATCACCAACAGCGTGACCACAAGGTTGAAAGACATCGAAAACTGATCGCTCGCGCCCTTATCCGTGTCGGCGATTTGCTGGGTGTTGATCTCCAGCAGGCGCGCCAGGGCGCTGTTCACCGCTTCCGAGTTGCTCAGCAAGTCCGAGTTGAGCATCTGCCGCAGTTCATCGATCTGATTGTTGCGCGACAGGGTTTTCATCCGCTCTTCAAGCTGGCGGTACTGCGCGAGCAACTGCACGTATTGATCATAAGCCGCACGTTCTTGCGGGCCGTCGATCAACGGTTCGTAGGCGCGCTGGGCGTCGGCGATCTGCTTGTTGCGCAGCTCGAACAGTTCGACAGTCTTTTGTTGAACGTCCGGTTCACGGTTGATCAGCAACCGATACGACAAAACGCGCAGGCGCAGGGTCAGTTGGGTGAATTCGTCGAGGGCCTTGATCGAAGGCACGCTGGCCGTGGCGATGTCTTCGCCCGCCGCGCGGATTTTGCTCATCTGATTCAGCGCGAACACGCCGAGAATCAGCATCAGGCCGCCGATCAGAGCGAAGCCGGTAAACGCCCGTGGGGCGATATTCATATTGCGAAGGGACATGGGGCGGATACCAAGAGAGGGCCGCTTCCATGCGGGCTGAGACTGCTGTATGGATGACTTATCGGTCATACGACTAAAGTCTTGAGGCGGTGTGCGTATTTGTCGCACAAGGGCTTGGGCGACGAAGTGCAGGAACCAGATCGGCAGATCACAGTCTTTAAAACTCGCGAGAACGGTCGGCCACCAGGAAAATCAAGGCCTTGCGCCGGTTTAACCCTGGCATCCGTGGTGACTTTTCTTTATCGTACGCGCCCTTTGAAAAACGCTTGGAAGATCAAAATGTTGGAAGCATCCCTCAGCCAATTGGAACAGCTCGTCAGCGACCTGGTGCAACAGAACCAGACTCTCGCGCAAACCAACCAGACCCTGTCCACGGAACTGGCTCAGGCCAAGGATGAAAACGAAAGCCTGCAACTGAACCTGATGGAGCAGGAAGAAAAACACGGCGCCACTGCTGCACGCATTCAGGCACTGGTTGATCGCGTCAATGCCGGTCCTGTCAGCGCATGAACCACCACACAGCAGGGGTAAAAGTCGTCTCCATTCTCGGGGAGGACTATTCGATCAAGGCACCGGCCGGGGAAGAACAGACCCTGCTGGACGCGGCAATGATGCTCAAGGTTGCCCTGGACGACACCAAACGCAAATACCCGACGCTGATCGGTGATCGCTTGCTGGTGTTGGCGGCGATGAATCTGTGCTCGCAGCAGATTGAAATGAAAAAGCAACACCAGGAAGAACTCGACCGTTACCAAGAGCAAGTCAGCGCCACGGTCGACACTATCGCCAAGACCATTAACCAAGGCTGACAGCTGGACAATGGGTTATTCAGGTGGCGGCTCTATATCACTGTGATGAAATATCTGTCACCTCCATTGTAAAAATATCCTTTATAAGCAATAGGATAGTCATCTAATAGATCACCGATCTCTACGAACTCTAAGAAATCGTCCCAACTGATCAATTCCTTTGATGGGTAGGTTTTTGTTCCAGTCGTAACTTCGATTCGAAATTTATCATCGACTGAAATGAACGATTTTGAAGTGACGAGCGAATCGTCAGTAAAGCTGTCTCCGATTTGAATGCGCTGCAGCATTTCTTCAAAGGTAAAAAAACGGGTTTGGGGCGATTGTTTTTCACGTTTTGCACGTTCTTGCAAAGCCTTACTGTTCATGGCGGAATCCATTGAGATTGATTGGAGATTAAAACCTTACGCGCCTTTGAATGAGCTGAAACCTGTAATAGTTGACAGTTGACAACAGCATATTGATCTGAGATTTCCATTTTAGTGTATGCAAGTTTTGCTAGATCTTGCGAGATCAATGTATACAGTCGGCACAACAGTTGCAGTGTTTCAGCCTCTTATTCTTTGGGGGTGCTCCATGCAGTTGTGGCGACGCAGTATTCAATGGCAGCTGATTCTCAGCATGGGCACCGCCCTGCTGGTCAGTATCCTGATCGTGGTTGGCATTTATACCCTGGTGGTCAACCGCCTCGCCCAGAGCTATCTGGTCGAACAAGCACTGCCGTCGAGCATCGAAGCGACGCGCAACGATATCGAACGCATCCTTGTGCAACCGCTGACAGCGGCCAAGGATATTGCCAGCAACACGATGGTCCGCGATTGGCTCGCCTCGGGTGAAGACAGCAGCAAAACAGCGGGCTTTGCGCAGTATCTGGAAGGCATCCGCGCCGAACATAAAGCTTTCACCGCTTTGATCATCGGCACCGAATCAAATCACTACATCACCGAAAAAGGTCTGGATCGCACCCTCAGTCGCACCAAACCGGCTGACGCGTGGTTCTATTCTTTCCTCGACAGCAATCAGCCGCGCACCCTCAATATCGACAACGACGGGGCTACGGGAGAGTTGGCGCTGTTCATCGATTTGAAGGTCGAGCAGGCCGGCAAAGTGGTTGGTGTGGCCGGGCTCGGTTTAAGCATGAAAGAGCTGTCGGAGCTGATTCACAACTTCAGCTTTGGTGAGCGCGGCAAGGTCTATCTCGTGCGTTCCGACGGTTTGATCCAGGTGCATCCCGAGGCGCAGTTCAGCGGCAAACGCACCTTGAGCGAGCAGATTGGCGCCAATGCGGCGCAGTCCGTCATGGGCCAGAAAACGGCGATCAGCAGCAGCTTCCAGAGGGATGGCGAAGACTTCCTCGCCTTCAGCCTGCCATTGCGCGATTTGGGCTGGACTCTGGTGGCCGAAGTGCCGCAGTCGCAGATCTACGCCGAAGCCCGTAAAGCAATGTGGATGAGCGGCGGCATTGGTCTGGCCGTGGCACTGGTGTGCCTCGCTTTGGTGGTGTGGCTGGCGCAAGGTTTGGTGCGGCCGATTCGCCAAGTAACAGCTGCGTTGGTAGCAATCGGTAGCGGTGGGGGAGATTTGACCCACCGGTTAGATTCCAGTCGCGCCGATGAGTTGGGCGACCTCGCGCGCGGCTTCAATCGTTTCCTCGACAGCCAGCGCGGCATGATCGCTGAAGTGCTGACCACCAGCGAACGTCTGCGCACGGCTGTGGGGCAAGTGGCGAAAGTGGTGGAAAACACTGCCGAGCGTTCCGGCCGTCAGCAGGAAATGACCGACATGGTTGCGACGGCGGTTCACGAGATGGGCCTGACGGTTCAGGAGATTGCGCAGAACGCCGGTAATGCGGCGCTGGCCTCGCAGACCGCACGAGATGAAGCAATGCAGGCGCGGGAAGTGGTCGGCGGCTCGATTCGGCATATTGAAAGCATGTCGGATGAGATTGGCGTCGCGGCGGGTGCGGTCGGTGAGTTGGCGCATCAAGTGGCGTCGATCGACTCTGTGCTAGCAGTGATTCGCGGCGTTTCCGAACAGACCAATTTGCTGGCACTCAACGCTGCCATCGAAGCGGCGCGCGCCGGCGACATGGGACGCGGCTTTGCAGTTGTCGCCGATGAAGTGCGCACCTTGGCACGACGCACGCAGGCCTCCACCGACGAAATTCAACAGATGATCGGCAGCCTCAAGCAGGGGGCGGAAAACGCCGTGTCGTCGATGCGCACCGGGCAAGCGGCAACCGGCACCGGGGTTGAGTCCAGCCAGCGCACCGGGGCGTCGTTGACGGCGATTACCGGTCAGGTCGAGCGCATCAGTGACATGAACCATCAGGTGGCGACGGCGACGGAAGAGCAGTCGGCGGTGACGGAGGAAATCAACCGTAACGTGCAGGGCATTTCCGATCTGGCGCGGGCGACGGCGGGGGAGGTTCGGGCGTGTCGTGAGGATTGTCAGATGTTGCAGAGGCTGGCGGATGATCTGGCGCGGCAGATGGGTGGGTTCAAGTTGAGCTGAGTGCTGAAGCAGAAAAGCCCCCACCCTAACCCTCTCCCGGAGGGAGAGGGGACTGATCGTGGGATGCTTGAGTAATACGCCGACCTGGGAGTGCAGTACCGAATCCATAATAGACGCGGTGTTTCAGGTCGATGTATAGCGCCAGACATCTCGGTCGGCTCCCTCTCCCTTTGGGAGAGGGCTGGGGTGAGGGTAGCGTTTCAGAACCAGGCATCCTGCATCGCCAGACACGTATCATCCCGCGCCTCCAGCAACGCCAGTTCATGGTGGCACCCCGGCACTTCCCACGTCAGAAAATACCGCGCCGCCTGCAACTTGCCCTTATAGAAGTCGACATCCGCCGCATTACCTTTCAGCAACCCTTCCTCAGCACGAATCGCCTGCTCCAGCCAGCGCCAGCCAATCACTGCGTGTCCGAACACCTTCAGGTACAACGCCGAATTCGCCAGGCTGCTGTTGACCTTGCCCTGTGCCAGATCGGTCAGTAAACCAATGGTCACGGTTTGCAGGCGCGCCACCAGTTTCTCCAATGGCTCACGCAGGGCGGTCAGTGATTCATACGCCGTTGCGCGCTCTGCCGTGGTGGCGATCAGTCGAATCAATTGCTTCAATCCCGCGCCACCGTTCTGCGCCAATTTACGCCCGAGCAAATCCAGCGACTGAATGCCGTGAGTGCCTTCGTGGATCGGGTTCAAGCGGTTATCGCGGTAGTACTGCTCCACCGGGTATTCGCGGGTGTAGCCGTGACCGCCAAGAATCTGGATCGCCAGTTCGTTGGCCTTGAGGCAGAACTCCGACGGCCAGGATTTGACGATTGGTGTCAGCAGATCCAGCAACTCATGCGCCTGCTTGCGCTCGGCTTCGGTCTCAAGCGTCGTGGTGTCATCGAATAGCCGCGCTGCATAGAGGCCGAGGTCAAATGCCCCTTCGACGTAGGATTTTTGCGTCAGCAGCATGCGTCGTACATCCGCGTGCTGAATGATCGCCACTGGTGCCGTTGTCGGATCCTTGCTGTCCGGCACGCGACCCTGCGGACGCTCGCGGGCGTATTCCAGCGAATACAGATACCCGGCATAACCGAGCATCACCGCGCCCATGCCGACGCCGATCCGCGCTTCGTTCATCATCTGGAACATGTAGCTCAAACCGCGATGCGGCTCGCCCACCAGATAGCCGACGCACTCACCGTTATCGCCGAAGTTCAGCGCTGTGGAGGTGGTACCACGCCAGCCCATTTTGTGGAACAGTCCGGCCAGCAGTACGTCATTGCGCTGGCCGAGGCTGCCGTCATCGTTGACCAAAAACTTTGGCACGATAAACAGCGAGATGCCTTTAACGCCCGCAGGCGCGTCCGGCAGTTTGGCCAGGACCATGTGCACGATGTTTTCCGAGAGTGGATGATCGCCGCCGGAGATGAAGATCTTGTTGCCCTTGAGGCGATAGGTGCCGTCGGACGCAGGCTCGGCGCGCGTACGAATATCCGACAGTGACGAACCGGCGTGCGGCTCGGTCAGCGCCATGGTGCCGAAGAAGCGGCCATCGATCATGGGCTGCAGGAAGCGCTGTTTCTGTTCCTCCGTGCCGAAGCTTTCAATCAGGTTCGCCGCGCCCATGGTCAGGAACGGGTATGACGTCGAAGCGGCGTTGGCAGACTGGAAATGCGCGAAGCAGGCTTGAGATAAAAGCGTAGGAAGTTGCATCCCACCAGCGTCGAAACTTCTCGCGGCGTTGAGGAATCCGGCCTCAAGGAAGGCATCCACCGCCGGTTTCACTTCCGGAATCAGAATCGCCTGACCGTCTTCGTAGCGCGGTTCGTTCTCGTCGCCCTTGCGGTTGTGCGGCGCAAAGTACTTCTCGGCGATGCTGCGCGCGGTGCCGATGGCGGCGTCGAAGGTCTCGCGGTTGTGCTCGGCAAAGCGCTCACGCCGGGTCAGGCCCTCGGCATCGAGGACTTCATACAGCTCGAAAGCCAGATTGCGGGAACTGAGCAGCGTCTCGGACATGGCGGCCTACCTGAAATTGGGGTTGGGCCGAGTCTAGGCGTGCTGATAAAGGCTGAACAGGATGATTGATAAGCGTGATGTTGGAGCCGCGCAGCAACTTTGCAAACACCACAAACCACTGTGGGAGCGAGCTTGCTCGCGAAGAGGTCGGCACATTCAACAGATGAGTTGACTGGCAAACCGCTTTCGCGAGCAAGCTCGCTCCCACAGGGATTGTTGCTATGCCGGGCACCTATGCAGGTGCCCGGTTTATCGGTATTAGCCGATAGTCATCAAGCTCGCATTACCACCCGCCGCAGCAGTGTTAACACTCAACGCCCGTTCAATCACCAGACGCTCCAGGGCAATGTTGGTCTCGCCCTGGGACAAGCCCTGAACCCCAACAATCGCGCCGGCACGCTTGGCAATCTGCTGGCAAACGCCGCGCAGCTGGTCGGAATGGCCGTGATGCAGAACCGCATCGAACACCACGTCGTCTTTATTCCAGTCGGCAACCAGTTTGATCCGCGCCTGAATGTCCTTCGGCAGGCGTGCGAACAATGCCTTGCTGATGTCGGATTCCGGCCATACCGCCGAACCGCCCACGGCCAATACCGCAGCCAGTTGCGTCAGCAGATCACCTTCAACTTCCGCCAGGCACAGCACGTGCTCACGCGGCAGGATCGCGTAGCTGTTCTTCTCACCGGTCGGGCCGGCTAGCGTACGGGTAATGCCGCTCTGCGATTGCGCAGCGTACTGCACGCACAGCGTGCTCAGGTCGGCGTACTTGTTGCTTTCAGCCCAGGCTTTCAGCGCGTTCAGCGGTTTGCTCATGGCATCGCGCAGGCGAACGTCCGGGGCGACAACAGCATCACCGCGAGCGAAGGATTGTTCGATGGCGTCGGTAGGACGCGTCGACAGCAAGCGGTACAGGTACAGCGGGCCACCGGCTTTCGGGCCAGTACCCGACAGACCTTCGCCGCCGAATGGCTGCACGCCGACCACGGCACCGACGATGTTGCGGTTAACGTAGACGTTACCGGCGTTGACGTTGTCGATCACCTTGGCGATGGTCTCGTCGATCCGGGTGTGCACGCCCAGCGTCAGGCCGTAGCCGGAAGCGTTGATCTGGCCGATCAGTTGATCGATCTCTTTGCGCTTGTAGCGCACCACGTGCAGCACCGGACCGAAGATCTCGCGTTGCAGTTCGTCGAAGCTTTCCAGCTCGATCAGCGTCGGCATGACGAAGGTGCCGCGTTTGACTTCTTCGGTATCGGCAATCGCCACCTGGTACACATTGCGACCTTTGTCGCGCATGCCCTGAATGTGCTTGTCGATGCCCGCCTTGGCTTCGGCGTCGATCACCGGGCCGATGTCCACGGACAGACGCTCCGGGTTGCCGAGACGGCTTTCGGCCATAGCCCCTTTGAGCATTTCGATGACACGATCGGCGGAATCTTCCTGCAGGCACAGTACGCGCAGCGCCGAGCAACGCTGACCAGCGCTGTCGAAGGCCGAGGAAACGACGTCGATCACCACTTGCTCGGTCAGAGCCGACGAATCGACGATCATCGCGTTCTGGCCACCGGTTTCGGCGATCAGTGGAATCGGACGGCCCTGATTGTCGAGACGGCCGGCGATGTTGCGTTGCAGCAGACGCGCGACCTCGGTGGAACCGGTGAACATCACGCCTTTGACGCGCTCGTCACCCACCAGACCGGCACCAACGGTTTCACCGCGACCCGGCAGCAGTTGCAGCACGCCTTCCGGAATCCCGGCTTCGAGCAGCAAGCGCACGGCTTGCGCGGCGACCAGCGGGGTTTGCTCCGCAGGTTTGGCCAGTACCGGGTTGCCGGCAGCCAATGCCGCAGCGACCTGGCCGCTGAAGATCGCCAGCGGGAAGTTCCACGGGCTGATACATACGACCGGACCCAGTGGGCGGTGGGCGTCGTTGCTGAAATCGTTGCGCGCCTGCACTGCGTAATAACGCAGGAAATCGACCGCTTCGCGGACTTCGGCGATGGCGTTGGCGAAAGTCTTGCCGGCTTCGCGAGCCAGCAGGCCCATCAGCGGCTGGATTTCACCTTCCATCAAGTCAGCGGCACGTTCCAGAATCGCTGCACGTTCGGCCGGCGGCGTGGCCTGCCAGATCGGCGCTGCGTTCAGCGCGCACTGAATGGCGTTGTCGACGTCTTCGACGGTGGCTTCCTGCACGTGACCGACCACATCACGGTGATCGGACGGGTTCAGCACCGCTGCTGGCGTTTCATTGCTGGAAGCGCAACCGAGCATCGGCGCGGCTTTCCAGTCGTTGTGCGCAGTGGCGAGCAGAGCGCAGGACAGCGAAGCCAGACGATGTTCGTTGGCCATGTCGATGCCGCTGGAGTTGGCGCGTTCGGCACCGTACAGGTCACGCGGCAGCGGAATGCGCGGGTGCGGCAGGCCGAAACCACCTTCCACGGTCGCCATCTGCTCGATCTGCGCCACCGGATCGGCCACCAATTCCTGAATCGAAATTGACTGGTCGGCGATGCGGTTGACGAACGAAGTGTTCGCGCCGTTTTCCAGCAGTCGACGTACCAGATACGCCAACAGGGTTTCGTGAGTGCCGACCGGTGCATACACGCGGCACGGACGGTTCAGCTTGCCTTCGGAAACTTTACCTACAACCTGTTCGTAGAGCGGTTCGCCCATGCCGTGCAGACACTGGAATTCGTACTGGCCGGGGTAATAGTTCTGACCGGCAATGTGGTAAATCGCCGACAGGGTGTGGGCGTTGTGTGTGGCGAACTGCGGGTAGATGACTTCCGGCACCGACAGCAGTTTACGTGCGCAAGCAATGTAAGAAACGTCGGTGTACACCTTGCGGGTATAGACCGGATAGCCTTCCAGGCCTTCGACTTGGGCGCGCTTGATTTCGCTGTCCCAGTAGGCGCCCTTCACCAGACGGATCATCAGGCGATGACGGCTGCGACGAGCCAGATCGATCACATAGTCGATCACGTACGGGCAACGCTTCTGGTAGGCCTGGATGACGAAACCGATACCGTTCCAGCCAGTCAGTTGCGGCTCGAAGCACAGGCGCTCAAGCAGATCCAGCGACAGTTCGAGACGGTCGGCTTCTTCGGCGTCGATGTTCAGGCCGATGTCGTATTGCTTGGCCAGCAGGGTCAGTGACAGCAGGCGCGGGTACAGCTCGTCCATCACACGTTCGTACTGCGCACGGCTGTAACGCGGGTGCAGTGCCGACAGCTTGATCGAGATGCCCGGGCCTTCATAAATCCCACGGCCGTGGGACGCTTTGCCGATCGAGTGGATCGCTTGTTCGTACGACGCCAGGTACTTCTGCGCGTCGTGTTCGGTGAGGGCCGCTTCACCGAGCATGTCGTAGGAATAGCGGAAGCCCTTGGCTTCGAACTTGCTCGCATTGGCGAGCGCTTCGGCGATGGTTTCGCCGGTGACGAACTGCTCGCCCATCAGGCGCATGGCCATGTCGACGCCCTTGCGGATCATCGGTTCGCCGCTCTTGCCGATGATGCGGCTCAACGACGAGGTCAGGCCGGCTTCGTTGTGGGTCGAGACCAGTTTGCCGGTCAGCAGCAAGCCCCAAGTGGCGGCGTTGACGAACAGCGACGGACTGTTGCCCAGGTGCGGATGCCAGTTGCCGGTGCTGATCTTGTCGCGGATCAGCGCATCGCGAGTGCCTTTGTCCGGGATACGCAGCAGCGCTTCGGCGAGGCACATCAGTGCCACGCCTTCCTGGGACGACAGAGAAAACTCCTGCAGCAGACCCTGAACAATACCTGCACGACCGCCGGCACTTTTCTGATTACGCAGTTTTTCCGCGATGGAGGCGGCGAGTTTGTTGGTGGCTTCAGCCATCGGTGCTGGCAGGCGAGCCTGCTCGATCAGCATCGGCACTACTTCCGGCTCGGGGCGGCGGTAAGCGGCGGTGATGGAAGCGCGCAGAACGGACTGCGGCAGGATGCTTTCGGCAAATTCAAGGAAGCACTGGTGGGCGTGGTCGGTGTGGACTTCGCCCGCCTCATCGGCGTCCTTGGCGGTCAAACCGTTCAGCTCGGTCAGGGTTGCACCACCCTCGAGTTTTTCCAGGTAATTGAAAATTGCCTGCTTGATCAGCCAGTGCGGTGTGCGATCAATCGAGGTCGCGGCGGCCTTCAGGCGCTCGCGGGTCGGGTCATCGAGTTTGACCCCAAGGGTGGTGGTAGCCATATTTTTATCCTCATGGTTGCCACAGTTGCGTGGCATCAGCTGGCGGCAAGATTAGCCGTGCGCCGAAAGAGGTGCAACCGGGTGCAACCCTTTTTTTGTCGGAAAAATAAACGCTTCGTCAGGAATTATTTTCTGGTACGGAAGTGCCGCACTTGCTTGGTGCTTTTGCTTCTAGCAATGCGCTCGGACTGCGCTAAAAGGGAGCAAAAACCGCCTGTTTCCCGGAATATCCGACTAGGTGCAACTAATTCTCACGAAACTGGTTGCACCTTTTTTACTTTGTTGCATAGCATTCGCGCCCTAGGTGCAACCGGGATAACCCGGTGCATCGGCTGGTGGCTTTCCTGGGGAAACATCAGTCCTAAATGCGCGGGATCTGAAATCGTCTGCCAAACGTCGTCGTTTGCGCGCGGTTCATCACCGCTGCTACATAAAAACAAAGCCAGGGCGTAACTTAATGAGCGTAAGCAATCCAACACTGATCACGTTCGTGATCTACATCGCAGCAATGGTGCTGATCGGCTTCATGGCCTATCGCTCCACCAACAACCTTTCTGACTATATTCTCGGTGGTCGCAGCCTCGGCAGCGTCGTCACCGCGCTGTCTGCCGGTGCTTCCGATATGAGCGGCTGGTTGTTGATGGGCCTGCCGGGCGCCATTTACATGTCCGGTCTGTCCGAGAGCTGGATCGCCATCGGCCTGATCGTCGGTGCCTATCTGAACTGGCTATTCGTCGCCGGCCGTCTGCGTGTGCAGACCGAGCACAACGGCGATGCCCTGACCCTGCCGGACTACTTCTCCAGCCGTTTCGAAGACAAAAGCGGCCTGCTGCGCATCATTTCGGCGATCGTGATCCTGGTGTTCTTCACCATCTATTGCGCTTCCGGCATCGTGGCTGGCGCCCGTCTGTTCGAAAGCACCTTCGGCATGTCCTACGAGACAGCGCTGTGGGCCGGTGCTGCGGCGACGATTGCCTACACCTTCGTTGGCGGTTTCCTCGCCGTGAGCTGGACTGACACCGTACAAGCCACGCTGATGATTTTCGCGCTGATCCTTACGCCGATCATCGTCCTGCTGGCCACTGGCGGCGTCGACACCACGTTCCTCGCCATCGAAGCCAACGATCCAAGCAACTTTGACATGCTCAAAGGCACCACCTTCATCGGCATCATCTCGCTGATGGGCTGGGGTCTGGGTTACTTCGGTCAGCCGCACATCCTCGCGCGTTTCATGGCGGCGGATTCGGTGAAGTCGATCGCCAACGCCCGTCGCATCTCCATGACCTGGATGATCCTGTGCCTGGGCGGCACCGTGGCCGTGGGCTTCTTCGGTATTGCTTACTTCTCGGCACACCCGGAAGTTGCCGGCCCAGTCACCGAGAACCACGAGCGTGTGTTCATCGAACTGGCCAAAATCCTCTTCAACCCATGGATTGCCGGTGTGTTGCTGTCGGCCATTCTGGCGGCTGTGATGAGCACCCTGAGCTGCCAGTTGCTGGTGTGCTCGAGCGCCCTGACCGAAGACTTCTACAAAACCTTCCTGCGTAAATCCGCTTCTCAGGTTGAGCTGGTCTGGGTCGGCCGCGCCATGGTGCTGTTGGTTGCACTGATCGCGATCGCTATGGCCGCCAACCCGGAAAACCGCGTGCTGGGCCTGGTGTCCTACGCCTGGGCCGGTTTCGGTGCAGCGTTCGGTCCGGTGGTGCTGATCTCGGTGATCTGGAAAGGCATGACCCGCGACGGCGCACTGGCCGGTATTCTGGTCGGCGCGATCACCGTAGTGGTCTGGAAGCATTTCGAACTGCTGGGTCTGTACGAAATCATTCCGGGCTTTATCTTCGCCAGCCTCGCTATCCTGATCGTCAGCAAGCTCGGCGCGCCGACTGCAGGCATGGTGCAGCGCTTCGAAGCGGCGGAAAAAGATTTCCACCTGAACAAGTAATGCCCTGAGCTTCGGCTCACACGAAAACGGCCCGTTTCCTACAGGAGACGGGCCGTTTTTTTGTGCCTGCGATTTCTCGAGTCCTGTGGAGATCCAATGTGGGAGCGAGCCTGCTCGCGAATGCGGTTGATCACTCAATGAATGTGTCGACTGACATGCCGCCTTCGCGAGCAGGCTCGCTCCCACAGGGTTCGGTGGTGGGCTTGAGGGATTTGTCTGTAGTTGAAGGCGCTGCTTTTTGCAGGGGTTTTCGTCAATGAAAGTAGGGCAAGTCTGATTTTCCCGTCACCCAGTCATCACCCCTTGCCCCTCATGCAGAATCGCCCGCCCTTCATTTTGCAGAGAGACATCGGATGTTCGCGCCTGCCAATCAACCGCGTTTCACGTTGACCCTCGAAGGCGCCCAACCTGACCTCAAAGTCCTTGAGTTCACGGGCAAGGAAGCCATCAGCCAACCCTTTCGTTTCGAGCTGGAACTGGTCAGTGAGCGGGCAGATCTGGATCTCGAAAGCCTGCTGCACTGTCAGGCGTTTCTGAGTCTGGATACTCAGGGTTCCGGTATCCACGGTCAGATTTATCAGGTCGGGCAGGGCGATTCCGGGAAGCGTCTGACGCGTTATCACCTGAGCCTGGTCCCGCGTCTGACGTATCTGGGACACCGCATCAATCAGCGGATTTTCCAGCATCAAACGATTCCGCAGATTGTCGCGCGAGTGCTCAAGGATCATTCGATCCTGCGTGACGCCTTCGAATTTCGCCTCGGCAGTGAATACCCGGTGCGCGAGTATTGCGTGCAGTACGCCGAGAGCGATCTGGCGTTTATCCAGCGCTTGTGCGCCGAAGTGGGGATTCATTACCACTTTCAGCACAGTCCTGAAGGTCACCTGCTGTTGTTCGGCGATGATCAGACGGTATTCCCGCGTCTGCCCGAGCCAACGGTTTATCTGCCGGGAAGTGGCATGTCCGCTGGGGCGCCGGCAATACAGCGTTTCAACGTTCGCGTGGAAACCCGCACCAGCGTGGTTACCCGGCGCGACTACAACTTCGAAAAGCCCCGCCTGCACCTGCAAAGTCGTATCGACGGCGAGCAGCGCCCGGTGCTCGAAGACTATCGCTTCCCCGGTCAATTCAATGATCGCGAAACCGGCAAGCATCTCGCCCAGCGAGCACTTGAGCGACATGTCGCCGATTACCGGCAGGCCGAAGGCATCAGCGACGAATCCGCACTGGTTTGCGGACATTTCCTGCAACTGACTGAGCATCCGCGCCACGACTGGAATGACCTGTGGCTGCTGACCGCCGTTGAACACCATGGCCGCCAGCCGCAAGTGCTGGAGGAATCGGTGACCAGTGATGGGGAAGGATTCCAGGGTTACCGTAATACTTTTCTCGCCACGCCGTGGGACGTGTTCTTCCGCCCGATGCTGGGGCCGGAAAAACCACGCATGCCCGGATATCAACCAGCGGTTGTGACCGGGCCGAAAGACAGCGAAATCCACTGCGACGAGTACGGCAGGGTCAAGGTGCAACTGGCTTGGGATCGCGACGGAGAATTGAACGAACATTCCAGTTGCTGGCTGCGTGTTGCCACTAATTGGGCGCACGACCGTTACGGCAGCGTGCTGATTCCGCGAGTCGGCATGGAAGTGCTGGTCGGCTTCATCGATGCCGACGCCGACAAACCCCTGGTCGTGGGCTGCCTGCCCAACGCCGCGACGCCGATCCCGCTGAACCTGCCGGCGGACAAGACCCGCAGCATTTTTCGCAGTCAGAGCAGCCCCGGTGGGGGCGGCTACAACGAACTGCGCATCGAGGATCGCAAAGGCGCCGAGGAAATCTACCTGCGCGCCCAGCGCAACTGGACGCAGCATGTGTTGAATGATCAACAGGTGCAGGTGGATAACCAGCGCAGCATCGTCGTCACCGGCACCGCTCGCCATGAGTTAAAGGCTGATGAACAGCGCATTACCCACGGACAGCGACAGACCGAGGTGAAGCAGGACGATCATCTGAGCGTCACCGGTAGCCGACATATCAAGGTGACCAATCAGGCAACCAGCGCCAGTGGGCAATTCCACGTCAGCGCCGGTCAGCAAGTGGTCATTGATGGCGGGGCGAGTGCGACGATTCAGGCCGGCGGGCAGTGGATCAATATCGGCCCGGGCGGGATTTTCAGCAGCGTGCCGATTGTCGTGGGCGGTGCACCGATGGCCGCGATGAGTGCCGCGCCGGTTGTACCGGGATTACCGGAGAAACTGGTCGCTGCGCCGGCAGCCATGCTGACTGCTGCACAAATCATGAGTTTCAAGGGTGACGCGCCATTCTGCGAAGAGTGCGAGCGTTGCAAGGACGGTCTCTGTGCAGCCTGATTTTCTTTTGCCAGCCGATTGGTTGGCGCGGGAGCCGTTGAAAGCGTCCGAGCAATTGTTCGCGGTGTTCAGCAATGCCAGCGAGGCGAAGCCGCTTGAGGGTTGGCCAGGCATGGCGAGTCCGATCTGGGCCGAGACGATCTATGCCGAGTGGGATGCGGTGATGCCTTACGTGGGAATTGTCGCCGCCGACAGTGAGTTTCTGCATTGGGTCGCAACCAACGAGTCGCAGGATTGGGGTTGGCTCGCGGTGTCATCGGCAAGCCTTAAGGAGGTGGTGGCGCACTTTCGCAGCCTGACCCAAGTGCTGATGCCGGACGGCAAAACGGTGTTTTTTCGTTTTTGGGACGGGCGGTTTCTGTTGCCGATTCTTCAGACCGATGAGGTGGATGCGGCACAACTGTTTCCGCTGATCGGGCGTTGTTTGATCAATGGTCAGGCGCTGGAAATCGGTGGCAGAGCGCAGGTTTCGGGAAGGGCATTGCCGTGGTGGCAGGTGCCAGCTTCGGTGCTGGCGCAGCAGGGCAATGACGTTCGAACAGCCAATGCGTTGCAGTGGTTAAGCGAAGAACATCCGACCATTTTCGAGGCTTTTCCCGAGGCGGTTTTGCGTTGCAAGGTGAGGCGGTTTTTTCAGGTTTCAATGTCGGAAGAATCGTCGCAATCGGCGTTGCTGGCGTTTTTGCTGGCAGAGTCAGAGTGAGTTTTCGGGGCGAAGGTCTCGGACGATTCCTTCAAGTTGCGGCGGTTTTCATGAACGGGTGGGCGGTGGGTTGCTGGGATAGTCTTTTCGTTGTCACTGCGAGAGTGGTGGCAGGGTGAAAGATCAAAAGATCGCAGCCTTCGGCAGCTCTTGCACGGGATACGCATTCACTCTGCAGGAGTTGCCGAAGGCTGCGATCTTTTGACTTTGATGGGTGGAATGTACGCATCCTGAGTGTTGATAAAACTGTTGAACGCCTCGGAGTTGTAGACCTTCAGGCAGCCAAAAAACACTACTTTTTCATTCGAGTATTTGCTGTTTGAAGGTGTCTGCTCGTAAGCCGTCAATACGTAGTTTCGGGTTTCTTTATAGGGGTCGTGCAGCACTTGCAGTGTGTCTTCATTTTGCAGGATGGAATGCATGCCTGTGCCCATGAACGAATAGGCATTGGCGGACAGTGCAATGTCTTTTTTCAGCGCGGAGCGTTCGTTGAACGACGCCAGAATGCAGTGGCTCAGGCCATAGTTTTTGAGTGTCTGGCGTGCCTGTTCAATGTGGGTTTCGTCGGCAAGGGCGAGGTATGGGCTAAGCAGGTTGAATAAGCAGATGATCAGATATCGCATGAGCTTTTGACTTCCTGTCGTTCATGGTTAGCCAGTTTAACGCCATAAAAGCAAAGCCCCTCACCCTAACCCTCTCCCAGAGGGAGAGGGGACTGACCGAGTTGTCTGGGCGGTGTACGCCGACTTGCGACTTCAGTGGTGAACTTGGCTTGGCCAAGCCTGGATGGTGGTGTTTTTCGGGGGGGCTGACCGAGTTGTCTGGATGATGTACGCCGACCTGCGACTTCAGTGGTGAACTTCGCTTGGCCAAGCCTGAGATCACGCCGATTATTCAGGTCGATGTATCTCGCAAGATCACCACCGTCAGCCCTCTCTCCCTCCGGGAGAGGGTTAGGGTGAGGGCAGGCTTTTGTCCGCTCGGCTGCGAACCCCTGACTTGCCGCGCGGTAAAAGGTAAACTTTGCGCCCTTCGCAGGAGCAGCCATGAATTATCGTCACGCCTTCCATGCCGGCAATCACGCCGATGTGTTCAAACACCTGACCTTGACCCGCCTCATCGCCCTGATGTCGCGCAAGGAGCAGCCGTTTGCCTATCTCGACACACACGCCGGCATCGGTCTGTATGACTTGCAGGGTGATCAGGCCAACCGTACCGGTGAGTACCTGGAAGGCATCGCGCGCTTGTGGGATCAGCCGGATCTGCCGGCGCTGACCGCCGACTACATGAAGGTGTTGCACGAGATGAACCCGGATGGCCAGCTGCGCTACTACCCGGGTTCGCCGGAGCTGGCGCGGCGCCTGACCCGGCCGCAGGATCGGGTGATGCTCAACGAGAAGCACCCGGAAGACGGCGTGCTACTCAAGGACAACATGGCCGGTGACCGTCGGGTGAAAGTGCATCTGGGCGAGGGCTGGCATGTGGCGCGGGCAATGCTGCCGGTGCAGGAGAAGCGCGCGGTGATGTTGATTGACCCGCCGTTCGAGCAGCTCGACGAGATGCAGCGTTGCGCGGCGTCGTTGAAAGAAGCGATTGGCCGCATGCGCCAAACCGTAGCGGCGATCTGGTATCCGGTGAAGGATCAGCGCGTGTTGCGCCGTTTCTATCAGGATCTGGCCGGCACGGGTGCACCGAAGTTGCTGCGTGTGGAGCTGCTGGTGCATCCGCTGGATACGCCGAACAGCCTGAACGGCTCGGGCATGGCGATTGCCAATCCGCCGTGGGGGCTGGAAGAGGAGTTGCGTGAGCTGCTGCCGTGGTTGTCGAAGAAGCTTGGGCAGACCCAAGGTGGCTGGCAGATGGATTGGTTGATTGCCGAGAGTTAATCAGTTGCTTTGATGGTGTCTGGACGGACGCCTTCGCGGGCAAGCCCGCTCCCACAGGTTTAGCGCCGAATTCAAAAATAGCGCATGACCCTGTGGGAGCGGGCTTGCCCGCGATGCTTTTGGGGTTTAATTACCCGCCAGGCTCGGTGGCATGCACACGCCGGTGCCGCCAATCCCGCAGTAACCTTCAGGATTCTTCGCCAGATACTGCTGGTGATACGTCTCGGCGAAGTACACGGTCGGCGCCTGTTCGATCTCGGTGCTGATTTCACCCAGACCCGCTTTCGACAGTTCAGCCTGGTAGGTCGCTTTGCTTTTCAGCGCCGCATCCAGATGCTCAGGCGAGGTCGCGTAGATCACCGAGCGGTACTGCGTGCCGATGTCGTTGCCCTGACGCATGCCCTGCGTCGGGTTGTGCAGCTCCCAGAACATCGCCAGCAGCTCTTCGTAGCTGACTTTGGCCTTGTCATACACCACCAGCACCACTTCCGCGTGGCCGGTCAGGCCCGAGCAGACTTCTTCGTAAGTCGGGTTCGGCGTGAAACCGCCGGCATAACCGACGACCGTGCTGACCACGCCTTCGCGCTGCCAGAAGCGGCGCTCGGCGCCCCAGAAGCAACCCAGACCGAAGATCGCAAAATCGACGTCCTGGAAAAACGGGCCAAGCAGTGGGGTTTCTTCGAAAACGAAGTGCTTTTCAGGCAGGGTCATCGCGGTTTCGCGGCCGGGCAGAGCTTGTTCTTTGGTCGGGAGCACGTTTTTGTTCACCAGAATTTCCGAGCGCAGAACCATGATCGTTCCTCTCAGGCAGGTTGGATGTAAAAAGTCAGACCGCCAGTGTGCCGAATGATGCCCGGTTAATCACTACCCAAAGTGTGCGGGTACTCGACTGCCTTTTGTAGGCCATCGCGAGCAGGCGAAGGCCTACAAGGGATTTGCGGTGTTTACAGGCAGAGCGGGCCGCGCGGGTAGCGCTTCAGGGCCTGGATCAGTTCGCCACCGGGGATCGGCCGGTCGAACAGGTAGCCCTGGCCGACGTCGCAACGATGCCGACGCAGGAACGCCAGTTGTTCGGCAGTCTCGATGCCTTCGGCCACGACCTTGAGTTTCAGGTTGTGCGCCATGGCGATCACCGCCGAGGTGATTTCCATGTCGTCCTGGTTGTCGGGGATTTCGTGGATGAAGCTGCGATCGATCTTGATGATGTCGATCGGGAATTTCTTCAGATAGCTCAGCGACGAGTAACCGGTGCCGAAGTCGTCCATGGCCAGCGTCAACCCGAGGCGCTTGAGCTGGTCGAGCTGCAAGTGCGTGTCTTCGGTGGCTTCCAGCAACAGGCCTTCAGTCAGCTCCAGTTCAAGCAGATTGGCCGGCAGCGCTTCTTCCTTGAGGATGTTGGCGATGGAGGCGACCAGATCCGGGTCGGAGAACTGTTTCGGCGACAAGTTGATCGCCACTTGCAAGTTGCCCATGCCAGCGGCGGTCAGGGCTTTGCTCATGCGGCAGGCCTGGCGCGCGATCCACTTGCCGATCGGAATGATCAGGCCGGTTTCTTCGGCGACGCTGATGAACTGGTCCGGGCGAATCATCCCGCGTTCCGGGTGGTTCCAGCGCAACAGCGCTTCCATGCCCAGCAGACGCCCGCTGCGCAGGCACAGCTTGGGCTGATAGAACACGTCCAGCTCGTTCTGCGTCAGAGCACGGCGCAGGTTGTTCTCAACGAACAGTTTGTAACTGGCCTCGGCATTCAGCGCTTCGGTGAAGACTTGTACCTGATGTTTGCCGTTGGCCTTGGCCTTGTGCAGCGCCAGGCCGGCGTTACGCATCAGGGTTTGCGGGTCGCGACCGTGCAGCGGTGCGCACGCCAGGCCGACCGAGCCGGTAACGCTGATCAACTGGTTGTCGACGAACATCGGTTTATCCAGCGTCGCCAACAATTGGTTGGCGATCTGCTGGCCGGTCGCTAGATCGGTATCGTCGAGCAGCACCGCAAACTCGTTACTGGCGAAGCGCGCGAGGCTGCCGCTCGGGCTCAGACTATTGCGCAGACGCCGGGCCAGACTGATCAGCAGCTTGTCGCCGGTCTGGTGACCGAGGCTGTCGTTGATCCGTTTGAAGTTGTCGATGTCCACCAGCAACAGGCTGATCGGGGTATCGCTATCGCGGGCGAAGCGTTCGTCGAGATTGCGGATAAACGCCGGTCGGTTGCCGAGATTGGTCAGGTTGTCGGTGTACGCCAGGCGCTCGATGCGCTGCTGCGCCAGTTTGGTCTGGGTGATGTCTTCGTAGATGCCGATGTAGTGCGTCAGCTCACGGTTGTCGCCGTAAACCTTGGAGATCGATAGCTGTCCCCAGTAGGGTTCGAGGTTCTTGCGGCGGCTCTTGAATTCGCCCTGCCAGCTGTTGCTCTTGGCCAGCGCCGAGGGCGCGTCGAACAACAGTTCACTGAGGTTTTCCAGCGCCGGCAGCTCGGACAAGCGCTGACCGTGGACTTCCTCGGTGGTGTACTGGGTGATGGCGGTAAAACTCGGATTGACGTACTCGACCACGCCGTCGCAATTGACCAGCAAAAACGCGTTGGCGCTTTGCTCGACCGCACGCTGGAACAGGTGCAGGGCGCTGGTGGCGGTGCGGCGGTTGTGGTTGTTGATAACTTGCGCGAACTGGTCGGCCAGTTCCCCGGCAAAGGCGATTTCGTCGGACTGCCAGGCGCGGGTGACGCCGGTTTGCTCCAGGCACAGCACGCCGACGACCTGGCCGTCGACGCGGATGCTGGCATCGAGCATCGCGTTGACGTCGCGCGGGCGCAAGGCTTCGGCCATCTCACGGGTGCGCGGGTCGCGCATCGCGTTGTGCGCATCGATGGCGCGGCTGCCGTGCAGGGCGTCCATGTAGTCGGGAAAGCCGCTGATGTCGATCACGTCCGGGAGAATGTACTCCTGGGTCGCGCGGTGATACGCGGAGATCGGCACCAGATGCTGGCCTTCGAGGTTCCACAGGCTGGCGCAGTCGATTTCATAGATATCGCAGGCACAGCGGGTGATCAGTTCGGCGGCTTCCTGCAGCGAGTTGTGCGTGCTGTAGCGCTGGCGCGCGAGCAGCAGAATCAGGTCCTGCTGGGCGCGTACGCGCTCCAGGTGCTGCAGTTGTTCCTGCTGGGCGCGCTGGTTGAGTTCCAGGGCGATCTGCAGGCGGGAGTTCTGGGTTTCGAGGTCAACGGAGGGTAGTGGCGGCGCTTCGTCGAAGACGTGATCGACCGCCAGCAGATAGCCGCGCAGCAGATGACGGTTGTGTTGTTTGTAGGCTTCGCCCAGTTCCAGAATGCTCAGCGCACCGGCTGCAGTGTGCAGGGTGTAACGCACCAGATAATGCGGGCTGGCGGTCAGCTGTTGCTGGATCGCGTCATGCAGTTGATAACGCGCTTCGGGTTCCATCAGGCTGGCGTAGGGGGAGCCGACCAGCGCGCAAAGCTCGACAGCCGGCTGACCGAACTGGCGTTCACAGTTGGGATCGAGAAACAGCATGGCCCAACTGGCTTCATTCAAGCGCTCGAAACGCAGCATGCCGAGCCGCGAGGGCACAGGCAACTGCGTCACTACCTCGGCCGCCATACGGCTGGCGGCATCGGGTTGGCTCTTCATGAAGGGAACTCGCTTGGAAATATGCTGAACGCGCCGGGCTCTCGCCCTCTTTACTGTTGCCTGCGGCAAGGTTGCATCATTGCGGCACCGACTGACAAGAGACATGAAGGCCAAGTGCTATAAGAATATGTCGGCTGCACTGAACATTTCTCCAGCGTGCGCTGAAAAGTAATCCTGTTGAATTGAAAGAATGCCGTTCCAGAGCGGTTCGTGCCCCGCAACGGCGTCCTTTGCCTGGAAACTCAACGCAGAGGAATGCTGATCGATTGCATGCGTTTGCCATCGCGGTCGTGGTAATTGACCAGAATCTGCCCGACCTCGACCACCATGTGGGCGAAATTGTCTTCACTGACCACCGTGCTGGTCAGCTCATGCCGGTAATCGCCCGCCGCTGTGCGCACCAGCGGCTGATTCAGAATGAACGTGGACGCCTTGGCGTAAGGCAGCAGTTTGCTGTTGCACAACGGCGAGGACACCACGGTGTGGACTTCGAAGTCCGGGTCTTCGCTGTGACTCAGGCGTGCGGTCAGTGAGCCATGCACGTCCCCGGAGATGAACACGACATTCTTGATCCGCCGGGTGCGGATAGTTTCCAGCAGGCGCAGGCGCTGTTCCGGGAAGGCTTTCCAGGCATCGTCACCGTGGAGTTTGCGATCCGGATAGAACATCACGCTGGTGACCACGAACCTGACCCGCGCAGTGCTGTTGATCAGCCATTTGAGCAGAGCCTGTTCCTGTGCCTCGTCGAGTATTCGTCTATCGTCGGCTGACAAGTTGCGGCGGGTCCGACTGTCAGTCACAAACCATTCGATATCGCCGTCGCTGAATTGATACCAGTAATGCTCAAGTGTCGAGTGATCTACTTCACCGTTAGTTGTCAGCGGATGTGCCGGACTATGACTGGCCTGATACAGCTCATAAGCAGCCATGGCGTTACGGTATAAGTCTTCGTCGGATTTGCTGGCATTGGCGGGCCAGTTATCTTCGATTTCGTGATCGTCGAGAATCATGTAAGTCGAAGTGCCCGACATCAAGCGTTGAATGTTCGGTTGGGAAAACGCGGTGCGGTACTTGCTGAGGATATCTTTGTATTCACGATCCGGTGCGATCAGATTCAAGTCGTCCACATAAATCTGGTCGCCGGTCATCATTACCGCGCTGATCGGCGGTTGTATGCCTTCGATCATCTGGTTGATGGACGCAAAGATCCGGTCGCCCAGTTGTGGCAGGGAAGCGATGCCTGCGGTCGTGCGCAGATAGCGACAGGAGCCGACGATATAGGCTCTGGGCTGGCGGACTTTGCTGGAACGAGTGCGCAGGCGATAAATCTCGCGGGGCCATTGCAGCGGTAGTTCGGCGACGCTGTCCGGGGTATGTACGGGACTCATCGGACTGAACCAGCCGGCCTGATATTCATACTCGGTGTCGCTACTCAAGTTGTTGATTGCGAACACATGCGACATATCACGCAACTCACTCAGGCGTGCAAAGTTACCTTTTGACCACTGTTGTGCACCGGCGGCGCGATAACGTACCCCAGCAAATACCAATGCATTGTTCTGTCGGTCGCCCCGCATGAATAGACGTACGTGATTAGTTGTAGTGTGGCCGATAATCGGGCCAATAGTTGGTTTTAACATGTCGAATCCATTCGAATGAATTTGAATAAATATGTAAGTTTTCAAGTGTTGCTTAGTTAAATTTGTTGCGCCTAGGTTAGTTGCGTATTGAATAAAAAAGATCGGGGCCAAGTCGACCAGGGCTGTGGCCGAAATCAGCGCAGCTTGTGGGAAAAAGACGAGAAAGGATTTTCTTCAGGCAAAAAAAAGCCCCGCCAAACTGACGGGGTTGAGGTACGAGCGTGTGGCGCTCGAAAGGGTGCAGCAATCGGCCCTCCGTCGCCGGAGGGCCGATCGAGTTACAGCAGGATAGTGCGAATGTCCGCCAGCAGGCTGCCCAGACGCTGGGTGAAGCGTGCGGCAGCGGCGCCGTTGATCACACGGTGATCGTAGGACAGCGACAGCGGCAGCATCAGTTTCGGCTGGAAGGCTTTGCCGTCCCAGACTGGCTGGATGGTTGCCTTGGAAACACCGAGGATCGCCACTTCCGGCGCGTTGACGATCGGCGTGAAGCCGGTGCCGCCAATGTGGCCGAGGCTGGAAATGGTGAAGCAGGCGCCTTGCATGTCGTCAGCGGTGAGCTTCTTGTCGCGGGCTTTGGCGGCCAGCGCAGCGGCTTCGGCTGCCAGTTGCAACAGGCTCTTCTGGTCGACGTTCTTGATGACCGGTACCAGCAGGCCATCCGGGGTGTCGACGGCGAAGCCGATGTTCACGTATTTCTTGCGGATGATCGCTTTGCCGCTTGGCGCCAGCGAACTGTTGAAGTCCGGCAGCTCCTTGAGCATGTGCGCGCACGACTTGAGCAGCAGCGGCAGAATGGTCAGCTTGACGCCAGCCTTCTCTGCAACGGCTTTCTGCGCTACGCGGAACGCTTCCAGCTCGGTGATATCAGCCGAATCGAACTGAGTCACGTGCGGGATGTTCAGCCAGCTGCGGTGCAGGCTCGACGCACCGATTTGCATCAGGCGAGTCATCGGCACTTCTTCGATTTCGCCGAAACGGCTGAAGTCGACGACCGGAATCGGCGGGATGCCCGCGCCACCGGTTGCGCCAGCAGCAGCGGCCGGTGCTTCCTTGGCCTTCTGCATCATCGCTTTGACGTAAACCTGCACGTCTTCTTTCAAGATACGACCGTGCGGGCCGCTGGCGCCGACGGCGTTCAGCTCGACGCCGAACTCACGGGCCAGTTGACGCACAGCTGGGCCGGCGTGAACTTTCGCGCCGGGCTTGGCCGGTGCGGCGGCTGGAGCGGCAGCAGGTGCAGCGGCAGCCGGAGCAGCAGCGGCAGGTGCCGGAGCGCTCGGAGCAGCAGCGGCGGCAGCTGGAGCCGGGGCAGCAGCAGGCGCAGCGCCTTTGACTTTCAGCTTCAGAATCAGGTCGCCGGTACCGACTTCGTCATCCAGCTTGATGGAAACGCTTTCCACCACGCCAGCGGCAGGCGATGGAATTTCCATGCTCGCCTTGTCGGATTCCAGAGTGATCAGCGATTGATCAGCTTCGACGGTATCGCCGACCTTGACCTGAATCTCGATGATCTGCGCCTTGCCCGCCGAACCGATGTCCGGCACGTGTACTTGCTGAACCGAAGCGGCAGCAGGGGCAGCGGCAGGCGCGGCAGCAGCCGGAGCGGCAGCCGGTTTTTCTTCAGCCTTTTTAGCCGGTGCAGCAGCCGGAGCAGGGGCCGCTTCAGCGGCGCCCTCGACTTCCAGCTCAAGCAGTTCGTCGCCTTCTTTCAGACGGTCGCCCAGCTTCACTTTCAGGCTCTTGATGACGCCGGCTTTCGGGGCCGGCACTTCCATGCTGGCCTTGTCCGATTCCAGGGTCAGGATGCTCTGGTCGGCTTCGATACGGTCGCCGACCTTCACAAACAGTTCAATTACTTCACCTTCACCGCTGCCGATGTCAGGTACGCGAATGAGTTCGCTCACAAAATGTCTCCTCAGCAGTCCAGTGGGTTGCGTTTTTCCGGGTCGATGCCGAACTTGACGATGGCCTCAGCCACCACCTTAGGTTCGATATCACCACGGTCAGCCAGTGCTTCCAGGGCTGCCAACACCACGAAATGACGGTCAACTTCGAAGAAATGACGCAGTTTCTTGCGGCTGTCGCTGCGGCCGAAACCGTCGGTGCCGAGGACTTTGAACTCCTTGGACGGTACCCACTGACGGATCTGCTCGGCGAACAGTTTCATGTAGTCGGTAGAGGCGATGACCGGACCTTTACGGCCGTTCAGGCACTCTTCGACGTAGCTCAGCTTAGGCTTCTGGCCCGGCTTCAGACGGTTGCTGCGCTCTACAGCGAGGCCGTCGCGACGCAGTTCGTTGAAGCTGGTAACGCTCCACACGTCAGCGCCAACGTTGAACTCTTCACGCAGGATCTTCGCCGCTTCACGGACTTCACGCAGGATGGTGCCGGAGCCCATCAGCTGTACGTGGTGCGCCGCATCGCGGGTGTCTTCTTCGAGCAGGTACATGCCTTTCTTGATGCCTTCTTCGGCACCGGCCGGCATGGCTGGCTGCTGGTACGACTCGTTCATCACGGTGATGTAGTAGAAGATGTCCTGTTGCTCTTCGGTCATCTTCTTCATGCCGTCCTGAATGATCACCGCCAGCTCGTAGCCGTAGGTCGGATCGTAGGTGCGGCAGTTCGGGATGGTCGCGGCCAGCAGGTGGCTGTGACCGTCTTCGTGTTGCAGACCTTCACCGTTCAGGGTGGTACGGCCGGCGGTGCCGCCGATCAGGAAGCCACGGGTACGGCTGTCGCCAGCGGCCCAGGCCAGGTCGCCAATACGCTGGAAGCCGAACATCGAGTAGAAGATGTAGAACGGCAGCATCGGCCGGTTGTGGCTGGAGTACGAAGTACCGGCAGCGATGAACGAGCTCATGGCGCCTGCTTCGTTGATGCCTTCTTCAAGGATCTGACCTTTCTGGTCTTCCTTGTAGAACATCACCTGGTCTTTATCGACCGGCTCGTAGAGCTGGCCGACGGACGA
>NZ_CABVHJ010000005.1 GCF_902497745.1 Pseudomonas fluorescens
CCCTTTGGGAGAGGGCTAGGGTGAGGGGCTTTTGATCTACTTCAGAATCTGAGTCCAACTCGGTATTGCACGTCGGCGTATCTCTCGCAATCACCTCGGTCAGTCCCCTCTCCCTCTGGGAGAGGGCTAGGGTGAGGGTTGGCTTTTGGCTGTTTAAATCTGTGCCAGATAACCAGAACCTTCCCACAAGGTTTTCAGGTTGTCCGTCGGACGTGCGCTCTCTAGGCTCTGGTTGTCGCTGAAGACTCAGCGATCGGGAGGTGAGATTCCCGGTTATTGAATTTGGAAACCTGCACAAGCCCCTCCATAATCGCCGCCAGCTCATGCTGTCAGCAGTTTTTTATGGCGGCTATGTACGGGCGGACTTTTGTCCGGCCGGGTTGGTTTCCTTACCGGTAATCTCACTCCGTACATAGTTGCCACCTCATTTCTCGAGTGAGATCGGAAATGAATGGCGTCAGTTCATAAGGAAATTTTCCATGGATAAATTGATACCTGACCCACCCCTCGATACCCCACTCGAAGACGCCATCCGCGCCGACGACCAGATCAAAACCCGCGAAGCCATCAAGCGCGCCCTGGATTTCTACCTCAGCCCTGACCCGGTCAAGCCCCGGCAGCCCAGCACGATGTTCCTGATCCAGCCGAACATCGACACCGAAAGCCTGCTGGCGCATGCCTGTGAGTCACTGGCGTCGGCGAACACGTTAACCGGTAACTTTGCCGATCAGTTGGGCCGGCCCGAGCGGAATACGGCGCTGGCGATTCAGCAGATCATCATGCTGGCCGAGCTGGCGGTGAATCGGGCGCTGGATCGGGTTGATCCGCAGACCTGAAACCGCGTTATCGTTCTTCGCGAGCAAGCTCGCTCCCACAGGTGGAATGCATTTCAAACTGTGGGAGCGAGCCTGCTCGCGAAGACGGTGGTTCATCCACAGCAAATCCCAGGCACAAAAAAACCGCCGATCATTCACCGATCGGCGGTTTTTCATTCAGCCCAGATCAAATCACTGCATCAACACTTCAATCGAGCCATCAGCCGTCATGCTCACCTGGCTGGTGCCCGCTTCAACTTCCGGCGTCACCGGCGCCGAATCCATGGCCGCCGCTTTCATCATCATCGGTGCGCGCAGGTACGGCTGTGGATAACCATTGCTGTTGAGGTTCAGGTTGACGATTTTGTAGCCTTTGCCGCCCAGTGCATCGGTGGCCAGTTGGGCGCGGGCCTTGAAGGCGATTACGGCTTCTTTGAGCAGGGCGTCTTCACTGGATTTGCGGGTCGGGTCGGCGATGGCGAAGTCCATGCCGCCCATTTTCAGGTCGCCGAGCAGTTCGCCAGTGAGTTTGGACAGGGCGGCGAAGTCAGAGCTTTCCAGGCGCAGTTCGGCGCGTTCACGCCAGCCGGTGATCTTCTGGCCTTTGGTGTCGTAGATCGGGTAGCTGTTGCGGCTGCCTTGGCGCAGGGTGATGTCTTTGACTTGCTTGGCCTGAGCCAGGGCCTTGTTCATGGTGGTGCTGACGTCGGCGGCGAGTTTCGCCGGGTCGGTGTTTTGCTCTTCGGTGTAAAGGGTGACGATCATCAGGTCGCGGGCGACTTCCGTGCTGACTTCGGCGCGCAGGGAAATCTGGTTGTAGTGCAGCTCATCGGCGGCCAGGGCCGGAAGGCTGGCGATGCTGCCGACGGTCAGGGCGAGAAGGGCGGCGCTGCGGCGAAATGTGTGCATGAAAGCTCCTTGATGAGGGCGCAGGTGATGGTTCGGGGGCCTGCGTGAAACCATCAGACTCTAGCTTTTATGATCCGGTTCGCCCAGTTACAACTTCTATACACATCGCCGGGGCTGCTGCTCAGCCCTTCGCGAGTAGGCTCACTGCCACCTTTGAAATGCATTCTCCCTGTGGGAGCGAGCTTGCTCGCGAAGAGGCCCTTATAGCCGCCGAAGATGTTTTCGCCATGTGGTCGTTTGCCGCACTTTCGCCTCTCAAGGCCGCGCGTTGGTTATACTCCGTGCGATCCGCCTGGAGCGCTCATCAGGAGAGCTCATGCTCGCCCCCGTACAACTGACTTCCGCCACTCGCCAGAACCTCTGGCGGCTGACTTTCATCCGCACGCTGGTGCTCGCCGCGCAGGCCGGCTCCGTTGGCCTGGCCTACTGGCTGCAATTGTTGCCGTTGCCGTGGGTGCAACTGGCGATGACCCTTGGCTGCTCGACGCTGCTATGCGTGTTTACCGCGGTGCGTTTGCGTACCTCGTGGCCAGTGACCGAACTCGAATATGCGCTGCAACTGGCCTGCGATCTGGTGATCCACAGTGCGCTGCTGTATTTCTCCGGCGGTTCGACCAATCCGTTTGTTTCCTACTATCTGGTGCCGCTGACCATCGCTGCGGTGACGTTGCCGTGGCGCTATTCGGTGATCTTGTCCGGCATCGCGCTGGCGTTGTACACGGTGATGCTGACGCGCTTCTATCCGCTGGAAACCCTGCCGGTCGCCCGCGAGAACCTGCAGATCTACGGCATGTGGTTGAGCTTCGCACTGGCAGCGGCGGTGATCACCTTCTTCGCTGCGCGCATGGCTGAAGAGCTGCGCCGTCAGGAAGAATTGCGCGCGATCCGTCGTGAAGAAGGCCTGCGCGATCAGCAATTACTGGCCGTCGCCACTCAAGCTGCTGGTGCCGCCCATGAACTCGGCACACCGCTGGCGACCATGAGCGTGTTGCTCAAGGAAATGCAGCAGGACCATCCTGACCCGATGCTGCAGGATGATCTGAAGGTGCTGCAAGATCAGGTCAAACTCTGCAAGGAGACCTTGCAGCAACTGGTTCGCGCTGCCGAAGCCAACCGACGTCTTGCCGTCGAGATGCAGGACGTCACCGACTGGCTCGACGAAGCGCTGAATCGCTGGCACCTGATGCGTCCGGAAGCCAGTTATCGCTTCCACCGTCTCGGCCAGGGTACGGTGCCGCGCATGGCGCCGCCGCCGGATCTGACTCAGGCGCTGTTGAATCTGCTCAACAACGCCGCCGATGCCTGCCCGGAAAACCTCAAAGTGACCCTGGACTGGGATGTCGAGAACCTGACCATCAGCATTCGTGACCACGGCGCTGGTGTGCCGTTGGCCATCGCTGAACAGATCGGCAAACCGTTTTTTACCACCAAGGGCAAAGGTTTCGGCCTGGGCCTGTTTTTGAGCAAGGCCAGCGTGACACGCGCCGGCGGCTCAGTGAAACTCTATAGTCATGAGGAAGGCGGCACGCTCACCGAGCTGCGCCTGCCCCACGGCGCCCGAGGAGACCAACATGAGTGACGAAATCCAAGTCGAAGGCGAAGAACTGCCGCATTTGCTGCTGGTCGATGACGACGCAACGTTCACCCGAGTGATGGCCCGTGCCATGGCTCGCCGTGGCTTCCGCGTCAGCACAGCAGGTTCCGCCGAAGAAGGCCTGACCATCGCCCAGGCCGATCTGCCTGATTACGCCGCGCTCGATCTGAAAATGGACGGCGATTCCGGTCTGGTGCTGCTGCCCAAGCTGCTGGAGCTGGACCCGGAAATGCGCGTGGTGATTCTCACGGGCTATTCGAGCATTGCCACCGCGGTCGAAGCGATCAAGCGCGGCGCCTGCAATTACCTGTGCAAACCGGCCGATGCCGACGACGTGCTGGCCGCGTTGCTGTCCGAGCACGCCGACCTCGACAGTCTGGTGCCGGAAAACCCGATGTCGGTTGACCGCTTGCAGTGGGAACACATCCAGCGCGTGCTCACCGAGCACGAAGGCAATATCTCCGCCACTGCCCGCGCCCTGGGCATGCACCGCCGTACCCTGCAGCGCAAACTGCAGAAGCGCCCGGTTCGTCGCTGAACCTGCGCTGAACGACTATCGCCAGCCCTCGCGATAAAACGCACCGATCATCTATGATCGGTGCGTGTCTGTTCTTTTCTATATCGAGCCTTATCCATGAATCAGAACGCTGAATATTCCGCGGTCAACGATGCTGTGCGCGGACAGTTTTTTCGCAAGGTGTGGGCGATGACCACGCCTTACTGGCGCAGCGAAGAGAAGGGCAAGGCCTGGACATTGCTGATTGCCGTGATCGCGCTGTCGCTGTTCAGCGTGGCGATTTCGGTGTGGATCAACAGTTGGTACAAGGATTTCTACAATGCGCTGCAGAAGAAGGACGACGCGGCGTTCTGGCAATTGATCCTGTATTTCTGCGGGATTGCCACGGTGGCGATCCTTGGGGCGGTGTATCGCCTCTATCTGACGCAGATGCTGACGATTCGCTGGCGGGCGTGGCTGACCGAAAACCACTTCAAGCGCTGGCTCGGCCACAAGAACTACTATCAACTGGAGCAGGGCGGTTACACCGATAACCCGGACCAGCGGATTTCCGAAGACCTCAATACCTTTACCGCCAACACCTTGAGTCTGGGCCTCGGGCTGATCCGCACTGTGGTCAGTCTGGTGTCGTTCTCGATCATTTTGTGGGGCGTGTCGGGCAGCATTGAAGTGTTCGGCATCGAGATTCCCGGCTACATGTTCTGGTGTGCGCTGATTTATGCAGCTGTCGGCAGTTGGCTGACGCACCTGATCGGTCGACGCTTGATCGGCCTGAACAACCAACAACAACGTTTCGAAGCGGACCTGCGCTTTTCCATGGTGCGCGTACGCGAGAACGCCGAAAGCATTGCCTTGTACAACGGCGAGCCGAATGAAAATCGTCGTTTGAGCAGCCGTTTCGGGCTGGTCTGGCACAACTTCTGGGACATCATGCGTGTGTCCAAACGCCTGACGTTCTTCACTTCCGGCTACGGCCAGATCGCCATTATTTTCCCTTTCATCGTGGCTGCGCCGCGTTATCTGGCGGGCAAGATCGAACTGGGCGAACTGATGCAGATCAACTCGGCGTTCGGCAACGTACAGGAGAACTTCAGTTGGTTCATCAGCGCGTATTCGGATCTGGCCGCGTGGCGCGCGACGTGTGATCGTCTACTGAGTTTCCGCCAGGCCATGAGCGATAACGAAGAGCGCATCCCGGCCATCGATGTGCAGAATCAGGGCAGCGAATTGAAGGTACACAACCTCGGTCTGGATCTGGCCGACGGTCGTCATTTGCTGACCAGCGCCGACATGACCGTCGAAGCGGGTGAGCGAGTGATGCTCAGCGGGCGTTCGGGCAGCGGCAAGTCGACGCTGTTGCGGGCGATGGGGCATTTGTGGCCGGCGGGGCACGGCAACATTCGTCTGCCGGCGGCGCGTTACCTGTTCCTGCCGCAGAAACCGTATCTGCCGATCGGCACCCTGCGCGAAGCGCTGAGTTATCCACAACCGGGTGACACTTACGCGCCGGAACGTTATGCACAAGTGCTGGAAACCTGCCGCCTACCGCATCTGGTCGCGCGGCTGGACGAGGCTAATCATTGGCAACGCATGCTCTCGCCGGGCGAACAGCAACGCTTGGCTTTCGCCCGCGCAATGCTTTACGCGCCGCAATGGCTGTACATGGACGAAGCCACTTCGGCGATGGACGAGGAAGACGAAGCGACGCTGTATCAGGCACTGATCGATCAGTTGCCGGGTCTGAGCATTGTCAGCGTCGGCCATCGCAGCAGTTTGAAACGCTTCCATCCACGGCATGTACGGATCGACAGCGGTCATTTGGTTGAACAGACCGTAACCGCCTGACGCCACGGATCCCTTGTAGGAGCTGCCGAAGGCTGCGATCTTTTGATTTTAAAGATCAAAATAAAAAGATCGCAGCCTTCGGCAGCTCCTACAGGAACGTCGTGTTGGCAGTGATCGTACAACCCGCTTGAGCTATCATGCCTCCAAGCCGAATTTTCGAGACAAGATGCACACCATGGAAAACCTGATCGAAACCCCGCGTCTCCCGCGCAAGCGCCGCAGCCTGGCCCAGGAACTGGTGACGGTGCTGAGCGAGCAGATCCGCGATGGCCTGCTCAAGCGCGGTGACAAACTGCCCACCGAGTCGGCGATCATGGAAGCCCATGGCGTCAGCCGCACGGTCGTGCGCGAAGCGATTTCGCGTTTGCAGGCTGCAGGGCAAGTGGAAACCCGCCACGGCATCGGCACCTTCGTGCTCGACACGCCGAGCCCGAGTGGCTTCCGCATCGACCCGGCCACCGTCGTCACCCTGCGTGACGTGTTGGCGATTCTCGAATTGCGCATCAGTCTCGAAGTCGAGTCTGCCGGCCTTGCCGCGCAACGTCGCAGCGCCGAGCAACTGGCGACCATGCGTGCCGCCCTCGATGCACTCAACGAAAGCGCTGCCCACGCCAGTGATGCGGTCGCTTCGGACTTTGCGTTTCATCTGGAAATCGCCCTGTCCACCGGCAACCGTTATTTCACTGACATCATGACCCACCTGGGCACCAGCATCATTCCGCGCACGCGGCTGAACTCAGCGCGACTGGCCCATGATGATCAGCAGCACTACATGAGCCGCCTGAGCCGTGAACACGAAGAAATCTACGACGCGATTGCCCGTCAGGATTCCGATGCAGCGCGTGCGGCGATGCGTCTGCACCTGACCAACAGCCGTGAAAGACTGCGCCAGGCCCATGAAGAGGCACAGGCGCAGGGGTGAGGTTGGGTCAGTCTTTAAGCGTGATTTCCAATGGTAATGATTGCCGGACGTTGCCTGCTCTGTCGTTGGAGTACTGCAAGCGCGCGCTCTTGCCGGCGTTCAGCATTTTTTCAAATGGCGCTTTCGGGATTGCAAGCTCAACGGGTTTTCCAGCGGAGATTGAGGTCAGTTCGACGGAGCCTGACCACTCCTCAGCACCGTCTGAGTCATACACTTTCAGTGTGATTTTGTCCCCTGCGGCCGCTTCTTGGAGGGCAGGCACTACCCCATGAGCAGGGTCAATCAAGTTATGTATGTAGAGGACGTCATCGATTGCTTCCTTAAGCACAGGTGCAGGCAGCATTTGGATAGCGAAACGTTTATCTGTCATGTTCAAAATCCTTTTAATTGTCGAAACGAGCCGATGGCAGCTCAAGCTGATTAATGTTTGGATCGCGATTGCCTGGCACCTGTAAGAAATACCAGTTCCGACGAACGGTCACCGCTCCCGCACGACCAGTTCAGTCCTCGATCCGCAACCTCAACACCTCCGAAAACGGCTCCATACTCGACTCATCACAAAACTTGTAGCGCAATTCGACCTCCCTGTTCAGGTACGGACGCAGCACCTCTTTGGGGATCTGCAACTCGATCCCCGTCAGTTTTTCCATCTCGTCCTCGGCATCGTCCCAGGTGCCAGTGTCCACTTCTTCGCCTGCCCATTCCGGCTCTTCCGGGTCATCACCGAGAATCGGGTAAACGCTCCAGTTCGCTGGAAAATCGCTGGAATCCGGGACCTGCATGATCAATACATCGGGTAGCTCGGACAGCTGAAGGGTGAGGGTGTCAGAGGCAGAAGAGGCGATTTGCGCGAGGGTCGGGGCAGCATAATTCACGAACATTTCGGTTTCCTTCGAAGGTCCGCCACGATCCTTCGTGGCAGTCGTCGCACCTTACCCGGCGTTTCTCCAACGCTCAGTAAACGAATCTTGACCAGACATTTCCGCGCTGTAACCCTTTAAATACGGGCTTTTGCGAGGAGTCCTGGCAAGCCTTAAACAATTTTGTCCGACAAAAAAACACCCACAACGATGAAATGCTGTTGACGGTTATTATTTAAGTTGTACGATGACCTACAACTTCAGCGAAGGCTGAACGGACCAATCACAAAAAACGTTGCTACCAGGGTGTTCGAATAATGAATCCACAAGAACTGAAGTCCATCCTCTCTGCCGGCCTGCTGTCTTTCCCGGTGACCGATTTCAACGCGCAGGGCGATTTCAACCGCGCCGGCTACATCAAACGTCTGGAATGGCTGGCCCCGTATGGCGCTTCAGCATTGTTCGCCGCCGGCGGCACCGGTGAGTTCTTCTCCCTGGCCGCCAGCGAATACTCGGAAATCATCAAGACTGCCGTCGACACCTGCGCCACCAGCGTGCCGATTCTGGCCGGCGTCGGCGGTTCGACCCGTCAGGCCATCGAATACGCTCAGGAAGCCGAGCGTCTGGGCGCCAAAGGTCTGTTGCTGCTGCCGCACTACCTGACCGAAGCGAGCCAGGACGGCGTTGCCGCCCACGTTGAAGCCGTGTGTAAATCGGTCAACATCGGCGTAGTCGTTTACAACCGCAACGTTTGCCGCTTGACCGCGTCGCTGCTGGAACGTCTGGCCGAGCGCTGCCCAAACCTGATCGGTTACAAGGACGGTCTGGGTGATATCGAGTTGATGGTGTCGATCCGTCGCCGCCTCGGTGATCGTTTCAGCTACCTGGGTGGTCTGCCGACCGCCGAAGTCTACGCTGCTGCCTACAAGGCCTTGGGCGTGCCGGTTTACTCCTCGGCGGTGTTCAACTTCATCCCGAAAACCGCGATGGACTTCTACCACGCGATCGCCCGTGAAGATCACGCCACCGTCGGCAAGATCATCGACGACTTCTTCCTGCCGTACCTCGACATCCGCAACCGCAAGGCCGGTTATGCCGTGAGCATCGTCAAGGCAGGCGCGAAAATCGCCGGCTATGACGCAGGCCCGGTGCGGGCGCCGCTGACCGATCTGACTGGCGAAGAGTACGAAATGCTCGCTGCGCTGATCGACAAGCAAGGTGCGCAGTAACACCCGACAAAAACGCGGCCGCTGAGTAATCAGCGGCTTTTTGCGTAAAGGCTTTTAGTTTTGAGGGCTGCCCCTGTGACAAATGCAAAACGCTACGACAACTACATCAACGGCGAATGGGTTGCCGGTGCCGACTACTCGGCCAACATCAACCCGTCGGAACTGAGCGACACCATCGGCGACTACGCCAAGGCTGATCTGACTCAGGTTCACGCCGCCATCGACGCTGCCCGCGCGGCATTTCCGGCGTATTCGACTTCGGGCATTCAGGCCCGTCACGATTCGCTGGATAAAGTCGGTACGGAAATTCTCGCCCGTCGCGAAGAACTCGGCACCCTGCTGGCGCGGGAAGAGGGCAAGACCCTGCCCGAAGCCATCGGCGAAGTGACCCGCGCCGGCAACATCTTCAAGTTCTTCGCCGGTGAATGCCTGCGCCTGTCTGGCGACTACGTGCCGTCGGTGCGCCCGGGCGTCAACGTTGAAGTGACTCGCGAAGCACTGGGTGTGGTCGGTCTGATCACCCCGTGGAACTTCCCGATCGCCATTCCAGCGTGGAAAATCGCGCCAGCCTTGGCCTACGGCAACTGCGTGGTATTGAAACCGGCCGATCTGGTGCCGGGTTGCGCCTGGGCGCTGGCGGAAATCATCTCTCGCGCAGGCTTCCCGGCCGGCGTGTTCAACCTGGTGATGGGCAGCGGTCGCGTGGTTGGCGATGCGCTGGTGCAGAGCCCGAAAGTCGATGGCATCAGCTTCACCGGTTCGGTGGGTGTGGGTCGGCAGATCGCCGTCAACTGCGTATCCCGCCAGGCCAAAGTCCAGCTGGAAATGGGCGGCAAGAACCCGCAGATCATTCTCGACGACGCCGACCTCAAGCAAGCGGTCGAGCTGTCGGTGCAGAGCGCGTTCTATTCCACTGGTCAGCGTTGCACTGCGTCGAGCCGCTTGATCGTAACCGCTGGGATTCACGACAAGTTCGTCGAAGCCATGGCCGAGCGTATGAAGTCGATCAAGGTCGGCCACGCACTGAAATCCGGCACCGATATCGGTCCGGTAGTTTCGCAAGCGCAGCTTGAACAGGATATGAAGTACATCGACATCGGCCAGTCCGAAGGTGCGCGTCTGGTCAGCGGTGGTGGTCTGGTGACCTGCGACACCGAAGGCTACTTCCTCGCGCCAACGCTGTTTGCCGACAGCGAAGCGTCGATGCGCATCAGCCGCGAAGAGATCTTCGGCCCGGTGGCCAACATCGTTCGCGTGGCTGACTACGACGCGGCGCTGGCGATGGCCAACGACACCGAGTTCGGTCTGTCGGCAGGTATCGCTACGACGTCGTTGAAGTACGCCAATCACTTCAAACGCCATTCGCAAGCCGGGATGGTCATGGTCAACCTGCCGACCGCTGGCGTGGATTACCACGTTCCGTTCGGTGGGCGTAAAGGTTCATCCTATGGATCACGTGAGCAAGGCCGCTATGCGCAAGAGTTCTACACGGTCGTGAAGACCAGTTACATCGGTTCCTGATACACGCAATACCCCTGTAGGAGCTGCCGAAGGCTGCGATCTTTTGATCTCGATCTTAAAGATCGCAGCCTTCGGCAGCTCCTACAGGGAATACCAAAGAAGATTCACCCGCGCATAAAAATAATCAGTGGGAGTACCTCTACATGCAATCGTCCAAGCCGACTCACGTCCGCTATTTGATCCTGCTCATGCTGTTTCTGGTGACCACGATCAACTACGCCGACCGTGCCACGATCGCCATCGCCGGCTCCAGCCTGCAAAAAGATCTGGGCATCGACGCAGTCACCCTCGGCTACATCTTCTCCGCATTCGGTTGGGCCTACGTGGCCGGGCAAATTCCCGGTGGCTGGCTGCTCGATCGCTTCGGCTCGAAAAAAGTCTATGCCCTGAGCATTTTCACCTGGTCGCTGTTCACCGTGCTGCAAGGCTTTGTCGGTGAATTCGGCATGTCCACCGCGATTGTTGCGCTGTTCATGCTGCGCTTCCTCGTCGGTCTGGCTGAAGCGCCTTCGTTCCCCGGCAACGCGCGCATCGTCGCGGCGTGGTTCCCGACCGCTGAACGCGGCACCGCTTCGGCGATCTTCAACTCGGCGCAATACTTTGCCACCGTGTTGTTCGCACCGCTGATGGGCTGGATCGTGTACTCCTTCGGTTGGGAGCACGTGTTCATCGTCATGGGTATCCTCGGGATCATCTTCTCGCTGGTCTGGCTGAAAGTGATTTACAGCCCGCGTGAACACCCGCGTATCAACGAAGCTGAGTTCAAACATATCGCTGAAAACGGCGGCATGGTCGACATGGATCAGAAGGGCAAAAAGTCCGACGGTCCGAAGTGGGATTACATCCGTCAGTTGCTGACCAACCGGATGATGCTTGGCGTGTATCTGGGCCAGTACTGCATCAACGGCATCACTTACTTCTTCCTGACCTGGTTCCCGGTGTATCTGGTGCAAGAGCGTGGCATGACCATTCTCAAGGCCGGTTTCATCGCCTCGTTGCCGGCAATCTGCGGCTTTATCGGCGGCGTGCTCGGTGGGGTGATTTCCGACTACCTGTTGCGCAAGGGCCACTCGCTGACCTTCGCGCGCAAAGCGCCGATCATTGCCGGCCTGCTGGTTTCCAGCAGCATCGTTGCCTGCAACTATGTTGAAGTGGAATGGATGGTGGTTGGCTTCATGGCCCTGGCCTTCTTCGGCAAAGGCGTTGGCGCGCTGGGTTGGGCGGTGGTTTCCGACACTTCGCCAAAACAGATCGCCGGTCTGAGCGGTGGCCTGTTCAACACTTTCGGCAACATTGCTTCGATCACCACGCCGATCGTGATTGGCTACATCATCAGCTCCACCGGTTCGTTCAAATGGGCGCTGGTGTTCGTCGGTGCCAACGCACTGGTCGCGGTGTTCAGCTATCTGGTCATCGTTGGCCCGATCAAACGCGTGGTACTCAAAGAGCCGCCAACCAACGGCGGTGTTGAAGCCAGCGGTAAATTGTCCCAAGCGCATTCCTGAGGAGCGGCGTCATGCAGTTGATTGAACATTCCGACTCGCCGCGCCACATCCGCCTGCACGAGCGGGACAATGTGGTGGTCGTGGTCAACGACCAGGGCGCACCGGCCGGCACTGAGTTTGCCGATGGCCTGGTGACGCTGGAATTTGTGCCGCAGAGCCACAAGGTCACCCTCGAAGATATTCCTGAGGGCGGCCAGGTGATTCGCTACGGTCAGGTGATCGGCTACGCGTTGCAGCCGATTCGCCGTGGCAGTTGGGTCAAGGAAGATCAACTGCGCATGCCGACCGCGCCGCCGCTGGACAGCTTGCCGCTGTCCACCGAGGTGCCGGACGCGCAGGCACCGCTGGAAGGTTTCACCTTCGAGGGCTATCGCAACGCCGACGGCACCGTCGGCACGCGCAATATTCTCGGTATCACTACGACCGTGCAGTGCGTCACCGGCGTGCTCGATCACGCGGTGAAACGCATCAAGGAAGAACTGCTGCCGAAGTACCCGCACGTCGATGACGTGGTGGCGCTGACCCACAGTTACGGCTGCGGCGTGGCGATTACCGCCACCGACGCCTACATCCCGATTCGCACCGTGCGCAATCTGGCGCGTAATCCGAACCTCGGTGGTGAGGCATTGGTGATCAGTCTGGGCTGCGAGAAATTGCAGGCCGGACAGGTGATGCACGAGGACGACGCTTCTGTGGATCTCAGCGATCCATGGCTGTATCGCCTGCAGGATTCCAGTCACGGTTTCACCGAGATGATCGAACAGATCATGCAACTGGCTGAGGTCCGTTTGAAGAAACTCGACCAGCGTCGCCGCGAGACCGTGCCGGCATCCGAGCTGATCCTCGGCATGCAGTGTGGCGGCAGCGATGCGTTCTCCGGGATCACCGCCAACCCGGCGCTGGGTTACGCCTCGGACTTGCTGTTGCGTGCAGGGGCGACGGTGATGTTTTCCGAAGTCACCGAAGTGCGCGATGCGATTTACCTGCTGACTTCACGCGCCGAAAGCAAAACCGTCGCCGAGGAACTGGTGCGCGAGATGGACTGGTACGACCGTTACCTGGCCAAGGGTGAAGCGGATCGCAGCGCCAACACCACGCCGGGCAACAAGAAGGGCGGGCTGTCGAACATTGTCGAGAAGTCGCTGGGGTCGATCGTCAAATCCGGGAGCAGCGCGATCAATGGCGTGCTCGGCCCGGGCGAGCGTTTCAAGCAGAAGGGTTTGATTTTCTGCGCGACGCCGGCGAGCGATTTTGTCTGCGGCACGTTGCAACTGGCGGCGGGGATGAACCTGCATGTGTTCACCACCGGGCGCGGCACACCCTATGGCTTGGCGATGGCGCCGGTGGTGAAGGTCTCGACGCGTACGGAGCTGGCGCAGCGTTGGCCCGATCTGATCGACATCGATGCCGGGCGGATCGCAACCGGGCGCGCGACCATCGAGGAATTGGGTTGGGAGCTGTTTCACTATTACCTGGATGTCGCGAGCGGCAAACAGCAGACGTGGGCGGAGAAGCACAAACTGCATAACGACATTACTTTGTTCAATCCGGCGCCGATTACTTGATGGTTTGGGGGTGGGTCAAGAGCTACCCTCACCCCAGCCCTCTCCCTGGGGGAGAGGGGGCCGACCGAGTTGTCTTGCGCTATACATCGACCTGAAATACCGAGTTGATTATGGATTCAGCGATGTCATTTCAGGTCGATGGATTTATGCAATATCCCCCGATTGGTCCCCTCTCCTTCGGGGAGAGGGTTAGGGTGAGGGGCTGATCGAGTTGTTTGGCGCTATACATCGACTTGAAATACCGAGTTGATTATGGATTCAACGAAGTCATTTCAGGTCGATGGATTTATGCAATATCCCCCGATCGGTCCCCTCTCCCTCCGGGAGAGGGCTAGGGTGAGGGGCTTTTGCTTTATCATTGGCCACTAACGACGCTCACCCAAGGCTCCCCGGCATGCTGGCAATTTTCCTCGAAACCCTGAACATCACCGCGCCGGTATTTGCCATGCTGTTTCTCGGTGTGCTGCTCAAGCGCATCGACTGGATCAACGACAACTTCATCCACACGGCCTCGTCGCTGGTGTTCAACGTCACCATGCCGGCGCTGCTGTTCCTCGGCATTCTGCACGCCGACCTCCACGCCGCGTTGCAACCGTCCCTGCTGATCTACTTCTCCTTGGCCACCCTGGTGAGTTTCGCCGTGGCTTGGGGCTGGGCGATTTTCAAATGCCCGCGTGAAGATCGCGGCATCTACACCCAGGGTGCGTTTCGCGGCAACAACGGCGTCATCGGTCTGGCGCTGGCGGCGAGCATGTACGGCGATTACGGGATTTCCCTCGGGGCGATTCTCGCGGCGCTGGTGATCCTGTTCTACAACACGCTGTCGACCATCGTGCTGGCGGTGTACAGCCCGGTGATCAAGTCCGATCCGTGGAGCATCTGCAAAAGCGTGTTCAGCAATCCGCTGATCATCAGCGTGATTGCGGCGGCGCCGTTTGCCTATTTCAAGATCGGTCTGCCGGGCTGGCTGGAGACTTCCGGTCAGTATCTGGCGCAGACCACGTTGCCGCTGGCGCTGATCTGCATTGGCGGCACGCTGTCACTGGCGGCGCTGCGCAAGAGCGGCAATATGGCGCTCAGCTCCAGCCTGGTGAAGATGATCGGTTTGCCGGTGCTGGCGACGTTGGGGGCTTGGTTGTGGGGCTTTCGTGGCGCGGAGCTGGGGATTCTGTTTCTGTACTTCGGCAGCCCGACGGCAGCGGCGAGTTTTGTCATGGCTCGGGCGGCGCAGGGCAATCATGAACTGGCGGCGGCGATTATCGTGATGACCACGTTGATGGCGGCGATTACCACCAATGTCGGGATTTTCGTTTTGCAGTGGGGTGGGTGGATCTAGCCTGGATCTTGGGTTGCTCTCCCGGGCCTCTTCGCGAGCAAGCTCGCTCCCACATTTGAAATGCATTCCAATGTGGGAGCGAGCTTGCTCGCGAAGGCGTCAGTTCAATCACTCAGGTTTCTGGTAGGTATCAATCACTTCCTGCGCCGCCCGAAACGCATCGATCGCTGCCGGCACGCCGGCATACACTGCGCAATGCAGCAGCGCCTCACGAATCTCGTCCACCGTGCAGCCATTGTTCAGCGCACCGCGCACGTGGCCTTTCAACTCCTGCGGGCACTTCAGTGCCGTCAGCGCAGCGAGGGTGATCAAACTGCGGGTTTTCAGCGGCAGACCTTCGCGGTTCCACACGCCACCCCAGGCATGTTCATTGACGAAGTCCTGCAATGGCTGGGTGAACTCGGTGGCGTTGCCCAAGGCGCGATCAACAAACGCATCGCCCATTACCTGGCGACGGACTTCAACCCCGGACTTCTTCGATTCGGTCATGGTTTTTCACTCTTGTGGTGTTGGCGGCGCCAGGCGCGGATCGACGTGAACAGCAGAAACGTCAACAGCGTCGGCAGGACATAAAACAGCATCAGCCGTTCGAGCTTGCCCGCCAGCGGCATGCCGGTGGTGAACGACACCACGTGCAGCCCATAGGCCAGATACAAACCGAGCAACAGCAAACCTTCGGCGCGCGTCACGCGGTAGCCGGAATAGAACACTGGCAGGCACAGTGCGGCGACGCCGAGCATCACCGGCAGGTCGAAATCCAGCGCGTTCGGCGATACCGACAGCGGCGTCGGCGCGATCAATGCAGTCAGGCCGAGCACCCCGAGCAGGTTGAACAGGTTGGCGCCGATCACGTTGCCTACGGCGATGTCGCGTTGACCGCGCAATGCGGCGATCAGCGACATGGCCAGTTCCGGCAGAGAGGTCCCGACAGCGACAACGGTCAGGCCGATGACCCGCTCGGAAAAGCCAAGATCGGTCGCTACTACAACGGCAGCGTTCAGCAGCAGATGGCCGGCGAACACCAGCATGGTCAGGCCGACCACGATCATCAGCGCACTGCCGAACCAGGAGGTTTGCGCGGTTTCGGCGTGTTCCGTGTGTGGTCGTGCCGAGTGCCGTGACTGGCGAAACAGCAAGCCGAGATACAAGGCCAGTGCACCTAACAGCAGGATGCCGTCGAAGCGCCCGATCTCTTCATTCCACGCCAATACGAACACCAGCAGGCTGGCGCCGATCATCAGCGGAATATCGAGCCGCACCAGTTGCCGCGAAACGCGCAGAGGAATGATCAGCGCCGACAGGCCGAGGGTGACGAGGATATTGAAGATGCTGCTGCCGACCACGCTGCCAACGGCAATGTCCGGGTTGTGCGCCAGCGCCGCTTGCAGACTGACGGCCATTTGCGGCGCACTGCTGCCGAGGGCGACGATGGTCAGGCCGATGATCAGCGGCCGTACATGCAGGCGCGCGGCCAGACGCACCGCCGCGCGCACCATCAATTCGGCGCCGAAGATCAGCAGGCACAGGCCGGCGAGCAGTTCGATCACGCTGATCAGGGGTAAGTCGGCTAATCCGAAAATGGTCAGCGCTCCATCAGTCGAGGGCCTGCACGCGAACCCGCGCGGTGCCGCTGCGCAGCATGCCGAGCTGTTCGGCGGCCTCGCGGGACACGTCGATCAGGCGTCCACGGGTATGCGGGCCGCGGTCGTTGATGCGGACCACGACGGATTCATCGTTTTTCAGGTTGGTGACCTTCACTCGCGTGCCAAAAGGTAATTGGCGGTGGGCGGCGGTCAGGGAATTCTGGTTGAACGGTTCGCCACTGGCGGTGCGTTTACCGTGGTGCTTTGCACCGTAATAGGAAGCGACACCGGTCTGGTCGTAACCGTGCGGGTCGATGGTGTCGGTGCTGGCGCAACCGGCCAGTAAAAAAAGCAGGGCGCAGGCGCCGAGCAGACGTTTCATTCGAAAGCTCCCAGATAACAATGTGGGAGCGAGCTTGCTCGCGAAGAGGCCGTCACATTCAGCATTCATGTTGAATGTCATGACGCCTTCGCGAGCAAGCTCGCTCCCACAGGGAATAGAGCCAGGCTTTGGATCTGGCTCAATTGCGGTCAGCCTTCGAGCTTGCTTTTCAGCAGTTCGTTCACTTGCTGCGGGTTGGCTTTGCCTTTCGACGCTTTCATCGCCTGACCGACAAAGAAACCGAACATCTTGCCGCGTTTGGCTTCATCCGCCGCACGGTATTGTTCAACCTGCTCGGCATTGGCCGCGAGCATTTCGTCGAGGACTGCCGAGATCGCGCCGCTGTCGGTCACTTGCTTCAGGCCGCGTTTTTCGATGATCTCGTCCGCGCTGCCTTCGCCGTTGGCCATCGCTTCAAACACCACTTTGGCGATCTTGCCGGAGATGGTGTTGTCCTTGATGCGCTGCAGCATGCCGCCCAACAGTTCCGCCGACACCGGCGACTCGTCGATGTCCAGGCCTTGCTTGTTGAGCAGGCTGCCCAACTCGACCATTACCCAGTTCGCCGCCAGTTTGGCGTCGCCGCCGATGGCTGCAACTTTCTCGAAGTAGTCCGCTTGCTCACGGCTGGTGGCCAACACGTTGGCGTCATACGCCGACAGACCGAACTGGCTCTGGAAGCGCTCGCGTTTCTGCGGTGGCAGTTCCGGCAGGGTGGCGCGCACCTCGCCGAGGAACGACTCCTCGATAACCACTGGCAGCAGATCCGGATCGGGGAAGTAACGGTAGTCGTTGGCTTCTTCTTTCGAACGCATCGGACGGGTTTCGTCCTTGTTCGGATCGTACAGACGAGTCTGCTGAATCACTTTGCCGCCGTCTTCGATCAGCTCGATCTGACGCTGGATCTCGGAGTTGATCGCCTTCTCGATGAAGCGGAACGAGTTGACGTTCTTGATCTCGCAGCGCGTACCGAACTCAACCTGGCCTTTCGGACGGATCGACACGTTGCAGTCGCAACGCAGCGAACCTTCGGCCATGTTGCCGTCGCAGATGCCCAGATAACGCACCAGCGCGTGGATCGCCTTGACGTAAGCCACGGCTTCCTTGGCGCTGCGCATGTCCGGCTCGGAAACGATTTCCAGCAACGGCGTGCCGGCACGGTTCAGGTCGATGCCGGTGGCTCCGTTGAATTCTTCGTGCAGGCTCTTGCCGGCGTCTTCTTCCAGGTGCGCGCGAGTAATGCCGACACGTTTGACAGTGCCGTCTTCCAGCGCGATGTCCAGATGGCCTTTGCCAACGATCGGCAATTCCATCTGGCTGATCTGATAGCCCTTCGGCAGATCCGGGTAGAAATAGTTTTTACGCGCGAACACGTTGTGCTGACCGATCTCGGCGTCAATCGCCAGACCGAACATCACCGCCATGCGCACCGCTTCCTGGTTCAGCACCGGCAACACGCCAGGCATGCCCAGATCGATCAGGCTGGCCTGGGTGTTCGGCTCGGAACCGAATGTGGTGGAACTACCGGAAAAGATTTTCGACCGGGTAGTGAGCTGAGTGTGAATCTCCAGCCCGATCACGACTTCCCATTGCATGTGTGTCTCCTAGCCTTTTGCTGGGGATTTTGAAACGTCGCGAGCGAAGGTAAGGCAAGGCGAAAACTGGCGAGTAAGCGGAGTTGACTTTAGTCAATGAGCATTACGAGCCAGTTTTCAACGCAGCATTACCGAGCGCAGCAGTTTCAAAACCCCTGCGGGGTGCGGGTGTGCCAGTCAGTGTGTAACTGATACTGGTGGGCAACGTTCAACAGGCGACCTTCCTGGAAATACGGCGCGAGCAGCTGCACGCCAACCGGCAGACCGTCGACAAAACCGGCCGGCATCGACAGGCCCGGCAGGCCCGCGAGGTTGGCGGTGATGGTGTAGACGTCTTCCAGATAGGCAGCGACCGGGTCGCTGTTCTTGGCGCCAAGCTTCCAGGCCGGGTTCGGCGTGGTTGGGCCGAGGATGATGTCGACTTCATTAAAAGCCGCCATGAAGTCGTTTTTCACCAGACGACGGATCTTCTGTGCTTTCAGGTAATAGGCATCGTAGTAACCGGCGGACAGCGCGTAGGCACCGACCATGATCCGGCGCTGCACTTCCGGGCCGAAGCCTTCGCCACGGGAGCGCTTGTACAGGTCGATTAGGTCTTTCGGTTGCTCGCAGCGATGGCCGAAGCGCACGCCGTCGAAACGCGACAGGTTCGACGAAGCTTCTGCCGGGGCGATCACGTAGTACGCCGGAATCGCGTGCTGCATGTTTGGCAGGCTGATTTCCTTGATCACCGCACCGAGCTTCTGCAGCTCTTTGATGCTGTTCTGGATCAGCTCGGCGATGCGCGGGTCGAGACCGGCGCTGAAGTATTCCTTCGGCACGCCAATGCGCAGGCCTTGCAGCGAATCGCCCAGGCTTGCGGAGTAATCCGGCACTGGCTCATCGATGCTGGTCGAATCGTTCTGATCGAAGCCAGCCATACCTTGCAACAAAATTGCGCAGTCTTCGGCCGTGCGCGCCAACGGGCCGCCCTGATCGAGGCTCGAGGCGTAAGCGATCATGCCCCAACGCGAAACGCGACCGTAGGTCGGTTTCAGGCCGGTGAGGTTGGTGAACGCCGCCGGCTGACGGATCGAACCGCCGGTGTCGGTGGCCGTCGCCGCAGGCAACAGACGAGCGGCAACTGCCGCCGCCGAACCACCGGAGGAACCGCCCGGTACGTGTTCCAGGTTCCACGGGTTTTTCACCGCGCCGTACCAGCTCGACTCGTTGGCCGAACCCATGGCGAATTCGTCCATGTTGGTCTTGCCCAGGGTCACGGCGCCGGCAGCGGCCAGTTTCGCGACCACGGTGGCGTCGTATGGGGCCTTGAAGTTGTCGAGCATCTTCGAGCCGCAGCTGGTGCGTATGCCCTGGGTGCAGAACAGGTCTTTGTGAGCGATCGGCGCACCGAGCAGGGCGCCGCTCTCACCGTTGGCGCGGCGGGCGTCGGCGGCTTTCGCCTGCTCAAGGGCCAGCTCTTCGGTGAGGCTGATGAAACTGTTGAGCTGTGGATCGAGCTGGGTAATACGCGCCAGCAGGACTTTGGTCAGCTCTTCGGAGGAAAACTTTTTATCGGCGAGACCGCGGGCGATCTCGGCCAGAGTCATTTGATGCATTGCAGGCTCATTCCCTTTAGTCGATGACTTTCGGAACCAGATACAGGCCGTTTTCGACCGCTGGTGCGATGGACTGGTAGGCCTCGCGGTGATTGGTCTCGGTCACAACGTCGGCGCGCAGGCGCTGACTGGCTTCCAGCGGGTGGGCCAGAGGCTCGATTCCGTCGGTGTTAACAGCCTGCATTTCGTCGACCAGACCGAGAATGCTGTTGAGGGCGGAAGTAATGTGTGGAAGATCGGCATCATTGAGGCCAAGGCAGGCCAGATGAGCGATTTTTTCCACGTCGGAGCGTTCTAGCGCCATCGGGATTCTCCAGTGGAAAACAGAACGGACGGCGTCCGTGTGTTAGATTGTCGGAACACTACCGCACTTCTACGGTCATAAGGCCGCGATTGTGGGGCTTGGTGCACAGAAAAGCGGCCAATTTAACATATTGGCGCCTTGCCCAAAATCCCTGTCGTTGTTAGAGTTTGCCGCACTTTTTTACCCACGCGTTGCCTAGGGTCCCTTTCCCATGTTCAAGAAACTGCGTGGCATGTTTTCCAGCGATCTTTCCATTGACCTGGGCACTGCCAACACCCTTATTTACGTGCGCGAGCGCGGTATCGTCCTGAATGAGCCATCGGTTGTGGCCATTCGGACACACGGTAACCAGAAAAGTGTCGTTGCTGTCGGCACCGAGGCCAAGCGCATGCTCGGCCGTACGCCGGGCAACATTGCTGCCATTCGTCCGATGAAAGACGGCGTGATCGCCGACTTCAGCGTCTGCGAAAAGATGCTGCAATACTTTATTAACAAGGTTCACGAAAACAGCTTTCTGCAGCCTAGCCCTCGTGTGCTGATCTGCGTTCCATGCAAGTCCACCCAGGTTGAGCGTCGTGCCATCCGTGAATCGGCCCTCGGTGCCGGTGCTCGTGAAGTGTTCCTGATCGAAGAGCCAATGGCTGCTGCGATCGGTGCAGGTCTGCCGGTCGAAGAAGCGCGCGGTTCGATGGTCGTGGATATCGGTGGTGGTACTACCGAAATCGCGCTGATCTCCCTGAACGGTGTGGTCTATGCCGAATCCGTGCGTGTTGGCGGCGACCGTTTCGACGAAGCGATCATCACCTACGTGCGTCGTAACTACGGCAGCCTGATCGGTGAGTCCACCGCTGAACGCATCAAGCAGGAAATCGGCACGGCCTACCCGGGCGGCGAAGTTCGCGAAGTCGACGTTCGCGGTCGCAACCTGGCCGAAGGCGTTCCACGCGCATTCACCCTGAACTCCAACGAAGTGCTGGAAGCTCTGCAAGAGTCTCTGGCGACCATCGTTCAGGCCGTGAAAAGTGCGTTGGAGCAATCGCCGCCGGAACTGGCTTCCGACATCGCCGAGCGTGGCCTGGTGCTGACCGGTGGTGGCGCGCTGCTGCGTGACCTCGACAAGTTGCTGGCCCAGGAAACCGGTCTGCCAGTGATCGTTGCCGAAGATCCGCTGACCTGTGTTGCTCGCGGCGGTGGCCGTGCATTGGAAATGATGGATAAGCACACCATGGACCTGCTCTCGAGCGAATAAGTCGCCGGGTGCAATACGTGGGTGAACGCGCAGGCAGCACTTTGCAGTGCTGCCTGTTGGCGTTTATCTTCTGTCAGTCTTCATCCAGGCCGGTTTGATGCCGTATGAATAAACAGAACATTTGCCTGGGAGGAGCGGCTTATTAAACCGCTTTTCGCCAAAGGCCCTTCGTTGGGTGTGCGCCTGTTGGTGCTGGCCGTGCTGTCGGTCGCGCTGATGGTGGTCGATGCCCGCTTCGACTTGCTCAAGCCCGCGCGCAAACAAGCGTCGCTGGTGTTGATGGACGCCTACTGGATTACCGATCTGCCGGGACGCCTGTGGGAAGGGATTGCCAGTCAGTTTGGCAGTCGCACCGAACTGGTCGCCGAAAACGAAAAACTCAAGACCGAAAACCTGCTGTATCAGGGTCGCATGCAAAAGCTTGCCGCCCTTACCGAGCAGAACGTTCGGCTGCGCGAGTTGCTCAATTCCTCTGCGCTGGTCAATGAAAAGGTCGAAGTGGCCGAGCTGATCGGCATGGACCCCAATCCCTTCACCCATCGCATCATCATCAATAAAGGTGAGCGCGATGGCGTGGTGCTGGGTCAGCCGGTGCTCGATGCGCGCGGTCTGATGGGCCAGGTAGTCGAGTTGATGCCTTACACTTCCCGTGTATTGCTGTTGACCGATACCACCCACAGCATTCCAGTTCAGGTTAACCGTAACGGTCTGCGGGCGATCGCCAGCGGCACCGGCAACCCGGAGCGCCTGGAATTGCGCCACGTCGCCGACACGGCCGATATCAAGGAAGGCGATCTGCTGGTCAGTTCCGGCCTCGGCCAGCGCTTCCCGGCCGGTTATCCGGTCGCCACGGTGAAGGAAGTCATCCACGATTCCGGCCAGCCGTTCGCGATCGTCCGCGCCGTGCCGACTGCCGCACTCAATCGCAGTCGCTACCTGTTGCTGGTGTTCAGTGACAGTCGCACCGCCGAAGAGCGCGCCAACGATGCCGCGCAAGCCCAGGAGAATCTTGATGCCTTTGGCGGGGGCCCGATTATTCCGGCCACTGTACCGAAGACCGTGACCTCACCTGCTGCGGCGCCAGCCAACGCCACGCCTGCAGCACCTGCGGCCAATGCGGCTCCCACCCAGCCCGCTGCAAGCAAACCGCCAGCGGCTGCCAGACCCCCGGCAGCGACTCCGGCGGCAAGCAAACCTCCAGCTGCCCAGCCCGCTGCACGACCTGCGGCCAAACCGCCTGTCAGCGCACCGGCGACAACCGGGAGACAAGAATAATGGTCGGGGCTACCGCATCGCGAAACGGCTGGATTGTCTGGCTGACGTTTCTCGTTGGCCTGCTGCTCAGCGTGTCACCGTTGCCGATTTTCATGGAGATCCTGCGCCCGTTATGGCTGGCCTTGCTCCTGACATTCTGGGCGTTGTATATGCCGCACACGGTCGGCATGGTCACGGCGTTCTGTCTGGGCCTGGCCGAAGACGTGCTGCAAGGCGACTTGTTCGGGCAGAACGCGCTGATCCTGACTTTGATCACCTTTCTGGTGCTGTCGTTGCAACAACGCCTGCGAATGTTCCCGATGTGGCAGCAATGCCTGGTGATTCTAGTGATCTTCGGTCTCGCGCAACTGGTGCAATTGTGGCTCAGCGCCTTGACCGGCAACCGTCAGCCAACGCTGGCACTGGTGTTGCCGGCGCTGGTCAGTGCCTTGCTCTGGCCTTGGGTCAGCTTTGCCCTACGCGGACTACGCCGACGCTACAGAATCAATTGAGCCGGTGAAGCAGGGCACTGAACAGGGAGATGTTTTGATGAAGCCGCTTTACCTCGCCTCCGGATCGCCGCGTCGCCGTGAATTGCTCACGCAGATCGGCGTTCCGTTTTCCGCCATCAGTGCGGATATCGACGAAACCCCATTACCCGAAGAATCGCCGTCGGCCTATGTCGAGCGTCTGGCACGCGGCAAGGCCGCGGCCGGGCGCCGTACCGTCGTGTCTGCTCAGCCATTCTGCGTGCTGGGTGCCGACACCGCCGTGGTGCTGGACGGCAAAATTCTTGGCAAACCGGTGGACGAAGCCGATGCATGCGCCATGCTGATGATGTTATCCGGCAAGGAGCATGAAGTGCTGACCGCCATCGCTGTGCTGGAAGGCGAGCGCTGCGAGTCGCGGGTGGTGCGTAGCCAGGTGCGCTTCCGCCCGATCAGCAGTGAAGAAGCTGCTGCCTATTGGGCCAGTGGCGAGCCGCGGGACAAGGCCGGCGGTTATGGCATTCAGGGGCTCGGCGCGGTGTTTGTCGCGGGGCTCAATGGCAGTTATTCGGCGGTGGTCGGGCTGCCAGTTTGCGAAACCGCAGAACTGTTGGGCCATTTCGGCATACCCTGTTGGCAAAACCTGAACGCGCAATAAGCGTCGTACGAATCCAGATGCGGCCATTATCGTGAACATGCCTGAACGAGATCCTGCCATGAGTGAAGAGATTCTGATCAACATCACGCCGATGGAGTCGCGCGTGGCGGTGGTCGAAAACGGTGTGCTGCAAGAAGTCCATGTTGAGCGCACGCAAAAGCGCGGGATCGTCGGCAACATCTATAAGGGCAAGATTGTCCGCGTGCTGCCGGGTATGCAGGCGGCCTTCGTCGACATCGGCCTGGATCGCGCGGCATTCATTCACGCCGCCGAAATCTCCCTGCGCGAAGGCCCGGCGGTGGAAAGCATCAGTGCGCTGGTGCACGAAGGCCAAAGCCTGGTGGTGCAAGTCACCAAGGATCCGATCGGTTCCAAAGGCGCGCGGTTGACCACGCAGCTGTCGATTCCGTCGCGCTATCTGGTGTACATGCCGCGCACCGCCCACGTCGGCATCTCTTTGAAAATCGAAGACGAAGCCGAACGCGAGCGCCTCAAGCAGGTGGTCAGCGATTGCGTGGCCAAGGAAGGGATCAAGGAGGCGGGCGGTTTCATTCTGCGCACTGCCGCCGAAGGCGCTGGCGCCGATGAAATCCTCATGGACATCCGTTATCTGCGTCGCTTGTGGGACCAGATCAACGAACAGATCAAGACCATTTCCGCGCCGAGCGTGATCTACGAAGACCTTGGTCTGGCGCTGCGCACGCTGCGTGATCTGGTCAACCCGAAGATCGAGAAGATTCGCATCGATTCCCGGGAAACGTTCCAGAAAACCACGCAGTTCGTCGCCGAACTGATGCCGGAAATCGCTGATCGTCTGGAACACTACCCGGGCGAGCGGCCGATTTTCGACCTGTACGGCGTCGAAGACGAAATCCAGAAAGCCCTCGAACGCAAGGTGCCGCTGAAATCCGGTGGCTATCTGGTGGTGGATCCGGCGGAAGCCATGACCACCATCGATGTGAATACCGGGGCTTTCGTCGGCCATCGCAACCTCGAAGAAACCATCTTCAAGACCAATCTCGAAGCGGCTACCGCAATTGCCCGGCAAATGCGCCTGCGCAACCTGGGCGGGATCATCATCATCGACTTCATCGACATGGAAGATGAAGAGCACCAGCGCCAGGTGCTGCGCACTCTGGAAAAACAGCTGGAGCGCGATCACGCCAAGACAAACATCATCGGCATCACCGAGTTGGGCCTGGTGCAGATGACCCGCAAGCGCACACGCGAAAGTCTCGAACAAGTGCTGTGCGAACCGTGCAGCAGTTGCCAGGGGCGCGGCAAACTGAAAACTGCGGAAACCATCTGTTACGAGATCTTCCGCGAGATTCTCCGTGAAGCGCGGGCCTATCAGGCCGAGGGTTACCGGGTGCTGGCGAACCAGAAAGTGGTCGACCGTTTGCTCGACGAAGAATCCGGTAACGTTGCCGAACTTGAAGGCTTCATCGGCCGCACCATACGCTTCCAGGTGGAAACCATGTATTCCCAGGAACAATATGACGTGGTGTTGCTCTGATCCCCTGCGTCACTTTTATTCCACCGCGGCTGGCCTCAGCTTTTCGCAGTATTTTTGCCATGGGAGCCAACTGACATGGAGCGTCTGACACGCATTTTGGCCGCAATCACCCGCTGGGGGCTGGGCCTGTGCGCGTTGGTTTTGGTATTGATGGCGTTGTACGTCAGTCTCGGCCGCGAACTGACGCCGTTGGTGGCCGAATATCGCGCCGACATCGAAGACAAGGCCAGTGCCGCCCTCGGCATGCCGTTGCAGATCGGCGAGCTGGAAGGCAACTGGAGCGGTTTCGCGCCGATTCTGCTGGCCCATGATGTGATGGTCGGCGACGGCGCCAATGCCTTGCGTCTGGATCGGGTGCGCGCCGTACCGGATTTGTGGGCCAGCCTGTTGGCTCGCGAAGTGCGTGTTGCCCACCTCGAACTCAACGGTCTGAAAATCAGCCTTAAAGAGTCAGAAGACGGCAGTTGGGCGCTGGAAGGTTTGCCAGTGCAGAACGATCAGCCGCTGGATCCGCAGCAATTGTTCAAACGCTCGCAGATGATTCAGCAGCTGTCGGTGCTCGACAGTCAGGTGACTTTGCAGCCGCAGGATCACGCGCCGCTGACGCTCACCTATGTCGGCCTCAATCTGAAAACCGGCGCTAGCCGTCAGCGGCTCGATGCCCGTTTGACCTTGCCGGATGGTCAGCCCGTCGCACTGAGCCTGCGCACGCGGATTCGCCCCGAGCAATTGAAGGACAGTGTGGTAGACGGTTACGCCAGCCTGCCGCAAAGCGACTGGTCGAAGTGGCTGCCGGAGCGTCTTACCCAACAATGGAATTTTTCCGAGATCAAGGCCGGCGGTGAACTCTGGGTCAACTGGGCCAAGGGCACACTGCAAAGTGCGGCATTTCGTTTGAATGCGCCGCAACTGACCGGCGCCTATGCCGATCGCAAGCCGATCCAGATCAATAATCTGGCGCTTAACGCCTACTACGAGAACGGTGCCGAGGGTGCCACCCTCAGCCTCGACTCACTGGCGATGAATTTCGGCGAGAACCGTTGGGAGTCGCATGTACAGCTCAAGCAGACGCGCGCGACCGACAAAGTGGACGAGCTCTGGCACTTGCAGGCGGATCGTCTCGATCTGACCCCGATCACTCCACTGCTGAATGCGTTGGGGCCGTTGCCGCAAGGTTTCGCCACGGCCGTTGATCATTTGAAAGTCACCGGTGGTCTGCGCAACGTGCTGCTGGATTTTCGCCCCAACGCCACCGATGGCAATAAATTCAGTTTCGCGACCAATCTGGACAATGTCGGTTTCGACGCCTATCACGGCGCTCCGGCAGCACGAAACGTCAGCGGCAGCCTCAGTGGCAACCTCGACGGTGGCGAGTTGCGCATGGACAGCAAGGATTTTGTCCTGCACCTCGACCCGATCTTCGCCAAGCCATGGCAGTACATTCAGGCCAACGCCCGGCTGACCTGGAAACTCGACAAAGACGGCTTCACCCTGATCGCGCCGTACCTGAAGGTGCTCGGCGAGGAGGGCAAGATTGCCGGTGATTTCCTGATTCGTCTGCATTTCGACCATAGCCAGGAAGACTACATGGACCTGCGGGTCGGTCTGGTCGAGGGCGACGGTCGCTACACTGCCAAATACCTGCCCGAAGTCCTGAGTCCGGCGCTCGACGAGTGGCTGCGTACGGCCATCCTCAAAGGCGCAGTCGATCAGGGCTTCTTCCAGTATCAAGGCTCGCTGAACAAGAACGCCGGGGAGGCCGACCGCAGCATCAGCCTGTTCTTCAAGGTGCACGATGCCGAACTCGCGTTCCAGCCGGGCTGGCCGCACGTGAGCAAGGTCAGTGGTGACGTGTTCATCGAAGACAGTGGCGTACGGATCTGGGCCAATAAAGGTCAGTTGCTCGACACCCAGGTCAGCGATGTATTCGTCAACATTCCCCACGTACCGGCCGGGCAACACACGCACATGTATCTCGATGGCGCGTTTGCCGGTGGCCTCGGTGATGGCCTGAAAATCCTTCAGGACGCGCCGATCGGCACCGGTGAGACCTTTGCCGGTTGGGAAGGCGCGGGCGATCTGCAAGGCAAGCTCAAGCTCGATATCCCGCTGGACAAGGGCGGCGACCAGCCGAAAATCCTCGTCGACTTCAAAACCGCCAATGCGCGGCTGAAACTTGCCGAGCCGAAGCTTGAGTTGACCCAACTCAAGGGCGATTTCCGCTTTGACAGCGCCAAAGGACTCAGCGGGCAGAACATCGCCGCGCGCGCCTTCGACAAACCGGTCACTGCGCAGATTTTTGCTGACGGTAGTCCCGGCAAGCTCAAGACCCGGGTTGCGGCGTCCGGGCAGGTCGAGGTGAAGAAACTCACCGACTGGTTGGGCGTGACGCAGCCATTGCCGGTGTCCGGAACGATTCCGTATCAGCTGCAGTTGAATCTGGACGGCGCTGACAGTCAATTGATGGTCAGCTCAAGTATGAAAGGCGTGGCGGTGGATCTGCCGGCGCCGTTTGGCATGGCGGCGGATGTCGGTCGCGACACGGTGTTCCGCATGACCTTGCAGGGGCAGGAGCGGCGTTATTGGGTCAATTACGACCAATTGGCCAACTTCACCTTTGCGGCACCGCCTACCAATTTTGCCGAGGGCCGTGGCGAGTTGTTCCTCGGTGCCGGCGAAGCGGTGCTGCCGGGCGCCAAAGGCTTGCGGATTCGCGGAGTGCTTTCGGAGCTGGATGTCGCGCCGTGGCAGGATCTGGTCAACAAATACGCCGGGCAGGATCCGGGCGGCAGTGCCAAGCAATTGCTCAGCAGTGCTGATTTCAAGGTCGGCAAACTCACGGCTTTCGGGACGACACTGGATCAGGCGTCGGTGCAGGTCAATCGCAAGCCAGGCACCTGGAATCTGTCCCTCGATAGCCAGCAGGCCAAAGGCTCGGCGAGCCTGCCGGACGCCAAGGGCGTGCCGATTGCGGTCAATTTGCAGTACGTGAAACTGCCAGCGCCGGACCCGACAGTTCAGGCTGACGAGAACTCGCCGGATCCGTTGGTATCGGTCGATCCGACGAAAATTCCCGCGCTGGATATCACCATCAATCAACTGTTCCTCGGCCCGGATCTGGTCGGCGGCTGGTCGCTGAAGGTGCGCCCGACCGCCAAAGGCATCGCTCTGAACAACCTCGACATGGGGCTCAAAGGCATCCTGTTGCAGGGTAACGGTGGCTGGGAAGGGCCGCCGGGCGCGACCACCAGTTGGTATAAGGGACGCATTGGCGGCAAGAACCTCGCTGACGTACTCAAGGGCTGGGGCTTTGCTCCAAGCGTGACCAGTGAAGAATTCCACATGGACGTCGATGGCCGTTGGCCGGGCTCGCCGGCATGGCTGGCGACCAAGCGCTTCTCCGGCACCCTCGATGCGTCGTTGAACAAAGGCCAGTTCGTTGAAGTGGAGGGTGGCGCACAGGCGTTGCGAGTGTTTGGCCTGCTCAACTTCAATTCTATCGGCCGGCGTTTGCGTCTGGACTTCTCCGATCTGTTCGGCAAAGGCTTGAGCTACGACCGGGTCAAAGGTCTGCTGGTGGCGAACAATGGTGTGTATGTCACCCGCGAGCCGATTCGCCTGACCGGCCCTTCGAGCAACCTTGAGCTGGACGGTACGCTGGATCTGGTCGGCGACAAGGTCGATGCCAAGTTGCTGGTGACGTTGCCGGTGACCAACAACCTGCCGATCGCCGCGCTGATCGTCGGCGCACCGGCGGTTGGTGGCGCGTTGTTCCTGATCGACAAGTTGATCGGTGACCGTGTGGCGCGCTTTGCCAGTGTGAAATACACCGTCAAAGGCCCATGGAAAGAGCCGAAAATCACCTTCGACAAGCCTTTTTGAACAGCCAGCCTCTGAACCGATGGAGTAGCATGGCCGCATACCTCTTGCGGAGTTCGCCATGTCTTTAGCGGTGATTCAAATGGTCAGTCAGAGCGACGTGCCGGCTAATCTGGCTCAGGCCCGGCGCCTGCTCGAACAGGCTGCAGCCGGCGGTGCGAAGCTGGCGGTGCTACCGGAAAACTTCGCCGCCATGGGCCGTCGTGACGTGGCTGACATCGGCCGCGCCGAGGCGCTCGGCGAAGGACCGATCCTGCCGTGGTTGAAACAGACCGCCCGCGACCTCAAGTTATGGATAGTAGCCGGCACCTTGCCGTTGCCGCCGGTCAATCAACCGACGGCCAAGGCCAATGCCTGCTCGCTGTTGGTCGATGAGCAGGGCGAAATCGTCGCCCGCTATGACAAGTTGCATCTGTTCGATGTCGATGTGGCGGACAATCGCGGCCGTTACCGCGAATCCGATGACTATGCTTATGGCAGTGGCGTCGTGGTCGCCGACACGCCGGTGGGCAAGCTCGGTCTGACCGTGTGTTATGACTTGCGCTTTCCCGAGTTGTACAGCGAATTGCGTGCTGCCGGTGCCGAGTTGATTACCGCACCGTCAGCCTTTACTGCGGTGACCGGCGCGGCGCATTGGGATGTACTGATTCGCGCGCGGGCCATCGAGACACAGTGTTATGTGCTGGCCGCAGCGCAGGGCGGGACCCACCCGGGGCCGCGGGAAACCTTCGGCCACGCGGCGATCATCGACCCATGGGGTCGCGTATTGGCGAGTCAGGATCAAGGCGAAGCGGTGTTGTTGGCCGAACGCGATAGCGATGAACAAGCGTCCATCAGGGCGCGAATGCCGGTGACGAGTCATCGGCGGTTTTTCTCGCAGGGCGCCCAGCGGCCTGCTTCAGAACACGAATTTAAGGCGTAAACCTATGAGCGAGTTGTTGTCCTCAGTCAGTGATCACCTGTTGGCGCCCGGCGGCGTGACGATCGAGAGCCTGCAAGGCGTGCTCGGCGATCTGGCCGGCCCCGGTATCGATGCCGCCGATTTGTATTTCCAGGGCCAGATCTCCGAGTCGTGGGCACTGGAAGACGGCATCGTCAAGGAAGGCAGCTTCAACCTCGACCAGGGTGTCGGCGTCCGTGCGCAGTCCGGTGAAAAAACCGGTTTTGCCTACAGCAACGCGATCACCCTCGAAGCGCTCGGCGCAGCGGCCCGTGCCGCGCGTTCGATCTCCCGCGCCGGGCAGAACGGCACGGTGCAGGCGTTCACCACGCAGGATGTCGCACAGTTATACGCGCCGGATAACCCATTGGAAGTGCTGACTCGTGCAGAGAAAGTCGAGCTGCTCAAGCGCATCGATGTGGCTACCCGTGCGCTCGACCCGCGTATCCAGCAAGTCAGCGTCAGCATGGCCGGTGTCTGGGAACGCATTCTGGTGGCATCTACCGACGGCGGCCTCGCGGCGGATGTGCGGCCACTGGTGCGTTTCAACGTCAGCGTGATTGTTGAGCAGAATGGTCGTCGCGAGCGCGGCGGGCATGGCGGCGGCGGGCGTACCGACTACCGTTATTTCCTCGCCGAAGACCGCGCCATGGGCTATGCCCGTGAAGCGCTGCGTCAGGCGCTGGTGAATCTGGAAGCGATCCCGGCACCGGCCGGCACCTTGCCGGTTGTGTTGGGCTCGGGCTGGTCTGGCGTGCTGCTGCACGAAGCCGTCGGTCACGGTCTGGAAGGCGATTTCAACCGCAAGGGCAGCTCGGCGTACAGCGGGCGCATGGGCGAAATGGTTGCTTCCAAGCTGTGCACGATCGTTGATGACGGCACCTTGAGCGGCCGTCGCGGTTCGCTGAGCGTCGATGACGAAGGCACGCCGACCGAGTGCACCACGCTGATCGAAAACGGCGTACTGAAAGGCTACATGCAGGACAAGCTCAACGCGCGTTTAATGGGTGTAGCTCGTACCGGTAACGGTCGTCGTGAATCCTATGCGCACCTGCCGATGCCACGGATGACCAACACTTACATGCTCGGCGGCGAAAGCGATCCGGCGGAAATCATTGCTTCGGTGAAGAAAGGCATCTACTGCGCCAACCTTGGCGGCGGTCAGGTCGATATCACCAGCGGCAAGTTCGTGTTCTCCACCAGCGAGGCGTACCTGATCGAAGACGGCAAGATCACTGCGCCGGTCAAAGGCGCGACGTTGATCGGCAACGGCCCCGAGGCGATGAGCCGGGTGTCGATGGTTGGTAACGATCTGGCGCTGGACAGCGGTGTCGGCACGTGCGGCAAGGATGGGCAATCGGTGCCGGTTGGCGTCGGTCAGCCGACGTTGAAAATCGATGCGATCACCGTGGGTGGCACGGGCGCATAAATAAACGTGTGTAGGAGCTGCCGCAGGCTGCGATCTTTGCTCTTAAGATCAAAGGATCGCAGCCTGCGGCAGCTCCTACAGGGGCGAGATATCAACGCAGACCGCGTTGAGTTTCGTCCAGCTCACGGATGTACTTGAAGATCTTGCGGCTGGAAGCAGGAGGTTTGTTTTGCGCAACCTCGTGCTGAGCCTGACGGATCAGGGAACGCAGTTGTTGGCGATCGGCGTCCGGGTACTCGACGACGAACTTCTCCAGCACGGCATCGTCGCCTGCGATCAGGCGATCACGCCAGCGCTCCAGGTTATGGAAACGCTCGTTGTACTGACGAGTCGAGGCATCGAGTTGATCGAGCAGCGTGAGAATCGCGTCAGTGTCCTGATCGCGCATCAGTTTGCCGATGAACTGCAAGTGCCGTTTACGCGCGATGTTCGCGGTGTGCTTGGGCGCATCGGCCAGAGCCCGGCGCATGGCGTCGGTCAGCGGCAGTTTTGCGATCAAGTCTGGCTTGAGTGTTGTCAGGCGCTCGCCGAGGTCAACCAGAGCATGCAGCTCGCGTTTGACCTGAGATTTGCTTTTTTCTCCCGTATCGAGGGAGTCGTCGTAAGAATCAACCATGGTGGCAGTCCGCAAAGAAACGCCGCCATGATAACCAGTCGGGGGCCGCTTGTCCGGCCCGGTCGCTCGATGACCCCAGCCGAAAGCAGAATTTGAGTGGAGATGAGCATGAGTGCAGTTCAAAGCGTCGGCCCGCAGGCATTGCCGGCACTGCAGGAACAGGTCGAGCAGATCATCGCCGAAGCCAAGCGTCAGGGCGCCAGTGCCTGCGAAGTCGCAGTGTCGCTTGAGCAGGGGCTGTCGACTTCGGTGCGCCAGCGCGAGGTCGAAACGGTCGAGTTCAATCGTGATCAGGGCTTTGGCATCACGCTGTATGTAGGTCAGCGCAAAGGCTCGGCCAGCACCTCGGCGACCGGTCCGGATGCGATTCGCGAAACCGTCGCGGCGGCATTGGCCATTGCCAAACACACTTCCGAAGACGAATCCTCGGGTTTGGCCGATGCGGCGTTGATGGCCAAGGAACAGCACGATTTTGACCTGTTCCACGAATGGGACATCACGCCGGAGCAGGCCATCGAGAAGGCCTTGCTCTGTGAAGCAGCGGCATTCGACGCCGATGCGCGGATCAAGAACGCCGACGGTACGACGCTGAGCACCCATCAGGGCTGCCGGGTTTACGGCAACAGCCACGGTTTCATTGGCGGCTACGCATCGACCCGACACAGCCTGAGTTGCGTGATGATTGCCGAGGCCGACGGCCAGATGCAGCGCGATTACTGGTACGACGTGAGCCGCCAGGGCAATTTGCTGGCGGATCCGGTGAGCATTGGTCAGCGTGCGGCGCAACGCGCAGCGAGCCGCCTGGGCGCGCGTCCGGTGCCGACTTGCGAGGTGCCGGTGCTGTTTTCCGCAGAGCTGGCTGGCGGCTTGTTCGGCAGCTTCCTTTCTGCAGTGTCCGGCGGCAGCCTGTATCGCAAATCGTCGTTCCTTGAAGGCACTTTGGGGCAGAAGCTGTTCCCGGAATGGCTGACCATTGATGAGCGTCCGCACCTGATGCGGGCGATGGGCAGTGCTTCTTATGACGGTGATGGTCTGGCAACGTATGCCAAACCGTTCGTCGAAAAAGGTGAGTTGGTCTCGTACATTCTCGGCACTTACTCTGGACGCAAACTCGGTATGCCGAGCACCGCCAACGCTGGCGGCGTGCACAACCTGTTCGTGACCCACGGCGATGAAGACCAGGCTGCGCTGTTGAAGCGTATGGGGCGTGGCTTGCTGGTCACTGAGTTGATGGGCCATGGCTTGAACATGGTCACTGGCGACTATTCGCGCGGGGCGGCAGGCTTCTGGGTCGAAAACGGCGAAATCCAGTTCGCGGTGCAGGAAGTCACCATCGCCGGCAACATGCGCGACATGTTCAAGCAGATCGTTGCCGTGGGTAATGATCTGGAGTTGCGCAGCAACATTCGCACCGGCTCGGTGTTGATCGAACGCATGACCGTCGCGGGCAGCTAAACCGCAGCCGTCATACACAAAAGGCGCGCCATCCCAGCGGATGGCGCGCCTTTTTTATTGGCTCCACACAAAACCAATGTGGGAGCGAGCCTGCTCGCGAAAGCGATTTAACAGTCGACCGCAGCGGCGACTGACACGACGCCTTCGCGAGCAGGCTCGCTCCCACATTGGAGTCTGTGTAACCGGGCTCCCTTGTTTTGGTTCTCATTATCATCTAATAATAAATCTCATTATCGGATGAGCCCCGGATCATGAGTTCTGCCTTGCACGAGCAGCCGTACCTCGAAAGCTGGCGCTGGATGAGTCGCCAGATCCGTTGCGCGATGGATCCCGACGAACCGCGCCTGATCGAACACTATCTGGCCGAAGGCCGGTATCTGGCCTGTTGTACGGCAACTTCTCCCTGGACCATCGCTGAAACCTCCTTCCGTCTGCTGCTCGACACGGCCACCGACATCGCGCTGCCGTGGCACTGGCGCAGCCTCTGTCTCGATCAAGCCTGGCGTCCGTTGCGTGAAATGGAGCGCCTTTCTCTGTGCAAATGCCGGCTTAAACGCTGGCAGCGCTACACCTGGCAGCTCGCCACTTGCGAATTGCTTCCCTCGATTCCTCTCATTGAATTAGTCCAAGGATTTACCGATGACCAAGACACGTATTGAGCGCGACAGCATGGGCGAACTGCAGGTGCCGGTGGACGCTCTCTACGGCGCGCAAACCCAGCGCGCAGTGGATAACTTCCCGATCAGCGGCAAGCCGATGCCGACGCAATTCATCCGCGCACTGATCCTCGCCAAAGCAGCTGCCGCTCGCGCCAACGTTGAACTCAACCAGATCAGCGCCGCACAGGGCAAAGCCATCAGCGACGCTGCGCAAGGCTTGCTCGAAGGCGATTTCATGCAGCATTTCCCGGTGGATATCTTCCAGACCGGTTCCGGCACCAGTTCCAACATGAACGCCAATGAAGTGATCGCCACCCTCGCCAGCCGTCTGCTGGGTGAGTCGGTGAACGCCAACGATCACGTCAACTGCGGCCAGAGCAGCAACGACATCATCCCGACCACTATTCACGTCAGCGCTGCGTTGGCCCTGCACGAACAACTGCTCCCGGCGCTGTTGCACCTGGTGCAAGTGATCGAGCAAAAGGCCGGGCAAGTGCATCACCACGTCAAAACCGGTCGCACGCATTTGATGGACGCGATGCCGGTGCGCATGAGCCAGGTACTCAATGGCTGGGCGCAGCAACTCAAGGCCAACATCGGCCACGTGCAGGATTTGCTGCCGAGCCTGCAAGCGCTGGCGCAGGGCGGCACGGCGGTCGGCACCGGGATCAACGCGCATCCTGAATTCGCCGCACGTTTCAGCCGCCAGTTGAGCCAGTTGACCGATGTGCAATTCACCCCGGGCAAGGATCTGTTCGCGCTGATCGGCTCGCAAGACACCGCCGTCGCCGTCTCTGGCCAGCTTAAAGCCACCGCCGTGTCGCTGATGAAAATCGCCAACGACCTGCGCTGGATGAACTCCGGCCCGCTCGCCGGCCTTGGTGAAATCGAGCTGCAAGCCCTGCAACCGGGCTCGTCGATCATGCCAGGCAAGGTCAATCCGGTGATTCCGGAAGCCACCGCCATGGTCGCCGCACAAGTCATCGGCAACGATTCGGTGATCACCATCGCCGGCCAGTCGGGCAACTTCGAACTCAACGTGATGCTGCCGATCATTGCGCAGAACCTGCTGAGCAGTATCGAATTGCTGGCCAACTCCAGTCGCCTGCTCGGCGACAAAGCCATTGCCAGCTTCAAGGTCAACGAATCGCGCCTGAAGGAAGCGTTGTCGCGCAACCCGATTCTGGTCACTGCGCTCAACCCGATCATCGGTTACCAGAAAGCCGCCGAAATCGCCAAGCAGGCCTACAAGGAAGGCCGCGCGGTGATCGACGTTGCCCTGGAACACACCGACCTGTCGCGCAGCCAACTGGAAGAGTTGCTCAATCCCGAGAAACTCACCGCCGGCGGCGTGTAAACCCCGCAACCGCTTTGGAGGCTCACCATGGAGCACTGGAAACGCACGATCGAACGGGCCAATCGCTGCTTCATGCTCGGCGAATTGATCGACGCCCGTGAGGCTTACCTGCAAGCCCTGGCCCTGGCGCAAGTGTTGTTCGAACGCTGGGCGGATGCTGACGAAGCGGTGGCGGCTTGCGTGATCTCGCACCACAACCTCGCGGATTTGCACTTGCGTCTGAATCAGCCGGAGGAGAGCGCCGAATACCTCTGCGCCATCCACCAACGGCTGCTGCAGACCATGCAGGACGAACGCCAGCGCCTGGCCTTGCGTGAGGCGGCGCTGCGCCAGAGCAGCAAGACCTACGTCGAGCTGCTGAATTTCATCAGCGAACACGGCGAATACCCGCGTACCCAGCGTCTGCTGCACCCGGATACCGGCAATGCGCGCCGCGCGCCTGCCCCACATCACCATGGAGTCCATTGAAATGGCTTTTACCTTGCCTGCCTTGCCTTACGCCTACGACGCTCTTGAGCCGCATATCGATGCACAGACCATGGAGATTCATTACACCAAGCATCACCAGACTTACATCAACAACCTCAACGCCGCTGTAGAAGGCACTGAGTACGCTGAATGGCCGGTAGAAAAACTCGTCGCCAGTGTTCAGCAACTGCCGGAAAAACTGCGTGCGGCGGTGATCAATCAGGGCGGCGGTCACGCCAACCACTCGCTGTTCTGGGAAGTGATGGTGCCGAGCGGTGGCGGTAAGCCGGAAGGCGCGTTGGCCAAAGCCATCGATGAGCAACTGGGCGGCCTCGACAGCTTCAAAGAAGCCTTCACCAAAGCCGCACTGACCCGATTCGGCAGCGGCTGGGCCTGGCTCAGCGTGAACCCGGAGAAAAAACTGATCGTGGAGAGCAGCGGCAACCAGGACAGCCCGTTGATGAATGGCAACACGCCGATTCTCGGTCTCGACGTCTGGGAGCACGCCTACTACTTGCGCTATCAGAACCGCCGCCCGGAATACATCAATGCGTTCTACAACGTAATCAATTGGCCTGAAGTGGCTGCGCGCTATCAGGCCGCACTGGTTTGAGTCTTCTATAAAAACAATCCAAGGCTGACTATGGGCACTGAAACACTGGCGATCGGAAGTGGGCGTATGTTTCGTTACGCAGTGGGATCGCTGTTGCTGTTGGCGGGCATGACCTTGCTGGTTGCCCACGGGCTGGAATGGCTGAATCTCGAACCGAGGCTATCGCGGGCGTTGCAGGGCGGTGCGATCTGCGCCCTTGGCACGGCGCTTGGCGCTGTGCCGGTGCTGGTGATTCGGCGTATGCCGCAGGCGCTCAGCGATACTTTGCTGGGGTTTGGCGCCGGCGTGATGTTGGCGGCGACGGCGTTTTCGTTGATCGTGCCGGGTATCGCCGCCGCCGAAAGCCTGGGTCTGACTCCGTGGGGCGCCAGCGGCCTGATCTGCTTCGGCATCATGCTCGGCGCTTTCGGGCTGTATCTGGTCGATCGCAAAGTTTCCGGCGCTTCACCGGAAATGCTCGTCGGCACGGTCGAGCATCCGGTCATTCCGCCGCGGATCTGGTTGTTCGTGTTTGCCATCATTGCCCATAACATCCCTGAAGGCATGGCCGTCGGCGTGTCTGCCGGTGGCGGCATGCCGGATGCAGACAGTCTGGCCATGGGCATCGCTTTGCAGGATGTGCCGGAGGGCCTGGTGATTGCGCTGGTATTGGCCGGGGCGGGGATGTCGCGGGTCAAGGCGTTTCTGATCGGCGCGGCGTCAGGTCTGGTCGAGCCGGTGTTTGCGCTGCTGTGTGCGTGGCTGGTCGGTCTGGCGCAGGTATTGTTGCCGTTAGGTCTGGCACTGGCGGCGGGGGCGATGTTGCTGGTGGTGACCCACGAGGTCATCCCGGAATCACGACGCCATGGTCATGACAAACTGGCCAGTCTTGGCTTGTTGATCGGGTTTTGTCTGATGATGGTGATGGATACGGCGTTGGGTTGAGCGGATCAAAAGATCGCAGCCTGTGGCAGCTCCTACACTGGGGATTTGTGCGACATGGGCTGCGATTTTTTGACTTTGGCTGTCAGCCACCTTCATCGAAGTAGTTGTTGATCAGCGCCACCAGCGCATCCAGCGCTTCCTGTTCCTGATGCCCTTCAGTACTCAGATAGATCTTGGTGCCTTTGCCAGCCGCCAGCATCATCATTGCCATAATGCTTTTGCCGTCAACCGTGGTCTCTGGCGTGCGGCCCACTCTGATCGTGCAATCCGGATACTGCCCGGCCACCCCGACAAACTTGGCCGATGCGCGGGCATGCAGGCCCAGCTTGTTGATGATTTCGATTTCCAGAGCAGGCATCGCGGTGTGAATCCTTTAAGTGAGGTCGCGGTGGCGAACCTGGACGTTCTTCAGGGTTTTCTGCAGGGCCTGACCCAGACGTTCGGTCAGGTAGACGGAGCGGTGATGTCCGCCGGTGCAGCCAATGGCAATGGTGACGTAGGCGCGGTTGCTTGCAGCGAAGCGCGGCAGCCACTTGTGCAGGTAGGCGAAAATGTCCTGGAACATTTCTTCGACCTCCGGCTGCGCCGCGAGATACTCGGCCACCGGCGCATCGAGACCCGATTGCGCGCGCAGTTCCGGCTTCCAGTACGGATTGGGCAGGCAGCGCACATCGAACACCAGATCCGCGTCGACCGGCATGCCGCGCTTGAAACCAAATGACTCGACCAGAAACGCCGTGCCCGGCTCCGGCTGATTCAGCAAGCGCAGCTTGATGCTGTCGCGCAACTGGTACAGGTTCAGGTTGGTGGTGTTGATTTTCAGGTCGGCGAGGTCGGCGATCGGGCCGAGCAGGGCGGTTTCATCCTGAATCGCCTCGGCCAGCGAGCGGTTGGCGTTGCTCAGCGGATGGCGACGGCGAGTCTCGGAAAAACGCTTGAGCAGGGTCTCTTCGTCGGCGTCCAGATACAGGACATCGCACTGGATGTGCTTGGCCCGGACATCTTCAAGCAACTCGGGAAAGCGCGTCAGATGGCTCGGCAAGTTACGCGCATCGATCGACACGGCCACCAGCGGTTGCGCCAGCTCAGTGTGAATCAGCGCGCGTTCGGCCAGTTCCGGCAGCAAGCCTGCGGGCAGGTTGTCGATGCAGTAATAGCCGTTGTCCTCAAGGACATCCAGAGCCGTGCTTTTACCCGAGCCGGAACGGCCGCTGACGATGATCAAACGCATGATTAATGCCCGTTCTGCTCGCTCAGGACGACCTGATACAAGGCTTCGCTACTCGGTGCGCTACGCAGCTTTTCGCGCACTTCCTTACGATCCAGCATGCTGGCGATCTGACGTAGCAACTCCAGATGCGCATCGGTGGCGGCTTCCGGGACCAGCAAAACAAACAGCAGGTCAACCGGAGCGCCGTCAATGGCGTCGAAATCGATCGGTGCGTCAAGGTGCATCAGCGCGCTGATCGGCGCTTGGCAACCCTTGAGGCGGCAATGGGGGATGGCGATGCCGTTACCAAAACCGGTGGAACCGAGTTTTTCACGGGCAATCAACGCCTCGAAGACATCCTGCATGGCCAGATCCGGCACTTCGCGGGCGATCAGGTTGGCAATTTGTTCGAGGGCTTTCTTTTTACTGCCACCCGGCACGTTCACGAGGGAACGGCCGGGGGTCAGGATACTTTCAAGTCGGATCATGGGGTGGGGGGTTATCGACCGGTAGCGCCCTGGAGCAGGCTCTGGGTCTTTTCCTTATGCTTTTTGAGTTGTTTATCCAGCTTGTCGGTCAAGGCGTCGATCGCCGCGTACATATCGGTATGTTCCGCGTTGGCGACCACTTCGCTGCCGGGTATATGCAAGGTGGCTTCGATTTTCTGCTTCAGCTTTTCGACGCACATCGTGACTTGCACGTTGGTGATCTTGTCGAAATGGCGCTCCAATCGTTGAAGTTTCTCATTGATGTAGTCGCGCAGAGGTTCGGTCACTTCCAGTTGGTGTCCACTGATGTTGACTTGCATACAGCTTCTCCTTCGTTGCCAGTGCATAAAGCGGCAGGCTGGATAGCCTGCCACTGGAACGCTGTAACGTGGCTTACATCAACCGCTTGCGTTCGCTCGAAGGCGCGATCCCTAAGGATTCGCGGTACTTGGCGACGGTGCGGCGAGCCACCTGAATGCCTTGTGCCTCCAGTAAACCAGCGATCTTGCTGTCACTCAACGGCTTTTTCTGATTTTCCGCGGCAACCAGTTTTTTGATGATCGCGCGGATCGCCGTGGACGAGCATTCGCCGCCTTCGGAGGTGCTGACGTGGCTGGAGAAAAAGTATTTCAGTTCATAAATACCACGCGGGGTATGCATGAATTTCTGGGTGGTCACCCGCGAAATCGTCGATTCGTGCATGCCGACCGCTTCGGCGATGTCATGCAGGACCAGCGGCTTCATGGCTTCGTCGCCGTACTCCAGAAAACCGCGCTGATGCTCGACGATCTGGGTGGCAACTTTCATCAGCGTTTCGTTGCGGCTTTGCAGGCTCTTGATGAACCAGCGGGCTTCCTGCAACTGGTTGCGCATGAAGGTGTTGTCGGCGCTGGTGTCGGCGCGACGGACGAAACCGGCGTACTGCGCGTTGACGCGCAGGCGTGGCACCGATTCCTGGTTCAACTCGACCAGCCAGCGCTCATTGTCCTTGCGCACGATGACGTCAGGCACAACGTATTCGGCTTCGGTGGATTCGATCTGCGAACCTGGACGCGGATTAAGGCTCTGCACCAGCTCGATGACCTGGCGCAGTTCGTCTTCCTTGAGCTTCATGCGCCGCATCAACTGGCTGTAGTCGCGGCTGCCGAGCAGGTCGATGTAATCAGTGACCAGGCGTTTCGCTTCAGCCAGCCAAGGCGTCTTGACTGGCAGCTGGCGCAATTGCAGCAGCAGGCACTCGCCGAGGTTGCGCGCGCCGATACCGGCCGGTTCAAACTGCTGGATGCGATGCAGAACGGCTTCGATTTCGTCCAGCTCGATGTCCAGTTCCGGATCGAACGCCTCAAGGATCTCTTCGAGGGTTTCGTCCAGGTAGCCCTGATTGTTGATGCAATCGATCAGGGTCACGGCGATCAGGCGATCGGTGTCGGACATCGGTGCGAGGTTCAGTTGCCACAGCAGGTGGCTTTGCAGACTCTCGCCGGCGGAGGTGCGAGTGGTGAAGTCCCATTCGTCATCGTCGCTGCTGGGCAGGCTGCTGGCGCTGGTCTGGTAGACGTCTTCCCAGGCGGTATCGACCGGAAGCTCGTTGGGGATGCGTTCGTTCCATTCGCCGTCCTCGAGGTTGTCGACCGTCGGGGCGGTTTCCTGATAGGAGGGTTCCTGGATTTCGGTATTGGGCTTTTGTTCGGCGTTGTCGGCCATGGGGTCGGAATTATCGAAGTCTTCGCCTTCTTCCTGGCGTTCGAGCATCGGATTGGATTCCAGCGCCTCCTGGATTTCCTGTTGCAGATCCAGGGTCGACAATTGGAGCAGGCGGATGGCCTGTTGCAGCTGCGGTGTCATCGTCAGCTGCTGGCCCATTCTCAAGACTAGCGATGGTTTCATGGCAGGGGCTTAACACCTTATTCGCCGGCGCTATGCGCCATCCACTACAGGGCGCCGAGGCGCCAAACTTAAGCAAATTATATGCCTGAAACTGAAGTGTTTGCCTAGAGCGCTGTAACAATTAAAGCGTATTAAATCCTGCTTGAATCGATACAGCGCCCCGGCGGCGCACCGGGCACTGTCGCGCTTACAGGCGGAACTCGTGACCCAGATACACTTCCTTGACCAGATCGTTGGCCAGGATGGTTTCTGCGTCGCCTTCAGCGATCAGTTGACCATCGTTGACGATGTAAGCGGTTTCGCAGATGTCCAGCGTCTCACGGACGTTGTGGTCGGTGATCAACACACCGATACCCTTGGCTTTGAGGTGATGGATGATCTGCTTGATGTCGCCGACCGAAATCGGGTCGACACCGGCGAACGGTTCGTCGAGCAGGATGAATTTCGGTGCAGTCGCCAGTGCGCGAGCGATTTCCACCCGGCGGCGTTCACCACCGGAAAGGCTCATGCCGAGGTTGTCGCGGATGTGGCTGATGTGGAATTCCTGCAGCAGGCTTTCCAGCTCCTTGCGACGGCCGGCCTTGTCGAGTTCCTGACGGGTCTCGAGGATGGCCATGATGTTATCGGCCACCGACAGTTTGCGGAAGATCGACGCTTCTTGCGGCAGATAGCCGATACCGGCCTTGGCGCGACCGTGCATTGGCTGATGGCTGACGTCCAGATCGTCGATCAGTACGCGGCCCTGATCGGCCTGTACCAGGCCGACGATCATGTAGAAACACGTGGTCTTGCCGGCACCGTTCGGGCCGAGCAGGCCGACGATCTGGCCGCTGTCGATCGACAGGCTGACGTCACGCACGACCTGGCGGCTTTTATAGGCCTTGGCCAGGTGCTGAGCTTTCAGAGTTGCCATTACTGGGGTTTCTCGTCGGTTTTCTTCTTCGGCTGGATCACCATGTCGATGCGCGGACGCGCCTCGGTGACTTTGCTGCCGGTAGCGCGACCGGCGCTGGCCAGTTTCTTCACGGTGTCATAGACGATTTTTTCGCCCTGAGTGACGTTGCCGTCTTTGTCGACGACCTTGGCCTTATCGATCAGTACGACGCGGTTTTGCTGGGCGTGGTATTGAATCGTCACGCCGTAGCCTTGAACCGGTTTGGTGTCGCCCTGGGTTTGCAACTGCTCGAAGTAAGCCAGGTTGCCCACGGAGGTCACTACGTCGATATCTCCATTCGGCGCGCGAGTCATGGTGACCGTGTTGCCTTTAACGATCATCGAGCCCTGGGTGATGATCACATCACCCTTATAGGTAGCGATGCCGTTCTTGTCATCCAGTTGGGCGTCGTCGGCCTGAATGCGGATAGGTTGCTGCTGATCGTTCGGCAGAGCCCAGGCGCTCACGCTTCCCAGTGCTGCGCCCAGACTGAGCAAAATAGGGAGGGTTTTAACGAGCCTCATACTGTCCTCTTACGTTCGATAGCAGGTGTATCCTGCTTTCCTTCAGGTACGCTTTCATTCCAACGCCAGTCGATACACCGCCAGCGCCGTCGATTCTAACGGGTTGCTCGGTCTGCGCATATTCCTGCTGCGGGAACACGGTCATGCGAGTGGAAGTGATCAGGATGTCACGCTTCTTTTCGTCGGTGCGCGCAACGCGTACCGAATCGATCAGCTCGACTTCGGTGCCGCCTGAGTTCACTTCACCGCGCTCACTGGTCACGTGCCACGGGAAGTCCGTTCCGCGGTACATGTTCAGATCGGGTTTGGTCACCAGCGTGACGTCGGTTGCCTTTACGTGCTCGGCTTTTTCGGACGTCATTTCATACTGCACCTTGCCATCCGGCAGGTATTGCAGGGTATGCGTGTTGGTCGCATACCAGTCGATAGGCGTTTCCACCGAGGTGACCGGTGGTTTGTCGAGAAAGCGTTCCGGGCTGATATTCCAGTAGCCGACTGCTGCGAAAATCGCAGCGATGCAGCCGAACAGCAGGAAGTTACGAAATTTTTTGCTGAACATGGTTTGGCTCACAGGTACGCGGCGTTGGCCGCATCGAGGCGGCCCTGGGCGCGCAGGATCAATTCGCAGAACTCGCGGGCGGCACCTTCGCCACCGCGAGCGCGGGTCACGCCATGGGCGTGTTCGCGGACGAAGTCGGCAGCGTTGGCCACGGCCATGCCTAAACCTACGCGGCGAATCACCGGCAGATCGGGCAGGTCGTCACCGAGATAGGCGACCTCTTCATAGCTTAGGCCCAGTTGCTCGAGAAGACCGTCGAGAACGACCAATTTGTCTTCGCGCCCCTGAAACAGGTGGGGGATGCCGAGATTTTTCGCGCGACGCTCGACCACCGGCGTCTTGCGACCGCTGATGATAGCGGTCTGCACGCCGGCATTCATCAGCATCTTGATGCCCTGGCCGTCGAGGGTATTGAAAGTCTTGAATTCACTGCCGTCTTCGAGGAAGTACAGGCGCCCGTCGGTGAGGACGCCGTCGACGTCGAAAACCGCCAGTTTGATCGCTTTGCCGCGTTGCAGCAGATCGTTACTCATTACATGACTCCTGCGCGCAGCAGATCGGAGAGGTTGAAGGCGCCGACCGGGCGATCTTCCTCGTCTACGACTACCAATGCGTTGATTCGGTGGTCTTCCATGATTTTCAGGGCTTCGGCGGCGAGCATTTCCGGCCGGGCGGTCTTGCCGTGAGCGGTCATTACCTGATCGATAGTGGCGCTGCGAATGTCGATGCTGCGATCCAGCGTGCGGCGCAGATCGCCGTCCGTGAAGATCCCGGCGAGTTTGCCGTCAGTTTCAAGGATGACGGTCATGCCCAGACCTTTACGAGTCATTTCCATCAATGCGTCTTTGAGCAACGTGCCGCGTTGTACTTGCGGCAATTCCTGCCCGGCGTGCATGACGTTTTCCACTTTCAGCAACAGGCGACGGCCAAGGGCACCGCCCGGATGAGAAAAGGCGAAGTCTTCGGCAGTGAAACCGCGCGCTTCCAGCAACGCTACGGCCAGCGCATCACCCATGACCAGCGCTGCGGTGGTCGAGGAGGTCGGCGCCAGGTTCAGCGGGCAGGCCTCATGTTCGACGTGAACGTTGAGATTGACCTCGGCCGCCTTGGCCAGCGGCGATAGCGGGTTGCCGGTGACGCTGATCAGCTGGATACCCAGACGTTTGATCAACGGCAGCAGGGTGACGATTTCGTTGGTCGAGCCGGAGTTCGACAGGGCTAGAATCACGTCATCACGAGTGATCATGCCCATGTCGCCATGGCTGGCCTCGGCCGGGTGCACGAAAAAAGCCGGGGTGCCGGTGCTGGCCAGGGTCGCGGCAATCTTGTTGCCGATGTGCCCGGATTTGCCCATGCCGACCACAACTACACGGCCCTTGCTGGCCAGAATCATCTCGCAAGCGCGTACGAAATCGGCGTCGATATGGGGCAACAAGCCTTGTACGGCTTCCACTTCGAGTTGGATGGTGCGTTGTGCCGATTGAATCAGGTCGCTGGATTGGCTCATGTCAGAAATCGTATAGCCCGATGAAAAGGCGGCGATTATAGCGGTTATGTGGCAAAGCCTCACGCAAGTTCGTCGTGCTTTGTCATTACTCGTTACCAAAACCCGGTAAAAGAGCCTGCGCACCTGTCATATCGCCGAACACAGGCTGGTACAAGCCTTGGGCGCTTCGCCTTTGCAGTGATATAGTTCGCCGCCAGTTCGGCCTGCCCGGGATGTACGTACTTTTTAAGTAAAGACAGGCGTCCGAGTGAGAGGCTGCATCGCAAGGAGTTTAGATGAGTGCCGATAACGCCTACGCGGTCGAGCTGAAGGGAGTCTCCTTCAAGCGCGGTGCGCGCAGCATTTTCAATAACGTCGATATTCGCATCCCGCGCGGCAAGGTCACCGGCATCATGGGGCCTTCCGGGTGTGGCAAGACCACGCTGCTGCGATTGATGGGGGCACAATTGCGCCCTGCCAGCGGTGAAGTCTGGGTCAACGGCCAGAACTTGCCCGCGCTTTCGCGCAGCGATCTGTTCGATGCGCGAAAGCACATGGGTGTGCTGTTTCAAAGCGGCGCGCTGTTCACCGATCTCGATGTATTCGAGAACGTGGCTTTCCCCCTGCGTGTTCATACCGATTTGCCGGAAGAAATGATCCGCGACATCGTCCTGCTGAAACTGCAGGCGGTCGGTCTGCGCGGTGCCATCGAGCTGATGCCGGACGAGTTGTCCGGTGGCATGAAACGCCGCGTCGCACTGGCGCGGGCGATTGCGCTCGATCCGCAGATCCTCATGTACGACGAACCGTTCGTCGGGCAGGACCCGATCGCCATGGGCGTGCTGGTCCGTCTGATCCGTCTGCTCAACGATGCGCTGGGGATCACCAGTATCGTGGTGTCCCACGATCTGGCGGAAACCGCGAGCATCGCCGACTACATCTACGTTGTCGGTGATGGTCAGGTGCTGGGGCAGGGTACGCCGGACGAGTTGATGAACTCGGACGAGCCGCGTATCCGTCAGTTCATGACTGGCGATCCCGATGGCCCGGTGCCGTACCATTTTCCAGCGACGGATTACCGCGCAGATCTTCTGGGGAAGCGCTGATGCGCAGAATTTCATTAATAGAACGCGTGCGCCGGTTCGGCGAGGCGGCGATCGACGCCGTCGCGGTGTTCGGTCGTGCGACGCTGTTCCTGTTTCATGCCTTGCTGGGGCGTGGTGGTATCAGCGGCGGTTTTGGTCTGTTGGTCAAGCAACTGCATTCGGTCGGCGTGATGTCGCTGGTGATCATCGTCGTTTCGGGGATTTTCATCGGCATGGTGCTGGCGCTGCAGGGCTTCAGCATCCTGTCGAGCTACGGTTCGGAGCAGGCAGTGGGGCAGATGGTTGCGCTGACCCTGTTGCGTGAGCTGGGTCCGGTGGTGACTGCGCTGTTGTTCGCCGGTCGTGCCGGTTCGGCACTGACTGCCGAGATCGGCAACATGAAATCCACCGAACAGCTTTCCAGTCTGGAAATGATCGGCGTCGATCCGCTCAAGTACATCATTGCCCCGCGCCTGTGGGCCGGTTTCATTTCCCTGCCGGTGCTGGCAATGATTTTCAGCGTGGTCGGGATTTGGGGCGGTTCGTGGGTGGCTGTCGACTGGCTGGGCGTGTATGAGGGCTCTTATTGGGCGAACATGCAGAACAGCGTGAATTTCACCAGTGACGTGCTCAATGGCGTAATCAAAAGTATCGTTTTCGCCTTTGTCGTGACCTGGATCGCCGTATTCCAAGGCTATGACTGTGAGCCCACTTCCGAGGGCATCAGTCGCGCCACCACCAAGACTGTAGTGTTTGCCTCGCTGGCAGTGCTCGGCCTGGACTTTATTCTGACCGCTTTGATGTTTGGAGATTTCTGATGCAAAACCGCACCCTGGAAATCGGTGTCGGCCTGTTCCTGCTGGCAGGGATCCTGGCTTTGTTGCTGCTTGCTTTGCGGGTCAGTGGTCTGTCTCCGACGTCGACCACCGATACCTATAAACTTTATGCGTATTTCGACAATATCGCCGGTTTGACGGTCAGAGCCAAAGTGACCATGGCCGGTGTGACCATCGGCAAGGTCACGGCAATCGATCTGGATCGCGACAGCTTCACCGGTCGGGTAACCCTGCAAGTGGATAAAAAGGTCGACAACCTGCCGACCGACTCCACAGCGTCTATCCTGACCGCTGGCCTGCTGGGCGAGAAGTACATTGGTATCAGCGTAGGCGGTGAAGACAAGCCGCTGAAGGATGGTGGAACCATTCACGACACGCAGTCGTCACTGGTACTGGAAGACCTTATCGGTAAATTCCTGCTCAATACCGTTAGCAAAGACGCCAAATGAGGAGCTTTTGAATGATCTCTATCTTGCGACGTAGCCTGTTGGTGTTACTGGCGGCCCTGCCGTTGATGGGTAACGCCGTGGCTGCTGCAACTTCGGCACATGATCTGGTGCAGGACACAACCAACCGGTTGCTGGCCGATCTGGCTGCCAACAAAGAGAAATACAAGCAGGATCCGACTGATTTCTACGCGGCGCTCAATAGCATCGTCGGGCCTGTGGTGGACGCCGAAGGCATTTCCAAGAGCATCATGACGGTCAAGTACTCGCGCAAGGCTACGCCTGCGCAGATGCAGACTTTCCAGGAAAACTTCAAGAAAGGCCTGTTCCAGTTCTACGGCAACGCCTTGCTCGAGTACAACAATCAAGGCATTACCGTTGATCCTGCCAAGGACGAATCGGGCGACCGCACCAGCGTCAACATGACCGTCAAGGGCAGCAGCGGCGCAATCTATCCTGTGCAGTACACGCTGGAGAAGATCAACGGCGAGTGGAAATTGCGCAACGTGATCATCAACGGCATCAACATTGGCAAACTGTTCCGTGATCAGTTCGCCGATGCGATGCAGCGCAATGGCAACGACCTGGACAAGACCATCAATGGTTGGGCCGGGGAAGTGGCCAAGGCCAAAGAAGCCACTGAAAAGAACCCCGCGCAATGAATGAGGCCGCAGTTCGTATGAGTGATGTCGACGAGCTTCTGCTTAGCGGAGTGCTGGACTATCGCACCGGCGCTGACCTGCGCAAGCAAGGTCAGGCGTTGATCAAGTCCAGCAAGGCCTCTTCGCTGGTGATCGATTGCTCGGCGGTGAAGAAGTCCAGCAGCGTCGGTTTGTCGTTGCTGCTGTGCTTCATGCGCGATGCGAATGCGGCCGGAAAGGCTGTCAGCATTCGTGCGATGCCCGAAGACATGCGCGAAATTGCTCAGGTCAGTGAACTGACCGAACTGTTGGCGCACCCCTGAACCCGCATCAATAAAGAAGCCCCCCGTCAGAGTCCTGCCATGCGGGGTTCGCAGGCGCGGGGCTTTTTTGTATGATGTCCGACCCGTGCGCACAGGGCGCCGATTGAGGTTGAGCATGCAGGCCGTAGAAGTGAAGAGCTTCCTTGAAGGAAAGCTGCCCGGAACGTTGGTAGAAGTTGAGGGCGAAGGCTGCAATTTCCAGCTGAACGTGATTAGCGATGAACTGGCGGCGTTGAGCCCGGTGAAGCGTCAGCAGCAGGTCTATGCCCATTTGAACCCATGGATCGTCGATGGCAGCATCCACGCGGTCACTATGAAATTTTTCAGCAGCGCGGCCTGGGCCGAGCGCACCTGAGCCCTAGGGCGTCGAGATTCTTATGGATAAATTGATTATTACCGGTGGCGCTCGTCTTGATGGCGAGATCCGCATTTCCGGGGCAAAGAACTCTGCCCTGCCGATCCTGGCCGCCACCCTGCTGTGCGATGGCCCGGTGACCGTTGGCAACCTGCCGCACCTGCACGACATCACCACCATGATCGAGCTGTTCGGTCGCATGGGCATTGAGCCGGTGATCGACGAGAAGCTCAGCGTCGAAATCGACCCGCGCACCATCAAGACCCTGATTGCGCCGTACGAACTGGTGAAAACCATGCGTGCGTCGATCCTGGTACTGGGCCCGATGGTTGCCCGTTTCGGTGAAGCCGAAGTTGCACTGCCTGGCGGTTGCGCCATCGGTTCGCGTCCGGTCGACCTGCACATCCGTGGTCTCGAAGCCATGGGCGCGGTCATCGACGTCGAAGGCGGCTACATCAAGGCCAAGGCGCCTGAGGGCGGCCTTCGCGGTGCGCACTTCTTCTTCGATACCGTCAGTGTGACCGGTACCGAGAACATCATGATGGCCGCTGCTCTGGCCAAAGGCCGCAGCGTGTTGCAGAACGCCGCCCGCGAGCCTGAAGTGGTTGACCTGGCGAACTTCCTCAACGCCATGGGCGCCAAGGTTTCCGGTGCTGGCACCGACACCATCACCATCGATGGCGTCGAGCGTCTGGGTTCGGCTTTCTATAAGGTCATGCCTGACCGTATCGAAACCGGCACCTACCTGGTTGCCGCTGCCGTGACCGGCGGCCGCGTCAAGGTCAAGGACACTGATCCGACCATCCTTGAAGCCGTTCTGGAAAAACTCCGTGAAGCCGGCGCAGAAATCACCTGCGGTGAAGACTGGATCGAGCTGAACATGCACGGCAAGCGTCCGAAAGCAGTCAACGTGCGCACGGCGCCGTACCCTGCATTCCCGACCGACATGCAAGCGCAGTTCATCTCGCTCAACGCCATTGCCGAAGGCACCGGTGCGGTGATCGAGACGATCTTCGAAAACCGTTTCATGCACGTGTACGAACTGCACCGCATGGGCGCCAAGATCCAGGTCGAAGGCAACACTGCCATCGTCACCGGTACCGAAGTCCTCAAAGGCGCGCCAGTCATGGCCACCGACCTGCGGGCTTCGGCCAGCCTGGTGATCTCGGCACTGGTTGCCGAGGGCGATACGCTGATCGACCGCATCTACCACATCGACCGTGGTTACGAGTGCATCGAAGAAAAACTGCAGATGCTGGGCGCCAAGATCCGTCGCGTTCCGGGCTGATTGCTGCATTGGGACACAGGGACGTGTCCACTGAATTCGTTTTGAGTCGAGCCGGTTTCCGGCTCGATGTGTGTCCGGCGCCGATTGCGACCGGACATGAGTACCTTGATAAGGACTGACGTTTCCCATGTTGACCATCGCACTGTCCAAGGGCCGCATCCTTGACGACACCCTGCCGCTTCTCGCCGAAGCGGGCATCGTGCCGACCGAGAATCCGGACAAGAGCCGCAAGCTGATCATTCCCACGACGCAAGACGACGTTCGTCTGCTGATCGTGCGTGCTACCGATGTGCCGACTTACGTCGAGCATGGCGCGGCTGACCTCGGCGTTGCCGGTAAAGACGTGCTGATGGAATACACCGGTCAGGGCCTGTACGAGCCACTGGATCTGCAGATCGCCCAGTGCAAGCTGATGACCGCCGGCAAGATCGGCGCGCCTGAGCCCAAGGGCCGTCTGCGCGTAGCGACCAAATTCGTCAACGTCGCCAAGCGCTACTACGCCGAGCAGGGCCGTCAGGTCGACATCATCAAGCTGTACGGCTCGATGGAGCTGGCACCGCTGATCGGACTGGCCGACAAGATCATCGACGTGGTCGACACCGGCAACACCCTGCGCGCCAATGGCCTGGAACCTCAGGAACTGATCGCCACGATCAGCTCGCGCCTGGTGGTCAACAAGGCTTCGATGAAAATGCAACACGCCCGAATCCAGGCGTTGATCGATACCCTGCGCAACGCAGTGGAATCGCGACACCGCGGCTGATTTACCTGCGCGGCCCCAGGTCGCGCCGTCTATCCGCCTCATAGCCAGAATTCTCAGGTGCCTAAGCGGATCGAATGATAGTTTCGGGTGCCTGAGTTTTTTGCCATTCCTATGAGGCTCTCGCTATGACCGCACCGACTGCAATTCGCCGACTCAACGCTGCTGACCCGGATTTCGCGCATCATCTGGATCATCTGCTGAGCTGGGAAAGTGTGTCTGACGACTCGGTCAATCAGCGCGTGCTGGACATCATCAAGGCCGTGCGCGAACGTGGTGACGCGGCGCTGGTCGAGTTCACCCAGAAATTCGACGGCCTCGAAGTCGCTTCGATGGCCGACCTGATCCTGCCGCGCGAGCGTCTGGAACTGGCGCTGACGCGCATCACCGTGCCACAGCGCGAAGCACTGGAAAAAGCCGCGGCCCGCGTGCGCAGCTACCACGAAAAACAGAAACAGGATTCCTGGAGCTACACCGAAGCCGACGGCACGGTGCTGGGCCAGAAGGTCACGCCGCTGGATCGCGCCGGTCTGTACGTACCGGGCGGCAAGGCGTCGTACCCGTCGTCGGTGTTGATGAATGCGATCCCGGCCAAGGTCGCGGGCGTGACCGAAGTGGTCATGGTCGTGCCAACGCCACGCGGTGAAATCAATGAACTGGTGCTGGCGGCGGCGTGCATCGCTGGCGTCGACCGGGTGTTCACCATCGGTGGCGCACAAGCTGTCGCTGCCTTGGCTTACGGCACCGAAAGCGTGCCGAAAGTCGACAAAGTCGTTGGCCCAGGCAACATCTATGTCGCCACCGCCAAGCGCCACGTCTTCGGTCAGGTCGGCATCGACATGATCGCCGGTCCTTCGGAAATCCTCGTGGTCTGCGACGGCCAGACCGATCCGGACTGGATCGCCATGGATCTGTTCTCGCAAGCCGAGCACGACGAAGATGCGCAGGCGATTCTGGTCAGCCCGGACGCCGAGTTCCTCGACAAGGTCGCGGCGAGCATCGACAAACTGCTGCCGACCATGGATCGCGCGACCATCATCGAAACGTCGATCAATGGTCGCGGTGCGCTGATTCACGTGAAGGACATGGCGCAGGCTATCGAAGTCGCCAACCGCATCGCCCCGGAACACCTGGAGTTGTCGGTCGCTGACCCGCAAGCCTGGCTACCGCAGATCCGCCACGCCGGCGCGATCTTCATGGGCCGTCATACTTCCGAAGCGCTGGGCGATTACTGCGCAGGTCCGAACCACGTATTGCCAACTTCGGGCACCGCGCGCTTTTCTTCGCCGCTGGGCGTGTATGACTTCCAGAAGCGCTCGTCGATCATCTTCTGCTCCGAGGCCGGCGCTTCCGAGCTGGGCAAGACTGCATCGGTGCTGGCCCGTGGCGAATCCCTGAGCGCTCACGCGCGCAGCGCCGAATACCGCATCAAAGACGAATCGAAGGGGAACTGAACATGAGCAAATTCTGGAGCCCGTTCGTTAAAGATCTGGTGCCGTACGTGCCGGGCGAACAACCGAAGCTGACCAGACTGGTCAAGCTCAATACCAACGAAAACCCATACGGCCCGTCGCCAAAAGCCTTGGCCGCGATGCAGGTTGAACTCAACGATAACCTGCGTCTGTACCCGGATCCGAACAGCGATCTGCTGAAAACTGCGGTCGCCAAATACTACGGCGTGCAGAGCAATCAGGTGTTCCTCGGCAACGGCTCGGACGAAGTGCTCGCGCACATCTTCCACGGTTTGTTGCAACACGATCAGCCGCTGCTGTTCCCGGACATCAGCTACAGCTTCTATCCGGTTTATTGCGGTTTGTACGGCATCCAGTTCGATGCGGTGCCGCTGGACGCTCAGTTCCAGATCAACCCGGCGGACTACGCCAAGCCGAATGGCGGGATCATTTTTCCTAACCCTAATGCGCCAACCGGTTGCCTGCTGGCACTGGAGGCGGTCGAACAGATCCTCAAGGCCAGCCCGGATTCGGTGGTCGTGGTGGACGAGGCTTATATCGACTTCGGCGGCGAAACCGCGATCAGTCTGGTGGACCGTTATCCGAACCTGCTGGTGACGCAAACCCTGTCCAAGTCGCGGTCGCTGGCTGGCCTGCGCGTGGGTCTGGCGGTCGGGCATCCTGATCTGATCGAGGCGCTGGAGCGGATCAAGAACAGCTTTAACTCTTATCCGCTGGATCGTCTGGCGATTGTCGGCGCAGCGGCGGCGTTCGAGGATCGTGAGTACTTCGACAAGACTTGCCGTCTGGTGATCGAGAGTCGTGAGTGGGTGATTGCACAGTTGCAGGCCAAGGGTTTTGAAGTGCTGCCGTCGGCGGCGAACTTCATTTTCGCCCGGCATCCGCAACATGATGCGGCAGGGCTGGCGGCGAAGTTGCGCGAGCAGGGCGTGATTGTGCGGCACTTCAAGCAGGAGCGGATTGCGCAATTCCTGCGGATTTCGATTGGCACGCCGGAGCAGAATCAGGCGTTGATTGATGGTCTGCGAGGGGTGTAATACTTCGAACGCCTTCCTTTGATTTCGGAATTCCTGCTCTTGCGAGTATTGCGCAAGAGCAGGAGTTTATTCTTTTTGGCATGATTCAATCAGGAATGCGTGGACTCAAATCGAAGTCTCCCGATATGTTTATGCCATCCTCGGTTATAAATGAATATTCACCTTTGGCAGTTTTGCCCAGAGTTTCGATGGTGATTGTCAGTTTTCCTGATCGCGCAACATTGTATTTTTCGTCCTTGTAGTATGTCCACTCTGCATGCATGCCCTCAAAATCATTGGGGTAGTTATAGACTTGCGGGCCACCTTCCACTGTTTTAAGTGGGTAAGTGAGTTGAATAAAATCTTTGGATTCATCGTTCCCGAGTTCTGACCCTCGCATTATGCCGCCATCCTGGGGAATAGGGCCCAGGTGGACGTAGTTCAGGCTAATCGGTGAGACTTGACCAAACTTGACTTTAATATAGCCCCTCGATTCAGCGACTTTATTGATTTTGTTGCTTTCGTTAGTTTTGGTGGTTGTCATGGTTCTCTCCCTGGGTTTTTGCGGGTGAGTTATAAGGTGAAGTGTTCAGTGATAATGAACAACTGTCAGAGTTGACAGTTTTTTATGTTTTTTTGTTATTGGATATATAGCGGAAGTGGTAGTTATGGCCGCTCTTGCATGTCATGCAGGCCGGTCCATTGATCCATTTTTACCAGAGAGGATGGCGTCACTTTAAACCTCTGGATGTCGCACAATTCCTGCGGATTTCGATTGGCACGCCGGAGCAGAATCAGGCGTTGATTGATGGTCTGCGAGGGGTGTAATACTTCGAACGCCTTCCTTTGATTTCGGAATTCCTGCTCTTGCGAGTATTGCGCAAGAGCAGGAGTTTATTCTTTTTGGCATGATTCAATCAGGAATGCGTGGACTCAAATCGAAGTCTCCCGATATGTTTATGCCATCCTCGGTTATAAATGAATATTCACCTTTGGCAGTTTTGCCCAGAGTTTCGATGGTGATTGTCAGTTTTCCTGATCGCGCAACATTGTATTTTTCGTCCTTGTAGTATGTCCACTCTGCATGCATGCCCTCAAAATCATTGGGGTAGTTATAGACTTGCGGGCCACCTTCCACTGTTTTAAGTGGGTAAGTGAGTTGAATAAAATCTTTGGATTCATCGTTCCCGAGTTCTGACCCTCGCATTATGCCGCCATCCTGGGGAATAGGGCCCAGGTGGACGTAGTTCAGGCTAATCGGTGAGACTTGACCAAACTTGACTTTAATATAGCCCCTCGATTCAGCGACTTTATTGATTTTGTTGCTTTCGTTAGTTTTGGTGGTTGTCATGGTTCTCTCCCTGGGTTTTTGCGGGTGAGTTATAAGGTGAAGTGTTCAGTGATAATGAACAACTGTCAGAGTTGACAGTTTTTTATGTTTTTTTGTTATTGGATATATAGCGGAAGTGGTAGTTATGGCCGCTCTTGCATGTCATGCAGGCCGGTCCATTGATCCATTTTTACCAGAGAGGATGGCGTCACTTTAAACCTCTGGATGTCGCACAATTCCTGCGGATTTCGATTGGCACGCCGGAGCAGAATCAGGCACTGATCGATGGGGCTTGGCGACCTCTAAAAGCAAGAGCCCCTCACCCTAACCCTCTCCCAAAGGGAGAGGGGACTGACCGAGGCGTACTTTAGAGATACACCGACTTGAGATATCGAGTCGAACTCTGGTTTGAAGAGCAAACAAATCTGCCCCCTTTCCCCCTCGCCCCCCTGGGGGCGGTCCGACGTTTCGGGAGGGTTGGGGTGAGGGGGTAATTTTCGGATTCAACAAATATCTCGAGTACACCACTTATTCGTGATGCGGCTCGCCAAGGAAAGTCAGTGAGGTAAACAGCCCACGACTATCCACATCAGGGCTGCCCTTCACCGGCACCTCAATCTGCGCCGCAATCACATTCAACCCTTCATTCCTCACCAGCACCTGCGCGCGACCATCCTTGTCAGTCTCGGTGCTCAACGTGTCAGGCGCGCTGCGATAGTCACCAACCAACTTCACCCCCGCCGCCGGTTTGCCATCGAGCAGTACCCGCACTGGCAAAGACTTGCCCGGTCCCACGGTCAACGGATCGACCTCAGGCAAAATCAACAACTTGATCTGATCAAGCTTGGGCAACTTCGCCCCCGGCTGATAAATCGCCAGGCTGTACTTGAACGTCTCGGTTGCCTCAATGGCGCCTGGCACTTTGCTGCGGCCTTCGTTGATCCACTTCTTGTCGGCGGTTTGCGACCACATGCCGTTATTCAATGCGACGGCCATGACCGCCGGCGACTTCAACGGTTTCAGGCGAGCATGATCCGCCAGACGCTCAACGCTGACCGGAATCATCTTGCCGCCCGCGTCATAAGCCCACGCGCCGCTGACCTTCTGCGCCTTGAACGCGTTGTCTTCAGCGCCATGGCCGTAGACCACTTCGATATTGCCGCGCCGTTGCTCGGTCCACAGGCCATGAGCCGAGACTTCGCCTGCGAACAGCGCAGCGATGAGTACAAAGGTTTTGCCGTATAGCATGGTGACGTCCTTTTACAGGTTGAGTGTCAGGCTGACGGTGAAATTGCGCGGCTCGCCGGGGTTGACCCAGTAGTTGCTGTAGGAGCGCTCGTAGTACTTCTCGTCGAAGAGGTTGTTCAGGTTCAGGCCGACGGTGACGTTGTCGCTGGCCTTGTAATGCGCGAGCAGGTCGACGGTCTGGTAGGCCGGTAATTCGAAGTCGCTGCCGGATTCCCCTGAGCGGTCGCCGACATAAGTGAACGCTGCGCCGACGTCCGAGCCGCGCAAATGACCATCCTGAAACTCATAAACCCCGAGCAGGCTGCCGCTGCGTTTGGCCACGCCGAGGATGCGGCTGCCGGTGGGAATCACTGCGTCGCCTTTGGTGACTTCTGCGTCGATGTAAGCGAAGGCACCGATGACGCGCACGGCATCGGTCACTTGCCCCGTCACTTGCAGATCGAAACCACGACTGCGCGCCTTGCCCATCGCGCGGCTGGTGTCGGTGGCCGGATCGAGGGCGAGGACGTTTTCCTTGTCGATGTGGAAGAAGGCGAGGGTGCTGCTCAGGCGTTCGTCGAACAACTCGTTCTTGATGCCGACTTCGTAACCGACGCCTTCTTCCGGGTCGAAGGATTTGCCTGAGGCGTCGAGGCCGTTATTCGGTTTGAACGAGGTTGAGGCGTTGGCGAACAGGCCGGTATCCGGTGTCAGTTGATAGAGCAGGCCGGCGCGCTGGGTGAGGGCGTCGTGGCGTTGCTTGCTCGTGGCGTTGCGACTGTGATCATCGATGTGCTGATCGAAATGCTCGAAGCGCGCACCGATCATCCCGCGCAGTTTGTCGGTGAAGATGATCTGATCCTGCAGGTTCAGTGCATGGCTTTCGACGTATTCGAAAGTGTCGGTACCCGAGCGTGCGCCGTTGGGTTTCGGCTGGCCGTAGATTGGCTTGTAGATGTCGATGGCGTAGGGGCCACCGGCAATGGTGGTGACTCGCTCATTCTTGCGAAAGTTTTCGTACTCGGTGCCGATCAGCAGTTCGTGCTGCCACGGGCCGAGATCGAACAGGCCGCGCAGCTCAAGCTGGGTAATGCTGTCGTGCCAGGTTGTGTCGCGCTCGCGATAGCGGCGGTTGACGGTGTGGCCATCGGCGTTCAACGGGCGGGATTCGGAGGCGTCACCCCAGAGTTTTCCTTCCTTGTAGTGGCTGGCCAGACGCAGCTTCCAGTTATCGTTGAGATGATGTTCGAGCGTCGCCTGAAGCAGATTGTTGTGGTTGTCGATGTTGCCGTCGTTGGGTTCACCGAGAAACGTCGAGCGCGAAACGCCGCTCCACTTGTTGTTTGGCGCGACGATACCGCGATCAAACGTGGAGTTGTGACGGACGATCTCGCTTTCCACCAACAGCGACGTGTCCGGGTTCAATTGCCAACTGATCGAAGGCGCGACGAACACACGCTTGCTATCGACGTGATCGCGGAAGCTGTTGTTGTCTTCGACCGCAAGGTTGATCCGCGAGAGCACATCGCCCTGTTCGTCGAGCGGTGTGTTGACGTCCAGTGCGGTGCGATAGCGATCCCAACTGCCGGCGCTGGTTTGCAACGTGGTGAAGGCTTCGGGCTGCGGTTTCTTGGTGACGATGTTCACTGTGCCGCCGGGGTCGCCACGGCCGTACAGACTGGCGGCGGGGCCTTTAAGCACTTCGATGCGTTCGATATTGGCTGCATCCGGCGTGCTCGGATAGCCGCGATTGGCGCTGAAACCGTCCTTGTAGAACTCGGACGTGGTGAAGCCGCGCACGCTGTATTCGTAAAGCGTCAGGCCGCCGAAGTTGTTCTGCTTCGACACGCCACCGGCGAAATCCAGCGCGCGCTCGACACTGCTGCTGCCCAGATCCTTGAGCACGCTGGCGGGCACCACGCTGATCGCTTGCGGGATATCACGGATCGCGGTGTCGGTTTTGGTCGCGCTGGACGAACGTGTGGCGCGATAGCCTTTGATCGGCCCGGTTGGCGATTCGTAGTCGGATATGACGCTAATGGCGTCGAGTTCGAGGGGTTTGGGTTCTTCGGCGAAGGCAGGATCGACCAGCAAACCCAGGCTCAGGCCGAGCAGGGAGGCCTTTGTTCGAGACGACATGTTATGTTGTTCCAATTATTAGAATTGAAACAATATAACATGCCTGTTGAGAATGTCTTTTATTCGCGCAGTAAGCGCGAAGAAAGTTTTATTCTTCTTTTTCTTTCACCGGCGCCGGTGGCGGACGCAGGCCGATTTCAGCGGTGAGCTTCAGCTCTTTGCCGTTGCGCATCACCTGGATCGTCACTTTGTCAGTCGGTTTGATCCGCGCGACCTGGTTCATCGAACGACGGCCATCGCCGGCCGGCTCGCCATCGATGCTCAGAATCACGTCGCCCAATTGCAGGCCGGCCTTCTGCGCCGGGCCATCGCGGAAGATCCCCGCCACGACAATCCCCGGACGCCCGGACAGACCAAACGACTCAGCCAATTCCTGGGTCAGCGGCTGCACTTCAATGCCCAGCCAGCCACGAATCACCTGACCGTGTTCGATGATCGACTTCATCACTTCCATCGCCAGTTTCACCGGAATGGCAAAACCGATGCCCTGCGAACCGCCGGACTTGGAGAAGATTGCCGTGTTGATGCCGGTCAGGTTGCCGTTGGCATCGACCAGCGCGCCACCGGAGTTGCCCGGGTTGATCGCCGCGTCGGTCTGGATGAAGTCTTCGTAGTTGTTCAGGCCCAACTGATTACGCCCGGTGGCGCTGATGATGCCCATGGTCACGGTCTGGCCGACGCCAAACGGGTTGCCGATGGCCAGTGCGACGTCGCCGATGCGGATGTTGTCGGAGCGCCCGACGGTGATCGCCGGCAGGGTTTTCAGATCGATCTTCAACACCGCGAGGTCGGTTTCCGGATCGCTGCCGATGACGCGGGCGAGGGTTTCGCGGCCATCCTTCAGGGCGACCACAATCTGATCCGCGCCGCTGGTTACGTGGTTGTTGGTCAGAATGTAGCCTTCCGGGCTCATGATCACGCCGGAACCGAGGCTCGATTCCATGCGTTTCTGCTTCGGCGAGTTATCACCAAAGAAGCGGCGGAACTGCGGATCCTCAAACAACGGATGCGCCGGTTTGTTGATGACTTTGGTGGTGTACAGGTTGACCACCGAAGGTGCGGCGATGGTCACCGCATCGGCATAGGACACCGGGCCCTGCTGCACGCTGGTGGTTTGCGGGGCCTGTTGCAGGTTGACGTCGAGGCTCGGCAGCCCGACCCACTGCGGGTAACGCTGAATAATCAACAGAGCGATAAGCACACCGGCCAATAACGGCCAGCCGAAAAAACGCAGCGCCTTGAGCATTAAGCACGTCCTGGAAAAGTTGCAGGCGGGGTCAGACCGCCCATAATGTCGCGCATTATACGAGGCCGCGCGTGCCTCTGAACGGGATATTTAGGAGTCTTTCATGGCCGTTGCCCTCAGCACCCTCGTCGAAGAAGCCGACCGTTACCTTGGCAGTGCGAAAATTGCCGATTATTGCCCCAATGGCTTGCAGGTCGAGGGGCGTCCGCAGGTGATGCGCATTGTCAGCGGCGTCACGGCCAGCCAGGCGTTGCTGGACGCTGCCGTTGAGGCCGGGGCCGATCTGGTGCTGGTGCATCACGGCTACTTCTGGAAGGGTGAGAACCCGTGCGTTACCGGCATGAAGCAGCGCCGATTGAAGACCTTGCTCAAGCACGATATCAGTCTGCTTGCCTATCACTTGCCGTTGGATCTGCACCCGGATGTCGGTAATAACGTGCAGCTTGCTCGCCAATTGGACATCACCGTCGAAGGCCCGCTGGATTCGGACAATCTGAAAATCGTCGGTCTGGTCGGTTCTTTGAAAGAGCCGATGACCGCACGCGATTTCGCCCGCAAGGTGCAGGAAGTCATGGGGCGCGAACCGTTGCTGATCGAAGGTAATCCGATGATTCGTCGGGTCGGCTGGTGCACCGGCGGCGGTCAGGGTTATATCGATCAGGCCGTCGCGGCGGGTGTCGATCTGTACCTGAGCGGTGAAGCGTCCGAGCAGACCTTCCACAGCGCCCGCGAGAACGACATCAGCTTCATCGCCGCCGGCCACCACGCGACCGAGCGCTACGGCGTACAGGCGCTGGGCGACTACCTCGCGAAACGCTTCGCCGTCGAACACATCTTCATCGATTGCCCGAATCCGATCTGAAAACTACCGCAAATCCCTGTGGGAGCGAGCTTGCTCGCGAAGAGGCCGTATCAGTCGCCATCATTGTTGAATGGCACACCGCTTTCGCGAGCAAGCTCGCTCCCACATTGGTCCCCATCGGCCGAACTGGCAGGCATATTCATATACCCTTTCGATCTAGTTGGCGTCCTGATTAGAAGAGGCCGCTGTGCTAGGATTTCTCGCTCGAACACGGCCCGCTGGCCGTTCATAAGAAAGTTTTCGTGAGTAGCCATGGTCGACAAACTGACGCATCTGAAACAGCTGGAGGCGGAAAGCATCCACATCATCCGCGAGGTGGCCGCCGAGTTCGATAACCCGGTGATGCTGTACTCCATCGGTAAAGACTCCGCCGTGATGCTGCACCTGGCACGCAAGGCGTTCTTCCCGGGCAAACTGCCGTTTCCGGTGATGCACGTCGACACCCGCTGGAAATTCCAGGAGATGTACAAGTTCCGCGACAAGATGGTCGAAGAACTGGGCCTGAACCTGATCACCCATATCAACCCCGATGGCGTGGCGCAGAACATCAACCCGTTCACCCACGGCAGCGCCAAGCACACCGACATCATGAAAACCGAAGGCCTGAAACAGGCACTCGACAAGCATGGTTTCGACGCTGCATTCGGCGGCGCCCGTCGCGATGAAGAGAAATCTCGCGCCAAAGAGCGCGTGTACTCGTTCCGCGACAGCAAGCACCGTTGGGACCCGAAAAACCAGCGCCCGGAGCTGTGGAACGTCTACAACGGCAAGGTCAACAAGGGCGAATCCATCCGCGTATTCCCTCTGTCGAACTGGACCGAACTGGACATCTGGCAGTACATCTACCTCGAAGGCATCCCGATTGTGCCGCTGTACTTCGCCGCTGAACGCGAAGTGATCGAGAAGAACGGCACGCTGATCATGATCGACGACGAGCGCATCCTCGAGCACCTGTCCGATGAGGACAAGGCACGCATCGTCAAAAAGAAAGTGCGTTTCCGTACCCTTGGCTGCTACCCGTTGACGGGCGCGGTGGAGTCCGAGGCCGAAAGCCTCACGGACATCATTCAGGAAATGCTCCTGACGCGAACTTCCGAGCGCCAGGGCCGTGTCATCGACCACGATGGCGCCGGCTCGATGGAAGACAAAAAACGTCAAGGCTATTTCTAAGGGGCTGTCATGTCGCATGTTTCTGATTTGATCAGCGAGGACATCCTCGCCTACTTGGGCCAGCACGAACGTAAAGAACTGCTGCGCTTTTTGACCTGCGGTAACGTCGATGACGGCAAGAGCACCCTGATCGGGCGCCTGCTGCACGACTCGAAAATGATCTACGAAGATCACCTCGAAGCGATCACTCGCGACTCAAAGAAAGTTGGCACCACCGGTGACGATATCGACCTGGCATTGCTGGTCGACGGCCTCCAGGCCGAGCGTGAGCAGGGCATCACCATCGATGTCGCCTACCGCTATTTCTCCACCGCCAAACGCAAGTTCATCATCGCCGACACCCCCGGCCATGAGCAGTACACCCGCAACATGGCCACCGGTGCGTCCACCTGTGATCTGGCGATCATTCTGGTCGACGCACGTTACGGCGTGCAGACCCAGACCCGTCGCCACAGCTTTATCGCCTCGCTGCTGGGGATCAAACACATCGTTGTCGCCATCAACAAGATGGACTTGAAGGGCTTCGATGAAGGCGTGTTCGAGTCGATCAAGGCCGACTACCTGAAGTTCGCCGAAGGCTTGAAGATGAAGCCGACCAGCATGCACTTCGTGCCGATGTCTGCCCTCAAAGGCGACAACGTGGTCAACAAGTCCGAGCGCTCGCCTTGGTACAAAGGCCAGTCGCTGATGGAAATCCTCGAGACTGTGGAAGTCGCGGGCGATCGCAACTTCACCGATCTGCGTTTCCCGGTGCAGTACGTCAACCGTCCGAACCTGAACTTCCGTGGTTTCGCCGGCACGCTGGCCAGCGGCATCGTGCATAAAGGCGACGAAGTGGTGGTGCTGCCGTCGGGCAAAAGCAGCCGGGTGAAATCCATCGTCACTTTCGAAGGTGAGCTGGAACACGCCGGTCCAGGTCAGGCAGTCACGCTGACCATGGAAGACGAAATCGACATCTCTCGTGGCGACCTGTTGGTGCATGCCGACAACGTCCCACCGGTCACCGACAGCTTCGAGGCGATGCTGGTGTGGATGGCTGAAGAGCCGATGCTGCCGGGCAAGAAATACGATATCAAACGTGCCACCAGTTACGTGCCGGGCTCGATTGCCAGCATCGTCAATAAGGTCGACGTCAACACCCTTGAAGAAGGCCCGGCGAGCGCGTTGCAGCTCAACGAAATCGGCAAGGTGAAGATCGCGCTCGATGCGCCGATCGCCCTCGACGGTTACGAAAGCAACCGCACAACCGGCGCTTTCATCATCATCGACCGTTTGACCAACGGCACTGTTGGCGCCGGCATGATCGTCGCGCAGCCTGTGTCGCATGGCACCGCCACGCACCACGGCAAACTGGCGCACGTGGCCACGGAAGAACGCGCTCAGCGCTTCGGTCAGCAACCGGCCACCGTGTTGTTCAGCGGTCTGTCCGGCGCAGGCAAAAGCACGCTGGCTTATGCGGTCGAGCGCAAGCTGTTCGACCTGGGCCGTGCGGTGTTTGTGCTGGATGGCCAGAACCTGCGTCACGACCTCAACAAAGGTCTGCCACAGGATCGCGCCGGGCGTACCGAAAACTGGCGTCGTGCCGCGCACGTCGCGCGTCAGTTCAACGAAGCCGGCCTGCTGACCCTGGCGGCGTTCGTTGCACCGAGTGCTGAAGGACGCGAGCAGGCCAAGGAACTGATCGGCAAGGATCGTCTGCTGACGGTCTACGTGCAGGCCTCGCCGGCCGTGTGCGCCGAGCGTGATCCGCAAGGTCTGTATGCCGCCGCTGGCGACAACATCCCGGGCGAATCCTTCCCGTACGACGTGCCGCTGAATGCCGATCTGGTGATCGACACACAGACGCTGAGTCTGGAAGAAAGCGTCAAGCAAGTGCTGGATCTGCTGCGTCAGCGTGGCGCGATCTAAGCACTGAAGCAGCGACAAGCTTCCAGTTTCAAGCTGCAAAAAAAGCCCGCCGATGAGTGATTATCGGCGGGCTTTTTTATTCGGGCATAAGGCGATCAAAACTGTGGGAGCGAGCCTGCTCGCGAAAGCGTTATCTCATTCAACATCTTTGCAAGCTGATCCACCGCTTTCGCGAGCAGGCTCGCTCCCACAGGGGTTATTGGTGATCGGGATACTCGCGGTGCATCTGTTCCAGCAGCGCATCCTTGTCCAGCCATAGCTGGTTGATCCAGCCCTGAAACTGCAGGCGATACTCGCCGTCCTGATCGTAATTCTTGCCAATGAACTGCTGCGGAATCTTCAGCTCTTCAAAGTGCACCACCACGTCGCGCACATTGCCGCAGAGCAAATCCCAGAACCCCGGACGCCCGGCCGGGTAGTGGATGGTCACGTTGACGATCGATTCTAGCTGCTCACCCATCGCATCCAGCACAAAGGCAATGCCACCCGCTTTGGGCTTGAGCAGGTATTTGAACGGTGACTGCTGCTGCGAATGCTTGCCTTCGGTGAAGCGCGTGCCCTCGACGAAGTTGAAAATCCCCACCGGGTTATTGCGAAACTTCGCGCAGGTTTTGCGCGTGGTTTCCAGGTCTTTGCCTTTCTTCTCCGGGTGCTTGGCCAGGTACGCCTTTGAGTAACGCTTCATGAACGGGAAGCCCAGCGCCCACCACGCCAGCCCGATCACTGGCACCCAGATCAGCTCCTGCTTGAGGAAGAATTTCAGAGGCTGAATCCGGCGGTTGAGCACGTATTGCAGGACCAGAATATCGACCCAGCTTTGGTGGTTACTGGTGATCAGATACGAGTGCTGATAGTCGAGGCCTTGCAGGCCGCTGATGTGCCAGCGCGTGCGGCGCACCAGGTTCATCCAGCCTTTGTTGTTGCTGATCCACGCTTCATGGGTGTGGCTCATCAGCCAACCGGCAATGCGCTGGGTAAAGGCAAACGGCAGGGCCTTGACCAACGCCACACAAAACAGAAACGAGCAGAGCAGAATCGTGTTGAGTGCCAACAGCAGCGAGGCAATCACGCCGCGCAACGGTGCAGGGAGAAAATCCAGCATTTACACATCCATAGGTCGGTTGGCGGCTTGAATCGCGGTGAGGGCGATGGTGTAGACGATGTCATCGACTTGCGCGCCGCGCGGCAAGTCATTCACCGGTTTACGCAGGCCTTGCAGCATCGGCCCGAGGCTGACGCAGTCGGCGCTGCGTTGCACTGCTTTGTGCGTGGTGTTGCCGGTGTTCAGATCGGGGAAGACGAACACCGTGGCGCGACCAGCCACCTGACTGTTCGGCGCCAGTTGCCGGGCGACTTCGGCGTTGGCCGCGGCGTCGTATTGCAGCGGACCGTCGATCAGTAGCGAATGCTGTTGCTCGTGGGCGAGGAGGGTGGCCTCGCGGACTTTCTCGACTTCTTCGCCGGTCGCCGATTCGCCGCTGGAGTAACTGATCATCGCCACGCGCGGGGTGATGCCGAACGCTGCGGCCGAGTCGGCGCTTTGCAGGGCAATCTCGGCCAGTTCGGTGGCGCTTGGGTGCGGGTTCATCACGCAGTCGCCGTAGACCAGCACTTCCTCCGGGAACAGCATAAAAAACACCGACGACACCAGCGTGCAGCCCGGCGCGGTCTTGATCAGTTGCAGAGCCGGGCGGATGGTATTGGCGGTGGTGTTGATCACGCCGGAGACCAGGCCGTCGACTTCATCCAGCGCCAGCATCATGGTGCCGATCACCACGGTGTCTTCCAGTTGCTGCTCGGCCATCGGTGCATTGAGGCTTTTGGTTTTGCGCAGGGCGACCATCGGCTCGACGTAGCGCTCGCGGATCAGGTCGGGATCAAGAATCTCCAGGCCCGGCGGCAACGTGATGCCTTGTGCGCGGGCCACGGCTTCGACGTCCTCCGGTTTGGCCAGCAACACACAACGGGCAATCCCGCGCTCCTGACAGATCGCCGCCGCTTGCACAGTGAACGGCTCGCTGCCTTCGGGCAGGACGATGCGCTTGTTCGCCGCTTGCGCACGCTGGATCAACTGATAGCGGAACACCGCCGGCGACAGGCGCATTTCCCGAGGCGTGCCGCAGCGCTGGTGCAGCCACTTGGCATCGAGATGGCTGGCGACGAAGTCAGTGATGATCTCCGCACGTTCGCGATCGTCGATCGGAATTTCCTTGTTCAAGCCGTTGAGCAGGTTGGCCGTGTCATACGAGCCGGTGCTCACCGACAGCACCGGCAAACCGGCCTGTAACGCGCCACGACACAGATCCATGATGCGCGGGTCGGGCAGGGTGTCGCTGGTCAGCAGCAGGCCGGCCAGCGGCACGCCGTTGATCGCCGCGAGGCTGACGGCGAGGATGATGTCGTCGCGATCACCCGGCGTCACCACCAACACGCCGGGCTTGAGCAGCTCGACGGTGTTGCGCATGGTTCGCGCGCAGATAATGATTTTGGTCATGCGCCGGGTTTCGTAATCACCGGCGTTGAGCACTTGCGCGCCCATCAGGTCGGCGACGTCGCGGGTGCGCGGCGCATTCAGTTCCGGTTGAAAAGGGATGCAGCCGAGGAGGCGGAAATCCCCGCTGCGCAGCAATGGCGAATGCTCCTTCAGACGCGTGGCGAAGGCGTCCATGCTTTCGTCGGTTTTGACCTTGTTGAGGATGACGCCGAGGACCTTCGGGTCTTTCGGGCCACCGAATAATTGCGCCTGCAATTCGACGCGGCCGGAGAGTTCGGCGAGCACTTCGTTTTCCGGCGCGGAGACCAGAATCACTTCGGCATCGAGACTCTTGGCCAAGTGCAGGTTGACCCGCGCGGCGTAGCTGGCGCTGCGGGTCGGCACCATGCCTTCGACGACCAGCACGTCTTTGCCGATGGCCGCTTGCTGATAGAGGGCGATGATTTCTTCGAGCAGCTCATCGAGCTGACCATCGCCGAGCATCCGCTCGACGTGGGCCAGGCCCAATGGTTGCGGCGGTTTCAGACCGTGGGTGCGCGCCACCAGTTCGGTGGAACGCTCAGGGCCGGTGTCGCCCGGGTGCGGCTGCGCGATCGGTTTGAAGAAACCGACTTTCAGCCCGGCGCGTTCAAGCGTGCGCACCAGCCCGAGGCTGATGGAGGTCAGACCCACGCCAAAATCGGTGGGTGCGATAAAAAAAGTTTGCATGCGAATTCTCTAAAGTTGCATGGCAATGGCGGCGATCTATACGTGACCGCCTACCGAAATTCAGTCGCCAAGGTTATCGCTAACCGAGCCTTGTGCGCACCAACCGCAGGCAAAGGGTTGGCCTATTTTTTCAATACGTTGCGCCGGGTCCAGCACCCAGGCGCGCGATTGCCACGGCGGCTGGTGACGCAGATGTTGGGTATGGCCACAGGAAAGCTCGACCACCCAATGACTGTCCTCGTCCTGATGGAAGCCTGCGATCGTCGAAACCCGTTTGTCCGGGTTGTGTTCGCTTTCGCGCGATTGCTTCGCTAAACTTGGCCTTTCTATATTCTTATGCAAAAGGTCTCGCCCCATGCTGATCGCCGCCAATAAGGCTGTCTCCATCGACTATACCCTGACCAACGACGCTGGTGAGGTCATCGACAGCTCCGCCGGCGGCGCTCCGCTGGTCTACCTGCAAGGCGCAGGCAACATCATCCCGGGCCTGGAAAAAGCTCTGGAAGGCAAAGCTGTTGGTGATGAGCTGGAAGTTTCCGTTGAACCGGAAGACGCTTACGGCGAATACGCTGCTGAGCTGGTCAGCACCCTGAGCCGCAGCATGTTCGAAGGCGTTGACGAGCTGGAAGTCGGCATGCAGTTCCACGCTTCGGCGCCGGACGGCCAGATGCAAATCGTCACCATCCGTGACCTCGACGGCGACGACGTGACTGTCGACGGCAACCACCCACTGGCCGGTCAGCGCCTGAACTTCAAAGTGAAGATCGTTGACATCCGTGACGCCAGCCAGGAAGAAATCGCTCATGGCCACGTCCATGGCGAAGGTGGCCATCACCACTGATTTTCTGCGCTAAGCTTCGAGTACTGGAGAGGCGCCTGCGGGCGCCTTTTTAGTCCGCGGCTGTCCTTGGTGACCTCGCCAAGTGGCTGTTTCGAGTAGAACACGGGAATCTTGGAGTTCGTCATGAGTGCTTTTCACGACCTTAAGTTGACAGCCCTGGATGGTCAGGAGCTACCGCTGGCGCCGTTCAAGGGCCAAGTCGTGCTGGTGGTCAACGTCGCCTCCAAATGCGGCTTGACCCCACAGTACGCGGCGCTGGAAAACCTCCATCAGCAATTCAAAGGCAAAGGCTTCAGCGTGCTGGGCCTGCCGTGCAACCAGTTTGCCGGCCAGGAGCCTGGTACTGAAAAGGAAATTCAGGATTTCTGCAGTCTCAACTATGGCGTGACGTTTCCGTTGTCGAGCAAGCTCGAAGTCAACGGTCACGAGCGGCATCAGCTTTACCGTCTGCTGGCGGGCGAGGGCGCAGAGTTCCCCGGTGACATCACCTGGAATTTCGAGAAATTCCTGCTCGGCAAGGATGGTCGGGTGCTGGCCCGGTTCTCGCCGCGCACGGCGCCGGATGATCCGAGCATTGTTCATGCGATTGAAAAAGCGCTGAGCTGAAACAGCAAGATCAAAAGATCGCAGCCTTCGGCAACTCCTACAGGTGACCTCAAATCCCGTGTAGGAGCTGCCGGAAGCTGCGATCTTTTGCTTTGCGTCTTTTAATCCTTAATCACCCAAATCAATAGTGCTGTTCAAAGGGTTCGCACCTCCATATTATCGCCGTCATAAAGCCTTCTCTGTGGAGCCCTTCGATGCCCGTTCAAGCCTTGTTCAAACCGTTCCACCTCGGTGCCCTCGAACTGCCGACCCGCGTGGTCATGGCACCGATGACTCGCTCGTTCTCCCCGGGCGGCGTACCGAATTCGAAAGTCATTGAGTACTACCGTCGTCGCGCGGCGGCCGGTGTCGGCCTGATCATCACCGAAGGCACCACCGTCGGCCACATCGCCTCCAACGGCTACCCGAACGTGCCGCAGTTCTTTGGTGACGCGCCATTGGCTGGCTGGAAAAAAGTTGTCGACGCTGTTCACGCTGAAGGCGGCAAGATCGTTCCGCAGCTCTGGCACGTGGGCAGCGTACGCCGCATTGGCACCGAACCGGACGCCAGCGTGCCGGGTTACGGCCCGTCGGAAAAACTCAAGGACGGTCAGGTCGTGGTGCACGGCATGACCAAACAAGACATTCAGGACGTGATCGCCGCATTCGCTCAAGCGGCCAAAGATGCACAAAGTATCGGCATGGACGGCGTGGAAATCCACGGCGCCCACGGTTACCTGATCGACCAGTTCTTCTGGGAAGGCAGCAACCAGCGTACCGACGAATACGGCGGCAGCCTGGCCAACCGTTCGCGTTTCGCCATCGAACTGATTCAAGCCGTCCGTGCGGCCGTAGGCGAAGGCTTCCCGATCATCTTCCGTTTTTCGCAATGGAAGCAGCAGGATTACACCGCGCGTCTGGTGCAAACCCCGCAAGCGCTGGGCGAATTCCTCAAGCCGCTGTCTGACGCCGGCGTGGATATTTTCCACTGCTCGACGCGACGTTTCTGGGAACCGGAGTTCGACGGTTCCGAGCTGAACCTGGCGGGCTGGACGCGCAAGCTCACCGGCAAGCCGACCATCACTGTCGGCAGCGTCGGGCTGGATGGTGAGTTCTTACAGTTCATGGTCAACACCGACAAGGTCGCGCAACCGGCCAGTCTGGAGAACCTGCTGGAGCGCTTGAACAAAGAGGAGTTCGATCTGGTGGCGGTGGGGCGTGCGCTGCTGGTTGATCCGGACTGGGCGCAGAAAGTCCGCGAAGGGCGTGAGCAGGATATTCTGCCGTTCAGCCGTGAGGCGTTGATGACGCTGGTTTAAGCAGCGCGTTCACTGGCCCCTTCGCGAGCAGGCTCGCTCCCACAGGTTTCTCTGCTGTTCACAAAATGTGTGTTCACTGAAGATCCCCTGTGGGAGCGAGCGTGCTCGCGAAAGCGGTTCTAAGGTCAGCAAAGATTCAAGGCAATGTTTGCGCATTCGGGACAACCAACTCCCCCACACAAGCCCCGCGCAAATGCTTTTCAAACTGCTCGATAACCGCCGGCCAGCCCTGGCGACTCGCATGCTGCCGCGCATTCAGGCGCACACAACGCAGCCGCTCATCCTCTTCCAGTAACCACGCCGCCGCCTCGCAAAAGGCCTGCTCATCACCCGGCATCGCCAACACGCCGTTGTAGCCATGGCGAATATGTTGCGCCGCCGCTGCCTGATCGTAAGCCACCACACCCAATCCCGAAGCCAATGCTTCGAGCACCACGTTGCCGAAGGTTTCCGTCAGGCTCGGAAACAGAAATACATCGCCTGACGCGTAGTGCGCCGCCAACGCCTCACCGCGCTGTGCACCGCAGAAGATTGCCTCGGGCAATTCCTTTTCCAGCGCGAGCCGTTGCGGCCCGTCACCGACCACGATCAGTTTCAGATTACGCTGTGGATAAGTCTCGCGCAGGGTTGCAAAGCTGCGCTTGAGCAGGCCCAGGTTTTTCTCCGGAGCCAAACGTCCTACGTGAATCACGGCAACGTCGCGCTCGCTCAGTCCCCATTGCTCACGCAAGGCATTCAGCCGTTTGCTCGGATGAAACAGCTGGCTGTCGACACCGCGCGACAACAGCGCCAAACGCTCGAAGTGGCGCCGCTCCAGTTCCAGGCGTTGGCTGACACTCGGCACTAGGGTCATGGCCGAGCGATTGTGAAACCAACGCAGATAATGTGTGAGCATTCGGGTCAGCAGACCGAGCCCGTATTGACTGGTGTATTGCTGAAAGTTGGTGTGAAACCCGCTGACCACCGAAATCCCCAAGCGCCGCGCCGCCCGCAGCGCCGACAACCCGAGCGGGCCTTCCGTGGCGATGTACAGCACATCCGGGCGCTGACGTTTCCAGCGCCGCAGCAGTTTGTGCATCGACGACTGACCCCATTGCAACCCCGGATAGCCCGGTAGCGGCCAGCCCCGGCACAGCAGCAGCGCATCGTCTTCACTGTGTTGCGGATCGCCCGCCTGACGCGGGCGCACCAGTTCCACTTGGTGGCCGCGCGCGCGCAGCCCATCGCACAAGCGGCCAAGGGTATTGGCCACCCCGTTGATTTCCGGTGGGAAGGTTTCGCTGATCAGGGTGATGTGTAGAGCTGTCGTCATGACCTCAGTGTCGGCTGAGGCCATGTCGTGCTTGTGACGTTCGGATGATGGATTTGTGACTGCATCCATCGTCGAGTATTTCTGCGTTATTTGGCCGTGATAAAAAGAATGTTTCCAGCAAAGAACGCGAGCAATGTTCCAATAATGTAGAAAACCGTACTTGTGGTTTTCAAGTCCCTAATTTTGGCGAACCCAACGACTCCGTGCAGCATGTTCAGAGAAAACAGCGTAAGTGCTGTGATAAGTAAAACACCGCCGCCGGCGTAATGTGTAAACGTGTCGAAGAAAGTGACGTTGGGAAGTTTGAATGCTTTCACGCCCGCCCAGAGAACGACACCACAAATTACATAGTTTCGAATGTGGTCAAAAATCCATTTGAGGGTTACGTCCTTGGTTTCAAGGTGCACCAAATGAAGAATCAAGCTATTCAGATCCAGCTTGTTTTGAGGTTCGGCAAGGAGTTTCGTAGGAAATCCTTTCTTTTCTACCGTCTGTGCAGGTTCAGGTTGATCAGTGTTCTGCTTATTTTCCATCGCTGTGCGTGCTCCCTTTTACCCCGGTCAAAATGAGTTTAATGCTGCTGCGACGGGGTAGAAGGGATGATATCAAAATGATGGCTGTTTCGCGGTGATGTTCGGTTTGTAGTTCGTCCCAGTCATCGCTGCGTGACGAGGTTCTCAGCACCACGCTCACGCACCCAGAACAACGTTGCCCCGGCCACAGCCGCCGGCATCATCAGGATGTTGACCACCGGAATCAGCAACACCAGATAGACGATTCCGCCAAAACTCATGCTCTGCCAGCGCTTCTGCCGCAGCCAGGCGAGCATTTCGTTCCAGCCCAGTTTGTGGTTGTCCGCCGGGTAGTCGATGTACTGGATCGCCATCATCCACACGCCGAACAACAACCACAGCGGTGCGGCAATGATGTTCACCACCGGGATGAACGAGAGGATGAACAGGCCGATGGCGCGCGGCAGGAAGTAGCCCAGTTTGCGCATTTCCCGTGCCAGGGTGCGCGGGACCATTGCGATCAGCTCGCCCCAGCTGAACGCCGGGAAATCATCAGTGCCGCGCACCACCACTTCGACCTTTTCAGCGAGGAAGCCGTTGAACGGTGCGGCGATCACGTTGGCGAGCATGGTGAAGGTGAAAAACACCATCAATGCCACCAGCACCACAAACAGCGGCCAGAGTACGTAGCTGAGGAAACTCAGCCATTCGGGCAACGACGGCATCAGCGTATCGACCCACAGGCTGAACTGGTGGCCGGCCAGATAGATCAATCCGACGAACAGCACCAGATTGATCGCCAGCGGCAATAACACGAACAGGCGCAAGCCTGGGCTCAAGACCAGTTTGAGGCCTTCGCGCAGGTATTGCGGGCCGGACAGAACAGGGGCGGGCATAAGGTGCTCCGAGCAAGGGAAAACGCGCCGACCTTACCGACTTTGCACCGGGGGCGAAAGCGCGGCAGAGCGATCGACATTCACTGTAACAAAGACGTCCATCTCGTCAGTGTGTCGGCATAGAGACCACCTATGAGCTGGATTGTTAAACCGTATTTCCTTAATCTTGCCCCCCTCGATACGCTGCACCCAACTTTTTACAGGACTGTCGAGCTCAAGCCTTCCCCAAGGTTTTCCACGGTCCTTTTTTATTCCCGCCGGCATTGCGGCGATCCGGGCCTGTTTATCGCCCGGTCAACAGGAGCAGGTCATGTCTGAAGTCCGTCATTCGCGAGTGATTATTCTCGGTTCCGGCCCTGCCGGTTACAGCGCTGCGGTATACGCGGCCCGCGCCAACCTCAAGCCACTGCTGATCACCGGCATGCAGGCTGGCGGTCAACTGACCACCACCACTGAAGTCGACAACTGGCCGGGCGATGTCCACGGTCTGACCGGTCCGGCATTGATGGAGCGCATGCGCGAGCACGCCGAGCGTTTTGAAACCGAGATCGTATTCGATCACATCAACGCTGTGGATTTCGCTGCCAAGCCTTACACCCTGACCGGCGACAGCGCGACCTACACCTGCGACGCCCTGATCATCGCCACCGGCGCCAGCGCTCGTTACCTGGGTCTGCCGTCGGAAGAAGCGTTCATGGGCAAAGGCGTTTCGGCCTGTGCGACCTGCGACGGTTTCTTCTACCGCAACAAACCTGTTGCAGTGGTCGGCGGCGGCAACACTGCAGTTGAAGAAGCGCTGTATCTGGCCAACATCGCCAGCACCGTGACCCTGATCCACCGTCGCGAAACCTTCCGCGCCGAGAAGATCCTGATCGACAAACTCAACGCTCGCGTGGCCGAAGGCAAGATCATCCTCAAGTTGAACGCCAACCTCGACGAAGTCCTGGGCGACAACATGGGCGTGACCGGTGCGCGTCTGAAGAACAACGACGGCAGCTTCGACGAAATTACCGTCGACGGCGTGTTCATCGCCATCGGCCACACCCCGAACACTTCGCTGTTCGAAGGTCAGCTGACTTTGAAAGACGGTTATCTGGTGGTGCACGGCGGCCGTGAAGGCAACGCGACTGCAACCAGCGTCGAAGGCATCTTCGCTGCCGGTGACGTGGCTGACCACGTTTACCGCCAGGCCATCACCTCGGCCGGCGCCGGTTGCATGGCGGCACTCGACACCGAGCGTTACCTGGATGGTTTGCAGAACGCTTCGTTCTAAATCGCAGACATAAAAAAACCGGCCAGATTGGCCGGTTTTTTTGTGCCCGCAGTTTCAGCTACGCCGGATGCCCCTGTGGGAGCGAGCTTGCTCGCGAAAGCGGCTTACCAGTCGACAACAATGTTGAATGTCAGTCCGTATTCGCGAGCAGGGATTGTGTTTGGATAGAGGAATCAGCGGCGAGTCAGTGGCTGGGCAGTGAACTTCACGCCGGCCAGACCGTGCTGGATCAACGCACGGATATTGCCGTGATCACTGCCCTCAGGGGTCGCGACCACCGAACGATAATGTTCGCCGAACGCCAACAGAGCTTCCTCATCGCTCAGACCTTCCAGCAGCGCCAGACCCAAGGTCTTGCACGAACCTTCGTTCTGCCCGGCGGCACTTTCCACGCCACCGTTGTTGAACGCCTGCGGTTGATAATCGTAGCCAGCGGCGATGAAGGCCAGGGTGCCGGCGAAAGCGTGTTCGCCGCTGTTGAGGCTGGCGCGCAGGGTGTTGAGGTCACTCATGGGGTTTTCCTTTGGCGAACGCTGCTTGCTGTTCAGCGTTGGCTTCTTGCTGAAATTGAGCTTTCCACTCGGCGTACGGCATGCCGTAAACCACTTCACGGGCGTCGTCGAGGCTGACCTCGATCTGGCGCTCGTCAGCTTCGGCCTTGTACCACTTCGACAGGCAGTTGCGGCAGAACCCGGCAAGGTTCATCAGGTCGATGTTCTGTACGTCCTTGCGGTTGTCCAGGTGGGCGACCAGCCGGCGGAAGGCGGCGGCTTCGAGTTCGAGGCGTTGTTGATCAGTCATGGGAGTCTCTGCAAGACAGCTTTGAGCGGCAAGCTTCAAGCTGCAAGATTGGATCGGGTCGGCCGTAAGCTTACCGCTTGCAGCTCGATGCTTGAAGCTCAGCGGCTCGCCGCGAGCGTGATCGACACCGATTCGGCAAAACGCAGTGCGTGCGGCTTGTCGACTTCGACTTCGGCGTACAGCACCGAGCCGTTGCTCATTACCAGATCGAGCAGCTCCTGAGTCAGGCGTTCGAGCAGTGCAAAGCGGTTGCCCTCGACGTGGGCGATGATCGCTTTGGTGATCGTGCGGTAGTTCAGCGCGTGGTCGATGTCGTTGTCACGCACCGCTTCCTGCGCGGCGTACAGAATGGTCAGGTTGATCAGCACATCCTGTTTGTTGAGGATCTCGTCCTCGTTGATCCCGATAAAGGTGCGCAAGCGCAGATCCTTGACCCGGATGCGCGCCATTCCCGGTTGTAGTTGTGGCATTTACTTGCTCCGTCCAATCAATTGCAGGAACTCCTGACGGGTGTTGCTCGACTCGCGGAACGCGCCGAGCATGACCGAGGTGTTCATGGTCGAATTCTGTTTCTCGACACCGCGCATCATCATGCACATGTGCCTCGCCTCGATAACCACGGCGACGCCGGCGGCTTCGGTGACCTGTTGCACCGCATCGGCGATTTGCCGGGTGAGGTTTTCCTGAATCTGCAGGCGCCGGGCGAACATGTCCACCAGTCGCGCGATCTTCGACAGACCCAGTACTTTGCCCGTCGGAATATAAGCCACATGGGCCTTGCCGATGAAGGGCAACAGGTGATGTTCGCACAACGAGTACAACTCGATGTCGGCGACGATGATCATTTCGTCGCTGTCGGAGGCAAACAGCGCGCCATTGACGATCTCGTCGACGCTCTGTTCGTAACCGTGACACAGGTATTGCATGGCCTTGGCCGCGCGCAGCGGGGTGTCGAGCAATCCTTCACGATCGGGATCTTCACCAAGGCCGATGAGGATTTCGCGGTAATTCTCGGGCAGTGAGCGGGCCATGGAAATCCTCGCAGACAGGCATTATTTGATGTGCCGTCCGCCGTTGACGGTCAGGGTCGTACCGGTGACATAAGGGTTGTCGAGCAGGTAGCGCAGGCTCTGATAGATCACTTCACTGCCGGGTTCGATGCCCAGCGCGGATTTGGCCAGGGCCTTGGCGCGGTACGCCGCGTCGTCGTCGGGATTGAACAATAGCAGGGCTGGTGCGATGCCGTTGACCTTGATCGCCGGCGCATAGCGAGCGGCAAAGGACAGGGTCAGGCTGTCGAGCCCGGCCTTGCTGGCGCAATAACCGATGTGCTTGCTGCTGCCTTTGCGCGTGACATCGTCGCTGACATGGATGATGTCGGCGGGCGTCGAGCGCTGCAGCAATTCGCCACAGTGCAGATTGATCAGATACGGCGCGAGCATGTGCAGGTTGAACATACGCGTGAACGCTTCGGCTTCGTTGTCCGGGGTTTCGGCCAGCCACTCGGAGGCGTTGTGCACGATAGCGCGCAGGCGGTCGGTGTGGGTTTTCAGTTCGTTGATGAAGGCGAGAATCCCGGCTTCGCTGGAGAAGTCTGCGAACAGGCCGACGGCGCCCAGATCTCGTAGCGTCTGTACGCCGGGGCGTTCGCTGCGGTAGGTGAAGATGACGCGATAGCCGTCCTCGAGTAACCGCTGCGCGCAATGCAGGCCGACACGCTGGCCAGCACCGGTGATGAGGATCGGGGCGGAGGAATCAGGCATGAACGGCTCGCATTGCGGTGGGAGCAAAAACTATAACAGCGACATGGCTTGCCCACCTATCGTCGGCTGTCCCCATTACTGTGGGAGCGAGCCTGCTCGCGAAAGCGGTGTCTCAGTCGACATCAATGTTGAAGTTCAGTCCGTATTCGCGAGCAGGCTCGCTCCCACACAGAGATCATCGATTCTGTGCAGAAGACGTCACTGGCACCGGGCGCACCGGCGTGCTGTTCAGCCAGTTCGCCAGCAACCGCGTTGATAGCGGAATAAAGAAGTAAACCATCAGCGGCGTCAGGCACGCCGTGCTGATCAACACACGCGGCAACAAACTCATGTCAGCGAGCAACGGCCCGAGGAGAAAGTTGAACAGCAACGACACCGGAAAGAACGCCAGCCAGATTGCCACAGCCTGCTTCCACCGCGGTGGACGCTGACCGGCTGCGCCGAACCAGCCTTCGATGCCGCTGACCCGGTGCTCTTTCGGGTGGGCGAACAGGTCGCTGCCACGATCCAGCCACGCCGTGCGCGAAGCCGAATGCTCCCACGCATGCAGCGTCTGTTCATCGACGAAACGGAAAATGATTTGAAACTCGTTATCACCGGGGGGCGGAGCGAGTACGCCAGAGCCGAGATAACCGGGAAAGTCAGTGGCCAGTTGTTCGCCTTCGCGCAGCCAGGCGATCAAATCCTGATAACGGCCGTCGGCGACGCGACGGGCAACCATCAGCGTGACGGGGGAAGTAGACATTTTGTATCTCCGTATTTCGAGTGCGTCACTCCGGGTAGGAATTTCGCCTGACGCAAAGCCGGGGTAGAGGCCTGCGTTTTTCTACAAGCAAGGATTATTCCGGTTTTTCACGATTAAACCAGCGACTTTCGTCGCATTTCATCACTTGAATCCCATTGGGGCATAAGCGTTAGAATGGGATCCAATTGAACCGACATGGAAGTTGAACGCCATATGCCTGTCATCACGGACGCAAGCCCCGCATCGCAGGCATCTGTCGCGCTCGAGCGCGCCGATCTGTTCCCTATTCGTGAGGTCGCACGCCTGACCGGTGTCAACCCGGTGACCTTGCGTGCCTGGGAGCGGCGCTATGGTTTGATTCAGCCAACGCGCACCGAAAGCGGGCACCGGCTCTATTCGATGACCGATATCGAGCGCGTGCGCAGCATCGTCGACTGGATTGATCGCGGTGTCGCCGTGAGCAAGGTCGGCAAGATCCTCGCCAAGACCGAGCCGATGAAAGTGCTGGCGCACATTATCCCCGATGATCTGGTGCAGGCCGATTACCTGCAGTGGCAGGAGCAGATTCAACAGGCGGTCAGTGCATTTGATGATCAGCAACTGGACCGCGTCTATGGGCAGATTTTCTCTTCTTACGCACTGCCCGTGGTATTTCAGGACATCCTCATGCCGCTGTGGCTGCAATTGTTGCAGCGCCAGGAGGCTTTCGGGCAAACCAGCGAGTGGCTGTTCTTCGATGGATTTCTGCGGGCGCGGGTGTTGCAGCGGATTGTCATGCTCCGCGGCACGCAACCGCGTCGAGTGATCGTCAGTGCGCTGGCCGGGCAATGTCGGGAGCTGGAATTGCTGGTGGCTGCGCTGTTTCTCAGCGATAGCAATGCCGGTGTCAGGGTGTTGACCACGGGGCAGCCGTTCGATGAGTTGACGCTGGTCTGCGAAAAGATCAAACCTGATGCACTCGTGCTGTTTTCCAATCACGCGCCTAGCGCCGAACTGCCACGACGTCTGAACCGGTTGGCGTTGAGCCTCGATTGTCAGTTGATGCTGGCCGGCGATGCTTCAGATCTGGCGCAGGACAGTCTGGCCGGCTCCTCTGTTGCATGTCTTGGAAACGAAGGGGCGAGCATGCGTCAGCGCATGCTGCAGTTTCTTGCAGGGAATCTTGATACCTGAAACTCAGGTGTGAAGGGCAGGATGCGTCAGGCGATGTTGCTGCAGGATGAACTGACGCAGGCGTTCGGTTTCGTCGGTGTCGGTCTGGCTCAACTCGTAGGCGTAGAACCCGCTTTCGGTTTCACGTTCGAAATTACCGCGCAATGAAATCCGCTCGTAACCCGAAGGGCTGAACCACAGCGCGAAATGCTTGGGTGGTTTGGTCTTGTTGCGCACTTCCAGCAGTACACCTTTGTGCGAAACCTCGTGCACCCACAACATGCCCGGCTGGCCTTTGGCGTTTTCCAGGGCTACTGGCTCTTCGAGAGTCAACCGCCATGGCCGCACCATCGGGCCGTCTTCATAAATGCTCGGCACGCCGAGGCGCAGATGCAACGCGTGAAACTCGTCTTCCACCAGATGCAACGGGAAGGTCATCTGCTGGTTTTCGAAGTTGGCCTGAATGGTCACTTGCTCGTGAGCGGCCAGGCGCGTGAGCAAATCGCGGATCTGCGAACCGCCGTTAACCAGCAGACTCGACGTCGCATCCCGCACGTTCAGTTGCGGGTTGTGCTGCATGGTCTGGATGAAATCCAGCTCATCCTGAGTGAGGAGGGCGTCGCGCTGCATGGCTAACTCAAAAGATATAGTTACAAAGTTATTGGTGATTGTAGTTAATGACAATTAGTTCGCGATTTTGTTTTGACCGTTTGTCGTTTTCACCGCAGCCAGTTCAGCTTCGAGGGCCGCGACCTGGGCTTCCAGCTGTGCCACACGCTGCTGAGCCTTGACCTGAACAGTCACGTCTTTTTGTACGCCGACGAAATAAGTCTGACCGTCGTCGGCGTTTTTCACCGTTGAAAGCGACAGCTCATTCCAGAACGGCGTGCCATCCTTGCGATAGTTACGCAGGATTTCCCGGCACGATCCGCCGTCGCGCAACGTGTCCCGAATCAGTTCCAGACTCTCCTGGTCGCGGTCCCCGGACTGCAGGAAACGGCAGTCCTGATAGAGGATTTCTTCGCTGGTGTAGCCGGTCAGACGTTCAAAGGCCGGATTTACATAAATCAGGATGTTGTCCTGCTCACCTTCTTTTTCGGCGACCACGATGCCGTCGTTCGACGCGTTGATCACCATTTGCAGCAGACTGGCGTTGATCATCTTTGAATCCTTTCAAGAGTTGTCAGTGGCTCGCATTCTAGAAGAACCGTAGGCGCTGTCTACTGGCCATTATCGCCAGTTGAGATTCAATCGCAGCTCTGCGTTGGAGGCTGTTACTATCGCCGCTCTTTTTTTCAGTTTCAGGATCAGATTGATGAAAGTCGCCATCCTCTCCGGTTCGGTCTACGGCACCGCCGAAGAAGTCGCCCGTCACGCCCAGAACCTGTTGAAAGCCGCGGGCTTTGAAACCTTCTACAACTCGCGCGCGAGCCTCGCCGACATTCAGGCGTTCGGCCCCGAAGCATTGCTCGCAGTGACCTCGACCACCGGCATGGGCGAATTGCCCGACAACCTGCAACCGCTGTATTCGGCGATTCGCGACCAGTTGCCAGCGGCATTGCTCGGTTTGCCGGGCGCAGTGATTGCCTTGGGCGACGCCAGTTATGGCGACACCTTCTGCGGTGGCGGTGAGCAAATGCGTGAGCTTTTCGGCGAACTGGGTGTACGCGAAGTACTAGACATGCTGCGCATCGACGCCAGCGAAAGCGTCACTCCGGAAACCGATGCCGAGCCTTGGCTGGCGCAGTTGATCGACGCGCTCAAGGGCTGATCGGCCGTTCGCGCAGCAAGTCCAGCCACGCCTGCGCCGCTTTCGACAAGTATGCGCCCCGGCGCCAGATGAACGCGATGTCCCAGCGCAGATAATCCGGCGCACGCAAGGCCAGGCGTACCACGCCTGGCCGCACCAGCCCGCGTGCGACCACGCTGGGCAACAGCACCACGCCTTGCCCGGCGGCGACCAGCGCCGCAAGAAAATCTGCCTGACCGCTGCGTCCGCCTTCCTTCGGCGTGAAACCCAGTTGCTGACATGCCTGCAGCAAGCGGTCATTGAGCACGAAACTGCGTTGATAGAGCAGAAAGGGCGTCTCGGCCAATTCCTCCAATCCAATCTCGCCCCGATCGGCCAGAGGATGATCCACCGGCAGTAGGGCGTCGAGTTGTTCATCGCAAAACGGCTGCCAGTCGAATTGTGGATCCTTGGGCAACAGACTGCCGCCCAATTCCAGTTCACCGCTCAGCACGGCTTGCTCGACATTGCGGCTGCCGCCCTCAAGCAACTGAATGCTGATATTCGGATAGCGCCGCCGGTATTCGGCAAAAAGTCCGGCGAACAGCGCGTCACTGCCCAGCAGTGGCAGGCCGAGACGTAACTCTCCACGCGCCAGATGACTGAGGTCGTCCAGTTCAACCAACAGCTCGTTGCATAAACGCAGCATCGCTTCAGCGCGTTGCAGTACCACGCTGCCAGCGGCGGTCAGGCGCAACTGCGAACCGAGCCGTTCGAGCAACGGCGTGCCGAGGCTCTGCTCCAGTTGTGCGATTTGTTTACTGACCGCGGACTGGCTGATGTGCAGGGTTTTTGCGGCTTGAGTGAAACCGCCCTGGTGCATGACTTCGACAAAACTGCGCAGCTGTTTGAATTCCATTGCCTGATTCCATTTTGGAATGGTGTTGAGTCTAACAATTCGCTTCGGCGATGGCAGGCCGCTTCGTAAAATAGGCCCCTGTCAGGAGCACAATCATGAACGCCGCCCGTCTCAAACACTTTTTCCGTCTCTTTGTCGAACTCGCCGTGTTACTCGGTCTCTACCTGCTCGGCTGCCAACTCGCCGCATGGCTCGCCTGGCCGATTCCCGGCGGCGTGATCGGCATGGCGCTGTTGCTGTTGGCCTTCGCTTTCGGCTGGGTCAAACCGGCGGCGCTGCAATTGGGCGCGGGTTTACTGATGGCCGAGATGCTGCTGTTTTTCATTCCGGCTTTGATGAGCTTGCTCGACTACGGCGCGTTGCTGCGCAATGACGGCTGGCGAATTTTGCTGGTGATCGCGGCCAGCACTTTGATGGTGATGCTGGTGACTGCGTTCACCGTGGAACTGGCCGTGCGTGCGAGGCGTTCCCATGAAGCTTGAATGGATGCCGATGTTCTGGCTCGCCTTCACCTTGTTGGCGTATTTGTTCAGCCGCTGGATTTATCGGCGTACCGGCCGCTACGTGTTGTCACCGCTAATTCTGGTCCCGGCGCTGTTGCTGGCGCTCGCCGTGCCGCTGCACACCGCGTATGCCGAGTATTCGAGCAACACCCACTGGTTGCTGTTGGTGCTGGGGCCGGTGACCGTCGCCTTCGCCGTACCGATCTGGCAGCAACGCCGATTGTTGATGCGGCACTGGTCGGCGCTGATGCTGGGCATGGTTGCCGGCAGTGCGGCATCGATTGGTACGTCGTTCGGTCTGGCCAAAGCATTGGCGTTGGACAGTTCGGTGACAATGTCACTGGTGCCACGCTCGATCACCACACCGTTCGCCATGCCGCTGGCGCAGAATCTGGGTGGCGTACCGGAGTTGACGGCGGTTTTCGTAATGTTCACCGGCGTGTTCGGTGCGATGCTCGGCGGCGTGCTGTTGAAGTGGTTGCCGTTGCGCAGTGCCTTGGCGCGCGGGGCGCTGTTCGGGGTTGGCGCGCACGGTGCCGGCGTCAGTCGCGCCCATGAAGTGGGTGGCGAAGAGGGCTCTGTCGCCGGGCTGGTGATGGTATTGACCGGCTTGCTCAATCTGTTTGCCGCACCTTTGTTGGCGTCGTTGCTTTGACATGGATCCAAGCTGTTTGCATGACTGACCCGCTCAGTCATCAAGCTGGCTGCCAATGCAACTACGCGATCCTCTGCGCCTGACTAGACTGCTCACACGTGCAGAACAATAAGAACGCAGAGGTGCATACAGTGAGCGTAGCCCCCGTCCAATCGTCCCTTAATGTCAAAGACCAGGTCAGCGCTGCGGAATGGCAGACCCGAGTCGATCTCGCCGCTTGTTATCGTCTGGTCGCCGCCCATGGCTGGGACGATCTGATCTTCACCCATATTTCCGCCAAGGTGCCGGGCACCGAAGATTTCCTGATCAATCCGTTCGGTCTGATGTTCCATGAGATCACCGCGTCGAGCCTGGTGAAAGTCGATCAGGCTGGCAACAAACTCATGGACAGCCCGTACGAGATCAACCCCGCCGGCTACACCATCCACAGCGCCGTGCACGAAGTGCGGCACGACGTAGTTTGCGTACTGCATACGCACACCGCGTCCGGTGTCGCGGTGTCGGCGCAAAAGCAGGGTGTGTTGCCGATCAGTCAGCAGTCGCTGTTCGTGCTCTCGAGTCTGGCTTATCACGCCTATGAAGGGGTGGCGCTGAACCACGAAGAGAAGGCGCGCTTGCAGGCCGATCTGGGCGAAAACAATTTCCTGATGCTGCACAACCACGGTTTGCTGACCTGTGGCGGCACCATCGCCGACACCTTTTTGATGATGTTCACCTTCCAGCGCGCCTGCGACATTCAGGTCATGGCGCAAACCGGCGGGGCTGAACTGATCGCCATCGAACCGCAAATTCTGGCAGGCGCCAAAGCGATGATCGCCGGCGTCACCAAAAGTGCTCAAGGCATGGGTGGCGCGCTGGCCTGGCCGGCGTTGCTGCGCAAACTCGATAAACAAGACCCCGGATATAAACTCTAATGCCTCTTGCCGAGATTCCTCTGTGTGTCTGGCGCAAACGCAGCCAGACGTTTGTCTTTCGTGGCCAGTCGATTCGCTACTGGACGGCGGGGCAGGGTGAGCCGCTGTTGCTGATCCACGGTTTCCCGACCGCCAGTTGGGACTGGCATTACCTGTGGCAGCCACTGGCCCAGCGTTATCGGGTGATCGCCTGCGACATGCTCGGCTTTGGTGATTCGGCCAAACCGCTCAATCACACCTACAGTCTGCTGGAACAGGCTGACCTGCAGCAGGCCTTGCTCGCGCATTTGCAGGTCGAGCAACCGGTGCATGTGCTGGCGCACGATTACGGTGACAGCGTTGCGCAGGAACTGCTCGCCCGCCATTACGAAGACCAGATCGAGGTCGCCAGTTGCGTGTTTCTCAACGGTGGATTGTTCCCGGAAACACATCGTCCGGTGCTGATGCAAAAACTGCTGCTCAGTCCGCTGGGCTGGATGATCGGCCGTGCGTTCACGCGCGATGCGCTGGTGAAAAGCTTCCGGCAGATCTTCGGCCCGCAGACCCGCCCGACTGAAAGTGAGCTGGACGATTTCTGGAGCCTGGTCGACAGCAATCGCGGGCCACGGATCATGCACAAGTTGATCAGCTACATTCCCGAACGCCGAGTGCAGCGTGATCGCTGGGTGACGGCGATGCAGCGCGGCGAGATTCCGTTGCGGGTGATCGATGGTGAAGTCGATCCGATTTCCGGGGCGCACATGGTCGAGCGCTACCGCGAATTGATCCCCGACGCGGACACGGTGTTGTTGCCGGGCATCGGTCACTATCCACAGACCGAGGCGCCGGTGCAGGTGCTCAAGCACTACCTGGAGTTTCGTGAACGTTTTGTGCTGCCGCCGCGCAAGGTGGCCTGCTCCTGACAGATCAAAAGATCGCAGCCTGCGATCTTTTGATCTTTTGTTTCTTTGACGCCCTCATCATCCCCCAACCTTATCGCACACCATTCAGCCTCAGCTGTGTTCGTTGTGACCCAAAGCCCTGTGCCTGACACTCAGGATCAATACTGGCCTGCTGGAGTTGCTGCGATGAATGAGTCTGTGCGTTTCGAAGATAAAGTCGTCATCGTCACCGGAGCCGGTGGCGGCCTCGGACGCGCCCACGCATTGTTATTCGCCAGACAGGGCGCCAAAGTGCTGGTCAACGACCTCGGCGGCTCGACCCAGGGCGAGGGCGCCAATGCTTCCGCTGCCGACCGCGTCGTCGCAGAAATCCGCGAATCTGGCGGGATTGCCGAAGCCAACCACGACTCGGTCACCGACGGCGACAAACTGGTGCAGAACGCCCTCGACGTCTTCGGTCGCGTCGACGTCGTCGTCAACAACGCCGGCATCCTGCGCGACAAGACCTTCCACAAAATGGATGACGCCGACTGGGATCTGGTTTACCGCGTCCACGTCGAAGGCGCCTATAAAGTCACCCGCGCCGCCTGGCCACACCTGCGTGAGCAAAATTACGGCCGGGTAATCTTCACTGCCTCGACCTCGGGCATTTACGGCAACTTCGGCCAGTCCAACTACGGCATGGCCAAACTTGGCCTTTACGGTCTGACCCGCACCCTGGCCATCGAAGGTCGCAAGAACAACATCCTCGTCAACGCCATCGCACCTACCGGCGGCACCCGCATGACCGAGGGCCTGATTCCGCCGCAAGTATTCGAGCAACTCAAACCGGAACTGGTCAGCCCGTTGGTGGTGTATCTGGCGAGCGAGCAATGCCAGGAAACGTCCGGGTTGTTCGAAGTGGGTGGTGGATGGATGGGCAAGGTGCGTTGGGAGCGCAGCCTCGGTGCCGGGTTTGATCCGCGCGTAGGCTTCTCGCCAGAGGATGTTGCGGCGCACTGGCAGCAGATTTGCGATTTCGAAGGTGCGGCGCATCCGAAAGACAATATTGAGGCGTTGAAGGAAATGATGGCGAATTTGCAGAAGTATTCGCTTTGATCCCTGCGCATCAATAGACAGGATTCATCTGGGTCCTGTCATCCCTCTGAAAACCTCTTCTGCACAAAATTCATTGCCCATAAAAAAGGCCGCTGCAAACGCAGCGGCCAAGGTAAGACGTTGGATCAAGGAGCTACAAATCAACGTCAGTGAACACCGGGGCGAAAAACCGAAATTTTCGATTTATCTGAAATCTGTCAGCAATGGCCTGAGTTGCTCGAAGGCCAGTGCTTCATGCTTTACGGCGTGTCCCGTGAAAGCGCGTTCAGAATAAGGTCTTGAGCGCGTAGGAAAAATACCGATTCCGGACATGCACTGTTGCGGGGCATGCAACAGTCCCACGAACCCATGCGCACCATGCGTGGCACTGATGATCGTTCATCCAGCCGATCCATGAGCGGCGCAAAGCCCCGTCCCGCAAGGCCATTCATCCTTTCGAGCGACAACGCGAATACCTCCTTGGTGCGCTTATCGACGCGGTTGCCCGGCAGTAGGGTGGGGCCTTCTGTCACTCACCGGGGAAGACGCATGACAAAAACAACAATGCGCGCCATCTTCACACCGCAGGCGCTGGCAGCCGCGGTGGCTCTGGGTTGCTGCGCCCAGGCGCAAGCGGTTGCGTTCAACATTGGCGAAATCGAGGGCACTTTCGACTCGTCGCTGTCGATCGGTGCGAGCTGGGGCATGCGCGATGCCGACAAGTCGCTGGTCGGCACGGTCAATGGGGGGACGGGGCAATCCTCGACCGGTGATGACGGGCGTTTGAATTTCAAGAAGGGTGAGACCTTCTCGAAAATCTTCAAAGGTATTCACGACCTCGAACTCAAATACGGCGACACCGGCGTCTTCGTACGCGGCAAGTACTGGTATGACTTCGAGCTGAAGGACGAAGATCGCGAGTTCAAGCCGATCAGCGACAGCGGCCGCAAGGAAGGCGCGAAGTCTTCCGGCGCACAAATCCTTGATGCCTTCGTCTATCACAACTATTCCATCGCCGACCTGCCGGGCACCGTGCGCGCGGGCAAGCAGGTCGTGAGCTGGGGCGAAAGTACCTTCATCGGTAACTCGATCAACAGCATCAACCCGATCGACGTTTCGGCGTTTCGTCGCCCCGGAGCGGAGATCAAGGAAGGCCTGATTCCGGTCAACATGCTGTTTGGCTCGCAAGGCTTGACCGATCAACTGACCGTTGAAGGTTTCTACCAGTTGGAGTGGGACCAGACCGTTCTCGACAACTGCGGCACCTTTTTCGGAGTCGACGTCGCGGCGGACGGTTGCAATAACGGCTACACCGTCGGTAACCCGGCGATCGCGCCGCTGGTGCCGTTGACCACCGCGTTCGGGCAAGGCATTCAGGTGACTCGCGAAGGTGTGGTGATCCCCCGTGGCGGCGACCGCGATGCGCGGGATTCCGGGCAGTGGGGCACGGCATTGCGCTGGCTCGGGGACGACACCGAATACGGTCTCTACTTCATGAATTACCACAGCCGCACGCCGACGGTCGGCACTACCACGGCCGGTCTTTCGACGTTGGTAGCATTGCCGGGCATGGTCGGCATCGCCAATGGCCTGGCCCCCGGCAGCGGTTCCGGTCTGGCCCAGAGTGTGATGCTCGGACGCGGTCAGTACTACCTCGAATACCCTGAAGACATTCGTCTGTACGGCGCCAGTTTCTCCACCACGCTGCCCACCGGCACTGCATGGACCGGCGAGATCAGCTACCGGCCCAACGCTCCGGTTCAGGTCAATACCAACGACCTGACGCTGGCACTGCTCAACCCGATTGCCGGTGGCACGGCTTCGCCACTTTCGACGTCGCCGGGTGCGGACAACAAAGGCTATCGGCGCAAAGAAGTCACACAGATTCAGAGCACCCTCACGCACTTTTTCGATCAGGTGTTAGGCGCGGAACGCCTGACCGTGGTCGGCGAAGCTGCAGTTGTGCATGTCGGTGGCCTGGAGTCACGCAGCGAGCTGCGTTATGGCCGCGACTCGGTGTATGGCCAATATGGTTTTGGCGGCGACACCGACGGTTTCGTCACCTCGACTTCGTGGGGCTACCGCGCCCGGGCGATTCTCGATTACGCCAACGTGATCGGCGGAATCAACCTCAAACCCAACCTGTCGTGGTCGCATGACGTCGCTGGTTACGGCCCCAACGGCCTGTTCAACGAAGGCGCGAAAGCGATCAGCGTCGGCGTCGATGCCGACTACCGCAATACCTACACCGCGAGCCTCAGTTACACCGACTTTTTCGGTGGCGACTACAACGTCCTCGAAGATCGTGACTTCGTCGCACTGAGCTTTGGCGTGAACTTCTGATCTGCCCGAGAAGGATGACTGCAATGCGCAAAATGATTCTGCAATGTGGCGTGCTGGCCGTGAGTCTGCTGGCGGCCAACGTGATGGCGGCGGTGTCGCCGGATGAGGCCAGCAAGCTCGGCACCAGCCTGACGCCGCTCGGCGCCGAAAAAGCCGGTAACGCCGATGGCTCTATCCCGGCATGGACCGGCGGCATCCCGAAAAATGCTGCAGCGGTGGACAGCAAAGGCTTCCTCGCTGACCCGTTCGCCAATGAAAAACCGTTGTTCACCATCACCGCGGCCAACGTCGACAAGTACAAGGACAAGCTCTCCGATGGCCAGGTAGCGATGTTCAAGCGCTATCCGGAAACCTACAAGATCCCGGTCTATCCAACTCACCGCACCGTCGCCGCACCGTCGGAAATCTACGAATCGGCCAAGCGCAGTGCGCTCAACGTGACCACCATCAACGATGGTAACGGCCTGGCCAATTTCACCGGCAATCGCTACTACGCGTTTCCGATTCCGAAGAATGGCGTCGAGGTGTTGTGGAACCACATCACCCGTTATCACGGCGGCAACGTCAAACGCATCATCACTCAGGTGACCCCGCAGACCAATGGCAGCTACACGCCGATCCGCTTCGAAGAAGAGATCGCCGTGCCGCAACTGATCAAGGATATCGACCCGGAAAAAGCCGCCAACGTGCTGACATTTTTCAAGCAGTCGGTGACCGCGCCAGCGCGTCTGGCCGGTAACGTGTTGCTGGTACACGAGACACTCGACCAGGTGAAGGAACCGCGCCTGGCGTGGATCTACAACGCCGGTCAGCGCCGCGTGCGTCGTGCGCCGCAAGTAGCCTATGACGGTCCGGGCACCGCTGCCGATGGCCTGCGCACTTCGGACAACTTCGACATGTTCTCCGGTGCACCGGATCGCTACGACTGGAAACTGGTCGGCAAGAAGGAAATGTACATCCCGTACAACAGCTACAAACTCGATTCGCCGAAGCTCAAGTACGACGACATCGTCAAGGCCGGGCACATCAATCAGGATCTGACACGCTATGAGTTGCACCGGGTCTGGGAAGTGATCGGCACCGTCAAACCGAATGAGCGGCATATCTACGCCAAACGCCACATGTATATCGACGAGGACAGTTGGCAGGTTGCACTGGCCGACCACTACGACGGTCGCGGTCAACTCTGGCGCGTAGCCGAAGGACACTCCGAATATCACTACGAGCATCAGGCGCAGGCTTACACGCTCGAAGCGCTCTACGACATCATTGCCGGACGCTACATTGCCTTGGGAATGAAGAACGAAGAGAAGCACAGTTACGAATTCGGCTTTGAAGCCAAGGCTGCCGACTACACGCCAGCGGCATTGCGTGCAGAGGGTGTGCGGTAACGGTTCTGATACATCAGTTGCGCAAAAGGCGACCGCTCGGTCGCCTTTTTTATGGGCGCCAATCAGCGCGCTGAATACTCGTCAACAAGCGCGCGGGAGAGGGCTAGGGTGAGCGCACAACGATAAGAAGGCTCACTCGATGACTGCCATGACCCCGTGCCTGGATCGACCCGGATTTTTACCCAGACTTTCTTCACATCATCAGCCTCGCAGTCGCTTGAGTGCGCCTCTTCTGGCTTCGAACGCACGGGTCAGGCTGTTGTGCGCACCCGCTGGCAGTGGCAAAACCGCACTGCTCAGCGAATGTTTTCTGCAGGTGCGTGCAGACTGCGAGACGATTTGGCTGCCGCTGGCGGGAGCAGCGCTCAGCCGCGAGGAGTTTTGCCTGCGTCTGACTCGGGCGCTCGGGCTGGTCGAAGACCTTGACGTTACGCAACTGATGGCGCAGCTGGCACGTTGGTCCAGGACGACTTCGCTGTTTATCGACGATTACAGTCGTCTGCCGGATCCGGCTCTGGATGCTTTACTGGATCGTTTGTTGGCGGTCAGCAGCCCGGCGCTCACCTGGTGGATCAGCACTCGTCGCCGGCCGCAGTGCAACTGGCCGCGCCTGTTGCTCGATGACGAACTCTACGAATCCGAGCGCGTCAGCCTGGCACTGACCCACGATGAGGTTGTACCGGTGTTGCGCCATTTGCCGCCAGACCAGGCGGACCGCGTCGCTGCCCGTATCATCCAGCGTACCGGCGGCTGGTGCGCGGGTGTGCGCATGGCGCTCCTGCAAAAATGCGACTGGTCGCAAAACCTGCAGCCACAACAGCGTGTCGACACCCTGCTCGATTATCTGCATCACGAACTCTTCAGCAACCTGACCCCAGAGCAGAATGAGGCATGGCGTGTTCTGGCTCACCTGCCACGGTTCAACGCGCCATTATGCGAGCATTTGTTTGGCCCCGGCGAAGGCGCACAGCTGTTGCATGATCTGCAAGTGCTGGGCTGCTTTATCGAGCCTTGGCAGGAGTCCGCCGATTGGCTGCAGGTCTTTCGCCCGCTGTCGCGAATCATGCAGGAGTCGCATTGGCCGTGTGCGCGTTCGTGGCACCGACGTGCCTGTCAGTGGTTCACTGCGGTGCAGGATTGGCGAGCTGCGTTCGAGCAAGCGTTGTTGGCCGAAGAGTACGAAACGGCCGTAAGCCTGTTGCAGCATTTGAGCTTCGAGGATTTACTGGAGGACCAGACGGTCGTCCTGCTGTTGCGCTTGCATGAGCAGCAAAGCCGCGAGTTGACCTTGATGACACCGCAATTGATCGGGCTGGTCACGGGGGCATTACTGTTCGCCGGCCGATTCGAACAGGCCGCGCAATGCATGGCCCATCTCGTCCGCTTCATGCCACAGCCGACGGGGCATCTGGAGCAGCAACTGCTGGCACGTTGGCAGGCGCAACAAGGTTGGCTCTGCCACTTGCAGGGGCAAATGGAGCCGGCGCGCGTCTGTTTTCAGGAGGCATTGTCAGCCCTGACCGACGATGCCTGGCAGGCCCGTCTGATGTGTCTGTCGGGACTGACGCAGCAGGCGTTACTGTGCGGTGAACTCGATCAGGCCCATGCCCTCAACCGCGAGGCGCTGTGCCTGGCGCGCGCGCATGGCTCCTTGTTGTTCGAAGGGTTGCTCGAGCTTGATCATGCGCAATGGCTCGAGCAGCGAGGAGCGCCCGTGCGTGCCGAAAGTCTGCTGGTGGACATTGAGCATTTGCTGCGCCAGCGCACCCTGGTGCCCACGCCGCTGCTGGGCCGAATTGCCCTGCGACGAGGACGGCTGGCGCTGTGCATGGGGCTTGAAGAGCAGGCTGCGGATCTGTTCAGCCGAGGCCTTGAAGATTGCTTGCGCAGTGCAGACAAGCGGGTCTTGTATGGCTACCTCGGGCAGGCTCAACTGGCCGGCAATCGAGGCGATTATGCCTGCGCTTTCGAGCGCCTGCGCGAGGCCGAAAGGGTCATGCAGCAGCGGCAGATTCCCGATACGGTCTATCGCGGTGTCGTGCTTCAGGTCAGCAGCCAGTTCTGGTTGCAGCAGGGGCGACCGCAATTGGTGCAAGAGGCGTTGGGCCGGCTGTTACGGCATTACCGTGGCCCCTCTGCACTCCAGGCGCCGCCCGCGACGTTCGAGCTGATTATCCGCATTGAATACCTGCTGGCCTGCGCGCAGGCGCAATTGAATCCTGATGAAAACTGCCTGCCAACCATTGAACGATTGCTGAATCAGGCCCAGGCCAGAGGCATGTTGACGGCGGAAACAGAGTTGCTGCTGGCCTTCGCCCAGTTGGCCGAGTCGAACGGTGACACGGAGGCGGCGCAGCAAGCTTTCCAGCGTGCCGGAATGCTGGTGGAACGCTGCCAATTGCAGCACGCCATGCGGGAGTGGGAATTACGCCGAGGCAGTCTCGGAACGGTGTCTTCCAAGCAGTTTCCTGCCAGGCAATGCGATAACCGTGATCTGACGTCGGGCCTCAGTCGGCGTGAGCGTGAAGTGCTGATGTTGATTGCTCAAGGTGCTTCGAATCAGCAAGTTGCAGAACAACTTTTTATTTCGTTGCATACAGTAAAAACACATGCGAGACGGATTAACGGAAAGTTGGGTGTGGAGCGCAGAACTCAGGCTGTGGCGAAAGCAAAGTTTATGGGGATATTGGTTTAGTGTTGTGATTTTTTGCGAGTGCAAATGATTCTGGTTGGTTATCGGCATGTTTTGTAAATTGTTCGGACTTCAGGTTGATTGAAAAAGAAATTACCTTGCGACTATCTATAGGGCTGCACTCGCAGCTCTGGATGGTCAAGTAAGGAAGTATGATGGTCAAGTTATTTAAAAGTTTGATGCGTGGTTCTGTGGGTGAGCAAGTTTCCTGGGCTGAAGAGTGGGGAAAGGCAGATCAGGCCAAAGTAGGTCTTTTCAAGATCATCGGCGCCATGCCGAGCGTGCTGGATATTCTTCGCAACATGCTTGAAAGTGAATTAAAGCGTTTGGGTAAAACAGTCGATATCGACAAAGTCTATATCAATACGGATCCTGCTTTTCCGGCCAACGAAAATCGGCCTTCGGGCACTCTTTGGGACGTGACTGTTCATTGTCTGAATAACAATGTCAGTCCCACTTATATAGCGGGTGGCGATGGTATTTTTTTCTTGCCAGGCACGTTCAGTGAACAATTCAAAGTCAATGTTCTGAATACCCATATTGTCGAAGATCTGATCGCTGCTGTAGCTGCCGGACTGGGAAAAACGCTGCGAACCGAGATCGCAAAGTTCTGGGCGGCACCCGCGAAACTCATTCGCCCGAACACTGCACCGCTGTCGAACAAGCAGGCTTTCATCGAAGCGTACGCCGAGGTCACAAGTGCAGAACTGTCTCTGTCGGTCATGGCTAACAATTTTGATGCCGTGTTGGGTGAGAGATTCGCTCGTTTGCTCGACGCAGACACCGGTCGCGCAGCGTTTGAAGTCAACCTGCAACCGTCGCAGGATTACCTTCTGTCGCGTCAGCCCTGTTTCGTTCTGGACAACGCTGAGCGTCAGAATGCAGAAATGCCGCTGGTCAACGAGTCGACTTCCTATCTGATGCACACGCCGGAATGCGGCTTTGAGTTTTTTGAAAAGAATACCGAGCTGCACAGCAAACTACAGCAGCGGCTGTCTTTGGGTAGCCACCAGATCCGATACCTGAAAGCCACACAAAGTTCTCACGCCTTCTGCGTAGAGACGCACCTCAAGGGCCAGCTGGAAAGCGTGTCATCCTTGCTCGGTGGCCGGGAACAACTGGAAAGTCCGCTCACCTCCGTGCTGCAGGAGAATCAAGGCTTGCACGTGCTGCGCTACGGTATCAACACTCGCTTCTATCTGCTTTGGGCTGCATTGAAACGCACCGACTGGCCGCTTTGGCTCCATGCCGCCGGTAGCGATATTCAACAGCGATACAAGGAGCTTGAGGAATCCAGGGATGAATACCAGGCTGCTTATTCAACCGTCTTCGATGCGTACTTTTCGTTTAAGGATTATGTGGTGCGTACGTTCGCCGAATGGGCGGACAGGACGCTCGGGGAACACCTTGATCCAGAAACAATAAGTGTCCATAGCTCGTACACCCTGCAAATTGCCGGACGTACTGTCGAACAGGAAGACACCCGAACGCTGACGGAATTTCTCGTTTTTGGACTGCATGACAATGGTTATAAAGCCACCCTGACTATCATTGGCGCTCCCGAGGGAAGTCGGCTGACGAGTATGGCGCTTGAGCAGTGGCTGGAAAATCGTAACCTGCGACTGGCATTTACCGGCGGCCTTGCATCCTCGCCCTCGGTTGATTACCAAGAGGCTTACCGCAACTATCTATTCAGCCAGATAGAGTTTGCAGTTTTTGTTGCTCGCCACTCCGGAAAGCTGGACTCCACCGATGCGAATATCATTGCGCGAGCCATGGCCAATGACCCTACGGTGACTTTTCAGGGATTGAAAATCAGTTATCAATTACCCGCATTGAAAGATGTTCTGATGATTTCGGCCAGAGAATATGTTCCGACGCTGATGTTGGTCAAAACGCCTGTCGGGCAATTTGAACTGATAAAGTTTTCCGATGTTCGGGCGGCGCTACGCTGGCTGGCGACGGCATTGTCATCAGATCGTGAATACGCTGCACGGATGATTCATCCAGACTACCTGTACGAATCAGGCAAGTTGCTCGGCAGTGTTCGCACACAGCTGGAGTACCGCTACGAACTCGACAGCCGGCCGGTCAATCTTGGCCTGAATCCCGCGGTACCGTTGGCGGACTATGTAAATATCGCTTACCGAGCCGAAGTTGCTCTGCACAAGGCGATTGCTCCGGTAGGTTATCGGGCGCTTGGCGTCGAAGGCCGCAAGCGCTACTCGCGTCTGACAACCGAACTCAAGGCACTGTGTACGGTTGATGGACGAGACAATGGTTTTCCGACATTCGAGCAGTTCACTTATGATGCTGTGAAAGTTCAGATAGAAGACATTTTGCGTCAGCGTGGCAGCAACGTATCGGTCAACCCCGACCATATCATTGTGCAAACCGAAGATTTTCGTAAGAGCGTTACTGATGTTTTGCTCGAGGGGCTCGCCTTTGAAGCGGTGCATCCGGCTTACGAAACCAAATTCAGCCCAAAATATTATTTGGTGAATGGCCATCGCAGTGTTGAAAAACTGGATATCCGAGACCTGTCCTCGCTGTCGAAAACTTTCCGTCCCGGCGACAGATATGCCGCGATGCTGAAAGCGCAATATCAGAACAAGGCTCATCCTGATTACGCATTCAAGCGCGCAGTACACGCCCGAAGAATTCGCTGTGAAATGTACTGCAGTGCCTTTGCCGACTATACCAATGGCAGATTAACGACAGAGTCTTTCACTGCTATCCAGCGAATTATCGATAATCTGAAAGAAAGCGGCGGCTATCAGTCAGTTGTGGATAGCGTCACCGAAGGTGACGTTGGGCTGTATAAATTCAATATCGGCAAGTTGTTATTGACGGCTGATCGGGACCGCTCGGTGGGTGGTGTTTATATTTTCCGACTGAAGTTGTCTTCAGGGTTCGTCGATTTGCTCTATACGCCTGATGCACCGGACCTGGTGAGCTTCCGGCCGATCGCTGAGTTCATCCCTTCTATTCGTTTCCGATTCGGCCCGTTCAGAAGCTACTACAGCGAGCGGATACTGCTGGTCGACCAAAAGGCGATCAACGACTATTTCGACAATCTGGTCGCAACCGTCGATGTCAAACCGGCCATTCGCACGCAGCAGCGTTCGCTACTGTCTGATCTGTTCACTTTCCATGACGAGCGAGTGCGCCGTGTATTGAGTGATATCGACGAACGCACCACCAGTCTCAATGAAATAATCGCCGGTCTTGTTTACGACAACCTGTTGAAGGCGGCGAACATCGTAAGTCTGCTGGTGCCTCCCGTGGGCACTGTCGTGGTGGCTGTGCAGATGATGAAAAGCATCTACGATGCGTCGCAGTCGGACCGACGGGGTGATTATTCCGCCGCGCTGGGACATGTTCGGGATGTATTGACCGGGCTGCTGACATTGGGGCAGGCTGCTGCGGCGCACGCACCGGCTAAAGAACTGACTCGCGCGCAACGCTCGTTCCTCAGTTTGTTTGAAGACGCTCGGACAGTCGCCGAACTCGTTACGTATTACACCGGCCATGAAGACCCCAAAGATGAACTGATTGGTTTCTTCAATTCACTGATGGAAGATGCTGACTCTGCATTGAGCAAGACCACGGTTCGTTGAGCCGTTTCGAGCGCTCTTAGTCCGCAGATTTATCGTTCATAACCCATTCGCCAACTCACGGCCTGCGTCGCCGCCAGCAACCGCTGCGCCGCCGGGCCGTTTTCGTCGGCGTGGAACAGCGAGGTCGGGCCCACAATGGTCAACACGGCGGCGACCTGGCCAACGGCGTTGAACACCGGGGCGGACAACGCATCCACACCCGGCATCAGCAAACCATGCACATGATGCAGACCGCGTTCGCGGATCTGTTCGCACAGCGTTGCGTAAGTCTTTTCATCCTTCAGCGGATGATCCACAGCGGCAATTTCCTGCTCGCGCAACTCACCGGTTTCCCGATGCGGCAAGTAGGCACTGAACACCAGACCCGTCGATGAACTGAGCAGCGGCAACACTGAACCCAGTTGCGTCACCACCGTCACCGCACGCACCGCCGGTTCGATGTGCACCACGGTCGCGCCCTGATTGCCCCACACCGCCAAAAAGCAGGTTTCGTTGAGTTCGTCGCGCAGTTCGGCCAAGGGCAAGGCGGCGACTTTCAGCACGTCCATACTGTTGAGTGCGGCCAGGCCCACGCGCAGTGCTTCCCGGCCGAGGCCGTAATGGTTGGTCGCGGTGTTCTGCTCGGCGAAACCCGAGGCGATCAACGCCTGCAGATAGCGGTGAACCTTGCTCGCCGGCATTTGCACATGTTCGGCCAGTCGCGACAACGAAGTGGACGGCGACAACTCGGCCAAGGCCTTGAGGATGTCGGTGCCGACTTCGGCGGAGCGGACTTTCTGTTTGCCGTTGCTGTCGCTGGTTTTTTCCATGGTGCGGCCGGGTTCCGAAACGAATGGGCGTCTTTATAGCTTGACGCTGGATAGCGAGCAAATTACGTTATGCGTAATTGAATTACGATAATAACAACCCCGGCGTGCCGAAACCTCTGAGCCAGAGCGATGGGCCACTGCCGACTCCCTGTTCAGGAGGCTCCATGAACCTCGATTCAACCGCTCAGGCGCTGGCGTATCAGTCCGGTTTCGGCAACGAATTCAGCACTGAAGCGTTGCCCGGCGCGCTGCCCGTCGGCCAGAACTCCCCGCAAAAAGCGCCGTACGGTCTCTACACCGAATTGTTTTCCGGCACTGCGTTCACCATGTCCCGCAGTGAAGCGCGGCGCACCTGGATGTATCGGATTCAGCCGTCGGCCAATCACCCGGCCTTCGTCAAACTGGAACGACAACTGGCCGGTGGACCGTTGGGTGAAGTGACGCCCAATCGCCTGCGCTGGAACCCGCTGGAGATTCCCGCCGAACCGACCGATTTCATCGACGGTCTGGTGAGCATGGTCGCCAACGCTGGCGCGGAAAAGCCGTCCGGCATCAGCATCTACAACTACGTCGCCAATCGCTCGATGGAGCGCGTATTCTTCAACGCCGACGGCGAATTGCTGCTGGTGCCGCAACTCGGCCGTCTGCGCATCGCCACTGAATTGGGTGTGCTGGAAGTGGCGCCGCTGGAAATCGCCGTGCTGCCGCGCGGCCTGAAATTCCGTGTCGAATTGCTCGACCCGCAAGCGCGCGGCTATGTTGCCGAGAACCACGGCGCGCCATTACGACTGCCGGATCTGGGGCCGATCGGCAGTAACGGTCTGGCCAATCCGCGCGACTTCCTGACCCCGGTCGCCGCCTACGAAAACCTGCAACAGCCGACCACGCTGGTGCAGAAATTCCTCGGCCAGTTGTGGGCTACCGAACTCAATCACTCGCCGCTCAACGTGGTCGCCTGGCACGGCAACAACGTGCCGTACAAATACGATCTGCGCCGTTTCAACACCATCGGCACGGTGAGTTTCGATCATCCGGATCCGTCGATCTTCACCGTGCTGACCTCGCCGACCAGCGTGCACGGTCTGGCCAATCTCGATTTCGTGATCTTCCCGCCGCGCTGGATGGTCGCCGAAAACACCTTCCGTCCGCCGTGGTTTCATCGCAACCTGATGAACGAATTCATGGGCCTGGTCCAGGGCGAATACGACGCCAAGGCCGAAGGCTTCGTGCCCGGCGGTGCTTCGCTGCACAGCTGCATGAGCGCTCACGGCCCGGATGGCGAGACCTGCACCAGAGCGATCAACGCCGAGCTCAAACCAGCGAAAATCGACAACACCATGGCCTTCATGTTCGAGACCAGCCAAGTGCTGCGCCCAAGCCGCTTCGCCCTCGACTGCCCGCAACTGCAATCCACTTACGACGCTTGCTGGGCCACGTTGCCCGCCACGTTCGACCCGACCCGGAGATAACCCATGACGCAGAATTCCATCACCCGCAGTTGGGTCGCTTCGGCCAACGGCCACGCTGATTTCCCGCTGCAGAACCTGCCGCTGGGTGTGTTCAGCAGCAACGGTTCGGCGCCGCGCGCTGGCGTGGCGATTGGTGAACACATCTTCGATCTGCAAGTAGCGTTGGAGGCCGGGCTGTTTGACGGCGTCGCGCGCAGTGCAGTGGAAGCCATGCATGGCGGCCAGTTGAACGCGTTCTTCGAACTGGGCCGCGAGGCACGTGTCGCTTTGCGAGAGCGTCTGCTGGAACTGTTCAGCGAAGGCAGCACGCATCGCGGCAACATCGAAGCCCAAGGCGCGAAACTGCTGCCACTGGCCGCCGATTGCCAGTTGCATCTGCCGGCTCGCATCAGCGATTACACCGACTTCTATGTCGGCATTGAACACGCGCAAAACGTCGGCAAACTGTTCCGTCCGGATAACCCGCTGCTGCCGAACTACAAGCACGTGCCGATCGGTTATCACGGTCGCGCCTCCACCGTGCGCGCCTCCGGCACCGACGTGCGTCGGCCGAAAGGCCAGACCTTGCCGGCCGGTCAGACCGAACCCACTTTTGGTCCGTGCGCACGCCTGGACTATGAGCTGGAACTGGGCATCTGGATCGGTCAGGGCAATGAGATGGGCGATTCAATCGCCATCGGTGACGCCGCGGATCACATCGCCGGTTTCTGCCTGCTCAACGATTGGTCGGCGCGTGATATCCAGGCTTGGGAATACCAGCCGCTGGGGCCGTTCCTGTCGAAAAGTTTTATCACCAGCGTCTCCCCGTGGGTGGTTACCGCAGAGGCGCTGGAGCCATTCCGTACCGCGCAGCCGAAGCGTCCTGAAGGTGATCCGCAACCGTTGCCGTATCTGTTCGACAAGCGTGATCAGGACGGCGGGGCTTTCGACATCGAACTGGAAGTGCTGCTGCTCACCGAAACCATGCGCGAGCAGAACCTGCCGGCCCATCGCCTGACACTGAGCAACACCCGTTACATGTACTGGACCGTCGCGCAAATGGTCGCGCACCACAGCGTCAACGGTTGCCAGTTGCAGGCCGGTGACCTGTTCGGTTCGGGCACCTTGTCCGGCCCGGAAAACGGTCAGTTCGGCAGCCTGCTGGAAATCACCGAGGGCGGTAAAAAACCGATCGAACTGGCCTCTGGCGAGGTGCGTAAATTCCTTGAGGATGGCGATGAAATCATCCTGCGCGCTCGCTGCGCCCGTGATGGTTTTGCTTCGATCGGCTTCGGCGAGTGCCGCGGCAAAGTGCTGGCGGCGCGCTGACAGGAGCGGGTTATGGATCTTTATACCTATTACCGTTCGACCTCATCGTATCGAGTACGGATCGCACTGGCGTTGAAAGGCCTCGACTATCAGGCGTTGCCGGTCAACCTGATTGCACCGCCGGGTGGCGAGCATCGGCAAGCGGCGTATCTGGCGATCAATCCGCAAGGTCGGGTGCCGGCCTTGCGCACTGACGAAGGTGAGTTGTTGATTCAGTCGCCAGCGATCATCGAGTACCTGGAGGAACGTTATCCACAGCGGCCACTGTTGCCGGAGGACCTTGTCGCCCGTACCCATGTGCGCGGTGTGGCGGCAGTGATTGGTTGCGATGTGCATCCGCTGCACAACGTCAGCGTGCTCAATCGCCTGCGCCAGCTAGGGCACGACGAGCCGCAGGTGGTCGAGTGGATCAGCCACTGGATCAGCCAGGGGCTGGCGACAGTGGAGCAGTTGATTGGCGACGAGGGTTTTTGTTTCGGCGAATGGCCGTGCGTGGCTGATGTGTATCTGATTCCGCAGTTGTATGCGGCAGAGCGGTTCAGCGTCAGCCTTGAGGCGTATCCGAAAATTCGTCGGGTCGCCGCGTTGGCGGCCGAACATCCAGCGTTCATCAAGGCTCATCCCGCCAACCAGCCAGACACACCGTAATACCCCCTGTGGGAGCGAGCCTGCTCGCGAAGGCTGAGTGTCAGCCACCGTTCATTTAGCTGACACAGCGCATTCGCGAGCAGGCTCGCTCCCACAAGGTTCTGCGTTGAGCCCCCTAAAAATCATAAAAACAAAACAGGTACCTTGCGATGCACAACCAGATTGCCAGCTTCCGGGCGGCACTCGACGCCCGTCCTGTGTCCCGATATCAGTGGTTACTGTTGATCCTGCTCGCGCTGTTGCTGGTCACCGACGGCTACGACGCCCAGGTGCTCGGTTACGTGGTGCCTGCTTTGGCGCAGGATTGGGGGCTGGAAAAGGCTGCGTTCGGACCTGTTTTCAGCGCCAATCTGCTCGGTCTTACCCTTGGTTCACTGGCGGTCACGCCGCTGGCTGACCGCTTTGGCGTGCGACGGATTTTGCTCGCTTGCGTACTGATCTACGCCACGCTGACCGTGCTGATGGTCTTCGCCGACTCGCTCAATACGCTGATGATCGCGCGCTTCATCTGCGGCATCGGCATGGGCGGGGCGATGCCCAGCGCCATGGCGTTGATGTCGGAATACTCGCCACCGCGTTTGCGCACCTTGATGGTGACGCTGGCGGCCTGTGGCTTCTCGTTCGGCGGGGCAGCGGGTGGTTTCGTCGCCGCCGGGTTCATCGACCAATTCGGCTGGCAAGCGGTGTTCCTTGCGGGTGGCGTTACACCGTTGCTGTTGTTTCCGTTTCTGTGGTGGATGCTGCCTGAATCGCTGCCACGCCTGCTGCGTGATGCGCCGCCGTATGCACGACTGCGCAAAGTCACCGCGCGCATGCTGCCTGACTGGCAACCGCCGGTGGCGACTGTCGAGCAGAACGAACGTGAGCAGGGCAGCAAACTGACCGTGGTCGAGTTGTTCCGCAACGGTTACGCACGGCCGACCTTGCTGATCTGGGCGACGTTCTTCGTCAGCCTGATTCTGCTGTATTTCATGATCAGCTGGCTGCCGACGCTGCTGCTGGAAAGCGGCCTGAAACTCAACGAAGCCAATCTGGTGACGTCGATGTTCCTCTTCGCCGGTACTTTGGGCGCGATTTGCATGGCCTGGTTTGCCGACCGCTTGAAGCGCAAGGTGCGTCTGTTGTCAGCAGTGCTGGCGGGCGCAGCGCTGTGCACGATTTTGCTCGGGCTCAATCACGACAACCCACGCTATCTGGTGGCCTGCGTTTTCGCCGCCGGCTTCTGCATCATCGGCGGGCAACTGACGTTAAATGCGTTCGCCAGTAATTTCTACCCGGCGCATGTACGTGCGACCGGCACCGGATGGGCATTGGGTGTGGGGCGGTTCGGTTCGATTCTCGGGCCGCTGTTCGGCAGCCTGCTGCTGGCGATGCACATTCCGGTGGCGCAGATTTTCTTTTTTTGCGCGATTCCGGCGGTGATCGCTGCGCTGCTGATCATTCAGGTGCGTTCACCCAATGACACACGCCTATCCAATGTGGGAGCGAGCCTGCTCGCGAAGAACGATAACGCGGTTTAATTGAAAGATCGCGCCGTCTGCTTCGCGAGCAAGCTCGCTCCCACAGTGATGTGTGCCGAGCCGATAATTTAGGTCCACACCAAACCTGTGGGAGCGAGCTTGCTCGCGAAGGCGGTGTTTCTGTCAGTACATTCGTTACCTGACACACCGCTATCGCGAGCGTTTTTCAGTGGACGACGGAATTGGGCGGCAGGTGGCCGAGTCGTTCGGTCAGGCGCAGTCGCTGGATCGGATCGTCGCTGAGCAGCAAGGCGTGCTCCAGATCGAAGCGCTCGGCATTCGGGCAGTCGAGCCGCTGATACAGACTGGCACGGGCCAGATAATCGGCGGCGCCAGCGTCACCCAGTTCGAGAACGCGCTCGGCGTCGATCAGCGCAGCAATAAAGTCATCATGGGTCAGGTGCAACTGGCGCAGGTTGCGCGACAGGCGCTGGAGCATCTGCTGCGGTGTGGCGGTCAGCAGATGCTCGGCGTTGAGCTTCATGTTCGGTCCGTACTGGCGCTGCAACAGCTCCCGACAATCATTGGGGTACAGACGCCGGCCGCCACACGGATCGAGCAAGTGATCGGCACCGGGCACCCGCAACAGGAAGTGCCCGGGGAAATTGACCCCGACCAGCGGGATCTCCAGCCCTCGCGCCAACTCCAGAGCAATCAGCGCCAATGCCAGCGGTTGTCCGCGACGGGTGTGCAACACTTTGTGCAGCAACGCAGCCTGTGGGCGCAACGGCAGAAAGTCGTCCTGTGCAAAACCCAGATCGGTCATGCGGCGTAACAACGGTTGCGCCAGCTCGCTTACCGGCAGCATTGGCAAACCGTAACTGATCCGCTGTTGCAGTTCTTTGAATTCGTGCAGCAGCGCGTCGGGATCCACCGCTTTTTCGTGCTCGGCCGCCATCCACAGCGCGGCTTCGAACAGCGCGGGCGGTGAACGGTGCAGGCATTCGAAAAAACGTTGACGCGCACTCATCGAAATCTCCGGGGAATGCCTCGTTTTAGCCCGGTCCGTGCCATTCGTCCAGTACCCCCGCTGCGCAGGTTTACGGTTATGCCGCAAAGCCGTGGTCTGCGCAGGCGCTTATTCCGGTGCGCTCCAGCAATTTTCAGGCGCAGGCCTATACTGGCGTTCTACAAGAAGTGATTCGGGAGCCCAACGATGTTTGCGCTCATGCAAAGCACTCGCCTGGAATCGCTGCACCTTAGCGTTGACCCGGTCTCCGGGTTGAAGGCGGTCATTGCCATCCATAACAGTCGCCTCGGGCCAGCCTTGGGCGGATGTCGTTATCTTGCCTATCCCAATGACGAATCTGCCGTTGAGGATGCCATTCGCCTCGCTCAGGGCATGAGCTACAAAGCCGCGCTGGCGGGTCTGCAGCAGGGCGGCGGGGTTGCGGTGATCGTGCGTCCGGTGCATGTGGAAAACCGCGGCGCACTGTTTGAAGCGTTTGGCCGCTGCATCAATCAGCTCGACGGCCGCTACATCACCGCGATCGACAGCGGTACGTCGGTGGCGGACATGGATTGCATCGCTCAACAGACCCAGCATGTCACTAGCACCACCTCGGCCGGCGACCCGGCGCCACACGCAGCAATGGGTGTGTTCACCGGCATTCGCGCAACGGCGATGGCCCGGCTGGGCAGCGATAATCTCGAAGGCTTGCGCATTGCGATTCAGGGCCTGGGCAATGTCGGTTTTGCCTTGGCCGAGCAACTGCACGCCGCCGGGGCTGAGTTGCTGGTCAGCGATATCGACCACGGTAAGGTGCAACTGGCGATGGAGCAACTCAACGCCCATCCGATCGCCAACGATGCATTGCTCAGCACGCCGTGCGACATCCTCGCGCCGTGCGGTCTGGGTGGTGTGCTGAACAGTCACACGGTCACCCAACTGCGGTGTTCGGCCGTGGCCGGTTCGGCAAACAATCAACTGACGCACCTGGATGTCGCCGATCAACTGGAGCGACGCGGAATTCTGTATGCGCCGGATTATGTGATCAATGCGGGTGGGCTGATTTACGTCTCGCTGAAACATCGTGGCGAGGAATTGCCGACGATTACTGCGCATTTGTCGAAAATCAGTTCTCGGCTGACCGAGGTGTTCGCCCATGCGCAGGCGGAGAAGCGTTCGCCGGCGCGGGTGGCGGATGAGTTGGCGGAGAAAGTTTTGTATCGCTGAGTTTCACAGGCATGAAAAAGGCCCTGAGCCATTCGACTCAGGGCCTATTCAATTCGGGCTGGATTACTTCGCAGCCTTCGCCGCTTTGGTTGGCTTGGCCGGTGCTTCAGCAGGTTCCGCCGCCTCAGCTTGTTCAACTGGTTCTGCCGGTGCATTGAGCAGTTCGGACAGTGCATCCGGCTGGCTCTTGAACGCCCGGGCGAACACATCGCGATTCTTCGCCATGTAGATCCCGGCTTCTTCCACTTGCTGTTCAGTCAGGGACGGAACGGCTTTTTGCAGCACATCGGCCAGATATTCGGCCAGTTCGAGCATTTTGTCATGACGGTCAGCTTCGGCTTTATCCATGAACAAGCGCTCCAGATCTCGGCTGCTGCGGTATACCACTTCGACGGCCATTCACCACCTCACATGCCTTCACATTAAGTTGTCTTGACGACTACTGTATCCATATACAGCGAAAAGGATAAGCGAATCCCTGCGCCATGGGTAGTGGCTTTTCAATGTAGACCGGATTTCGGGTTTGTCAGGAAGACCGTGTCGCTGCATTCGCGAGCAGGCTCGCTCCCACAAAAGCACAGCGGTGCGACCAAACGCCACGGCGCGGCTTTGGCGGCGGCTCGCCATGATGGCGTGGCCTCTTTTCTGCATGAAAACCGTTACGTGCAGAAAACCGTCACGTCCAACACGCATCATCCGCTCGAATCGGGCTAAGGAACATCATCGTGAAAATCAACTGGGCCGAGAAACTGCGGCAAAACGTGCATCAACTGGCCGAGTCCCTGGGCAACCTGTTTGTCGAGACCTTCCACTATCTGGCGCTGTTTGCCATCGGTGCGGTGACGGCATACGCGGCGGTGATGGAGTTTCTCGGGATGCTCGAGGAAGGCCACATCAAGATCGATGACATTCTGCTGCTGTTCATCTATCTCGAACTGGGAGCGATGGTCGGGATTTATTTCAAGACCAACCACATGCCGGTGCGCTTCCTGATCTACGTGGCGATCACTGCGCTGACCCGTCTGCTGATCTCCAATGTCTCGCACCACAACCCGCCGGACATGGGCATCATCTATCTGTGCGGCGGGATTCTGTTGCTGGCGCTGGCGATTCTGGTGGTGCGTTACGCCTCGTCACAATTTCCCTCGGTGAAGATCGAGAAACCGCAGCGCACACTGGGCACCGGTTCCAGCGAACATCCTGAAGTCGAGAAGGGTGAGCTTTAAAGCCCGGCCGCTGGTCGTGGCTGACCGATGACGCGTGGCGGTGGCGGGGTCAGCCCGCTGCCGCTGGTCATGGCTTCGAGAATCGCCATGGCGCTGTGGCCCTGTTCGATGGCGATGCCGAACTGGATGCTTTGCACCAGTCGCTTGAGACGCGCGGGGTCGTTGCGCTGCTCGGCGCTGATCATGCGTTTGGCCACGATCCGGCCGCTGTTGGACAGGGTCAGCATGATGCTGCCGTCCAGGCCCTGAATGCTCAGATTGATCTGGTAGTCCGGCGCGAAGGCATCGGTAATGATCTGAAAAGGATTGTCCATGATGCGTCACCGCCTGATTGAACGTGCAGTTGTTGACCGGCTGTGATCGGGTTGGTTCGCCAAACCTGATCACTGGCCATTCCGTGGTCTGTGTTGTTGCTTCGTGTAGGAGCTGCCGCAGGCTGCGATCTTTTGCTCTTCAATGTTTTGATTTCGGTCACGAAGATCAAAAGATCGCAGCCTGCAGCAGCTCCTGCAGGTATATAGCAAGGGCTGTGCCGGGAAAATTGTCGAACAATGAACACGGGCATAAAAAAGGCGAGCCGCTCGGCTCGCCTTTTTTAATGGCGCGTTTTCAGGGCAGAACCGAGTAGATGATCGCTGACAGTGCAATCAGGCCGATCAGCACCACAAACACGTTGGACACCTGGCCCGAATACTGGCGCAAGGCTGGCACGCGGCGGATGGCGTACATCGGCATCAAGAACAGCAGACAGGCAATCACTGGCCCACCGAAAGCCTCGATCATCCCGAGGATGCTCGGGTTGAATGTTGCCACGGCCCAGCAGCTGAGAATCATGAACACGGCGGTTGTGCGGTTCAGCCAGCTCGCCGACATCACCCGGCCACGGCTGCGCAGGCTTTTCACGATCATGCCCTGAAAGCCTTCGCTAGCGCCGATGTAGTGGCCGAGGAAGGATTTGGTGATCGCCACCAGTGCAATCAGCGGCGCGGCGTAAGCGATGACCGGCGTCTGGAAGTGGTTGGCCAGGTACGACAGGATCGAAATGTTCTGCGCCTTCGCCGCTGCCAGATCCGCCGGCGACAATGCCAACACGCAGCTGAAGCAGAAGAACATTACCGTGACGACCATCATGCCGTGGGCCATGGCGAGGATGCCGCTGCTTTTGCGTTCGGCCTGCTCGCCGTAGCGTTGTTTTTGATCAACCGCAAACGCGGAGATGATCGGCGAATGGTTGAACGAGAACACCATCACCGGGATCGCCAGCCACAATGTCTTGAGGAACACTGACATCGGCATCGCTTCTTGAGCGCTGGCGAAAAACGCGCCGTTCCAGTTCGGAATCAGGCTGAGCGCCAGCAGCAGCAACGCGGCGACGAATGGATACACCAACACGCTCATGGCTTTGACGATCACGCTCTGCCCACAGCGCACAATCGCCATCAAACCGAGGATCAGCACCAGCGAGAGAATCGCCCGTGGTGGCGGGGCGATGTGCAATTGGTGCTCGAGAAAGCTGCTCAGGGTGTTGGTCAGCGCCACGCTGTACACCAGCAGGATCGGGAAGATCGCAAAGAAATACAGCAGCGTGATCAGCTTGCCGGCGCCGATGCCGAAGTGTTCTTCGACCACTTCGGTGATGTCCCCGGAGCGACCAGACAGTACGAAGCGGGTCAGGCCTCGGTGGGCGAAGAAGGTCATCGGAAACGCCAGCACGGCGAGAATCAACAACGGCCAGAAACCGCCCACGCCGGCGTTGATCGGCAAAAATAACGTGCCGGCACCAATAGCGGTGCCGTACAGGCCGAGCATCCAGGTGGTGTCGAATTTACTCCAGCCCTTGTGGGCCGTTTCTGCATTGCATGTGCGATCTACAGCGGGATTTTCGGCAGCAGGTGTACGTACATCGGTCATCGGTATCGCCTCGTTATTATTTTTGCTCGGGCTCACGGTTGGCAGACCATCGGGTGCGGTCTGCCGGGGCGGTCAGGGAATGCGCGTCAGCACTCCACCCAGCTCACAGCCAGGCCACCCCGTGAAGTCTCTTTGTATTTGTCGTGCATGTCGGCGCCGGTATCGCGCATGGTGCGGATCACCCGGTCGAGGGAAATGAAGTGTTTGCCGTCGCCGCGCAGGGCCATTTGCGTGGCGTTGATCGCTTTCACGGCGGCGATGGCATTGCGCTCGATGCACGGCACCTGTACGAGGCCGCCGACCGGGTCACAGGTCAGGCCGAGGTTGTGTTCCAGGCCGATCTCGGCAGCGTTCTCCAGTTGCTCCGGAGTGGCGCCGAGTACGTCGGCCAGGCCGGCAGCGGCCATCGCGCAGGCCGAACCGACTTCACCTTGGCAGCCAACTTCAGCGCCGGAGATCGAGGCATTTTTCTTACACAGAATGCCGACGGCGGCCGCACCGAGGAAGAAAGCGACGACATCATCGTCAGACGCGTCCGGGTTGAATTTCATGTAGTAGTGCAGAACGGCCGGGATGATCCCCGCAGCACCGTTGGTCGGCGCGGTGACCATGCGCCCGCCAGCGGCGTTTTCTTCATTGACGGCGAGGGCGAACAGGTTGACCCACTCCATTGCCGACAGCGTCGAACTGATCACGTTCGGCTTGCCGATTTCCAACAGGCTGCGATGCAGTTTCGCTGCACGACGTGGCACATTCAGACCACCGGGCAGAATGCCTTCGTGGCGCAGGCCTTGTTCGACGCATTCACGCATCACCGACCAGATGTGCAGCAGGCCCTGACGGATTTCGGCGTCAGTGCGCCAGGCGCGCTCGTTGGCCATCATCAGTTCGGACACGCGCAGGTTGTGCTGTTTGCACAGCGACAACAGTTCGGCTGCGCTGGAGAAATCATATGGCAACACCACATCACCGGCCGGCGCCACACCGGACTCGGCTTCCGCCGCTTCGATGATGAAACCGCCGCCCACCGAGTAGTACGTCTGCATGAACAGCTCGGCATTTTCGCCAAAGGCTGTCAGCGACATGGCGTTGGGATGGTAGGGCAGGCTCTCGTCCAGCAGCAGGAGATCACGCTGCCAGTCGAAGGCAATTTCTCTTTGCCCGGCGAGGCACAGTTGGCCTGTCTCGCGCAGTTGCTGGATGCGTGGATCGATGGTCGACGGATCAATGCTGTCCGGCCATTCACCCATCAGGCCCATGACGGTGGCGCGGTCAGTGGCATGACCGACGCCCGTCGCGGACAGCGAACCGTATAAATGGATTTCCACACGGCGCACATCGTTCAACAGATGCTCATCGATCAGCGCCTGAGCGAAGGTTGCCGCCGCACGCATCGGGCCGACGGTGTGGGAACTGGACGGGCCGATGCCGACTTTGAATAGATCGAAAACACTGATAGCCATGCTAAACCCTTACAGGCAATGGAGTAGGAATCGCTGCCATTTTTTGTAGGACAAGCGCAATGTCGGCGATACTGCCTACCTCGGTCCTACGTGACTAACGAAACTTCCTAAGTAAGCCTTTAGCAGGACTAAACGATGAGTCGTCAATTGCATGCTCAGACCTATGTCTGGCTGCAGGTGTTTTCCTGTGCCGCGCGGCACCTGTCGTTCACCCGTTGTGCCGAGGAACTGCACATCACCCCGGGAGCTGTTAGCCAGCAGATCCGCCAGTTGGAGGAACGCCTCGGGTTTCGCCTGTTTCATCGGCGCGCGCGCGGTGTGGAATTGAGTGCAGAAGGGCAGCGGCTGGCCATTACCGTCAATGAGGCGTATGGCAGCATCGATGCGGAATTGCGTCGACTCGATGCCGGAATGATAAGCGGGATTTTGCGCGTGCGCTCGATTCCGTCGTTCCTCAGCAAGTGGCTGACGCCGCGCTTGCCACGCCTGCAGCAGCGCTATCCGGACATTCAGTTACGATTGGTCGCCGAGGACAGCAGCGTGCCTTTGCACGAAGGCGACTTTGATCTGGCAATCGATCTGAACGACGGCAGTTACCCGGGATTGTTATCCACAGCCTTGCTCGACGAGCAGATTTTCCCGGTGTGTGCGCCGAGCCTGTTGCGTGGGCGGCCGCCACTGCATGGCCCGGCGGATCTGGTGCATTTTCCGTTGCTGCACGACATCACCGCCTGGCGTGGCAGTTATGAATACGCGGAGTGGGAGTTCTATTTAAACGCGATCGGCTTTGAAGGCGCCGACGTACGGCGTGGACATACCTTCAACCGCAATCACCTGACCATCGAAGCGGCGATTGCCGGCATGGGTGTGGCGATTGCCCGCCGCACCTTGCTTAACGATGAGCTGGAGCGGGGGACGTTGATTGTGCCATTTGGCCTGTCGGTGCCCAATCACAAGCGCTACGTGTTGCTGTATGCGCCGGGGGCCTTGAGCCATCCGGGCGTACGGGCTGTACATGATTGGCTGGTCGAGGAGGCGGGGATATTTCGTAGCTTGCACCCGTTGAACGACGGGCAGTTGTGAGCAAATTTTGCAGGGTTGCGAGGCGACCCAACTCCCGACCTTACCAGTGCTTTGCTCGGTTGTCCGGCTTTTTTTGCGAATGAATATTTATCTTTTTTCAGGGGTTGAAATGTTCGCCGGTCGGGCCGATTGTTGTAACCAGGAGGTCAGGAAATTCAACTCAAGACCTCTCACGAGCTAGCTGAAATAAGGGATGAACTATGCAAATCCAAGTCAACAGCGATAACCATATTCAAAGTAGTCAACGACTGGAGGAGTGGGTACGTACAACCATTGAGAGCACGCTCGAACGTTATGAAGAAGACCTGACCCGTGTCGAAGTCCATCTGGCCGATGAGAACGGTGACAAACCAGGTCCCCATGACATGCGCTGCCAACTGGAAGCGCGGCCAAAAGGCCATCAACCGATTTCCGTGACTCATAAGGCCGATTCGCTGGAGCTAGCGATCGACGGCGCTGCCGAAAAACTCGAGCATGCACTGGAGCACCTTTTCGGCAAACTGCGAGGTAAACCCCGTGCCGCGGTGGTTCCATTTAGCAAGGCGAATGACGCTCTGCTGGAGGAAGAATTTCTTGAGAACGAACAGGCAGCGATCAACAGTTGATGCGCTGATTTTATAAGCCACCCAATGAAAACGGGCCTGCGAATGCAGGCCCGTTTTTGTTTGTAGCAGAAAAGCCCCTCACCCCAGCCCTCTCCTGGAGGGAGAGGGAGCCGACCGAGGTGTCTTGCGAGGTACATCAACCTGAGAGACCGAGTCGGTTATGGATTCAGCCCAATAATTTCAGGTCGATGTATTTCTGAAGCATCCCCCAATCAGTCCCCTCTCCCTCTGGGCGGTCCGACGTTTCGGGAGGGTTAGGGTGAGGGCATTTTTCGATTCGCCGCAATTCTTATGATCTGCTCTAGCACATCGTCCATCTGCTGCATCACCTCCAGATTAGTGAAACGCACGACTTCAATGCCTTTTTGATGGAGATAGCGTGTCCGGCGCTGGTCATGAATCAATCCCGCTGTTTCAAAATGCTGCCCACCGTCCAGCTCAATCGCCAATTTCAGCTCCGCACAGTAAAAATCCAGCACGTAAGGCGGACAGGGAAACTGCCGACGAAATTTCAGATTGGCGACTTGGCGTGAGCGGAGTTTTTGCCAGAGCAGGTGTTCGCAGTCGGTTTGATTGACGCGGAGCTGGCGGGCGAATTGGGCGATGGTGGGGCGGGTTTGCATGCTTCACGATCCTTGTGAAGTTGGTTTGAAGTTTTACTTTAGACCATGACCCGCGGACCCTCACCCCAGCCCTCTCCCAGAGGGAGAGGGGGCCGACCGAGTTGTGATACGTGATACATCGACCTGAAATACCGAGTCGATTATGGATTCGGCAAAGCAGAACCAAGTCGGCATACCTCGCAAGCATCCCGCAATCAGTCCCCTCTCCCTTTGGGAGAGGGCTAGGGTGAGGGGCTTCTCAATCCTCAGAACGCTACAGAAGTCTGCACATAAACCGTGCGCGGTTCCCCGACATACTTGCCCTTGTTGTTGTCATCAAACGAACGCGTGAAGTACTGCGTGTTGAAAATGTTCTTTACGCCCACCGCCACATTCAGATCCGATAACTGTGGCCCAAAGTCATACCCCGCACGACTGCTGAACAGCATGTAGCCGGGGATCTTGCCGGTGCTGCCATCGGCGCTTTCCTTCGAAGTGTTGGCGTTATCGGCGAACTGGTCGCTCTGGAAGCTGCTGTCCAGATTCAACTTCCACGGGCCTTCGGTGTAGCCGACGCCAATCGTGCCTTTGTGTTTCGACGAGAACGGTACGCGATTACCCTTGTTCGGTCCGTCTTCGCGGATGGTCGCGTCGACATAAGCGTAAGTGGCGTAGATATCGAAACCGGCGAGCGCCGGGCTCAAGTCATCCAGCGCGTAGTTGACGCTAGTCTCGATCCCTTGATGGCGGGTTTCGCCACGGGCGATCACCGAATCGTTGGTCTGATTACTTTCGTACTGGTTATCGAAGTTGATCAGGAATGCGCCGATCTCTGCACGCAACGCACCGTTGTCATAGCGCGTGCCGAGTTCCCAGGTGCGCGCCTTTTCCGGTTTCACTTCGCCGCTGGTTACGCGGTTGGGCATCTGGCTGTATTGCACGCTGCCGAACGAGCCTTCGGTGTTGGCGTAGAGGTTCCAGCTGTCAGTCAGGTGATAAAGCACGTTCAACGCCGGCAGTGCGGTGTTGTAGTCGCCTTTGTATTTGACGTTGGTCAGGTTGTTGGTCTGCTGCGATTCGATCATCTCGTAGCGCACGCCCGGGGTGATCGTCCATTTACCGATGTCGATGCGGTCGTCGACGAAGAACGCATTGGCCTCGGTGCCGCCACGGGTGTCGCGGTCATTGCGGCTGCTGGTGGTCGGGTATTCGTTGCTGCTGATCGGCGTGCGATAGCGCAGTTCGTGACCAGCCTCGTTGATGTAGCGGTAGCCGACGCCGACTTCATGGCTGGTCGGGCCGAGGTCGAAGCCTTGAGCGAAACGGGTTTCCAGACCGCGCACCCAATACTCGCGCGGCGACAGCGAAAGGAACGTGCCCTGATCGAGATAACCGCTGCGCAGGGTCTTGGTGAAGAAGGTGTTGGCGGTGAATTCGCGGCGATCTTCCTGATAGCGATAGCCGAAATTGAACATCGTGCGCCGGCCCCAGAACTGGTCTTTCGGGCGGGTCGATTGATAAGGATCGGCGTCGTAATCCGCGACGTTCAAACCGCCGGGCATGTCGGCTTTGCCTTCGTAATACTGGGCCATGGCGTTGAAGCTGTTGGCTTCGTCGAGCTGGTATTTGCCCTTGAGGATCAGGTCGTCGATCTCGGTGTCGCTGTGCTCACGCCAGTCGCCGCCGCGCGTCCCGGAGTAGAGCAACGCGCCGCCCAGACCATTTTCGTTCGTGCCGCCGGCCAGCAGGTTGGCGCTGGTCTTGAAGCCGTCGTGGCTCGACGATGGGCTGGTTTCAGTCTGGAAGCCGCCCTTGACCGTTGGCTCGTCGGGGATCGCCCGGGTCACGAAGTTGACCACGCCACCGACGTTCTGCGGGCCATACCGCACTGCGCCACCGCCACGCACCACGTCCACGGCATCCATGTTGCCCATGCTGATCGGCGCGAACGATAACTGCGGCTGGCCATAGGGCGCGAACGGCACCGGAATGCCGTCCATCAACACGGTCGAGCGCGCGGCCAGTCGCGGGTTCAAGCCACGGATTCCGAAATTCAACGCCATGTCGTGGCTACCGGTGCCGTTGTTTTCCGGAGCGTTGACGCCGGGGATGCGATTGAGTACATCCCGCGCCTGAGTGGCGCCCTGGCGTTCGAACTCTTCGCGACGGATCACATCACGGGCACCTGGATGTTCGAAGACATTGATTTGCGCAGCATCGCCGAGCCAGTCGCCGACGACTGTCGAGGTATCCAGTTCCAGCGCGGCATCCGCCACCGGTTGCAGGCTGAACGCATTGTTGCCCTCGGCGCGCGCTTGCAGACCGGAGCCTTCAAGAAGCGCATTCAAACCTTGCTCGGGCGTGTAGCTGCCTTCCAGGCCACGGCTTTGCACGCCGCTGGTGAGTTGCGAACCAAACGAAATCAGCACGCCTGCTTCACGACCAAACTGGTTGAGGGCGTTCTCCAGCGACGACGGCGCGATGTGATAAGCCTTGGCATCAGCGGCCAGCGCGGCGGGCAGGGCACTGAAACTCAGGCTGGCGCCGAGGACAAGATTGCGCAGGGTACGAGCCAGTGGCGTGAGGCGGGTGGAGTGCATGTCGGATGATCCTGAGAAGGTTGAATCAAGGGGGCTTTCCTTCTCTGTCACGCCAGATCTGAAAAACGGCTCATTTATTTTTCAAAATCAAAAGATCGCAGCCTTCGGCAGCTCCTACATTTGGAATGCATATCTTCTGTAGGAGCTGCCGAAGGCTGCGATCTTCTGATCTTGCTCCTTAAACCCGCGCTTCGACGCTCACCCAGTAACGGGTAAAGCGCTTCACCTTCACCGGCAAACTGATTTCCAGCAGATCGAGAATCCGCTCGCTGTCGTCCAGCGGGTAAGTCCCGGAGATCAGCAGGTCGGCGACGTTCTTGGCGCAATTGAGTTGGCCGCGACGATAGCGGCCGAGTTCATCGAGGAAGTCGCTCAGGCACATATGCGCGGCCACCAGCATGCCGTCAGCCCAAGCGCCGCTGTTGGCATCCAGCGGTTTGGCTTCGCTGACGGAGGTCGAGGTGAAACTCAGTTGCCGTGCACGCGGCAGCAGCATCGGCGCGCGTCCATTGCTGCTCAGTTCGACGCGGCCTTCAAACAGCGCAACCTGCGTGCGATCGGCAAATTGGCGCACATTGAGACGTGCGCTGTGAGTTTTCAGAGTGCCTTGGGCCGTGCGCACTTCGAAAGATTGCGCGGCAGTCAGGAGGATTTCGCCTTCGAGCAAACGGATCAGACGCGCCGAGACATCCACATCGGCGGCACTGGCTGTGTTGAGCTGCAACTGATCGCCGGCACCAAGCGCGACCTTGCGCCGTTGCCCGATCGGGCTGCGGTAGTCGGCAAGCAGCGACGGTAGCGGATTGTGCTCGCGCATGCCCCAAGTGACAGCCGAGCCGGCGCCGAGAATCAGCAGCAGCTTGAGTGCCTGACGACGACTGCCGGACTTCGGTCCGTTCAACGCCGCGTGTACCAGCGGCGAAGACACACCGCGCAAGCGCTGGTTGACCCGCTGAATATGCTCCCACGCCCGCCGGTGCTCGCTGTGCGCGTCCAGCCACTGTTGCATTGCCAATTGCTGGCGTGGCGACAGTGCGCCCTGCTGCATTTCCATCAGCCAGTGCACCGCCTGCTCGGCAACCTGGGAGGAAAAATCCGGCGCTCGGTTCATAGGGCGAAGTAGCAGCGCATCGCTGCTTTGTTCAAATGCCGTTTAACCGTGGCCACGGAAATGCCCAGTTCGGCGGCAATCTGTGGATAAGTCAGGCCATCGACCTGCGCCAGCAAAAAGGCGCGTTTGACCTGACGCGGCAAACCGTCGAGCAACTCGTCCAGCTCCATCAGGGTTTGCAGGATGATCGCTTTGTCTTCTTCCGACGGCGCGACCATTTCCGGTATCTGCGCGAGGGTGTCGAGATAGGCGCGCTCCAGATCCTGACGGCGGTAGTGATTGAACAGAACGCGCTTGGCGAGTGTGGTGAGGAAGGCACGCGGTTCGATGATTACCGATGGCTCGCGGGCGGTGAGCACTTTGATGAACGTGTCCTGCGCCAGATCCGCCGCGTTGTCCGGGCAGCCGAGCTTGCGCCGCAGCCAGCTGGTCAGCCAGCTGTGGTGGGCCTGATAGAGCGATTCGACGGGATGGGCGGACGACAACGGTGGACTCCGGGCGCTTTCTTGACGCGGTAGAGAGTACGTTAGAGAACAAGAACTGTTCGCATTGTAGTGGTCGAGATACGTCACCGGCAATCAGATGCTTTTGCGTATGAGAATATTTATCATTAATATTGCTCGTCTGTAGGTTCGGCTGATCGGCCGGACGTTTTTCGTTTCAGGGTCGAAACATGAAAGGCAAACTCGCCACACTTCCCATGTCCTATCGTCTGGCCGTCACTTCTCGGGTGCTGGCGGCGGTGTTCGGCGGCTATCTCGTCGCGGCGCTGGCCAGTGTCACCCTGACGCTGTGGCTGCCGTTGAGCCGCGCCGAAGCGGTGGTGACCGGCATGACCATTTCCTTTCTGGTCTACCTGGTGGCGGTGCTCTGGTGTTTTGCCTGCCGCACGGCGTGGTCGGCCTGGGTTGGCTTGCTGGTGCCGAGCGTGATTCTGGCGACCATCTCCGGTGCGGCGCGTGGGCTGGGGCTGGCATGAAAGAGGGCTTTCGTCAGGCGATGGCCTGGCTGCACACCTGGACCGGACTGCTGTTCGGCTGGTTGCTGTTCGCGATTTTTCTGACCGGCACGCTGGCCTATTTCAAAGATGAAATCAGCCACTGGATGCAGCCGGAAATCCCTGCTCGATCGGTGAGTGCCGAGACCAGCCTGACGCTGGCCCAGGATTATCTGCAACAACACGCGGCGGGCGCTTCGCGCTGGCTGATCGATCTGCCCGATGCCCGTGATCCCGGCATGACCGTGCGTTGGCAGCCTGCGCCGGCGAAGCCAGGCGAGCGCGGGCGTTTCGAAGCGAAAACCCTCGATGCGCAAACCGGTGCTGAAGTGCAGGGGCGCGAAAGCATGGGCGGTGAATTTTTCTACCGTTTCCACTTCCAGCTGCAAATGCCTTATCCGTGGGGCCGTTGGCTGGCGACCATTGCGGCCATGGTGATGTTCGTTGCGCTGATCACCGGGATCATCACCCACAAGAAAATCTTCAAGGACTTCTTCACCTTCCGCCCGCGCAAGGGCCAGCGCTCCTGGCTCGATGGGCATAACGCGGTGGGCGTGCTGGTGTTGCCGTTTCACTTGATGATCACCTACAGCAGCCTGGTGATTTTCATGTCGATGGTCATGCCAGCGAGCATCGTCGCGTCTTACGGCAGTGACGTGCGCAAGTTCTATGACGAGGTTTTCCCGGCGTCGAAAACCCCGGAACGCGCTGATATCGCTGCGCCGCTGGCGGCGATGGCGCCGCTGTTGAGCAAGGCCAGCGAGCAATGGTCGGGCGGCCACACCGCGCGTCTGTCCGTGAGCAATCCGGGGGATGCCAACGCCACGGTGGTGCTGGCCCGTGCCGGCGACAGTGTCGTGCATGATTTCGGTAGGGCCGTGACCTTCAATGGTGTGACCGGAGTAATGCTCGGCAGCACACCGGAGCAGCCGGTAGCAATGGCGGTAGGTGGCGCGTTCTATGGTTTGCACATGGGCAACTTTGCTGGCCCGGTGTTGCGCTGGCTGTACTTCATCTGCGGGCTGGCGGGTACGGCAATGATCGGCACCGGGCTGGTGATCTGGCTCGGTAAGCGTCAGCTCAAACATGCCAAGAGCGGTGTGATGCCGTTCGAATTGCGGCTGGTGGAAGTGCTGAATATCGCCAGCATGGCCGGGCTGGTGTCGGCGGTCGCGGTGTTCTTTCTGGCCAATCGTCTATTGCCGGTGAGCCTCGCCGGGCGCGCAGATTGGGAAGTGAACGCGTTCTTCCTGGCCTGGGGATTGAGTGTGCTGCACGCGATGTTACGGCCGGGGCGCAAGGCCTGGGTTGAACAGCTTGTGCTCGGCGCGGCGCTGTATGTCGCGGTGCCGCTGATCAATGCGCTGACCACTCCCTGGAATCTGGGCGTCACGCTCAAGCACGGCGATTGGGCATTGGCCGGATTTGATCTGACTTGCCTGGCAACTGGTCTGTTTCTGGCTTGGGCCGCGTGGAAAATGCAGCGCGCCGACAGCATGGTCGGCGTGAAAAAAGCACCACGCGAAAAGGCTCGGCCGATCACCCTTGAGCAAGGGGCGAACTGATGCTGTTGGCACTGTTGCTCACCTACGCAGGATTCACGGCGTTGTGCCTGTCGATGCCTCGGCACCACGATGAATTGCTCGGCGAAAAACTTTCAACCTCGCGTCGACAGGGACTGAAAATCGGTGGCTCGCTCTTGCTGTGCCTGTCGCTGTGGGCTGCCGTTTCGGCGAACGGCTGGAGCTTCGGCCTGGTCGACTGGTTCGCCGTGCTGATGCTCAGCGCCCTGGCTTTGGTATTGCTGCTGCCGTATCGCCCGCGTCTGGCATTGGCACTGGCTGGCGTCAGTCTATTGGCCAGCCCGGTCGCCGCATGGGCGCAGTGCTGAAGTGCTGATCGGTCTGCCGCCGGAATCCCGCGACGACGAGCCGCGCGGGGCGCGTGCGCATTTTCTCCAGGTTTTTCTGTCCCAGCGTTCGCAAATGGAAGCGCTGGTGAGCCGGCGCGTCGGTTGCCGGGCGACGGCGGCGGATCTGGTTCAGGATTTATTCTTGCGTTTCTGGCGGCGGCCGCTGGTGCAGGTCGAAGAGCTCAGCACCTATCTGCTGCGCTGCGCCGGCAACATTGCCATCGATCATCTGCGCAGCGAAGGCACGCGCACGCGCGTCAACGAGGGCTGGCAACCGGACGCACCGGACAGCCACGGCAGCGAACCGCAAGCGGCGCTGGAAGCGGGCAATGATCTGCGCCATGTCGAAGCGGCGTTGCGTGCGTTGCCCGAACGCACCCGGCAGATCTTTTTGCTCAATCGCATTCACGGTCGCAAGTACGCGGAAATCGCCAAGGCCATGGGCCTGTCCCAAAGTGCCGTGGAAAAACATATGATGCGCGCCCTCGAGGCCTGCAAGGCCTGCCTGCGCGAACCCGCGCCACGCCTGCCAGGGAAAGCACCGTGAAGCCATCCGATTCCACCACCCCGACGCCCGCGCAAGAGCAGGCTGCGCTTGCCTGGCTGAGCCTGTTGCACGATCGGCCCAGCGCCGGCGATCAACTGACCTTCAGTCAATGGCTGCGCGCCGATCCGGCGCATGCCGAAGCGTATGCGCAGGCACAAGTGCTCTGGGAGTTGAGCGAAAGCCCGGCGCGAACGCTGGCCGATGAAGAAGCTGTGGCGTTGCAGGGCTATCTCGATGCGATGGATCGCCCGCGCCGTCCGCAGGTTTTACGTTGGTCGGGGGCGCTGGCAATGGCGGCGTGTCTGTTGTTGATGGTCAGCCTCGGCACCGGCTGGCAGCCGCAGCGCTGGATCGATGATCTGGGCGCCGATTATGTCTCGGCGCCCGGCGAGATCCGTACGGTGACGCTGGCCGATCAGTCGCAAGTGACACTGGATGCCGACAGTGCGATTGCCGTGGATTTCAGTCGTGGCGAGCGACATGTGCAGTTGCGCCGAGGTGCCGGTTTCTTCAGCGTCACCCATACCGGGGATCCGTTTGTGGTCGCGGCGGAGCAGGGCGAGGCGCGGGTGCTCGGCACACAGTTCGAAGTGCGACTGCAGCCTCACGGTGCGCAGGTCACGGTGTTGTCCGGGCGCGTTGGCGTGACGGCGGATCGCGAGGGTGAGCAGCAGATTCTCACGGCCGGTCAGCAAGTCGCTTACGGCGAAGGTTCGGCGCAAAAGCTTCACGCGGTGGACAGCGAAGCGCAGTTGGCCTGGCGTCAGGGCTGGCTGACTTATTACAAGTCGACACTGGCGGATGTGGTGGAGGATTTGCGGCGTTATTACCCGGGGCGGATTGTATTGCTCAACGATGAGCTGGCGGCGCGCAAGGTCAGTGGCAGTTTTCCGAGCAGGGATCCGCAGGCGGTGCTCAGCTCCCTGCAAGGGGTGATGGGGTTTGAGCAACATCAGGTGTTGGGGCATCTGATAATTTTGCGTTGAGGCAAAGTCAAAAGATCGCAGCCTTCGGCAGCTCCTACAGGGATCGCATTCCAATGTAGGAGCTGCCGAAGGCTGCGATCTTTTGATCTGCAAAAATATTTTCAGATTTGTGGTGAGGTAAACCCGAGCCCCATCCGTGTAGTGACTGAAACTGCGAGTCATTCGTATCCGTTGCGGTTCTACACAGGTCATTGAGCAATGAAGTCCAGGGCAATATCGGGTTCGGTCAAACAATGGTTAGGCGTGTCGGCACTGAGCTTTTCGGCATTGGCGTTGTTGCCGATGAGCGTCGCGCTCGCCGCTGAAACCGTCAGCAACCAGGCGCAAAAGCAGTTCAACTTTTCCCTGGCCGCCAAACCGCTGCCGCAAGCCTTGAGCGACTTCAGCCGCGTCACCGGGCAGAGCGTGGTCTACACCGACGAAGCGTCTTACGGCCTCACCGCGCCGGCAGTCAATGGCCAGATGAGTGCCGAACAGGCACTGCAACGCTTGCTCAGTGGCTCTGGCCTCAACTTCCGCCGCACCGATAGCCACACGCTGGCGCTGGAGCCCAAACCCACCGAAGGCGCACTGAACCTCGGCGCCACGACCATCACCTCGCTGCGCGATGAATCGATGAGCTACCAGCCGCCGGAAACCAGTTCGGTGATGCGTTCCTCAGCTTCGCTGCAGGAAGTCCCGCAGACCGTCAACGTCATCCCGGCGCAGGTCATCCGCGATCAGGCGCCGCGCAATCTGGATGATGCACTGGCCAATGTCAGCGGCATCACCCAGGGCAATACCTTGGGCAGCACTCAGGATTCGATGATGACGCGCGGTTTCGGTGACAACCGCAACGGCTCGATCATGCGCGACGGCATGCCGATCGTGCAGGGGCGCGGCATGAACGCCACCGTCGATCGTGTTGAAGTGCTCAAAGGCCCGGCCTCGTTGCTGTACGGCATTCAAGACCCGGGTGGCGTGGTCAACCTGGTCAGCAAGAAGCCTGAGCTGACGCAATACAATGCGTTGACCCTGCGTGGCTCGACTTACGGTGACGGCAAAAATGGCAGCGGCGGCACCTTCGACAGCACCGGCCCGCTGGGCGATTCCGGGCTGGCCTATCGCATGGTGCTCGACCACGAAGACGAAGATTACTGGCGCAACTTCGGCACCCACCGCGAAACCCTGATTGCGCCGTCGCTGGCCTGGTTCGGCGAAAGCACCAAGCTGTTGTTCGCCTACGAGCACCGCGAATTTCTCACCCCGTTCGACCGTGGCACGCTGATCGATCCGCGCACCAATCACCCGTTGGACATCTCGCGCAAGGAACGCCTCGACGAGCCGTTCAACAACATGGAAGGCCGCTCGGATCTTTATCACTTTGAAGCCGACCACGACCTCAACGACGACTGGAAAGCGCACTTCGGCTACAGCTGGAACCGCGAAACCTACGACGCCAGCCAGGTCCGTGTGACGGCTATCGACACCAACAAGGGCACGCTGACCCGCAGCATGGACGGCACACAGAACGCGATCAGCACCGACCGTTTCACCACCGCCAGTCTTGAAGGCAAGGTCAAGGTGCTGGGCATGCAGCATGATCTGGTGTTCGGCGTTGATGACGAGTACCGCAAGATCTACCGCGAGGATTTGATCCGGCAGAAAAGCCTGACCACCTTCAGCTACCTCAATCCGGTGTATGGCCGCGAAGTCGCCGGCACCACCGTCAGCGCCCCCGACAGCGCGCAGACCGATGAACTGCGCAGTGATTCGGTGTTCATGCAGGACTCGATTCACCTCAACGACCAGTGGATTCTGGTCGCAGGCGGGCGTTTGCAGGAGTACGACCAGTACGCCGGCAAAGGCGTGCCGTTCAAGGCCAACACCGACAGCAACGGGCAGAAATGGGTACCGCGCGCCGGTCTGGTGTATCGCTACACCGATACCCTGTCGTTTTACGGCAGCTACACCGAATCGTTCAAACCCAACTCGACCATCGCCCCGCTGAGCGGTAGCAGCACGGTGCTCGACGGCAGCATCGCGCCGGAAGAAGCCAAGTCATGGGAACTTGGCGCACGGCTGGATATGCCGGGGCGTGTGACCGGCAACATCGCGTTGTTCGACATCAAGAAGCGCAACGTGCTGGTGGCCAACTCTGAAGGCCCGACGACGATTTACAGCGCGGCCGGTGAGGTGCGTTCGCGCGGTCTGGAAATGGACCTCACGGGTCAACTGACGGACCACTGGAGCATGATCGGCAGCTACGCCTACACCGATGCCGAAGTGACTGAAGACCCGGAGTACAAAGGCAAGCGCCTGCAAAACGTGGCGAAGAATTCCGGCTCGTTGTCGGCGGTGTATGACTTTGGCAGCGTGATCGGCGGCGACCAGTTGCGCGTGGGTGCCGGAGCGCGTTATGTCGGTGAACGGGCGGGTAACGCGGTGAATGATTTCGATCTGCCGAGCTATACCGTCGCCGATGCGTTTGCCACTTACGACACTCGGGTCGAAGGGCAGAAGGTCAAGTTTCAGCTCAATGTGAAGAACCTGTTTGATCGCACGTATTACACCTCGGCGGCGAGCCGGTTCTTTGTGTCGATGGGCGATTCGCGGCAGGTTTCGCTGTCGAGCACTTTGGAGTTCTAGGGCAAGATCAAAAGCCCCTCACCCTAACCCTCTCCCCGAGGGAGAGGGGACTGACCGGGGGATATTGGAGAGCTCCGCCGACGTGATCGATCTTTACCGAATCCATAATCGACTCGGTCATTCAGGTCGATGTACAACGCCAGACACCTCGGTCGGCTCCCTCTCTTTGGGGGAGAGGGGACTGACCGTGGGATATTCCAGAGGTACACCGACTTGAACGTGATGCTTTGAATCCATAATCGATTCGGTGTTTCAGGTCGACGTAAAGCGCCAGACACCTCGGTCGGCCCCCTCTCCCTCCGGGAGAGGGCTGGGGTGAGGGGAAAGGCTCAACGCAAAAACGCCTGCCGATACTCCCCCGGCGTCCCCCCCAAAACCTGCTTGAACCGATTAGTGAAATGACTCGCGCTGGCAAACCCGCACGCCAGCGCAATCTCACCCAACGGCAACGCCGTCCCGCGCAGCAACTCCCGCGCCCGGCTCAAGCGTCGCGCCAGCAGGTATTGATGCGGCGGCAGACCGAAGCTCGTACGGAACATCCGCGCAAAGTGGTATTCCGATAACGCACACAATCTGGCCAGTTGACCGAGGCTTATCGGCTCGGCCAATTGAGTGTCGATGAACTCCACCAATTGCCGCCGCTGGTGTGGCGCCAATCCACCCTTCAAACGCAAACCCTGACGCGCGCCGACCTGGCTGAGCAAGGTGTGGCTGATCAATTCATGGGCGAGGCTGCTGGTCAGCAAGCGTTCGGCGGGTTCGTCCCAGTTCAGGCTCAGCAGCTGCCGAAAGCGCTGCGCCTGTTGCGGGTCTTCGAGAAAGGTTTGCTCGCGCAGCTGCATTTCCCGCGGTTCGCGATCCAGCAGCGTGACGCAACCGAGGGCGAATTGTTCAGCGCTGAAATACAAGTGTGCGAGACGGATATCGCCGTTGATCACCCAGCCCGACTCATGATCGGCGGGCAGGATGCACAGCTTGTCTGGCCCGCCTTTTTGTCCGGGTTGCCCGCGCCGAAAGGTGCCGGTGCCACCGGCGATGTAACAGGACAACGTGTGGTGGCTCGGCGCTGCGTATTCCTGCGCATCGTGGTGGTTGGTCCACAAAGCCGCAGACAAGCCGTCACCGAGCTCGGCGCTGTGCACAAGGCGTGCGTTCGGCGAGCTGTTCAACGCTTGAAAGACTTGCAGGGTATCGATGGCGGCCATGAGCGGTTCTCTTCAACGCCTTGCATCCTACTCCGTAGACGTCGAGCTGCCAGCCTGCCACCCGACAAAAGCGCAAGAATCTGCAAGCGCGCAACGCCCGCCCGGGCAGACACTCAAGGCCTATCGAGGAGTGTGTGCCATGAACCTGTCGTTGTATTTGCTGACCGTGCTGATCTGGGGCACGACGTGGATTGCCCTGAAATGGCAACTGGGTGTGGTGGCGATTCCCGTATCGATCGTCTACCGCTTCGGCCTCGCCGCGCTGCTGCTGTTTGCGCTGTTGCTGCTCAGCCGGCGCCTGCAACCGATGAACCGCCGTGGGCATCTGATCTGCGTGGCTCAGGGTTTGTGTCTGTTCTGCGTCAACTTCATGTGCTTCCTGACCGCCAGTCAATGGATCCCCAGTGGACTGGTCGCGGTAGTATTTTCGACCGCAACGCTGTGGAACGCGCTGAATGCGCGGGTGTTCTTCGGCCAGCGCATCGCGCGCAATGTGCTGATGGGTGGTGCATTGGGCCTGTTTGGCCTGGGCATGCTGTTCTGGCCGGAACTGGCCGGGCATCAGGCCAGCCCGCAAACATTGCTCGGTCTCGGCCTGGCGTTGTGCGGCACGTTGTGTTTCTCGGCGGGCAACATGCTCTCGAGTCTGCAGCAGAAGGCCGGTCTCAAGCCGCTGACCACCAACGCCTGGGGCATGGCCTATGGCGCGGCGATGCTGTCGGTGTGGTGCCTGGTCAAGGGCATTCCGTTCGACATGGATTGGAGCCCGCATTATGTCGGTGCGTTGCTGTATTTGGTTATCCCTGGTTCGGTGATCGGTTTCACTGCGTATCTGACGCTGGTCGGGCGCATGGGCCCGGAGCGCGCGGCTTACTGCACCGTGCTGTTTCCGGTGGTGGCGCTGAACGTCTCGGCATTTGCTGAAGGTTATCAGTGGACAGCGCCGGCACTGGTCGGACTGGTGTTAGTGATGCTGGGCAATGTACTGGTGTTTCGTAAGCCGAAAACGATGGTGGCGCCGGCACAGGGAAAGTTGGCTTGAAATAAACGAGCGCTGAACTTCAGCGCTCGACTTTCAATGTGATGTAAATCATCACCGGGAAGATGAAATCAACGATATGTCGCGCCCAATCTTTGGCATTCCATGATTGCGAAGTGTCCATATCAAACCATTCCACACCCACGGTTTGCAGGCACACGTAGTAAATGAAAATGGCTGCCAATATGCCCATGATCGAGAACTTTTTTGCTTCGTGGAATAACTCGGCGGAAGCATCGATGTGGCGATATAACTGATAGGTGCCTATCAGGCACAGCACGGTATACGTGACTTCCAGCGTGATGATGAACCAGTAGATCCGGTGATGGATCATCGGTGATTCAATGGCCCGATACTTGATGGATTCACTGGCGGTGGTGGTGTCCATGCTCAGGATGTGCGCCACGTAAGTGTAGTTTGAATTGTAGTCGGTAAAGTTGTGGATCATCACCAGTACGCCAAAGAAGCTGATGTAAGCCATCAATATGACTTTGCTGTAACGAATGAGTTTGTCGGTTGTCAGGGTGTTCAAGGTATTGGCTCTCCATAGCGTTTGTCGATTATTCGACAGGCGGGCAGAGCTTATAATGCTGTTGTTTGATTGGCTTTATTGTTCAATTTCAAGTTGTGTAAGGCATAACTAACGGGCAAGTGCGATAGCTCACTTGCCCGTGTTTTTTTATCCGCGCCAGACTTGCGGGTTCACCAGATCCTGCGGGCGTTCGCCGAGCAGGGCGCTGCGCAGATTGGCCAGTGCACGATTGGCCATGGCTTCTCGGGTTTCATTCGTCGCGGAGCCGATGTGCGGCAGGGTTACGGCGTTACTCAATTGGAACAGCGGCGACTCGGCCAGCGGTTCTTTTTCGTACACATCAAGGCCGGCGCCACGAATGCGCTTGTTTTGCAGGGCTTCGATCAGGGCCGGTTCATCGACTACCGGACCGCGAGAGATGTTGACGAGGATTGCATTTGGCTTCATCAGGGCCAGTTCGCGGTGGCTGATCAGGTGGCGGGTCTTGTCGCTGAGTGGCACGACCAGGCAGACGAAATCGGCTTCGGCGAGCAGTTGATCGAGGCTGCGAAATTGCGCGCCGAGTTCTTGTTCCAGGTCGGTCTTGCGGCTGTTGCCGCTGTAGATGATCGGCATGTTGAAACCGAAGCGGCCACGGCGGGCGACGGCGGCGCCGATGTTGCCCATGCCGACAATGCCGAGGGTTTTGCCGTGGACGTCACAACCGAACAGTGGCGCGCCGACGCTGGCTTGCCATTGGCCGGCCTTGGTCCAGGCGTCGAGTTCGGCGACGCGGCGGGCGCTGCTCATGATCAGGGCGAAGGCGAGGTCGGCGGTGCTTTCGGTGAGCACATCCGGGGTGTTGGTGAGCATGATCCCGCGTTGGTTGAAGTAGTCGAGGTCGTAGTTGTCGTAGCCGACGGAGACGCTGGAGACCACTTCGAGTTTTGTGGCGGTTTCGAGTTGCGCCTGGCCGAGTTTGCGGCCGACGCCGATGAGGCCGTGGGCGTGGGGCAGGGCTTCGTTGAATTGGGCGTTGATGTCGCCGGCTTTTGGGTTGGGGACGATGACGTCGAACTCTTGTTGCAGGCGTTCGATCATGGGCGGGGTGATGCGGCTGAAGGCCAGGACAGTTTTTTTCATCGTTTTTGGCTCTTGTTCGGGCTTGATACCTAGCAAGCTAACATTTTTGTTTTGGGGTGTCTTGGCGGCCTTTGGGCCGACCATGTTGTGGTTGTTCGGGGTGTATATCCGTTTCTTCGGTAACGGCGGCTTAGGGTTTCGCCCTTACGGCGACTCACTTTTTTGACAAACGCCTCAAAAAAGTAAGCAAAAAAACGCTTGCTCCTACGTGCGGCCCGCTCGCTGGGGCTCGGGGTTCCTTCGCTCCGGGATCGATCCGGGCGCAGCGCCTACGGTTTGCTTCGCTGCACCTCCTCTCGCTGTGTTTGGCTTCGCCAAACGGTCGCTGCGCTCCCACGCCCGGATCAATCCCTCCACTCAGCCTTCCGACGTCGCCCTACAGATCAAGAGCTGCAGCCGAGCTAACGCTCATCCTGTTGAGTGGTGAAGAGCGGGTGTTCGGCTTTGGGGTTGTGGTGGGTTTGCCCCTCACCCCAGCCCTCTCCCGAGGGAGAGGGAGTCGATTTTTGGGCTTTTCAAAGTCTGAGTTCGACTCGGTATCGCACGTCGGCCTAGCTCTTCCAAACCCCTCGATCAGTCCCCTCTCCCTACGGGCGGTCTGACGTTTCGGGAGGGCTAGGGTGAGGGGCTTTTGATCTGTTTCAGAATTTGAGTTCAACACGGTATCGCACGTCGGCGTAGTCCTGCCAAACACCTCGATCAGTCCCCTCTCCCTCCGGGAGAGGGTTAGGGTGAGGGGCTTTTGATTTATTTCTGAATTTGAGTTCGACTCGGTATTTCACGTCGGCGTAGTTCTCCCAAGCACCTCGATCAGTCCCCTCTCCCTTTGGGAGAGGGTTAGGGTGAGGGGCTGTTAGCTGTGTGGCGGAGGTTGCGGGATTTCGTGGTTATCCAGCACTCGATTCACCGCCAGTTCAGCCAGCATGATGATCTGCTGAATCGCCAGAATCGTCCGTCGTTGCGGCAGGTCGATGTAGGCGGCGATATCGCTGGTCATGAGGCTGGCCTGGGCCAGTGATTCGCAGGCGTGAACCAGCAGGCTTTCGCTGTCCTGTTCCGGGGCGACCTGGAACATGGTGCTGGGTTTGTGGAAGCGCAGGGTTAACGCGTTGGGTTTGAGGTAGTGATCGAGGGCGCGTTCGGCGGCTTCGTGGAATTTCTTCGAGCCGGGGAATTCGTAGGGGGTGGTGTCGTCGGTTTCGGGTGGATTAGGCGTTGGTTTGATCATGGTGAAACTCCATTCGGGATGTGGAGTTCGTCACACACTGCGACCAAGCAGTAGGGTGGCGAACTGTACGCGGGTTGGTCGACCAGGGAATGGAAACCCGGCAGGGCCAAAGCCCTCCCACGCACAGTTCGCCATTAAGCAAGCTGAAAAAGTGCGCCATTCTAAACCCGGACGACCAAGTCCGGTCGCTGATTCGTCAGCGACACCCAAATCCTAGCCACCGCACTTCCGACGGACAACCGTCAAAACCTGTCGGAAACATCCGCGAAATCGCCGTTTCTGTAGGCTCTGCCGTAGGCCGTGATCTATTGGTTTTTAAACATCAAGATCAAAAGATCGCAGCCTGCGGCGGCTCCTACAAGTTTCGTGGTGTGTTGAAAATCAGTTGGCGACACGCGCGCCGGCGAGGCTGCCGCTTAATTCGTAAGCGGCCAATTCGGCCTGATGCGCCGCCAATATCTCCGGCAACGACCCACGCAAATACTCGACCCACGTCTTGATCTTGGCATCCAGATATTGCCGCGACGGGTAGATCGCATACAGGTTCAGCTCTTGCGAGCGGTAGTTCGGCATGACCCGCACCAGTGTGCCGTTACGCAAACCTTCGATCGCCGCATACACCGGCAACACGCCCACGCCCATGCCGCTGGTGATCGCGGTTTTCATCGCATCGGCGGAGTTCACCAGAAACGGTGAGCTGTTGATGGTGACCATTTCCTGGCCTTCCGGGCCGTCGAAGGCCCATTTTTCCAGGGGGATCACCGGGCTGACCAGGCGCAGGCAGGCGTGGTTGAGCAGGTCGCTGGGTTTTTGCGCGGCACCGTTGGCTTTCACGTAGGCCGGCGAGGCGCAGACGATGCTGTAGGTGATGCCCAGCCGTTGCGAAACAAAACCCGAATCCGGCAACTCGCTGGCGAGCACGATGGACACGTCGTAGCCCTCGTCGAGCAGGTCCGGTACGCGGTTGGCCAGGGTCAGGTCGAAGGTGACGTCCGGGTGGGTCTTGCGGTAGCGGGCGATGGCGTCGATGACGAAGTGCTGACCGATGCCGGTCATGGTGTGCACTTTCAATTGCCCGGCCGGGCGCGCGTGGGCGTCGCTGGCTTCGGCTTCGGCCTCTTCGACGTAGGCCAGGATCTGTTCGCAGCGCAGCAGGTAGCGCTTGCCCGCCTCGGTCAGTGCGATGCGCCGCGTGGTGCGGTTGAGCAAGCGGGTTTGCAGGTGGGCTTCCAGGTTGGAGACCGCGCGCGAGACGTTGGCGGTGGTGGTATCGAGTTGCACGGCAGCGGCGGTGAAGCTGCCGGCTTCGGCGACACAACTGAAGGCGCGCATGTTTTGCAAAGTGTCCATGGGGTGCTCTCAAGGGAGATGGCAAATTGTGACACGAAGTTTCGGGGGCGAGACCCCCGACTTAGGGATTATCTCGTTAACCGTAACAAAGATTCACAGAAATCCCAGCTTATCGCCGTTCGAGGCGCCCCCTAGAATTGCGCCGATCCAATGTAGGAGCTGCCGCAGGCTGCGATCTTTTGATTTTGTTTTAAGGGAATCAAGATCAACAGATCGTCCGAACGCGGCACGAGCCTCCGGCAGCTCCTACCGGAAACAAGCCCCGCCTTATCCTCTTCTCAGGAATTCGCAGCTGTGCCGCGTCGCATCAACAGAGCGCTTTTGCCGCTCAGTGTTCTGGCTTTTACCCTGGGTCTTGGCGGCTGCATCTCAACGGACGGAATTGCCCCGCAGGGCAACGCATTGGAGGCCAATACACTGGCCACCGACGACGCCATTGCCCACGCCGCCCGTGACGCCAACTGGCCCACCGCGCAGTGGTGGCAAGCCTACGGTGACCCGCAACTCAATCGCTGGATCGACCTCGCCGTGCAGGGCAGCCCAACAATGGCCATGGCCGCCGCGCGAGTACGTCAAGCCAAAGCCATGGCCGGTGTCGCCGAAGCCGCCGAGTCGTTGCAGATCAATGGCGAGTCGACCCTCAAACGCCACAACTGGCCGACCGATCAGTTCTACGGCCCCGGCGAGCTGGCCAACACCACGACTTGGGATAACAACGCGGCGCTCGGCTTCAGCTACGCCCTCGACCTCTGGGGCCGTGAAAGCAATGCCAGTGAGCGGGCGGTGGATCTGGCGCACATGAGCGCGGCCGAGGCGCGATTGGCGCAGCTCGAATTGCAGAACAACATCGTGCGCGCCTACATCGAACTGTCGCTGCATTACGCGCAGCGCGACATCGTCGCGGCGACGCTCAAGCAGCAGCAACAGATTCTCGATCTGGCGCAGAAGCGCTTGAACGGCGGGATCGGCACGCACTTCGAAGTCAGCCAAGCCGAAACGCCGCTGCCGGAAACCCATCGCCAGCTCGATGCGCTGGACGAAGAAATCGCCCTCAGCCGCAACCAGATCGCCGCACTCGCCGGCAAAGGGCCGGGGGCGGGTGCGCAATTGCAGCGTCCGACACTGTCCCTCGGTGCTGCGCTGAAACTGCCGTCGGCATTGCCCGCCGAACTGCTCGGCCAACGTCCCGATGTGGTTGCCAGTCGCTGGCAAGTGGCGGCGCAGGCGCGCGGTATCGACGTGGCGCATGCCGGGTTTTACCCCAACGTCGATCTGGTTGGCAGTCTCGGTTACATGGCCACCGGCGGTGGCGCGCTGGAGTTTTTGACCGGCAAGAAACTCAACTACAACGTCGGCCCGGCGATCTCGCTACCGATCTTCGACGGTGGGCGTTTGCGTGCCGAACTCGGTGAAGCCTCCGCCGGTTACGACATCGCCGTGGCGCATTACAACCAGACGCTGGTGAATGCGCTGAAGAACATCTCCGACCAGTTGATCCGCCGCGAGTCGATGGACAAGCAGCAAGGTTTTGCCGCCGAGTCGGTGGCCACGGCGCAGAAGACCTACGACATCGCGATGATCGCTTATCAGCGCGGCCTCACCGATTACCTCAACGTGCTCAATGCGCAGACGTTGCTGTTCAAACAGCAGCAAGTGCAGCAGCAGGTGCAGGCGGCGCGGTTGAGTGCGCATGCGGAGTTGGTGACTGCGCTGGGCGGTGGCCTCGGGGCCGGCAACGACGTACCGACGGCCGAGAAAACCCAAGCGCCGAAAACCCCGGCACTCCTGCATTGAACACACAACCCAATGTGGGAGCGAGCCTGCTCGCGAAAGCGGTTTATCAGTCGACATCAATGTTGAATATGAAAGCGCATTCGCGAGCAGGCTCGCTCCCACAGGTTCTGCGACCAGACCGAATCTCATTGAGCACATTTGAATGACTCCCTTGCCCGCACCTCTGCGCTGGCTCTACTCCCTGGAATGGCGCCGCGGTTTCTTCGACTGGGCGCGCAGCGATGGCGTGACCTGGGTTTACATCTTCAAGGTGTTGATCGCCGCATTCCTCACGCTGTGGCTGGCCATGCGCCTGGAACTGCCGCAACCGCGTACTGCGATGATCACCGTGTTCATCGTCATGCAGCCGCAGAGCGGCCAGGTGTTCGCCAAGAGTTTCTATCGCTTCCTCGGCACGCTGGCCGGGTCGGCGATGATGGTCACGCTGATCGCGTTGTTTGCGCAGAACACCGAACTGTTCCTTGGCTCGCTGGCGATCTGGGTCGGCATCTGCTCGGCCGGTGCTGCACGTTGCCGCAACTTCCGAGCGTACGGTTTTGTCCTCGCTGGCTATACCGCGGCGATGGTCGGGCTGCCGGCGCTGGCGCACCCGGACGGCGCATTCATGGCGGCGGTGTGGCGAGTGCTGGAAATCTCGCTGGGGATTCTCTGCTCGACCCTGGTCAGCGCCGCGATCCTGCCGCAAACCGCCAGCGCCGCCATGCGCAACGCCTTGTATCAGCGCTTCGGCGTGTTCGCGCTGTTCGTTACCGATGGCCTGCGCGGGCGCAGCAAAGCCGAGTCTTTCGAAGCGAGCAACGTGCGTTTTATCGCCGAAGCCGTGGGGCTGGAAGGGCTGCGCAGCGTGACCGTATTCGAAGACCCGCACATGCGTCGGCGCAATGGTCGATTGAGTCGTTTGAACAGCGAGTTCATGGGCATCACCACGCGCTTCAACGCCCTGCATCAATTGCTCGAACGCCTGCGCGGCAACGGCGAAGAGCACGTTGTCGCCGCGATCAGACCGGGTCTGCAGGATCTCGCCGAAGTGCTCGACGGCTTCAGTGGTCGCGCCCTGACCAGCCCGGATGCCGCGCGCTTGGCGACAGCGCTGGCGAGCTACAAGGAAGGCCTGCCGGCTCGCGTGCGCAGCCTGCGCGCAATCTTCCAGGACACCGAGCCAAGCGAAGCCGAACAACTGGATTTCCACACCGCGTACGAGTTGCTCTATCGCTTCGTCGATGATTTGCACAGTTATGCACAGACTCACGCTTCGCTAGCCGATCACCGCCACGAACGCGAGCGCTGGGATGAACCGTTCACCCCGCAAACCAACTGGTGGGCCGCTGCGGCATCAGGCATACGCGCCTCGTTCATTCTGGTGGTGCTCGGCAGCTACTGGGTCGCCACCGCGTGGCCAAGCGGCGCGACGATGACCCTGATCGCCGCCGCGACCGTGGGCCTTTCGGCGGCCACACCAAACCCGAAACGCATGGCGTTCCAAATGGCCTGCGGCACCTTCCTCGGTGCCCTGATCGGCTTCGTCGAGATGTTTTTCATCTTCCCGTGGATCGACGGTTTTCCATTGCTGTGCGTGATGCTCGCGCCAGTGATCGTGCTCGGCTCGTTCCTCACCTCGCGCCCGCAATATGCCGGTGTCGGCCTCGGTTTGCTGATCTTCTTCAGCACCGGTTCAGTGCCCGACAACCTGACCATCTACAACCCTTACACCTTTATCAACGACTACATTGCCATGGTCATGGGCATGTTGGTCTGCGCGGCGGCGGGGGCGATTATTCTGCCGCCGAACAGTCGCTGGTTATGGAAGCGCCTGGAACAGGATCTGCGCGGGCAAGTGGTCTACGCGATCAGCGGCAAACTCAAAGGCTTGGCCTCGAGTTTCGAGAGTCGAACCCGCGATCTGCTGCATCAGGCCTACGGTCTGGCGGCCGGGCAGCCGAAAGTGCAGAAGAACCTGTTGCGCTGGATGTTTGTGGTGCTCGAAGTCGGCCACGCGATCATCGAGTTGCGCAAGGAACAGGCGATCTTGCCAGTGCACCCGGCCTATGCCGAATCGCAGCCGTGGCGCCAGGCGATCCGCGTGATGGGCCGTGCGCTGGTGCGACTGTTCCTGCAACCGAACTCCAGCAATCTCGAGCGCGCACTGGTCGCGGTCGACCATGCGATCAGCCGTGTTGCGGCCACCGATGAACCGTTCGCGCCGCACTTCGATACCTCGGCGTTGCGGCGGGTGAAGAGTTATCTGCACTTCATCCGCACCTCGTTGCTCGATCCGCAATCACCGCTCGCTGCCTACGCCATCGCCAAGCCCGAAGGAATTGCCCATGCCTCGTGAAATCGCCTTCCACGGCGTGTACATGCCGACCATGACCCTGATGTTTTTCATTGCTGCGGCGCTGGCCTGGGCGGTGGATCGTTTTTTGTCCGGGTTCGATCTGTACCGCTTCTTCTGGCACCCGGCGCTGCTGCGTCTGAGTCTGTTTACCTGTCTGTTCGGCGCCATGGCGCTGACTGTCTACCGTTGAGAACGATCTGATGAAAAAGTTTTTCAGCCTGCTCGCAACCCTGCTGGTGCTGGCCCTGGCGCTGTGGATCGGCCGCACGTTGTGGGAGCACTACATGAACACGCCGTGGACCCGCGACGGCCGCGTGCGTGCCGATATCATCAACGTCGCCGCCGACGTCACCGGTGAAGTGATCGACGTGCCGGTGCGCGACAACCAACTGGTGAAGAAGGGTGATTTGCTTATGCAGATCGACCCCGAGCACTACCGCATTGCGGTGAAACAGGCGCAGTCGCTGGTCGCTTCGCGCAAGTCGACGTGGGAGATGCGCAAGGTCAACGCCCACCGCCGCGCCGACCTCGACAACCTGGTGATCTCCAAGGAAAACCGCGACGACGCCAGCAACATCGCCGACGCCGCCCTGGCCGATTACCAACATGCGCAAGCGCAACTGGAAGCGGCCGAACTCAACCTCAAACGCACCGAAGTGCGCGCGGCGGTCGACGGTTACGTGACCAACCTCAACGTTCATCGCGGTGACTATGCGCGCATCGGCGAGGCGAAAATGGCCGTGGTCGACATGAACTCGTTCTGGGTTTATGGCTTTTTCGAAGAGACCAAACTGCCCCACGTCAAAGTGGGCGACAAGGCCGACATGCAGTTGATGAGCGGCGAAGTCTTGAAGGGCCACGTGGAAAGCATTTCCCGCGGCATCTATGACCGCGACAACCCGGAAAGCCGCGAACTGATCGCCGATGTGAATCCGACGTTCAACTGGGTGCGGTTGGCGCAGCGGGTGCCGGTGCGGATTCATATTGATGAAGTGCCTGAAGGCGTGTTGCTGGCGGCGGGGATTACCTGCACGGTGGTGGTGAATCAGAGCACGGTGGATAACTGACAGACCGTGTCGCTCCTTTCGCGAGCAGGCTCGCTCCCACAGAGGTCATGCATTTCAAATGTGGGAGCGAGCCTGCTCGCGAATGGGGGCGACTCGGTATTTCCAGACTGATAACGAGCAATCACTCAGCGCAAAACGTCTCCTGCAAATGCAGCCAGAACACCCGCCCGGATTCGAGTTTTTCAAACACCACCGTCGAGCGCCGATCCGTGTGCACACCGCTCGCGTCGCTCTGCTGCTCGCGGTAACTCACGGTCGCGCCACGCTGATGCAGGGCAATCACGCGTAACTCACTGAGCTGGATTCTGAAACCTTTCTTCTGCCCCCCTGCGGTTTGGAACAGCAGGCGCAAGGCATCGACATCCAGCGCTCGGCCCAACGGCGTCACCATGGAAAAACGCGGTGAAAAACGCGCCAGCAATCGCTGCAGCGCGGCGTCATCTTCTTCTACGGCAAACCATCGTTCGATGGCTTCGTGCGCCTTGATCACTTCGTCCAGGTAGGGCGTGGCGTCGTTCATGCAGTTTTTTCCTCAAGGGCAGGTGGGTTCAATAGCGCGAGCACGTGGCTCGAGTCGAAACGCAGGACGGCGACCATTGGCAACAGGGTCAGCAGCGCGGCGGCGATAAAGCAGGCACTGAAACCGTCACCACCCAACGCGCCCAGCAGTGAGCTGAGCAGCGCCGCCGCGAGGCAGAAACCGAGTTGGCGATTGATGTTCCACAGGGCGCTGGAGTGGCCCATTTTTTCTGGCGTAATGCCGACGAACGCCAAGCTTTGCGCGGTCACGCTGCACAGGCTGCCGCCCAGCCCCATCAGGGCGTAGGCGATGATCAGCGGTGTGCTCGCCGGTTGTTCGATGCGCATCAACACAACGATGCCGATGCATTGCAGGAGCATGCCGGCGCTGAGCAATGGCTTGGGGCCGATGCGGTTGAAACTGCGTTTGCCAAGCATGATCGCCACGCCCGAACCGACGGCCCACGGCAGCATCAATGCGCCGGTCTGCGCCGCGCCGACACCGAGGTTGTGCAGGTACAACACGGCAATCATGTGGGTGCCGGTGAAAACCCCGGGCACACACAAGTAGATCAGCATCGCCAGACGCAGCGACGGGTGTTTGATCAGTTGCAGATCGAGGATAGCGCCGGGTTTACGCCAGCCATCGCGCAGGTAAAGGCACAGGATCAGAAGGCTGAGTATCAGAACAATGATGCCGAGTGCTCGGGTGCTGGCGTCGCTTGCCAGGCTGACGGCGATCAACAACAAACTCAGTGCCGACGCCGCCAGCAACAGGCCACGGACGTCCAGCGTCGGGCGCTCAGGTAAAGACTGATCGGCTTTCAACCAGAGCAGGCCAAGCCCGAATGCGAGCAGTGTCAGCGGCAGATTCAGGTAAAAAATCCAGCGCCACGACAACGCCTGAACGATCAACCCGCCGGCCGCCGGCGACAGTGCCGGCACCAGCAGCGCCACGAGCAACACCACACCGGTGAAGTGCGCGCGTTGCGTCGCCGGAAACTGTCGATACGCCAAGGCTTGGCCCACCGGCAACAGCAGTCCGCCACCGAGCCCTTGCAGCAGTCGCCAGGCAATCAGGCTTTCAATCGATCCCGCCTGCGCCACCAGTGCCGAGCCAATCCCGAACAACAGCAGCGACGCGAGGATCAGCCGCCGTTCGCCAACCCGTGTTGCGAGCCATACGCTCAGTGGAATGATCAGCGTCAGGCCAAGCATGTAGGCGTTGCTGATCCACGCCAGTTGCGTCACCGAGGCGTGCAGTTGTTGAGCGATGTCGGGGTAAGCGATGCTGGCGACGAACATGTTCAGCAGGTCGAGTGCGAAGCCCAACAAATACACCAGCGCGACTTTCGAGCGATAAGCCATGGCAGCTTCCCTGTAGTGAGACGTGCAGGGTAGGGCGCTTCTGGTCATAGGAAAACGCTGGTTTGGCTGCTAGTTTGTCAAAATTATTTTGACAAGGAGTGCCGTGGATATGGTCAGCCTGGATCGGTTTGACACCTTCAAAGCCGTGGTCGAGGCGGGATCACTCACGGCTGCCGCCGATACGCTAGGGCAAACGCGGGCGGTGGTCAGCTTCAACCTCAAGCGCCTGGAGGAAGAACTGGGCGTGACCTTGCTAACGCGCAATACCCGGCAACTGGCGCTTACCGATGCCGGTGAACGCTTTTATCGACGCTGCCTGCGCACGCTGGATGAGGCGCGGCTGGCGATCGAAGAGGCGCGTTCCGAGCACGCACAGCTCAAAGGCACCTTGCGCATTACCACGACTGTCGAGTTTGCCTTGGCTCAGGTGGTGCCGGCGCTGGAGGTGTTTCGCCAGCAGCAACCGCAGCTGAACATCCATTTGTCGACGTCTTCGACCCATGCCGATCTGATTTCCGAGCGCTTTGACATGGCGATTCGGCTGGGGCGCATGCACGACTCCAATCTGCGTGCGGTGCAGTTGTCGACGTTCGAGGTATTGGCAGTGGCGGCGCCGGGGTTGGTCGAACGCTTTGCGCCGGTGGCCACGCTGGCAACGCTGGAGTCGATGCCGACTTTGGGGCATGGGCGGGTGCCGGAAATGACCGTGACCGATCCGGCCGGTAAAGAGCATTTTTATCAGCCAAAGCCTGGGACTACCACGATCGTTGCGGACAACTCGGCGACGCTGCGGGCGTTTGCTCTGACCGGGCAAGGCGTGGCGATTCTGCCGCAGTGGTTGATTCAGGACGATCTCGATGCCGGGCGGTTACAGCGTTTGCTGGTGGATTACCGGTTTGCGCCGCAAGGGGTGTATGCGCTGTACCCGGACACCCGGCATTTGCCGCTGAAAGTGCGGGCGTTCATTGATTTCATGAAGGGTTGGGGCTGAGTGTTTGAGGTGTATTTTCTGGCCTCTTCGCGAGCAAGCTCGCTCCCACAGGAGATCTTCGGTATGACAGATAGCCAATGTGGGAGCGAGCTTGCTCGCGAAGGTGTCGACTCTAGTTCAGAGCTTTGCGCGCAACCCGAACCGCTTCATCAATGTCGATTCGAGCAAGCCCTTGGGCAACAACGTCGCCAGCAACGGCAACGCCCGGCTGCCGTTACCAATGCGGATCAACCGCGGCGGTTTGCTCTGTTGCACAGCCTTCAGCAACACCGCCGCAAACTCATTGGCCGGCGTCGGCTTGTCCTGCGACGCCTTGGCCCGTGCCCGGATGCCTTCACGCAGTGGAAACCACGGTGATTGTTCATTGATCAACTGCTCGGCTTCATGCCCGGCGTTCTTGGCGAAACTCGATTGAATCGCCCCCGGCTGCACTTCCATCACGCGAATGCCGAAGGGCGCCAGCTCCATGCGCAAGGCATCGCTTAACGCATGCACCGCCGCTTTCGAAGCGCAGTAAGCACCGGCAAACGGCGTGACCAGAACGCCGGACACACTGCCGATGTTCACCACCAGACCTTTAGTCCGGCGCAGCACCGGAAACAGCGCGCGGGTGACGCCGACTATCGAAAACACATTGGTTTCGAACTGGCGCTGCATGGCCGGCACGCCGCCGTCGAGCAGCGGCCCCATGGCGCCGTAACCGGCGTTGTTGATCAGCACGTCGAGGCCGCCGTGTTGCTGGTTAATCCGCTCGCCGAGTTGCTCCAGCGCCGTATTGTCGTTGACGTCGAGTTGCACGGCGGTGAACCCGGCTGATGCCAGCAACGCGACATCTTCAGCCTTGCGCGCACTGGCCCAGACTTCGAAGCCGGCGGCTTTGAACGCATCGGCGAGGGCGCGGCCGATGCCACTGGAACAACCGGTAATCAACGCAACGGGCATGGCGCATTCCTTGTGCAGAAAAGTTGAGGGAGCAGATCAGTCGGAGAAACTACCTTGCAATCGCTCGGCGCGAAACTCCAGGGTTTGCGGGCGATAACCGGGGCGCAGCGGCGGCATCGGCAGGCAGTCTTCCCATTCGCCGCCGGCCTGCAATTCGCCGGGGCCGCGATAGCGCGGGGCGGTGTATTGGTTGTCGGCCAGATTGACCGTGTCGCCCGGCGCATAGGCGGCGATGCGCCAGCGCAGTTCGGTCAGGGGAACGTCGTTGCCATTTTTCATTTTCAGTTGCAGCGGACGATCGGCCGGGCATTGTTCGTGAGCGTAGGCGATACGCATCTCAAGGCGCGCCAGTTGCTTGATCTCGCGATTGTCCAGCCATACCACCCAGACGGCCACCAGACCGAGGCCGATGGCGGCTGCAACGGAGACCGGCAAGGCCTTGGCCGGATAGCGCAGCAACAGGATCAGCCAGGTGATGACCAGCAAAACGCCGATGAACATGTGGGTACGCTCCTTGGACTCGTGCACACCATCCTACCGAAGGGGCAGCGCAATAGACATTCACACGTCAAGCCAATGCACCGTCGGTCGGAACTGTAATTTCTGACAGTAGGCAGTCCTGACCACCGCTGCTCTGATGCAGCAGGCAGAAAGAATGAGGTCATGTGCTGAGGAAAACCCATGGGCATTTATCGAAAAACGCCGACGCTTGAAGGTTACGATCCGCGTGGACTGCCGACCCGCACAGTGGACTATTGGCGTGTCGAGGAGCTGTGCCCTGCTCAGGCCCGCATCCATCGCGTCGCGCATGACGCTGCCGGGCGTGCTGTCGAGCAGTGGGACCCACGTTTGTGGGCGCTGCAAATGATCGATCCACGGGCACCGGCCAATGTGCTCACGGTTTATTCACTGAGTGGGCAAGTGCTGCGCTCAGACAGTGTCGACGCCGGAACGCGTCTCGCATTGCCCGGACTCGGCGCTCAAGTGCTGTTTGATTGGGACAGTCGTGGAACCCGTCGCGACATCACGCATGATTCGTTGCTGCGACCGGTAGCCGTGTTCGAAGAAGGAGAGTCGCAGTCGCGACGTTGTGTCGAGCGCTTTGTGTATGGTCAGCCGGGTATGGGGGATCCGCTGCAAAACCAGCTCGGCCAGGTGATTCGTCACGATGATCCGGCGGGCAGTGTGCTGTTCCATGCCTTTGCGATCAGCGCACAATGCCTCGAAAACAGCCGCCACTACACCGTTGAGCTCAATACCCCGGATTGGCCTGAACCCATTGATGATCGCCAGCGCCTGCTGGAACCGGGCGAGGGCGCAATCAGCCACTGGCGTTTCGGGCCGCTCGGTCAGGTGCTTGAACAGACCGATGCGCGGGGCAACCGTCACGGTTGTGAGTTGACGCTCGATGGACGCTTGCGGGCCCGTCACTTGCAGTTGAAGGATGACCCCGCAGCACAAACGCTGATCAGCGATATCCAATACAACGCCGAGGGGCAAGTCACGCAGGAGGTGGCGGGCAATGGCGTGCGGACAACCCTGACCTATCGACCCGAGGACGGACGTTTGAAGGAGCGTCGGGCCGGGAAAACCGGCAGCGAGTTATTGCAGCAGCTGATCTACGACTATGACCCGATGGGTAATGTGCTGAGCATCGAGGACAAGGCGATTCCCGTTCGCTATTTCGCCAATCAGCGCATCGACCCGATCAGCCGCTTCAACTACGACAGCCAATACCGATTGAGTGACGCTACCGGTTGGGAGGGCGGCGGCCCGGACGCGATTCGACACAGCGTTCCGGCAGCCGTCGTCAACTACCGACAGGCGTACCGCTACGACGATGGGGGCAATCTGTTGCAGCTCATCCATGTCGGAGGCCAGAGCCCCGGGCATCAGCTTGAAGCCGCACGCTACAGTAACCGTTGCCTGTCCTGGCGCGACGGCGCTCCGCCTACCGAAGCGGAAATCGCTGCGGCCTTCGATGCCAGAGGCAACCTGCTGGAACCCGATCGAGGCAGAAGGCTGCATTGGGATCTGCGCAACCAGCTCGTTAGCGTGACACCGGTACAGCGTCAGAGTGGGCTCGATGACTGCGAGTCATACCATTACGACGGTGCCGGCCTGCGCGTGCGCAAGGTTCACCAATGGCAGACCAATGCCCGCACGATCATCGCTGAAACCCGCTACCTGCCTGGGCTGGAACTGCACGCGCATGCAGGCCGTGACGAGCGACGACAGCTCATCACCGTAAAAGGTGCGCTGAACACTGTACGGATTGTGCATTGGGACAGTCCGCCGCCGTCGGGCATCAACGACCGCTTTAGCTATGACTTCACCGATCACCTGGGCTCCATCAGCCTGAGGCTCGATGACGCAGGGCTGCTGCTCAGCCTTGAAGTGTTTTATCCCTTCGGTGGAACGGCCTTGATCGACGGCGATATCAGTTACAAAAACTTTGGTTATCTGGGCAAGGAACTGGATGCCACCGGGTTTTATTATTTCGGCTTTCGCTATTACTCCGCAGGGTTGCAGCGCTGGATCAATCCAGACCCGGCAGAGCATGTTGATGGCCTCAATCGATACTGGGCGATGCGCAACAATCCGGTGTTTTATCTTGATCGGGATGGCTTGGTGACCGAGCCAGGCCACCAAGCCGGGCGTGACAGCAGGCCTATTTCCGGTCGGTCTGGCGCGCTGCCTGCAATGTCGGTAGAAACCAGAGGAAAAGTTATCGAAGGAGCCCAGGTACTTGGCAAGACCCTGTCATATGCCAAGAACCCGTTGGTTGGCGCACTCGGCAGCGCTTTGGAGACTGGAGCCCGACTGGTGGAAATTCGTGATGCTCAAGCACAGATGAGTTCCCGGCAAGGCAGTCATATCAATCCTCAGCTATCGCGTATGCCTTTTTCCGCAGGCCCCGCGGGATTGATCGGTCTGCGCACGGACCCCGTTGGCGCTGCACGTTTTGACAATCCATGGGGCAATACCCTTGAGTTATCGAGTAGCTCTCTCAGCCCGTTGGCGCTGCAAATGTTGCAGGCGGGATTCGGTTCGGCGGCACCTGAATCAACTTCGATGGCGGTGATTGCCGAGGATCCTCTCGCCACCGCAAATAGACGCAACAAGCGTGGCTTGCCTGGGTTGAGTGCTCAGCAATAGATAAATGAACATCGCGAAAAAAGCCCCCGCCCAACCCGCTGCGGATGGGGACGCAGTGGGCTGGACGAGGGCTTCTTGTCTTGCTGATCGGTTTACTGCGCGATGGTCTTCACCGACACGCCACGTTCGATCGGGGTGGAGCGGCCGTAGATATCTTCGAAGCGCTCGATATCGTCTTCACCCAAGTACGAACCCGACTGAACTTCGATGATTTCCAGCGGGATCTTGCCCGGGTTGCGCAGGCGATGCACCGAGGCGATCGGGATGTAGGTCGACTGGTTTTCGCAGAGCAGGAACACGTTCTCGTCGCAGGTCACTTCGGCGGTGCCGCTGACTACGATCCAGTGTTCGGCGCGGTGGTGGTGCATCTGCAGCGACAGGCACGCGCCCGGTTTCACCGAGATGTGCTTGACCTGGAAACGTCCGCCCATGTCTACCGAGTCGTACGAGCCCCACGGACGATAGACTTCGCAGTGGTTCTGGGTTTCGCTGCGGCCCTGCTCGTTGAGGGTGTTGACCATCTGCTTGACGCCCTGAACCTTGTCTTTGTGGGCGATCATCATGGCGTCTTTGGTTTCGACCACGACGATGTTTTCCAGGCCGATCACCGACACCAGTTTGCCGTTGCCGTGGATCATGCAGTTCTTGCTGTCCTGGATGACCACATCGCCCTTGGTGACGTTGCCGTTGGCGTCTTTCTCGTTGACTTCCCACAGCGACGACCAGCAACCGACATCGCTCCAGCCAGCGGTCAACGGCACCACGCAGGCGCGCTGGGTTTTTTCCATGACGGAGTAGTCGATGGAATTGTCCGGGCAGCAGGCGAAGGTGGCTTCGTCGAAGGTGATGGTGTCGGCATCCTGCTGGCTGCGCTCGAGGGTCAGCAGGCAGGTGTCGTAGATGTCCGGATCGTGCTTTTTCAGCTCTTCGAGGAAGCGGCTGGCGCGGAACAGGAACATGCCGCTGTTCCAGTAGTAACCGCCGGATTCAACGTACTCGGTGGCACGTTTGACGTCAGGTTTTTCGACGAAGTGCGAAACGCGGCTGACGCCTTCGGGCAGCAGCGAATCGCCGGTGGATTTGATGTAGCCATAACCGGTTTCCGGTTTGGTCGCCGGTACGCCGAACAGCACCATTTCGCCATTTTCAGCGGCGACGGTGGCCAGGGCCAGAGCGCGTTGCAGGGCTTTCTGGTCTTCCAGCACGTGGTCGGCCGGCAGCACCAGCATCAGTTCATCGCGACCTTCGTTGACCAGCATCATTGCGGTCAGCGCCACGGCCGGCGCGGTGTTGCGGCCGAACGGTTCCATGAGGATGCGCTGGCATTCCAGTTTGCGATTGGCCAACTGCTCGTTGACGATGAAGCGGTGATCCTTGTTGCAGACCACGATCGGGGTGTCCATGCCTTCGAACACCAAGCGCTCGAGGGTCTGCTGGAACAGGGTATGTTCGCCGGTCAGGGCGAGGAATTGCTTAGGGAACTGCTTACGCGAAAGCGGCCAGAGACGCGAACCGCTACCACCTGACAAGATCACCGGAATCATATTGTTTACTCCATAAAATCGATTGGTTAGAGGCACGAACGCTGTGTCGTTTCACTCTTGTTTTTGTCTCGTACCCGAACTGACAACCCGGTCAAGGGTGGGAGCGAGCCTGCTCGCGAAAGCGGCGTATCAGTCGACATTGATGTTGGATGTCAGACCGTATTCGCGAGCAGGCTCGCTCCCACATGGGGGGACTGCGTCAGGTCGGAAAATTTGTTAGCGGGTCGATACCGGGCGTTTCACCCAGACTGGCGACAGGCTGCTGCCGCTGCCGGTGACGTACAGCACCGCCGCTTCACCGCGCTCCAGGGCAACCGGTTTCACGTCGCCGACTTTCTTGTCACCTTCGTACAGCGCCAGGCTGACTTTCACCGGGTTGATTTCACGTTCGCCACGGCCCTTGGCGGCCACGTTCGGCACCACGTCGGTCTTGCCGTCGGCGGTCTTCAGGGTCAGCGGCTTGTCGCTGAGGTTCTGCACGCGCACCAGGGATTTCTGCTTGTTCTTGAACGGCGGCTCTTCGATCAGTTGCGGCGCGCCGGAAGCGTTGTTGACCAGGGTGTAGTAGTGGTCACCGGCGAGTTTCACCGGCAGGGTCTGGCTGCCGACCTTGGCGCTGTAATCGCCGCCCGGCATGAAGCTGAAGTCGCTGCTGGCCAGTGGCGCAACGTCGCTCAGATTGGTGCTGCCAACGGTGGCGCTGACTTCTGCGTTGCTGGCGTTGTAGACACGCACGAAGGTCGAGCCTTTCGGTGCAGTCGGGCCGTACAGCGCGGCATCGCCACCGGCGAAGGCAGGCACGGAAAGCACGCTGAGGCCAGCAACCAGAGCGAAGCTTTTAGCGAGACGACGAGGAGTAGTAGTGAAAGTCATGGTGTACCTCTCTTTCAGTTTTGCGCCCGATCGGGCGTCTCGGATTTAGTGTTGATTGCTACGTTTTGCTGGCGCGCGCCGGCTTGTTTAAGCTCTGCGACCCACTGCGGGTCGGCGTCGCCGATTTCGTTGTTCACAGGCAGATAACGTTCAGGAAACTCCCAGATCAGCACCTGTGGCGGGCTGTTCTTGAAGTCATCGCTTTTCAGGTAGCTGAGCATCGGCAGGATCGGGCCGTGGCCGTCTTCGGCGTAGCTCACCACGTCGCTGTGCAGCGCTTGTTTCAGCGCACCGACGAAGTTCCAGTTAGGGTTGGCGCTGTAGCTGGTGCCGACCAGTGCCACCGGCACTTCATTGCTGGCGAACAGCGCGTCGTCGCCGGCAGGCTGATCGCCGGCCGCGACGGTGTTGCGCTTTTGCAGCGGCTCTTGCGCCGGCATCAGGTTTTCAAACAGCGGATCGAGCGGCAGGAACAAGCGCAGATCGCCCTTGTGCGTGACCTTCTCCGCTGGCGTGGTAACAAAGCGTTGTGGCTCGCCGCTGAGCGGGAACTTGTCGGCGATGGTTTTCGCCAGGGTGTTGGCTGCAATCTCGGCGCCTTCCGGCGTCCAGTGGGTGTCGGTGCGCAGGAACACTTGCTGACCGTTCTGCTTGGCTTGCTGGAACGGCTTGAGCAAGTCAGGGGCGAGGATCTTGTCGGCGGCTACACGAGCATGGAAATCCTGATAGAGGTTTTCGTGGATGCTCGCCGGTTTCACTTCACCCAGATGCTCCGGGTACAGACGAACCTTGGCCGGCACGATCGCCATTACCAGTTTCACGCCTTTCTCTTTGAGGGTCTGGCGCACGCCTTCGACCAGCGCATAGTTGCCTTGCAGGTTCAGCTCTTCGTTGACGATCGGGTTGAATTCCTCATCGCTGTACAACCACTGATCGCGACCGAGCACCACGCCCGGACGACCCTCGTTGAACAGTTTGAAATCCAGCGCGGCCCAGAGATTGGTACCCAGACGCTTGATCGGGAATTCATCGTCGTAGTGCGTTTCCACAGCCTTGGTCCAACGGCCGTTGAGCACCGTCGCATCGGCGTTGGTGCTGAAGCCGAAGAAGCTGCGAACCGACCACAGACCGAGGACCAACAGCGTCACCAGGAACAGGGCGATGTAGAAGATGCGTAATGAGCGGGTCATGTCAGATCCCTCAGAACTGGAAGTAAAGGAACGGCGAGAAGCTTTGCGCCGAAAGTTTGAGAATCGAAGCGATGAACAGCAGCAGGATCAGGCCGCGCATCACGTAGCGCGACCAATCCGCGCTCCAGTAGGCCGGTTGCACTTGGGCTTCGACGCCGACGGTGTAGCCAGGCTCATGGATGCTCGCCGGGTTTTCGCCTGGCGCTGCTTTGATCATCCCCGGGGTCGCGGTGGCAGGGCCGTTGGCCTCGACGTTGACTTCAGGCTTGGTCTTGGCTGGCGGCTGGTTGGTGTACAGATCGCGCAGGCCGAAGAAGGCCAGCGTCACGTACGCCACCACCAGAGTCGCCACTTGCAGACCGGTGAGGCTGGCCTGATTGAGTTCCGACAGCGACCAGTCGCCGAAGCTGAACATCGCGCCGTACATACGACCGGCAACGTGCAGGTTCTCGGCGCGGAAGATCACCCAGCCCATGACCACGAGCAGGAAGGTCAGCGCCCAGCGGATCGGGTTGAGGCTGCGTGGAGAGGTGTTCAGGCCCAGCGCTTTTTCAATCGCCAGCCACATGCCGTGCCAGGCGCCCCAGACGATGTAAGTGATGTTCGCGCCGTGCCACAGACCACCGAGGAGCATGGTCAGGAACAGGTTGCGATAGGTCATCAGCGTGCCTTTACGGTTACCGCCGAGGGTGATGTACAGGTAGTCACGCAGCCAGGTGGAAAGGCTGATGTGCCAGCGACGCCAGAACTCGGTGATCGACTGGCTGATGTACGGCTGTTTGAAGTTTTCCATGAAACGGAAACCCATCATCAAGCCCAGACCGATGGCCATGTCGCTGTAACCGGAGAAGTCGAAATACAGCTGCGCGGTGTAGGCCAGTGCGCCGAGCCAGGCATCACCTGTGGTCGGGTTCTGCAGGGCGAAGCAATGGTCGGCGACCACCGCGAGGGTGTCGGCAATAAAGACCTTCTTGATGAAACCCTGCATGAACCGCGTGCAGCCCTCGGAGAACTTGTCGAGGGTGTGCGTGCGGTTGTTGAACTGATCGGCGAGGTCGCGGAAACGCAGGACCGGGCCGGCAATCAAGTGCGGGAAGATCGCTACGAATGCCGCGAAGTCGATCAGGTTGCGCGTCGCCGGGGTATCGCCGCGATACACGTCGATGATGTAGCTGATCGACTCGAAGATGTAGAACGAGATCCCGATCGGCAGCAGCACGTGGGTGAGGATGAACGGCTCAAGACCGACCGACGTCATCATCGCGTTGATGCTGTCGACGCCGAAGTTGGCGTACTTGAAGTAGCCGAGGATGCACAGGTCGACTGCGACACCAAGCAACAGCCAGCGCTGTGCCGGTTTGGTCCGCACGCCGGCAGCACCGACTTTGAGGCCGATCCAGTAGTTCCACAACGTGACCGCTGCGAACAGCGCGAGGAAGTCCACACGCCACCAGGCGTAGAACACGTAGCTGGCGATCAGCAGCAGCAGGTTGCGATAGCGTTGCCCGCTCAAGTAGTACAAGCCGAGAAAGATCGGCAAGAACAGAAACAGGAACACGTTGGATGAAAATACCATCCCGATCTCTCCATGTTTGAACCAACAGTCAAGGGCCAAAGCCCCCCCAAACCCCCCGTGGTAGTGGAGGGGTGAAACGGTGTTTCTGTCAGGGGTGTGCCGGGCCTTGAAATCTTTCCCTCACCCCCCGCCCTCTCCCGGAGGGAGAGGGAGCCTGATCTCCATGGTTTTCAGAAAAGGAGATCGACCCGGTATTTCTGTGCCGCCTGATCTCGATTGTTTTTCAACGCCTGAGATCGACTCGGTATTTCATTTCGGCGGATTTCTCAAAAACACCTCGGTCAGTCCCCTCTCCCTTTGGGAGAGGGTTAGGGTGAGGGGCTTTTGCTTTTCGCCTTTCAAGAGCCTTTGTTGCCCTTCTCATGCGACGGGTCGTAGACCTTGGTCAGGTCGCCACCGAGGCGGAAAGTCTTGAACGGCTGCATGCCGCGCTTCTTCTCGATTACATCCGCCGGGCAGGTGTAGAGCGTGCAGAACGGTTCGAGCCAGGCGAATTTCATGTCCTCTTTCAAGTCGGTCATGTCCTGCTCTTTGCCGTTCTTCTTCTCGAATTCATCCGGGTCTTTCACCCCCGCCAACACCCGATCACCCAGACGCTTCAGTGCACCGTTGTTTTCCTGGCGCAAATCAACACCGTTGACCTGGGCAAAACTGGCGATCATCGCCAGCGGCGGCAGGGCGTAGTTGTGATAGGCGAGGGCGCGTTGCTGGCGCTTGAGTTCGTTCGGCAGGAAGCCGTCGGCATCGACTTGATTGACGCCAACCTTGTATTCCTTCACCGCCCAGTCAAACAGGTCGCGGCGGTTGGTCGCGACCGACGTCGCCATCACCGACCATGCAGCCCAGTACGAGTGATTGTTGGTTTTTTCCAGCGGCAAGTTGTCCCAATCGCTGACGACCTGATCGGCCATTTTGCTGAACCACGCCTCGATCAACTGCGCTTCCTGCTGATGCTGGGCCAGTGGATGCGAGTCGGAGAATTTCAGGCGAATGTACGAAGAGGCCATGCTGCCCAGCGCCCATTTGCGCATCGACTTGCCGGTGTGGTTGAAGTCTTTCGACATCAATGCATCGGCCTTGGCCCACGCGGTCAGCCAGTTCAGCGTGCAGTCGAGCTGCTCCGGGCGACCGTCGCGCATGAACTGCATCACCCGTTTGGCAGTGCCGCGTTCCAGCGTGGTGATGTCTTTGGTGGTGTCGCGAAAGGCTTTTTCCGACTGCACGTTCAGCGTTGCGCGGGCCTTGTCCGAACCTTCGTATTTGCTGCGAAATTGCAGCGCCCCGGTATACGGCGTCGGCATCGCGTCGCAGCCTTCACTTTTGTCACCAGTCTTGAATTTATCCACAGGCGCAAAATAGCCCTGAGGTGGACGCAGTGGCGCGGCGGCCTGCGCGGTGCCGGCGAAGATCGCCAGCCCGAGCAGCGTCGGCGCTAAAAGAGTTTTCAGTTTCGAGTTTCGCATAGCAGACCTCATTGCCCGACCTGAGCGGTTTGTTGCCCAGCGCCCGGGAATACGTTGCGTTTGCAGATTTTCGCTTCGACTTTCTGCGGCGCGGTGCCCGCTTCCGGGCCCTGGACTTCGACCGCCAGCAGGTTTTGCGAGGCCCAGTCTTCGTCCGTGCGCAGCTCAAAGGCGAAACGACCGTCGGTGTCGGAGGTTTCCGGTTTCTCGATCTTGATGTCCTCGTGGCGACCGTTCATGTACCAGAGGGTGGCTTGCAGGGTTTTCACCGAAGGGTCGGCGAAGCGGATGTCGACCTGATGGCTGCTGTTCTGCAGGTTCAGGTTCTTGCTGTTGACCAGCAGTTCTTGTTTGCTGCCCGGCTTGAGCGTGGTGCTCGCGGTCATCTGTGCGTCTTTGCCTTCGCAGCCGTTGTCGAGAAGAGACATCATCTGGCGATAGATGGTTTCCTGGTCGAGGCGGTACAGCGGCGAGAATTCCCAGATGAGAATTTTCGGCGGAGTCTTCTGGAATTCGTCGCTGCCCAGGTACTGCAACATCGAACCTTCCAGGCCACCGCCGGGGAAGGCGACGTTGAGAATGTCAGCGCCGATGGCTTCTTCGAGGAAGCCGGCGAAGTTGTAGTTCTTGCCGCTGTGCGAAGTACCGACGAGGGTGATTTGCGGATTGCCGGAATCGCCGAACAGGTCGCCGTCACCCGCTTCGCCCTTAGGCTCGGTGGTGAATTGATCCATGTACTGGATGGCGTAACTGGTGCCGCACAATTGCCCGGCCATGTTGTGCAGGGTGCCGGTCTTGCCCATGCGCCCGGAGCGCTTGGTTTCGAATTCACGCTTGGGAATGTCGGCGAAGGCCGGAATCTGCTTGACCTTCTCGGCGACGATTTTCGCCGTGCGCTGTGCACCGTATGGCGTCCAGTGCTGGTCGCCACGGAAGTAGAAATCGTGGGCGGGCAGGGTGTCCGGCAGCGATTCGTTGGTCAGCGGCGACAGGTCCGGCACCACGTAACCCATCTTGGCGAAACGGCCGAGCATGGTCTTGTAGTTGCCCAGCGCTTTCTCGTAATCGAACGCGGCTTTTTCCTGCGGGTTGAGCTTGTTGCGGTTCACCAGACCACGGGTCGGCTGATAAACGATCACCAGTTCAACGCCTTTGGCCTTGAACGCATCGTGCAGCTGTTGCAGGCGTTTGTAGCCGGCCGGGGTGGTGTTGAACTCGGTGCGCAAATCTTCCTGAGTCCGGAACAACCAGTCGCCTTGCGCCTGCACCAGCGTGGTGAAGTTCTGCTGATAACGCGTGGTGTAGTTCTTCGCGTCATGCGCCGCCGGGCACAGGTTGCAGCACGGTTCGGCGCTGAATTTTGGCGGCGTGGCAGCGGCGCCTTCATCGGCGCGGGCACCGTTGCTGGCCGCGAGAATGCCCACGGTCAGGGCCGACAGGCTGAGTAATCTGATCAAGTGTGGGTGCATAAAATTATCCTCAGTCCTGCATTTCGGTCTGGCGTTCGACAGGGTCGATCAGCACGGCTTTCTGCTGGCGCACCAGCAGGTCGAGAATTTCATCCTGGCGCTCGCCGAGGATGCCGTTGAAGCTGATGCCGCTGGATTTGGTCGGCGCCAGCATCGACACGCGATACAGCTCGACACTCAACGGTGAATCGATCGACAGCGGGCCGCTGCCATTGGCCGCCAGTTCACCGCCAACGACGATCAGCGACACCTGCGCATCGAACGGGTCGAGCTTGATGTCACGGTCGGTGTCGGTGAGGTCTTTGATGTGGCCGTAGACGCCGGTCAGGCCGTTGGCCATGGCGACGTTTTCGTAGAGGCGGATGTTCACGCTGTTACGAATGCGAATGCCGTGGCGCTTGTTGCTGATGACCTTGTTGCCCCACAGCAAATTGTCGGCGGACTCGTAGAGGGTGATGCCGTCGGTGTGGTTCTTGTAGATCTCGTTGTAGGCAATGATGTTGTTGACGCTGTTACGGTCGATCACCAGGCCCGAGAGGTGGTTGTCGAAGCTCTTGTTGTTGAAGATGAAGCTGTCGTTGACCTCACGGGAAATAATGATCCCGTGCTTCTTCTTCGTGCCGTGCACGGTGTTCTCGGCAATGATCAGGCCGTGGGAACGGTCGTGCGGGTCGATGCCGTAGACGATGTTGTCTTTGTAGGTGTTGCCCTTGACCACGAAGTCGCGGGTCTCGTAGCAGTAGAAGCCGTACCACATGTCAGAGAACTCGGAGCCGACGATCCAGCCAGTCGGTTCAGGACGCTTGAGCACCTTGGCCATGTTTGGCGTGTACTGGGAAATACTCACCCCGTACGACTTACTGTTGGCGTAGCCGAAGCTGGCCATCTTGCTGTTGACGATGTAGGTCTCGGTGCCACCCCAAGCGAGCAGGAACGGGCGGAACTCCTTCGGCGAACGGAAAGTCGCCGGGCCGTTTTCCTTTTCGCGCCAGCCGGTGACTTTGGTGTCACGCACGAATAGTTGACCGTCGTTGACCATGAACGCACCGGCCTCTTGCGACAGGCGCAGTTCCTGGGTCTGGCCGTCGATTTCGAGGATGCCTTTACGGCCCACGACGATCGGCAGCTTCGACAGGTACACGCCCGGCGAGGTCTCGCTGAAGTACTGCTTGGGCAGCTTCTTCGCCAGATCTTTGAGGTTCATGTAACCGTCGTCGACGAAGATCGCCTGCGGGATACCGTGCTGACGCACCACCCATTCGGCCATCTTGTTGTCGCCGCCGATGAAGTCCTTCAGCGCGTCTTCCTGCATCATCCGGCGCACGCTGATCTTGCCCGCTTTGCTGCGGTTGATCTTCGCGGCGGCGGCCTCGGCGGTGAAGCCGGAAAGGTCGGGCAGTTTTGGCGCGGCCAGATTCAGCGCTTCGGTGGGTGCGCTGCTGACGGTGTAGGTCTTGGCTTGTTGCAGCTCCTTGGCCGTGGTCGCAGGCTTTGCCGGCTCCACGTTGGCGAAGGCGCCAGCGCTGGCCAGCAGCATCGCGCCTGCCAGCAGGCTGAGTGAGCCTATCCTGGTGCTGATCATGTCGGGCACTCCCTTGGCGGTTTGCATCAGAAGCGCCAGATCACGTCGATGAACGCGCGGTGCATGTACGAATCAACCTGCTTGCCGTAGGCATCGCCCGGTTTGAACACACCGCCACGGAAGCGCACCAGGGCCGAAGGCTCGTCGATCGACTGGCTCAACGCCGCCGGCAACAGGCCCTGCTTGAAGTACTTGGTGACGACCAGGTCCATCTCCTGACCGAGATCCTTGTTGCCGTCTTCAAGCGGCAGCGAGGTGCTGGAGAGGATCGCGCCGGTGGCGTCGTCGGTGTTGTTTTCCACGGCGTTGATACCGTTGCTGCCGACCGGCTTGTTGCCGTCGACACGCCAGAACTTGTGGTAGATCAGGCTGGCGTCGTACTCGTCGTTGACCATCCACGAACCGAACAACGTCGCGGTCTGCATGTTGTTCATTTCGCCACGGAAGGCTTCGCCGAAACGATGAACACGCGAGCGCGTACCGGTGTAGTTGGAGCGGTTGCTCTCCAGACCGTTCTGCTCGTAATCAGCGCTGGCGCGGGCATAGGCACCGCCGACTTGCCATTGCGGATCGAGGCGCAGACGCACACCGATGTCGGTGGCCCAACCGTTGACGTCATCGCTGCGCTTGGCTTGCGCCGGGCGCGAACCATCGGCGTTCAGCGCGTTGACCGTGTCGCGGTCGCCGCTCATGCCGGTGATGCTGCCCCAGTAGTTGACGGTGTTGGTGTTGCGCCAGTTGTAGGCGTCGCTGTCGGCGGTCAGGCCGATCCAGCTGATGTCGCCATTCTCGGTCTTGTCCAGCGAGTCGCGCGGAACACCCGGTTCGGCGTAATCGAGTTTGCCGTCATCATGGGTGTGGTGACCACGAATGCCGACCCAGTTGCCCGGCGTCCACTGATAGGCCGCATCGGCGTAGGCGTGCAGGCGATCCTTGTCTTTCGGCGCCAGCTCTTTGAGGTCGGTGCGGTATTCGCTGAAGCGTTCGGCAACACCGGCGTTGGCACGCAACAGGGTGGTGTCGAAGGTCCAGTTCAGCGCTTCGATGTTGGTGTCGCGCCACTGGCCATCGTCATTACGCAGACGCTGGCGACCGAACTTGAGCATTTCGCCCGGGTACGGCGTGAGGCCGCTGTAGCCGACCCAGAACTCGCGCATCGCCAAATAGTTTTTCTTGGTTTTGCGATCACCGTTGTCGGTGGCTTGCTCACCGTCGGATTGTTGCAGGGTGTCGGTTTCGATGATGTCGGTCGAGGTTACAGCCTGGCCCATGGCGTAGGCGCTCCACGCGCCGCTTTCGCCGTAGATCCACGGACGCAGGTCGAGGCCGACGCCGTTGACGTCGCCGCCGCTGGCGGTGCCGAGGTCACGGTCGTCTTCGGACTGGCCGGTGACTTTCACTTCGAGGCCAAAGTTCTTGGTTTCAGTCATCGCGGCCAGTGTCGGGCAAGACCAGATCAGCGCGAACGAGAGGCCAATACCGGCCTTCACGAATGGATTCAACTTCATAATTTTTCCTCGCCGTCTTCTTCTTGCAGGGCGTGCAGTTGCAGCGTGTTCGGGTTCAGAGCGCCACGGCTGGCTTGCTCTTGTTGCAGCAGACGTTGCGCTTCGGCGAGACGCTCGGGCGGCAATTGCGCGGCGAGGGTAGTCGCCAGCTCATCGGCTTGCGGGGTGTTTTGCGCCTTGGCCAATTGGCTGAACACGTAGGCGTTGAGCGGGTCGGGCTTGGTGCCCTTGCCTTGGGAGAACAGTTGGGCGATGGCGAAATCGGCGCTGTTCTGGCCGTTGCGTGCAGCGGTCAGCAGGTGGTCGAGAGCCTTCTGCGGGTAGACCTTGCCCAGGTAACCACGACGATAGATCTGGCCGAGGTAGTAGTCGGCGGCGACTTCGCGGCCAACGGCTTTCTGGAAATGTTCTTCGGCGACTTTGGCGTCGGCCGGAACCATTTTGCCTTCGTAGTAGAGCTTGCCCAGCAACAGTTCGGCGCGCGGCTGGTCGGCGGCGCGGCCGTTGTCGAGGTACTTCATCATCTGGTCGACGTCACCCAGTTCCGGGTAGTCGTAGAGCAGTTGCGCGAGGGTCACCCACGACGCCGGGTAGCCCGGAGCGATTGGTTCAAGCAGCGACTGCGCGGTTTTTTCGTCAGGCTTGCCCAGGGTCGAATCGGCCAGTACACGGGCCACGGAATCGACGCGTTGTGCGGTGACGGTGCCACGGCTGTAACTGGCCTGCATCTGCTTGATCAGTTCGGCTTGCTGTTCTGGCTGGGCACGTTTCTGATAGACCGTGGCCAGTTCGACGTAGCAGATGTCGGTGGTGTTGAGCGCGGCTTTGCAGATCTTTTCCACGTCATCCAGGTGCTGGTCGTAGGTGCCTTGAGTGCGATACAGCAGCACCTGCGCCAGACCCGCTTCCGGGTAGCCGGATTTGCGCCACTGATCGATCTGCTGCTGCGCGTTGATATTCGGGAAGCTGTGCGGGTATTGCAGGTAGAGCATCGCCAGCGGGATCAACGTGTTGCCTTCGCCATTGGCGGCGGCTTTTTTCAGCAGGCTTTCGGCTTCGTGGTGCTCGGCTTCGGTGGAACCCGGTTTGGCCACCAGCAGGCGACCCAAGCGTGCCTGGGCACGCGGCGAAACACTGGCGGCGGCGCGGTAAGTCGCTTCAGCCTGTTTCATTTGCTCAGGATCGCGGCTGTCGACCTGGATGTCGGCGAGGCCGACTTGCGCTTCGCTGTAACCCAGATCGGCCAGTTGCTGATAGTTCTGCGCGGCGGTGGCGGTGTCGCCACGCTTGAGCGCTTCGTTGGCCAGACGCTGATCGGGCAGGCCGGCGCAACCGGCCAGACTCACCGCCAATGCCAAGGCACACACCGATCCCATGTGGGAGCGAGCTTGCTCGCGAAAGCGGTGTGTCAGTCGGCACTGAGGCTGAATGTCAGAATGCATTCGCGAGCAAGCTCGCTCCCACAGGGATTGTGGTGTTCTGAGGATGGGTGGAGTAGTCACAGGCATGTCCTCGACTTAAAGACCGGCAGCCATGGCTTTGTCGATCAGCCAGTTCAGGTTCGGGCCACGGTCGCTGTTCACTTCCACCGGGCGGCCGGCCAGGCTGCTGTCGAGCGGCTCGTCAGGCTGGATCTGCACGCGGATGTCGGAGGACAGGTCGGCGCTTTTCAGGCTGGTGCTGCTGACGATCTTGCCGGTGCGGGTCTTGTCTTCGCCGGCGATCTGGAAGCTCACCGGAGTGCCCGGACGCACGTCGCCGAACTGGCGATAAGAGAAGCGCGCATCAACGGTGGCCTGGGTATTGCGCGGCACCAGTTGGAAGATCACATCGCCCTTGCTCGCGTATTGACCGTCGGCGACCAGTTGCTGGGCCACGGTGCAATCGCATGGCGAAGTCAGGGTGCCGGTCATTTGCTTGCCGAACAGTTCTTCAACCTTGGCCGGCGACAGTTGATCTTCTTCCAGATGGCCCTTGAGCACATCAAGCATGCTGGTGCTGAAGGTCGCCAGTGGCGCGCCTTTGGCCGCGACGCCATCGGACTTGACCAGGCTCTGCACGGTGCCGTCGCGCGGCATGGTGATGTTCATCCCCGGCACGCTGACCAGACCGGCTTGCGCGTGACTGACGAAGTACATGCCATACACCGATTTGAAAATGAAACCCGCCGCGACCAGACCGACCGCGAAGATACCGGCGCTAAAGGTCACTGCTTTCAGTCGGCCGAACGGGGTCATGCCAGAGCCGCCGTCCTTGACCTTGCGCGCTTTGGTGAAATTGTCGCGCTGCAGGGTAGCCAGCACTTCGCCGATGCTGACGATGTCGCCGGCCAGGTGCGAAGTGATCAGGTGGCGCAGGGTGGAAATGTCCTGCTGCTCGAGGTTCTGGAACTGGCAGCCGACGCGACCGGTCTGGCGGTCGTAGGAGCGCACTTGCAGTTCAACGTCCATGGCCAGGCCGAGGTTGTCGATGACGAATTGCAGACGCGCCTTGTACACCTCGCCGATGGTCAGTGGCATTTGCCCGGCGTTGAACGCCAGACCACCGGCAGACAGGTCGATGACCCGCGCTTCGACCGGCGTCCGGTCGGGACCGAAGAAGCGCAGTTTGGCCGGGATTTTCACGCGGGCGTGTTGGCGCTGGGCTTCGGATTCATGCACTACGTTGGCGTTGACGGCGGTATTCATAGGGGCGATTTCCTTGTTAATTCAATAGGGGCGGGTCAGACCATCATCAGCAGCACGGCGACGAAAATGCTGCCGGCGGAGAAGGTCATGGTCCGAGACGACCAGGTGTTGAACCAACGTTGAAAGCTGGCGAGATCACGGGTCAGGGATGTGGGTTGGCGAGTCCAGGATTGTTGGTCGAGGCGGAAGAACACATAGATCTTCACCAGTGCACCGACGATCTGGTTGTAATAGAGAATCGCCGGGTAAGCCGGGCCGATGCGGTGACCGGAACACGACAACAGCAACGTCAGGATCAGGCGGGTGATGCCGATCCACAGCAGGTAAACCAGGATGAACGCGGTGCCGTACTTGAAGCTGGCGATCATCGCCACGGTCAGACCGAGCAGGGATGTCCACATCGACACGCGCTGGTCGAACAGTACCACCGAAGTGAAGGCGCCAAGGCGTTTCACACCCAGGCCCAGTGCTCGCGAGTTCTGGCGCAGGTTGTTGCCGTACCAGCGGAACATCAGCTTGCGGCTGGCCTTGATAAAGCTCTTTTCCGGCGGGTGTTCAACGGTGTTGATCGCCGCGTCAGGCACGTAAAAGGTGTCGTAACCGAGGCGCATCAGGCTGAACCAGCTCGACTTGTCGTCGCCGGTCAAGAACTTGAAGCGGCCCAGACGCCAGTGTTGCAGCGAGTCGCTTTCCACGTCGGCGATAAATTCCGGGTTGGTCACCACGGTGGCGCGGAATACCGACATCCGGCCGGTCATGGTCAATACGCGTTTGGACAAAGCCATCGAGCACATGTTGATGTGGCGCTGGGCGAAACGCAGCTTGTGCCATTCGCTCATGATGTAGCCGCCGCGCACTTCGCAGAACTCGTTGGTGGTCAGGCCGCCGACGTTGCCGAACAGCTGGAACCACGGCACGGTCTTGCGCACGGTGCCTTCGCCGAGCACGGTGTCGCCATCGATCACGGCCACCACTGCGCGGTCGTCCGGCAGGTGACGGGAGATCGCGCGGAAACCATAGGCCAGGCCATCGCGTTTGCCGGTGCCGGGAATGCGCACGAAGTCGAGCTTGACGCGGTCGGGCGGATTCATCCGGGTCCACAGTGCCTTGACCAGCAGCTCATCGGACATTTCCACGATCGAGCAGACCACGGTGGTCGGCAGTTCGCAGTCGATGGCTTCACGGATCACCGAGCTGTAGACCTGCGCGGTGGTGAGCGCGTCGATACGGAAACTGGTGACCATCAGAAACACATGCGACGGATCCGCCGCCTTACCCAGCTTGCGCACTTTGCGGCGCAGGTGCGGGTAAACGATGTAAAGAAAAATCATGCCGCGCACAAAGTGCGTTGCACCCATCGAGTAGCGCCAGATACCCACGGCGCCAATCAGGAAAATGAAGTCCTTCGACTCGGAGTCGAATGTGGACGTGGGCAGCATCAAGGCCAGGCCCATCAGCAGACTGAGATAAAAAAGCCAGCCGGCTGATTGCAGAAAAAAATGTTTGAGCTTGCTCATCAGCGTCATCCGAAGGTAAGGGAGGCTTCAAGCTGCAAGCTTCGAGCTGCAGGTCCTGCAGCTCGAAGCTTGTCGCTTAGGTCTGCATTACCAGCAGATACCCTCGGTGCGCGTACCAGCGTCGGTGGCTTTGGCCATGAAGCCGACCAGGTCGATGACCTGCTTGCCGTGCGGCGCTTGCTGTGCCAACGGGCGGAACTTCTCGTCGCGGTTGCCGAGGATGATCACGTCGGAGTTGTCGATCACCGAATCGAAGTCCGCGTTGAGCAGGGACGATACGTGCGGGATTTTCGACTCGATGTAGTCCTTGTTCGCGCCGTGAACACGGGCGTACTCGACGTTGCTGTCGTAGATGCTCAGGTCGTAACCCTTGCCGATCAGCATCTCGGCCAGTTCCACCAGCGGGCTTTCGCGCAGATCGTCAGTGCCGGCCTTGAAGCTCAGGCCAAGCAGGGCGACTTTGCGTTTGTCGTGGCTTTCAACGATGTCGAAGGCGTTCTGCACTTGCGATTCGTTGCTGCGCATCAGCGAGTTGAGCAGCGGCGCTTCGACGTCCAGGGAACCGGCGCGGTAGGTCAACGCACGCACGTCTTTTGGCAGGCACGAACCGCCGAAGGCGAAGCCCGGGCGCATGTAGTACTGGGACAGGTTGAGGGTCTTGTCCTGGCAGACCACTTCCATCACTTCACGGCCATCGACGCCGACAGCTTTGGCGATGTTGCCGATCTCGTTGGCGAAGGTCACTTTGGTCGCGTGCCAGACGTTGCAGGTGTACTTGATCATCTCGGCAACGGCGATGTCCTTGCGGATGATCGGAGCGTCGAGTTCTTCGTACAGCGATTGCAGGACGTCGCCCGAGGCCTTGTCGAACTCGCCGATAACGGTCATCGGTGGCAGGTCGTAGTCGGCAATGGCGGTGGATTCACGCAGGAACTCAGGGTTGACCGCAACGCCGAAGTCGACGCCGGCTTTCTTGCCCGAGCAATCTTCGAGAATCGGGATCACCACGTTGGCCACGGTGCCCGGCAGTACGGTGCTGCGCACGACGATGGTGTGGCGAGTGGTTTTTTCACGCAGAACAAAACCGATCTCGCGGCATACCGCTTCGATGTAGTTCAGTTCGAGGTCGCCGTTCTTTTTGCTCGGCGTGCCAACGCAGATCATCGACAGGTCGGTGTCACGAATCGCCTCGGCGAAGTTGGTCGTGCCACGCAGACGACCGGTCTGGATACCCTGTTGCAGAAGTTCGCCCAGGCCCGGTTCAACAATCGGCGACTTGCCGGCGTTGATCATGTCGATCTTGTCTTTGGCAACATCGACGCCAACCACGTCATGGCCCCGTGCAGACAGGCAACCGGCACATACTGCGCCAACGTAACCCAAACCAAATATGCTGATGCGCATCGCAATTACCTCTGTATATATCAGGCCTTAGAGGGCCGGAGTTAATGGTGTTCAGCGTTCATTAGTGCACTCGAAAGTGCGGCTTACAGGCGCCACAATGCCGTGTGCAGGCATACTAAGTTTCGAGTGTCTAAATAAGTGCACTCAAGATGTGCGCAACCAGGCCTTGTTGTTATGACTTGCCCTGTTATGCAGCCGATCTTCTTCGTAGAAGACTCTTGTGCAATCGTCTTATGCGCTCGAAGTCAGGATGAAAGTCCTGTAAATCAAGCGGTTGGGTGCTCAGGCGAGCACGTTTATAGGGGCGCGGCCATGGCCTTTGTAGGGGATATAAATGGTGCGTATCTCCTGTCCTTCGTCTGTTTTGAGACTTGTTAGTCATCTAGGCAAGTTGCTGTGACAACTTGGTTACATGGCTATCTGCTCTGCGTAAGTTATCTCGTACAAACTCGGCGAGAATCGTTACCGGTGGTATGAGCTATGCATTCGGACGAAGTTCCAGTCCACTCATCGCGAAAACTGAAATTTCTTGAAATATTGTCAGAGATGGCACCAGTATCAATTTGATAGCACTTTCCTTTCCGACCTTTAATAACAGGCGAATAATCACGTTAGATAGTTTTGTGCCACTACTGAAAAAAAATTTAGGTGCCACTACTGAAAAAACTGATCAGTGTCGAGTGAAACTAATCTTAGAAAAGACAGGGAGTATTTTTTGGCGCCATAAAAATGGCGAAAACGGGCGGGGGATTTTTGACATCGTGCGAGCTGCACGACTCTATATAGAAAGAGTCGTGCATTGGGCATGCTTTATTCCGGGGCGTGGTCGCGCAAAAACACCAGATTGTCGGGTTTCGACTGTTCGGCGCTGTAGCGATAACCCTGTACGTCGAACTGCTTGAGCAGGGCCGGATCGTTGATTTTTTCCTGGATGACGAAGCGGCTCATCAGGCCTCGGGCCTTTTTCGCGTAGAAACTGATGATCTTGTACTGGCCGTTCTTCTGATCCTTGAACTCGGTATTGATGATCCGCGCGTTCAGAGCTGTGCGCTTGACCGCCGAGAAGTACTCGTTGGAAGCGAGGTTGAGCAGCACGTCATCGCCCTGATCGGCCAGTGCTTCGTTCAACCACTCGCTGATGCGCGTGCCCCAGAAGGCGTACAGATCTTTGCCACGGGCGTTGGCCAGTTTGGTGCCCATTTCCAGGCGATACGGTTGCATCAGGTCGAGCGGGCGCAGCAAGCCATACAGGCCGGAGAGCATGCGCAGGTGTTTTTGCGCGTAGTCGAAGTTGGCTTCGCTGAAGGACTGTGCGTCGAGGCCGGTATAGACGTCACCCTTGAACGCGAGCAGCGCCTGCTTGGCGTTCTCCGGGGTGAACGCGGGCGTCCAGCTGCCGAAGCGCGCGGCGTTGAGCCCGCCGATCTTGTCGGACACGTGCATCAGTTCGCTGATCTGCGCCGGGGTCAGCTCGCGCAGTTGCTGTATCAGCTCCTGGGAATGGTCGAGGTATTGTGGCTGAGTGAAGCGCTGGGTCGCCGGCGGTGTTTCGTAATCGAGGGTCTTGGCGGGGGAAATCACCATCAGCATGAAGTCGTCTCCTTTAATCGTGGGGGCGATTCTAGGGGGTTGTCGGTGTTGACTCCAGCTATGGGGGTTATAGGCAGGTGTAAGTACCGGCATTTGCGACGGCTGGTGGATCGCTCCCTCACCCCAGCCCTCTCCCGGAGGGAGAGGGGGCTGACCGAGTTGTACTGTCGATTTACGCCGACATGATCTATCGAGTTGAACTCAAATTTTGAAATCAATGAAGATCGGCTCCCTCTCCCCCCGGGAGAGGGCTGGGGTGAGGGCGGCGTCCTTCAGCCTTGCACATCAGCTATAGTGCCGCGCGGGTTTTGTTATGGAGACATCCCTTTTGCGCATTGTTCTTTTATTCACCGCGTGGCTGTTGAGCTTTGGTGCCGTGGCGGCGCCGGGCGATGTGGCGACGCTGGATCGCAGCACCTGGCCAGAGCAACTCAGCAACCCGACGCTGTTTGATGTGGCGTCCCGGGCGGAAATCCTCATGTTCGCCCGTGGTCTGCTGGGCACCGAATCGATGGACGAGGCCGCGTTGGCTCAGCGGCTCGGCCTGCGCACGATCAACATCGACGCGGTCAACAGCCTGCGCCAGCGTCTTTGGCAGCGCCTGTTGGCCAACTACAACTACGCCCAGCAAAGCTGCGATCAGGACGCCTCGTTCTGTTTCCTCGTCGAAGACCTGCCGACCTTGCGTGAGCAAGCGGCCAAGTTCGTGGTCAGCGACGACAGCTATTACACCAAGTGGGCCGAACCGAGCCGGATCTTCCACCTGCAGTATCTGGACGAACTGATGCGCAAGGCGGCGCTGTCACCGCAGACCAGCAGCGAAATCGATCGTTTCGGTGACTACGAGCGTAGCGGCGACGAGATGCATGACCGGCTGTTTTTGCTGACCTTCGACAGCGCCGCCAACCTGCAACCGGACAACACTGACTGGCTCACCGAATACCTGCGCAAGTCGAACCTGAGCGGTACCTTCTTCGTGTTGGGCAAGGATATTCAGGCGCGGCTGGCCGATCGTTCCGTGAGCAGCCTGCAAGCCGGGTTCTCGAAACAGTGCGTCGGCGTGCAGGGTTGGGAGTTCCGTTCCCACAGCCACTGGCAGGACTGGCAGGATTCGGTGCGACGCAGCGCTGACCTGGTGAAGAACAAGATGCCGGAAAACTACGTGCCGCTGTTCCGTCCACCGGAAGGGCAGCGTCGCAGCGATGCGCAAGGTTTTTTCAATACCCAAGGCCTGCAAGTGGCGCTGTGGGACATCGATGCCCAGGACGGCGCGGGCAAACTCAAGGGCGCGCCGAGTGCGCAACGCGTGCTGACCCTGATGCTGTTGTGGCGACACGGGGTGATCAATTTCAACATGAAACAGGACGCGGTGAAGACCTCGTTGCCGTGGCTGATCACGCAAACCGCGCAGAGCGGCATCGGTTGGGAAGACTGTCAGGACGCGTTTCGCTGAGAAACGCTAAAAGCCCGGAAACATTAGGCTTTGGGCGTTTTTTTGCGGGATTTCGGTGCAGGCGGACTTCCGACTTTAGCGGGGTCTGGACAGTCCGCCAAGGGCTTTTCGTCACTCTGCAAAATAAACTTAAAAAAACCGTCAAAGTACTTTTTTATGTCATCGGTTTTGGAGTATTACGAAGACAGACCGCCGAAACCTGCAACACAGGTGGCGTCTTCCAAGACCCGTTTGTTTGCAGTCACTTGAATCTCCGCAGGTGAGATTCGGCAGTCACTTCGAGGCGCAGCACCGCCCAGGTATTGCGTCTACTGGCTCTGACAAAGGTGACCGAGTATGGATGATCACGGACGTAGCCCTTCCTCCAACCAGCCAATCCTGTATGTACTCGATACCAACGTATTGATTCACGATCCAAACGCCCTGCTGAATTTCGAAGAACACCACGTCGCGATCCCGATGACCGTGCTTGAAGAGCTCGACAAGCTCAAGAGCGGGCATCACAGCGTGGCCGCTGAATGCCGTCAGGCCATCCGGCTGATCGACAAGACCCTGGGCGATGCGTCCCCGGAAGATGTCGAACTGGGTGTGCCGATCCAGCGTGGCAAGGGCGGGCCGAAGGGCTTGCTGTCGATTCTGATGAGCAAACAGGCCGAATCGAACCTGATTCTGCCCGAGCATCTGAACGACAACAAAATCATCAACCAACTGATCGACCTGCACACTCGCGACCCGAAAAAGCCTGTGGTGCTGGTCACCAAAGACATCAACATGCGCCTCAAGGCGCGCGCCTGTGGCATCGATGCCGAGGATTACAGCACCGACCAACTGGTCGACGACGTGTCCCTGCTGCCCAACGGCTACCACAACATGACCGGCTCCTTCTGGGACCGCGTGAGCAAGGTCGATACCCGTCAGGATCACGGCCGCACCTGGCATCAAGTGCAACTGATCGACAACCTGCCGGCGGTGCATATCAACGAGTTCATCATTGATGAACAGGGCTTTGTCGGCTGGATCAAGGAGATTGACGAGGCCAAGCTGCTGATCCTCGACCTGCATCAGGAACCGCTGCTGCATCAAGAGGCCTGGGGTCTCAAGCCACGCGACATTTATCAAAGCCTGGCGCTGTACGCGCTGCTCGATCCGGACATTCATCTGGTCAATCTGTCGGGTGCCGCCGGTTCCGGTAAAACCATTCTGGCACTGGCCGCTGCGATCGAGCAGACCATGGTCAGCAAGCGTTATCGCCGCATCATCGCCACCCGTAGCGTGCAGGGCCTGGATCAGGAGATCGGTTTCCTGCCCGGCACCGAAGCGGAAAAAATGGAGCCTTGGCTGGGCGCCATCACCGACAACCTCGAAGCCTTGCACATGGATGACGAAAACACCCATGGCAGCGTCGACTACATCCTCAGCAAAGTGCCGTTGCAGTTCAAATCGCTCAACTACATTCGTGGTCGCAGCTTCCAGCAGAGCCTGATCCTGATCGACGAATGCCAGAACCTCACGCCGCACCAGATGAAAACCATCATCACCCGTGCCGGCGCCGGTTCGAAAGTGGTGTGCCTGGGCAACCTCGCACAGATCGACACCCCTTACCTGTCCGCGACCAGCTCCGGGCTGACTTACCTGACCGAACGCTTCAAGGATTTCCCTAACGGTGTGCACATCACCCTGCAAGGGGTGCCTCGCTCGATTCTGGCTGAATACGCCGAATCGCATTTGTAACCCTTCACGCAAAACCGGGCGGCTCAAAAGCCGCCCGGTTTTTTATGCCCCTGCACAAATCCCAATGTAGGAGCTGCCGAAGGCTGCGATCTTTTGATCTTGTTTTTAAAAATCAAAGTCAAAAGATCGCAGCCTTCGGCAGCTCCTACACGAAGAACACCATATTCGTGCGTGCGGAAATTTGACCCGCAGGTTTACAATCCACGCTCCTGATCAGGAGTAATCCCGTGCTGACTCATCTCGATTCCCAAGGTCGCGCCAACATGGTCGACGTCACCGAAAAAGCCGTGACGTTCCGTGAAGCGACGGCCCAAGCGCTGGTGCGCATGCTCCCCGAAACGCTGCAGATGATCGTCAGCGGCGGCCATCCCAAGGGCGACGTGTTTGCTGTGGCGCGCATTGCCGGCATTCAGGCGGCGAAGAAAACCAGCGATCTGATTCCCCTGTGCCATCCGCTGATGCTCACTGGCGTAAAAGTCGAGCTCAGCGCGGATGGCGACGACACCGTGCGCATCGTCGCCCGTTGCAAACTGTCCGGGCAGACCGGCGTCGAGATGGAAGCGTTGACTGCCGCCAGCGTCGCCGCCCTGACCATCTACGACATGTGCAAAGCCGTGGATCGTGGCATGACCATCGAAAGCGTGCGCCTGCTGGAGAAAGTGGGCGGCAAGAGCGGGCACTTTCAGGCGGAGCAGCCATGAACCTGACCGTGAAGTTTTTTGCCCGTTACCGTGAAGCGCTGGGCGTGGATTCGCTGAAGGTTGCAGGCGATTTCGCTACCGTCGACGACGTGCGTGCATTGCTCGCGCAACGTGATGGCGCCGAGGTGCTAAGCGAGCAGAACCTGATGTGCGCGCGCAACGAAGACCTCTGCCAACTTGACGAGCCGGTGGTCGATGGCGATGAAGTGGCATTTTTTCCTACCGTGACCGGAGGCTGAGCCATGGCGATTCGCGTGCAGGCCACGCCGTTCGATCCGGGCGCTGAAGTCAACGCGATGCACGCAGCCAACGTCGGCGTCGGCGCAGTGGTGAGTTTTGTCGGCTACGTGCGCGACTTCAACGACGGGCTGGATGTGGCGGGGATGTTCCTCGAACACTATCCGGGCATGACCGAAAAGGCCCTCGGCAAAATCGCCATCGAAGCCGAACAGCGCTGGCCGTTGCTGAAACTGGAAGTGCTGCACCGCATCGGCGCACTGGAACCGGGCGAACCGATCGTGTTTGTCGGCGCCGCCAGCGCCCATCGCCAGGCTGCCTTCGATGCCTGCGCCTTCGTCATGGACTACCTGAAAACCCGTGCACCGTTCTGGAAGAAAGAGAACACCAGCGACGGGCCGCGATGGGTTGAGGGGCGGGACAGTGATCATGCTGCCGCCGATCGCTGGAAAAAGTAAGTCCTCTAGCGCCCTTCAGTAAGCCTTCGCGAGCAGGCTCGCTCCCACATTGGATCTTCATGAACGCAGATATTGTGTTCGCTACAGATCCCCTGTGGGAGCGAGCCTGCTCGCGAAGGCGTCATCTGTGTCACCACAATCTTGCCTCTCTGGCCCGATTGACGGCTTGTACGTATAAGTCCAATATGGATTTCCAAGTACAAAAAGCTTCAATCTTGCCGCTCGTAGCTACCCGCTTCCAGCCGCTCTTCTTCATCTTGCCAAACCAACAACAACCCGCGAGAGAACGAACATGAAGAAACTCCCCCTCATCACCGGTCTGGCCTTCAGCCTGTTGTCCTGCGCCAGCGTGTTCGCCGCTGAGCAAACCCTGCGCATCGGTATCGAAGCCGCTTACCCACCCTTCGCCTCAAAAACCGACAAAGGTGAAATAGTCGGTTTCGACTACGACATCGGCAACGCCCTGTGCGCGCAGATGAAGGTCAAGTGTGTGTGGGTCGAAGGTGAGTTCGACGGTCTGATTCCTTCGCTGAAAGTGAAGAAGATCGACATGGCGCTGTCATCGATGACCATTAACGAAGACCGCAAGAAGTCGGTGGATTTCACCCACAAATACTATTTCACCTCGTCGCGGCTGGTGATGAAGGAAGGCGCCAGCGTTGACGATCAATACGCCAGCCTGAAGGGCAAGAACGTCGGCGTGCAGCGTGCGACCACGACCGATCGTTACGCCACCGAGGTGTTCGAGCCGAAGGGCATCAACGTCAAGCGCTACAGCAACAACGAAGAGATCTACATGGACCTGGCGGCAGGGCGGCTGGATGCGATTTTTGCCGACACCATTCCGTTGAATGACTTTTTGTCGATGCCGCGTGGCAAGGGCTATGCGTTTGTCGGGCCTGAGTTGAAGGATCCGAAGTACGTGGGCGAGGGTGCGGGGATTGCAGTGCGCAAGGGCAATGCTGAACTGGTCAGCCAGTTGAATGGCGCCATTGATGGCATTCGCGCGAGTGGCGAGTACCAGAAGATTTCCGAGAAGTATTTCAAGTCCGACATTTACGGCGACTGATCAATCGCATTCGCGAGCAAGCTCGCTCCCACATTGGATCTGTGGTGTTCAGAAATCCATTGTGGGAGCGAGCTTGCTCGCGAAGAGGCCGGAACTATCGATGAAGATCTCTAGCCCTTCATTTCCTTCAAATGTTTGTACACCGTCGCCCGCCCCATGTTCAGCACATTGGCCACATAGTTCGACGCACTCTTGCCCTTGAACGCGCCTTCGGCGTGCAGCGCCAGCACCAGTTCACGTTTGTGATCGCGGGTCAGCAGATTCAGGCTCAGTTGCCGTTCGCGCAGCCAGGCGTGGAGGAAGGTGTTGATGCGTTCCTGCCAGTCATCGCGAAACAGTGAATCCGGTTGCGGGATCAGTTTGCTCGGTGAGAGGAACAGGTCCAGCGCTGCCTTGGCATTTTCGAACAGCGAAATATTCAGATTGATGCACAGCACTGCCAGTGGCAGACCTTCGCCGTCGCGCAGGACGCTGCTCAGGCTGCGAATCTTCTGGCCGTCCCAATTGAGCTTTTCGTACGGGCCGATGTTCCGCTCGGCGACATCCTCGCTGAGCATGTCTTCCAATGACGAATCGTCACCGATTTCACGCTTGGACAGGTTGTTGGCAATGTAGTCGACCTTCTGCGTGCGCAGGTCGTGCAGCACCACTTCGGCGTGGGGAAAGAACAGTGTGGCGATGGCATCGGCGATGGCACGGTAGTTATCCAGCGCCGGGTCGAATTCAGGGGCGGTCATGACAGTGGAGCTCCAGGCAGCGTCAACGCCTCCGTGATCAGGAGGCGCTGCGAGTGTGCCGCAATCCGTTGGGCGCGTCATCCGGATGGACGATCAGGCGAGGCGTGCGGGCGAGAGCATGGCGCTGCTCAGGCCGAAGTTGTGTAAGTGCTCGGGCAGTGGCTCGCCACGCACCAACGCCGCGCTAGCCTGGCCCATCGCCGGCGAAGTCTGAATGCCGTAGCCACCTTGCGCGGCGACCCAGAACAACCCCGGCACCTGCGGATCGAAACCGCTGAGCAGATCACCGTCGCCGACGAAACTGCGCAGACCGGCCCAGGTGCGGGTCGGGCGGCGGATAGTCAGCGTCGTGGCTTCTTCGATCTGATAGATGCCCATGGCGATGTCCAGTTCTTCCGGCTGCACGTCATGGGGTTCGACCGGGTCGGCGTTGGCCGGCGAGCCGAGAAACATGCCGGCATCAGGCTTCATATAGAAGGATTCGTCGAGGCTGACCAGCATCGGCCAGTGATGAATATCGACGCCTTCGGGGCCGGCGAAGATGAATGCGGCGCGGCGTTTCGGTTGCAGGCCCAACGGCTTGGCACCCGCCAGTGCGCCGATTTTATCAGCCCAGGCGCCGGCGGCGTTGATGATCACCGGTGCGCTGAAGGTCTGGTCGTTGGTTTGCACGTGCCAGAGGCCGTCGGCGTCGCGGCTCAGGCTGAGCACTTCGCAATCGGTGTGCACTTCACCGTTATTGCGACGGATGCAGCGCAGGTAGCCCTGATGCAGGGCATCGGTGTCGATGTCGCTGGCGCTCGGGTCGTAGATCGCGCCGTGGACTTTTTCCCGACGCAGGATCGGCAGGCGCGCACAGGCTTCGTCGGCGCTGAGCAATTGCATCTCCGGCACGGTGGCTTTGGCGCTGAGGTATTGGTTGTTCAGTTCGGCAGCGTCACCGGTGAAGTCCACGGTCATTTCGCCGCGCGGGGTCAGCAATGGATGTTCACAGAAACCACTTGGCGGGTTGTCGAAGAACGCTCGGCTGGCCTGGGTCAGTGCGCGCACTTGCGGCGTGCCGTAGGCGGCGGTGAACAGCGCAGCGGAGCGGCCGGTGGAGTGATAGGCCGGATGGGATTCGCGCTCGAGCACGATGACTTTGGCGTGGGGCGACAGCCAGAAACCAGTGGAAGCGCCGGCAATCCCGCCGCCGATGATGATGAAGTCTGCCTGGCTCATGAAGGTCTCCGGTGAGTACGCAATATCAAGGCGTTCGCTAGTCCCCTGTGGGAGCGAGCCTGCTCGCGAAAGCGGTGTATCAGTCGACATCTTCGGTGAATGTCAGACCGCATTCGCGAGCAGGCTCGCTCCCACAATGGGATTTTTGGCGTTAGTGGGTTAAGTGGTAAATCGCATTGGCGAGGGCGATGTCTTCCAGGCCCAAGCCGATTGAACGGAAGAACACGTGACGATCGTAAGCGGGGCGCTGGACTTTTTCGCTGAGCAGATCCGCCAGGTCGCCAACAATCGAATCCTTGCTCCAGCCATATTGTTCACTGGCAATCAACATCTCACCCGCCGAGCGCGGCGTGGTCAGACGATAGTCACAGAACACCTGCATGTCGTTGAGGCTCTGCGGCGGCACTTCGTGGGCACGTGGGGCGTTGGTGCTGATCGAGGTGATCAGCGCCGGTTTGCTCAACGCGGCCGGATCGATCACCGGCCCGGCTGACGAGGTGCACAGCATGATCACATCGGCCTCGGCGATGGCCGCTTCACGGCTGTCAGCGATCTTCAGATTGGGCGTCATGGCTTTCAACAGTGATTGAGTTTGCACGTCGGCGGACAAACTTGGCGAATACAGGCTGATGCTCTGCCAGTCACGCAGTGATTTCACATAGTGCAGATGCGCCTGGGCAACCTTGCCGCTGCCGATGATCGCCAGTCGCGTGGCATTCAGCGGCGCGAGGGCGTCGACCGCCACGGCGGTGGTCGCAGCGGTGCGCGCGGTGGTCAGTTCACCGGCATCGCAGAGCAGCAGCGGCTGACCGGTTTTCATCGACATCAGCAGTGTCCACGCCGTTACCAGCGCACCTTGCTCGCGAACGATGTACGGCGAAGTCTTCACGCCGTACACGCCGTCCTCAGCCAGCACACCCAAATAGTTGATGAAGTCGCCGGCACCTTGAGGAAATTCCACCATTTGTTGCGCCGGTTGCACGGCATTACCCGCTGCAAGGTCGCGAAACAGCTCGCGCAGGATCTGCGGCACATCGATGCGCGCCAGCAGCTCGCGGGCCTGATGTTGGTCGATCACGTAGGGCGTAGTGGACATGTCAGGCTCCGCAGTCTGAATAAACTAATTTGTCCATTATGGACTTTTAGTTTTATCGGGCAAGCACCTGATGAAAATCCGGGCGAAAAAAAAGCGCAGTCCGTTGCCGGCTGCGCTTTTCTTTTAAACGTCGCTTACTGCGGACGCTTGCGCTCAACCGCACGCAACAGATGCGTCGGCGGCGTTTCACAGCTGATCTTGCGACCGAGTTTCTCTTCGATGGACGGCAACTGGTAGGAGTCGTCCTCACCGGCGAAGCTGATTGACACGCCATCGGCGCCGGCACGACCGGTCCGGCCGATGCGGTGCACGTAGTCGTCCGGGACTTCCGGCAGGGTGAAGTTGATCACGTGGCTGATGCCGTCGATGTGGATGCCGCGACCGGCCACGTCGGTGGCGACCAGCACGCGAATCTTGCCTTCGCGGAAACCTTCCAGGGTCTTGATGCGTTTGTGTTGCGGCACATCGCCGGACAACTGCGCAGCATTCACACCGTCGCGCACCAGACGCTCTTCGATGCGACGGACTTCGTCTTTGCGGTTGGCGAAGACCATCACCCGCTCCCAGCCATTATCATTGACCAGGTTGTAGAGCAATTTGTACTTGTCGGCACCGGCCACCGCATAGATGTGTTGCTCGACGTTTTCGCTGGCGACGTTGGTGACTTCGATTTCGACGATGGACGGATCGGTGGTCCACTGCTTGGCGAGGTTCATCACGTCTTCGGTGAAGGTCGCGGAGAACAGCAGGGTCTGGCGCTCGGACTTCGGCGGCGTCTGGCGAATGATCTGCCGTACTTGCGGGATGAAGCCCATGTCGAGCATGCGGTCGGCTTCGTCCAGCACCATCACTTCGACCATGTCCAGGTGCACATCGCCACGCTGGTTGAAGTCGAGCAGACGGCCCGGTGTGGCAACGAGGATGTCGCAATGGCGCGCTTCGAGGTGCTTGAGCTGCTTGTCGAAATCCATACCGCCAACAAACGTCATGACGTTGAGGCCGGTGTACTTGGTCAGGTCGGCAGCGTCCTTGGCGATTTGCACCACCAGCTCACGGGTCGGCGCGATGATCAGCGCACGGGGTTCACCCATGTAGCGTTCTTTCGGCGGTGGCGTTTGCAGCAACTGAGTGATGATCGAGATCAGGAACGCGGCGGTTTTACCGGTGCCGGTCTGCGCGCGGCCAATGGCGTCTTTGCCGGCGAGGGTGAAGCCCAGCACCTGCGCCTGGATCGGCGTGCAATACGGGAAGCCCAGATCCTGAATGGCGTGCATCAGTTCTGGAGACAGATTGAAATCGTGGAAGCGGGTTTTGCCTTCCTGTGGCTCGACGACGAAGTCTTCGAGTTTCCACGGAATAACCGGCGCCTTGGGCTTCGGTTCGCGGCGTGGCTTAACCGGTTTCGGCGCTTCGCTGCGGGCAGGTTCGGCGGCGATGGGCGCGGCCGGTGCCGGTTGCGGTGCTTGCTTCGGTGCCGCTACGGGAGCAGGGCGGTCGGCCTGTGGCGCATCGTTGCGATGACCGGGGGCGTGCGACGGCGCACTGGGAACTGGCGCGAGCTGCTCAGCCTCGCTTTTACCGAACATCTTCTTGAGTGCTTTGAGCACGGTCATCTCATCAATTGGTTAAGGAATGTACGCCGGCCAGTGTAATGCAAGAAACGGGCGCGGCGTAGGGGGAGGGATCAAAGGGCGATTTTAATCTCGACGCTTAGCGCAGGCGCTCGCTCAACCAGACACCGATGTCGCGAATTTCTTCGGGTAACACTTCGTGCTCCATTGGGTATTCCTGCCATGTCACGGTGACACCATGCTTCTTCAAATGCTCGTAGGCGCTGCGGCCCATCGAGTTCTGCACCACGCCATCGAACTGGCCGTGCAGGCACAGTGCGGGAATTCGCTGCTGGCTGGCGCAAAGCTCCATCTCGTCAGTGAAGGTTGGCGCATACGTCGATAGCGCCAGCACGCCGCCCAGTGGCCCCTGCCATTTGACAAATGCGCTGTGCAACACCACTGCACCGCCCTGGGAAAACCCGGCGAGGAAAATCCGCGAGGCGTCTATTCCGCTGGTGCGCTCGTTTTCGATCAATTCGATGATGCGATCCGCCGATGCTTCCAGCTCATCACGATCGATCGCGCGGGCCGGGCTCATGGCTTTAATGTCGTACCAGCTCGGCATGGCATATCCGCCATTTATCGTCACTGGACGGGTCGGTGCCTGCGGCAGCACGAAGCGTGTGCTCAGCAGGCTTTCCTGCAACGCTTCGGCCACCGGCAAGAAGTCGTAGCGATCGGCGCCGAGGCCGTGCAGCCAGATCACGCAGGCATCTGCGGGCTTAACAGGCTGAAGAATCAAGGGCTCGGTCATGTCTGCTCCAAAAATGTGCGGGCGCTCTCATTGAGTGCGTGATTCGAGTGCGCGTCCGGTGGATCCGTTAAGAAGATGTCGCAAGGTTACAAGTTTTGCTATTGACCTGTCGCCGAATCGATTCGGTGAGCGGTGTGGTACGGGCTTTGCTATGGCTTGAACCGTGCAACCGATCTTGCGTGGGCGGTAACACTATCAGTGTACGACCCGCGACGGGATTGCAAAGAATCCGGTGATGGATGTTCGCCAATGGCCGCAACGGGCGCAGCGAACGTGAAAGGGCTACAGCCCGTTCGGCCGATTGGTGAGAAGTGAGTTGTCCATGATGTGGATTTTCTCCTGAAAGACTCATAGCGAAGGTCCTGACGTCGGTTGACCCCAAAAAAAGCCAACACGGGTCAACAATGCCTCAAAAGGGTGCGACTGGACTCAAGCTCCGACACAACAAGAGCAAAACTGGAGGTTTGAATGAAGATGTTGAAATCCACTCTGGCGATCGTGACTGCAGCAACAGTTCTCGGTGTCAGCGGGTTCGCTCAGGCGGGTGCAACCCTGGATGCAGTGCAAAAGAAAGGTTTCGTGCAGTGTGGCGTGAGCGACGGCCTGCCGGGCTTCTCGGTACCGGACGCGACCGGCAAGATCCTCGGGATCGACGCTGACGTCTGCCGCGCTGTGGCCGCTGCCGTCTTCGGCGATGCGACCAAAGTCAAATTCAGTCAGTTGAACGCCAAAGAGCGCTTCACCGCGCTGCAATCGGGCGAGATCGACATTCTGTCGCGCAACACCACCATGACCAGCTCCCGTGACGCGGGCATGGGCCTGAAATTCCCGGGCTTCATTACTTACTACGACGGCATCGGCTTCCTGGTGAACAACAAGCTGGGCGTGAAAAGTGCCAAAGAGCTGGACGGTGCAACCATCTGCATCCAGGCCGGTACCACCACCGAGCTGAACGTTTCCGACTACTTCCGTGGCAACGGTCTGAAATACACCCCGATCACTTTCGACACCTCCGATGAAAGCGCCAAGTCGCTGGAATCCGGTCGTTGCGACGTTCTGACCTCGGACAAGTCCCAGCTGTTCGCCCAGCGCTCCAAGCTGGCATCGCCGAAGGACTACGTGGTTCTGCCGGAAACCATTTCCAAAGAACCGCTGGGCCCGGTCGTGCGTAACGGCGACGACGAGTGGCTGGCCATCGTGCGTTGGGTTGGCTACGCGCTGCTCAACACCGAAGAAGCCGGCATCACTTCGAAGAACGTCGAAGCTGAAGCCAAGTCGACCAAGAACCCGGACGTCGCCCGTATGCTCGGCGCTGACGGCGAGTACGGCAAAGACCTGAAACTGCCGAAAGACTGGGTGGTGCAGATCGTTAAACAAGTCGGCAACTACGGTGAAATCTTCGAGAAAAACCTCGGCAAGAGCACACCGCTGGAAATCGACCGCGGCTTGAACGCCCTGTGGAACAACGGCGGCATTCAGTACGCACCACCAGTGCGCTAATGGTTCTATCGCCCGGCGGGCCAACCGCCGGGTGATGTTCTTGTTCCATTTTTTCCGGGGCACTTCATGCAAAATTCAATCGGCGCACCAAAGCAGAGGCTCAGCCTCAGCGATCCACGAGTGCGTGCGTGGCTATTCCAGATCATCACCGTTGTGGCGGTGGTCTCGCTGGGTTGGTACCTGTTCGACAACACGCAAACCAACCTTCAGCACCGGGGCATTACCTCCGGTTTCGGCTTTCTGGAGCGCAGTGCCGGGTTCGGCATCGCTCAACACCTGATCGACTACACGGAAGCGGACAGCTATGCCCGCGTGTTTGTCATCGGTCTGCTCAACACCCTGTTGGTGACTGTGATTGGCGTGATTCTGGCGACGATCCTCGGTTTCATCATCGGTGTAGCGCGGCTGTCGCAGAACTGGATCATCAGCAAACTGGCGACCGTGTATGTGGAAGTGTTCCGCAACATTCCGCCGCTGCTGCAGATTCTTTTCTGGTACTTCGCGGTATTCCTGACCATGCCGGGACCGCGCAACAGCCACAACTTCGGCGACACTTTCTTCGTCAGCAGCCGTGGCCTGAACATGCCGGCTGCATTGGCTGCTGACGGTTTCTGGGCGTTCGTGATCAGCATCGTGGTGGCCATCGTCGGCATCGTGCTGATGACGCGCTGGGCCAACAAGCGCTTTGAAGAAACCGGCGTGCCGTTCCACAAGTTCTGGGTAGGCCTGGCGATTCTGCTGGTGATCCCGACCTTGTGCGCACTGATCTTCGGCGCTCCGCTGCACTGGGAAATGCCCGAGCTCAAAGGCTTCAACTTTGTTGGCGGTTGGGTGCTGATCCCGGAACTGCTCGCCTTGACCCTGGCCCTGACCGTGTACACCGCGGCGTTCATCGCCGAGATCGTGCGTTCCGGGATCAAGTCGGTTAGCCATGGCCAGACCGAAGCGGCGCGTTCGCTCGGCCTGCGCAACGGTCCGACCCTGCGCAAGGTGATCATTCCGCAGGCCCTGCGCGTGATCATTCCGCCGCTGACCAGCCAATACCTCAACCTGGCGAAAAACTCTTCGCTGGCGGCCGGTATCGGTTACCCGGAAATGGTTTCTTTGTTCGCCGGCACCGTGCTCAACCAGACCGGTCAGGCGATCGAGGTGATTGCCATCACCATGAGCGTGTACCTGGCGATCAGTATCAGCATTTCCCTGCTGATGAACTGGTACAACAAGCGCATTGCGCTGATCGAGCGGTAAGGAAAAGCGCATGAGTACTCATACTTTCAAACCCGACATGCCCCCACCGAACAGCAGCATCGGCGTGGTGGCGTGGATGCGCGCGAACATGTTCTCCAGCTGGCTCAACACCTTGCTGACGCTGTTTGCGTTCTACCTGATCTACCTCGTGGTGCCACCGATTCTCAGTTGGGCGATTGTCGATGCCAACTGGGTCGGCACCACGCGCGCCGATTGCACCAAGGAAGGCGCCTGCTGGGTGTTCATTCAGCAGCGTTTCGGCCAGTTCATGTACGGCTACTACCCGACGGAACTGCGCTGGCGCGTGGACCTGACCGTGTGGCTGGCAGTCATCGGCGCGGCGCCTTTGTTCATCTCCCGTGTACCGCATAAAGCGATCTACGGGCTGAGCTTCCTGGTGCTGTACCCGATCATTGCCTTCATCCTGCTGCACGGTGGTTTCGGTTTGACCAACGTGGCGACCAGCCAGTGGGGCGGCCTGATGCTGACTCTGGTGATCGCCACTGTCGGTATCGCCGGTGCGTTGCCGCTGGGGATTGTGCTGGCGCTGGGTCGACGTTCGAACATGCCGGCGATTCGTGTGGTCTGCGTGACCTTCATCGAATTCTGGCGCGGCGTGCCGTTGATCACCGTGCTGTTCATGTCCTCGGTGATGCTGCCGCTGTTCCTGCCTGAAGGCATGAACTTCGACAAGCTGCTGCGGGCGCTGATCGGCGTGATCCTGTTCCAGTCGGCGTACGTGGCTGAGGTGGTGCGCGGCGGTCTGCAAGCGATCCCCAAAGGTCAGTACGAAGCGGCTGCAGCGATGGGCCTCGGTTACTGGCGTTCGATGGGCCTGGTGATCCTGCCGCAAGCCCTGAAGCTGGTGATCCCCGGCATCGTCAACACCTTCATTGCGCTGTTCAAGGACACCAGTCTGGTGATCATCATCGGCCTGTTTGACCTGCTCAACAGCGTCAAGCAAGCCGCTGCCGATCCGAAATGGCTGGGCATGGCCACCGAAGGCTACGTGTTCGCCGCCCTGGTGTTCTGGATTTTCTGTTTTGGTATGTCGCGCTATTCCATGCATCTGGAACGCAAGCTCGACACTGGCCACAAGCGTTAGGAGTTGTGTAAATGAGTGAAGCAATCAAAAAGCCTGCAGGTCCTGAAGGCATTATTCAGATGCAGGGCGTCAACAAGTGGTACGGCCAGTTCCACGTGCTCAAAGACATCAACCTCAACGTCAAACAGGGCGAGCGTATCGTTCTGTGCGGCCCGTCGGGTTCCGGCAAGTCCACGACGATTCGTTGCCTCAATCGACTGGAAGAGCACCAGCAGGGCCGCATCGTCGTCGACGGCGTGGAACTGACCAACGACCTCAAGCAGATCGAAGCGATCCGCCGCGAAGTCGGCATGGTGTTCCAGCACTTCAACCTGTTCCCGCACCTGACCATTCTGCAGAACTGCACCCTGGCGCCGATGTGGGTACGCAAGATGCCCAAGCGCAAGGCCGAGGAAATCGCCATGCATTACCTGGAACGCGTACGCATTCCAGAGCAGGCGCACAAGTTTCCGGGACAACTGTCCGGTGGTCAGCAGCAGCGTGTGGCAATCGCCCGCGCCCTGTGCATGAAGCCGAAAATCATGCTGTTCGATGAGCCGACTTCAGCGCTCGATCCAGAGATGGTGAAGGAAGTACTCGACACCATGATCGGTCTGGCTGAAGACGGCATGACCATGCTTTGCGTGACTCACGAAATGGGTTTTGCCCGCACCGTGGCCAACCGCGTGATCTTCATGGACAAGGGTGAAATCGTTGAGCAGGCGGCGCCGAATGACTTCTTCGATAATCCGCAGAATGAGCGGACGAAGTTGTTCTTGAGTCAGATTTTGCATTGATGGTTTGTGTGTAAAAACGAACCCGGCCTTGTGCCGGGTTTGTTTTTTTGTGGGTCAGGAAACGGTGAGGGTTTCGTGTTCCTTGTGTACGGTGTGCGTGAAACCTCGCAGGTCTGCGCCTTCAGCCAAGGTCTGGATATCGACGAGCATGTAGGGATGACGATCCAATAGACGCATCAGCAGCACCAATGCTTTGGGTGGAAGTAACTCGCCGCGTTCGTAGCGAGAGAATGCGTTATGCCCGCCACCAGAGAGCAGTTGCACCGTCTCTTTCTGCGTCAGGTGCAATTTGCGTCGAATACGTTTCATCTCGGCGCCGATCATTTGTCTGCCAGCGAGAACCAGCTCGTCACCGGCATCACAATAACGCTCAGCACTATCGGTGTCGAAATCCCATTCCACTTCACCGCACTTCTGGCACTCCCAACCAGATAAATCGTCTACTCGGCGCTCCATGCCTTTGACACTCAGGGTTTCTCCGCGACCCTGGAAATGCCTCATTCCCTCACGTGCACCGCAGCTGACACATTGCTGGGTTTTCATGGGTTTTTCTCCTTGAAGGAGATTACCGGTGGGCTGCCGCCGGGGCGGTAGGTCACCTTGATGTAAATCTCCTGATCTCGTGAATTGATGTGATACACGTCTTGCCAGATTCGATGATCGTCATAAGTAGTCATCGATTTGTACAACATCCTGGTTTGTAGCTCGAAAACGATCTCTAGCATTTCGCTGAGGTTGAAGCCGAGCTTCTCCGCTGATTTGACCGAAGCTTTGGTGAAAGCTTTTTGACCTAACCGCCTCACCTCAGCCTTGATCACCGCCAGCTCATAATGGGGTGTGTTCTTTTCCATAAGAAACCAAAACCCTGTCCCTGAAATTACCCTTAAAGGGTAATTTTCACCAATCGAAAATGCCGCTCCATGTGTCTCCAATTGACCCTAGGTGGTTGCCGTCCTACACGGGTCTGACTAACATGTCAGAAAATTCATCCTATGATTGGATGAAAGGGCGAATCCTATGTCAGACATTTCTCCACTCATCAAACGATCCCTGGTCGACCAGGCCTTGGATCAACTCCGTCAGCGCATCAACAGTGGTGCCTGGCAGGTTGGCGAGCGGTTGCCGACCGAACCCGAGCTCTGTGCCGAGTTGGGCATCAGTCGCAACACCGTGCGCGAAGCCATGCGCGTGCTGGCGTTTTCCGGATTGATCGAGATTCGCCAGGGCGATGGCAGTTACTTGCGCGCGGTGGTCGATCCGCTCGACACGCTGAAAGCCTTGTCGCGCTGCTCGCTCGATCAGGCGCGGGAAACCCGCCATATCCTCGAAGTCGAAGCGATCGGGTTGGCAGCATTGCGCCGCACTGACGAAGACCTCGTCGCATTGCGCGAAGCTCTTGGCACCAGCGGCAGTCACTACCACGGCGATCTCGACACCTACATCGCTTGCGATCTGGTGTTCCACCGTCGCTTGGTCGACGCCGCGCACAACCCGACCCTCAGCGAGTTGTATCGCTATTTCTCCAGCATCGTCGGCGCGCAACTGCGCCAGACCCTGAACATCGTCCCGCGCCGTCAGGAAGTGTTCGACCTGCACATCGAGTTGCTCGATGCGGTCGAGCAACGCGACCCGGAACGGGCCAAAGCTTTGTCGAGGCAATTGATCAATGAACCTTGAAACCGAGAAATCCATGTCCCGCAACGAGATATCCACAACCCCCAAGCGCACGGCAGAACTTGAAGAACTGCTGATCGACGCCGAGGCCGATGACGAACAAGTGCAGCAAAGCCATCCGCTGGTGCGTCGGCCGTGGCTGTTGCTGCTGGGTCTGATTCTGGTGGCGCTGAACCTGCGTCCGGCGCTGTCGAGCATGGCGCCGCTGCTCAGCGACGTTTCCAAAAGCCTTGGATTATCGGCAGCTCAGGCCGGTTTGCTGACTACGTTGCCGGTGCTCTGCCTGGGGTTGTTCGCCCCGCTGGCGCCGATTCTGGCGCGGCGTTTTGGCGCTGAACGGGTGGTGTTGGGTATTCTGCTGACACTGGCCGGCGGGATCATTTTGCGCAGTAACTTCGGTGAGATCGGCCTGTTCGCCGGCAGCGTATTGGGCGGCGCGAGCATCGGCATCATCGGTGTTCTGCTGCCGGGGATCGTCAAGCGCGACTTCGCCAAACACGCCGGCACCATGACCGGCGTGTACACCATGGCGCTGTGTCTGGGCGCAGCGATGGCGGCCGGTTCCAGCGTGCCGCTGAGTGAACACTTCGGTCACAGCTGGGCGATGGGCCTGGGTTTCTGGGTGATTCCGGCGCTGGTTGCAGCGGTGTTCTGGCTGCCGCAAGTCGGGCAAAAACATGGCGCGCACAACGTCGCTTATCGTGTGCGCGGTCTGCTGCGTGATCCGCTGGCCTGGTAGGTGACCTTGTACATGGGCCTGCAATCGTCGCTGGCGTACATCGTGTTCGGCTGGTTGCCGTCGATCCTGATTGGTCGTGGACTGACGCCAACCCAGGCCGGACTGGTGTTGTCCGGTTCGGTGATCATCCAGCTTGCCAGTTCGTTGGCCGCGCCTTGGCTGGCGACGCGTGGCAAGGATCAGCGTCTGGCGATTGTGGTGGTGATGGCGCTGACCCTCGGCGGTCTGTTCGGTTGCCTGTATGCACCGATCGAAGGGCTGTGGGGCTGGGCGATTCTGCTGGGTCTGGGGCAGGGCGGTACGTTCAGTCTGGCGTTGACGCTGATTGTGCTGCGCTCGCGGGACTCGCACGTTGCGGCGAACCTGTCGAGCATGTCTCAGGGCTTCGGTTACACGCTGGCGTCGATGGGGCCGTTCGCGGTCGGCGTGGTGCATGACTGGACCGGTGGCTGGAATGCCGTGGGATGGATCTTCGGCATCATTGGCACCGGCGCGATCATTGCTGGCCTCGGTGCCGGGCGTGCGTTGTACGTGCAAGTGCAAAGCGAGAAGATCTGACACTTAACCCTTTTTTGGGGGCAGTGATATCCAATGTGGGAGCGAGCTTGCTCGCGAAGGCGGTGGTTCAGGCACAGATCGTGTTGCATGTGCCGGCCTCTTCGCGAGCAAGCTCGCTCCCACAGTTTTTGGGGCGCCTTTAATATCTTGCGTGGTATTCGGTGTGCGAATGCCGATAGTGTTTCTACGCATTGCAGATTATGGTGCTGGCACTCTGTACCTATTTTGGAGTTTGCCCATGAGTGAAGCCCACGCCGCGTTGATCACCCGCTTCTACCAGGCCTTCCAGCGCCTCGATGCCGAAGCCATGGCCGCGTGCTACACCGACGATGTAGTGTTCAGCGACCCGGCCTTCGGCGAACTGCGTGGGCGCGATGCCGGCGACATGTGGCGCATGCTCACCACTCGGGCCAAGGATTTCTCGCTGACCTTCGACAACGTCCGCGCCGATGAGCGCAGCGGCGGCGCGCATTGGGTCGCGACCTACCTGTTCAGCCAGACCGGCAACATCGTCATCAACGATATCCAGGCCCGTTTCGTGTTTCGTGACGGCAAGATCTGCGAGCACCACGACCACTTCGATCTGTGGCGCTGGTCACGTCAGGCGCTGGGTTTCAAAGGCCTGCTGCTGGGCTGGACGCCGTTGGTGCGCAACGCTGTACGTGCGCAGGCGTTGAAGGGACTGAAGGCATTTCAGGCCGGTCGCTGATAAGATCGCCGCCTGTTTCCTACACGTCTTGATCCCGAAGTGACCAGCCTTAGCGAAAAAACTGTCGATGTGGCCGAACCCGTGAGCAAGTCCTGGTTCGTCTACCTCGTTCGCGCCGCCAATGGTTCGTTGTACTGCGGGATCAGCGACGACCCGGTGCGTCGTTTCGCCAAGCATCAAAGCGGCAAAGGCGCACGGTTCTTCCTCTCCAGCCCGGCGATGGCGCTGGTTTATACCGAACTGTGCCGCGACAAGAGCGATGCACTGCGCCAGGAACGCTTGATCAAAAAACTCAGAAAGAGCGCCAAGGAATGTCTGGTCGCGTCTTATCAATCTGACTGATTGGTTCCCATCAGGCAGATCTGTAGGCTGCTAAGCAAATGCGCGCTAAGCTGCCGGCTCACTATCTGAGCGGCGGAGCCGAGCATGTCCGAGTTGATTCTCCACCATTACCCGACCTCTCCATTTGCCGAGAAGGCCCGTCTGCTACTGGGCTTCAAAGGCTTGTCGTGGCGCTCGGTGCACATCTCGCCGGTGATGCCGAAACCGGATCTGACCGCGCTGACGGGTGGCTACCGCAAGACACCGGTGCTGCAGATTGGCGCTGACATCTATTGCGACACTTCGCTGATCGCCCGTCGCCTGGAGCAGGAAAAGGCCTTGCCGGCGTTCTTTCCCGAAGGTCAGGAATTTACCGCTGCCAGTTTTGCCACTTGGGCTGATTCGGTGGTGTTTCAGCATGCGGTGAGTCTGGTGTTCCAGCCGGAATCGGTCGCCGTGCGTTTCGCCAAGCTGCCGCCGGAAGCGATCAAAGCTTTTATCGCCGACCGCGCCGGTCTGTTCAGTGGTGGCAGCGCCACGCGTTTGTCTGCCGAACAAGCCAAGCATCAGTGGCCGACCATCATGGCGCGGCTGGAGCAGCAGTTGCAGCGCGAGCAAGGCGACTTCCTGTTCGGCGACCCGTCGATTGCCGACTTTGCATTGGCGCATCCCATGTGGTTCCTGAAAGCGACTCACGTCACGGCTCTACTGGTGGATGAGTATCCGGCGGTTGCAGCCTGGTTGGGCCGAGTCCTGGGCTTTGGCCATGGCGCGGCGAGTGCGATGACCTCGGAGGAGGCGCTGGAGGTTGCACGCAACGCGACACCGGCGGCATTGCCGGATGAGCAGTTTATTGATCCGAATGGATTCAAGGCTGGCCAGCAAGTGGCGATTGCCGCGACGGATTACGGGGTTGATCCGGTGGTGGGTGAGTTGCTGTTTGCCGGCAGCGAAGAGTTGATCATTCGGCGCGAAGACGAGCGTGGCGGTGTGGTGCATGTGCACTTCCCGCGTTTTGGTTTCCGCATCGAAGCCCGCTAAAAGCAAAAGATCGCAGCCTGCGGCAGCTCCTACACAAATCTCATGTAGGAGCCGCCGCAGGCTGCGATCTTTTGATCTTTTCTTTACTTAAGGGCGGCGAGAATCTCGTCCGGGTCAAATCCGCGAATCAACGTGCCGTTGACGTCGATCAACGGAATCCCGCGCCCACCTAATGCCTCGTACGCCTTGCGCGCCTCGGCATCCTTCTCGATGTCGAACTCCTTGAAGGGAATGCCCTTGCTGTCGAGAAAGCGTTTGGTCTGCTTGCAGTAGCCGCACCAGTCGGTGGCGTAGAGCACGACGTTGGCTTGGGCCCGCGTCTGCTCCGAGACCATTTGCGACGGATTGAACACCCGCTCGATCTTGCCCCAGTTCTGATAGACCACGACCACCAGCAGAACCAGCGCGACCTTCTTCAGCACATTGCCGAGCATCAGTTACGCCGCTTCAGCTGATCGGTGAGCGAGGTTGGCAGGCCCTTGATTACCAGAGTGCCAGCTTCTTCGTCGTATTCGATCTTCGAGCCCAGCAAATGCGCTTCAAAGCTGATCGACAGGCCTTCGGCGCGGCCGGTGAATCGACGGAATTGATTCAGGGTGCGTTTGTCCGCCGGAATCTCCGGCGACAGGCCGTAATCCTTGTTGCGGATGTGATCGTAAAAGGCTTTCGGGCGCTCTTCGTCGATCAGCTCGGACAGTTCTTCCAGACCCATCGGTTCGCCGAGCTTGGCCTGGCTGCTGGCGTAATCGACCAGGGTCTTGGTTTTCTCGCGGGCGGATTCTTCCGGCAGGTCTTCGCTCTCGACGAAGTCACTGAAGGCCTTGAGCAGTGTGCGGGTCTCGCCCGGGCCGTCGACGCCTTCCTGGCAACCGATGAAGTCGCGGAAGTACTCCGAAACCTTTTTGCCGTTCTTGCCTTTGATGAACGAGATGTACTGCTTGGATTGCTTGTTGTTCTGCCACTCTGAGACGTTGATCCGCGCCGCCAGGTGCAACTGACCGAGGTCGAGGTGGCGCGACGGGGTCACGTCCAGTTCATCGGTCACTGCCACGCCTTCGCTGTGGTGCAGCAGGGCGATGGCCAGGTAATCGGTCATGCCTTGCTGATAGTGGGCGAACAGCACATGGCCGCCGACCGACAGGTTCGATTCTTCCATCAGCTTTTGCAAGTGCTCGACCGCGACCTTGCTGAACGCGGTGAAGTCCTTGCCGCCCTCCATGTATTCCTTCAGCCAGCCGCTGAACGGGAACGCGCCGGACTCCGGATGGAACAGACCCCAGGCTTTGCCCTGTTTGGCGTTGTAGCTCTCGTTGAGGTCGGCGAGCATGTTCTCGATGGCTGCAGACTCGGCCAGTTCCGTGTCACGGGCGTGCAGAACTGCGGGCGTGCCGTCGGGTTTTTTGTCGATCAGGTGGACGATGCAATGACGGATCGGCATGGGCTTCTCGGCTGTTGGAAGGGAGGAGGGCGGGCTCCCCCGAAAAAGCGCCCAGTGTACCGCAACCACTGGTTTTGGCGCGGGTTGTAGGGCAAAACCGGGGCGTGCCCTGGCGCTTATGCAGTTTTTTACCGATTTAGCGCAATAAAGCTGACCAAATGGGTAGCTAGAGGCGGATATTTCCCCGGCTCTGTGCTAGTTTTGCCCGGTCTTACGCGAAGTCACTGCGTTAAGCGTGCAATCAGCATTTGTCAGGTCGAACCAAACCCTGATTTCGGTATCTATAACCCGACTCGTCGTGGTTATCGCCGAGGGTGCCAGATCCAGAAGATCGGGCTCGATGGCTGACACTGCACTCTGCAATCCATATGAATTTGATAGGGAAGGAACACTACATGGCTCTTACTAAAGACCAACTGATCGCCGACATCGCTGAAGCTATCGACGCGCCGAAAACCACCGCGCGTAACGCTCTGGACCAACTGGGCCAAATCGTTGCCGATCAGCTGGAAAACGGCGGCGAAATCACCTTGCCAGGTATCGGCAAGCTGAAAGTGACCGAGCGTCCTGCCCGCACTGGCCGTAACCCTTCGACTGGCGCTGCCATCGAAATCCCTGCAAAGAAAGTGATCAAGCTGGTTGTGGCCAAAGGCCTGACCGACGCTGTGAACAAGTAAGACGCAGCGATAAAAAAACCGTGCTCCGGAGTGATCCGGGCACGGTTTTTTTGTGTCTGCGATTTGGCGAGGAATAACACCGCCTTGTAGGAGCTGTCGAGTGAAACGAGGCTGCGATCTTTTGATCTTGTTCTTCACAGGATCAAGATCAAAAGATCGCAGCGTGCCGCAGCTCCTACAGGGGCATCTGCGCAGCTATCAGCGAACCCAGCGCTCGCGGCGCCAGATCTGCTGCTCGGACTTGGTCTGGAAGGTCCAGGCCACAAAGCGGCTCTGCTTCTGCCCTTGAGACATCTCCACGACCTGGCTTTCCAGCACGCCGGCCTTTTTCAGCGCGGTTTCGATAGCCGGCAGGTTTGACGCTTTCGACACTAAGGTGCTGAACCACAGCACCTTATGCTGGAAGTTCGCACTCTCGGCGATCAATTGCGTCACGAAGCGCGCTTCACCGCCTTCACACCACAGCTCAGCCGACTGACCGCCGAAGTTCAGCACTGGCAGTTTACGTTTCGGGTCGGCCTTGCCCAGCGCACGCCATTTGCGCTCGCTGCCCTTGGTCGCTTCATCCATCGAAGCGTGGAACGGCGGATTGCACATGGTCAGGTCAAAGCGCTCGCCCGGTTCCAGCAAGCCGATCAGGATGTGCTTGCGGTTTTCCTGCTGGCGCAGCTGGATGACCTTGCTCAGATCGTTGGACTGGACGATGGCACGGGCGGCAGCCACGGCGGTCGGATCGATCTCCGAGCCAAGGAAGTGCCAGCGGTATTCGCTGTTGCCGATCAGCGGATACACGCAGTTGGCGCCCATGCCGATGTCCAGCACGTTGACGATCGCGCCACGCGGGACCTTGCCGTCATTCATGCTCGCCAGCAAATCGGCGAGGAAATGCACGTAATCGGCACGGCCCGGCACCGGTGGGCAGAGGTAATCCGCCGGAATGTCCCAATGCTGGATGCCATAAAACGACTTGAGCAGCGCCCGGTTGAACACGCGCACCGCATCGGGGCTGGCGAAGTCGATGCTTTCCTTGCCGTACGGGTTGGTGATCACAAACTTCGCCAGTTCCGGCGTGGTCTTGATCAGCGCCGGGAAGTCGTAACGACCCTGATGGCGATTGCGCGGGTGCAGGCTGGCCTTTTCACGCGGCTCGACGGTCTTGGCCGGGGTCGCGGAGTCAGGCTTCTTGCGCGCAGGTTTGGGTGTGCGGGGGGCGTTCATGGGCGTGGTCGATTCGGGTATGGCTGAAAGTGGCGGGTATTGTCCCACATCTCAAGGCAACACCGTTCAAACTGTGGGAGCGAGCCTGCTCGCGAAGGCGGTTTCACATCCAGCGGATGTGTCGACTGACATACCGCTTTCGCGAGCAGGCTCGCTCCCACAGGGGATTTGTGGTGATCAGGAATAAAAAAGGGAGGCCACCAGGGCCTCCCTTTTTTATTGCGATTTACCGTTACAGGCTGGCAATCCGCGCATGCTGCTCGGCCAGTTTGCCCAAGGCTTGTTCCGCCTCGGCCAGTTTGGCGCGTTCCTTCTCGATGACTTCGGCCGGGGCCTTGTCGACGAAACCGGCGTTGGACAGTTTGCCGCCAACGCGCTGGACTTCACCCTGCAGACGCAGGATTTCCTTGTCCAGACGTGCCAGTTCGGCACCCTTGTCGATCAGGCCGGCCATCGGCACCAGCACTTCCATCTCGCCAACCAGTGCGGTGGCGGACAGCGGGGCTTCTTCGCCAGCCTGCAGAACGGTGATCGATTCCAGACGCGCCAGTTTCTTCAGCAGCGCTTCGTTCTCGGTCAGGCGGCGCTGGTCTTCAGCGCTGACATTCTTCAGGTAGATCGGCAGTGGCTTGCCCGGGCCGATGTTCATTTCGCCACGGATGTTGCGCGTGCCGAGCATCAGTTCCTTGAGCCATTCGATGTCGTCTTCGGCCGCCGGATCAATGCGCTCTTCGTTGGCCACTGGCCACGCTTGCAGCATGATCGTCTTGCCCTGAATGCCGGCCAGCGGCGCGATGCGCTGCCAGATTTCTTCAGTGATGAACGGCATGAACGGATGCGCCAGACGCAACGCCACTTCCAGTACGCGAACCAGCGTACGGCGAGTGCCGCGCTGACGCTCAACCGGAGCGTTCTCGTCCCACAGCACAGGCTTGGACAGTTCCAGGTACCAGTCGCAGTACTGGTTCCAGATGAACTCGTACAGTGCTTGCGCGGCGAGGTCGAAACGGAACTGATCGAGTTGACGGGTCACTTCGGCTTCGGTGCGTTGCAGCTGCGAGATGATCCAGCGATCCGCCAGCGACAGCTCGTAGGCTTCGCCGTTCTGGCCGCAGTCTTCGCCCTTGTCCAGAACGTAACGCGCGGCGTTCCAGATCTTGTTGCAGAAGTTGCGATAACCTTCAACGCGGCCCATGTCGAACTTGATGTCGCGACCGGTCGAAGCCAGCGAGCAGAAAGTGAAACGCAAGGCGTCGGTGCCGTAGCTGGCAATACCGTCGGCGAATTCGTCGCGGGTCTGCTTCTCGATTTTCTTCGCCAGTTTCGGCTGCATCATGCCGGAGGTGCGCTTCTGCACCAGTTCTTCCAGCTCGATACCGTCGATGATGTCCAGCGGGTCAAGGACGTTGCCCTTGGACTTGGACATCTTCTGGCCCTGGCCATCACGCACCAGACCGTGCACATAAACGGTCTTGAACGGAACCTGTGGGGTGCCGTCCTCGTTCTTGATCAGGTGCATGGTCAGCATGATCATCCGGGCAACCCAGAAGAAAATGATGTCGAAGCCCGTCACCAGTACGTCGGTGGAGTGAAATTTCTTCAGGAACTCGGTCTGCTCAGGCCAGCCGAGAGTGGAGAAGGTCCACAGGCCTGAACTGAACCAGGTGTCGAGTACGTCATTGTCCTGTTGCAGCGCAACGTCCGGACCGAGGTTGTGCTTGGCACGCACTTCGGCTTCGTCGCGACCGACGTAGACCTTGCCCGACTCGTCGTACCAGGCCGGAATCCGGTGGCCCCACCACAGCTGACGGCTGATGCACCAGTCCTGGATGTCGCGCATCCACGAGAAGTACATGTTTTCGTACTGCTTCGGCACGAACTGGATACGGCCGTCTTCAACAGCGGCAATCGCAGGTTCGGCCAGCGGCTTGGTCGACACGTACCACTGGTCAGTCAGCCACGGCTCGATGATAGTGCCGGAACGGTCGCCTTTCGGTACTTTCAGGCCGTGGTCGTTGACACTGACCAACAGGCCGGCGGCGTCGAACGCAGCAACGATTTGCTTGCGTGCTTCGAAACGCTCAAGACCGGCGTATTCGGCCGGAATCGCGCCGTCGATGCTGTCGTTCAGCGTACCGTCGAGGTTGAACACCTGCGCCGCTGGCAGCACGTTGGCGTTCTTGTCGAAGATGTTCAGCAGCGGCAGGTTGTGGCGCTTGCCGACTTCGTAGTCGTTGAAATCGTGGGCCGGGGTGATTTTCACGCAGCCGGTGCCGAACTCAGGATCGCAGTAATCGTCGGCGATGATCGGGATGCGGCGGCCAACCAGAGGCAGCTCGACGAATTTTCCGATCAGGGCTTGGTAGCGCTCGTCGTTCGGGTTCACCGCAACGGCGGAGTCGCCGAGCATGGTTTCCGGACGGGTGGTCGCGACGATCAGGAAGTCGTTGCCGTCAGCGGTTTTCGCGCCGTCGGCCAGCGGGTATTTCAGGTTCCACAGGAAACCTTTCTCGTCGTGGTTTTCCACTTCGAGGTCGGAAATCGCCGTGTGCAGCTTGGTGTCCCAGTTGACCAGACGCTTGCCGCGGTAGATCAGACCGTCTTCGTGCAGGCGCACGAACGCTTCTTTAACCGCTTCCGAGAGGCCATCGTCCATGGTGAAGCGCTCGCGGCTCCAGTCCACGGACGAGCCGAGGCGGCGGATCTGACGGCTGATGTTGCCGCCGGACTGATCCTTCCATTCCCAGACTTTCTCGAGGAATTTTTCGCGGCCCAGATCGTGGCGATTCTGGCCCTGGGCTTCGAGTTGACGCTCCACCAGCATCTGCGTGGCGATACCGGCGTGGTCGGTGCCCGGCTGCCACAGGGTGTTGCGACCCTGCATGCGGCGGAAACGGATCAGGGCGTCCATGATCGCGTTGTTGAAACCGTGACCCATGTGCAGGCTGCCGGTGACGTTCGGCGGCGGGATCATGATGGTGTAGGAGTCGCCCGCGCCTTGCGGGGCGAAGTAGTTCTCGGACTCCCAGGTGTTGTACCAGGAAGTTTCAATGGCGTGCGGCTGGTAGGTCTTATCCATGCGCGGCGGGACCCTATTGGCATTAATTCAGGAAAAGCCGACGAGTATAGCGGGGCATGGGGCCGAGGGCGAGCGGGGCAGGCTGGATGGAGATCTAAATGTAGGAGCTGCCGAAGGCTGCGATCTTTTTGATCTTGTCTTTAAAAAACAAAGGTCAAAAGATCGCAGCCTGCGGCAGCTCCTACATGGGGCGGGTTATTCGTACTGGCTGAGCAGCCGTTCCATACGTGCATCGAGACGGCGTTTGATTTCAGTTTCGATGTGCGGCGCGAAGTCGTCTATCACGTCCTGCATGATCAATTGCGCGGCGGCGCGCAGTTCGCTGTCGAGGTGGAGCAGGGCATCCGGGCCCTTGTTCACCGGCGCCGCTGGTTGCGCTGCAGGTGTCGGGGCTGGCGCGGGTGGTGGTTCGACAGCGGCCGGCTCGTTGCCTACCGAGTCAAACAACATCGGAATCTGTTCCTGTTCGCCATCGTCGACAGTGTCGGTCAGCAGCGGTGGTTGCAGGTTGTCATCGCCGAGCAACTGGCGGATCGATTCGAGATCGTCCAGCAGGTGAGTGGGCTTTTGCTGCGGTTTCGGAGTGTCCATTGGAATGCTCAGAGTCGCTGTAAACGGTGGTCTTGCAGAGGATAGCCCTGTTCGCGGTAGAAACGGAAACTCTCCCGCGCGGCCGCCCGAATCGTCGGATCTTCTACCACCACTTCCGCCACCCGGGCGAATTTGCTGGCGAAGGCCGGGACTTTCAGGTCGAGATTGACCAGTAAATCCTGATGCTGACCGCAGTCATCACCCAATCCCAACACAATCAAGCCGTCCGGTTCGCTGTCGGCCGGGCCATGCGGCACGAACGTTTCGCCCTTGAATGCCCACAGACGCGCATCGAGATCGTCGCGCTGAGCCGCGTCGCTGCAATGCAGGTAGATGCGATGGCCCATGCGCCAGGCTTTCTCGGTGAGCTTGCAGGCAAAGTCCAGGCGAGCCGAAGGATCGGCGCTGGGCAGGATATAAAAGTCGACTTTGGTCATTGCGGTTCCAGAGCAGCAAGCGGCGTCACCCGAAAGTGACGCCGCTCGTCAGCGGGTTCAGGCTTTGGCGCGATCCAGCAGGTACTGGGTCAGCAGGGGTACTGGACGACCAGTAGCGCCCTTGTCCTTGCCGCCGCTGGTCCACGCGGTGCCGGCGATGTCCAGGTGCGCCCAGTTGAGATTCTTGGTGAACCGCGACAGGAAGCACGCAGCGGTGATGGTGCCGGCTTTCGGCCCACCGATGTTGGCGATGTCGGCGAACGGGCTGTCCAGTTGTTCCTGGTATTCGTCGAACAGCGGCAACTGCCAGGCACGGTCGTCTGCAGCCTTGCCGGCGCTGAGCAGTTGATCGATCAGTTCGTCGTTGTTGCCCAGCAGGCCCGAAGTGTGGGCGCCCAAGGCAACGACGCAAGCGCCGGTCAGGGTGGCGATGTCGATGACGGCTTGTGGCTTGAAACGCTCGGAGTAGGTCAGCGCATCGCACAGCACCAGACGGCCTTCGGCGTCGGTGTTGAGGATTTCCACGGTCTGGCCGCTCATGGTGGTGACGATGTCGCCCGGGCGCGAAGCGTTGCCGCTCGGCATGTTCTCGGCGCAGGCGAGGATGCACACCAGGTTGATCGGCAGTTTCAGTTCAAGCACGGCACGCAGGGTACCGAACACGGAGGCCGCGCCGCCCATGTCGTACTTCATTTCGTCCATGCCGGCGCCTGGTTTCAGGCTGATGCCGCCGGTGTCGAAGGTGATGCCTTTACCGACCAGGGCGTACGGCTTCTCGGATTTCTTGCCGCCGTTGTATTGCATGACGATCAGGCGCGGCGGTTGCTCGCTGCCCTGGCCGACGGCGTAGAACGAGCCCATACCGAGGGATTTGATCTTCTTCTCGTCGAGGACTTCGACTTTCAGATCCTTGAACTCTTTGCCCAGATTCTTGGCTTGTTCGCCGAGGAAGGTCGGGTGGCAGATGTTCGGCGGCAGGTTGCCCAGGTCGCGGGTGAAGGCCATGCCATTGGCGATCGCGGTCGCGTGGTTCACGGCGCGCTGCACTTCGGCTTGCGCGGCCTTGATGGTCAGCAGGGTGATTTTCTTCAGCGCGCGCGGTTCGGCTTTCTGGCTCTTGAACTGGTCGAAGGTGTATTCGCCGTCCACCAGAGTTTCCGCCAGCAGACGGGTTTTGCCGTAGCTGTCACGGTTTTTGACAATGATTTCATCCAGCGCCAGTACGGCGTCGCTGCCGCCCAGGCCCTTCAGGGTGTTGAGGATGCCGGCAACGATTTTGCGGAACGGGCGGTCACCCAGTTCTTCATCCTTGCCCACGCCGACCAGCAGCACGCGCTCGGCTTTGAGGTTTGGCAGGCTGTGCAGCAACAGGCTCTGGCCGACTTTGCCGGCCAGATCGCCACGCTTGAGGACGGCGCTGATCGCGCCACCGCTCAGTTCGTCGACCTGTCTGGCCGCGACACCGAGTTTGCGGCCTTCGCCGACAGCAACCACCAGGGTGGCGGTTTTCAACGTTTCTGGGCTAACGCTTTTTACAACCAGTTCCATGTCCGGATCCCTGAATGAATGGTCAGAACGCAGGCGTTCGACGGTGTCCGCAGTCGCCTGCTTATAAATAGAAGAGGCGCAGGCCAAAGCCTGCGACAAGGGCCGCAGTTTGAACCTCGCTCCCCGCGCCTGACAACCCTAGGGGGCGTTCTCAATTAGTTTTCACACCGCGTTGTCGCCTTAAAGCCAGCCAGGCAAGGCGCAGGCCGCTGGGAATGGTTGTTCCCTTTCCAAGGCCTGCAACGCAGACTGGCCGGCTTTAAGGCACAACCCGAAGGGCCGGGCCTGCTGTTGTGCAGGGCTGCGTTGCTCGAAGCTTATTTGGAATGACCAAACCACGCTTCTCGCGCCTTGCCCTGCACAACAGCAGACCCGGCGCGGTGTAAAAACTATTGAGAACGCCCCCTAGGTTGTACGATCTGCAAAGGATTACAGACATGGATGAGTGTGCGCAGTGACAGGCGCCCCCAATCACAGGATAATGCCGCATCTTTTTTCGACGGCTCTGCGTTGCGGGCCGGTCGATGTGTTTGCTTGTTTGGCCGCCTTAGCCTGACAACCCTGGAGTGTCTGGTTTGATCGTCTTCCGTTATCTGTCCCGCGAAGTCCTGCTGACCCTCAGCGCCGTGAGTGCCGTGCTGCTGGTCATCATCATGAGCGGTCGCTTCATCAAATATCTTGCTCAGGCCGCTGCCGGCCAGCTCGATCCGGGCTCGCTGTTCCTGATCATGGGCTATCGTCTGCCGGGGTTCCTGCAACTGATTCTGCCGCTGGGCCTGTTCCTCGGGATCCTGCTGGCGTACGGTCGCCTGTATCTTGAAAGCGAAATGACCGTGCTGTCGGCCACCGGCATGAGCCAGCAGAAGCTGTTTCGCATGACCCTGTTCCCGGCGACCCTGGTCGCACTGGTCGTGGCATGGCTGAGCCTGGGTCTGGCCCCGCAAGGCGCCAACCAGTTTCAGTTGCTGCTGAACAAGCAGGACGCGCTGACTGAATTCGATACCCTTGAACCGGGGCGTTTCCAGGCCTTGCGTGATGGCACTCGGGTGACATACACCGAGACCCTGAGCGACGATCGCGTCAATCTGGGTAGCGTATTCATTTCGCAGAAGAACCTCGGTGCCGATCAAAAGGATCGCGGGATTTCCGTGCTGGTGGCCGAAAGCGGTCGCCAGGAAGTGCGCCCCGACGGCAATCGCTATCTGATCCTCGATAACGGCTACCGCTACGACGGCAGCCCGGGTCAGGCCGATTACCGTGCCATTCACTACGAAACCTACGGTGTGTTGCTGCCCAAACCGGACGTCAGCGAAGAAGTCACCGACCGTGACGCCATGCCGACCTCGTCTCTGCTGGGCAGCGATGACATCCGCTCCAAAACCGAACTGCAATGGCGTTTGTCCCTGCCGTTGCTGGTGTTTATCGTGACCCTGATGGCGGTGCCGCTGTCGCGAGTCAATCCGCGCCAAGGGCGTTTCCTCAAGCTGCTGCCGGCGATTCTTCTTTATATGGCTTACCTGACCATCCTGATTGCCGCGCGCGGCGCCCTCGAGAAGGGCAAGATCCCGCCGGCCCTTGGTCTGTGGTGGGTGCATGCGATCTTCTTGTTCATCGGCCTTGGCCTGCTCTATTGGGAGCCGCTACGCCTGAAGATGGCCAGCCGTCGCTCCGCAGCGCTGGAGGTGGCCCGTGGTTAAACTCGACCGCTACATCGGCAGCAGCGTGTTCATGGCGATCATCGCCGTGCTCGCAATCATCCTTGGTCTGGCAACGCTTTTCGCATTCATCGATGAGATGGGTGATGTCAGCGACACCTACACCCTCGTTGATGTCCTCAGCTTCGTGCTGCTGACTGCGCCACGCCGTCTCTATGAAATGTTGCCGATGGCCGCGTTGATCGGTTGCCTGATCGGCCTCGGCAGTCTGGCCAGCAGCAGTGAGCTGACCGTCATGCGCGCCGCTGGCGTGTCCATCGGCCGGATCGTCTGGGCGGTGATGAAGCCAATGCTGGTGCTGATGCTGGCTGGCGTGCTGATCGGCGAATACGTTGCTCCGGCGACCGAAAGCATGGCGCAGGCCAACCGTTCGCTGGCGCAAGGCAGCGGCGACGCGCAAAGCGCCAAGCACGGTATGTGGCACCGTCAGGGTGAGGAGTTCATCCACATCAACGCCGTGCAACCGAACGGTCTGTTGTATGGCGTGACTCGCTATCACTTCGACAAGGAGCGCCATCTGCTGAGTTCAAGCTTCGCCAAGAAGGCCGAGTTTGACGGCACCAAGTGGCAGCTCACCGACGTTGCCACCACGCTGTTCCATGAGCGCAGCACTGAAGTCGTCAATGCCCCGAGCGAGCAATGGGATGTGGCGTTGAGCCCGCAACTGCTCAGCACCGTGGTCATGGCCCCTGAATCGCTGTCGATCAGCGGTCTGTGGGGTTACATCCACTATCTGTCCGAGCAAGGCCTGAGCAACGGTCGTTACTGGCTGGCATTTTGGGTCAAGGTGTTGCAGCCGCTGGTGACCGCTGCACTGGTGCTGATGGCGATTTCCTTCATCTTCGGCCCGCTACGCTCGGTGACCCTCGGCCAGCGCGTGTTTACCGGCGTGCTGGTGGGCTTCACCTTCCGTATCGTTCAGGATTTGCTTGGCCCGTCGAGCCTGGTGTTCGGTTTCTCGCCGCTGTTCGCGGTGCTGGTGCCGGCCGGTGTCTGTGCACTGGCAGGTGTCTGGCTGCTGCGAAGAGCCGGTTGATGACAGGCGATTGACCTGTGCTTTAAACCTCGAAAACGCCTCGGTCGACAGATCGGGGCGTTTTTGCATGCAATCCGGGTGACAGGCGAACGTGACGCTTGCGCCGTGTATCAGGTACAATTCCCGGCTATTTTTCGGCGGGCTATGCCTGCAGCCTTTTTGAGTGTTGATCCGTGAGTGATTTGAGTCATATCCGCAATTTCTCCATCATCGCCCACATTGACCATGGCAAGTCGACGCTGGCCGATCGCTTCATCCAGATGTGCGGCGGCCTGGCCGAGCGTGAAATGGAGGCCCAGGTACTGGATTCCATGGATCTGGAGCGTGAACGCGGGATCACCATCAAGGCCCACAGCGTCACCCTTTATTACACGGCCAAAGATGGCATCAAGTACCAGCTGAACTTCATTGACACCCCGGGCCACGTCGACTTCACCTATGAAGTCAGCCGTTCCCTGGCCGCGTGTGAAGGTGCACTGCTGGTGGTCGACGCCGGTCAAGGCGTTGAAGCCCAGTCCGTGGCCAACTGCTACACCGCCATCGAGCAAGGCCTCGAGGTCATGCCGGTGCTGAACAAGATCGACCTGCCGCAGGCTGATCCTGATCGCGTCAAAGACGAAATCGAGAAGATCATCGGCATCGACGCCACCGACGCCGTCACCTGCAGCGCCAAGACCGGCCTGGGTGTCGACGAAGTGCTCGAGCGTCTGGTGCACACCATTCCTGCGCCGACCGGCAACATCGAAGATCCGCTGCAAGCGTTGATCATCGACTCCTGGTTCGACAACTACCTGGGCGTTGTCTCCCTGGTGCGTGTACGTCATGGCCGCGTGAAGAAGGGCGACAAGATCCTCGTCAAGTCCACCGGCAAGATCCATCTGGTCGACAGCGTTGGTGTATTCAACCCGAAACACACCGCCACGTCTGACCTCAAGGCCGGCGAAGTGGGCTTCATCATCGCCAGCATCAAGGACATTCACGGTGCACCGGTCGGTGACACCCTGACCCTGAGCTCGACCCCGGACGTTGAAGTGCTGCCCGGCTTCAAACGCATCCAGCCACAGGTTTACGCCGGTCTGTTCCCGGTCAGCTCCGACGACTTCGAGGATTTCCGCGAAGCGCTGCAGAAGCTGACCCTCAACGACTCGTCGCTGCAGTACACCCCGGAAAGCTCCGACGCACTGGGCTTCGGCTTCCGTTGCGGCTTCCTTGGCATGCTGCACATGGAGATCATTCAGGAGCGTCTCGAGCGCGAGTACGATCTGGACCTGATCACCACGGCGCCAACGGTAATTTTCGAGCTGGTGCTGAAAACCGGTGAAACGATTTACGTCGACAACCCATCCAAGCTACCGGATGTGTCGTCGATCGAAGACATGCGCGAGCCGATCGTGCGCGCCAATATTCTGGTGCCGCAGGAACACCTGGGCAACGTTATCACCCTGTGCATCGAGAAGCGCGGCGTTCAAGTCGACATGCTGTTCCTCGGCAATCAGGTGCAAGTCACTTACGACCTGCCGATGAACGAAGTGGTGCTGGACTTCTTCGACCGTCTCAAATCCACCAGTCGCGGCTATGCTTCGCTGGATTACCATTTCGACCGTTACCAATCGGCTAATCTGGTGAAACTGGACGTGTTGATCAACGGCGACAAGGTCGATGCCCTCGCATTGATCGTGCACCGTGACAACTCGCACTACAAAGGTCGCCAGTTGACCGAGAAGATGAAAGAACTGATTCCTCGTCAGATGTTCGACGTGGCGATTCAAGCTGCCATTGGTGGTCAGATCGTTGCCCGGACAACCGTCAAGGCACTCAGAAAGAACGTATTGGCCAAATGCTACGGTGGTGACGTCAGCCGTAAGAAGAAACTGCTCGAGAAGCAAAAGGCCGGTAAGAAACGCATGAAGCAGGTCGGCAACGTGGAAATTCCACAAGAAGCCTTCCTTGCCGTGCTCAGGTTGGATAGTTAGGTCCTATGTCACTAAATTTCCCGCTGTTGCTGGTTATCGCCGTGTTCGTCTGCGGCCTGTTGGCGTTGCTTGATCTGTTGATCCTGGCACCGCGTCGGCGCGCTGCCATTGCCTCCTATCAAGGCAGTGTCAGCCAGCCAGATGTCGTGGTGGTCGAGAAGCTGAACAAAGAGCCGCTGCTGGTTGAATACGGCAAGTCGTTCTTCCCGGTGTTGTTCATCGTGCTGGTGCTGCGTTCGTTCCTCGTGGAGCCGTTCCAGATCCCGTCGGGCTCGATGAAGCCGACCCTGGACGTCGGCGACTTCATTCTGGTGAACAAGTTTTCTTACGGGATCCGCCTGCCGGTGATCGACAAGAAAATCATCGAAGTCGGTGACCCTCAGCGTGGCGATGTGATGGTGTTCCGCTATCCGAGCGATCCGAACGTCAACTACATCAAGCGTGTAGTCGGTCTGCCGGGTGACACGGTGCGTTACACCGCCGACAAGCGTCTGTTCGTCAATGGCGAGTCGATTGCCGAGCAGATGGTCGGCGCCGAGCCGGGCACACTGGGCAGCGCCGAACTGTACAAAGAGAAGCTGGGCGCCGCCGAGCATCTGATCCGTAAGGAAATGAGCCGCTACCGCGCCACGCCGGACCGCTCGTGGACAGTGCCTGCCGGGCACTACTTCATGATGGGCGACAACCGCGACAACTCGAACGACAGTCGCTATTGGGATGATCCGAACATTCCCAAGGATCTGCTGGGCATGGTTCCCGACCAGAATATCGTCGGCAAGGCCTTCGCGGTCTGGATGAGCTGGCCGGAACCGAAACTCAGTCACCTGCCGAATTTCTCGCGGGTTGGCCTGATCAAGTAATCACACACGGCGCTGTTGACCACAGCGCCGAATGCATTTCTGGAGCCGGCACAATCGGCTTCGCAATCGCCAGGATTTAATTTTTGAACACAGCGTTAATTGTCCCAGGCCTGCGCCGCATCCCGGCGATGGCAGTGGAATCCAGCCACGAACTCAGCGTGGGTAAACCGTGAGCGTTTCTCTAAGCCGTCTCGAGCGTCAGCTCGGTTACACCTTCAAGGATCAGGAGCTGATGCTGCTGGCCCTAACGCACCGCAGTTTTGCCGGGCGCAACAACGAACGCCTGGAATTCCTCGGCGATGCCATCCTCAATTTCGTTGCCGGCGAGGCGCTGTTCGACCGCTTCCCGCTGGCCCGCGAAGGCCAGTTGTCGCGTTTGCGCGCACGCCTGGTAAAAGGTGAGACGCTGGCCGTACTGGCGCGTGGTTTTGACCTTGGCGATTACCTGCGACTGGGTTCCGGTGAACTGAAGAGCGGTGGTTTTCGTCGCGAATCGATTCTGGCCGACGCCCTCGAAGCGTTGATCGGTGCGATCTATCTCGATGCCGGCATGGACATGGCGCGTGAGCGCGTACTGGCCTGGCTTGCCGGTGAGTTCGAAGGCCTGACGCTGGTCGACACCAACAAGGATCCGAAAACCCGCCTGCAGGAACACCTGCAATCGCGCGGTTGCGATCTGCCACGCTATGAAGTGGTGGATATCCAGGGCGAGCCGCACTGCCGAACCTTCTTCGTCGAGTGCGAAGTTGTCTTACTGAATGAAAAAAGCCGAGGTCAGGGTGTGAGCCGTCGTATTGCCGAACAGGTAGCGGCCGCTGCAGCACTGATTGCCCTGGGCGTGGAGAATGGCAATGACTGATACAAACGCAACTCGCTGTGGCTATGTTGCCATCGTCGGCCGTCCCAACGTCGGTAAGTCGACGCTGCTGAATCACATCCTCGGCCAGAAACTCGCGATCACTTCGCGTAAGCCGCAGACCACTCGCCACAACATGCTCGGGATCAAAACCGAAGGTGACGTGCAGGCGATCTATGTCGACACCCCCGGCATGCACAAGGGTGGCGAAAAGGCCCTGAACCGTTACATGAACAAGACCGCTTCGGCGGCGTTGAAAGACGTCGATGTGGTGATTTTCGTCGTTGACCGCACCAAGTGGACAGACGAAGACCAGATGGTCCTGGAGCGCGTGCAGTACGTGACCGGCCCGCTGATCGTCGCGCTGAACAAGACCGACCGCATCGAAGATAAAGCCGAGCTGATGCCGCACCTCAGCTGGTTGCAGGAACAACTGCCGAACGCGCAGATCATTCCGATTTCCGCGCAGCACGGGCACAACCTCGAAGCGCTGGAAAAAGTGATTGCCGATCATCTGCCGGAGAACGATCACTTCTTCCCGGAAGACCAGATCACCGACCGCAGCAGCCGCTTCCTCGCCGCTGAACTGGTGCGCGAGAAAATCATGCGCCAGATGGGCGCCGAGCTGCCGTACCAGATCACCGTCGAAATCGAAGAGTTCAAGCAGCAGGGCAAGACCCTGCACATTCATGCTTTGATCCTCGTTGAACGTGACGGCCAGAAGAAGATCATCATTGGCGACAAGGGCGAGCGCATCAAACGCATCGGCACCGAAGCGCGCAAGGACATGGAGCTGCTGTTCGACTCCAAGATCATGCTCAACCTGTGGGTCAAGGTGAAGGGCGGCTGGTCCGACGATGAGCGTGCGCTGCGTTCGCTGGGTTACGGCGACCTGTAAATACGCGGTTGTCGCAACACCGAAGAAACCTGTGGGAGCGAGCTTGCTCGCGAAGAGGATGTAACATTCAGCATTGATGTTGACTGTCACACCGAATTCGCGAGCAAGCTCGCTCCCACAGTGGTTTTGGGGTGAATATAAAACCGCGCTTTTTCCATGAGAGTTCCATGTCCTCAAACCCGCCTCCCGCCCAACCTGCCTACGTCCTGCACAGTCGCGCCTACCGCGAAACCAGCGCCTTGGTGGATTTCCTCACGCCGCAAGGTCGGCTGCGGGCGGTGTTGCGCAGTGCGCGGGGCAAAGCCGGGACATTGGCGCGGCCTTTCGTGTCGCTGGAAGTCGAGTTCCGTGGCAAGGGCGAGCTGAAGAATGTCGGGCGCATGGAAAGCTCTGGCACCTCTGCGTGGCTCAATGGCGAGGCGCTGTTCAGTGGTCTCTATCTGAATGAGCTGCTGATCCGTCTGCTGCCCGCTGAAGATCCGCACCCGGGTGTATTCGATCACTACGCCGCGACCTTGCTGGCACTGGCTGAAGGCCGTCCGCTGGAGCCGTTGCTACGTTCGTTCGAATGGCGACTGCTGGACGATCTCGGTTACGGTTTCTCGCTGAATACCGATATCCACGGCGAGCCGATTGCCGAGGACGGTCTCTATCGACTGCAAGTGGATGCCGGCCTGGAGCGCGTCTTCCTGCTGCAACCCGGCCTGTTCAACGGCGTTGAACTACTGGCCATGGCCGAAGCCGACTGGACCGCCCCCGGCGCTCTCTCTGCTGCCAAGCGCTTGATGCGTCAGGCATTGGCCGTTCACCTGGGCGGTCGTCCCCTCGTCAGTCGCGAACTGTTTCGCAAGCCCTGATCACCCCGTATGCTGTGCGCCGAATCTCTCAATTCAGGAGCGCACTCGTGACCACCAGCAATCGCATTCTTCTTGGCGTGAACATCGACCACGTCGCCACCCTGCGTCAGGCCCGTGGCACGCGCTACCCGGATCCGGTCAAGGCTGCGCTGGACGCGGAAGAGGCGGGTGCCGACGGCATCACCGTGCACCTGCGCGAAGACCGTCGGCACATTCAGGAACGCGACGTACTGCTGCTCAAGGATGTGCTGCAAACCCGCATGAACTTCGAAATGGGCGTCACCGAAGAAATGATGGCGTTCGCCGAACGCATCCGTCCGGCGCACATCTGCCTGGTACCGGAAACCCGTCAGGAACTGACCACCGAAGGCGGTCTGGATGTAGCGGGGCAGGAGGAGCGGATCAAGGCAGCGGTCGAGCGTCTGTCGAAATTCGGCAGCGAAGTGTCGTTGTTCATCGATGCCGACGAGCGTCAGATTGCCGCGTCGAAGCGCGTCGGTGCGCCGGCCATCGAACTGCACACCGGGCGTTATGCCGATGCCGAAACCCCGACTGAAGTGGCTGAAGAGCTAAAACGCGTCGCCGATGGTGTGGCGTTTGGTCTGGCGCAGGGCTTGATCGTTAACGCGGGTCACGGCTTGCATTACCACAACGTTGAAGCCGTCGCGGCGATCAAAGGCATCAACGAGCTGAACATCGGCCACGCGCTGGTGGCGCATGCGTTGTTCGTCGGCTTCAAGTCTGCCGTATCGGAAATGAAGGCGCTGATTCTGGCGGCCGCTCTCAAGGGCTAAGATCAAAAGATCGCAGCCTTCGGCAGCTCCTACAGGTGTATGCATAACCCTGTAGGAACTGCCGAAGGCTGCGATCTCTTGCTTTTAAAGGGGGGCAGGTTCTTGCGCCGGTTTTGACTTGTCGATACCAGGCACATGCAGATTGCCCTCAGCGACTTGATCGCCCTCAAGCTGCGGCTGCGTCACCCAAGTCAAAATGTCGTAATAACGACGAATGTTCGCCACAAAATGCACCGGCTCGCCGCCTCGGGCGTAGCCGTAACGTGTCTTGCTGTACCACTGCTTTTGCGACAGGCGCGGCAGGATCTTCTTCACATCCAGCCATTTGTCCGGGTTCAACCCTTCCTTGGCCGTCAGTTTGCGCGCGTCATCCAGATGACCGCTGCCGACGTTGTACGCCGCCAGGGCAAACCAGGTGCGATCCGGTTCCTTGATCGAATCGTCGAGCTGATCCTTCATATAAGCCAGGTATTTGGCGCCGCCCATGATGCTCTGCTTCGGATCGAGGCGGTTGGAAACGCCCATTGCCTGTGCGGTGTTCTGCGTGAGCATCATCAGGCCGCGCACGCCGGTTTTCGAGGTAACAGTCGGTTGCCACAGCGATTCCTGATAGCCGATCGCTGCCAGAAGGCGCCAGTCGACTTTCTCTTTCTTCGCGTAATTCTTGAAGTGCTGTTCGTACTTCGGCAGGCGCTGCTGCAAGTGCTGGGCGAAGGTCGTGGCACCCATGTAACCGAGGACATCGACGTGGCCGTAGTAGCGATCCTTCAAGCGTTGCAGGGTGCCGTTCTTCTGCACCTTGTCCAGATACGCGTTGATTTCGTTGAGCAGGCTGTTGTCCTCGCCCGGGCCAACCGCCCAGCTCTGGCTGCGCGCATCGCCGAGGTCGAAGGCCACACGAATGTTGGTGAAGTACACCTGATTCATCGCCACTTCGTTGGAGTCGACCAGGGTCAGGTCAATCTGGCCTTCATCGACCATGCGCAGCAGATCGACCACTTCAACCGCGTCGGACTCTTCGTATTCGATGCCGGGAAATTTCTTTTTCAGCTCGGCCAATTGCTCGGCGTGGGTGCTGCCCTTGAGCACCATGATCTTTTTGCCGACCAGATCGCCGGGATCGGTCGGCCGTGACTGACCGTTGCGGTAAATGATCTGTGGGGTGACTTCGAGATAGGAGTGCGAGAAGCGCACCTGCTTCTTGCGCTGTTCGCTGCTGACCAGACCGGCGGCGGCCAGCACCGGGCCGTTCGGCTTGCCGATCTGGTCGAACAGGTCGTCGAGGTTGTCGGCGGTCTCGATCTTCAGCTCGACACCCAAATCGTCGGCGAAGCGCTTCACCAGCTCGTATTCGAAGCCGGTTTCACCGCTGCGATCCTGAAAGTAGGTGGCGGGGCTGTTACGGGTAATCACCCGCAGCACACCATCCTCCTTTACGCGCTCGAGTGTGTTGGGTTTATCAACACAGCCACCGAGCATCAGGAAGAGTCCGGTTGCGATCAGCCATTTGGCGTACCGCGGACGCAAAGCCGTTGGGAAAAACATCTGCGCAGTATACGCAAACGGCCACGGGCGCCATATCTCGACAGTGCAGGACGAGTCTGCTAGCGATCACAAAACCAAGCGAAACCCCGCAGAAACGGGCCTTTACGGCTTTTTGTTACAGTAAAAATAAGCGGCCTCTGAATAGCTGATTTACCTGACTCTGAAGTCGGAAACACAGATTGATACTCGAGTGCAACCGTGCGTAGCGTTTCGGGTGATGTTGAGGGCGGTTTAGGCTAGAATGCACGGCCTCAAAGCACACCCCTTCCCGAGGCTGTCCCGAAGATGTTGATCCTGCGCGGCGCTCCTGCCCTTTCTGCCTTTCGCCACAGCAAACTCCTTGAGCAACTGAGCCAGAAGGTTCCAGCTGTCAGTGGCCTGTATGCTGAATTCGCTCACTTCGCCGAAGTCACCGGCGTCCTGACCGGCGACGAACAGCAGGTGCTAGCGCGCCTTCTGAAGTACGGTCCAAGTGTTCCGGTTCAAGAGCCGACCGGGCGTCTGTTTCTGGTGTTGCCGCGTTTCGGCACCATCTCGCCATGGTCGAGCAAGGCCAGCGATATCGCCCGCAACTGCGGTCTGAGCAAGATCCAGCGTCTGGAGCGCGGTATCGCCTTCTACGTCGCCGGTCAGTTCAGCGAAGCCGAAGCCCAGCAGATTGCCGATGTATTGCATGACCGCATGACCCAGATCGTTCTGGCCAACCTCGAACAGGCCGCCGGTCTGTTCAGCCACGCCGAACCGAAGCCGCTGACTGCAATCGACATCCTTGGTGGCGGTCGCGCTGCGCTGGAAAAAGCCAATACCGAGCTGGGCCTGGCCCTGGCCGAAGACGAAATCGACTATCTGGTCGACGCCTTCAACGGCTTGAAGCGTAACCCGCACGACATCGAACTGATGATGTTCGCCCAGGCCAACTCCGAGCACTGCCGTCACAAGATCTTCAACGCCAGTTGGGATATTGATGGTGAGAACCAGGAAAAAAGCCTGTTCGGCATGATCAAGAACACCTACGTGATGCACAGCGAAGGCGTTCTGTCGGCTTATAAGGACAACGCCTCGGTGATCGTCGGCAACGTTGCCGGCCGTTTCTTCCCGAATCCTGAGACCCGCCAGTACGGCGCGGTGCAGGAGCCGGTGCACATCCTGATGAAGGTTGAAACCCACAACCACCCGACCGCGATCGCCCCGTTCCCGGGCGCATCGACCGGTTCCGGCGGCGAGATCCGTGACGAAGGTGCAACCGGCCGTGGCGCCAAGCCTAAGGCTGGCCTGACCGGTTTCACTGTATCCAACCTGCAGATCCCGGGCTTCGAACAGCCGTGGGAAGTGCCGTACGGTAAGCCTGAGCGCATCGTTACCGCGCTGGACATCATGATCGAAGGCCCGCTCGGCGGCGCCGCGTTCAACAACGAATTCGGCCGTCCGGCCCTGACCGGCTACTTCCGTACCTTCGAACAATCGATCACCACTCCGCACGGTGACGAAGTTCGCGGTTACCACAAGCCGATCATGCTCGCTGGCGGCATGGGCAACATCCGTGAAGAACACGTCAAGAAAGGCGAGATCGTGGTCGGCTCCAAGCTGATCGTCCTCGGCGGCCCGGCGATGCTCATCGGTCTGGGTGGCGGCGCGGCTTCCTCGATGGCCACCGGCACCAGCTCGGCGGATCTCGACTTCGCTTCCGTGCAGCGTGAAAACCCTGAAATGGAGCGTCGCTGCCAGGAAGTCATCGACCGTTGCTGGCAACTGGGTGACAAGAACCCGATCAGCTTCATCCACGACGTGGGTGCGGGCGGTCTGTCCAACGCCTTCCCGGAACTGGTCAACGACGGCGACCGCGGTGGCCGTTTCGAACTGCGCAACATTCCCAACGACGAGCCGGGCATGGCCCCGCACGAAATCTGGTCCAACGAATCCCAGGAACGTTACGTTCTGGCGGTCGGCCCGGAAGACTTCGAGCGCTTCCAGGCGATCTGCGAGCGCGAGCGTTGCCCGTTTGCTGTTGTCGGTGAAGCCACCGCCGAGCCGCAACTGACCGTGACCGACAGCCATTTCGGCAACAACCCGGTGGACATGCCACTGGAAGTGTTGCTGGGCAAAGCCCCACGCATGCACCGTTCGGTGGTTCGTGAAGCTGAACTGGGCGATGACTTCGATCCGTCGAACCTCGACATCACCGAATCCATCGAGCGCGTTCTGCATCACCCGGCCGTGGCGAGCAAGAGCTTCCTGATCACCATCGGCGACCGTACCATCACCGGCCTCGTGGCCCGTGACCAAATGGTCGGCCCGTGGCAGGTTCCGGTGGCCGACGTTGCCGTCACCGCCACCAGCTTCGACGTCTACACCGGTGAAGCGATGGCGATGGGCGAGCGTACTCCGCTGGCATTGCTGGACGCTCCGGCGTCGGGCCGCATGGCCATCGGCGAAACCCTGACCAACATCGCCGCATCGCGTATCAACAAGATCTCCGACATCAAACTGTCGGCGAACTGGATGTCGGCGGCCGGCCACCCGGGCGAAGACGCGCGTCTGTACGACACCGTGAAAGCGGTCGGTATGGAACTGTGCCCTGAGCTGGGAATCACCATTCCGGTGGGCAAGGACTCGATGTCCATGGCCACTCGCTGGAACGATAACGGCGAAGAAAAAACCGTGACCTCGCCGATGTCGCTGATCGTGACCGGTTTCGCGCCAGTGGCTGACATCCGTCAGACCCTGACCCCGGAACTGCGCATGGACAAGGGCACCACCGACCTGATCCTGATCGACCTCGGTCGCGGTCAGAACCGTATGGGTGCTTCGATCCTCGCGCAGGTTCACGGCAAGCTCGGCAAACACGCGCCGGACGTCGATGACGCCGAAGACCTCAAAGCTTTCTTCGCGGTGATCCAGGGCCTCAACGCTGACGGTCACCTGCTGGCTTACCACGACCGTTCCGACGGTGGTCTGCTGACCTCCGTGGTGGAAATGGCCTTCGCCGGTCATTGCGGTCTGAGCCTGAACCTCGACAGCGTTGCCGAGTCCTCGGCGGAAATCGCTGCGATCCTGTTCAACGAAGAACTGGGTGCGGTGATCCAGGTCCGTCAGGACGCCACGCCGGACATCCTCGCGCAATTCAGCGCGGCCGGTCTGGGCGACTGCGTGTCGGTGATCGGTCAACCGATCAACAATGGCCAGATCAACATCACCTTCAACGGTGACACCGTGTTCGAAGGCCAGCGTCGTCTGCTGCAACGTACCTGGGCTGAAACCAGCTACCAGATCCAGCGCCTGCGCGACAACGCCGACTGCGCCGAACAAGAATTCGACGTGCTGCTGGAAGAAGACAATCCGGGTTTGAGCGTCAAACTCAGCTACGACGTCAACCAGGACATCGCCGCGCCTTACATCAAGAAAGGCATCCGCCCACAGGTTGCCGTGCTGCGTGAGCAGGGCGTCAACGGTCAGGTGGAAATGGCGGCGGCGTTCGACCGCGCCGGTTTCAACGCGATCGATGTGCACATGAGCGACATTCTCGCCGGCCGTGTCGACCTGAACGAGTTCAAAGGTCTGGTAGCGTGCGGTGGTTTCTCCTACGGCGACGTGCTCGGCGCCGGTGAGGGCTGGGCCAAGTCGGCGCTGTTCAACAGCCGCGCTCGCGATGCGTTCCAGGGCTTCTTCGAGCGCAACGACAGCTTCACCCTCGGCGTGTGCAACGGTTGCCAGATGATGTCCAACCTGCACGAGCTGATCCCGGGCAGCGAGTTCTGGCCGCACTTCGTGCGTAACCGCTCCGAGCAGTTCGAAGCGCGCGTGGCGATGGTGCAGATCCAGGAATCGAACTCGATCTTCCTGCAGGGCATGGCCGGTTCGCGTATGCCGATCGCCATTGCTCACGGCGAAGGTCACGCCGAGTTCTCCAGCGAAGAAGCACTGCTGGAAGCCGATCTGTCGGGTTGCGTGGCGATGCGTTTCGTCGACAACCATGGCAAGGTCACCGAGCGTTATCCGGCCAACCCGAACGGCTCGCCACGCGGGATTACCGGTCTCACCAGCCGTGATGGCCGTGTGACGATCATGATGCCGCACCCGGAGCGTGTGTTCCGTGCGGTGCAAAACTCGTGGCGTTCGGAAGACTGGAACGAAGATGCACCCTGGATGCGTATGTTCCGTAACGCGCGCGTCTGGGTTAACTGAGGCCTGTGTACAAGCTCGCGTTTTTTGTTCCCGACAGTCATGTCGAAGTGGTCAAAGGCGCTGTGTTCGCTGCCGGTGGTGGGCGGATCGGTGACTATGATCACTGTGCATGGCAGGTGCTGGGTCTGGGCCAGTTTCGACCGTTGGACGGCAGTCAGCCGTTTATGGGTGAGACCGGGCAGGTTGAGCGGGTTGAGGAATGGAAGGTTGAGCTTGTGGTGGCGGATGAGTTGATCGTCGCTGTTGTGGCGGCGTTGAAACTGAGTCATCCCTACGAGACGCCGGCTTATGAGGTGTGGCGGCTGGAAGATTTCTGATCTTCCTTGCTGCTGAAACAGGAAACCCGCTGAGAGTGATCTCAGCGGGTTTTTTGTTGCGGTTGATTTTTATCCGACGGCCGTCAAATTCTTCTCTTCTTTAAGCATATCGATCAGCGTCTTTAAATATTTAAAGCGTGAGTCTCTCTTGCCCCAACGATCAATGTAAAACAAGCCTTTGTCATCCACCTGGATCGGCGTGGTGACGATGTCGCCGCTTTCTGACTTGTGCACCAGTCGGGTTTCGGTCGTGCCGGGACGTTCAATCAGGAAGTGTCCGGACTGGGTCAACTTGCTCCGATCAGGAGATACAATCGGCCGGGGCCTGCTCGTTCCGGGAACAGCGACTTCCATCGTGAAATCGGCGCGTAAAGCCCGGGTAGCAGGACTGGAGGCAGGCTCCGTGACCTCCCATACCCCGCGACGGATACCGCCGGCCAGTTCAGGTGCGGTATCACGGACATGGACGCCTACGGCCCCGAGCGTCTCGGCCAGGCCAGGCACGCCAAGGTTGTAATTGGTGTGCGCACTGCCAATCAAGGCGATCCATTTGTGTGGCCCGTGTGCCAGTTGATCGGCCTCGATCACTTGGGTAGCGAAATAGCTGAACATCTCGTTTCGTGACAGGGCCGGGTCATTCAAACCTTTGAGATGGTAGCTGGCGGTGCAATCGAGCGCCCTGATACGCACTTTGTATTTGGCGGCGGCCTGAACCACCTCGGTATAGGTATCGTTACCGATGTAGAAAGGCATGTGGCCGCTGTCCTGTTCCCTCAGGAAGGTTTTGAGTCGCTCGGGCATACGCTGGGTGCGATAAAAAAGATCCAGGTCGATCTGGTGCAGATCGGTCATCAGGTGCTCCATGTACAGCGTTTCGTACCCGGCCTTCTTCAGCGCCTTCATGTAGGCTTTGAGCAGTGCCTTGCTTGATACATGGGCGTGCCCCTCACCGATCAACAGGTTCAAGCCATCGTCGGCCATTTGTTTTAAAAACGTGTTGAAATCGCTGCCATCGACAATCGCTGGCAACGTGACGGCGGGTGGTGGCGTGAAGTCGGTGAAGGCATCTCTCGCTGCCTTCTCCAGACGTGCGCGGCTGGCGATAAAGGCATCGTAGGCCTCCCCCTGCGTTTGTCCTGGCGGACGGTAGCGGGGATCCAGTGAGTAGCGCTCGCTGCGCAGTTGAACAATGTCGTCACGCATTGACGTCGGTAGGTCGAAGTCGCTGAAGTGCACTGCGCTGGGGCCGGCAGTCTCCGTTGGCTGAGGCAGCGGCTGACGAACCTTGTATGACGTCGGCAGTGCCACATGATAGTCGCCCTTGGCCGCTACATCGCCGGCGATGTGACCGGGTGAATCCACGTCGATGCGTGCTGGCTGACCCGGTGCGACATCCTCGATGCGTATAGCAACAGCGTCGTGCAGGTCGGCCAGCCCCGGCGTACTTTCAAACGTGGTCATACGCGTCTGGTCGGTCAGGACAATCCAGTGCTCTTCAGGCGCATCGGCAATGTCGGCGGCAATGGTCTTGTGCGAGTAGAAATTTCTGATGTCGTTGCCACGGGGAGTCAATGGCGAGACGTCGGCCATCAACAAGGCATCTTCGACTTTATAACTGGTAGACGCATCCAGAGCGTTGACTTTCAGACCCTTCTCCCGAGCTGTGCGCACCAGCGTCAGGTAAGAGAATGGCGCGTCGGGTTCGTGGCCCAAGGCCTTATCGACGGCTTTCAGATGGCGTTTGATGTGGCGCCAGGATTTACCTTTGTTGAATTTTTCCAGTTTGAGATGGAAGACATCCGCCGGCAGATATTCCACATAGATGCGCTTGAAACCGCTGTCGACCAGCGCATCCATATAGGTGATCAGTGTCTGTTTGCTGGCGATTGATTCCGGCAGGGCGCCGATGATCAGATTTTTACCGGCCAACGCATCGCTGGCGATCAACTGTGGAAAGGTCGTGCCGGGTTGCACTGGCGGTACGCTGGAACGGGCGGGAAAACGCCTGCCGATAAAATGAAGCCCGGCGTCGCGGGTCAGTTGTTCGACCTTCTCCAGATAGGCCTTGCGAGTGGAGGCGAGGTCTTCGATCACGCCGACGATGGTCAATTGCGGCGCTGTACCCAGGGAGTCCTCGCCGCGCATGAGAATTTCTTCTCTGGTTTGCGGGTTCATCACCGTCTCGATCCGGTCCCGGTATTTGGGTGGTATGCCGTAGTCCTTGTGTGGGCCGGGTGTCTCTTGCACGGACTCGTATTTCGGCGCACCGCCGGAAACGCCACTGCGCACCATCACGCCATCGGAGTTGGGTGCAGCCAGAATGGAGGTCGATAGAAATCTGCCGGTTTGCGGGTCGAGGCGATGCAGTAAATAACGACCAATGGCATCGGTCTCATTCGATGCCCACAGGGTCTGGCCTCTGTAGACCACCGGTCGCATGTCCGACGACAGCGGGTTGGGCGCAAGTTGCTCGACCAGCGTCATGACGCGTGCTTGCTCTTTGCCAGCGTTGCCGCCGGTCAGGCGTAAAGGGCGGTTGAAGAGTTTGAGTGAGCGCAGGGCAGGACGCAGATCAGTCAACAACGCGCCGGCACTGTTGAACAGGTAACCGAGAAAATGTTTGAACGCTTCGCTGTTTTCACCTTGTCGATAGGCGTGCAGAGCGAGCATGGCGTCCTTGAATGCCAGCAACAGGCCGGTGCTCACGCTTAGTAGTGGAAACGGCGCAGTGGCGATGGCGGTGAACCATTCGACGCACATCCACGCCAGGCCGGAGATCATCTCGAGGCGGCTTGTCGTGGTGGCCTGAACGTCGTCGATTTTGCGCTGCAATTTCATGTTGTATAAACCCTGGCGCAGGTCGCTGACGGGCACTACCGCGTGGGTCGAGTCATAACGTGCGGGGCTGGGCGTGGTCTTGTCGAGGTGCTTGGGCAGGCTTTTTCTGGCGTCTTCGAGGAATGCTCGAATCCTGGTCCGGGATGCGACCCCCACGCGCCGGGTGAAATATTCGACCATGCCGTCCTGCTGTTTCAGCAGGTAATTGAACAGTCTGGCATCGCGAAAGCCGACGCCATCGGGGGCGCCGGGTGTATAGAGCAGCACTGGATTTTTTTCATGGCTGAACAGCCAGTTGTCGAGCACCCATTCACCGTCGATCATCAGTCGGTGGATCGGATATTTTTTTTGCCTCTGCTGCGATGTGTCGCCCATGCTATCGATGCTTTGCTCGAGCCATGCCAGATCGCTACTGGCAATATGGCCTTGCAGACGGCATTCCAGCGCCGCGCTTTTCATCTGGCGCTGGGTAATGGCGAGCGTAGTGTTGCGCCTGAAATCGTAGCCCTCACTGGCAGAGCTTTGCAGGTCGCTTTTGACCTTGGCGGCGTAGCGTTCACCGATCCAGACCCCGGTGACTGACCGTGCAACATTCTGCGCAGTCAGGTTGCTGATATCGATCCCCGGCGGGCCTTTGAAGCGCGCCGAGCGGGAAAATTTTTCATCGAGAAAGCCGACCCCGTCGGCGTACCCATCGCGGTACAGCCGGGTATAACTCAAAGGCGCCGGTGTCGATGAACGTACGATAGAGAGGGGCGAGTAGGCCCACACAGTATCGGGGTCAACATCGTTGGCCGGGCGTTTGAGCAGTCGGTTCAGGCTTTTTTTTGCTTGCTCATGCAGGAACGCTTCAAACGTCGGAAAGCGGCTATCCGCTAGCTTGTGTCTGGCGAATGCCTGCAACGCGCCTTCGGCCTCTTCGCTCAGTGTCGACAGCTTTCTGCGATTGGCGGCCGTGGTCGAGCGATACCACGTTGGTGTGCTGAAGTCATAGTCGTCGACCCGCGTGGCCAAGACGTGATCCGCCATCGCCCGCAGGCAGGCGAGATGATTGCCGGTGTTTTCGAAGGTAACCTTTTTATGCTCCTGGTCCTCAGGTTTGAGACTGAGGCCGGAGAGCACTTTGTGCAGGCTCTGGCGAAAACGCATCGGTGCAAGGCTGACCAGATACCCGGCCATACTGTCGGCGTCATCGCTGTGGCTGGCCCAACCCAGGATGTGGCTTTGGCATTCCCGCTCGCTGGTGAACGCCTGGAACTGCCGTTCTCCCGGTGCTTGTGGCGTGCAGAGCAATATGCGTGTGATGGTGCCCGAGCTGTTGCTTTGACGCAGTACCCACAGATCCTGAAGTTGTGCGCCGTGCAGGCACACTGTTGCGGCACGCAGGCGTGAGTCGCTGCCGCTGTGCAGATTGCGGATCAGTTGCAGGTCACCGTCGAGCAGATGGCCTTGCAGCACCGCCGTATGCGCCAGCGCGAGGATCCGTTGATCCAGCACGTGCTCGATGGCAGGTCTGATGGCAGGCCGTGCGTGCATCTCTTTTTGCAAGTGATTGAAGTCGACGCGAGGTTGCAGGCTCAGCGCTTGCTCGACCAGCCAGGCCGGCGTCACCTCCGAGTACGCCTCCGGCAGGGGCGCATCGTTGTAGGTCAGCGTGGTATGGCTGAGAAACTCCGAACCCGCCAGTTCATCGCCGGTATGCGGACCGCGCAAGGACAGATCGAGCAGGTTGCGCTGGTGCTCAAAGACACCGTACCCGGCGACCCGGCGTCGCGTGCTGATCTGCAGGTTTTGTGGTTCCAGATCATCGATTTCCAGGTCATCACTGAGGCGCTCAAGCCACTGCTGCCGGGCCAGCGCCATCAGGCTGGCCGCCGGCCCCATCAGCTCGAGGAGCTTTTGCCGTGCCTGATGATAGTTGCCTGTCAACTGCGCCAGCTCGGTCTGCTTCGTTGCGCTGGCGCTGCGATACCAATCCGGAGCACTGTTGCGCAGATGGCGTTCGAACAAAATTTGCGCCTTCAATTCCAGGCGCTGTGTGAGATCCGGCAGTGCTCCGTCAATGGCCCGGTCGATGGCCGTGAGCAACCGGGAAGCGTCCTGTCGCGGATTGTCGTCGAAGCTCAATGCACGCTCGATATCCTGCGTGCGTTTATCGATCAATGCATCGTAGATATGTTCAAACAAGGGCTTGCTGTCGATCGGCGACAGTTGCAGCGGCCAGATCCCGGCTGCGCCGACGTTGTGATAACGCGTCGGCAGCATTCGCATGAATCCGTCATGGTCGGTGGCGTGTTTGAAGTCTTCAAGCAGTCGCGTATCGAGATCTGCCAGCGAGTCGAAGTACTCGACACCTCTCGCCGGTGTAAACAACACAACATAGCCGACGCTCTGATCGGTCAGCAGGTCGCTGACCCGGTGGCTGTCCTTTTCAGTGACGACAAAAGCGCCGGCCAGCTCGACGGTGATTCCCTGGTAGTGGAACTGCAGCGCGTACATGGCCGGACGCAGCATCGGCCCCAGTGCCGTTTTTTCCACAAGCACGCCGGCTTCCGGCGGTAGCAGGCGATCCTTGACGGCCTGTCGTGCCTCGTGGCCGATGGCGGTGAAGCCGGCGTCGTATTTCAAGAAGGTCTTGGCGGGTTTGCCATCGATCAGATCGCGAAGATCCATGTTGATCAATTGCGTGTCGAGTCTGATCTTGAGCGTTGCGATCAGCTTCTTTCCTTCGTCGCTGTGCAGGTCAGTGGTTTCCAGCGCCTGATAAAGCGCACGGCTGCGCTGCAGGAAGTGTTCGCGGTAGGTTTTCAACTGTTCGTTCAGGCGTTTCAGGTAGACCTGCTCGGCCGTCGGCGGTTGCTCAGAAATCAGCGGAGTCTCGATCTTGAAAAGATGATGACCGATCTCATTGAGATCGTTGCTGATCTCTTCGAACGAGGGTGCAGTGGAAGTGCTCATCGGCACAGCCTCCATGCTGGTGGGAAGAGTCTTCAGCATGGCGAGGGTGACGGTGTTGAGGGTGGTACATATGTATTGAAGAACGCCAGCGCGCCTGGTGTTGTGTGTCGCTCCGGAATTCATCCGGGCGCATCGCCTACGGTTTGCTTCGCTGCACCTCCTCTCGATGCATTTGGCTGCGCCAAACGGTCGCTGCGCTCCCACCCCCGGATAAATCCCTCCACTCAGCCTGCCGACGGGGCCGGTGGATCAAAAGCAAAAGCCGCAGCCGAGCTAACGCTCATCCTGTTGAGTGGTGAGGAGCGGGGTGGTGGTGCTTTGCTCTGTGGGAGCTGGCTTGCCAGCGATGGCGGCCTGGAGGTGACGAAACTATTCGGCGGGCTTCGTTTTTTGGCTGGCCAGGTACTCTTCCAGGGTTAGTTCGCTGTTCCGGTCCTTGTTGTATTCATCCCACACCCAAGTTCTCATGGTTTTTTCAAAGCCTTTGGCACCGTTGGCGAACTCTTCGAAAGTAAGAATTCCGTCTGTATTTTCATCAAGATCTCTGAAGGTTTTTTTCAGATGCTCCAGTTGTTCTGCGTCCGTCATTTTCTTTGCCATGTCGCAGCCATCCTTTTTTGAGTTGAGCTTCGGGTTATCAAGGCTACGACATGAAAACTGCCTGATTCAGTCAACGTAATAAGGTAGATCGAGGCGGTCAACTGTCAGACCTGACAGTTGACAGTGCCGGTAATGTGGGGGGGCAGGCGAGCTGGCGCTCATCCTGTTTGAGTGGTGTGTGATCGACTTGGGTTTTGTGCTGGATACGCCCCTCATCGGAACGCCGCCCGCCCAGCCTTCTCCCGAGGGAGAGGGCGCCGATTTGTGTGCTATTCAAGCCTGAGTTTGGTTCGGAGAGAGGGCGCCGATTTGTGGGGGCGAAACTGAGTTCGGCTAGGGGAGGCAGAGGACGGATTTATGGGCTTTTCAAAACCTGAGTTCGGCTCGGTATATCACGTCGGTGTATCTCGCCCGAACACCTCGGTCAGTCCCCTCTCCCTCTGGGAGAGGGCTAGGGTGAGGGTTTGCTTTTGGCTGTTTAATGATGTGTCGAATAGCCAGAACCTTCCCACAAGGTTTTCAGGTTGTCCGTCGGACGTCGGGTCTCTAGTCTTTGGCTGTCACCGCAAATCGGTGATCGGGTGTGAGAACCCGGTAAGAGGTTTTAATCAAACGTCAGTAGCACCATAATCGCCGCCAGCTCATTTGCTGCCGGTGATGTTCTATGGCGGCTGTGTGCGGGCGGACTTCGGTTCGGCCGGGTTGATCTCTTACCGGTTTCTCACTCCGCACATAGCTGCCACCTCTTCGTCGCGTGAGAAACGACCAGTGATGGCTCAATCATTGATTAGAGATCATTGCAATGACTAAGCCCGTACCCGATCCACCCGAAACCATCACCCCACTCGAAGAAACCCTCCGCGCCGAAGACCAGGCCCGCAATCGCGAAGCCATCAAACGCGCCCTCGACTTCTACCTGTGCCCCGAACCCGCAAAGCCCCGTCGACCGAGCACCATGTTCATGGTCTGCCCCCAAGTCGACACCGAAAGCCTTCTCGCACACGCTTGCGAGTCATTAGCCTCGGCAAGTACCGCCGCCAGCAACTTCGCCAATGAGCTAAACGGTTCTCAGCGCAGCACCGTATTAGGCATCCAGCAAATCATCATGCTCGCCGAACTCGCGGTAAACCGGGCGCTGGATCGAGTCGATCCACAAACCTGACGATCGCGTCATCGTTCATCGCCAGCAGGCTGGTTCCCACAAGGAGAACAATGCGCAACCTGTGGGAGCCTGGCTTGCCAGCGATGGCGGCCTGACAGGCAACCAGTTTCTCAAGGCCTCAACATAGTCAAAACTGTGGGAGCGAGCCTGCTCGCGAAGCTCTTCTATCTAAGCTGCAAGACTATCTGGAGAAAGCAGATGACGAAGCTGAATGACGCTCACGTCCTCTCATCCGCGTTAGACACTCTCGTCAGAAGCCCTCCATATCAGACCTGCCATTATCAAGCGCAGCAGCATTCATCCTGAGCCGATTTATCGGCAATAAAAAACCGGCCTGAGCCGGTTTTTTTGTTTCGATTAAACCTTGGCACTAACCTCACTACGATTGACCAGGCTTTCCAACGCTCCACTCAAACTCGCCGCTTTATCCCCCACCAGCAAATGCCAGATCCCACCATCCAACTGGCTAACGCCCTGACACCCGAGCTCTTTCAACTGTGTCTCAGACAACGCCTTGCCATCCGCCAATTGCAGGCGAATCCGCGTCATCGCGATGCAGTCCAGTTGCAGCACATTGTCGCCACCGCCCAGCGCGGTCAGCCATTGCTCGGCCTCGGAACCGGCGACCGCAACCGCTTTCGGCTCTTGCGCAACAACAGCCGTTTCAACCAGAACTGCACGTCCGAGAGATGGCATCGCCAAGCGAATCTCATCAGCAATACTGTCCGCCATCGGCCCCACAACCACCTGCAAACTCCCTCCTTTACCCGGACGCACAACCGCCATCGCGCCCAGCGCTTTCAGTTCAGCATCGGATGCCTTGTTGCGATCGACCATCTCCAGGCGCAGACGGGTAGTGCAGGCGCCCACAGTCAGCAGATTCTCCGCTCCACCGAGTGCCTTGATGTACGCCGAAGCGCGCTCATTCTCTGTCAGCACCGTCTTTTCTGCAGCAGCCACATCCTCACGCCCCGGCGTCTTCAGATTGAAGCGACGAATACAGAAATCAAACACCGCGTAATACACCACGGCGTACGCCAGCCCGACCGGAATCACCAGCCAGCCATTGGTCGAACGCCCCCAACCCAGGACCATGTCGATAAAGCCGCCGGAGAAGGTGAAGCCGAGGTGAATGTTCAGCGCATTGGTAATCGCCATCGACAACCCGGTCAGCAACGCATGCAGCAGATACAACAGCGGCGCCAAAAACATAAAGGCGAACTCGATCGGCTCGGTCACCCCGGTCAGAAACGAGGTCAACGCCATCGACAGGAATATCCCGCCCATCACCTTGCGGCGTTCTGGCAAGGCATTGCGATACATCGCCAGACATGCCGCCGGCAGGCCGAAGATCATCATCGGGAACATGCCGGTCATGAACTGGCCACCCTTCGGATCGCCAGCGAAATAACGCGACAGGTCACCCGTAACCAGAGCTCCGGTGGTTGGGTCGGTGAAGTTGCCGAACACGAACCACGCCATGTTGTTGAGGATGTGGTGCAGGCCAGTCACGATCAGCAGGCGGTTGAACACGCCAAACACGAACGCACCGATGCTGCCGCTTTCCATCATCAAGGCGCCAAAAGCGTTGATGCCGTGCTGGATCGGCGGCCAGATGTAGCCGAACACCACGCCCAGACCCACCGCCGCGAATCCGGTGACAATCGGCACAAACCGCCGGCCGCCGAAGAACGCCAGGTACTCCGGCAACTTGATGTCCTTGAAGCGGTTGTACAGCGCGCCGGCCATCAGGCCGCTGACGATACCGGCGAGCATGCCCATGTTGATGCTCGCATCGAGCACCTTGAGCGTGGAGATCATCACCAGATAACCGATCACTCCGGCCAGGCCGGCGGTGCCGTTGTTGTCCTTGGCGAAACCGACGGCGATACCGATGGCGAAGATCATCGCCAGGTTGGCGAAGATCACTTGGCCGGCGTCGTGGATGATCGCGATGTTCAAAAGGTCAGTGTCACCCAGACGCAGCAACAGGCCGGCAATCGGCAGGATCGCGATCGGCAGCATCAGCGCGCGGCCGAGGCGTTGCAGGCCTTCGATAAAGAGTTGGTACATGGCGTTTGTCCTTGTTGTTTTTGTTAGCGCAGTGGCCAATGTTGATGACAGGCGTGGCGCACGGCGGCGGCGCTGCTCAGCTTGAGCAGGTCGCGACTGATGCGCTGGCATTCGGCTTCGTGCACCTGGCGCACGCGATCCTTGATTTCGCCGATCTGCACCGGGCTGACCGACAGTTCGGTGACGCCCAGACCGATCAACACCGGTGTGGCCAGCGGATCAGAGGCGAGGGCGCCGCAGACACCGACCCAACGTTTGTGCACCGCCGCGCCTTCGCAGGTCATGGCGATCAGGCGCAACAGCGCCGGATGCAGAGCGTCGACGCGAGCGGCCAAACCAGCGTGGTCGCGATCCATGGCCAAGGTGTATTGCGAGAGATCGTTAGTACCGATCGAGAGGAAATCGGCGTGTTCGGCCAGTTGTTCGGCTTGCAGCGCGGCGGCAGGGACTTCGATCATCACGCCGATTTCCGGGCGCTGGCTCACGCCCAGTTCGACGCACAATGCATCGACGCGTTGGCGAATCTGCAGCAGCTCATCGACTTCGGTGACCATCGGCAACAGGATCCGGCAACGACGCAACGGGCTGACTTGCAGCAGCGCACGCAGTTGCTGATCGAGGATTTCCGGACGCGCCTGAGCCAGGCGAATGCCGCGCAGGCCGAGTACCGGGTTGGCTTCGATCGGCAGCGGCAGGTAATCAAGTTGCTTGTCGCCGCCGACGTCGATGGTGCGGATGATCACGGATTTATCGCCCATGGCATCGATCACCGCCTGGTAAGCACTGCGCTGCTCTTCGACGTCCGGAGCAGTCTGGCGATCGACGAACAAAAACTCAGTGCGCAGCAGACCCACGCCATCGGCGCCGTTGGCAAATGCGTCCGCCGCGTCATCGCTGGAGGCAACGTTGGCGACGACTTCGATGTGCACGCCATTACGGGTTTCGGCGGGCAGATGAGCTTTGGCTTGTTGCGCGTCACGGCGCTGTTGGCGTTCGATTTGCGCTTGTTGCACTTCGGCCAGACGTTCAGCGTTGGGCGTCAGTTCCAGACGACCGCCATCGGCATCGAGCACCACCGATTGACCTTGCGGCTGATCGAGCAATGCTGAACCCAACGCCACCATGCACGGCAGACCTTTGCCGCGCGCCAGAATCGCCACGTGCGAAGTCGCGCCACCCTCGGCCATGCACAACCCGGCGACACCTTGCGCGCTGAGTTGCAGCAGATCCGACGGCGTCAGTTCATGCGCCGCGACGATGGCGCCGGTCGGCACTTCGTAGTGCCAGGCCTCGCCGAGCAATGCAAGTAACACACGTTGCTTGAGGTCGCGCAGGTCATTGGCGCGTTCGGCCAGCAGCGCGCTGCCGGTGTGTTGCAGGACTTCGCACTGCACATCGATCGACTGGCTCCAGGCATGAGTCGCCGCAGTGCCTTGTTCGATGGATTGCTGTGCGGCGTCGAGCAGTGCCGGATCTTCCAGCAATGCCAAATGCGCGGCGAAGATTGCTTCTTCGTCGGCGTTCTTGTGTGTTTTCGCTTGGGCGAGGGTGCCGTCGATTTCACTGCGCACCTGATTCAGTGCAGTGTCGAGCGCCTGCAGTTGTTGCAACGGATCATGATTGCCCGTATCCACCGGCAAACTGATCGCGTTCAAGCGAAACAGCGGCCCACCGACCAGTCCCGGCGCAGCGCACACACCGTGCAACACGCCAGACTCGGCCGGGCGTTTAACCGATGCGACACTCACCGGCGCCGCAGCGTGACAATCATTCGGCAGCGCCGTGGCCAACGCGGTGAGCAACGCTTGCAGCGCCGCTTCGGCATCCGGCCCCTGACAGCTGACCTGCACTTCATCCTGCTCGCCAACCGCCAGCCCCATCAGACCGATCAGACTGTTGCACGGCGCCGATTTGCCGGCGAAGTGCAGTTGCGAATGGCTTTTGAAACCTTGCGCGGTCTGCCGAATCAGCGCCGCAGGGCGCGCATGCAATCCGCCGCGATGCGCCACCAGAACATGGCCATGAACCTCTGGCCCGCCCACGTCTGCAACATTCGCCGCCGAACTGTTGCGCGCAACAATGTGCAGTAACGGCTCGCCGACTTTCACCGCTTTGAGCGTGATCGGACGCACCTGAAAATCCTGGCTGTTGGTCAGGATCAACAAACTGACGAGGCTTTTGCACTGCTGACCGACCTTGTCGAGGTCATAGCGCAACAACGGCTGGCCTTTGCTGACACGCGTGCCATCCTTGACCAGCATCGAGAAGCCTTCGCCGTTCAGTTCAACGGTATCCAGGCCCAGGTGCAGAAGAATCTCCGCACCGTTATCGGCACGCAAAGTGAGTGCGTGGCCGGTGCGTGCGACATGAATGATCACCCCGGCGCACGGCGCATAAAGCGTGTCGTTGATCGGGTCGATGGCAATGCCATCGCCCATCGCGCCGCTGGCGAACACCGCGTCCGGGACTTTGGCGAGCGTGAGCACCGGGCCGCTGAGCGGGGCGCTGAGGGTCAGCTCTTTATTGTTGTTGTGCATGGCTCGGTCTCATCAGGTGTGCAGTCATTCGGACTTAGTGCGTGCGGGTCACTTTGCTCAGGTGGCGCGGCTGATCCGGGTCCATGCCACGGGCCACGGCCAAACCTGCGGCCATCACGTAGAAGCTCTGAATCGCCAGAATCGGATCGAGCGCTGGATGTTCGGCGCGGGTCAGCGTCAGGTCGCGTTCGCTCACATCGTCCGGCGCGGCGAGCAACACACGGGCGCCGCGTTGACGCATCTCTGCTGCCAGACTCAACAGGCCAGCCTGTTCAGCTCCGCGCGGTGCGAAAACCAGCAACGGATAATGTTCATCGATCAGCGCCATCGGGCCGTGACGGACTTCCGCGCTGCTGAATGCTTCGGCCTGAATCGCCGAGGTTTCCTTGAATTTCAGCGCGGCCTCCTGGGCGATGGCAAAACCGGCGCCACGTCCAATAACCATCAAACGCTCGCAATCGCGCAGCACTTCGATGGCCACGCTCCAGTCCTGTTTCGCCGCTTCGCGCAGGCCTTCGGGCAGGGCATTGCCGGCTTCGAGCAATTCGCTGTCCTCTTTCCAATGCGCGATCAAACGAGCGCTGGCGCTGAGGGTGGCGATAAAACTTTTGGTTGCAGCAACGCTGCTTTCAGTCCCGGCGAGCAGCGGCACGCTGAATTCACAGGCAGCTTCCAGCGGCGAGTCGGCGGCGTTGACCATCGACACACTCAGCGCGCCACGCTTGCGCAGCAGACGCAGGCTGTTGACCAGATCCGGGCTCTGCCCCGATTGCGAAAACGCGAACGCGACCTGACCGCTGACCTTCAACGGCGCCTGTTGCATGGTCACCACCGACATCGGCAACGACGCCACCGGCACACCGAGTTGCTGCATGGTCAGGTAGGCGAAGTAGCTCGCCGCATGATCGGAGCTGCCGCGCGCGACGGTCATCGCCACTTGCGGTGGCTGACGGCGCAGGCGCCCGGCGATCTCGATCATTTGCGGGTCGAGCTGTTGCAGTTGGGCTTGCACGGCCTCGAACGAGGACAGCGCCTCCTCAAGCATTTTTGAAGTCAATGTCTTCTCCTTCGACCATGACGGCGGTCAGTGTGAGTGAGCGATCGAGCCGCACGCAGTCGGCCCAGGCACCCGGCTGCAGGCGCCCGCGTTCGTTGATGCCGAGGTAGTCGGCGGGAAATTGCGACAGACGTTGCGAGGCCTCGGCGATCGGCAAACCGATCTTCACCAGGTTGCGCAGGGCCTGATCCATGGTCAGGGTGCTGCCGGCCAAGGTGCCATCGGGCAGGCGCACGCCGCCCAGGCATTTGGTCACGGTGTGGCTGCCGAGCTTGTATTCACCGTCGGGCATGCCGGCGGCAGCGGTCGAATCGGTCACGCAATACAGGCACGGGATCGAGCGCAGGGCCACGCGAATGGCGCCGGGATGCACATGCAGCAAGTCGGGAATCAGCTCGGCGAATTTGGCGTGGGCCAGTGCGGCGCCGACGATGCCCGGTTCACGGTGATGCAACGGGCTCATGGCGTTGTAGAGGTGGGTGAAACTGGTCGCGCCGGCATCGAGTGCGGCGACGCCTTCTTCGTAACTGCCGAGGGTGTGGCCGATCTGCATGCGCACGCCACGGCTGCTCAGCTCACGGATCAAACCGTCATGACCGGCAATTTCCGGGGCGATGGTGATCACCCGGATCGGCGCCAGTGCCAGATATTCTTCGACTTCGGCCATCAACGCGGTGTGGGCGAAGTTCGGTTGCGCGCCCAGTTTGCCGGGGTTGATGTACGGGCCTTCGAGGTGCACACCGAGCACTCGTGCGGCACCTTGCGGACGCTGTTCGCAGAATGCTCCGACTTCCTTCAAGACGCTGGAGATCTCGGCACTCGGCGCGGTCATGGTGGTGGCCAGCAGCGAGGTGGTGCCGAACCGCACGTGGGTTTTGGTGATGGTCTCGAAGGCGCTGGCACCTTCCATGATGTCTTTGCCACCGCCGCCATGAACGTGCAGATCGATGAAACCGGGCAGCAGATACGGCAGTTCATTGCTCGTCGGATCGCAAGGCACGCCTTCGATCGATACGATTTTGCCGTGTTCGTGGATCAGCCGGCCGCGAACCCAGCCGCTGGCGGTGAGGATGTTGTCTTCGGACATTTCGCTTCTCTCGTTTGGCTTGCTGCTGATCAGCGGCGAAGCTCTGCAACAAAGTCGTAGTAGTCGTTGCGGCAATAGGTGTCGGTGACTTCGATCGGCGTGTTGTCTTCCAGATAGCCGACCCGGGTCATCAGCAACATGGCGGTGCCGGGGGCGATACCGACCAGCGCGGCGAACTCGTCCGAGGCGTTGATTGCCTGGATGTGCTGCAAGGCGCGGACGATCGGTTTGCCGATGCCGTCGAGGTATTCGTAGAGCGAATCACCGACCAGCTGAGGCTTGGGCATGATCGAGGCGGGCAGGGTGCTCATTTCGATGGCCATAACGGTGTCATCGGCTTTGCGCAGACGCTTCATGCGCGCGACCTTGTCGTTCGGCGACAGGCTCAGGCGAATCAGTTCTTCGTGAGTCGGTAGAGTGATTTCACGTTCCAGCCATTGCGAGCTGGGTACAAAGCCCTTAAGGCGGAGCATTTCGCTGAAACCGGAGAGGCGCGACAGCGGCTGTTCGAGGCGTGGGGTGATGAAGGTGCCGGAACCTTGCAAACGGCGGATCAGGCCTTGATCGAGGAGAACTTCCAGCGCCTTGCGTGCGGTGACCCGGGAGATACCGAGCATTTCACTGAGATTGCGCTCGGACGGCATGGCCTGCTCGGACTTCCACTGCCCGGCATGAATCGCCGCTTCCAGATTCCGCGCCAGTTGCAGATACAGCGGCGTCGGCTGGGAGTCATCGGGACGTAGGGCGTGGAGGTCGTTCATGTAGGTCATTTCCGACGCGAGTATAGGATTGTTGTGGCTCGCTTGTGGGGCGGAAATTAATACCACTTGAATACCATGTCAACGCGCTGAAATGGGCTTTGGCCCAGTAGGATGGCGGGTTTAAGGGGGTGTGGTTTCAAGTGGTATTAGTGTCGGCCTATAAAAAGCAAAAGATCGCAGCCTGCGGCAGCTCCTACAGTTGAGAGTGGTATCACCTCTGTAGGAGCTGCCGCAGGCTGCGATCTTTTAATTTATTTTTTGCAGGTGACCAATGGTCAGGGATTAAGGGCGGATTTCGACCATCGTGCCGTCCGGCACCAGATTCCACACTTCGCGCATATCAACGTTGCGCATGGCGACGCAGCCATCAGTCCAGTCCAGGGTGTGGAACAGGTCTTCCGGGGTTTCTTCCGAATCCGGCGTGCCGTGGATCATGATCATGCCGCCGGGCTCAACGCCTTCACGCCGGGCGCGGGCCGAATCGCTGATGTTCGGGTAGGAAATGTGCATCGACAGATTGAATTTGTCGCTGGTCTTGCGCCAGTCGATCCAATAGAAACCTTCCGGTGTGCGTTTGTCGCCTTCGATCAGTTTCGGACCTTTTTTCGCGCCTTTGCCCAAAGAGATACGATAGGTTTTCAGCGGCTTGCCATCGGCGATCAGTTGCAATTGATGCGCTGACTTGAGCACCAGGACTTTTTCGATGAGCGGGGTATTCGCAGGCCCCACGGTGGTCACGAATGACGCTTGGGAGACGGTAACGAACGACAGGCAGAACAGGGCAAGCAACCAGCGCATTGAAACGATTCCCCAGGAATGACGCAGATACATGATTTATAGGTGTTGTGCAGACGTGCTCGGGTTATCGGCTGGCCGGCGACGAAATCAAGTGATGGCAGGCTGCGCAAGCGGCGGAATCGATTCCGAACGCACTGGATACGTCTCGACGCGCCGATCAGCAAAGAAGCATTCTAAGGTACGCCCCACCGTGCGGAAAGCCAGCTCGTCCCACGGAATGTCGGCTTCGTCGAATAGTTGCACTTCGAGGCTCTCGGGGCCGGCGGCAAAATCCAGATCGACCAGCTCGGCACGAAAGAACACGTGCACCTGACTGATGTGCGGCACGTCGATCAATGTATAGATGCTCAAATTGCGCACCCGGGCGCAGGCTTCCTCGGCAGTCTCGCGCACGGCGGCCTGCTCGATGGTCTCGCCGTTCTCCATGAAACCGGCGGGCAACGTCCAGTAACCGAGGCGAGGCTCGATGGCGCGACGGCAGAGCAACACTTTGGTGCCCCAGGTCGGCACGCAGCCGGCGACGATATTGGGATTCTGATAGTGAATGGTCTGACAGCTGTCACAGACAAATCGCAGCCGCGAATCGCCTTCGGGAATGCGCTGGGTGACCGGGTTACCGCAGTGGCTGCAAAATTTCATGCTGGGCTTCCTGAATGCTGCGCCTATCTTGGCGTGCAGCGGTGTCGGTCGGCAAGTTGTCGTTTCGCGACATGGCGAGATTCGGGGGCTTGGGCGGCTGCATTGATTGGTGCATGATGCAGGGTAAGGCACAGATCGAGAACACTCATGCTGGACGAGCTACTGCATAGGGTAAGCAACCACACACCGCGCACGCTGGAGACCGACACACGTTTCCCCGAGGCCGCCGTTTTGGTGCCGATCACCCGCAGTGATGAGCCGGAACTGGTGCTGACCCTGCGCGCCAGCGGGCTCTCGACCCACGGCGGTGAAGTGGCGTTCCCCGGTGGTCGCCGCGATCCGGAAGATCCGGATCTGATCTTCACGGCGCTGCGCGAAGCGGAAGAAGAAATCGGTTTGCCGCCCGGACTGGTCGAAGTCATCGGCCCGCTCAGCCCACTGATTTCCCTGCACGGCATCAAGGTCACGCCTTATGTGGGCGTCATCCCCGATTTTGTCGAATACCGCGCCAACGATGCCGAGATCGCTGCCGTCTTCAGCGTTCCGTTGGAATTCTTCCGCAAAGACCCTCGCGAGCATACCCATCGCATCGACTATCAGGGACGCAGTTGGTACGTGCCGAGTTATCGATTTGGTGAATACAAGATCTGGGGCCTTACGGCGATCATGATCGTCGAGTTGATCAACCTGCTCTATGACGCGAAAATCAGTCTGCATGAGCCGCCGAAAAGCTTTATCAACACCTGAAGCCGTCGTTCGAGCGGCCATTCACCGTGAGCCCTGAGGAAAACAAGATGAAATACCGCCTGGGCGACGCCCGTGTCGAGACCCATCCACAGAGCTGGGTCGCCCCCAATGCCGTGCTGGTGGGCAAGGTCAAACTGGAAGAGGGCGCCAACGTCTGGTTCAACGCCGTGCTGCGTGGCGATAACGAACTGATCCTGATCGGCAAAAACAGCAACGTCCAGGACGGCACGGTGATGCACACCGACATGGGCTATCCACTGACCATCGGCACCGGCGTGACCATCGGCCACAATGCGATGCTGCATGGCTGCACCGTCGGCGATTACAGCCTGATCGGCATCAACGCGGTGATTCTCAACGGCGCGAAGATCGGCAAGAACTGCATCATCGGCGCCAATTCTCTGATCGGTGAAGGCAAAGAGATTCCGGATGGTTCGCTGGTAATGGGCTCGCCGGGCAAGGTTGTGCGTGAGCTGACGGAGCCGCAGAAGAAGATGCTTGAAGCCAGCGCCGCCCACTATGTGCATAACTCGCAGCGTTATGCGCGCGATCTGGTTGAGCAGGAAGAATGAACACGTCCGAAAGACCTGTAGCCTCGCCATGCGTGAATATTTGTGCGCTGGATGAGGACGACATCTGCACGGGCTGTCAACGTACGGTCGAGGAGATCACGCGGTGGGGCCGCATGAGCAATGACGAGCGCCGGGTGGTGTTGGGGTTGTGTCATGAGCGGGCTAAGGCGAGTGGGTTGGTGTGGATGATCCCTTCGAAGTCGTGATCAACTTGAAAGAGCCCTCACCCTAACCCTCTCCCAGGGGGAGAGGGGACTGACCGGGCTGTTTGGACGAGTCACGCCGACCTGAAAATACCGCGTCGAACTCAGGATTTGAAAAGCCCCCGATCTGCTCCCTTTCCCCTCGTCCGAAGGGGAAGGGACTGACCGGGTTGATTGTTCGGTCCATACCGGCCTGCGTTCTCGAGTCGAACTCGGGATTCGATTCAACGAAGATCTGCTCCCTTCCCCCTCGCCCCCCTTGGAGGAGAGGGCTGGGGTGAGGGGGTGGCTCTTGATCTGCGGGTCCAGTAACCTGTGCGCCAATCTGCCAGGTCGCCCGCCATGATTTTCCTCATCGCCTACATCAGCAGCGTCGTGCTGATCAACTTCGCCTTCTCCAGCGCGCCACACCTGGACATCATCTGGTCGGCTTGGGGCGGCCTGGTGTTCGTGCTGCGCGATATGGTGCAAACCCGCTTCGGCCACGGCGCGATTGTCGCGATGCTGGCGGCGCTGGTGCTGTCCTACGTCACCTCTGATCCCTCCATCGCGCTGGCCAGTGCCACGGCGTTCGCGGTCTCCGAGTGCATCGACTGGCTGGTGTTCAGCATCACCAAGCGCCCATTGCGCGACCGCTTGTGGATCAGTTCGGCGCTGAGCATTCCTCTCGATACCTTCATCTTCTTCGGCATGATCGACTTGCTGACGCCGCCGGTGATCATCACCGCGCTGGCCTCCAAGTTCGCTGGCGTGACGGCTGTGTGGCTGATCATGGCCTGGCGCGATCGCAAACAGGCCGTCGCCGGCTGAAGCCAAAGCCTCAGGTTCATGTAAAATGCCGCGCTTTCTCCCCATGGAAAGCGCGTCAGGCGCTGCTTTCCTCGATGATCCGCTTCTTTGAGGACCTGAGATGACCCGTATCGGAACTCCATTGTCGCCAACCGCGACCCGCGTATTGCTGTGTGGCTGTGGTGAGTTGGGCAAGGAAGTGGTGATCGAGCTGCAACGCTTGGGCGTTGAAGTGATTGCCGTCGACCGCTACGCCAACGCGCCGGCCATGCAAGTCGCCCATCGCAGCCACGTGATCAACATGCTCGACGGCGCGGCCCTGCGTGCGGTGATCGAAGCTGAAAAGCCGCACTTCATCGTGCCGGAAATCGAAGCGATCGCCACTGCTACCCTGGTCGAACTGGAAGCCGAAGGCTTCACTGTGATCCCGACCGCACGCGCAGCGCAACTGACCATGAACCGTGAAGGCATCCGTCGTCTGGCCGCTGAAGAGCTGGATCTGCCGACCTCGCCGTACCACTTCGCCGACACCTTCGAGGACTACAGCAAAGCCGTTGAGGACCTGGGTTTCCCATGCGTCGTCAAACCGGTGATGAGCTCGTCGGGCAAAGGCCAGAGCCTGCTGCGCAGCACTGATGACGTGCAGAAAGCCTGGGATTACGCCCAAGAGGGCGGTCGCGCCGGCAAGGGGCGGGTGATCATCGAAGGCTTCATCGATTTCGACTACGAAATCACCCTGCTGACCGTGCGCCACATTGGCGGCACCACGTTCTGCGCGCCGGTCGGTCACCGTCAGGAGAAGGGCGATTATCAGGAATCCTGGCAGCCTCAGGCCATGAGCCCGATTGCTCTGGCTGAATCCGAGCGCGTTGCCAAAGCGGTGACTGAAGCGTTGGGTGGCCGTGGTCTGTTCGGCGTTGAGCTGTTCATCAAAGGTGATCAGGTGTGGTTCAGCGAAGTCTCGCCGCGCCCGCATGACACCGGTCTGGTGACGCTGATTTCGCAGGATCTGTCGCAGTTCGCCTTGCACGCTCGCGCAATTCTGGGCCTGCCGGTACCGCTTATCCGTCAGTTTGGGCCATCGGCTTCGGCGGTGATTCTGGTGGAAGGGCAGTCGACTCAGACCGCTTTCGCCAATCTGGGTGCTGCGTTGAGCGAGCCGGACACGGCGCTGCGTCTGTTTGGCAAGCCGGAAGTGAATGGTCAGCGCCGCATGGGCGTGGCGCTGGCGCGGGATGAGTCGATCGAGGCTGCGCGTGCCAAGGCGACCCGTGCTGCTCAGGCTGTTGTTGTAGAGCTGTAAACCGAGTCGCGACATTCGCGAGCAAGCTCGCTCCCACATGGGATTGGGTGAACACAGAATCTGTGACCAACCCCAAAACCCTGTGGGAGCGAGCTTGCTCGCGAAGCTTTTGATTTTCTGTCAGGCAACCTGATTCAGATCGTTTCCACGCGTTTCCTTCAGACACAGCACCGCAATCAAACTCAGCACCGCCGCCGCTGACACATACCCGCCGACATAACTCAAACCACCCATCGCCACCAGTTTCTGCGCAAAGAACGGCGCCGCCGAGGCTCCGACAATGCCGCCCAGGTTATACGCCGCCGAAGCGCCGGTATAACGCACATGGGTCGGAAACAGCTCAGGCAACAGCGCTCCCATCGGCGCAAACGTCACGCCCATCAAGAACAATTCGATGCACAAGAACAGTGCCACGCCCCAGGTCGAACCCTGAGTCAGCAACGGCTCCATCAGAAAACCGGAAAGAACCGCCAGCACCCCACCGATGATCAGCACCGGTTTGCGCCCATAACGGTCGCTCGCCCAAGCCGACAGCGGCGTGGCGGCGGCCATGAACAGCACGGCAAAACACAGCAGGCCAAGGAACGTTTCGCGGCTGTAGCCGAGCGTGGAAACCCCGTAGCTCAGGGAAAACACCGTCGAGATATAGAACAGCGCATAACACACCACCATGGCCGCCGCGCCCAGCAGGGTTGGCGCCCAATACTGGCTGAACAGCTCGACCAGCGGCACTTTCACCCGCTCCTGACGGGCGATGGCGTTGGCGAACACCGGGGTTTCGTGAAGTTTAAGGCGCACGTACAGGCCAACCATCACCAGCGCGGCACTGAGCAGAAACGGAATCCGCCAGCCCCAACTGCGAAACTGCTCGTCATCGAGGGTCATGGCCAGCGTCAGGAATAAACCATTGGCCGCAAGAAAACCAATCGAAGGGCCGAGCTGCGGGAACATGCCAAACCAGGCACGTTTGCCTTTCGGCGCGTTTTCCGTGGCGAGCAGGGCGGCACCGCCCCATTCGCCACCCAATCCCAAGCCCTGACCGAAGCGCAGCACACATAACAGAATCGGCGCCCAGGCCCCGATGGTGGCGTAACCCGGCAGCACGCCAATCAGTGTCGTGCACACGCCCATCAACAGTAAGGATGCGACCAGCGTCGATTTGCGCCCGATACGGTCACCAAAATGGCCGAACAACGCCGAGCCCAGCGGTCGCGCCAGAAATGCGATACCAAAGGTAAGAAACGCCGATAGCATCTGCGCCGTGCCCGACGTCTGCGGAAAGAACACCGGCCCGATCACCAGAGCAGCCGCAGTGGCGTAAACATAGAAGTCGTAGAACTCGATCGCGGTGCCGATAAAACTCGCCGTCGCCACGCGGGTGGCGGAATTCGTCGGTTGGGCAGGCGCGGTGTCGCTATAAGCGGTACTGGTCGTCATGCGGTGATCCCTGACAGTCATGAGCTCCGTTGGAGCGAATTATTATGGTCGAACACCCAGGGATGTGGGATGAGGTGCGGTCGCTGTTTCAGGTAGGAACAGTCGCCGGAGTACAACAGAAATGGCCGAAACCTGTTGGGTGCGGGGTAAGCACAAGGTTCGGCGGGGCTTGGGTAAGCGTTTCGATTATAGGAAGGAGGCTAACAATCAAACAAGAGCAAAAAGATCGCAGCCTGCGGCAGCTCCTACATTTGAAATGCGTTCCCCTGTAGGAGCTGCCGCAGGCTGCGATCTTTTGATTTATCGGGCAGGCACCAAGGCTGGCACTGAAGAGGTATGCCAAATCAGCACCTTGCTCACCCGGTTCTCCTCGGTCTCGAGAATCTCCAGCCGATAACGCCCGATCTTCAAGCAAACGGCACTTTCCGGAATCGTCTCCAACGCTTCAGTCACCAGACCATTCAGCGTTTTCGGACCATCGCTCGGCAAATGCCAGCCCAAACACTTGTTCAATTCGCGGATCGACGCGGCACCGTCAATGACCATGCGGCCATCGCCCTGCGGATGAATATGCGGATTATCCAGGCTGTGCTCGCTTTCAAACTCGCCGACAATTTCTTCGAGAATGTCTTCCAGCGTCACGATGCCGAGCACTTCGCCGTACTCGTCGACCACCATGCCCAGTCGGCGCTGCTGCTTGTGAAAATTCAGCAACTGCAGTTGCAGTGGTGTGCTTTCCGGCACGAAGTAAGGCTCGTAACTCGCCGCCAGGAGCGCTTCGCGGGTCAGATCGCCATTGTTCAGCAAATGTCGGATCTGCCGGGTATTGAGTACCGCTTCAACCTGATTGATGTCGCTATGGAACACCGGCAGGCGTGTGCGTTTGTTATGGCGCAGTTGTTCGATGATTTCTTCGATCGAGTCGTCGAGGTTGATGCCGTCGACGTCACTGCGCGGCACCAGAATGTCATTGACCGTGATGTTGTCCAGCGCATGAATACCCGAAACCGGGTGCGCGTGAACCGGGTGCTCCGGATCGTCGTAACGGTCAGCAGGTGAGTCATCTTCGCTTTGCTGTACGACTTGAGCCTTGCGCACAAACGGGTGCATCAGCAGGCCACTGATGCGGCTGAGCAACCAGGCAAACGGATAAACAATCTTCAGCGGCACCGCCAGCAATGTATTGCCGAACGCCAGCACGGCATCGGGATAACGCTGGGCGACGGTACGCGGGAAGTAATCAGCAAACACCAGCAGAATTGCGCCGGCACCGAGGCACGCAGCCCATGGGCCATTTTCCTCGCAGAGGAAGATCGCCAGCAGCGTCGCGATGATCACGGCGAGGGCACGGCAAAGGGTATTGCAGAGAATCAGGCTGTCGAGCGGAAAGCTCAGCTTTGCCAGTGGTTTATCGCTGGCGCGCGAGGCAGTGCGTTGCGCGAGCAGGTGCTGCTGCGCGATTTCGACGGCGGTAAACAGCCCTGACCATAAAATCAGCAGGACAAATACCGCGAGCATCGGCCCTATGGGCAAACCGTCCATTTATGCCGCCCGTCAGATGTGCAGGATGTATTCACGAACCAGTTTGCTGCCGAAATACGCCAACATCAGCAGGCAGAAACCGGCGAGGGTCCAGCGAATAGCCTTGTGACCGCGCCAGCCGAGACGATTACGGCCCCACAGCAGCACGCTGAACACGATCCAGGCCAAGCAGGCCAGCAGGGTCTTGTGTACCAGATGCTGGGCGAACAGGTTCTCGACGAACAGCCAGCCGGAAATCAGCGACAGCGACAGCAGCGTCCAGCCGGCCCAGAGGAAACCGAACAGCAGGCTTTCCATGGTTTGCAGCGGCGGGAAGTTCTTGATCAGCCCGGACGGGTGCTTGTGCTTGAGCTGGTGGTCTTGCACCAATAGCAGCAGGGCCTGGAACACCGCGATGGTGAACATGCCGTAGGCGAGGATCGACAACAGAATGTGCGCAAGGATGCCCGGCTCTTCATCAATGATCTGCACGGTGCCGGTGGGCGCGAACTGCGCCAGCAGCACGGTGATTGCGCCCAGCGGGAACAGCAGCACCAGCAGGTTTTCCACCGGAATGCGCGAGCAGGCGATCAGGGTCAGGGCGATCACCGCCGCCGCGATCAGGCTGGATGCGCTGAAGAAGTCCAGGCCCAGACCGATGGGTGTCAGCAAGTGGGTGAGCAGGCTGGCGGCGTGGGCCACCACGGCGAGAGCGCCGAGGCTAACCAGCAGGCGCTTGTTCGCCTTGGCGCCGGTGGCCAGACGGGTGCTCTGATAAAGGGTCGCAGCGGCATATAGAAGGGCGGCGGCGAGGGTGGTCAGCAAACTCGGTGACAAGGGGAGCATAAATCCTGTTAGGCAAGCCCGAAAGGGGCTGAGTTTGGCATAGAACCGCCATTGCACGAAAGACTCAGGAAGCTGACAGCGAGGTGTCCGCCAGCCGCAGTCTTCGCTATAATCCGCGACCTGCCCACGCCGCAGGCTCGCCGAGCACATGTTGATTCCGGTCTGGGCCGCCATTATCCCGGTCTACACAGGGCCTGAAAGGATCGCGCAATGTTTGAAAACTTAACCGACCGTCTCTCGCAGACGCTGCGCCATGTCACCGGCAAGGCGAAGCTGACCGAGGACAACATCAAAGACACCCTGCGTGAAGTGCGCATGGCGTTGCTCGAAGCCGACGTCGCCCTGCCGGTGGTCAAGGACTTCGTCAATTCGGTCAAGGAGCGCGCTGTCGGCACCGAGGTGTCGCGCAGCCTGACGCCGGGCCAGGCATTCGTGAAGATCGTCCAGGCTGAACTCGAAAGCCTGATGGGCGCGGCCAACGAAGATTTGAATCTGAGCGCCGTACCGCCAGCCGTGATTCTGATGGCCGGTCTGCAGGGCGCCGGTAAAACCACTACCGCCGGCAAACTTGCGCGCTTCCTTAAAGAGCGCAAGAAAAAGTCGGTCATGGTTGTGTCGGCGGACGTTTATCGTCCGGCTGCTATTAAACAGCTGGAAACCCTGGCCAACGACATCGGCGTGACGTTCTTCCCGTCCGACCTGAACCAGAAGCCGGTCGACATCGCCACCGCAGCTATTAAAGAAGCAAAACTGAAGTTCATCGACGTGGTCATCGTCGACACCGCCGGTCGTCTGCACATCGACGAAGAGATGATGGGCGAGATCAAGGCGCTGCACGCCGCGATCAACCCGGTCGAAACCCTGTTCGTGGTCGATGCCATGACCGGCCAGGACGCTGCCAACACGGCCAAGGCCTTCGGTGATGCGCTGCCGCTGACCGGTGTGATCCTGACCAAGGTCGACGGCGACGCCCGTGGCGGTGCCGCGCTGTCGGTTCGCGCGATCACCGGCAAGCCGATCAAGTTCATCGGTATGGGTGAGAAGAGCGAAGCGCTCGATCCGTTCCACCCTGAGCGTATCGCCTCGCGCATTCTCGGCATGGGCGACGTGCTCAGCCTGATCGAACAGGCTGAAGCGACCCTCGATAAAGACAAGGCCGACAAACTGGCCAAGAAGCTGAAGAAGGGCAAGGGCTTCGACCTCGAAGACTTCCGCGATCAGCTGCAACAGATGAAGAACATGGGCGGCCTCGGCGGGCTCATGGACAAACTGCCGAGCATCGGCGGCGTCAATCTGTCGCAAATGGGCAACGCCCAGAACGCCGCAGAGAAACAATTCAAACAGATGGAAGCCATCATCAATTCCATGACCCCGGCCGAGCGCCGTGACCCTGAGCTGATCAGCGGTTCGCGCAAACGTCGTATCGCCATGGGTTCCGGCACTCAAGTGCAGGACATTGGTCGCTTGATCAAGCAACACAAGCAGATGCAGAAGATGATGAAGAAATTCACCGCCAAAGGTGGAATGGCGAAAATGATGCGCGGCATGGGCGGAATGTTGCCCGGCGGCGGCATGCCGAAAATGTAAGGTGTCCCGTCTCACCCATTCTGCTCGCCAAAAGCGAGCGAAACGGGTGAGGCAGGACACTAAGACTTCGCCGGTCGTCGCACCGGCGCAGACCCTGCAAGGACGCAGGATCAACAGCAAACCCGCACTCGGCGGGAGCTGACCGGCCGTTTTCATCGACGGCTCTATATGCAGATCTGCACGGCATGCCATAGGCGCCGGAAAAAGTCATTTGCAAAAGTCCGGATATTCCTTAGAATATGCGGCCTTTCGGGCACCCATGCCCGCTGTGCATTTAGATTTGCAGCACCGACTACAGGAACGATGTTCACATGCTAACAATCCGTCTTGCCCTTGGCGGCTCCAAAAAGCGCCCGTTTTACCACCTGACCGTAACCGACTCGCGTAACCCGCGTGACGGCTCCCACAAAGAACAGGTTGGCTTCTTCAACCCTGTTGCCCGTGGTCAGGAAACCCGTCTGTCCGTGAACCAAGAGCGCGTAGCCTACTGGCTGAGCGTTGGTGCACAGCCTTCTGAGCGTGTTGCTCAGTTGCTGAAGGAATCTGCAAAGGCTGCGGCCTGAGCAATATGAACGCGACGCCTGCTGTTGCCGATGATTTGATCGTTATTGGCAAAATTTATTCTGTTCATGGCGTTCGCGGCGAAGTGAAGGTTTATTCCTTTACTGATCCGACTGAAAACCTGTTGCAGTACAAAACCTGGACGCTCAAGCGCGAAGGCAATGTCAAACAGGTCGAGCTGGTCAGTGGACGCGGGAGCGACAAGTTCCTGGTCGCAAAGCTCAAGGGTCTTGATGATCGTGAAGAAGCTCGTCTTCTGGCCGGTTACGAGATCTGCGTGCCGCGCAATCTGTTCGCTGAATTGACCGAAGGCGAGTACTACTGGTACCAGCTGGAAGGTCTGAAGGTCATCGACACCCTTGGGCAATTGCTCGGGAAAATCGATCATCTTCTGGAAACCGGCGCCAATGATGTAATGGTCGTCAAGCCTTGCGCTGGCAGCCTGGATGATCGCGAACGCCTGTTGCCCTATACGGAGCAATGCGTGTTGGCCATCGACCTGGCAGCGGGCGAGATGAAGGTGGATTGGGACGCGGACTTCTAAACGTGGCTAATTTGCGCGTAGAAGTGATCAGTTTGTTTCCCGAGATGTTTTCCGCCATCGGCGACTACGGCATCACCAGTCGTGCGGTCAAACAGGGGCTGTTGCAGCTGACCTGTTGGAATCCGCGAGATTACACGACGGATCGGCATCACACTGTGGACGATCGCCCGTTTGGCGGTGGTCCGGGCATGGTGATGAAGATCAAGCCCCTGGAAGATGCTCTGGTTCAGGCCAAGGCAGCAGCCGGGGAGGCGGCGAAGGTGATTTACCTGTCCCCCCAAGGCCGTCAACTGACTCAGTCGGCGGTACGCGAACTGGCACAATCGGATGCATTGATCCTGATTGCCGGCCGCTATGAAGGCATTGACGAGCGTTTTATTGAAGCTCATGTCGATGAAGAGTGGTCGATTGGCGACTATGTACTGTCTGGCGGCGAGCTGCCGGCCATGGTCCTGATCGATGCGGTTACACGACTGCTGCCTGGAGCTTTAGGGCATGCGGATTCCGCCGAGGAAGATTCCTTTACGGATGGTCTGCTGGATTGCCCGCACTACACCCGACCTGAGGTGTATGCGGATCAGCGTGTTCCCGACGTGTTGCTGAGTGGCAATCACGCGCATATCCGGCGTTGGCGTTTACAGCAGTCCCTTGGTAGGACCTTTGAACGACGCGCCGATCTTCTGGAAAGCCGCTCGCTTTCTGGAGAAGAGAAGAAGCTGCTCGAGGAATACATCCGCGAGCGGGACGATAGTTAACAACGTATCGATGGTAGATCGAACGATTTACCTTAGGAGCACAGCATGACCAACAAAATCATCCTTGCACTCGAAGCAGAGCAGATGACCAAAGAAATCCCTACCTTCGCCCCAGGCGACACTATTGTCGTTCAGGTGAAAGTGAAGGAAGGCGATCGTTCCCGTCTGCAAGCGTTCGAAGGCGTTGTAATCGCCAAGCGTAACCGCGGCGTGAACAGTGCGTTCACCGTTCGTAAAATCTCCAACGGTGTTGGCGTAGAACGTACTTTCCAGACCTACTCCCCGCAGATCGACAGCATGGCTGTTAAACGTCGCGGTGACGTACGTAAAGCCAAGCTGTACTACCTGCGCGACCTGTCGGGTAAAGCAGCTCGCATCAAGGAAAAACTGGCTTAAGTCCAGCTTCCGATGCAGAAAAAAGCAGCCTACGGGCTGCTTTTTTGTTGCCCGAAATTCCCCCCTTTGTAGGAGCTGCCGAAGGCTCGGGCTGCGATCAGACGATCTTTTGACCTTGCTTTCGATCCGCGATCCACTGTTTACGAGCTGTCCGACATGACCCCCCGCGACCAGGAAATCCAACGCCGCACCGAACTCTCGGTAACCCGCGTGACCAAAGCCGTCTTTCCGCCGACCACCAACCACCACAACACCCTGTTCGGCGGCACTGCGCTGGCATGGATGGACGAAGTGTCGTTCATCACCGCCACGCGCTTCTGCCGGTTGCCGCTGGTGACCGTGTCCACCGACCGCATCGACTTCAATCATGCGATCCCGGCCGGCTCCATCGTTGAACTGGTCGGAAAGGTAATCAAAGTCGGCAACACCAGCCTCAAGGTCGAGGTGGAAGTGTTTGTCGAGAGCATGAGCTGCGATGGCCGCGAGAAGGCGATTCATGGGCAGTTCAGCTTTGTTGCCATTGATGATGACAAGCGGCCGGTGCCAGTGCTGCCAAGCTTTGCGGCTTGATCTGATACCCAGTCGCGCCATTCGCGAGCAGGCTCGCTCCCACAGTGATCGGGGTGAACACAACATTTGTGTCCGGCACAGAACCTGTGGGAGCGAGCCTGCTCGCGAAGGCGTCAGCTCAGGCGCCGCTGGCCTCAGGCTGAACCAGTGCCAACAACGTCCACCCGGATCCCGGTTTCACCGCCGTCTCCGGCGTCACCACATGCACCCAGCCACTGTCATCGCGCATAAACAACAACGTGGCGCGATTGCCATGCAGTGCGCGGTAATCCTCCCAGCCAAATCCATCTGTCAGCGTCGTGCTGTACAACTCTGCACCCTGGCCCATCTGGCTGGCCAGTTTCGCGTAGGTAAACGCCTCGCTGCCCAACTGATTGCCACGATGCTCAAGACTCGCCCGGTGCTTGTCGCTGCGACGGCTTTCCTGACCACTCGCCAAGCCAAACAAACGCTGATGCCCAAAGTCATGACGGAACCGCATCGCCGCCAAGGTATTGAGTTCACCCGACGGCGACAGCGCCAGCAAATGCCCCAGCCCGACCAGATCCAGATGCGCATCCGCATGCTGCGAGGCCGGATTGCCGAAGTATGTCGGCAAACCTTCCATCCGCGCCGCACGAATATTCTCCCAGCTCGAATCGGTCAGCAGCACGCGGCTGCCCAGTTGCTGCAGCGACTTGCCCAGCTCCCGTGCCGGGCCGTTGGCGCCGACGATCAGGAATCCGCTCGGCGCGGGCTCCGCGACCTTCAGCAGTCGCGCCAACGGGCGTGCCGTGGCGCTTTGCAGCACAACAGTGCCGATGATCACCGCAAACGTCAGCGGCACCAGCAGCAATGCGCCCTCGTGTCCGGCCTCATGCAGGCGAATCGCAAAAATTGCCGAGACCGCCGCTGCGACGATCCCGCGTGGAGCGATCCAGCACAGCAGCGCACGCTCACGCCAGCTCAGGCTCGAACCGGCAGTGCTGAGCAACACGTTCAGCGGCCGGGCGATCAACTGAATCACCAGCAGCAGAATCAAAACCAGCGGCCCCAGACCGATCAGCGCGTACACATCCAGCCGCGCCGCCAGCAAAATGAACAGCCCGGAAATCAGCAGCACGCTGAGGTTTTCCTTGAAGTGCAGGATATGCCGCACATCCACGCCCTTCATGTTGGCCAGCCACATGCCCATCAGCGTCACCGCCAGCAGGCCGGACTCGTGCATCACCTCGTTGGAGGCAATGAAAATCCCCAGCACCGCCGCCAGCGAGGCTAGGTTGTGCAGATACTCCGGCAACCACTGCCGGCGGATCACCGTGCCGAGCAGCCAGCCACCGAGAATGCCGAACACAGCGCCGCAGAGAATCACGCCGCCAAAGGTGAACAAGCTCTGCTTGAGACCATGGCCTTCGGCGCTGGCAATGATGAAGCTGTAAACCACCACGGCGAGCAGGGCACCGATCGGGTCGATGACGATGCCTTCCCAGCGCAGAATGTTGGCGATCGAGGCTTTCGGTCGCACCACACGCAGCATCGGCACGATCACCGTCGGACCGGTGACCAGCGTCAGGCTGCCGAACAGAATGGCCAGCATCCAGTCGAAGCCGAGCAGGAAATGCGTGGCGACCGCGATGACGATCCAGGTCGAGATCGCACCGATGGTTACCAGGCGATGGACGACGCTGCCGATCTCCTTCCACTCCGAGAGGTGCAGCGTGAGGCTGCCTTCGAACAGAATCAGCGCCACCGCCAGTGACACCAGCGGCATCAGCAGTGGGCCAAACATTTCCTGCGGATCCAGCCAGCCCAGCACCGGGCCGACCAGAATGCCGGTCAGCAACAGAAACAGGATCGCTGGCAACTTCAGGCGCCAGGCCAGCCATTGGCAACCCAGTGCCGCCGCGCCAATCCCGCCAAACGCCAAGAGAATTTGCTGCTCGTTCATTGATGCTCCCTGTTCCTTGAATTAGCGGGCTATGAAAGACTAGCGCCCATTCCTACAGTTCACTCCACATTTGCGCACGGTCTTTGAGGCTGTGTGACTTGAGCGCCCATGCCTGCCATCGACCATCCGCTGATTGACCAATTCCTTGACGCTCTATGGCTGGAGAAAGGCCTGTCCGATAACACCCGCGGCGCTTATCGCAGCGATCTGGCGCTGTTCAACGGCTGGTTGCAGGAGAAAAACCTGGAGCTGATCAATGCTGGCCGCGAGTTGATCCTTGATCACTTGTCCTGGCGTTTGGAGCAGAACTACAAACCACGCTCCACTGCCAGATTCCTCTCCGGGGTGCGTGGCTTTTATCGCTATCTGCTGCGGGAAAAGCTGATCAGCGTCGACCCGACCTTGCGCGTCGACATGCCACAACTCGGTAGGCCACTGCCAAAATCCCTGTCGGAAGCCGATGTCGAGGCGCTGCTCAAAGCGCCGGATCTGAGCGAAGCCATCGGTCAGCGTGATCGCGCCATGCTTGAGGTGCTGTATGCCTGTGGCCTGCGCGTGACCGAACTGGTCAGCCTGACACTGGAACAGGTCAACCTGCGTCAGGGTGTGTTGCGGGTGATGGGCAAGGGCAGCAAGGAGCGGCTGGTGCCGATGGGCGAGGAGGCGATTGTCTGGGTCGAACGTTACATGCGTGACGGTCGAGGTGAACTGCTTGGTGGTCGGCCCAGCGATGTACTGTTCCCCAGTCAGCGCGGCGAGCAGATGACTCGCCAGACCTTTTGGCACCGGATCAAGCACCAGGCCAAGGTTGCCGGGATCGGCAAATCGCTGTCGCCGCACACCTTGCGTCACGCGTTTGCCACGCACCTGCTCAATCACGGCGCGGATTTGCGCGTGGTGCAGATGCTGCTCGGCCACAGCGACCTTTCCACCACGCAGATCTACACCCACGTCGCCCGCGCCCGCTTGCAGGACCTGCACGCCAAACACCACCCGCGCGGCTGAAAACACGATTGTCTGTAGGAGCTGCCGAAGGCTGCGATCTTTTGATGTTGTTTTTCTTGAAATCAAAAGCAAGATCAAAAGATCGCAGCCTTCGGCAGCTCGTACATAAAGCGGTGTGATCTATGGCGACAGGCGCATTCGGCCACCGTGGCCTTATGTGTTAGGCTTTGCCGGTTTGCACGATGGACGGTTATGACCCGGTGTTCCGGCACGGGCGTTCTGATCGTTCCATTTGTCCGCCTTCAGGAGTTCTCATGCGTCTGACCCAGATTTTCGCCGCCGCAGCCATTGCGTTGGTCAGCACCTTTGCCGTCGCCGATGACGCGGCCGACAAAGCCATTCGTCAAAGCCTGGAAAAACTCGAGCTCGAGGTTCCAGTAGAAAGCATCAATGCCAGCCCGTTGCCAGGCATGTACGAAGTCAAACTCAAAGGCAGCCGCGTGCTCTACGCCAGCGCGGATGGCCAGTACATCGTTCAGGGCTACCTGTTCCAGCTCAAGGACGGCAAACCGGTCAACCTGACCGAGAAGACCGAACGCCTGGGCATCTCCAAACTGGTCAATGCCATCCCGGTTGCCGAAACCGTGGTCTACCCGGCCGTGGGCGAAACCAAATCGCACATCACCGTGTTCACCGACACCACCTGCCCGTACTGCCACAAGCTGCACGCCGAAGTGCCTGAGCTGAACAAGCGCGGCATCGAGGTGCGTTACGTAGCGTTCCCGCGCCAGGGTCTGAACTCGCCGGGTGACGAGCAACTGCAAGCCGTGTGGTGCTCGAAAGACAAGAAAGCTGCCATGGACAAAATGGTCGATGGCAAGGAAATCAAGGCCGCCAAATGCGATAACCCGGTTTCCAAGCAGTTCGCCCTTGGTCAGTCGATCGGCGTGAACGGTACACCGGCCATCGTTTTGGCTGACGGACAAGTGATTCCGGGCTACCAGCCTGCGCCACAAGTCGCCAAACTGGCGCTGGGCGCGAAGTAAATTCGCATCGTCACGGTCAGCCGTGACGATCATGGTCAGGCAGCCACATCGCCGGGCCATTAATAGAGAGCCGCGAGCACGCGGTTGTTTTCCGGCCGACCCCGCGTCGGCCGTTTTATGGGGAGTTCACAGTGAATCCGGTCAAAGTAGGCATCTGTGGGTTAGGGACCGTCGGTGGCGGTACCTTCAACGTACTTCAGCGCAACGCCGAGGAAATTGCTCGTCGTGCCGGGCGTGGAATCGAAGTGGCACAAATTGCCATGCGCACGCCAAAGCCTCAGTTCCAGACGACCGGTATTGCGATTACCAACGATGTCTTCGAAGTGGCCACGAACCCTGAGATCGACATCGTCATAGAGCTGATGGGCGGCTACACCGTTGCCCGCGAGCTGGTACTCAAGGCCATCGAGAATGGCAAGCATGTGGTCACCGCGAACAAGGCTCTGATTGCCGTTCACGGTAATGAAATTTTCGCCAAGGCTCGCGAGAAAGGCGTGATCGTCGCATTCGAAGCGGCCGTGGCCGGTGGCATTCCGGTGATCAAGGCGATCCGTGAAGGACTGTCCGCCAACCGCATCAACTGGGTCGCCGGGATCATCAACGGCACCGGTAACTTCATCCTCACCGAAATGCGCGAGAAGGGCCGTACCTTCGAAGACGTGCTGGCCGAAGCCCAGGCACTGGGTTACGCCGAAGCCGATCCGACCTTCGACGTTGAAGGCATCGACGCGGCGCACAAGCTGACGATTCTGGCCTCGATCGCGTTCGGCATTCCGTTGCAATTCGACAAGGCTTACACCGAAGGCATCACCAAACTGACCACTGCTGACGTCAACTACGCCGAAGCGCTGGGTTACCGCATCAAGCACCTCGGTGTCGCTCGCAGCACTGCCGCCGGCATCGAGTTGCGCGTGCACCCGACGTTGATCCCGGCCGATCGTCTGATCGCCAACGTCAACGGCGTGATGAACGCGGTGATGGTCAACGGTGACGCTGCCGGTTCGACACTGTTCTACGGCGCGGGCGCTGGCATGGAGCCAACCGCTTCGTCGGTGATCGCTGACCTGGTCGATGTGGTGCGCGCCATGACTTCCGACCCGGAAAACCGCGTGCCGCATCTGGCCTTCCAGCCGGATTCGCTGTCGGCCCATCCGATCCTGCCGATCGAAGCCTGCGAAAGCGCGTACTACCTGCGCATTCAGGCCAAGGACCATCCGGGCGTGTTGGCTCAGGTGGCGAGCATCCTCTCGGAGCGCGGCATCAACATCGAGTCGATCATGCAGAAGGAAGTCGAAGAGCACGACGGTCTGGTGCCGATGATCCTGCTGACCCACCGCGTGGTCGAGCAGCGCATCAACGATGCCATCGCCGCTCTCGAAGCGCTGGCCGGCGTCAATGGTCCGGTTGTACGGATCCGCGTCGAGCACCTGAACTAAGTCGTTGTCCTGCAGTGGCCCCGTCAGTGGGGCCGCTGTTGTGAACACTCTCCATTGGAGTCCGTCATGCGTTACATCAGTACCCGCGGCCAGGCACCGGCCTTGAATTTCGAAGACGTCCTGCTGGCCGGTCTCGCCACCGACGGCGGTCTGTACGTTCCAGAAAACCTGCCACGTTTCACCCAGGAAGAAATCGCTTCCTGGGCCGGCCTGCCGTATCACGAGCTGGCTTTCCGCGTCATGCGCCCGTTCGTCACCGGCAGCATCCCCGATGCGGATTTCAAAAAGATTCTCGAAGAAACCTACGGTGTGTTTGCCCACAGCGCCGTGGCGCCGCTGCGTCAGCTGAACGGCAACGAATGGGTGCTGGAGCTGTTCCATGGCCCGACCCTGGCGTTCAAGGACTTCGCCCTGCAATTGCTCGGTCGTCTGCTCGACTATGTTCTGGAGAAACGCGGCGAGCGCGTAGTGATCGTCGGCGCTACTTCAGGTGATACCGGTTCGGCTGCCATCGAAGGCTGCAAGCACTGCGAAAACGTCGACATCTTCATTCTGCACCCGCACAACCGGGTGTCCGAAGTGCAGCGTCGCCAGATGACCACGATTTTCGGCGAGAACATCCACAACATCGCCATCGAAGGCAACTTCGATGACTGCCAGGAAATGGTCAAGAACAGCTTCGCCGACCAGAGCTTCCTCAAAGGCACGCGTCTGGTCGCGGTGAACTCGATCAACTGGGCGCGGATCATGGCCCAGATCGTCTACTACTTCCATGCGTCCCTGCAGTTGGGCGGCCCGGCACGTTCGGTGTCGTTCTCGGTGCCGACCGGCAACTTCGGCGACATCTTCGCCGGCTACCTGGCCCGCAACATGGGGCTGCCGATCAACCAGTTGATCGTCGCCACCAACCGCAACGACATCCTGCACCGCTTCATGAGCGGCAATCAGTACGTCAAGGAAACCCTGCACGCCACGCTGTCGCCGTCGATGGACATCATGGTCTCGTCGAACTTCGAACGCCTGCTGTTCGACCTGCACGGTCGCAACGGTGCAGCGATCGCCGGCCTGATGGACACGTTCAAGCAGGGCGGTGGTTTCAGCGTCGAGCAAGAGCGCTGGACTGAAGCGCGCAAACTGTTCGACTCGCTGGCCGTAGACGATGCGCAGACTTGCGAAACCATCGCCGAAGTCTACGAGCAGACTGGCGAAGTGCTGGATCCGCACACCGCCATTGGCGTCAAAGCTGCGCGCGAATGCCGACGCAGCCTGGACATTCCGATGGTGATCCTCGGCACCGCCCACCCGGTAAAATTCCCGGATGCAGTGGAGAAAGCCGGTGTAGGAAAAGCGCTCGAACTACCTGCACATCTTTCTGATTTGTTTGAGCGAAACGAGCGCTGCACCGTTCTGCCAAACGAGCTGAAAGTCGTGCAAGCCTTTGTCAGCCAGCATGGCAACCGCGGCAAGCCGCTTTAAGCCCGTAAAATCTGTCACATTTTGAAGCCCGTCTCCTGACGGGCTTTTTTGTTTCTGCTGCCACACTGCTCGGGTTTTCACCCACGAAGGACGGGTGAGTCGATCACGAAGGAAGTGGCAATGCTGTTTTATAGAGGTTTGAAACCGGCACTGAGTGGGCTGTTCTTGTTCGGATTGCTGGCTTTGACGCGCAGCAGTGTGGCGGCGCAATTGGCGTTGCACGACGATGCCGTGGCGTTCAAGGTCCAGCCGATCGAGTTGGCCGCGCACGAGCGTCAATGGATTCGCGACAATCCCAAGGTAACGGTGACGTCGGTGCAGTACCCGTTGTATCTGTTTCAGGATGAGCATGGGCAGTGGAGCGGTTTGAACAACGATGTGCTCAAGCGTGTGACGGCAATGACCGGGCTGCAGTTCGTGCATCAGGAGTCGTTTTCCACCGATCACATGCTCGAACGCCTCGAGAGTGGGGCGGCGGATATCAGTACGACCCTGGCCATGAGCGAAGAGCGCAAGACGTTTCTCGATTACAGTCACGCATTCGGTGGCGCGGGCTGGGTGTTCGTCGGTCGTGCTGACGCACCCCGGCTGGAATCGTTCGAGCAGTTGAGCAAACGAGTGCTGGTGTTGCCGGCCCGGCATGCGCTGGAAGACATGATCAGACGTGACTTTCCCTCGATCGAGATCCGCTCGGTCAAGACTTATGCCGAGGCGCGGGCGCTGGTCGAAAGCGGTGAGGCCTACGCCACCATCGAAAACGAAATCGGTGCGCAGCTTTACCCCTTGGGCCTGCTCAAGGTAGGCGGGCTGGTCGAAGGCAAATGGGAGGCCGATAACCTCGCTGTGCGCAAAGGCATGCCAGTGCTGCTGAGTATTCTCAACAAGGCCCTTGAGGCATTTCCTGCGGCGGAATTGCGGGCGATCCGCTTGAAGTGGCTGGAAGGTATTGCGCCGGCGCCGGTGCCGTCGGTCTGGCAGCAGCTGCTCGAATGGGGTTGCTGGGGCATGGGCGGACTTGGCGTGTTCGGTCTGCTGTCGCTGGTGTGGAATCGGCGACTGACAGCGGTGATCAAACTGCGGCGTGCGGCGGAAAAGGATCTGGGCGATCAACTCGCATTCCAGCATGCATTGATCGACTCCATGCCGGACCCAGTATTCGTCCGTGATCTGCAAGGGCGGCTGATCATGTGCAATCGCAGCTATGAGGAGGCGTTGTCGGTGCGACTGGATCAGGTGCTGGGCCGGTTGCTGATCGAAGTCGATGCGTTGCCCGAGACGACGGCGCTGATGCTGCACGACGAGTTCATGGTGCAATTGCGCACGCGCAAATCACGTTTCAGCAAACGGCGATTGCAATTCAATAGCGGTCCCCGTGAGGTGTATCAGTGGACGGTGCCGTTCTACAGTGCCGATGGTCAACTGCGCGGGCTTTTGGGGGGCTGGACGGACATCACCCAGCGTCGCACAGAGAGCGGGTGTCGATGTCCGCATTGAAGATGGGAAATGTCCTATACGACGCGGCTACTTTTCCGATGGGAGGCTTAGGACGGCTGCCCTAGAGTGACAACAACTGCGGTGAGAGTCCGCGATTGTCGCTCCAGAGGTCGCTTATGCGCTCGCTTAAAGTCCTGATACTTGAACCCAATCCGTTCCAGCTGATGGCATTGCATCAAATGCTCAATGCCATTGGCATCTATGACGTACTGACAGCGCCGTCGCTGGCATCGGCCCGGTCTTCGCTGAGCCATCGTGGCGTGGTCGACATAGCGATTTGCGACCCGCAACTCAAGGGCGGCGATGGCCTGGCGTTGATTCATCATCTGGCGGTTCGGCGTGAGGCGCGTGCGCTGATCCTGCTCGGAACGGTCGCTTCGAGCCTGCTGAACGATCTCGAACCCTTGCTGTGCGAGCACCACCTGCGGCTGCTGGGGCGTCTGCAAACGCCGGTGTCGGCGGTGCTCATGCGCGGTTTGCTCGACAGTTACCTGATCGCTGCTTCGCCATCGCTCGGGAATTGACGAGGGCCGTTATTTTACTGTCATCTTCGCCGTGCATGCTCTGGCAGACCGGTGACGCTCCAGGGTGGGGGCGATCGGTATGCAGAACTTTCTTCTCGGGCCGGTGGTCATTTATTGTGAACACGCCCCAGGCACACAGTTTTCGGACTATTGAGTGGAGATCGAGATGGAAAGTATCAGTCTATTGCTCGGTGAGGCTCTGAGCCCGTATCAGGTTTCGTTGTCTCCAAGCGGTTGCCACGGCGAATGCCTGTTGACCTTGAAGAACAGCAGCGGCGCCATTGTGGTGGAACGCGAATTCAATCACGCACAACTCAGCGACAAGCGGCAGCTGACCGACGTCGTCGACGGCTTGCACCGTGACGTGCTGATCGCTGAAGGACGGCTGGAGCCCTGTGTGATCGCGGCTTTGCGCAATGCAGCCCTGGACAAACGTCCGACGCTGTAAAGATGAAATATTTTTTGTGGGAACCTTCCTGCATCCCTGTCAGTCAGACCCCGTAACAGCAGGATCAAGCATTGTGCTCCGGTGCTTGTCGCTTGCTGCTACGGGTCCTTATGTAGGCCACGTTTAACCCCGAGTCGTCTCCCCACTTCTCGGGGTTTCTTTTGTCTGCGATTTGCCTACTGCGCGGCCTGGCGTTCGAAGAACGCGCGGGCCTGATCCAGATAATCCGCTTGTCGCTCGGGGTCCAGCCACGCGGCGTAGAGCTGATTGAGATGCTCGTGAGGCAGGGTGCGCAGCAGTTGGTTGATCTCGCTGATGGCCTGACGTCCTTGGGTGGTGTCGGAACACGCCACGTAGCCTGAGAGATATTTTCCCGTGCCGCGAATCGGATAAAACTCCAGTTCATCCTCGGCGATCTGCGCCTGCCTGGCCTGATAGCGGATTTCCGGCCAGTAACCCAGCACCACCTGCAACCGGCCCAGACGCTGCATCGACAGCAGATTGGTCAGCGCATCGTTACCGTAATGGGGCGTCAGTGCGCCGCTGGGTGCCTGATGCAGAATGTTGTCGATGAATTCGCCATAACTGCGCTCAGCGACCACGCCGACTTTTCTGTCGATGGCGGTCAGCAACGCCGACAGGTCGACTTCGCCGTCCACCAGATAAGGTTCAAGAACCGAGCGATCTTGCTGGCGCACCACCAGACCATTGCTCACGGCGCGGATCGCCGGAATCGAATACGCGACCCACTGCGCGCGCTCCTTGTTCCACAGCAGTGCGGGATCGCAGGCAAACGGGTTTTCATGAAGCATCTGCAGACCACGGGCGCGATTGACCCGCATCAGCGTGTGTTCGTATTGCGGCATGCCGGCGATCAGCAACGGCATCAGTTGGTCGATCACGCCCTGACCCTTTTTCGGGCCTTCGAAAATGGTCAGTGGCGGCAAGTCGCGCAGCAGCCATATCAGCGTCGGTTTCGCCTGCGCTCCGGTCGACAGGATGAGCAAAAACAACAGGCCGAACAGCCGCCACGTCCACCAATGGTGGGCGCGGTTGGTGTGCGATGGCGACCGGCGTTTCAGCTTAAATGGCTCCGACTTCGCGCAGCTTGGCGATCTGTTGCTCGTCGTAGCCAAGGTCGTGAAGTACCTGCGCATTGTGTTCACCCAGTTGCGGCCCGACCCATTCTGAACTGCCCGGTGTCTCAGAGAGTTTCGGCACAATGCCCGGCATCTTGAAATCTTTGCCGTCGGGCAGTTTCGCGTGCAGGAACATCTCCCGGGCCAGATACTGCGGATCGTTAAACATGTCCTCGGCGCTGAAGATCCGGCTGACCGGCACCTCGGCCTGATTGAGCAGGTCGAGCACGGTTTGCAATGGCAGCGAATTGACCCAGCGATCGATCACGCCGTACAACTCGTCGCGGCGATTGTCACGGCCATCGTTGCTGGCCAGCGTCGGATCGTTGGCCAGATCTTCGCGGCCGATGATCAGCATGAAGCGTTTGAAGATCGCGTCACCGTTGGCGCCGATCTGCACATGTTTGCCGTCAGCGCTGGTATGAATCGAAGAGGGTGTAATGCCCGGCATGATGTTGCCGGTGCGCTCGCGGATAAAACCGAACACGTCGAATTCCGGCACCATGCTTTCCATCATCGCGAAAATCGCTTCGTACAACGCCACATCGACAACCTGGCCTGTGCCGCCGTTGACTTCGCGATGACGCAGCGCCATTAACGCGCCGATCACGCCCCACAGCGCGGCTATCGAATCGCCGATGGAAATGCCGGTGCGCACCGGCGGCCGGTCTTCGAAACCGGTGATGTAGCGCAGACCGCCCATGGACTCGCCAACCGCGCCGAAGCCTGGCTGATCTTTCATCGGTCCGGTCTGACCGAAACCGGACAGGCGCACCATTACCAGTTTCGGGTTCAGCGCGTGCAGGGTTTCCCAACTCAGGCCAAGTTTTTCCAGCACGCCGGGGCGAAAGTTCTCGATCAGGATGTCCGCTTCACTGAGCAGTTTTTTCAGGATCGCCAAGCCGTCAGGGTGTTTGAGGTTCAGCGTCAGCGACTTTTTATTGCGTGCCTGGACGAACCACCACAAGGATGTGCCTTCGTACAATTTGCGCCATTTGCGCAGCGGATCACCGCCGTCCGGTGACTCGATCTTGATCACTTCGGCGCCGAACTCGCCGCAAATACGCGAGGCAAACGGCCCGGCAATCAATGTACCCAATTCAATGACTTTCACACCGCTGAGCGGTTTGTTGGCGAACGGCATACTGAATCCTGTAGGACAAGGCTAAGCAGATACAGCGTTTTAACATAGCCGGCTGTCAGACGCCGCAGGTTGATCGCCATCAATTCGATGATTGCCTACCGCATCGGTTAGACTTGCCGACTTTCCTCGTATCAAGAAGCCCGTTCATGGCCCAGCCGTCCACTACCTACAAGTTTGAACTGAACCTCACCGACCTCGACCGCAGTGTCTACGAGAGCGTCAAGCAGACCATCGCCCGTCACCCTTCGGAAACCGAAGAGCGCATGACCGTGCGACTGCTGGCCTATGCGCTCTGGTACAACGAGCAGTTGTCGTTTGGCCGTGGTCTGTCAGACGTGGATGAACCTGCGCTGTGGGAAAAGAGCCTGGATGATCGCGTCCTGCACTGGATCGAAGTGGGCCAGCCTGACGCCGATCGCCTGACCTGGTGCTCGCGTCGCACCGAGCGTACCAGCCTGTTGGCTTACGGCAGCCTGCGCGTTTGGGAAACCAAAGTGATCCCGGCGATCAAGAACCTGAAGAACGTCAACATCGCCGCCGTCCCGCAGGAAGTGCTGGAGACGCTGGCCAAGGACATGCCCCGCGTCATCAAGTGGGACGTAATGATCAGCGAAGGGACGATCTTCGTTACCGACGACCGTGGTCAGCACGAGGTCCAGTTGCAATGGCTGCAAGGTGAGCGCGGCTGATCCAGCGCCCTCAACTGATTAATCCCACGTATTAAAGAGAAGTCTCTGTCACCCCATGCGTATCGAACCTCGTCAACTGCCTGCCACGCTGCCCTTTCTGGGTGATATTCCGCCGCTGCTGACCCGCCTGTACGCGGCGCGGGGCGTGCAGTCCGAGGCGGAGCTGGACAAGAGTCTGGCGCGGTTGATCCCGTTTCAGCAGCTCAAGGGCATCGACGCGGCGGTGGACTTGCTGGTGACAGCGCTGGAACAACGCCAGCGCATTCTCATCGTCGGCGACTTCGATGCGGACGGCGCGACGGCCAGCACGGTTGGCATGCTTGGTTTGCGTCTGCTCGGTGCGGCGCACGTCGATTATCTGGTGCCGAACCGTTTCGAATATGGCTATGGCCTGACCCCGGAAATCGTCGAAGTGGCGATGACCCGCGAGCCGCATTTGCTGGTCACCGTGGATAACGGCATCTCCAGCGTTGAAGGCGTGGCCGCCGCCAAACGCCATGGCCTCAAAGTGCTGATCACCGACCACCACTTGCCGGGCGATGAACTGCCACAGGCCGATGCGCTGGTCAATCCGAATCAGCCCGGTTGCGAGTTTCCGAGCAAGGCACTGGCCGGCGTCGGGGTGATTTTTTATGTGTTGATGGCGTTGCGCGCGCGTTTGCGCAGCCTCGGTTGGTACGAGAACAAGCCGCAGCCGAACATCGGTGAACTGCTGGATCTGGTGGCGCTGGGCAGCGTCGCCGACGTGGTGCCGCTGGACGCTAACAACCGGATTCTGGTGCATCAGGGGCTTGAGCGAATTCGCGCCGGTCGCGCACGGCCGGGGATCAAAGCGATCCTTGAAGTGGCCAAGCGTGACGCTGCACGCATTACCTCCACCGACCTCGGGTTTATCGTCGGCCCGCGCCTGAATGCCGCTGGACGGCTGGATGACATGAGCCTGGGCATCGAATGCCTGCTCACCGCCGACGCCAACCTGGCCCGGGAAATGGCTGCGCAACTGGACGGCATGAACCAGGATCGCAAATCCATCGAGCAGGGCATGCAGCGTGAGGCGCTGGCGCAGCTCAAGGACTTGCCGGTGGAGTCGATGCCGTTTGGTCTGTGCCTGTTCGATCCGGAATGGCACCAAGGCGTGATCGGGATTCTCGCGTCGCGCATGAAAGAACGTTATTTCCGTCCGACCATTGCCTTTGCTGATGCGGGCGATGGTTTGCTCAAGGGCTCGGGGCGCTCTGTTCAGGGCTTCCACATCCGTGACGCACTGAGCGTTGTCGCGGCGCAGCATCCGAACCTGATCGCCAAATACGGTGGCCACGCGATGGCCGCCGGTCTGACCTTGCCGCAAGAGAATTTTCCGCTGTTCGCCGAGGCATTCGACGCTGAAGTGCGTAGGCAACTTCGCGAGGAAGACCTGACCGGGCGCATGTTGACCGATGGCACGCTGGCGGTTGAAGAGTTCCACCTTGAACTGGCCCGTGCCCTGCGCCATGCCGGGCCTTGGGGGCAGCACTTTCCTGAGCCGCTGTTTCATGGTGTGTTTCAGTTGGTTGAGCAGCGAGTGGTCGGTGAGCGGCACCTGAAAGTGGTGCTGAAGAGCGAGTGTGGCTCGGTGAAGCTGGACGGTATTGCGTTTGGCGTTGATCGCGATATCTGGCCCAACCCGACGATTCAGTGGGTTGAACTGGCTTACAAGCTCGACGTTAATGAGTTTCGCGGGAATGAGACTGTACAACTGATGATTGCCCACATCGAACCGCGCTGACGCCTTCGCGAGCAGGCTCGCTCCCACAGGTGCGGTGTTGTCCTTGTGGGAGCGAGCCTGCTCGCGAAGGCGGACTTTCACACACAGAATCACTCTGAACCCTCCCTCATCCGCGGTTGTCGACTAGGCTCTAAGCACTGCTTGATTGGCCTTGTGACGTCTTGTCGAATTTTTTGCCCGCGGGGGCGGGTGCTGCACCTTTTTCCTGTCACTCGTCGACTATTCAAACAGAACCCTGGAGCCTGCCCACCGATTTGAGAGGTGCCCCATGAGTCTGCTGCTTGAACCCTTCACCCTGCGCCAACTGACCCTGCCCAACCGCATCGCCGTGTCACCGATGTGCCAATACTCGAGCGTCGATGGCTTGGCCAACGACTGGCATCTGGTGCATCTCGGCAGCCGTGCGGTGGGCGGCGCCGGCCTGGTATTCACCGAAGCCACGGCGGTTACCGCCGACGGGCGGATTACCGCCGAAGACCTTGGCCTGTGGAACGACGAACAGATCGAACCGCTGCAGCGCATTACCCGATTCATCACGTCGCAAGGCGCAGTCGCCGGCATTCAACTGGCCCACGCCGGGCGTAAGGCCAGCACCCACCGGCCGTGGATCGGCAAACATGGCAGCGTCAAACCCGATGATGGCGGCTGGACACCGGTCGGGCCGTCGCCGATTGCCTTTGACCCGCAACACACTCAACCGAAACAGCTCGACGAAGGGCAGATTGCTGACGTCATTCAGGCATTTGTCGATGCCGCAAAGCGCGCGCTTAAGGCGGGTTTCAGCGTGGTTGAAGTACACGCCGCGCATGGTTATCTGCTGCATCAATTTCTCTCGCCGCTGAGCAATCAGCGCCGCGATCAATACGGTGGTTCGTTTGAGAACCGTATTCGTCTGGTGCTGCAAGTGACTGAAGCGGTGAGGGCGGTCTGGCCTGAGGAGTTGCCGGTGTTTGTTCGCGTGTCGGCGACTGACTGGGTGGAAGACGGCTGGAATCCGGACGAAACCGTGGAGCTGGCGCGACGTCTGCACACTCTGGGCGCCGATCTTATCGACGTATCGTCGGGCGGGACGGCGGCCAACGCTGAAATCCCCGTCGGGCCGGGTTATCAGACGCGTTTCGCCGAACGCGTACGCAAAGAGTCAGGCATCGCCACCGGCACCGTGGGAATGATTACCGAGCCGGCACAGGCCGAGCACATTCTGCGCACCTGTCAGGCCGACATCATCTTCCTCGCCCGCGAGCTGCTGCGGGATCCGTACTGGCCGCTGCATGCCGATGATGATCTGGGTGGACGCAAAGCGGTGTGGCCGGCGCAGTATCAGCGTGCGACCCATCGGGATCAGCCGATTCATGAGTCTGATCTGCGCGATTGAGTTGGTAGCGGTAAAGCAAAAAGCCCCGGTCAGTGATGGCCGGGGCTTTGTTTTTTATCTGCTGAATGTGTTTTGCCTGTGCAGCCTTCGCGAGCAAGCTCGCTCCCACATTGGATCGATGTCGGTCATGATTTTTGTAATCGGCCGAGATCAACTGTGGGAGCGAGCTTGCTCGCGAAGAGGCCCGCCCAAACGCTAGAGAATCATCAAGGGTACTTACGCTTATCCGGCGCCGGCGGGAAGTACTGGTACAACCAGGTCTCGCTCAACGTGCGGTCATTGGTGCGAATAAACAACCGCAGCTCCACCGGCTCCACGCTGTCATTGGTCGGGTACCAATCGAACAGAATCCGGTAACCCTTGATGTCATCCAGCACCAGCACGCTGAAGTCCTGCACCTTACCGTTCGAGCATGTCACCACCGGCTCGATCCCGGTGCCTTGTGGCAGGCGATCCAGCCCGCCGCCGGTGAAGTCCACGGCAAAACGACGTGCCCACACCGGTGGGTAATGCTCGCCCGGTGCCCAGCCTTCTACGAAACCACCCATGCCCGAACGGGTTGCCTGCACCCGTGCCAACGGCGTGCTCACCGGCGGCAGTGCGCTCCAGTAAAGCTTGTAGCCGTAGTTCAGCGAATCGCCGGCAGCCACCGGTTTTTTCGGTGTCCAGAACGCCACGATGTTATCGAGGGTCTCGCCGGTAGTAGGAATTTCCAGCAGATCGATAGAGCCTTCGCCCCACGCGGTGGTCGGTTCTACCCACAGGCTTGGGCGTTTGCTGTACCAGTCGACAGTGTCCTGATAGTTGGCGAACTCATGGTCGGTCTGTACCAGACCGAAGCCCTTCGGATTGGTATCGGCAAACGCATTGAATTGCAGGGTCGCCGGGTTGTTCAGCGGACGGCAGATCCACTCGCCGTTGCCGCGCCACATCGCCAGGCGATCGGAGTCGTGGATTTGCGGGTGAATGGTGTCGCACATGCGGCGTTCGTGGTTGCCACAGCTGAACATGCTGGTCATCGGCGAGATGCCCAATTGCTCGATCGCGGTGCGCGCGTTGATGTGCGCATCGATCTCCATCACCACGCGCTCGGCCTGGCAATCGATGTCGAAGCGGTAAGCGCCGGTCGCGCTCGGCGAGTCGAGCAAGGCATAGACCACAAAACGCGTGGCGTTCTTGTCCGGGGTCTCGAACCAGAACTTGGTGAAGTCAGGGAATTCTTCGCGTTTTTTCGCGTACGTGTCGATCGCCAGACCGCGCGCCGAGAGGCCATATTGGCCAGTGGCGTCTACCGCACGGAAATAGCTGGCGCCGAGGAACGACAACACATCGTGACGATCCAGCTCCGGCGCTTTGAACAGCTTGAAGCCGGCAAAACCGAGGTCACCCTTGAGCTGCTGGGTGTCGACTGAAGTGTTTTCATAGTTGAACAGTGCCGGGCGGAAATGCACTTCGCGGGCAGTGCGCGTCTTGGCGTCGACGCTGTACATGCGCACCGGCTGACGGAAGCCCATGCCGACGTGGAAGAACTGCACGTCCAGCTGGCCCTTGTTTTCCTTCCACAGCGAATGCTCGCCGTCGTAACGGATCGCGTTGAAGTTCTGCGGGGTCATGGTCGCCAGGGTTGGCGGCAGCACCTGTTTGGTGTCCTGATAGGCGCTGCCGGCCAGTTGCTTGGCCTGGCGCTTCAGCGCTTCGAAGTCGAAGGCCTGAGCCTCGCCATCGGCGGCGCCTCCATTGGCCGCCCACGCACGGCTGGCCAGCAGGCCAGTGGCTGAAAGACCGGTGTAAGCCGCAATGGCCATGGACGCTTTGAGCAAATTCCTGCGGTGCATAAATACAACCTGTCGTGTGCAATCCCGCGCCGTTCCTGGCACGTGCTGGATCAGAAATAACGGTTCGGACAAGCCTTCGGCCAAACGCAACGGACTATTAACAGATGCCCGCTAGCTTAAACGGTTCGCTCGCAATGCAAAATTCGTTGATTCACTGCGCGAGTGTGTCAATGAAACAAGACATGTCGGTTAAAAATCTGACAGGGCGTTCTGATTTACACGGCATATCTGCTTTTTTCGACTAATTACTCTAAAAACCGCTTTTCAGCGCCGATTTAATTTCTATTCTATGGGCATGACCGGTGCGACTCATCTGACCGGTAGGGCACACGGCGCTGCAGTAAGGGGCAGGGCGATGTGGTGTTTAAGCAATTCTTTGCAGTATTAGAGAAGGACATCGTCCATGGCAAAAATCCAAGGCATCACCGACATGTTGGGCATCTTTCCCTGCCTGGGCAGCGGGCGCAGAAGGCGTCGGCTCAGCTCTGACGAACTGAAACTGGTGGAGCGCTATCGAGAGCTTTCGGAGAGTGACCGGATCGCGATGCGGTATCTGGTGGATGCGATGAGGAGTGTTTCGCGGTTTTAACGCTGGGGTAGGCACCGTGAAAGCCATTTGGCTTTTACGGTGGCCAGATCAATCAAATTGCCTGCGTCGGCATCGTCGATGCCGACGGCAATGGCTTTCTGAAGATCGGCACAGTCGTTTAGTTTCAGGTAAGAGATCGCAAAGCTTTCATCACAGGGAATGATTTCCTCAATCTGAGGAGATTTGAGAACAGTTCTACTCATCTGAATTCAATTCGCTAGAGGTGGACATGCTAAACCTGTGGCGAGGGAGCTAGCTTCCTCGCCACAGGTTTTTTGTTTATGAGCCTTGGCTGCAAATGCCCAGAACCGGATACGGCCGCTGGCCGTGCATCAACTCCGGCACATCCCGCCATTTGACCCACGCCTGCTGTTGCCAGTGCAGCAGCGGCACGGTAACGCCTGCCCAATGCATTGAGCTTAAGCTCGGGTGGTTTTCCACAGGGCTTGATTGGGTTTCGCGCAGCATCGGGATGACTTCATGGCTCAGCCATTGGCGCAGGTGTCGGTTTTCCGGGACGAAGTGATGGACGAGCAGGGCGAACAGGCCGGACTCGCTGACCATCGCGCAATCGATGATTTCGCCGTCCCGACGTAGGAGGACATGGCGACGCTGGTCGGGATCGAGTTTCAGGGTGAGGCGTTCGTTTAGCGGATAGCCCATCAAGCGACCGAGATCTTGAACACAGAACCAGGCTTCGTGATCTTGCATGAAGGCGTGGAGGAAGCGGTTGTGGCGGGTGAACACGGGGGGGGGGAAGTGCGAGTGTGTTTCAGATGAATTTGACGTGTGCATTTCTGACTCCATGTTGAAATGAGAGTCGCCACGAATCCTTCGAAAGATTTGGGTGGCGAACCGTGCGGCGTTCGAAGTCGGAACATTCTCGATCAACATGTAAGCCGAGAGGCCCGCGCCACACGGCCCGCCATAAAGCGAAACTGACAGACAGAAATGCCTGGGTTTCTATGGTGGGCGCAGAGCGTCATGTTGATGGTGTCCCGGCTTCGACCCCGGATCGCTGAATTAACAGCGACGGGATAGAGCCTATCGGTCAGGCGCTTGCGGCGACAAGTCTACTCTTTCGCCGCACAGCGTAGGAAATGGGGCTTTTTCAGGAAGGCTGCGTCTGTAGGAAATGCCTGTTTTTGCATAGGAGCTAGCGAGACCGCCCCTAACCAGTGTTTTTTCCGTTATTTGTTTGAATCTTGCGCATCGCTGCAGATGCCTGGCCCCTGGTTTCAGGGCTCAAAGGATTGCTATGAATAAAGGAGAATTCAATGAAGGTGTCTCTCAAGCAGATCAACGGCCCTTGGGATCAGGGCTGGGTGCTGGACAAACACATGGTAAGTAGTACCTTTCTTGGCAACGATGATCGCGGACACCCATGCTTCGATAATCAGCGCACAGAGATTGGCGAGGCGACCTACCAGCTCAAATACCAGAAGGATTGGACTCAGGTCAGTCCACTTGCCCAGGCAGTAGCGACAAATGTGTTCCCAAAATTGAATCAGGTCGGGTTTGTAGTGCCTATGCCCGCTTCAAATATTCGTCAGCGACAACCGGTAACTGAGGTTGCCCAAGCGTTGGGAAGAATTATCGGGCGGCCGGTTTTCACGGATTTGCTTCGAAAAGCGACCACGGGAAAGTCGCTCAAGGATTTACATTCGAAAGCAGACAAGGTTGCTGCGATTGGAGACAGTTTCAGCGTCAATGATGAAATTACCACTGATGGGCGCTGGAATGTTTTGGTTGTAGATGATTTATTTGATAGCGGGGCGTCCATGGACGCGGCCTGCGCTGTTCTGCGTAAATATCCGAAAGTAGGGAAAATTTACGTCGCAGCGCTAACTTGGAAGTGAATTCAATGACCACTGTATTTATTGCTGGCTCTATCAACATCAAGAACCTTGATCCGAAGGTTAAAGAGCGCATCAATAATATCGTCGCGTCAGATTTTGAGGTGGTGGTTGGGGATGCAGGTGGCGCCGATACCTCCATTCAGGAGTACCTGCTTAGTCTCGAACGATCCAGAACCACGGTGTTCTGCAGCGGTTCGGCGCCGAGGAACAACCTTGGGCACTGGCCCGCCAGAACAGTCGACTCCAAGCATTCGAAAGGGTCGAGAGCCTTCTTCACCGAGAAGGACGTCGTCATGGCCGAAGCAGCCGACTACGGTTTGATGATCTGGGACGCAAAGAGCACCGGCACGCTCAGCAACGTCATTGAGTTGTTGTCGAGAAAGAAGAAGACGCTTGTTTTCGTCAACAAGGAAAAGGAATTCAAAGTGGTCGGAGACGTCAGTCAGCTCGAAGAGTTGATTGCATTCATGTCCGATCACGCCAAGCAAAAAGCCAACGAAAAAATCAAACTGTTCGATCGTATTTCCTTGCTGAAGCACGATCAGGCAGAGCTTTCTTTTTGATGGTTTTTCTCGGCTTTCCTGAACCCCGGCACCTTGTCGGTGCCGAGGTCAAAAACTCTTAGCGACTCACCTTCCAGGCATTCCCAGCCGGCGCCTTGCCATGGTCATACGGCTTGCCAATCCACATATAAACCAGGCCTGCTGGCGATGCTTTTAGTGCTTGAACATCACATGCCGAACGATGGTGTAGTCCTCCAGCCCATACATGGACATGTCTTTCCCGTAACCGGACAATTTCTGACCGCCATGGGGCATTTCGCTGACGAGCATGAAGTGCGTGTTCACCCATGTGCAGCCGTACTGCAAACGCGCTGACATGCGGTGCGCGCGTCCGACGTCCGCCGTCCACACCGAGGAGGCGAGGCCGTAGTCCGAATCGTTGGCCCATTCCAGCGCCTGCGCTTCATCGGTGAATTTGGTCACGGAAACCACCGGCCCAAACACTTCGCGGCGAACGATTTCATCGTCCTGCTGCGCATCGGCCAGCACGGTCGGCTCGAAGAAGAAGCCGTTACCATCAACAGCCTTGCCGCCAGTGATCAAACGAATGTGCGACTGCGCCACAGCACGCTCGACAAACCCGGCAACGCGGTTGCGATGTTGCGCGGTGATCAACGGCCCCAGTTCAGTCGACGGATCATCCTGCAAGCCATACTTGATACTGCTGACTGCCGCGCCGAGTTTCTCGACAAACTTGTCGTAGATGCCCTCCTGCGCATAGATCCGGCACGCGGCGGTGCAATCCTGCCCGGCGTTGTAGAAACCGAAGGTGCGAATACCTTCAACCGCCGCATCGATATCGGCGTCATCGAAGATGATTACCGGCGCTTTGCCGCCCAACTCCATGTGCATACGTTTGATGCTGTCGGCGGTGCTGGAAATGATGTTGGCACCCGTGGCGATGGAGCCGGTCAGCGAAACCATGCGCACTTTCGGATGGGTAACCAACGGACTGCCAACGGTAGGACCGCGACCAAATACCAGATTGAGTACACCAGCCGGGAAGATTTCCGACGCCAGTTCGACCAGACGCAACGCGGTCAGCGGCGTTTGTTCCGACGGCTTGAGCACCACGGTATTACCGGCAGCCAGCGCCGGGGCGATTTTCCAGGCGACCATCATCAGCGGGTAGTTCCATGGCGCGATCGAGGCGATCACACCCACCGGATCGCGGCGGATCATCGAGGTGTGGCCGGGCAGGTATTCGCCACCGGCCGAGCCGCTCATGCAACGGCTGGCGCCGGCGAAGAAGCGGAACACGTCTGCAATCGCCGGGATCTCGTCGTTGAGCGCGGCGCTGTAGGGTTTTCCGCAGTTGTCGGATTCCAGTTTGGCCAGTTCTTCGCCGTGGGCTTCGATGGCGTCGGCGAGTTTGAGCAACAGCAGCGAGCGGTCTTTCGGCGCGGTTTGCGACCAGTCGGCGAAGGCGTTGTCGGCGGCGCGCACGGCGGCATCGACCTGAGCTTCGCTGGCTTCGTTGATTTCAACCAGGACTTCGCCGAGCGAGGGATTGAGCACCGGTTGCGCCGGGCCTTCGCCGTTGACCAGTTGGCCGTTGATCAAGAGTTTGGTTTGCATGCTTTTGTCCTCTTTGAATCTATTATTTTTCTGCCGAAACCGGATTGAAACTGTGGGAGCGAGCCTGCTCGCGAAAGCGGTGTATCAGTCGACATCAATGTCGGATGTGGCGGCCTCTTCGCGAGCAGGCTCGCTCCCACAGGGGGATTTTTGGTGTCTGTTAGATATTTATTTACCGCCACTGCCGGCGACGCTTTCGCCACCGCGTGTCAGGTAATACGCGCCGAGGATCGGCAGCATCGTCACCATCATCACCAGCATCGCGACGACGTTGGTCACCGGCACATCCCTTGGCCGGCTCAGTTGATTGAGCAGCCACAACGGCAACGTGCGCTCATGCCCGGCGGTAAACGTGGTGACGATGATTTCGTCGAACGACAGCGCAAACGCCAACATGCCGCCAGCGAGCAATGCCGAGCCAAGGTTCGGCAGGATGATGTAGCAAAAGGTCTGCCAGCCATCGGCGCCGAGATCCATCGAGGCTTCGATCAAACTGTGCGAAGTGCGGCGCAGGCGGGCGATGACGTTGTTGTAGACGATCACCACGCAGAAGGTCGCGTGGCCGACGATGATGGTGAACATCCCCGGCTCGATTCCCAGTGTCTTGAACGTCGCCAGCAGCGCGATCCCGGTGATGATCCCCGGCAACGCAATCGGCAAGATCAGCATCAGCGAAATGCCTTGTTTGCCGAAGAAATCGCGGCGGTACAACGCTGCTGAAGCCAAGGTGCCGAGCACCATCGCAATCAACGTGGCAATGGCGGCGATTTGTAGCGACAGCTTGATCGACTCCAGAACATCCGGCCGCGAAAACGCCACGCTGAACCAGTGCAACGTGAAGCCCTTCGGCGGAAAACTGAACGCGGCTTCCTCGGTGTTGAAGGCGTAAAGGAAGATGATCAGGATCGGAAAGTGCAAAAACACCAACCCGCCCCAAGCTGCGATCTTCAGACCCAGTGATGCTTTCTCAGAGCGCATCGAAAGCCCCCAGTCGTTTGACGATGGACAGGTAAACCGCGATCAACACTATCGGCACCAACGTAAACGCCGCCGCCATCGGCATATTGCCGATCGCACCTTGCTGTGCGTAGACCATGCTGCCGACAAAGTAGCCCGGCGGCCCGACCAGTTGCGGCACGATGAAGTCGCCCAAGGTCAGCGAAAACGTGAAGATCGAACCGGCGGCAATGCCCGGAATCGACAGCGGCAAAATCACCTGCATAAAAGTCTGACGCGGCTTCGCACCAAGGTCAGCGGAGGCCTGCAACAGTGACGGCGGCAGACGTTCCAGCGACGCCTGAATCGGCAGGATCATGAACGGTAACCAGATATAAACGAACACCATGAACCGCCCCAGATGCGAGGTCGACAAGGTGCTGCCACCGACGCCGGGAATCCCCAGAATGAACTGCAACACCGGTTCCAATCCCAGGTGCTGCACGAACCACTGCGCCACGCCGCCCTTGGCCAGCAGCAACGTCCACGCATACGCCTTGACGATGTAACTGGCCCACATCGGCATCATCACCGCGATGTAGAAAAACGCCTTGGTCTTGCCCGTGGTGTAGCGAGCCATGTAGTAGGCAATCGGGAACGCGACGATGGCGCTGGCAATCGACACAACGATGGCCATGCTCAGTGTGCGCAGGATGGTGTCGAAGTTCGACGGCTGAAGCAGTGCGGCAAAATTCGCCAGGGTCAGGTCAGGCGTGACCGCCATGGTGAAGTCGTCAAAGGTGTAGAAACCCTGCCACAACAGCACCAGCAGCGAGCCGAGATAAATCGCGCCAAACCACAGCAGTGGTGGAACCAGCAGCATCGACAGATACAGGTTCGGCTTGCGGTAGAGCAGGTTGGAAAACCGGCGCAATGGCGGCGATGCAGTCATCGCGAGTGTGCTCATGTCACACCCCGCTCGCCACGGTGTCGTGCAACGGAATCATCGCTTCCCGCGCCCAACGCGCGCTCAGACGCTGGCCGGTCTGATGCTGCGCGCTGCTGTCGATCCATTGATTGTTGGCATGGCTGATGTTGAGGGGCTGGCCGTTTTCCAGCCTCAATTCATAGCGTGTGGCGCTGCCCTGGTACTGGATTTCGTGGAGCAATCCGCTGACTTCGATCTCGTGGCTGGCCAGCGGGCCTTCGGCAAACCGCACGTGTTCCGGGCGGATTGAAAACGGCTGCGGATGGCCGCTGATTTCACGGGCCAGATCGCCGCGAATCACGTTCGAGGTGCCGACGAATTCAGCGACAAACGTGGTGGTCGGTTTCATGTACAGATTGCGTGGTGTGTCGACTTGTTCGATGCGGCCCTTGTTGAATACGGCGACGCGATCGGACATCGACAGCGCTTCGGTTTGATCGTGAGTGACGAAGATGAAAGTGATGCCGAGCTGGCGTTGCAACTTCTTCAATTCACTTTGCATTTGCTCGCGAAGTTTCAGATCGAGCGCACCCAAAGGCTCATCGAGCAACAGCACGCGCGGGCGATTGACCAAGGCGCGGGCGAGGGCGACACGCTGGCGCTGACCTCCGGACAATTGCACCGATTTGCGTGCGCCGTAACCGCCGAGGGCGACCATGTCCAAGGCTTCTTCGGCGCGCTTGTGACGTTCGGTTTTGCCGACGCCTTTGACCTTCAAACCGTAGGCGACGTTGTCGAGGACGTTCATGTGCGGGAACAGTGCGTAATCCTGAAACACCGTGTTGACGTCACGTTGATACGGCGGCAAACCGGCCGCTTCGGCGCCGTGGATACGGATCGAGCCGGCGCTCGGTTGTTCGAACCCGGCGATCAGGCGCAGGCAGGTGGTTTTGCCCGAGCCGGATGGGCCGAGCATGGAAAAGAACTCGCCGTCCTCGATATCGATGGAAACCCGGTCAACGGCCTTCACTTCGCCGAACTGCCGGGAAACGTTGGTGAACTGGACTGCAAGCGTCATGGTGCGGTGCTCCGGTAAAACGGGCTTTCAAAAAAGTCGTGTATGCGTCGAAAAGATCGCAGCCTGCGGCAGCTCCTACAGTAGGTGTGCAGGGCGCTGAAATTGCTTTTAGCTCCCTCTCCCTCTCCCTCCGGGAGAGGGCGGGGGTGAGGGCGGCTTTATTGGCCGTTACTCTGAGATCAAGAGCAAAGTCAAAAGCTACCCCCTCACCCCAGCCCTCTCCCCCAGGGGAGCGAGGGGGAAAGGGAGCTAGACCGAGGTGCTCCCGGGCTTAGCGGCCACCCATGATCGCAATGTAGTCCTGAGTCCAGCGGCTATACGGCACGAACTTGCCGCCTTCAGCCTGCGGGGTTTTCCAGAAGGCGATCTTGTCGAACTGATCGAAGCCATTAGTCTTGCAACCTTCAGCGCCAAGCAACTCACTCTCCTTGCACGCCGCAGGAACGGCTGGCAACGAACCAAACCAAGCCGCCACATCACCCTGTACTTTCGGCTTCAGCGACCAGTCCATCCACTTGTACGCGCAGTTCGGGTGCTTGGCCTCGGCGTGCAACATGGTGGTGTCGGCCCAGCCCGTAGCGCCTTCTTTCGGAATGGTCGAAGCAATCGGCTGCTTCTCGTTCATCAAACCGTTGACCTGATACGGCCATGCGCTCGACGCCACCACGCCTTCGTTTTTGAAGTCGCTCATCTGCACCGTGGTGTCGTGCCAGTAGCGGTGGATCAGCGGCTGCTGCGCGCGCAGCAGGTCGAGCACGGCTTTGTACTGATCTTCGGTGAGTTGGTACGGATCCTTGATGCCCAGTTCAGGCTTTGTCGATTTCAAATACAGCGCCGCATCGGCGATGTAGATCGGGCCGTCATACGCTTGCACGCGGCCCTTGTTCGGCTTGCCGTCGGGCAGATCCTGCGCGGCGAACACCACGCTCCAACTGCTCGGTGCGGTCTTGAATACGTTGGTGTTGTACATCAGCACGTTCGGGCCCCACTGGTACGGGGTGCCGTAAGTCTGCTGGTTGACCACGTACCACGGCGCATCTTTGAGGCGCGGGTCGAGGGTGTTCCAGTTCGGGATCAACGCGGTGTTGATCGGTTGCACACGCTTGCCGACGATCAACCGCAGCGACGCATCGCCCGACGCGGTGACCAGGTCATAACCGCCCTTGGCCATCAGGCTGACCATTTCGTCGGAGGTTGCAGCGGTCTTCACATTGACCTTGCAGCCGGTTTCCTTTTCGAAACCGGTGACCCAGTCGTAAGCCTTGTCGCTCTCGCCACGTTCGATGTAACCCGGCCACGCAACGATATCCAGCTGACCTTCGCCAGCGCCGACAGCCTTAAGCGGCTCGGCAGCTTGCAGGCTGGCGCTGGCCAGCAGGGCCGTGGTGATTGCACTGAGCAAAGCGGTCTTGTGCACGAACATGGTTGAACCCTCTTCTTTAAATTATGGTCGGGGCAGTTGTGAACGCGGTGAAGCATGCCGTTGACGGCTTGTTATTAGCGTAGTCAGAGATGCTGGCCGTGGCGGGCCATGATGTGCCGCACCACGCTGTAGTCCTGCAGCGAATCACTGGATAAGTCTTTGCCGTAACCCGAACGTTTCAGACCGCCGTGGGGCATTTCGCTGACCAGCATGAAATGACTGTTGATCCACGTGCAGCCGTACTGCAAGCGCGCGGCGACTTGCATCGCCTTGTCCAGGTTCTGTGTCCAAACAGATGAGGCGAGGCCGTATTCGGAGTCGTTGGCCCAGTCGACGGCTTGCGCGAGTTCGTCAAAACGGGTCACGGTGACCACCGGGCCGAACACTTCGCGCTGAACGATTTCGTCGCTCTGTTTGCAACCGGCGAGCAACGTCGGTTGATAGTAGAAACCGGCGCCGGAATGCACCGCCGCACCGGTCACGCGTTCAATGTGCGGCTGACCGAGGGCGCGCTCGACGAAACTGGCCACGCGGTCACGCTGGCGGGTGCTGATCAGCGGGCCGATCTCGTTGTCAGCGTCGCGTTTGCCGGCGAAGCGCAGGCTGCTGACGGCGGCGCCGAGTTCGGCGACCAGCTTGTCGTGAATCCCGGCCTGCGCGTAGATCCGGCACGCGGCGGTGCAGTCCTGCCCGGCGTTGTAGTAACCGTAAGTGCGCACGCCCTCGACCACAGCCTGGATGTCGGCGTCATTGCAGACGATCACCGGGGCTTTGCCACCGAGTTCGAGGTGCGTGCGTTTCAGGGTTTTCGCCGCGGCTTGCAGGATTTTCTGGCCGGTGACGATATCGCCGGTCAGCGAGACCATGCGCACTTTCCCGTGGCCGACCAAATGACTGCCAACGCCTTCGCCGCCACCGCAGATGATGTTGATCACCCCGCGCGGGAGGATTTCGGCCAGCGCTGGCGCCAGGGCGAGGATCGACAGCGGTGTGTGTTCGGACGGTTTGAACACCAGCGTGTTGCAGGCGGCGAGGGCCGGGGCGATTTTCCACGCGGCCATCATGATCGGGTAATTCCACGGTGCGATCGAGGCGACCACGCCAATCGGATCGCGACGGACCATGCTGGTGTAGCCCGGCAGGTACTCGCCGCTGAGCTGACCGGTCTGGCAACGCACGGCGCCGGCGAAGAAACGGAACACATCGACAGTCGCCGTCAGATCGTCCTGACGCGCCAGGTGCAAAGGCTTGCCGCAGTTCAGCGATTCGAGGCGGGCGAGGTGGTCGGCGTGTTTTTCGACGGCGTTGGCGATGTCGAGCAGCAGGTTGGAACGTTGCTGCGGCGTGGTGCGCGACCACTCGGCGAAGGCGCGGTGGGCGGCGAGTATGGCGGCTTCGACTTGCTCGGTGCTCGCCTCGGCGATGTGCGTAAGAATTTCACCGGTCGCCGGGTTGAGAATCGGCTCGACAAAACCTTCCCCAGCGACCAGTTCGCCATCGATCAACAACGCGGTACACATCGGGGTCTGCGCGCCAGCCATTTTCCGCGATCTCTTTTCTTGTGTGGCCATTGTTGCTCCCTGATATCGGGAGCCGACCGTCTTATAGATGCAGCAAGACTAGTGCGCGGCTCCGAGGTCGACAAATTCTAAATACTGAAGGCAGCATTCGATTAAATAGATGGCTTGCGCCCGCCGTGAGGTTGTTCGCGGGCCACGGTCAGGAAGGGGTCGACCAATGCGGGGCGCGCGGTGCCGCGGCGCCAGGCCAGGCCAACGTCGAGAGTCTGGTTGAGGTCGGCGATGGGCCGCGCTTCGATGATGTCGCCCTCCAGTGACCATGGGCGATAAGTCATGTCGGGTTGGATCGATACGCCCAATCCGGCGGCGACCAGACTTCGCACGGCTTCGGTGGAGGCGGTTCTGAGGGTAATCTTCGGTTGCAGACTAGCGCCCCGCCACAGGCGTTGGGCATTGCGATCCATTTCATCGACGTTGAGCTGAATCAGCGGCTCGCGAGCGACGTCAGCGAGGTTGATGCTGTCGTGTTCCAGCAGGGGATGTTGGGCCGGCAGCCACAAACGGTGCGGTGAATGGGTCAGTACTTCAGTCTGCAACGCGTGGCGGTCTTCGAGGTTGGAGAGGATCAATACGCCGACATCGATCTCGCCGCTGACCAGCAAATGTTCGATGTAAGGGCGCTCGTCTTCCATCACGCGGATTTCGACGTTGGGGTAGGCACGTTGAAACCGGGTAAGCAAATCTGCCAGGTAATACCCGGCCACCAGACTGGTCACGCCGACGATCAACTGCCCGGCAACCTGATCGGTGCTCTGTTGCAGGGTGCGCTTGGCGTTATCCACGGTCGCCAGAATCAGGTGCGCTTGGCGTAGGAATTGATGGCCCTGATGCGTAAGGGTCATGCCCTTGGCATGGCGGCTGAACAGGCTGACGCCGATTTCCTCTTCCAGTTGCTGGATCGCCAGGGTCAGAGTCGATTGGGAAATGAATGCAGTTTGCGCGGCGGCGGAGATCGAGCCGGTCTCGGCCACGGCGATGAAGTGACGGATCTGACGCAGGGTCATCATGAGAAGAGCTACCCAGTGGGCGGTTTTTATAGATTGGCCTGAGTGTATATCTATTTTCACGAAGGGCTGCGGCAGGGCAAGCAACATCTGGAAGCACACTCGCAGGTCGGACAGGGGCACTTTCGAACTAGGCTGGAGGCCTTATAGATCCGGATAACCCCTGTTTTGGAGGCGGAACATGAACACCCGTGGATTGCTCGATCAACTACTCAAATCCGGCCAGGATCTGTTGCAGAACAAGACTGGCGGAGCGCAGAACAAACCGGCTGCCGGAGGCCTGGGCGGTTTGCTCGGCGGCGCTTCAGGCTCCGGTGGCCTCGGCGGTCTGCTGTCAGGTGCGGGCGGTGGTGCGTTGGCGGCTGGCGCGATGGGTCTGCTGCTCGGTAACAAGAAAGTGCGCAAGGTCGGCGGTAAAGTCGCGATCTACGGTGGCCTCGCTGCGCTGGGCGTGCTGGCTTACAAGGCCTATGGCAACTACAACGCCCAGAAAGGCACCGCTCCACAAAGCGAACCGCAAACCCTCGATCGCTTACCGCCGGCGCAAGCCGAGCAGCACAGTCAGGCCATTCTCAAAGCGCTGGTCGCTGCTGCCAAAGCCGACGGCCATATCGATGATCGCGAGCGCCAACTGATCGAAGGCGAATTCACCAAGCTCGACAACGATCAGGAGCTACAGCACTGGCTGCACGCGGAACTCAACAAACCTCTCGACCCGACTGACGTGGCCCGCGCCGCGAGTACGCCGGAGATGGCGGCTGAGATGTACATCGCCAGCGTGATGCTGGTGGATGAGGAGAACTTCATGGAGAAGAGCTATCTGGATGAACTGGCGCGCCAGTTGAAGCTCGAGCCAGGTTTGAAGGTGGAGCTGGAAAAGCAAGTGCGCATCGCATCGGTGTAAACCTGGTTGGCCCCTTCGCGAGCAAGCTCGCTCCCACCGGGTATTGCCTTCCGGTGTGGGAGCGAGCTTGCTCGCGAAGGCATTTTCCGCCGCACAGCGACGGCAATGACCATTCCATCGCCCCTTTTTGCCATTACCGCACTGGCACGCCCACCCGCAATTGTCGGACATTCCCACCCCAGAGCCTTCCCTCAAACCACTGCGGACAGGCCCGAGGGTCAAAAGCGTCTTATAAATGAAACACCGCCCTCGGCTATACTCCCCGCATTTCGATCAGGCACGAGGAATCACTGTGAAGAACTGGACGTTGCGCCAACGCATTTTGGCGAGCTTTGCGGTGATTATCGCCATCATGTTGCTGATGGTCGTCGTCTCTTATTCGCGACTGTTGAAGATTGAAACCAGTGAAAACAGCGTGCGTGATGATGCGATTCCCGGCGTCTATTACAGCTCGATGATTCGCGGTGCGTGGGTCGACAGTTATCTGCAGACGCAAGAACTGCTCGGACTCAAGGAAGGTCAAGGTGTTTCCAGCGAGGACGCGGCCGACTACAAGGCGTTCGAGGCGCGTCTGCAGGAGCAGATGGCCAACTACCGCAAGACCATGGCCACCGACGAGGACCGTACCGAGTTCGCCGCGTTCGAGAAATACCACGACGCCTACATCCAGATTCAGGATGCCGTGCTGGATCTGCACAAGCGCAATCTGGAAGCCGACGCGGTCAAGATGTTCCACGACAAGCTCACGCCTGCCTGGTATTCCGGGCGCATGAAGCTCAACGACATCATTGGCGAGAACAAGAAAGTCGCCGATCAGGCCATGAACAATATTGACGACGCGGTGGCCGCGGCGAAAGTCAGCATGTTCATTTCCCTGTTGGTCGCCGTCCTGGCCGCCGGTCTGTGCGGTTTGTTGTTGATGCGCGCAATCATGGCGCCGATGAACCGCATCGTGCAGATCCTTGAAACCATGCGCACCGGCGACCTCAGCTCGCGTTTGAACCTTGAGCGCAAGGACGAATTCGGCGCAGTGGAAACCGGCTTCAACGACATGATGACCGAGCTGACTGCGTTGGTGTCCCAGGCGCAGCGCTCGTCGGTGCAGGTGACCACCTCGGTGACCGAGATCGCCGCCACCTCCAAGCAACAGCAAGCCACCGCCACCGAAACCGCAGCGACCACCACCGAAATCGGCGCTACGTCCCGCGAGATTGCGGCCACTTCACGCGATCTGGTGCGCACCATGACCGAAGTCTCCACCGCCGCCGATCAGGCCTCGGTGCTCGCCGGCTCCGGTCAGCAAGGCCTGGCACGGATGGAAGACACCATGCACTCGGTGATGGGCGCGGCCGATCTGGTCAACGCCAAACTGGCGATCCTCAATGAGAAGGCCGGCAACATCAACCAGGTGGTGGTGACCATCGTCAAGGTCGCCGACCAGACCAACCTGTTGTCGCTCAACGCCGCCATTGAAGCTGAAAAGGCTGGTGAATACGGTCGCGGTTTTGCCGTGGTCGCTACCGAAGTGCGGCGTTTGGCGGATCAGACCGCTGTTGCCACTTACGACATCGAACAAATGGTTCGCGAGATCCAGTCGGCGGTGTCTGCCGGGGTAATGGGCATGGACAAGTTCTCCGAAGAAGTACGCCGTGGCATGTCCGAAGTGCAGCAGGTCGGCGAGCAGTTGTCGCAGATCATCCATCAGGTACAGGCACTGGCGCCGCGGGTGTTGATGGTCAATGAAGGCATGCAGGCCCAGGCCACCGGCGCCGAGCAGATTAACCACGCGCTGGTGCAGTTGGGCGACGCCAGCAGCCAGACCGTCGAGTCGCTGCGTCAGGCCAGTTTCGCCATCGACGAACTGAGCCAGGTGGCCGTCGGGCTGCGCAGCGGCGTTTCGCGATTCAAAGTCTGATGAGCGACATCATCGCCAAACGCAGCGCTGCGCAGGTGGCGAAGCCGGCGTTGTTCCTGCTGTTTCGCATCGGCAGCGAGCGTTACGCCCTGCGCGCCACCGAAGTGGCGGAGGTGCTGCCGCGTCTGCCGTTGAAACCGATCGCGCGGGCGCCACAGTGGGTGGCCGGCGTGTTCGCCTATCGCGGCGCGGTAGTTCCGGTGATTGACCTCAGCGCATTGACCTTCGGCCATCCCGCCGAAGCGCGCACCAGCACCCGTCTGGTATTGGTCAATTATCGGCCGGATGAAGCTCAGCCCGCGCAATGGCTCGGGCTGATTCTCGAACAGGCCACCGACACCCTGCGTTGCCATCCGCAGGAGTTTCAGCCTTACGGCCTCGACAACCGCGAGGCGCCTTACCTCGGCCCGGTGCGTCAAGATGCTCAGGGATTGGTGCAATGGGTCCGGGTCAATGACTTGCTCGATGACGCCGTGCGTACTTTGCTGTTCCCCGATCCGCCGCTGAGTCCGGCGCAGTTTGAGGCGCAGGCATGAGCAGCGATCAGCGTTTTTTCGACTTCCTCAAGGAACGCATCGGCCTCGATGTGACGTCGGTGGGGCCGGCGATTATCGAGCGCGCCGTGCGCCAGCGCACAACGCTCTCGCAAGCGGCGCATGCCGATGAATATTGGCAATTGCTGCAAGGCTCGCGCGACGAACAACAAGCGCTGATCGAAGCGGTAATCGTCCCGGAAACGTGGTTTTTCCGTTACCCGGAATCCTTCGCCACGCTGGGCAAGCTGGCGCGCAATCGCCTCGCCGAGCTGAACAATATGCGCGCGCTGCGTATCCTCAGCCTGCCGTGCTCCACCGGCGAAGAACCCTATTCGATTGCCATGGCTTTGCTCGATGCCGGGCTTAAACCGCATCAGTTCAAGGTCGATGGCATGGATGTCAGCCCACTGTCGGTGGAAAAGGCCCGGCGCGCGCTGTATGGCAAAAACTCGTTTCGCGGCCAGGATCTGGATTTTCGCGAACGGCATTTCACCCCTGAACAGGACGGCCATCGGGTTAACGAGAGCGTGCGTGAACAAGTGCGCTTGCAGGTCGGCAATGTGCTCGATCCAACGCTTTTGGCCAGTGAGCCAGCCTTTGATTTTGTCTTCTGCCGTAACCTGCTGATCTATTTCGATCAGCCGACGCAGAAGCTGGTGTTCGAGGTGCTCAAGCGCCTGACTCATTTCGACGGCGTGCTGTTTATCGGCCCGGCCGAGGGCAGTCTGCTCGGGCGTTTGGGCATGCGTTCGATCGGCATCCCGCAATCCTTTGCCTTCAGCCGCCACAGCGATCCGCACCCCGAACCGCTGCCGACACCCAAACCGGTCGCGGTGACGATCAGCCAACCGCCGCGCAGCACGCCGCCAGCGCCGGTGCGCAATCGACCGTTTGCCGCCGTGACGCCACTGCCGACCGCCAGTAAAAGCGCGAACCCGGACGCGGCGACCCTGCTGGCCAACATCGCCGCGCTGGCCAACGAGGGCAAAAGTGCCGAAGCCCGGACGGCGTGCGAACAGTATTTGCGCAGCCACGAACCGGTGGCTCAGGTGTTTTACTGGCTCGGCTTGCTCAGCGATGTCGCTGGCCTGACCCTCGAAGCGCAGGGTTTCTATCGCAAAGCGTTGTACCTCGAACCGCAACACCCCGAAGCATTGATGCACCTGGCCGCGCTGCTGCAGGCACAGGGCGACAGCGTCGGTGCCAGACGATTGCAGGAGCGCGCCGCCCGCAGTGGCCGCACCGCTGACAGTGAGCGTAACCGATGATCCCGTCCGACACCTTGAACGTCACCCACGAAGACGCCCGGGCCATCGACGATTGCTGGAACCGCATCGGCATCCATGGCGACAAGTCCTGTCCGCTGCTGGACGAGCACATTCATTGCCGCAATTGCTCGGTGTATTCCGCCGCCGCCACGCGCCTGCTCGATCGCTATGCCTTGCAGCAGGACGAGCGCGATCCGGTGGCCACGGCCGTTGAAACGGACGTGAAAACCCGTTCGCTGTTGATGTTCCGTCTCGGCGAAGAATGGCTGGGTCTGGCGACACGCAGCCTCGTTGAAGTTGCGCCGTTGCAGGCGATTCACTCGTTGCCGCACCAGCGCTCGCGAGCCTTGCTCGGCGTGGCGAATGTGCGCGGCGCGCTGGTGGCGTGCCTGTCGCTGGTCGAACTGCTTGATCTGGATGGCAGCGTTACGCCGACCACCAGCGGGCGAATCATGCCGCGCATGTTGATCATCGCCGCCCATGGCGGGCCAGTCGTGGTGCCGGTGGATGAGGTCGACGGTATTCATGCCATCGACGAGCGAATCCTCGACGCAGCATCGCAGTCCGGCGCGCAAAGCAGTGCCAGATACACCCGTGGCGTTCTGCAATATCGCGGTCGCAGCCTGCGCTGGCTGGATGAAGAACAGCTGTTGTCCGCCGTGACCCGGAGCCTCACATGACCCCCGAGCAAATGCGCGACGCCTCCTTGCTGGAGCTGTTCAGCCTCGAAGCCGAAGCGCAGACCCAAGTACTCAGCGCCGGGCTGCTCGCGCTGGAGCGCAACCCGACCCAGGCCGATCAGCTGGAATCGTGCATGCGCGCGGCGCACTCGCTCAAAGGTGCGGCGCGAATCGTCGGCATCGACAGCGGCGTCAGCGTTGCTCATGTGATGGAAGATTGCCTGGTCAGCGCGCAGGAAGGGCGTTTGCTGCTGCGTCCCGAACACATCGATGCGTTGTTGCAGGGCACCGATTTGCTGATGCGCGTTGCTACGCCGACGAATGCGCCGCAGCCGAGTGACATCGACGCTTACGTGGCGTTGATGGCCGGTTTGCTCGATCCAGCGACGCCGCCAGCAGCACTTGCTGTGTCGCCGATGGCCGAGTTGCAACTTGACGCGCCGCCGGTGTTTGAATCCGCGCCAGCGCTTATCATCGAAGCCCCGCTCGACTCCTCCGAACCGGCGCCCCGCAAAAATAAACGCACCACCGAAGGTGGTGAGCGCGTTTTGCGTGTCACCGCCGAACGCCTGAACAGTCTGCTCGATCTGTCGAGCAAATCGCTGGTGGAAACCCAGCGGCTCAAGCCGCATCTGGCGACCATGCAGCGCCTCAAGCGCATGCAGAACAACGGCCTGCGTGCGTTGGAAAACCTCAACGTCCACCTCAAGGAACACTCGCTGAGCCTTGAAGCGCTGGAAGCCCTGGAAGACGCGCGCCGTTTGCTCGCCGAATCCCAGCAGCTACTGAGCGAGAAAAACGCCGAGCTCGACGAATTCGCCTGGCAGGCCAGCCAACGCGCGCAAGTGCTCTACGACACCGCGTTGGCTTGCCGCATGCGGCCCTTCGCGGACGTGCTCACCGGTCAGGTACGCATGGTCCGTGATCTGGGCCGCAGCCTCGGTAAACAGGTGCGGCTGGAGATCGAAGGCGAGAAAACCCAGGTCGACCGCGACGTGCTGGAAAAGCTTGAGGCACCGCTGACGCATTTGCTGCGCAACGCCGTCGATCACGGCATCGAGACCCCGGAGCAGCGTTTGCTCAAGGGCAAACCCGAGGAAGGCTTGATCCGTCTGCGCGCCTCGCATCAGGCCGGCCTGCTGGTGCTGGAACTGAGCGATGACGGCAATGGCGTCGATCTGGAAAAAGTCCGCCGCAGCATCGTCGAACGGCAGTTGTCCCCAGCCGAAACCGCTGCGCAGCTAAGCGAAGAAGAACTGCTGACATTCCTGTTTCTCCCGGGTTTCAGCCTGCGCGACACAGTCACCGAAGTGTCCGGGCGGGGCGTCGGCCTCGATGCTGTTCAACACATGGTTCGCCAGTTGCGCGGTGCGGTGGTGCTGGAACAGACGGCGGGCGAGGGCAGTCGCTTTCATCTGGAAGTGCCGCTGACCTTGTCGGTGGTTCGCAGCCTGGTCGTCGAAGTCGGCGAAGAGGCGTATGCCTTCCCGCTGGCGCACATCGAACGCATGTGCGATCTGGCCCCGGAAGACATCGTGCAGGTCGAGGGCCGTCAGCATTTCTGGCACGAAGGCCAGCACGTCGGACTGGTCGCGGCCAGCCAGTTGCTCAACCGCCCAGCCAGCCAGAACAGCGGCGAAACCCTTAAAGTCGTGGTGATCCGCGAGCGCGATGCGATTTATGGCGTTGCTGTGGAGCGCTTCATTGGCGAGCGCACCCTGGTGGTGTTGCCACTCGACGAGCGTCTGGGCAAAGTGCAGGACATCTCCGCGGGGGCGTTGCTCGACGACGGCTCGGTGGTGCTGATTGTCGATGTCGAAGACATGCTGCGGTCGGTGGATAAACTGCTCAACACCGGGCGCCTTGAGCGTATCGCCCGCCACGGCAATCAGGCTGCCGAGGCGGCGCGCAAACGGGTGCTGGTGGTCGACGATTCGCTGACCGTGCGCGAGCTGCAACGCAAACTGCTGCTCAATCGCGGCTACGACGTCGCAGTGGCAGTGGACGGTATGGACGGCTGGAACGCGCTGCGTTCAGAGGACTTCGATTTGCTGATCACCGACATCGATATGCCGCGCATGGACGGCATCGAGCTGGTCACATTGCTGCGTCGCGACAACCGTCTGCAATCGCTGCCGGTGATGGTCGTGTCGTACAAGGATCGCGAAGAGGATCGCCGCCGTGGACTCGATGCCGGGGCGGACTATTATTTAGCCAAAGCCAGTTTTCATGACGACGCCCTGCTCGACGCAGTGGTCGAGCTTATCGGAGGAGCGCGGGCATGAGGATCGCAATCGTCAACGACATGCCCATGGCGGTGGAGGCGTTGCGCCGGGCGCTGGCCTTCGAGCCGGCGCATCAAGTGGTCTGGGTCGCCCGCAATGGCGCCGAGGCGGTGCAACTGTGCGCCGAAAATACCCCGGACCTGATCCTGATGGACCTGATCATGCCGGTGATGGATGGCGTCGAAGCCACCCGCCGGATCATGGCCGAAACCCCTTGCGCGATCGTCATCGTAACCGTCGACCGGCAGCAGAACGTGCACCGGGTCTTCGAAGCGATGGGCCACGGCGCACTGGACGTGGTCGACACTCCAGCCCTCGGCGCCGGCAATGCCCAGGAAGCCGCGGCGCCGTTGTTGCGCAAGATCCTCAATATTGGCTGGCTGATCGGCGAGAAACCCACGCGTTCGCGGCCGGTGCCGACGGCCCAGCGCAGTTCCGCTTCGTGCCAGCGGCTGGTGGCGATCGGCTCGTCCGCAGGCGGGCCGGCGGCACTGGAAGTGCTGCTCAAAGGCTTGCCGAAGGATTTCTCGGCGGCCATCGTGCTGGTGCAGCACGTCGATCAGGTCTTTGCCGCCGGCATGGCGGAGTGGCTGGCCAGCGCCAGCGGCCTCGATGTAAGGCTCGCCCGCGAAGGCGAACCGCCACAGGCCGGCGCGGTGCTGCTGGCCGGCACCAATCACCATATTCGTTTACTCAAGAACGGCACGCTGGCCTACACCGCCGAGCCGGTCAACGAGATCTACCGACCCTCGATCGACGTGTTTTTCGAAAGCGTTGCCAGTTACTGGAATGGTGATGCGGTCGGGGTTTTATTGACCGGGATGGGGCGCGATGGGGCGCAAGGGCTTAAGCTCATGCGCCAACAGGGTTATCTGACCATCGCGCAGGATCAGCAAAGCAGTGCGGTGTACGGCATGCCCAAGGCCGCTGCGGCCATTGATGCCGCCGTAGAAATACGTCCACTGGAAAGAATAGCGCCACGATTGCAGGAGATTTTCCCCAAATGATCAGGTCAATCCGCAATCCTGGCCCCCGCAGTACTCAGGTGACCGCCCATGAATGACTTACAGATCGACGACATTAAAACCGACGAAAACGCCGCCATGGTGTTGTTGGTGGATGATCAGGCGATGATCGGCGAAGCGGTGCGCCGTGGGCTGTCGAATCAAGAAAACATCGACTTTCACTTCTGCTCCGACCCGCAGCAGGCTATTGCCCAGGCGGTGCGGATCAAGCCAACGGTGATTCTCCAGGACCTGGTGATGCCCGGCCTCGATGGCCTGAGCCTGGTGCGCGAATACCGCAATCACCCGGCGACCAAGGACATCCCGATCATCGTCCTGTCGACCAAGGAAGACCCGCTGATCAAGAGCGCGGCGTTCTCCGCCGGCGCCAACGATTATCTGGTGAAACTGCCGGACACCATCGAGCTGGTGGCGCGCATCCGCTATCACTCGCGCTCGTACATGACGTTGTTGCAGCGCGACGCGGCGTACCGCGCGCTGCGGGTCAGCCAGCAGCAATTGCTCGACACCAATCTGGTGCTGCAACGGCTGATGAACTCCGATGGCCTGACCGGACTGTCCAATCGCCGCCATTTCGACGAGTACCTGGAGCTGGAATGGCGGCGTTCGCTGCGGGATCAGAGCCAGTTGTCGCTGCTGATGATCGACGTCGATTACTTCAAGTCCTACAACGACAGCTTTGGCCATGTTGAAGGTGATGAGGCGTTGCGCAAGGTCGCCACGGCGATCCGCGAGGCCAGCGCCCGACCGTCGGATCTGCCGGCGCGTTATGGTGGTGAGGAGTTTGTGCTGGTGCTGCCGAACACTTCGCCGGGCGGCGCGCGGCTGGTGGCCGAGAAGCTACGGCAGACCGTTGCGTCGCTGAAGATTCCGCACAATACCCCGGCGGACGGCGCGAGCCTGACCATCAGTATTGGCTTGGCGACCATGGTGCCGCAGGCGGGTAGCGATTGTCGGTTGCTGATTTCGGCGGCGGATCGTGGCTTGTACCTGGCGAAGAACAATGGCCGTAATCAGGTCGGAATCGAGTAAACGCTTACCCTCACCCCAGCCCTCTCCCAAGGGGAGAGGGGGCCGACCGAGGTGTCTGGCGCTGTACATCGACCTGATCGACCGAGTCGGTTATGGATCTTCAAGCCTGACGGTTCCGGATTCGGCAAAGCCCTTTCACGTCGGCGTACCTCCCGAATATCCCCCAATCGGTCCCCTCTACCTCTGGGAGAGGGCTAGGGTGAGGGCAGGCCCACACGCCAATTTCCGCCTGAAAACCTTGGCTATCATGGATTCGGCAAAGCCCTTTCACGTCGGCGTACCTCCCGAATATCCCCCAATCGGTCCCCTCTACCTCTGGGAGAGGGTTAGGGTGAGGGCAAAGGCTTTAATGATCCCCACACCCGCCAGACGGGCTGCCGTCACAGCCTGATTACGTTATACTCGCCGGCTTTCAAAAGTTCGCCAACGAGTGCTGCCCGTCATGGAAATCAACCCGATCCTGAACACCATCAAGGACCTGTCCGAGCGCTCCGAAACTATTCGGGGGTATCTTTGACTACGATCAAAAGCATGAGCGTCTGACTGAAGTCAATCGCGAGCTTGAAGATCCGAGCGTCTGGAACAAACCTGAATACGCCCAGGAACTGGGCCGCGAGCGCGCCGCGCTGGCACAGATCGTCGATACCCTCGACGAACTGAACGGCGGTCTGGCCGATTGCCGCGACCTGCTGGACATGGCCGTCGAAGAAAACGACGAAGGCGCAGTGGGCGATGTCGTCGCCGAGCTGGCCCGTCTCGAGGAAAATCTGGCCAAGCTGGAATTCCGCCGCATGTTCAGCCATGAAATGGACCCGAACAACGCCTACCTGGACATCCAGGCCGGTTCCGGCGGCACCGAAGCCCAGGACTGGGCCAACATCCTCCTGCGCATGTACTTGCGCTGGGCGGACAAACGCGGTTTCGACGCGACGATCATGGAACTGTCCGCCGGTGAAGTCGCCGGTATCAAAGGTGCGACCGTGCACATCAAGGGCGAATACGCCTTTGGCTGGCTGCGTACCGAAATCGGCGTACACCGTCTGGTGCGCAAGAGCCCGTTCGACTCCGGCAACCGCCGCCACACTTCGTTCTCCGCAGTTTTCGTTTCGCCAGAGATCGACGACAAGGTGGAAATCGAAATCAATCCGGCAGACCTGCGGATCGACACCTATCGTTCCTCCGGTGCCGGTGGTCAGCACGTAAACACCACCGACTCGGCCGTACGTATCACTCACGTACCGACCAACACCGTGGTCAGCTGCCAGAACGAACGTTCCCAGCACGCCAACAAGGACACCGCCATGAAAATGCTGCGGGCCAAGTTGTACGAGCAGGAAATGCAGAAACGCAACGCCGCGTCGCAAGCGCTGGAAGACACCAAGTCCGACATCGGCTGGGGTCACCAGATTCGCTCGTACGTGCTCGATGCCTCGCGGATCAAGGATCTGCGCACCAACATCGAACGCAGCGACTGCGACAAGGTACTCGACGGCGACATCGACGAATACCTGTATGCCAGTCTGAAGTCCGGGCTGTAAAAGACGCAATACAGGATCGGCTGATTCAACCCGATCCCTGTAGGAGCCAGCCTGCTGGCGATTCCCGGGCTGCAAGGCCCGGGGGCAACGAACCTGATGGAATATCTAAAGACATGAGCGACCAACAACTCGACCCGCAAGCCCTGCAACAGGAAGAAAACTCCCTGATCGCCCTGCGCAAGGAAAAGCTGGCTGCCGAGCGCGCCAAGGGCAACGCCTTTCCGAACGACTTCCGCCGCGAAAACTACTGCGAAGATCTGCAGAAGAAATACGCGGACAAGACCAAGGAAGAGCTGGCCGAGGCTGCAATTCCGGTCAAGGTTGCCGGTCGCATCATGCTCAACCGTGGCTCGTTCATGGTGATCCAGGACATGACCGGTCGCATCCAGGTCTACGTCAACCGTAAAACCCTGTCGGAAGACACCCTGGCCGCGGTGAAAACCTGGGACATGGGCGACATCATCGCCGCCGAAGGCACCCTGGCGCGTTCCGGCAAGGGCGACCTGTACGTTGAAATGACCAGCGTACGTCTGCTGACCAAATCGCTGCGCCCGCTGCCGGACAAGCACCACGGCCTGACCGATACCGAACAGCGCTACCGTCAGCGCTATGTTGACCTGATCGTCAACGAAGACGTGCGCCAGACCTTCCGCGTACGTTCGCAAGTGATCGCGCACATTCGCAGCTTCCTGATGAAGCGCGACTTCCTCGAAGTCGAAACGCCGATGCTGCAGACCATTCCGGGCGGCGCTGCGGCCAAGCCGTTCGAAACCCACCACAACGCGCTGGACATGGAAATGTTCCTGCGTATCGCGCCAGAGCTGTATCTGAAGCGTCTGGTGGTCGGTGGTTTTGAAAAGGTTTTCGAGATCAACCGCAACTTCCGTAACGAAGGCGTTTCGACTCGTCACAACCCGGAATTCACCATGTTGGAGTTCTACCAGGCTTACGCCGACTACGAAGACAACATGGACCTGACCGAAGAACTGTTCCGTGAACTGGCGCAGCTGGTGCTGGGTAGCACCGACGTGCCGTACGGCGACAAGGTATTCCACTTCGGAGAGCCGTTCGTGCGCTTGTCGGTGTTCGATTCGATCCTCAAGTACAACCCTGAGCTGACTGCCGATGATCTGAACGACATCGACAAGGCGCGCGCCATCGCCAAGAAGGCCGGCGCCAAGGTGCTGGGCTTCGAAGGTCTGGGCAAGCTGCAGGTGATGATTTTTGAAGAGCTGGTCGAGCACAAGCTGGAACAGCCGCACTTCATCACTCAGTACCCGTTCGAAGTGTCGCCACTGGCGCGTCGCAACGACGATAATCCGAACGTCACTGACCGCTTCGAGCTGTTCATCGGTGGCCGTGAAATCGCCAACGCCTACTCCGAGTTGAACGACGCGGAAGACCAGGCCGAGCGCTTCATGGCGCAGGTGGCCGACAAGGACGCCGGCGACGACGAAGCCATGCACTACGACGCCGACTTCGTTCGCGCGCTGGAGTACGGCATGCCGCCGACGGCCGGTGAAGGTATCGGCATCGATCGTCTGGTGATGTTGTTGACCAACTCGCCGTCGATCCGCGATGTGATCCTGTTCCCGCACATGCGACCGCAAGCGTAAACGTTTCAGTTAAAAAGCCGCCTAAAACAGGCGGCTTTTTATTGCCTGTCTGGTACAAATGTATCAATTGGTTAATTTTGCAATAGCAGAGGAAGTTCTGTCGTGATGGGTGCAATAGCTCAAGAGGGTGCAGCGGGTATCGCCACTGCGGTCGCTGAAAGTGTTCAGTACCAGGGTCGCAAGGCCAGCCGACAGGGCAGTGAGCAGCGTCGACAGGACATTCTCGACGCGGCGATGAGGATTGTCGTGCGTGACGGTGTGCGTGCCGTGCGTCACCGTGCCGTGGCCGCCGAGGCTGGTGTGCCGTTGTCGGCGACCACCTATTACTTCAAGGACATCGACGACCTGCTCACCGATACCTTCGCCCAATATGTCGAGCGCAGTGCGGCGTACATGGCCAAGTTGTGGGTCAACAATGAAGGCTTGTTGCGTGAGATGGTGGTCAGCGGCGACGGCAGCCCCGAATCGCGCTCGCAACTGGCCGACGACATTGCGCGGTTGATGGCCGACTACGTGCATCGTCAGTTGGTTAACCGTCGCGAGCATTTGATGGCCGAACAGGCGTTCCGTCAGGAAGCGCTGCTCAACCCGCGCCTGGCGATTCTTGTGCGTTCACATCAGCAGATTCTGCTGCAGGGCACCTGTCAGTTGTTTCAGGTATTGGGCTCGCGTGAACCGCAACAGGATGCCAAGGTGTTGACGGCGATTATCGGACGGATGGAATATCAGGGCCTGCTCAACGACGCCGAGCCTTTGGCCGAAGAGGACATGCTTGGCATTCTGACGCGCTACATGCACCTGGTGCTTGCGTCGGTGTAATCGGTTGTTGCTTCACCCTGTGGGAGCGAGCCTGCTCGCGAATGCGGTCTGACATTCAACATCTCTGTTGCCTGACACACCGTTTTCGCGAGCAGGCTCGCTCCCACAGGGTAATGTGGCGATGTTCAGGGCCGTGTGTTCATAGGGAGTATTGAATGAAAGCCTGGCGTGGCGTGCTGATCGCCTTGTCGTTCCTGCTGATCAGTGGCTGTCTGGTGACTTTCAAGGAGCCGCTGACCGCCAGTGACCCGGCGCCCAAGGGCCTGCTCGGCAAATGGTCGAGCACCAACGCCTGGGGCGAGCCGATGAACCTTGAACTGACGCGGCTGGGCAACGACCGCTATCAGGCCGTCACCTGGTTCAAGGCTAAGCCCCGCGAACGCGAAGCCTATCCGTTCACCGTGTCGCGCCATGGCAACCGCTGGTATCTGTCGGCGAAAGTCCCCGCGCAGTACGGTGGCCATTTCACCATCGCCGGTTTCGAACTCACCGACAAACATGAGCTGGTGGTCTATAACCTCGATCTCGAGCAGATCAACCAGGCGATCAAACAGAAAGCCCTCGACGGTCAGGCCTTCCAGACCGACGATGGCGACGGCGTGCATGTCGACAGCAACCTCGACAAGGTCTTTGCTTACCTCGACGATCCGGCCAATTCCGATGTCTTTGTCGAAGCCGTGCGCTACCAGCGCCAGGCCCGCGCCCAATAATTCACTACGGCAGGTTTTCTACAGGAGTTTCGGGTGGACGATTACCAGCAGTCGATACGCATATTGTCCGACCGCATTGTGCTGGCGCAGACACCGATCCGTGTGCTCGACGCGGTCAAGTGGGACGAGAACATCCGCAAGGGGTTCCTCAAGGCCAAAGGCAAGGAAATGCCGGCGGTGGATCGTGACTATTACCTCAACCGGCCGCTGAGTTTCGATTCGAGCAAGGTCAAACTGGAATTTCAGAACATCGAGCGTGACATCACCCGTCAGCTCGGCCAGTTCAATCCGGTCGGGCAGATCATGCGGCGCATGTGCAAGGAATACCGCATGGTGGTGCGCATGCTCGAAGCGCGCGGCACCGAGGATTTCGGCCTGATCTCGCAAGAGCTGTACGGCGCTGCGTCGGATGCGTTCCACGCCGGCGACCCGACGCTGGCCGACCTCGGCCTGATGATGTCCGACTATCTGAACAACATCGATGGTCGTGGCGACCTGAAGGATGAGCCGAAAACCCTCACTGCCAAGGACGCTGTGCACTTGCTGCAAACCCGTCTGAACAAGGTTTTCGGCGAGGCCGAGGAAACCATTCGCGTGTTCGAGTCCGACGGCATTGTCGCCGACGCAGCGGCCGGTGCGGATTACATCAAGATCCGCACCGATGCGATGTTCAACGATCGCGACGTGCGCGCGCTGGAAGTTCACGAGGGTCTGGTCCACGTTGGCACCACGCTCAACGGTTTGAACCAGCCGATCTGCACCTTCCTGTCCAAAGGCCCGCCGTCGTCGACGGTGACCCAGGAAGGTCTGGCGATCCTGATGGAAATCATCACGTTCGCCTCCTACCCGAGTCGTCTGCGCAAACTGACCAACCGCACCCGTGCCATTCATATGGTCGAGGAGGGCGCGGACTTCTTGCAGATCTTCGAGTTCTTCCGCGAACAGGGTTTCGAGATGTCCGAAAGCTACGGCAATGCCAGTCGGGTTTTCCGTGGCTCGACGCCGACGGGGCTGCCATTCACCAAAGACTTGTCCTACCTCAAGGGCTTTATCATGGTTTACAACTACATTCAGTTGGCCGTGCGTAAGGGCAAACTTGAGCAGATTCCGTTGTTGTTCTGCGGCAAGACCACACTGGAGGACATGCGTACCTTGCGCCAGTTGGTGGATGAAGGATTGGTGGTGCCGCCGAAGTACCTGCCGGATCAGTTCCGCGATTTGAATGCGTTGTCGGCGTGGATGTGCTTCTCCAACTTCCTCAACCATTTGAGCCTGGACCGGATCGAAGCGGATTACTCCAATATCCTCTAACCCAATCCCTTAACCTGTGGGAGCGAGCTTGCTCGCGAAAGCGGTTTGAAACGCATCGCATATGTCGACTGACACTCCGCCTTCGTGAGCAAGCTCACTCCCACAGGGTTATATGTGTTTCTCCGAATCGTATTGCCAAATTCTGCGAGGTTTCACCGGATGAGAATCCTCGGCATTTTTTGCCTGCTCCTGACCCTGGGCGGTTGCAGCTCCCTGTTGTTCTACCCCGAACCGGGCCAGATTTTCACCCCGGAAAAAGCCAGACTCGAATACCGCACCGTCACGCTGGTCACGGCTGACGGGTTGAAGCTCAACGCGTGGTGGCTGCCGGCCAAACCCGGCGTCGAGGTCAAAGGCACCGTGCTGCATCTGCACGGCAACGGCGGCAATCTGCCGATGCACCTCGGCGGCAGTTGGTGGCTGCCGAAAAACGGCTATCAAGTGTTGTTGGTCGACTATCGCGGCTATGGCTTGTCCGAGGGCGAGCCGAGTTTGCCGGCGATCTATCAGGACATCGACGCTGCGTTCGCCTGGCTCGACAAGGCGCCGAAAGTCAAAGGCAAACCGCTGGTGCTGCTCGGTCAGAGCCTTGGCGGCTCGATGGCGGTGCATTGGCTGGTACAACATCCCGAAAGACAAAAGCAGCTCAAGGCTTTGGTGCTCGACGGCGTGCCCGCGAGCTATCGCAGCGTCGGCCAATATGCGCTGAGTACCTCGTGGCTGACCTGGCCATTTCAGGTGCCGCTGTCGTGGCTGGTGCCGGATGGTGACAGTGCAATCAACTCGATGCCGCAGCTCAACGGTGTGCCAAAGCTGATCTTCCACAGCATCGATGATCCGCTGGTGCCGCTTTCCAACGGCATCCGTCTGTATCAGGCTGCGCCGCCACCGCGCGTGCTGCAACTGACCCGTGGCGGTCATGTGCAGACCTTCGGCGACCCGGTCTGGCGTCAGGTCATGCTGCGCTACCTCGACGATCCCGAACACTTCAACGGCCTGCGCCGTCTCGGCGAAATCCCCAATTACCCGACACCCCCGAATTCTGAAGATGAGAGTCCGCAATGACTGAAGAACGTAACGCCATCCCACTGATCATCACCGGTATCTGCAGCATCCTCGGCACCGTCGGGGCGCTGTGGTACTACGGCTACCTGCATTTCGCCAAACCTGAGGATGCGTTGCTGCTCAACGAATTCACCATGCTCAAGACTGTGCCGGGTGAGGATTACAAGATTTCGCTTCAGCCTGCACCGCAAGTCGCGCAGTGCATCGATGGCGTGCTGGTGTTGTTTGATACCGAGCAGAAAGGGTTGACCGGTGTACTGATCAACGCGCAGAAGAAAGCCGTGCGCTGCATGGGCGAAGAAAACCCGCAGAAGCTGGAACAGTGATTCTGCAGGTTCAGCCCTCACCCTAACCCTCTCCCAGGGGGAGAGGGGACTGACCGAGGTGTTCTTTCGAGTTACGCCGACCTGAAAGATTGTGTCGATTATGGATTCGGCAAAGCACTCCCAAATCGACGCAGCTATTGAGCATCCCCCCAATCGGCCCCCTCTCCCTCGGGAGAGGGCTGGGGTGAGGGGCCGCGATTTCAGCCCGCACAAAAAAGCCCTGCCTGATCCATCGTGTTGAACGCAAATTCTGAGAGCAGCACAAATCGGCCCCCTCTCCCTCGGGAGAGGGCTGGGGTGAGGGCCGCGATCTCAGCCAGCACAAAAAAGCCCCGCCTGATCCATCGTGTTGAACGCAAATTCTGAGAGCAGCACAAATCGGCTCCCTCTCCCTCGGGAGAGGGCTGGGGTGAGGGGCCGCGATTCCAGCCCCCACAAAAAAGCCCCGCCTGATCACCAGGCGGGGCTTTCGCGTTACAGCAGTGCGCTTAGTTCGAGCTAACAGCCGAACGTGGCATCACCGGCTGGTTGTCGTTGGAAATGGTCACTTCCACACGACGGTTCATCGCACGGCCAGATGCGCTGCCGTTCTCGGCAACCGGATATTCCTTGCCGTAGCCTTGGGTGACGATACGCGCTGGATCAACGCCCATTTTCACCAGTGCGGTGCGCACGGAGTTGGCGCGACGCTCGGACAGCGACTGGTTGTGGCTGGCGGTACCGGTGCTGTCGGTGTAACCCTCGACAATCACTTTACGATCCGGGTTTTCCTGGAGGAATTGCGCCAGTTTGTTGATGTTCACCAGACCGCTGGATTTCAGGTCGGCACGGTCGGTGGCGAACAGCACATCACCGAAGGTCACCAGCGTACCGCGATCGGTCTGCTTGGCGTTCAGGCTGTCCTGCAGCTGTTTGATCTGCTGATCGCGCGCATCCAGACGCGCTTGAGCACGTTGGGCTGCAGCGTTCTTCAGGTTGTTTTCAGCGGTGCGCAGGGCGATGGTCTGCTTGGCCACTTCCACGCGCTGGTTGGTCAGGTAGGCCAGTTGGTCGACCTTGGCCGCGTCTTGCTTGTCCAGATAAGCCTTGTCGGCCTTGTCCAGGTAATCGCTGGCGTCTTTGGTTTCCAGTGCCGCGACTTTGCTCGCTTGCGGGTTGGCTTGCAGGCCGGCGTAGTTGGTGCGTGCCTGTTCCAGGTTCGGGTTAGGCGGGGTAGAGCAGGCAGCCAGAGCAACGCTTGCGGCGAGGAGAGCGGGGATCATCAGTTGCTTACGCATAATTTTCGTCCTTTCTATCGGTAAGAGATTCAGCTTTGCGGTCGGGATGCGCGCTTACTGCACGGTGCGCTGACTTTCCTGACGCAGTTCCTGAACACCTTTCTGGGAATCCTTCACAGCCTGTTCGGCTTTCGCGGCCTGAGCCTTGCGTTCGGCGACGCGAGCGTCCCACTCAGCTTGCTCGGACAGAGTGCGCGCTTCGTCATACTTCTTGTCGTGCATGGCGATTTCGGCTTGTTTCAGTTTGTCCTGCGCCTGCTTCATCTCAACCGCAGCAAACTCGGTACCGCCGGCGCTGACAGCGCTATTCACGGCCGATTGGGTCACGGCGTATTGCTCGGTCGGTGGGTTACCGGCGCAACCGGCCAGTACGAAGCTGGTGCCGATGGCCAGAGCCGCCAGTTTCAGACCGCGCAGGTGGGTAAACGAGGTTTGGTTTTTCATGGTCTTCAACTCCATTAGGCATCTCCTGAAAACATCTGAATCCATCCTGGTCGAGGAGCCGCAAGCGACGTGTGAAAGCGCGTTTTTGAAACGCTCGTTCCAGGCGTGGTTACAGGTTCCGACCGGCGGGATTTTTCAAAAGTTCAGAAAAGATGGCTAATCGCCAAAAAAAACTTTGACCGAATGGACAAGGCTCTAGAGCGGGAACTTTGGCGAGATGGAGCGGTACGCGCGGGAGTATTTAAGATGAATTTCATGCGGTTTTTCAGCAAGTCGTAGATCCCGGTGGGAGCGAGCTTGCTCGCGAAAGCGGTGGTTCAGGCACAGTCATTTCTAATGTGCGGACGCCTTCGCGAGCAAGCTCGCTCCCACAGGTTTTGAGGCGTTAGAAGTTAATGTTTTTGCTTGCCGGCAGTGGCCGAGAGGTCATGCAAATGCCTGCGCGACAACGCCAGAAACCGCGGCGTCGGCCCAACATCCTCATACAACGGATCACCTTCCTCATCCGTCGCCACCACCGTCGAGCCTTTCACATACGGCAGGCTCGCTTCGAACTCTTCAAGCGCCGCGCCAATCAATTCGCCGAGCAGTTCTTCGGCATGCCGTTTCGGGTACATCTCGGCAATCGCCGCCAAGCGCGCAGCGGCCTCGACGTCCAGGTGAATCGTGTAGCCAGTGTCGGTCAGGCGACCTTTGGCGTTTTCTTCCCAATGCTGGGCGAGTTCACGAATTTTCATGATGACCTCATTTCGCGCCTGCTCATGGCAGGCCTGGGTGAGTGTCCGGCAGCGCCGGCGGCAAGCCGTTGTACGGCTTACTGTTGAGACTAGCTTTCGCCCGCAAGGTTTAAAGTCCCTTGGTCGGATGCTTGTAAGAAGCGCCGTAGAGCGGCACTCTCTAGGTCATGCACTCGTTTCTAAGCCGTCCGGATTACTGCTGGGGAATTGCTGATGACCGATATTGATGCACGCTTGCGCGAAGACGTTCACCTGCTCGGAGAGCTGTTGGGCAATACGATTCGAGACCAGTACGGCGAGGCGTTCCTCGACAAGATCGAGCAGATTCGCAAGGGCGCCAAGGCCGACCGCCGTGGCTCGATGGACGCTGAACTGAGCGCCAGCCTCAATCAATTGACCGAGGACGAATTGCTCCCGGTGGCGCGGGCGTTCAACCAGTTTCTCAACCTGGCGAACATCGCCGAGCAGTATCAGCTGATCCATCGCCGCGAAGAGTCGCAGCCGGCGCCGTTCGAATCCCGCGTATTGCCCGAGTTGCTCGCCCGTTTACGCAATGAAGGTCACAGCGCCGAATCGCTGGCACGTCAGCTGTCGCGACTGGAAATCGAACTGGTGCTGACCGCGCACCCGACCGAAGTGGCGCGGCGCACGCTGATCCAGAAGTACGACGCGATCGCCGGGCAACTCGCCGCGCAGGATCATCGCGACCTGACCAGCGCCGAACGTGAACAGATTCAAAACACCCTGCAACGATTGATCGCCGAAGCCTGGCACACCGAAGAAATCCGCCGCACGCGCCCAACGCCGGTTGATGAAGCCAAGTGGGGTTTCGCGGTAATCGAACACTCGCTGTGGCAGGCGATTCCCAACCATATGCGCAAGGCCGACAAGGCGTTGCATGAAGCGACCGGTCTGCGTCTGCCCTTGGAAGCGGCGCCGATTCGCTTCGCGTCGTGGATGGGCGGCGACCGTGACGGCAACCCCAACGTCACTGCTGCCGTGACCCGCGAAGTATTGCTGCTGGCGCGCTGGATGGCCGCCGATTTGTACCTGCGTGATGTCGATCACCTCGCTGCCGAACTGTCGATGCAGCAGGCCAGCGATGCCCTCAAAGCCAAGGCCGGTGACAGCGCCGAGCCGTATCGCGCGGTGCTCAAGCAACTGCGCGAACGCCTGCGTGCGACGCGCAACTGGGCGCATGCCGCGCTGACCGCACCGACGCCAGCGCCGTCTGATGTGCTGAGCAACAACCGTGATCTGCTCGATCCGCTGGAGCTGTGCTTCAACTCGCTGCACGAATGCGGCATGGGTGTGATCGCCGATGGCCCGCTGCTTGATTGTCTGCGTAGGGCGGTGACCTTCGGCCTGTTCCTTGTGCGTCTGGATGTGCGGCAGGACTCGTCGCGACACAGCTCGGCGATGACCGAAATTACCGATTACCTGGGCCTTGGTCGCTATGAAGACTGGGACGAAGAGCAACGCATCACCTTCCTGACCCGCGAGCTAAGCAACCGACGGCCACTGCTGCCGGCGCATTTCAAACCGTCGGCCGACACCGCAGAAGTGCTCAACACCTGCAAGGAAATCGCTGCGGCACCGGGCGCTTCGCTTGGCTCTTACGTGATTTCCATGGCCGGCGCCGCGTCCGATGTGCTCGCCGTGCAACTGCTGCTCAAAGAGTCCGGCGTGTTGCGGCCGATGCGCGTGGTGCCGTTGTTCGAGACCCTCGCTGACCTCGACAACGCCGGGCCGGTGATGGAGCGGCTGTTGCTGCTGCCGGGTTACCGCGCACGGCTGCAAGGCCCGCAGGAAGTGATGATCGGCTATTCCGACTCGGCCAAGGACGCTGGCACCACGGCGGCGGCTTGGGCGCAATATCGTGCGCAGGAACGCCTGGTGGAAATCTGCCGCGAACAACAAGTCGAGCTGCTGCTGTTTCACGGTCGCGGCGGCACCGTGGGCCGTGGCGGTGGCCCGGCGCACGCGGCGATTCTGTCGCAGCCGCCGGGATCGGTGGCGGGGCGGTTCCGCACCACCGAGCAGGGCGAAATGATTCGATTCAAATTCGGCCTGCCGGACATCGCCGAGCAAAACCTCAATCTGTATCTGGCGGCGGTGCTTGAAGCAACGCTGTTGCCGCCGCCACCGCCAACGCCTGAGTGGCGCCATCTGATGGATGAATTGGCGGCGGACGGTGTCAGCGCTTATCGCCAGGTTGTGCGGGAAAATCCGCAGTTCGTCGAGTACTTCCGTCAGTCCACGCCGGAGCAGGAGTTGGGGCGTTTACCGCTCGGTAGTCGCCCGGCCAAGCGTCGTGCGGGCGGCATCGAAAGTCTGCGGGCGATTCCGTGGATCTTTGGCTGGACGCAAACGCGGTTGATGCTGCCGGCGTGGCTCGGTTGGGAATCGGCGTTGAGCAAGGCGCTGGAGCGCGGCGAAGGCGAGTTGCTCGGGCAGATGCGCGAGCAGTGGCCGTTCTTCCGCACCCGTATCGATATGCTCGAAATGGTGCTGGCCAAGGCTGATGCGGATATCGCATTGTCCTACGATCAGCGTCTGGTCGAGCCGGATCTGCTGCCGTTGGGCGCGCAGTTACGCGACCTATTGTCGCAGGCGTGTGCGGTGGTGCTCGGCCTGACCGGGCAGTCGCAGCTGCTGGCACATAGCCCTGACACCCTCGAATTCATCCGTCTGCGCAACACTTACCTCGACCCGCTGCATCTATTGCAGGCCGAACTGCTGGCCCGCTCGCGGCAGCAGGATGTCGAGCAGGGCAGCCCGGTGGAACAGGCGTTGCTGGTGTCTGTGGCGGGGATTGCCGCCGGTTTGCGAAATACCGGCTAACGTTTTTGTCGTGGCATGCGGCACTGGCAGCAAACGCCGGATGCCGCTTTGCCTCACGGCGCAAAGTGCCGCCAGGCGACAGTTAATGATGGGGTTGCGACTTGGGTTACCGCGTCGCAAGGTCGCAGGAGGCTTCGGTTTCTCCGACTTTTGGCGTCTTGTGTGGGCGCAGCCTGCTGTGTATCTTGATCAGCCTTTGGCCGTTTGTGCGGCCACGACCCGTATTTTCAGGATTCGTCCCAAGAGGCGAATCCTTTGTTTTGTAAAAGCTTTTTATAAAAAAATTGAGGAGCACATCTAATGCGCGTCATTCTGCTGGGAGCTCCCGGGGCCGGTAAAGGTACTCAGGCTAAGTTCATCACCGAAAAATTCGGCATTCCGCAAATCTCCACCGGCGACATGCTGCGTGCCGCGGTCAAGGCTGGCACTCCACTGGGCGTTCAAGCCAAGAGCATCATGGATGCCGGCGGCCTGGTGTCGGATGACCTGATCATCGCACTGGTTCAGGACCGTATCGCTCAGCCAGACTGCGCCAATGGTTTCCTGTTCGACGGCTTCCCGCGCACCATTCCGCAGGCTGAAGCCCTGGTCACTGCCGGCGTTGAGCTGGATGCCGTGGTTGAAATCGCTGTTGAAGACGAAGAAATCGTGCAACGCATCGCCGGCCGTCGTGTTCACGAAGCCAGCGGCCGCGTTTACCACATCGTCTACAACCCGCCGAAAATCGCTGGCAAAGACGACATCACTGGCGAAGAACTGGTACAGCGCAAGGACGACACCGAAGAAACCGTGCGTCATCGCCTGTCGGTCTACCATTCGCAGACCAAGCCGCTGGTGGAGTTCTATCAGAGCCTGTCCGCGAAAAACGCTGGCAAGCCGAAGTACAGCCACATCCCGGGCGTTGGTTCGGTCGATGCGATCACCGCCAAGGTGCTGGCCGCGCTGAGCTGAAAAGTCTGAACCGCAGCATCATCCACGGCCCGCTTGCGGGCCGTAGTTGTTTATACTGACGCACTTTTTCCCACCCCTGTTTTGGAAACATCGATGAGCACCTTGCTGGCCCTGGACACCGCGACTGAAGCTTGCTCCGTTGCCTTGCTGCATGACGGCAAGGTCACGAGCCATTACGAGGTGATCCCGCGCCTGCACGCGCAGAAGCTGCTGCCGATGATCCAGCAACTGTTGGCTGACGCCGGCACCACGTTGCAGGCAGTCGATGCGATTGCCTTCGGTCGCGGGCCGGGTGCGTTTACCGGTGTGCGGATTGCCATTGGTGTGGTGCAAGGTTTGGCGTTTGCGCTGGATCGTCCGGTGTTGCCGGTGTCCAACCTCGCGGTGCTGGCGCAGCGTGCGTTGCGTGAACATGGCGTGAGCCAGGTCGCGGCGGCCATCGATGCGCGGATGGATGAAGTGTATTGGGGCTGCTACCGTGAGACGGCGGGGGAAATGCGCCTGGTCGGTGCCGAAGCGGTGTTGCCACCGGAAGTCGCGGCGCTGCCGGCCGATGCCAGTGGCGACTGGTTTGGGGCTGGCACGGGTTGGGGTTATGGCGAGCGTATCGCTGTCAATCTGACGGGTTCCGACGCCAGCATGTTGCCCCACGCCGAAGACCTGCTGACGCTGGCGCGTTTTGCCTGGGAACGCGGTGAGTCGATCCCCGCTGACGATGCGCAACCGGTTTACCTGCGCGACAAAGTCGCCACCCCGAAAGCTCGCTGACTCACCACGAACCCTGTGGGAGCGAGCTTGCTCGCGAAGGCGTCCGGCCAGTCAATATCAATGTTGAATGTGCTGGACTCTTCGTGAGCAAGCTCACTCCCACAGGGAATTGTGCTTCCTCCAAATTGGCCAATCGTCAGTTTCTAACCCCTCGTTTTAAACCTTTTGCGCTTTATGTGTTCTAGTTATCACTCGGCGATTTGCTAAGTCGGTCAGGTGCCGCTAAATTGCCATCATCGATACCGAGCATGAAATTATGCGTATAGACGGCCTTTCCTCTCAGTCCTACCCCATCAAGCGCAAGCCTCGCAAAGGTAATGTGGCGCTGGATGAATCCGTCGACGATATCGACGGCGAGCTGGAATTTCCGACTGAAGAGCAAATGGCTGCCCGCGCTGCTGCCAAAGCCGCCGCGCAACGCCTGAGCAATCTGCCCGCCCGTCAACAAGACATGATTTACCACCGTGCGATGAAAAAGAGCGTAGCCATGGCCCTGGCCAGCTACCTGAGCACCGCCGGGTTTGTCGATTGGGATGCAGACGTGCTGGGCCTCGATCTGTACATCTGATGGATCTGCCTTACTACCTCGGTTGCCCGTCCTGGAGCGAAAACGCCTGGCGCGAGTATCTGTACCCGGTAGACGCCAGAACTTCTGACTTCCTCAGTCTCTATTCGCAAGTGTTCAACGCCGTTGAAGGCAACACGACCTTCTACGCCAGCCCGTCGCCGGCCACCGTGCAGCGTTGGGCCGAGGTGATGCCCGAACACTTTCGCTTCACCGCCAAATTCCCCGGTGACATCAGCCACAGCGGTGATCTGCGCGAGCAACTGACCGCCGCCGAGACCTTTCTGCAATTACTCAAGCCACTCGGTCAGCGTGTCTCGCCGTTGTGGCTGCAACTGTCGAAAAGCTTCACGCCGCATCGCCTGCCGGAACTGGCGGCGTTCATCGATGCGCTGGATTGCCCGTTGGCGGTGGAAGTGCGGCATGAACAGTTCTTCGCCAAGGGTGAGAGCGAACGCCTGCTGAATCGCCTGCTGCTGGATCGTGGTGTCGAGCGCATTTGCCTTGATCCGCGTGCGCTGTTCAGCTGCCTGTCGACCGAATCTTCGGTGATCCACGCGCAATCGAAAAAGCCGCGAGTACCGACACGCCCGGCGGCATTTACGCAGTTTCCGCAAGTGCGCTTCATTGGTCATCCAGAGCTCGAGGCCAACGACACGTTCCTCGTGCCGTGGGTGGCGAAAATCGCCGAGTGGATCGAAGAGGGGCGTACGCCGTACATCTTCCTGCACACCGCCGACAACCTGTTGGCGGCAAAACTGGCGCAACGTTTTCATGCACAACTGATGCAACGTTTGCCTGGCCTGCCATCGCTGCCTGAGCTATACAGAGAGCCCGCCGCGGAGCAACTTGACCTGCTCTGAAACGGATTTTTGTCTTGCCCAGGAGCCTGCCGATGGATGCCCAAACCCGTAAAGCTCACACCTTCAAAGCCCTGCATGAACAACCAGGGATTTTCGTCATTCCCAATCCGTGGGATGCGGGGTCGGCGAAAATGCTCGCGAGTCTCGGCTATCAGGCCTTGGCAACCACCAGCGCCGGTTACGCGTTTTCCCAGGGCAAGGCCGATGGTGCGTTGAGCCTCGACGAGACCCTGGCCAATGTCCGCGCGATTGTCGCGGCCACCGATTTGCCGGTGGCGGTGGATCTGGAAAACGGTTTTTCCGATGACCCGGCCGAGGCCGCGAAAAGCCTGCTTCGCGCAGCGGAGGCGGGTGCGGTCGGTGGTTCGATCGAAGACGCCACGGGCCGCGCGGATGCGCCGATCTCTTGCTTCGAACACGCTGTGGCGCGCATCGAAGCGGCCGTCGCCGCTGTGCGCACGCTGCCATTCCCGTTCATCCTGACGGCGCGCGCGGAAAACTACCTGCACGGCAATCCTGATATCAACGACACCATCCGCCGCTTGCAGGCCTTCGCCGAAGCGGGCGCCGACGTGTTATACGCGCCAGGTTTGCGCAACGCCGAAGAAGTACTGGCGGTGGTACGCGCGGTGGCACCGAAACCGGTCAATGTGCTGATGTCCGGCGGTTTGAAACTGACCGTGCAGGAGCTCCAAGAAATGGGTGTGCGGCGGATCAGTACCGGTTCGGCCTTGGCGTTGGCGGCGTTCGGCGAGTTCTTCCGCGCCGCTGAGGAGATCCAGCAGTCCGGCACCTTCGGCTTTACTTCGCAGTCGATGCCGTATGCCAAGGCCAATCAGTTTTTCAAAGGCTGAGCATGGGGCGGTGGATATTCTGGCTGGTGCTGCTGATGATTGGCGGCACTGCGGTGAGTGTCTGGCGCGGTTGGCTGGACGTGCCGCCGCAATGGAATCCGTGGGCGCCGCTGGACGTGAAGGCCACGCCCAACTGGCTGACCGGATACAAGCTGATGCGTTTGCGCAGCGACCCACAACTCTGTGCGCAAGCGTTAAGCAGCTCTGACTTGCGCGTCACGCGGCAATCCGACAGCCCCGACGCCAAGTGTCCGCTGATCGGCGCATTGCGCGTACAGGGCGGTGAAGTGGCGCTGAGCAGCAGTTTCCTCGCCAGTTGTCCGCTGGCGGTGGCCTACGCGATGTTCGAACACCATTCGCTGCAACCCATCGCGCAATCCGTTTACGGGCAGAAAGTTGCGCGTGTCGATCACCTCGGCAGCTTCGCCTGTCGCAATATCTACAATCGCGAAAGCGGCGCGCTCAGCCGCCATGCCAGTGCCGATGCGCTGGACATTGCCGGATTTCGTCTGGCCGACGGCCGCAGCATCAGCGTGCTCAAGGACTGGCCGAAGCAAAATCAGGACGCGCAGTTTCTGCGTCAGGTGCGTGATGGCGCCTGCGAGGCGTTCAGTGTGGTGTTGAGCCCGGATTACAACGCCGCCCATCGCAATCACTTTCATGTCGATGTCGGGCGCTGGAGCGTGTGTCGCTGAGCGTTAAGCGGCGAGGCGCAGGTTTTGCAGAACGATCGGACGTGCCCAGCCGTTATCGAAGTCCAGTGCCTTCTGTTGCTCGACGATTTCTTCCGGCGGGAACGGCGGGTAAGGCTTCTGCAGCAGGTCCAGGTCGAATTCGGCAATCGGCAGGTACAGCGGCTTCTTCTGCGGCGCTGGGCCTGGCTCTGGTGTCGGCTGACCATTGTTGATCACCACCGGACGCACCCAGCTGCTGTCGAAATCCTGTTGCTCTTGCTGAGCTTTCAGTTCTTCTGGCGGGAACGGCGGGAATGGCTTGTCCAGCAAGTCCATTTCGAACTCGGCGATCGGCAGGAACAATGGCTCCGGCGGACGCACTTCAGTTTCGACCACATCGCACTCACGCTGACTGACGATGTGCGCGTGCAGCTCGCTGCCGATGGTCGGTTCTTCAGGGCTGTTCAGGTCAACCGGAGGGAACGTGCCGCAGGCAGGCACCACTTCACTCGTCTGTTCGGCCATCGCCTGGGCAAAGAAATCCTGCCACAGGTGACTGACGCCGCTCAGTGCTTGAGTGTTGTGACGGCTAAAGTCGCCATGGGGCGAGATGTAGCCAATCGATGTGGGAAGAATGCCTGACATTTTTTTCGGTTGACGCTCAGCTCTGGCAAAATGCGCGTTGAATGAATTATCGGCGGTTTTTGCTGATCCTTGAATTTTTGAGCGTGTTTTCCATGATCGAGCAATCTGCGGCCTGCCGCATCCATGTTCAGGCCCTCGGCCCGACGTTTGAAGCGCAAGCCGGGCAGTGGGCCGAGCGCCTGGGCCTGCCGCTTGAAGTGGCGGACGGCGAGTTTGCCTTGCAGGTCGGCGAGCAGGGTTTGCAGCTGCAACAGCTCGGCCCGGACGCACCGGGGCCGGTGCGGGTCGACTTTGTTGAGGGTGGCGCGGCGCATCGTCGGCTATACGGCGGCGGCAGCGGGCAGATGATCGCCAAGGCTGTCGGTATCGCCCAAGGCGTGCGCCCGCGTGTGCTGGATGCCACAGCGGGGTTGGGCAAGGATGCGTTCGTGCTGGCCAGTCTGGGTTGCGAAATGAGCCTGATCGAGCGTCAGCCATTGATTGGTGCGCTGCTGGAGGACGGTCTGGCGCGGGCGGCGGAAGATTTCGACGTGGCGCCGATCGTGGCGCGGATGAAATTGCTCAAGGGCAACTCCATTGAGGTCATGCAGAACTGGGAAGGTGAGCCGCCGCAGGTGATCTATCTCGACCCGATGTTTCCGCACCGTGAGAAGACTGCTCTGGTGAAAAAGGAAATGCGCCTGTTCCGGCCGCTGGTGGGCGATGACCCGGATGCGCCGGCGCTGTTGCAGGCTGCGCTGGCGTTGGCGACGCACCGGGTGGTGGTCAAGCGACCGCGCAAGGCGCCGTGTATTGAGGGGCCGAAGCCGAGTCATGCGCTGGATGGCAAATCGAGCCGCTATGACATCTATCCGAAGAAAGCTCTAAAACCCTAAGACCGAGTCGCTGCTATTCGCGAGCAGGCTCGCTCCCACCTTGGAATGCATTTCAACTGTGGGAGCGAGCCTGCTCGCGAAGGCGTCCGCTCAGGCACCTTAAAAGTCAGGGCCTGTAAGCACGCATAAACAACGCTACAACTTCCTGCACATGGCTTTCCGCTGCCTCTTCAGTCAACGGCTCCCCACAGCCATACAACAAACGAAAATTCCCCGCGCCTTTGATCAGGCAAAAGAAATGCTCGGCGGCATTGCGCGGCAGATCGATGCTCAGCGCGCCGGTTTCGTGGATGCGCGTCAACAACCGCTCCATCCCTTGCACCATGCGCTGCGGACCCGCCTCGAAGAAGATCAGCGACAGCTTCGGGTCCTGACTGCCGAGGGCCATGATCAAGCGGTGCAAGTTCACCGATTCATCGCTGTTGATCAGGTGATGAAAGCCTCGCGCAATGTTCAGCAACACATTTTCCACGGCAATGCCTTCGGGCAATTCGAAGAACAACGGCGGTAATTGCTCCTCGCACTTGGCCACGACGGCGGCGGAGAACAGCGTCTCCTTGTCGTTGAAATGGCTGTAGACCGTCAGCTTCGACACGCCCGCTTCGCTGGCAACCGCGTCCATGCTGGTGTTGGCATAGCCATGACTCAGAAACAGAATTTTCGCCGCGTCGAGGATTGCCTGGCGCTTGGCCAGATCCTTGGGGCGGCCCGGACCGTTTGGAGCTGAAAGATTGTTCGACATTCTTCGCTTTTAATACTGGACTGGTGAGTTTGCTATTAATACCATACCCGCCAGTATAATTATTCCAAGCACCATTAGCGAAAGGTCCGTCACCATGTTCCGCCATGCGTTGTCCCTCGCGTTGCCAGTGAGTCTGGCGTTCCTTTTGTCAGCATGCGGTCAGGAAGAGGCGACGCAAGTCACCGTGCGACCGGCCATGGTGGTGCAGCCAGAGCCTTCGGCGCAGGCGATGGAAAGTTATCCGGGCGAGGTGCGCGCTCGCTATGAACCCGATCTGGCCTTTCGCATTGGCGGCAAAGTCAGCCGACGACTGGTCGATGAAGGTCAGCGCGTGAAGGCAGATCAGCCACTCGCAGAACTCGATCCGCAGGACGTGCGCTTGCAATTGGAGGCCACTCGCGCCCAGGTCGCCGCTGCCGAAGCCAATCTCAATCTGGTCCGCGCCGAGCGTGATCGCTACAAGACCCTGATGGATCGACAGATGGTCAGCCGCTCGGCTTACGACAACGCCGAAAACCTTTACCGTTCCGGTGAAGCCCGCCTCAAACAAATCAAAGCTGAATTCAACGTTTCGACCAACCAGGCCAGTTACGCGGTGCTGCGTGCGCCGCAGGATGGCGTGGTGGCCAAGCGTTCGGTCGAGGTGGGGCAGGTGGTTGCCGCCGGGCAGACCGTGTTTACCCTTGCCACCGACGGCGAGCGCGAAGTGCTGATCAGCCTGCCGGAGCAGAGCTTTGGGCGCTTCAAGGTCGGTCAGCCAGTCACTGTTGAGTTGTGGACCCAGCAGAACCAGCGCTTCGCCGGGCAGATTCGTGAACTGTCACCCGCCGCCGATCCACGCTCGCGCACCTTCGCCGCGCGCATCTCCTTCACCGGCGGCAAAGTCCCGGCCGAACTGGGCCAGAGCGCCCGTGTGTTCGTGCAGTCGGCCGACAGCGTTTCCCTGTCTGTGCCGCTCTCGGCACTCACCGCCGAAAACGGTGCGACCTACGTCTGGGTCGTCAAAGGCAACAACACCTTGAAGAAAACCCCGGTGCGCATCGGCCCGTTCGGTGAGAGAAGCGTGCCGGTGCTTGAGGGTTTGAACGCCAGCGACTGGGTGGTGGCTGCCGGCGTGCATGTGTTGCTCGAAGGGCAGCAGGTGCGTCCGGTGGATCGCTCCAATCGTGTGGTCAATCTGGCGGACAAGGAGTAAGCCCCGATGCGCTTCAACCTTTCCGAATGGGCGCTGCGTAATCGCCAGATCGTACTGTTCCTGATGCTTTTGCTGGCCATCGTCGGTGCGCTGTCCTACACCAAACTGGGCCAGAGTGAAGACCCGCCGTTCACTTTCAAAGCCATGGTGATTCAAACCCGTTGGCCGGGAGCGACCGCGCAGGAAGTCTCGCGCCAGGTCACCGAACGCATCGAAAAGAAACTGATGGAAACCGGCGAGTACGAACGCATTGTGTCGTTCTCGCGCCCCGGTGAATCCCAGGTGACATTCATTGCCCGCGACTCGATGCACTCCAAGGAAATTCCCGACCTCTGGTATCAGGTGCGCAAGAAGGTCAGTGATATTCGCCAGACCTTGCCGCCGGATATTCAGGGGCCGTTCTTCAACGATGAATTCGGCACCACGTTCGGCAATATCTATGCGCTAACGGGGGATGGTTTCGATTACGCGGTGCTCAAGGATTACGCCGATCGCATCCAGATCCAACTGCAACGGGTCAAGGATGTCGGCAAAGTCGACCTGCTCGGTTTGCAGGACGAGAAGATCTGGGTCGAGCTGTCCAACGTCAAACTGGCAACGCTCGGCTTGCCGCTGGCGGCGGTGCAACAAGCGCTGCAAGAACAGAACGCGGTGTCCACTGCGGGTTTTTTTGAAACCGGTAGCGAGCGATTGCAGCTACGGGTCTCAGGGAACTTTCAGACGGTCGAGGAGATAAAAAACTTCCCGATCCGCGTCGGTGATCGTACGTTCCGTATCTCCGATGTCGCCGATGTGCGTCGCGGTTTCAACGATCCTCCGGCGCCGCGCATGCGCTTTATGGGCGAAGACGCGATTGGTCTGGCGGTAGCGATGAAGGACGGCGGCGACATTCTGGTGCTCGGCAAAGCACTGGAAGTCGAGTTCTCACGCATTCAGAAAAACCTCCCGGCCGGCATGCAATTGCGCAAGGTTTCCGATCAACCGGCGGCGGTGAAAACCGGGGTCGGCGAGTTTGTTCAGGTACTGGTCGAAGCGCTGGCGATTGTCTTGCTGGTGAGCTTCTTCTCCCTCGGCGTGCGCACCGGCATGGTCGTGGCGCTGACCATTCCATTGGTGTTGGCGATGACTTTCGCCTGCATGTATTACCTCGGCATCGGCCTGCACAAGATCTCCCTTGGCGCGTTGGTGCTGGCGCTGGGCTTGCTGGTGGACGACGCGATCATCGCCGTGGAAATGATGGCGATCAAAATGGAGCAGGGCTTTGACCGTATCCGCGCGGCGAGTTATGCCTGGACCAGCACCGCTTTCCCGATGCTTACGGGGACGTTGATCACCGCCGCCGGGTTTCTGCCGATTGCCACGGCGCAATCCGGCACCGGCGAATACACCCGTTCGATCTTTCAGGTGGTGACCATCGCGTTGCTTGCGTCCTGGGTGGCAGCGGTGATGTTCGTGCCGTATCTGGGGGAAAAACTCCTGCCGGATCTGGCGAAAATTCACGCGGCCAAACATGGCACGGGTGACGGTCAGCCTGATCCGTATGGCACGCCGTTTTATCAGCGCGTTCGGCGCTTGGTGGAGTGGTGTGTGGCGCACCGCAAGACCGTGATCGTGCTGACGGTCGGGCTGTTTATTGCTTCGGTGATGTTGTTCCGTTTTGTGCCACAGCAGTTTTTCCCGGCCTCCAATCGACTGGAGTTGATGGTCGATCTGAAACTGGCTGAAGGCGCGTCGTTGGCCAATACCACCGGTGAGGTGAAACGGCTTGAGGCGATGCTCAAGGATCATGCGGGCATCGACAATTACGTCGCCTATGTTGGTACGGGTTCGCCGCGTTTCTATCTGCCGCTGGATCAGCAGTTGCCGGCGGCGAGCTTCGCGCAGTTTGTGGTGTTGGCGAAAACCATCGAAGAGCGTGAGGCGCTGCGCAGATGGTTGATCGAAACGCTTAACGAACAGTTCCCGGCGCTGCGTTCGCGGGTCACACGGTTGGAGAACGGTCCGCCGGTTGGTTATCCGGTGCAGTTTCGCGTGACCGGTGAACACATCGAAGAAGTCCGCGCGTTGGCGCGCAAAGTGGCAGCCAAGGTTCGCGAGAATCCGCATGTGGTCAATGTGCATCTGGATTGGGAGGAGCCGAGCAAGGTCGTGTACCTGAATATCGATCAGGATCGTGCGCGGGCGCTGGGTGTGAGCACGGCCAATCTGGCGAAATTTCTGCAGAGTTCGTTGACCGGTTCGAGTGTCAGTCAGTATCGCGAAGACAATGAGTTGATCGAGATTCTGCTGCGGGGAACGGTGCATGAGCGCACTGAGTTGTCGTTGTTGCCGAGTCTGGCGGTGCCGACGGATAACGGCCGCAGTGTGGCGTTGTCGCAGATTGCCACGCTGGAATATGGCTTTGAGGAGGGGATTATCTGGCACCGCAATCGCCTGCCGAACGTGACCGTGCGGGCCGATATTTATGGCAAGGAGCAGCCGGCGACGCTGGTGAAGCAGATCATGCCGACGCTGGATTCGATTCGCGCCGAGTTGCCCGATGGTTATCTGTTGGATGTCGGTGGCACGGTGGAGGATTCCGAGCGTGGGCAGAAGTCGGTGAATGCCGGGGTGCCGATGTTCATCGTCGTGGTGCTGACGCTGTTGATGGTGCAGTTGCGCAGTTTTTCGCGCACGGCGATGGTGTTTTTGACGGCGCCGTTGGGGTTGATCGGGGTGGTGCTGTTTTTGATGGTGTTCCGCCAGCCGTTCGGGTTTGTGGCGATGTTGGGGACGATTGCGTTGTCCGGGATGATCATGCGCAATTCGGTGATTCTGGTGGATCAGATTGAGCAGGATATTGCCTCGGGGCTTAAGCCTTGGCGGGCGATTATCGAGGCTACGGTTCGACGCTTCAGGCCGATTGTGTTGACGGCGTTGGCGGCGGTGCTGGCGATGATTCCGTTGTCGCGGAGTGTGTTTTTTGGGCCGATGGCGGTGGCGATCATGGGGGGGTTGATTGTTGCGACCGCGTTGACGCTGTTGTTTTTGCCGGCGTTGTATGCGGCTTGGTTCAGGGTTCGCAAAGACTCCGTTTGATTTGTGGTTTGCGTGGCGGCCTTAGGGCCGACCATGCTGTGGTTGTTCTTTGTGAATATCCGTTGCTTCGGGTGCTGCCGCTGGCGGTTTCGCCCTTACGGCGAGTCACCTTTTCCAAACGCCGAAAAGGTAACCCAAAAGGCTTTGCCCTGACGTTCGGCCCGCTCGCTGGGGCTCGGGGTTCCTTCGCTCCGGGATCGATCCGGGGGGCATCGCCTACGGTTTGCTTCGCTGCACCTCCTCTCGATGTGTTCGACTTCGTCGAACGGTCGCTGCGCTCCCACCCCCGGATCAATCCCTCCACTCAGCCTGCCGACGGGCTCTAAGATCAAAAGCTGCAGCCGAGCTAACGCTCATCCTGTTGAGTGGTGAGGAGCAGAAGCGATCTGCTCTTGCTCTTCTGTGGGAGCGAGCTTGCTCGCGAAGGCGGCCTGACAGCCGACCAGTCTCTAGCTGACTATCCATAACCCCCTCTGCCTCCGCCACTTCCTACGTCTTTTTCAGAAACCTCCGATATTGAGCCTTGGTGCCTCGGATGCTGTACTCCAGCCTCTGCTTTCCAGCGTTCCTGAGTTTGTCTTGATGAAAAAGCCGCCAGCATTGACAGGCAGAACCGATCCGGTATTCGACTTGCTGGTGCGCCCGCCCCACAAGCATCGTCTGGCGGACTATCTTGCGCTGCTCAAGCCGCTCGATGATCAAGGTCGTTACCTGCCATTTGAAGCGTTGCGTTATCGCTGGCCGCCAGGGCTGGATGCCAAACTCTGTTGGGCCTTGGTCAAGAAGGCACGGGCTGCCCAGCACATCAATCTGCTGTCGCTAGGTGATCCCGTGCAATGGGGTAAGTACGTGCAGACGCCGCTGGCACAGAAAACCATTTCCATCGTCGATCGGCAGGCCAGTACGGCGGCGCTGGAATACATGACCAGCCAGATCGGTGAACGGGCACATTTCAGTTATCTGCTTAACGATTTGATCGAAGATGAAGCCATCGCCAGCAGTCAGCTGGAAGGCGCTGCGACGACTACGCGTGTGGCCAAGGACATGCTCAAGCAGCAGCGCCAGCCCCGCACGCCGGATGAACGCATGGTGTTGGGTAATTACCGGATGATGAATTTTGCCTGGGAGAGACGTTACGAACCCATGAGCGTGGATTTGATCGCAGCGATTCATCGGGTGGGTGTCGAGGGCATCGATGACGAAAAGTACTCTCCCGGATTATTCAGGATCAATGACGAAGTTGTCGTTCAGGACGGGGCGGGCAACACCGTGCACCGGCCACCACCTGCAGCAGGATTGGTGTCGCGGCTGGGGCGACTGTCGCACTGGATCAACCTGCCCGACGGCTCACCACTGGATAAGCACTATCTGCATCCACTGATCAAGGCGATCACGCTGCATTTTGCCTTGGGTTACGAACATCCCTTCCGCGACGGCAATGGGCGGGTCGCCAGGGCGTTGTTTTACTGGTTCATGTTCAAGAACGAATTTGCGGCGTTTCGCTACATCGCGATCAGTTTGTTACTGCGTAATGCACCGGTGAAATATGGACGTTCATATCTGCACACCGAGGCGGATGAGCTGGACCTGACTTATTTCATCGAATTCCAGTGTTCGGTTATTCAGCGAGCGGTGCTGGGGTTTACGGATGTTTATCGCAAGAGCGTGGCCTACACTGAAGCGTTTGAGCGTTTGCTAACGAACTCTGGCTGCTTCGATCTGATGACAGAAAAACAGCACGCGGTCTATCAAGCGGCAAAAAGCGGGGTGGCAAAGGATTTCACGGCGGGCAATGTGGCGGACAATTTTTTTTGCTCGTACCGCGAGGCAGCTTCGGTCCTGGAGGGCCTGGAGCAATTACAGGTTTTTGAGAAAAAGAAAATGGGACGGGAGTGGGTGTTCTTTTTACGTAGTCCCTTGCGTAGAGGGGAGCACGGGAGCGAATTGATTCGCCCCCGAGTTCTGACTGCTTAGAGCGTGCCGAACACCTTCTTCGCCAGGCTGGTAGCCGCAGCAGCCGGATTCTGGCGGATGGTTTCTTCCTGTTTGCCGATCATCTCGAACAGGCCATTCAGCGCTTGTTCGGTGACGTAGTTCTCGACATTGGCGCTCTTCGCGTCCACCACGCCAAACGCAGCAGCCTGACCAGCGAACGAGTTGTACTTCTGTGCTACGCCAACCTTGTCGGTCGCCTGTTTGACGATCGGCAGGAACTTGGCGCGGATCTGTTCGCGGCTGGATTTGTCGAGGTATTGCGTGGCCGAATCCTTGCCGCCGCTGAGGATGCCTTTGGCGTCTTCCACGCTCATTTTCTTCACGGCGTCGACGAGGATTGGCTGGGCCTGAGTCACGGCGGATTCCGCAGCCTTGTTCATGGCGGTTTCCAGTTCTTCAACCTGGGCACCCATGCCGAAGGCTTTCATTTTGCTCGCGGCTTTGCCGAGTTTGCCCGGCAGTTCGATCTTCACGTCGGGGTTGTTGCTGAAACCGCCGGGGGTGCCCAGTTGTTTGACGGCGATTTGTGCGCCTTGGGTCAGGGCGTCCTTGAGGCCACCGGTGGCGTCTTTTTGTGACAGGTCACTGAGCGACAAGGCCATGGCGCTGGCGGAGATCATCAGGCCTGCACACAGGCCGGCGAAGCGAAGGGTAGGGCGGAGCATGGCGGCTTCCTTGTTGCGGAAAAGGGCTACGGAAAATGAATTAACGAACGGCGTCGACGCGGATTTTCAGCGGCTGCGGGTCGTTGCCGTCGAGTTGCACGGCGTGGTTTTCGGTGGTGATGAACATCAGTTCGCCGTTGACTTCAATGCGCGCGCTGACCGAGTAACGATGGCCCGGTTTGACTTGGGCCGGATCGTAGTTCAAGTGGAAGGGCAGTGGCACCTGGCCTTTGATCGGGCCTTTCTGCTCGTCCAGCACCACCGCTGGCGCATCGGCTAGCGAGACGTCTTGCAGGCTGACGCTGAGGGTGGCGCTCGGTGGCAGGGCGATGCGCTGCAGGTAGAACACTTCACCGTCGAGGCCGACCTTGCCGGCAGGAGTGGTCGATTGGCAGGCGCTCAGCAATGTGGCGGCGGCGAGCAGGGTGAGTTTTTTCATCGGGAATTCTCCTATCAATGTGGGAGCGAGCCTGCTCGCGAAAGCGGTTTAGCATTCAACATTTCAGTTGTCTGACACTCCGTCTTCGCGAGCAAGTCGAATCGTCGCACCGTCGCTCCCACAGGGTTTGGATCAGGTCTCGGGTTGGGCGACGACCTGATCTGCAGCATCTTCACTGCGATGCAGCGCGACCTGACGGATCGACAAACGAATCTCCGCCGGCAGCACGCGTTTGGCCGCACCCTCAGCCAGTTCGCCGAGCAGTTCGTGATAACTCAGTTTGCCGGCCTCGTCGCGGCGCAGCACGTCGAGGTCGAGCATCGTCTGGATGAAGTGGCGGAACAGGCTCTTGTCGAAAAACTCCGGGGCGTTGAGGCCGTGGAGGATCGACAGGCGCTGGGCCATGACCGTGCAGAGGTCTTCCAGCTCTTCGGCGCTGACGGTGTTCTGGCCGCTGTTGAGCAGCAAGGACACGGTCATGTAGAAGCGCTGCAAGGTCTGGGCGATGCTCTTCGACAGCAGCGTCAGCAGCACGAAATGCCGCGAACTTGGCGCTGGACGCAGATAAACATCCTTCTCGAAACGCAGCAAACCTTGCTCGACGAACGCTTCCAGCCACTGGTCAACCACGCCGTCCAGTTCGTCCAGCGTCCAGCGAATGAACAATTCCGATTGCAGGTACGGATACAGCGCGCGGGTGTAGCGCAGGATCTGCTCGCGACTCATGCGCGAGGTACTCTGGAAGAAGCTCGCCAGCAGCGCCGGCAGCGCGAAGATGTGCAGTACGTTGTTGCGGTAGTAGGTCATCAGGACGGCATTCTGCTCGTCCAGATAGAGAATCTTGCCCAGCGCATCGTTCTGTTCGGCGAGCAGGTCCATGTCCTTCACATGCTCGATCAGTGCGCGACCATCGCCCTCCGGCAGAGTGGTGTGTGGCGAGTACGGGACTTTACGCAGCAGCGCCAGATACAGATCCAGCACCCGTGCCATGGCGCGATCGTCCAGCGCCAGACGTGTGGTCGACAGCAGCGCCAGCGCCACCAGGTTGACCGGGTTGATCGCCGCCGCTTCGTTGAGATGCTGCGCAACTTTTTCGCCAAGGCGATTGGTGGTTTCGTTAAGCCACGCCGGTTTGTACTGCGGGCCGAGTTCCTGCTGGCGCCAGTCCGGTTGCTCGGCGTCGAGGAATTCGGCCAGTTTGATCGGCTCACCGAAATTCACCGCGACCTGCCCAAAACGCTGCTTGAGCGCACCGATGACTTTGAAGATGTCGAAGATCGATTCTTTCTTCTTGCTCGCGCCGCGCAGTTCGCCGAGGTAAGTGCGGCCTTCCAGTACGCGCTCGTAACCGATGTACACCGGCACAAACACGATCGGCATGCGCGACGAACGCAGGAAGCTGCGCATCGTAATCGCGAGCATGCCGGTTTTAGGTTGCAGCATGCGTCCGGTGCGTGAGCGGCCGCCTTCAACGAAGTACTCGACCGGGAAGCCTTTGGTGAACAGCGTGTGCAGGTATTCGTTGAACACCGAGGTGTACAGCGGATTGCCCTTGAACGTGCGACGCATGAAGAATGCACCGCCACGGCGCAGCAGGCTGCCGATCACCGGCATGTTGAGGTTGATCCCGGCGGCGATGTGCGGCGGCGTCAGGCCGTTGCGGAACAGCAGGTACGAGAGCAACAGGTAGTCGATGTGGCTGCGGTGGCACGGCACATAGATCACTTCGTGACCCTGGGCGACTTTCTGCACGCCTTCGATGTGGTTGACCTTGATGCCGTCGTAGATCTTGTTCCAGAACCAGCTCAGCACCACTTCCAGAAAGCGGATCGCGGTGTAGGTGTAGTCCGAGGCGATCTCGTTGCCGTAGCGCAGGGCCTGAGCCTTGGCTTTCTCCGGGGAGATGTTTTCGCGCTCGGCTTCTTCGAGGATCGCTTGCTTGACCAGCGGCTGATTGAGCAGACCTTTGACCAGATTGCGGCGGTGGGAAATGTCCGGGCCGATGACGGCGGCTTTCAGATTGCGGAAGTGCACGCGCAGGATGCGTTGGGCCATGCGCACAGTGCGTTCGTGGCCCTTGTTGTGCTCGATCAGCTCGCGCAGATGGATCGGCGCGGAGAATTGCACGCGGGTTTTACGCCCGAGAACGATGATGCTCAGCAGGCGACGCAGGCGCCCGGTAACGGCCCAGCTGTCGGCGAACAACAGCTTCCACGGACTGTTTTCGCTGTCCGGCGATTGGCCCCAGAACACGCTGACGGGAATGATCTGCGCGTCTTCGGCAGCGTTCTGGGTGAGGGCGCTGACCAGACGGGTCAGGGTTGGCGGCGCACCGCGTTTGTCCTGGCGACCGAGCCAGTCCGGATCCGGCGTCAGGTAGAAAAACGCCGCCGGTTCGATCAGCGAACCCACCGACACCGGCAGTACCGGACGCGGCAGACCGGCCTTGGTGCACTCGGTGTCGAGCACGGCCAGATCAGTCAGCGAAGGGTTTTGCAGGACGTAGAACACCGGACGACTGCGGTCGAGGTTGAGGGTGAACGACGACTGGTTGATCGTCTCCGAGCGAACCCAGAGGTACAACAGTCGGCGCAAGGTGCCAAACACAAGACGGCGGAACGGGGAACGGGTCATACGGCTTCTGCGTGAGTGAATAAAACCGAGCGTTTGCTCGGGAGGGCGATAGTGTGCCGTATATGCTGAAAATCGGCAAAAAAGCGGCGAAGTAATCTCCTGTTGAGAGTTTTCGCGCCTGTCATATACTCGGCGGTCTGTCGCCGGGGCCCTTTTATGGACGTCGGATGCAGGCTGACGTTCCGCAAAGGCTTTCCTGCGAAAAGCCTGTCCAATAATAAAAAAGGAGTATGAACAGATGGCAACACGTGAAACCGGCAACGTGAAGTGGTTCAACGACGCCAAGGGCTACGGCTTTATCCAGCGCGAAGACGGGGTGGACGTGTTCGTCCACTACCGCGCGATTCGTGGCGAAGGGCATCGGTCGCTGACTGAAGGCCAGCAGGTTGAATACGCGGTGATTACTGGCGAGAAGGGTTTGCAGGCGGAAGACGTTGTAGGCTTGTAACCTTGAAGATCAAAAGATCGCAGCCTTCGGCAGCTCCTACGGGTGTACACATGACCCTGTAGGAGCTGCCGAAGGCTGCGCTCTTTTGCTTTTATGCGGTTTTCCAGGTGATTTCTTCTTCACCGTCTTCGCTGATGCGCATCCAGCGATCCGCCGTTTCCTCACCTTCTTCCTCGACCCACGTCCCCGGTGCACAACGCACTTCCACGTTCAGCGCAGCGAATGCGGCGCGGGCGCAGGCGATGTCGTCGTCCCATGGCGTCTGGTCGCTTTCCAGATACAGGCTGTTCCACTTGCCCACGGCTTTCGGCAGCCAGGTCACCGGCACGTTGCCGGCCTTGCATTTGTAGGTCTGGCCTTTCTGTACCCAGTCGCTGCATGGGCCCAGCGCGGCGCCCAGCCAGGCCGAAACGGCCTTGTGGTCGACGTCGGCGTCTTTCAGGTAAATCTCGATATCCGGTTGGCGCATGGATGTCCTCACTGCGGGTCTGAAAAATCCATTCGCGGATTTAGCCGGCCCCGGGCACTCGCCCGAGACCAAAAGTTATTGAAGAACGAAATAATCGTAGCGCATCGACACGGTGGTCACGAACGGCTCGGCCTGTTCGATCACCGCCGCGCGGCGCTCGGCACTGGCGCGCCAGCCGTGGGGTGTCATCGCCAACAGGTTGGCGCGATCCTCGGGCTTGTCCAGCGTCAGCTTGAATTCCAGGGTTTCACTGTGCGCCAGCGCCATGCCTCGCGGCACCAGGGCCAAGTGCTTGTCGTCGGTGTATTCGCGCACTTCGTCGTACAGGCGCTCGCGCAGTTCCATCAGATGGCCGCTGGTCGGGCCGACTTTCATCAGACCGCCGCCGACACTGAGCAAGCGCTTGGCCTCTTCCCAATCCAAAGGACTGAAAACACTGGCGAGAAACTGGCAACTGCCCGACGCCAGCGGCACGCGGGCCATGCTGGCGATCAACCAGGTGATTGCAGGGTTGCGTTTGCAGGCGCGTTTGACCGCTTCGCGAGAGATGTCCAGCGCGTAGCCATCCGCGTTCGGCAAGGCCTCGGCGATCTGCGCGGTGTAATAACCCTCGCCACAGCCGATGTCGACCCAGCGATCCGGCGCATAACCCGCCGCCAGTTCGGCCAGACGCTTGGCCACCGGCGCGTAGTGGCCGGCATTCAGAAAGTCACGGCGCGCTTCGACCATGGCCTGGTTGTCGCCAGGATCGCGGCTGTTCTTGTGCTGCACCGGCAGCAGGTTGAGGTAACCCTGACGCGCACGGTCGAAGCGGTGGCCGGCGGGGCAGACCACGCCGTTATCCACCGCGTTCAGCGGTTCACTACAGATGGGGCAAGCAAGCATCAGGCGAGCAACTTGATCATTGTCTGGTAGTAGATCTCGGTCAGTACGTCGAGATCCGCCGCCAGCACGCGTTCGTTGACCTGGTGAATGGTCGCGTTGACCGGGCCCAGTTCAACCACTTGCGTGCCCATGGTTGCGATAAAGCGGCCATCGGAGGTGCCGCCGCTGGTCGACGCCTTGGTCTCGCGACCGGTGATGTCCTTGATGCTCGCCGACACCGCGTCGAGCAGCGCACCCGGTTCGGTGAGGAACGGCAGGCCGGACAGCGCCCAGTCGATGTGCCAGTCCAGATCGTGCTTGTCGAGAATATCGGCCACGCGTTTCTGCAGGCCTTCGACGGTCGATTCGGTGGAGAAACGGAAGTTGAACACTGCCACCAGATCACCCGGAATCACGTTGGTCGCGCCGGTGCCGGAGTTGACGTTGGAGATCTGGAAGCTGGTCGGCGGGAAGAAATCGTTGCCGTGATCCCAGTGCTCGGCGGCCAGTTCGGCCAGCGCCGGAGCGGCGAGGTGGATCGGGTTCTTCGCCAGATGCGGGTAAGCGACGTGACCCTGAATGCCTTTGACGGTGAGCTTGGCGCCCAGCGAGCCGCGACGACCGTTTTTCACCACGTCGCCAACCAGCGTGGTGCTTGACGGTTCGCCGACGATGCACCAGTCAAGACGCTCATTACGCGCGGCCAGACGCTCAACCACCGCTTTAGTGCCGTGGTGCGCCGGGCCTTCTTCGTCGCTGGTGATCAGGAATGCGACCTTGCCCTTGTGGTTAGGGTAGTCGGCGACGAAGCGCTCGGCGGCCACGGTCATCGACGCCAGGCTGCCTTTCATGTCCGCCGCGCCACGGCCACAGAGCATGCCATGTTCGTCGATCACGGCGTTGAACGGATCGATCTGCCACGCGGTCACCGGGCCGGTCGGCACCACGTCGGTGTGACCGGCGAAGCACAGCACCGGGCCGTCGTTGTTGCCGTGGGTCGCCCAGAAGTTATCCACATCTTCGATGCGCATCGGCTCGAGGCTGAAACCGGCATCGCCCAGGCGCTGCATCATCTGCTTCTGGCAATCGGCGTCGACCGGCGTCACGGACGGACGGCGGATCAGGTCGATGGCGAGTTGGAGGGTCGGCGAAAGGTCGGCGTGGGCCGTCATGTAATAACTCCGGGTGCGCACGGTAAACCTGTAGGAGCTGCCGAAGGCTGCGATCTTTTGATTTTGTTTTTTAAAATCAACAGCAAGATCAAAAGATCGCAGCCTTCGGCAGCTCCTACCGAGTTTGTTGGCATTGAAAAAGGCGGTCATTCTAAAGCAAAACGGCGGCCCGAAGGCCGCCGTTTGACGTTATCCGTTAGCGATTATGCTGTTGCCGGCTCAGGCTTGGCCGCCGGTTTTGGCAGCGACGACAGGAACGCCATGATCAGCGCCGCCAGATACGGCAGCGATTGCACCAGCAACATCACCACCCAGAAACGCATGTCGTTGCTCGGCATGCCGTTGACCAGATAGATCCCCAGCGCCGCGCCCCACAACAACAGCATGATGAACAGCTCTTCGCGCGCTTCGGAAATCGCCACCCAGAAGCCATGGTTGTCGGCGTTTTTTGGCGTACGGAAGAACGGAATGCTGCTGGTGAAGAAGCCGTACAGCACCGCTTTGGCGATGGTGTGCGACAACGCCAGCCCGGCCAGCGCCGCGCAGAATGCGTCTTTCAGGTTCACGCCAACGGCGCGGCGGTAGAGGAAGATGATCTTGCCGACCTTGAACACGAACAGCGCCAGAGGCGGGATTGCGAAGATCAGCAGCGGCGGATCGACCCGTTGCGGCACGATGATCATCGCCGCCGACCACAACAGCGCGCCGACGGTGAAGAAGATGTTCATGCCGTCCGCGACCCACGGCAACCAGCCCGCGAGGAAGTGGTAACGCTGGCCGCGCGTCAGCTCGGTGTCCTTGCCGCGCAGCAGGCTGCCGGTGTGACGTTTGATGATCTGGATTGCACCGTAGGCCCAGCGGAAACGCTGCTTCTTGAAGTCGATAAACGTATCCGGCATCAGACCCTTGCCGTAGCTGTCGTGGTAATACGCCGCCGACAGGCCTTTCTCGAATACGCGCAGACCGAGTTCGGCGTCTTCACAGATGCACCAGTCGGCCCAGCCCAATTCTTCCAGCACCGAACGCCGGGTCATGGTCATGGTGCCGTGCTGAATGATCGCATCACGGTCGTTACGGGTGACCATGCCGATGTGGAAGAAGCCTTTGTATTCGGCGTAGCAGAGCTTCTTGAAGGTGCTTTCGTTCTGGTCGCGGTAATCCTGCGGCGACTGCACCACGGCGATTTTCGGGTCGGCGAAGTGCGGCACCATGTGCTTGAGCCAGTTCGGGTGCACGCAGTAATCGGAGTCGATCACGGCGATCACTTCGGCATCCTTGGCGGTGTGCGGAATCAGGTAGTTCAGCGCGCCGCCCTTGAAACCGGCCAGCGGCGAGACGTGGAAGAACTTGAAGCGCGGGCCGAGGGTTGCGCAGTAGTCACGCACCGGTTCCCACACCGCCGGATCCTTGGTGTTGTTGTCGATGATCAGGACTTCGTAGTCCGGGTAATCGAGGGCGGCGAGGGCGTCGAGGGTCTGTTTGACCATCTCCGGCGGCTCGTTGTAGCACGGCACGTGGATTGACACTTTCGGGCGATAGCTGGAGTCGCCCTCCACCGGCAGGAATTCACGCCGGCGTTTGTGAATCCACACCGCTTCGGCCAGCTCATGCGCCTCCGTCAGCAAGACGATAAATACCCCAAGCGCACCGAGCGCCAAGAGGAAACCGACGGTCAAACTGAACCACGTGCTGTATTGCAGGCTGTAGTCGTAGCCGATCCACACCAGCACCGAACCGCAAAGGAAGGCGATAAAGGTCAGGAAGATCCGCCCACGCTGACGCAGGGCCGAGCCGTCGATCATCAGCAGGGTCAGCGACAACAGCGCCAGCACCACCGAACCGATCGCCAGCACGCGCCATTGCGGAATCGCGACCACCGGGCCTTCGAAGTTGAATTTCTGCTGACGCGCGGCATTGAACACGCCCCAGTAGGCGCCGACCGAACCTTCGTCACTGGCCTTCCACGGCTGGTCAAAGGCTTCGATCACGAAGTAGTTGAAGCCTTGGCGGTTGAGCTTGTTGACCAAGGTCCGCAGGTAGATCGCCTGATCCGCCGGCGAAGCATCGGCACCACCGCGCATACGGCCGTTGCTCGGCCAGCCGACCTCGGAGAGCAGCAGCGGTTTTTTCGGGAACAGCTTTTTCAGGTCGCGGGCGCGGTCGAAAACGAACTGGCCGGCCTTGTCGACCGGGATGAATTCCCAGTACGGCAGAACGTGGGCGGCGATCAGGTCAACGTGCTTGGCCAGTTGCGGGTATTTCTCCCAGATGTGCCATTGCTCGGACGTGGTTACCGGGACTTTCACGGCTGCACGCACGCGATCGAGCAAAACGATCAATGCCTCTGGGGTGATTTCTTCACGGAATAGCGCTTCATTACCCACGACAACGCGAACCACGCTGCGTGACGTATTGGCCAATTCGATGGCTTTGGTGATTTCCCGTTCGTTGCGTTCCTGATCCGGACTGATCCAGATGCCGAGGGTGACTCGAAGGCCGAATTCTTCAGCCAGTTTCGGGATGTCCCCCAGCGTGCCGTCGACCGAGTAGATGCGGATGTTGTCCGTCAGCTTGCTCATGATCTCCAGATCGCGGCGCATTTCGTCGTCAGACGGATACTGATCCTTCTGCGGGTATTGGCCCTGCTGGAACGGCGAATAGGAGAAACCGGAGATCTGCTCCGGCCAGTTCGGCGCGGAAACCGGGCGGTTGATCAGCGCCCAGAAACCGGTGAATAGGGCGGCGATTGCCAGAACCACCACCAGGTTGAGTCCAAATTTACGCGATGACATAGCTATTTCGGGTTCCAAAGGCTGTGGAACGAAGGATCGGTCGGCTAGACGCCCGAGGGGCGCGCATCCTACACCGGCAGTTCGCAAGTCGTACATCAGACAGGGAAATGCCCGACATTGGGCAGCCGACTTTGACTTAAGTTCTTACACTTGTAGCTGATGTTTAGAACTTGTCGCCGCGTAGCCCTATAATGCGCGCCGGTTTTTGGGGTAATGGTCATGAGTACAGAAGATCCGCGGTTTGCAGGCATCGCCCGTTTGTATGGCATTGAAGGCCTGGAGCGCCTGCGCGCGGCCCATGTGGCGATTGTCGGCGTCGGTGGCGTCGGTTCCTGGGCGGCGGAAGCCATGGCCCGCTGTGGCGTCGGCGAGATTTCGCTGTTCGATCTCGATGACGTCTGCGTCAGCAACGCCAACCGCCAGTTGCACGCGCTGGACAGCACAGTCGGCAAACCCAAGGTCGAGGTGATGGCCGAGCGTCTGCGCGGGATCAACCCGGATTGCACCGTGCACGCCGTGGCGGATTTCGTCACCCGCGACACCATGGCCGAATACATCACGCCGAACATTGATTGCGTGATCGACTGCATCGACGCGGTCAACGCCAAAGCTGCGCTGATCGCCTGGTGCAAGCGCCGCAAGATCCAGATCATCACCACTGGCGGTGCGGGCGGACAGATTGATCCGACGCTGATTCAGGTGTGCGATCTCAACCGCACGTTCAACGATCCGTTGGCCTCGAAAGTGCGCTCGACGTTGCGGCGCGATTACGGTTTTTCGCGCACCGTGACCCGCCATTACAGCGTGCCGTGCGTGTTTTCCACCGAACAACTGCGCTATCCGAAGCCGGATGGCAGTATTTGTTTGCAGAAGAGTTTTGTTGGCGATGGCGTGAAGCTCGACTGTGCCGGCGGATTTGGCGCGGTGATGATGGTCACGGCGACGTTTGGCATGGTCGCGGCGACCAAGGCTGTGGACAAGATTGTCGCGGGGGTTCGGCGTCCGGCGGATCGCATTAAGCCTGAGGTTTGATCGGTGAGGCTGATGGCCTCTTCGCGAGCAGGCTCGCTCCCACATTGAAATGCATTCCCCTGTGGGAGCGAGCCTGCTCGCGAAAGCGATTAACCCGCCAACTCATTCATCCGCTGGAGCACGGCATTGAGGCCATTGCTACGCGAGGGCGATAGCTGGCGCGAAAGGCCCAACTGGTTGAACCAGTCCGGCAAATCCACCTGCTTCAACTCAGCGGCAGACAGTCCATTAACCCGCAACAGCAACAACGCCACCAACCCACGAATCATCCGCGCATCGCTGCTGGCGCTGAACTGCCAGTGACCATCGTGCAACGCCCCAACCAGCCACACCTGACTCTCACAGCCATGTACACGGTTAGCGTCGCACTTGTCCGCGTCATCCAACGGCGGCAGACGATCACCAAACTGCATCAGCAACCGCGCGCGCTGTTCCCAGCCGGCTGCGTTTTGAAATATTTGCAGCGCCTCGGCAGCCTCGAGCGGCAGGCTCATCGCAGCAACTCCAGCGCTTGATCCAGCGCTTCAAAGAACCGCTCCAGATCCTCGGAATCGTTGTACAGCGCCAGCGACACCCGAATCGCTCCGGCCAGCTCAAAGCTTTTCAACAGCGGCATGGCGCAGTGATGTCCAGCGCGAACGGCGATACCTTGTTCGGTCAGCAGGTGCGCCAGATCGGAGTTATGCACACCGTCGACGACAAAACTGGCCAGGGCCAGTTGCGGTTTGCCAAGCAAGCGAATGCCATTGCGCGCCGCGAGGCCGCGCAGTAGATAGTCATGCAGCGCCGCTTCGTGTGCCGACACCGCGTCCTGATCCAGACCCGCCAGGTAATCCAGCGTCGCGCCGAGGCCGATGACACTGGCAATCGGCGGCGTACCCGCTTCGAAACCCAGCGGAGCAGGGCGGAAGCGCGAATCGTGATAGTTGGCTTCCAGCACCATCTCGCCACCGAACTGCCAGGGTTTCAGTTGCTCAAGCGCCGCATTGCGCCCGAACAATACGCCGAGGCCATCGGGGCCATACAGCTTGTGGCTGGAAAACACATAGAAGTCGCAACCCAGCGCCTGCACGTCATGCCGACCATGCACCACGCCTTGCGCGCCATCGACCACGGTCAGCGCGTTCTGCGCCTTGGCCATGCCCAGCAAGGCCGGCAATGGCTGCCATGCACCGAGCACGTTGGACAACTGACTGACGGCCAGCAAGCGCGTGCGCGGGCCAATCAAATGCACAGCAGCAGCGAGGTCGATCAGACCGTCGGCATCCAGCGGCAGGATCACCAGTTTCAGGTTGCGACGTTGCGCCAGTTGCTGCCATGGCAGCAGGTTGGCGTGATGCTCCAGGGCGCTGATGACAATTTCGTCGCCCGGGTGGAAAAGATGTTCCAGGCCATAGGCCAGGAGATTCAGCGCACTGGTGGCGCCGTGAGTGAAGATGATCTGCCCGCTGTCACCGGCATTCAGCCACTGGGCGACCTTGAGCCGACTGTCCTCGAACGCCTGCGTCGCGTGAGCACCGGGAAGGTGTTGCGCACGATGCACATTGGCCGCGCCATTGGCGTAGTAATGCGTCAGTGCGTCGAGCAGGGCCTGGGGTTTTTGCGTGGTGGCGGCGTTGTCCAGATAGGTCTGGTCTTGCCGTTGCAGCGCGGCGATGGCCGGGAAATCGGCGCGCCAGGGGGAGGGAATCATCATCTGTTCAGCCCTGTGAACTTGGGCGGGTATACACCGAACCTTGTGGGAGCGAGCTTGCTCGCGAAAGCGTCGTGTCATTCAGTACTGTTGTTGACTGACCGGACGCCTTCGCGAGCAAGCTCGCTCCCACAGGGGGATCGTATGGCTGCTTAGTTGTGAGCGTGCAGCGCTTCGTTCAGTTCGATCGCCGATTTGTGGGTCTTGCATTCCACAGCACCGGTTTCCGAATTGCGACGGAACAGCAGATCAGTCTGACCGGCCAGTTCACGCGCTTTCACAACTTTAACCAGGTTGTTGTTTTCGTCCAGCAGCGCCACCTTGGTGCCGGCCGTCACGTACAGGCCCGACTCAACGGTGTTGCGGTCACCCAACGGGAAACCGATACCGGCGTTGGCGCCGATCAGGCAGCCTTCGCCGACCTTGATCACGATGTTGCCGCCGCCCGACAGGGTGCCCATGGTCGAGCAACCGCCGCCCAGATCGGAACCCTTGCCGACGAATACGCCAGCGGAAACGCGGCCTTCGATCATGCCCGGGCCTTCGGTGCCGGCGTTGAAGTTGATGAAACCTTCGTGCATCACGGTGGTGCCTTCACCGACGTAAGCGCCCAGACGCAGACGCGCGGCGTCAGCGATACGCACGCCGGCCGGAACCACGTAGTCGGTCATTTTCGGGAACTTGTCCACCGAGAACACTTCCAGCAATTCGCCACGCAGACGCGCTTCCAGTTGCAGTTCAGCCAGTTCGCTCAGGTCGATTGCACCCTGGCTGGTCCACGCTACGTTTGGCAGCAGCGGGAAAATCCCGGCCAGGCTCACGCCGTGTGGCTTGACCAGACGGTGCGACAGCAGGTGCAGCTTCAGATACGCCTCAGGCGTCGAGGTCAGCTGTGCGTCTTCGGCCAGCAAAGTGGCGACCAGCGGCTTGTGGCTTTCAGCCAGACGGGTCAGCAGCTTGCCTTGCACGGCGTCGATACCTTTCACGGCTTCAGCCAGTTGCGCGGCCTGGGCGGTGGTGAAAGTGATGGCCTGGTTGCCTTCGGTGTAACCGAGAATCGGCGCAACCGCCGCGACCAGTTCGGCCGAAGGGTTGAGCAGTGGCTGTGCGTAGAACACTTCCAGCCATGCGCCTTGACGGTTCTGAGTGCCGACACCAAAGGCGATGCTGAACAGGGAATTGGACATGTAAATACACCTCTACAAAGAGTGACGGGCTGCTTACTTCAGAGCGGCCGCGTAGATATCTGGCTTGAAGCCAATCAGGGTTCGGTCACCGAGATCGAGCACCGGGCGCTTGATCATCGAGGGTTGAGCGAGCATCAGTTCGATGGCTTTCGACTGGTCGAGATCGGCTTTGCGTTCGTCGTCGAGTTTGCGAAAGGTCGTGCCTGCGCGGTTCAACACCGTTTGCCAGCCGTGTTCGTCACACCATTGGGTCAGGTGTTCACGGTCGATGCCGGCGGTTTTGTAATCGTGAAAGTCGTAGCTGACAGCGTGTTCATCGAGCCAGGTGCGCGCCTTCTTCATGGTGTCGCAGGCTTTGATGCCGAAAAGGTGCAACGTTTTACTTGAAACGGTCAAGGAATTGCCCCCTTTACAGGTGCTGGAGAAAAATGGTGTCGGATTATGCCATGACCAAACCGGTTCGCGGCGCCTCAGGTCGATTTGGCAATGCAAAACCCTGTGGGAGCGAGCTTGCTCGCGAAGGGGCCGTGTCAGTCAAAATCTCTGCTAATGACACACCGCATTCGCGAGCAGGCTCGCTCCCACAAGGGACTGCGATCGGGCAGTGCGACATAGGTGCAACGGTCAGACACAGCCTAAGCGGCTAATATGGCAGTTCAACGCTGTCGATTGTCTGAGATTTCCGCTTTATGCAAACTGCTTATACCGTCCTGATCCTGCTGATGCTGGTCAGCGTCTCGCGTCTGGTCGGGCGGGTCATCCCGCTGCCTCTGCCACTGGTCCAGATTTCCGCCGGCGCCTTGCTCGCCTGGCCGACGCTGGGTCTGCATGTGGCCCTCGATCCCGAACTGTTCCTGTTTCTGTTCCTGCCGCCGCTGCTGTTCTCCGATGGCTGGCGCATGCCCAAGCGTGAGTTCTGGCATCTGCGCGGGCCGATCCTGACGCTGGCGGTGGGGCTGGTGTTGTTCACCGTGGTCGGCGCCGGTTACTTCATTCATTGGTTGTTACCGTCAATTCCTCTGCCGGTGGCCTTCGCTCTGGCGGCCGTGTTGTCGCCAACCGACGCCGTGGCCGTTTCGGCGATTTCGCAGAACCGCTTGCCGACGCCGTTGATGCACATCCTGCAAGGCGAGGCGCTGATGAACGATGCCTCGGGTCTGGTGACGTTCAAGTTCGCTCTGGTCGCTGCGGTGACCGGCGTGTTCTCTCTGGCCAATGCCAGCCTGACGTTCGTCGTGGTCGCCCTCGGCGGGCTGGCGGTCGGTGTGGCGTTGAGCTGGCTGGTCGGGCGCTTGCGCGCGTGGATGATCGCCCGTGGCTGGGATGACCCGGCCACCCACGTGGTGTTCATGTTGCTGTTGCCGTTCGCCGCGTATGTGTTGGCCGAACGCCTCGGCGTCTCGGGCATTCTCTCGGCGGTGGCGGCGGGCATGATGCAGAGCTGGCTTGATCTACTGCCACGACAGACCAGCACCCGACTGCTTAATCGCAGCGTCTGGTCGCTGCTGGAGTTTGCCTTTAACGGGCTGATCTTCCTGCTGCTCGGCCTGCAATTGCCGGACATCATCAAAGCCGTGGTCAGCCACGAGCCGACATTGTGGCCGACGCTGTTCTACCGCTGCCTGGATGTCGTGGCGATTTTCCTCGCGCTGGTCTTGCTGCGGTTTATCTGGGTGCAGAGCATCTGGCGTTTGTCGGTGCTGTTGCGCCGTTTGCGCGGCAAGGGCGAGCTGACGCAAGTGCCGACTGCGCGTTCCTGCTGGTTGCTGACCGTCGGCGGTGTGCGCGGTGCGGTGACGCTGGCCGGTGTGATGTCGGTGCCGATGCTGATGGGCGCGGATGCGTTTCCCGAACGTGATCTGCTGATTTTCATCGCTGCCGGGGTGATCCTGCTGTCACTGATATCGGCGTGTATTGCTCTGCCGCTGTTGTTGCGAGGGATCGAAAAGAGCCCGGACGACAAGCGTCGCCAGGAAGTGCGCGATGCCTGGCGCAAAACGGCCGAGGCGGCAATTCACTCGCTGGAAGCCGAGGAAGTCGCCCCGCAGGAGGCTGCTCAGGCGGCATTGGCCGCCGAACTGAAAGCGCGAATCATGTCCGAGTATCGCCATCAACTCGATGTCTTCAATGATTCTGCCGAAGCCCAGGCGCTGGCCTTCCAGATGGACTTGCTTGAGCGTCGGCTCCGTTTGAAGGCGCTGCGCGCGCAACGCCTTGAGTTGTACCGTCTTAGCCGCCAGCACCAGATCGGTGACGATGTGCTGCGGGAAGTACTGGGAGAGCTCGATCTGAGCGAGGCCAACCTGGGGCAGGTCAAATAGGCAGCGGATTACTTGGGATAGAGCAGCTTCATCAGGCGTTTGTCTTTCTTGCTGATCTTGCGGTTGATCGGTACTTCCCAATTGCCCACCGTCAACGTGTTTGCAATCGGGTGATGCATGATTGATCGCTTGTCATAGGCGGTGTAGATCGCATCGAGCGTATCGAAGGAGGCGAAGAGGTTGAGGTCGACTTGTTCGCGGGTCAGCGGGTTCATTTGCCGATTCTGATAGAACTCGTACACCTTGGGTTTATCCCACGGGATATTGGCCTGAGGGTGCTGATGTTCATGCAGGGCGCCGAGTGCATGGCCGAACTCATGCGTCACGATGACCTCGAAGTCGGCATGGTCGGGCGTGACCCCGAGATTCATGGTCGGGTGGTCTGGATGAATCAGCAGCGCATCGGTACCGAGCATGGAATTGTTGAGATTGTGCGTTGTGGCGATCCGGATATCGCCTTTGCGTTCTTCGACGAATTCAAACTTGAGGTTGATGTATGGCAACCAGCGGCTGGCGGCTTCGATAATCCTGCTTTTGTGCTCAGCGTCGGGCGAATCCATGAAAGCAATTTTCAAGGTGCGACCGTTGGCCCACAGTTTTGAATAATTGACCACGGAGCGTTTGCGACGCGCGCCTGTCGTGGCATCGGGGCCGGCATTGGCCGGGTTTTCATTGATGGCGGCGGTGTAAGCCGCTTGATCATCGGGCCACTGAATCAGTTGGCAATCCAGGAGTTCTTTCATTTCACTTCTTCCATGAAGTTTGGAGGGCGGTCGTTTTGATACGCAGCAAACAGCGCAACCCAAGACTAACGTCTGGCCGGCTGAAAGGTGGGGTATAAGATGAGGCGAACTGTTACGTGATATTTGAACCGCCTGTACCGGATTGTCCGGCACAGGCGTTCAGGCTTTACGGACGACGCTTGATAAAGTCACGAATCCGTTCAGCCGCCTCGACACACTCGGCCAGTGGCGCAACCAGTGCCATACGCACGCGGCCAGCCCCCGGATTGACGCCATCGACGTCACGGGACAAGTAAGAACCCGGCACCACGGTCACGTGCTCCTGTTCAAACAGATCGCGACAGAACGCAGCATCGTCGCCTTGCACGTTCGGCCACAGATAGAAACTGCCATCCGGGCGCTGCACGTCCATCACCGGGCTGAGGATTTCCAGCACCGCATCGAATTTCTCGCGATACAGCGCACGGTTGGCGCGTACATGCACTTCGTCATTCCACGCCGCCACGCTGGCCAGTTGCGTTTGTACCGGCATCGCGCAGCCGTGATAGGTGCGATACAGCAGGAAGCCTTTGAGGATGTCGGCATCGCCCGCCACGAACCCGGAACGCAGACCGGGGAGGTTGGAGCGCTTGGAGAGGCTGTGGAACACCACGCAACGCTTGAAGTTTTTGCGGCCCAGTTCGACACACGCAGTGAGCAGTCCCGGCGGCGGCGTTTGCTCATTGAAGTACAACTCGCTGTAGCACTCGTCGGCGGCGATCACGAAATCGTACTCGTCGGCCAGGGTGATCAGCTTTTTCAGGGTGTCGACCGGGATCAGCGCGCCAGTCGGATTGCCCGGCGAGCAGAGGAACAGGATCTGGCAGCGTTTCCAGATGTCCGGCGAAACCGCATCGAAATCCGGATTGAAGCCGTTTTCGTCGAGGCACGGCAGGTAATGCGGCTTGGCGCCGGCGAGGAACGCCGCGCCTTCGTAGATCTGGTAGAACGGATTCGGACTGACCACCAGTGCGTCGTCGCCACGGTTGACCACGGTCTGGGTGAACGCGAACAGGGCTTCACGGGTGCCATTGACCGGCAACACGTTGCGCGCCGGATCGATCCAGCCGCCTGGTACGCCGAAACGACGCTCACACCAGCCGGCGATGGCTTCGCGCAGGGCCGGGATGCCGAGGGTAGTCGGATACACCGCCATCTGATCCAGACTGTTGGCCAGTGCCTCGGCGACAAAGCTTGGCGAACGGTGTTTCGGCTCGCCGATCGACAGGGCGATCGGGCGCTTGTCCGGGTTCGGGGTCACGGTACCGAGCAGGGCGCGGAGCTTTTCGAACGGGTACGGCTGGAGCTGGTTCAGAGCGTTGTTCATTGGGGCTGGGTCTCTCGCAAAGCCATTTGAATCCGGGGCGCCATCAAATACTGATGCGCGACAATTTGATATCAGGTTCCTGATTGACGCTCAGTTGCTCAACGATCGCATCCTGCAAACGGCTGCACAGCAACGGGTCGGACAACGGTTGGTTGTGCGCGTCGGTGATGAAGAACACGTCTTCCACGCGCTCGCCCAGGGTCGCAATCTTGGCGTTTTGCAGCGACAGGTCGAACTCGAGGAAAATTCCGCCGATCCGCGCCAGCAGTCCCGGGCGATCAGGCGCGGTCAGTTCCAGTACGGTCACCGGACGTTGCGCGTCGTTATGAATTGTTACCTGCGGCGCAAAGGCGAAATGCTTGAGCTGGCGCGGCACGCGGCGTTGAATGATCGTCGGGTAATCGTCGGGATTGCGCAGGGCTTCGGTCAAGCCTTCACGAATCTGTTTGACTCGCGTCGGGTTGTCGCCGATGGACTCGCCTTCGTTGTCGAGCACGATGTAGGTGTCGAGGGTGAACTGGCTGCTCGAGGTGATAACCCGCGCGTCGTGAATGTTCAGGTTGAGCTGATCCATTGCCGCCACGGTCACCGCGAAGAAATCATGCTGGTCCGGTGCATAAATGAAGATCTGCGTGCCACCCTCGAACTCGCGTTGGGTGGTTTCCTTGATCAGCACCAGCGGCCCGCCGTCGACCGGCTGCTGCAGGATTGCATCGCTGTGCCAGGCCACGTCGCCGGCGGTGTGGCGCAGGAAATAGTCATCGCCCAATTGCGCCCACAGCTGCTCGACATCGTCCGGGTCGGTGCCACCACGCACCAGAATATCCAGCGCGGCGCTTTGGGTCTGGCGGATCTGCTCTTCGCGATCCACCGGGTTTTCCAGGCCGCGACGCAAGGCGCGTTTGGTCTCGGTGTAGAGCTGGCGCAACAGGCTGGCGCGCCACGAGTTCCACAACGTCGGGTTGGTCGCGTTGATGTCGGCCACGGTCAGCACGTAGAGGTAGTCGAGACGGGTTTCATCGCCGACGGCCAAGGCGAAGTCGTGAATCACCTGCGGGTCGGACAAGTCCTTACGCTGAGCGGTGGTCGACATCACCAGATGGTTCTGCACCAGCCAGACGATCAGGCGGCTGTCCCACACCGGCAACTGATGGCGCTGGCAGAACGCCTCGGCATCGACCGCACCGATCTCCGAGTGATCGCCATGCCGGCCTTTACCGATGTCGTGGTACAGGCCCGCCATGTAGATCAGTTCAGGCTTGGGCAGCTTTGCCATGAGCTTGGCGGCCAGCGGAAACTTCTCCGACACCTGGGTGTACTGCAATTTGCGCAGGTGCTTGATCAGGTTCAGCGTGTGCGCATCGACCGTATAAATGTGGAACAGGTCGTGCTGCATCTGCCCGACGATAAAACCGAACTCCGGCAGGTAACGCCCGAGAATGCCGTAACGGTTCATCCGGCGCAGGTTGCGGTGGATGCCGATCTTGCACTTGAACAGCTCGATGAACAGGCTGGTGTTGCGAATATCGTTGCGGAAGTTGTCGTCGATCAGGTGACGGTGCTCGCGCAGCAGACGAATGGTGTCGGCGCGCACGCCTTTGATTTCCGGCTGCTGGGCCATCAGCACGAAAATCTCCAGCATGGCGAACGGCGTGCGGCGGAACACGTTGTCGTTGCGTGCCTCGATATAGCCGTCGTGGAGCTGGAAGCGCGAGTTGATGGGCTGCGGCGGCGCTTCGTCTTCCGGCGCGAGGATGACTTCCTCGAAATGCTGGATGATCAGGTCGCTCAGCTGGGCGATGCTCATCACTACGCGGAAATACTGTTGCATGAAGTTTTCGACGGCCTGTTTGGCGTCGTCGCCTTCAAAACCCAGTAGCCCGGCGATGGTGCGCTGGTGGTCGAACAGCAAGCGGTCCTCGGAGCGGCCGGCGAGCATATGCAGGGCGTAGCGAACCTTCCAGAGAAATTCCTGGGAGGAGGCGAGCAGGGCGTTTTCACTCTCGACCAGGAAACCTTCGCCAGCGAGTGCGCGCAGGTTCAGGGTGCCGTATTGGCGACGCGCAACCCAGAGAATCGTCTGAATATCCCGCAGTCCGCCGGGCGAGCCTTTGACGTTGGGTTCCAGGTTGTATTCGGTGTCGTTGTATTTGTGGTGGCGGGCCTTTTGTTCGGCGCGCTTGGCCAGGAAAAACTCCTTGGCCGGCCACATATGTGCGGTGCTGGTGACGTCGAGCATGCGCTGGCGCAGGCGTTCGGGACCGCAGATGGTGCGGCTTTCCATCAGGTTGGTGACGACGGTCAGGTCGGCGCGGGCCTCTTCGGCGCATTCATCGACCGAGCGCACGCTCTGACCGACTTCCAGGCCGATGTCCCACAGCAGCGTCAGAAAACGCTCGATGGAGTCGCGGAAAACTTCGTGATCGGCGCTGTCCAGCAGGATCAGCAGATCGATATCGGAATAAGGGTGCAGCTCACCGCGACCATATCCGCCGACCGCGACCAGCGCGATGTCGGCGTCTTCGCTCCAGTTGAACTGCTCCCAGGCCTTTTGCAGGATATTGTCGACGAACCAGGCACGGTCTTCGATCAGGCGGCGGATGTCGCGACCCTGGCGAAAACGCGTGTCGAGTACCTCGCGAGCCTGGCGGATCGCCTTTTTGAACGCCGCGATAGGACTCGCTTTCAGGGCCAGTTCAGCCTGGAACTGGCCGCGGTCGAAGAGTTCGGGATCCACCTGCGGCATCGATTGGCATTCCTTCTATAAGGCTGGGAGCGTTGTGTGGATCAGGCCGAGATGCGCGGGATGGTGTCGTCGGCGCGCAGGGTGAAGATCTCGTAGCCAGTGTCGGTCACCAGCAGGGTGTGTTCCCACTGTGCTGACAGCTTGCGATCCTTGGTGATCGCGGTCCAGCCGTCACCCAATACTTTGGTGTCGGCCTTGCCCTGGTTGATCATCGGCTCGATGGTGAAGGTCATGCCGGCCTTCAGTTCCATGCCGGTGCCGGCGCGGCCGTAGTGGAGGATCTGCGGCTCTTCGTGGAAAACCTTGCCGATGCCGTGACCACAGAACTCGCGAACCACCGAGAAGCCGTTCTTTTCCGCGTGCTTCTGGATCACTTCGCCGATGTCACCGAGACGGCAGCCGGGTTTGACGATCTCGATCGCCTTGTACATGCATTCCTGGGTGATCTGCGACAGGCGTTCGGCCCAGACAGGCACTTCGCCGACATGGAACATGCGGCTGGTGTCGCCGTGGTAGCCGTCTTTGATCACGGTTACGTCGATGTTCAAGGTGTCGCCGTTCTTCAGCGGCTTGTCATTCGGAATGCCGTGGCAGACCACGTGGTTGATCGAAGTGCAGATCGACTTCGGATAACCCTTGTAATTGAGCGGGGCAGGGATGGCGTGCTGCACGTTGACGATGTAGTCGTGGCAGATCTGGTTCAGCTCATCGGTGGTGACGCCCGGTTTGACATGTTCGGCAATCATTTCCAGCACATCGGCGGCCAGTTTGCCGGCGACACGCATGCCAGCGATGTCCTCGGGGGTTTTGAGGTTGACGGTCATACAGGCTCTCTCTGCGCTCGGCGGCGCTTGCTGATACGAATAGGGTGGCAGGTGATCGTTTTGCGACCCTGAAAAACGCGATTCTAACAGACGCACGGCGCAATTCAGCGCCCGCGTGCATCGCTTCTCTCTATACAATGGTGCGTTCGGGGCCGATTCCAAGGGGGCTGCGCCCATGTCCTTGGTGCGAATACAGATTCCGGGTTCCGTTTCTGCGCACCCTGTGGTATAAAATGCGCCGCTTTCCGGGGATACCCCGAAAAGCTTAAATCCACACACGTGTCGACACGATGACCTGGGTGCTTTTGGCTTTATGCCACTGGTTGGTCATTGGGATACGTGGAGGCCAAACCCGACTTATTAAGGAACTATCATGTCCCAAGTCAATATGCGCGATATGCTGAAGGCCGGTGTGCACTTCGGTCACCAAACCCGTTACTGGAATCCGAAAATGGGTAAGTACATTTTCGGCGCGCGTAACAAGATTCACATCATCAACCTTGAAAAAACCCTGCCAATGTTCAACGAAGCTCTGACTTTCGTAGAGCGTCTGGCCCAGGGCAAAAACAAGATTCTGTTCGTCGGCACCAAGCGTTCCGCTGGCAAGATCGTTGCTGAAGAAGCAGCACGTTGCGGTTCGCCGTACGTCGATCACCGCTGGTTGGGCGGCATGCTGACCAACTTCAAAACCATTCGTGCTTCGATCAAGCGTCTGCGTGACCTTGAAGTTCAAGCCGAAGACGGTACTTTCGCCAAGCTGACCAAGAAAGAAGCGCTGATGCGCTCCCGTGACCTGGAAAAGCTGGATCGTTCGCTGGGCGGCATCAAGGACATGGGCGGTCTGCCAGACGCACTGTTCGTGATCGACGTTGACCACGAGCGCATCGCGATCACCGAAGCCAACAAGCTGGGCATCCCGGTAATCGGCGTTGTCGACACCAACAGCAGCCCGGAAGGCGTTGACTACATCATCCCAGGCAACGATGACGCAATCCGCGCTATCCAGCTGTACATGGGTTCGATGGCTGACGCAGTGATCCGTGGTCGCAACAATGTTGCTGGCGGCACTGTAGAATTCGCAGCTGAAGAAACTCAGGCTGCAGCTGAGTAATTAACGCCCTGGCGTTGACTCAGTAAGCAAAAAGGGGGCTTGGCCCCCTTTTTGCCACCTCGAAAACCATTTGTCGGCGCCCACGGCACTGTTTGTAATGTGCGGCAGCTAACAAGGGTGGTTCGGGAAGAATTGAACGCCCGTTCGATCGGGTGGAATGGTTGAAAACCTATCCAAGAGGAATTTGAAAATGGCAGCAATTACTGCAGCGTTGGTTAAAGAACTGCGCGAGCGTACCGGCGAAGGCATGATGGACTGCAAGAAAGCCCTGGAAAAGGCTGGCGGCGACATCGAAAAAGCCATTGATGACATGCGTGCTTCGGGCGCGATCAAGGCTGCCAAGAAAGCGGGCAACGTTGCCGCTGAAGGCGCAATCGCCATCAAATCGAACGACAAGGCAGCCGTGCTGCTGGAAGTCAACTCGCAGACCGACTTCCTGGCCCTGCAAGATGACTTCAAGAACTTCGTTGCTGCCAGCGTAGAAAAAGCCTTCGACGAGAACCTGACCGACGCAGCTCCGCTGATCGCCGCTCAGGAATCGGCTCGTGAAGCTCTGGTTGCTAAAGTTGGTGAAAACGTCAACATCCGTCGTCTGGTCCGCGTAGAGGGTGACGTTGTCGGCACCTACCTGCACGGTAACAAGATCGGTGTTGCTGTTGTCCTGAAAGGCGGTGACGTCGAGCTGGCCAAAGACATCGCGATGCACGTAGCTGCAAGCAACCCTGAGTTCCTGCTGCCTTCGCAAGTTTCGGAAGAAGCGATCGAGCGTGAAAAAGCTGTGTTCCTGCAGCTGAACGAAGAGAAGATCAAAGGCAAGCCAGAAAACATTGTTGAGAACATGGTCAAGGGCCGTATCAGCAAGTTCCTGGCAGAAGCAAGCCTGGTTGAGCAGGCGTTCGTCAAGAACCCTGAAGTCAAGGTTGGCGAGCTGGCCAAGAAAGCCGGCGCAGAAATCGTTTCCTTCACTTACTTCAAAGTAGGCGAAGGCATCGAGAAGCCGGTCGACAACTTCGCTGAAGAAGTTGCTGCCCAGCTGGCTGCCGCCAAGCAATAAGACGGTTTTTCAACTGTCGCCCGAAAGAGGCTGCCCGCTTACGCGCGCAGCCTCTTTTCAGATGGGGTTGCCAATTTTTATTGGTTTCCACTTGGAACTGACTTACAAAGCCATGTTCCGATGGCGCTGAAGCAGCGTCAAGCTAGAGTGAACGCCAGCTGTAAACAGCTCGCAAAGAATTTTAAATACGCCGCAGGAGAGATTCGCAATGGCTCAGCAGGGCAGTGGTTATCAGGCTCGCTATAAACGCATTCTACTCAAGCTTAGCGGCGAGGCCCTGATGGGCTCGGAAGAGTTCGGGATCGATCCAAAAGTGCTGGATCGGATGGCGCTGGAAGTCGGCCAACTGGTTGGCATCGGCGTACAGGTCGGTCTGGTGATCGGCGGTGGCAACCTGTTCCGCGGCGAAGCTTTGAGCAAAGCCGGTATGGATCGGGTCACGGGTGACCACATGGGCATGCTGGCCACTGTGATGAACGCCCTGGCCATGCGCGATGCGCTGGAACGTGCCAATATCTCGGCCATCGTCATGTCGGCCATTTCCATGGTGGGTGTGACCGATCACTACGATCGCCGCAAAGCCATGCGTCACCTGAACTCCAAAGACGTCGTGATCTTCGCTGCCGGTACCGGCAACCCGTTCTTCACCACGGATTCGGCAGCCTGCCTGCGCGCAATCGAAATCGATGCCGACGTCGTGCTGAAAGCGACCAAGGTCGATGGTGTCTACACCGCTGACCCGTTCAAAGACCCGCATGCCGAGAAGTTCGATCATCTGACTTATGATGAAGTACTGGATCGCAAGTTGGGCGTGATGGATCTGACCGCTATTTGCCTGTGCCGCGACCACAAGATGCCGCTGCGCGTATTCAACATGAACAAGCCCGGTGCCCTGCTGAACATTGTGCACGGCGGCGCTGAAGGGACTTTGATCGAGGAAGGCCAACAATGATCAACGAAATCAAGAAAGACGCCCAAGCGCGTATGCAGAAATCCCTGGAGTCTCTGAACCACGCGTTCGGCCAGATTCGTACCGGTAAGGCTCACCCGAGCATCCTCGGCAGTGTGATGGTGCCTTACTACGGCACTGACACCCCGCTGAGCGGCGTTGCCAACGTCACCGTGAAAGACTCGCGCACCCTGCAGGTCGTGGCGTTCGAGCGCAACATGCTCGCAGCCGTCGACAAGGCAATCCAGAGCGCCGGTCTGAACCTCAACCCGACCAACCTGGGTGAGTTGCTGTTGATCCCTATGCCGGCCCTCACCGAGGAAACGCGTAAAGGTTTCACCAAGCAGGCGCGTAGCGCTGCTGAGGACGCGCGTGTTGCCGTGCGCAATATTCGTCGCGATGCCTTGGGCGAGCTCAAGAAACTGGTCAAGGACAAGGAAATCAGCGAAGACGAAGAACGTCGTGCCATCGCTGATATCGATAAGCTGACCAAAGAATCCGAGGCCCAGATCACCAAGGCCACGGACGAGAAAGAAAAAGACCTGATGGCCGTATAAGGGTCGAGCTTTAAATGGACAAGACCAAGCAGACTGCGCCGTCCGCGGTGCCGCGCCATGTCGCGATCATCATGGATGGCAACAATCGCTGGGCGAAAAAACGCTTTATGCCGGGTGTCGCCGGGCATAAAGCGGGCGTTGATGCTGTGCGTGCCGTGATCGAGGTGTGTGCTGAGGCCAAGGTCGAAGTGCTCACCCTGTTCGCGTTTTCCAGTGAGAACTGGCAGCGCCCGGCCGATGAGGTCAGTGCCTTGATGGATCTGTTCTTCAAGGCATTGCGTCGAGAGGCCAAGCGCCTCAACGACAACAACATCAGCCTGCGCATCATTGGCGATCGTTCGCGCTTCCACCCTGAGCTTCAGGCGGCAATGCGCGAAGCCGAGGCCATGACCGCCGGCTCCAACCGCTTCATCCTGCAGATCGCCGCCAATTACGGCGGTCAGTGGGATATCGCGCAAGCGGCTCAGCGTCTGGCGCGTGAAGTTCAGGCCGGACACCTGCGTCCGGAAGACATCACCCCGGATCTGCTGCAAACCTGTCTGGCGACCGGCGATCTGCCATTGCCCGACTTGTGCATCCGCACCGGTGGCGAGCACCGCATCAGCAACTTCCTGCTGTGGCAACTGGCCTACGCCGAGTTGTACTTCTCCGACCTGTTCTGGCCGGACTTCAAACACGATGCCATGCGTACTGCGCTGGCCGATTTCGCTTCGCGTCAGCGTCGCTTCGGTAAAACGAGCGAACAGATCGAAGCTGGAGCCCGGGTTTAATGCTTAAACAACGAATCATCACTGCGCTGATCCTGCTGCCGATTGCCTTGTGCGGGTTTTTCCTGCTGGAAGGCTCCGGTTTTGCGCTGTTCATCGGTCTGGTCGTGAGCCTGGGTGCTTGGGAGTGGGCGCGCCTGGCTGGCTTCGCCGCACAGTCGTTCCGTGTCGGCTATGCCGCTGTTGTTGCGCTGATGTTGTTCGTCATGTACGTGCTGCCGGGCCTCGCCCCTTGGGTGTTGGGTGCTTCGGTGTTGTGGTGGGCAGTGGCAACGTACCTGGTGCTGACGTATCCGCGTTCGAGCGAGCGCTGGTCCACGGCGGCCACCAAACTGGTGATCGGCCTGCTGATTCTGCTGCCGGCCTGGCAAGGTCTGGTACAGATCAAGCAGTACCCGCTGGGTAACTGGCTGATTATGGCGGTGATGGTGCTGGTTTGGGGGGCCGATATCGGTGCCTACTTCTCTGGTCGAAAATTCGGCAAGCGCAAGCTGGCCCCGCAAGTCAGCCCGGGTAAAAGCTGGGAAGGCGTCTACGGTGGTCTGGCGCTGAGTCTGCTGATTACAGCGATTGTCGGTCTCGTGCGTGACTGGACCGTCGCCGAGCTGCTTAAAGGCTTGATTGGCGCTGCGCTGATCGTCTTCATCTCCGTCGTCGGCGACCTGACCGAAAGCATGTTCAAGCGTCAGTCCGGCATCAAGGACAGCAGTAATCTGCTGCCCGGCCATGGCGGCGTGCTTGATCGCATCGACAGTCTGACCGCGGCAATTCCGGTGTTTGCCGTGCTTTTGTGGATGGCTGCACCGTGAGTCGTCCTCAACAGATTACCGTTCTCGGTGCGACGGGCTCGATCGGTCTGAGCACGCTGGATGTCATTGCTCGTCATCCTGAGCGTTATCAGGTTTTCGCGTTGAGTGGTTTCACGCGCCTCAGTGAGCTGTTCGCTTTGTGCGTGCGCCACGTGCCGCAGTTTGCCGTGGTTCCCGAGGCTGCTGCCGCGCGCGGCTTGCAGGACGATTTGCGTGCCGCCGGTTTACCGACCCGTGTGCTGGTGGGGGAGGAGGGGCTGTGCCAGGTCGCTGCTGCTCCGGAAGTCGATGCGGTGATGGCTGCGATCGTCGGTGCGGCAGGTTTGCGTCCGACCCTGGCGGCCGTCGAAGCTGGCAAGAAGATTCTCCTGGCCAATAAAGAGGCGCTGGTGATGTCCGGCGCCTTGTTCATGCAGGCGGTGCGCAAGAGTGGTTCGGTGTTGCTGCCGATCGACAGCGAACACAACGCGATTTTCCAGTGCATGCCACAGGATTTTGCCCGTGGATTGAGCTCGGTGGGTGTTCGTCGGATTTTGCTCACAGCCTCTGGCGGCCCGTTCCGACAGACGCCGATGAGTGAACTGGCGCATGTTTCACCTGATCAGGCGTGTGCGCACCCGAATTGGTCCATGGGGCGCAAGATTTCGGTCGATTCGGCCAGCATGATGAATAAAGGCCTTGAACTGATCGAGGCCTGTTGGTTGTTTGATGCCAAGCCCTCGCAAGTCGAGGTAGTGATTCACCCGCAGAGCGTGATTCACTCGCTGGTCGATTATGTCGACGGCTCGGTGCTGGCGCAGTTGGGTAATCCTGACATGCGTACGCCGATCGCCAACGCCCTGGCCTGGCCGGAACGCATTGATTCGGGCGTGGCACCGCTGGATCTGTTTGCTGTCGCGCGTCTGGACTTCGAAGCGCCGGATGAAGAGCGCTTCCCTTGTCTGCGTCTGGCACGGCAAGCTGCAGAGGCTGGCAACAGTGCGCCGGCGATGCTCAATGCGGCCAACGAAGTGGCGGTGGCAGCGTTTCTCGACGGACGGGTCCGTTACCTGGAAATCGCGAGTATCATCGAGGAGGTCTTGAGCCTCGAGCCGATCGTTGCACTGGCAGATCTCGATGCCGTGTTTACGGCTGATGCCAAGGCGCGAGCTCTGGCTGAGCAATGGTTGAAGCGTCACGATCGATAGAATTTGCAACACAATGGCTACACGCGACACTGAACAGGATTGCGGAGAAAGTAGATGAGCGCGCTCTATATGATTGCCGGCACCCTGATTGCCTTGGGTGTGCTGGTCACCTTTCACGAATTCGGCCACTTCTGGGTCGCGCGTCGCTGTGGCGTCAAGGTTCTGCGTTTCTCCGTAGGCTTCGGCATGCCGCTGCTGCGCTGGCACGACAAGCAGGGCACTGAGTTTGTGGTCGCAGCGATACCGCTGGGCGGCTACGTCAAAATGCTCGATGAGCGCGAAGGCGAAGTGCCGGTCGATCAGCTTGATCAGTCGTTCAACCGCAAATCCGTACGTCAGCGTATCGCTATTGTTGCGGCCGGCCCGATTGCCAACTTCCTGTTGGCATTGGTGTTCTTCTGGGTCTTGGCCATGCTCGGCAGCGAGCAGGTGCGCCCGGTCATCGGCGCGGTTGAACCCGGCAGTATCGCTGCCAGTGCCGGTTTGAGTGCAGGTGAGGAAATTGTCGCGGTCGATGGTGAGCCGACTTCCGGTTGGGCGGCCGTCAATCTGCAATTGGTCCGACGCCTCGGCGAAAGCGGTTCTCTGCAGTTGCTGGTGCGTGAGCAGGGTTCTACTGCGGATTCGCCGCGTGAGCTGAAGCTGGATAACTGGCTCAAAGGCGCTGATGAGCCGGATCCGATCCGCTCGCTGGGTATCCGTCCATGGCGCCCGGCTTTGCCGCCGGTGCTCGCCGAGCTTGATCCGAAAGGCCCGGCCCAGGCTGCTGGCCTGAAGACCGGTGACCGTCTGTTGGCTCTCGATGGTCAGGCGCTGAATGACTGGCAGCAGGTGGTCGACACCGTTCGTACGCGTCCTGATACCAAAATCATGCTGCGCATCGAGCGCGACGGTGCTCAAATCGACGTCCCGGTGACGCTGGCGGCGCGCGGTGAAAGCAAATCGCCGAGCGGTTATCTGGGGGCGGGTGTAAAAGCTGTCGACTGGCCGCCGGAGATGATTCGCGAGGTCAGTTACGGGCCTCTGGCTGCGATTGGCGAGGGTGCCCGTCGCACTTGGACCATGAGCATTCTGACGCTCGATTCGCTAAAGAAAATGCTGTTCGGCGAGCTCTCGGTAAAAAACTTGAGTGGACCGATAACCATTGCTAAAGTGGCGGGCGCTTCTGCCCAGTCGGGCGTCGCTGATTTCCTGAATTTCCTTGCTTATCTGAGTATTAGCCTGGGCGTTCTGAATTTGCTGCCCATTCCTGTACTGGATGGGGGGCATTTGTTGTTTTATCTGATCGAGTGGGCGCGTGGTCGTCCCTTGTCGGATCGGGTGCAAGGTTGGGGGATACAGATCGGTATCAGTTTGGTGGTCGGGGTGATGTTGCTTGCTCTGGTCAACGATCTGGGTCGACTGTAACGCTTCGCTGAATTGCGAATCTGCCGCATTTTGCGGCAGTTTGTTTATTGCCAGTTGGAATAAGAAAGGACTTCATGAAACGTCTGCTGCTAACTGCGGTTCTCACCGTATTGATGATCGCCGAAGTTCACGCCGAGTCCTTCACTATCTCTGATATTCGCGTCAATGGCCTCCAGCGGGTCTCCGCGGGTAGCGTCTTTGGTGCCTTGCCGTTGAACGTCGGTGAGCAGGCGGATGATCGTCGCCTGGTGGAATCCACTCGTGCGTTGTTCAAAACCGGTTTCTTTCAAGATATCCAGCTGGGCCGCGAAGGCAACGTTCTGGTCATCACGGTCGTCGAACGTCCGTCGGTCGCCAGTATCGAGATCGAAGGCAACAAGGCGATCTCCACTGAAGACTTGATGAAAGGTCTCAAACAATCCGGTCTGGCCGAAGGCGAGATCTTCCAGCGCGCCACTCTCGAAGGTGTGCGTAACGAACTGCAGCGTCAGTACGTCGCGCAAGGTCGCTACTCGGCTACGGTCGATACCGAAGTGGTCTCGCAACCGCGTAACCGCGTTGGTCTGAAAGTGAAGATCAACGAAGGCACCGTTGCGGCCATTCAGCACATCAACGTGGTGGGCAACACGGTTTTCCCCGAGGAAGACCTGACCGACCTGTTCGAACTGAAAACCACCAACTGGCTGTCGTTCTTCAAGAACGACGACAAGTACGCCCGTGAAAAGCTTTCCGGTGACCTCGAGCGTCTGCGTTCCTACTATCTGGACCGTGGCTATATCAACATGGATATCGCTTCGACCCAGGTGTCCATCACCCCGGACAAGAAGCACGTCTACATCACTGTCAACGTCACCGAAGGCGAGAAATACACCGTTCGTGACGTCAAGCTCAGCGGTGACCTGAAAGTTCCTGAAGATCAGGTCAAGTCCCTGCTGCTGGTGCAGAAAGGCCAAGTGTTCTCGCGCAAGCTGATGACCACCACATCCGAGCTGATCACCCGCCGTCTGGGTAACGAGGGTTACACCTTCGCCAACGTCAACGGCGTACCGCAGCCGCATGATGATGACCACACCGTCGACATCCTGTTTGCTGTTGATCCGGGCAAGCGTGCCTACGTCAACCGCATCAACTTCCGTGGCAACACCAAGTCCGAGGACGAAGTGCTGCGTCGTGAAATGCGTCAGATGGAAGGTGGCTGGGCTTCGACCTACCTGATCGACCAATCCAAGACTCGTCTTGAGCGTCTTGGCTTCTTCAAGGAAGTCAACGTTGAAACTCCGGCTGTGCCAGGTGTCGACGACCAGGTTGACGTGAACTACGCCGTTGAAGAGCAGGCTTCCGGTTCGATTACCGCCAGTGTCGGTTTCGCCCAGAGTGCCGGTCTGATCCTCGGTGGTTCGATCACCCAGAACAACTTCCTCGGTACTGGTAACCGCGTCAGCATCGGCCTGACCCGCAGCGAATACCAGAGCCGCTACAACTTCGGCTACGTTGACCCGTACTGGACCGCCGATGGCGTGAGCCTGGGTTACAACGCGTTCTATCGCACCACTGACTACAAAGACCTCGATGTCGACGTAGCAAGCTATGCGGTAGACAGCCTGGGTGCCGGCGTCAACGTTGGCTACCCGATCAGCGAAACTTCGCGTCTGACCTTTGGCCTGTCGGTTCAGCAGGACGAGATCAAGACCGGTACCTACACCGTTGACGAAATTTTCGACTTCGTTAACAAGGAAGGCGACAAGTACCTGAACTTCAAGGCGTCGGCCGGCTGGTCCGAGTCGACCCTGAACAAAGGCGTACTGCCGACCCGTGGCCGTTCCCAGAGCCTGACCCTGGAAACCACCGTGCCGGGCAGCGACCTGTCGTTCTACAAGCTTGATTATCGCGGTCAGTTGTTCCAGCCGATCAGCGAGAACTACACCCTGCGTCTGCATACCGAGCTGGGTTATGGCGACGGATACGGCGGGACCGATGGCTTGCCGTTCTATGAAAACTACTATGCTGGTGGTTTCAACTCGGTTCGTGGCTTCAAGGACAGCACTCTCGGTCCACGCAGTACGCCGAGCCGTGGTACCAACCCGGGCACGCTCGCTGACCCTGACCAGGATCCGCTGCCGTTCGGTGGTAACGTCCTGATCCAGGGTGGTGTCGAGGTTCTGTTCCCGCTGCCATTCGTGAAAGATCAGCGCTCTCTGCGTACTTCGGTATTCTGGGATGTGGGTAACGTATTTGACTCGCAGTGCAAGGACACTACCAATGCGAATGGCTCGTCGTCGAACACCAAGTGTAACGACATCAGCCTGAGCAACATGGCCAGTTCCGTGGGTGTGGGTGTGACCTGGGTCACCGCACTGGGTCCTCTGAGCTTCGCGTTGGCCATGCCGATCAAGAAGCCGGATGAGGCTGAAACTCAAGTGTTCCAATTCTCCCTCGGCCAGACGTTCTAAGCGTCTGACCCAAGATAACGACAATGGATTTTGTAGGAGTGCATCGTGCGTAAGTTGACTCAATTGGTTCTCCTGGCCTCCTTGATGGTGGCAGGCCCGGCGTTTGCCGACATGAAAATTGCCGTTCTGAACTATCAGATGGCCTTGCTCGAATCCGACGCTGCGAAGAAGTACGCCGTGGATGCCGAGAAGAAGTTCGGTCCGCAACTGACCAAACTGAAAACGCTGGAAAGCAGTGCCAAGGGCATTCAGGACCGTCTGATGGCCGGTGGCGACAAAATGCAGCAAGGTGAACGCGAGCGTCTGGAGCTGGAATTCAAGCAAAAGGCCCGTGACTTCCAGTTCCAGTCCAAGGAACTGAACGAAGCCAAAGCTGTTGCCGACCGCGAAATGCTCAAGCAACTGAAGCCGAAACTGGATAGCGCAGTGGAAGAAGTCATCAAGAAAGGTGGTTTTGACCTGGTGTTCGAGCGTGGCGCAGTGATTGATGTCAAACCACAGTACGACATCACGCGCCAGGTTATCGAGCGCATGAATCAGCTGAAGTAACCCATGACCGTGACTATCAAGCTCGGCCAGTTGGCCGAGTTCCTCGGCGCCACCCTGCGTGGCGACCCTGAGAAGCAAATTACTGGGCTAGCCACTTTGCAAGAGGCTGGCCCAGCTCAGTTGAGCTTTCTGGCAAACCCTCAATATCGCAAATACCTGGCAGGCTCGCAGGCAGCAGCACTGCTGCTCAAAGAGGCCGATGCCGAAGGTTTTGCCGGTAATGCGTTGGTGGTGCCTGATCCTTATCTGGCTTACGCACGCATCTCACACTTGTTCGATCCCAAGCCAAAAGCCGCTGCAGGTATCCATCCCTCGGCGGTCATTGCGGCAGATGCAGTGGTTGATCCAACCGCCAGCGTCGGTCCATTCGTGGTGATCGAGGCCGGCGCGCGGATCGGTGCGCAAGTGACACTGGGCGCGCATTGCGTCATCGGTGCACGTAGCGAAATCGGTGAGGGCGGCTGGCTCGCTCCACGCGTGACGCTGTATCACGACGTACGCATCGGCAAGCGTGTAGTGATTCAGTCCGGTGCCGTGCTTGGTGGTGAAGGCTTCGGCTTCGCCAACGAAAAGGGTATCTGGCAGAAGATCGCCCAGATCGGTGGCGTGGCCATCGGCGACGATGTCGAGATTGGCGTGAACACTGCCATCGACCGTGGTGCACTGGCCGATACGGTGATCGGTAATGGCGTGAAGCTCGACAACCAGATCCAGATCGCGCACAACGTTCAGGTCGGTGATCACACCGCCATGGCGGCGTGCGTCGGGATCTCCGGCAGCACCAAAATCGGCAAGCATTGCATGCTCGCCGGCGGTGTCGGGCTGGTTGGCCACATTGATATTTGCGACAACGTTTTCCTGACTGGAATGACCATGGTGACCCACTCGATTACCGAGCCGGGTGCCTATTCTTCCGGCACAGCCATGCAACCGGCGGCCGAATGGCGCAAAAGCGCGGCCCGCATTCGTCAGCTCGATGACATCGCGCGGCGTTTGAAACAGCTGGAAAAGCGCGTAGGGGAAGTGACCCCTGACGGCAATGCTTCATCAGATGGCTGATACCATTTCCATATCAAGTGTGCACAGCCGCTAGACTGCCTCCTTGATTTGCTAGAGGAGTGCGCGTCAGTCGCGCTCCCAATCTTTACATAGGCTTCCCCCCGAAATGATGGACATCAACGAGATTCGCGAATACCTGCCTCACCGTTACCCGTTCCTGCTGGTGGATCGGGTGGTGGAACTGGACACTGAAGGCAAGCGCATTCGCGCCTACAAGAATGTCAGCATCAATGAGCCGTTCTTCAATGGTCACTTCCCTGCGCATCCAATCATGCCGGGCGTGCTGATCATTGAAGCGATGGCTCAGGCTGCCGGGATCCTCGGTTTCAAAATGCTTGATGTGAAGCCTGCCGACGGCACGCTCTACTACTTCGTCGGTTCCGACAAGCTGCGCTTCCGCCAGCCTGTGTTGCCGGGCGATCAGCTGATTCTCGAAGCCAAGTTCATCAGCTGCAAGCGTCAGATCTGGAAGTTCGAATGCCAGGCTTCGGTCGACGGCAAGCCGGTCTGCTCGGCTGAAATCATCTGCGCGGAACGCAAGCTATGAGTTTGATTGACCCTCGCGCAATCATCGATCCGTCGGCCGTTCTGGCTGATGGCGTCGAGGTCGGCCCGTGGTCGATCATCGGCGCAGGTGTGGAAATCGGCGAGGGTACCGTGATCGGGCCGCATGTAATCCTCAAAGGCCCGACCCGCATCGGCAAGCACAATCGCATCTACCAGTTTTCCTCGGTAGGCGAAGACACGCCCGATCTGAAGTACAAGGGTGAAGAAACCCGTCTGGTGATCGGTGATCACAACGTCATCCGCGAAGGCGTGACGATTCACCGTGGCACCGTGCAGGACCGTTCGGAAACCACGCTGGGCGATCACAACCTGATCATGGCCTACGCGCACATCGGGCATGACAGCGTCATCGGCAATCATTGCATTCTGGTCAACAACACCGCGTTGGCCGGGCATGTACATGTGGATGACTGGGCGATCCTTTCCGGATTCACCCTGGTTCACCAGTATTGCCACATCGGCGCTCACAGCTTTTCCGGTATGGGCACCGCGATCGGCAAGGACGTTCCGGCGTTCGTCACTGTGTTCGGCAATCCCGCAGAAGCGCGCAGCATGAACTTCGAAGGCATGCGCCGTCGCGGTTTCAGCGAAGACGCGATTCATACCCTGCGTCGCGCTTACAAAACCGTCTATCGCCAAGGCCTGACGGTCGAACAGGCGCTGGCCGAACTGGCTGAACCTGCTGCGCAGTACCCGGAAGTGGCGATATTCCGCGACTCCATCCAGTCGTCGACTCGCGGCATCACGCGCTGATCATGGCCAATCTGCGTATTGCGCTGGTGGCGGGTGAAGCTTCCGGTGACATTCTCGGCGCCGGTCTCATGCGCGCCCTCAAGGCACAGCATCCGGCGGTCGAGTTCATCGGCGTCGGCGGGCCGTTGATGCAAGCTGAAGGCCTGACTTCGTACTTTCCCATGGAGCGTCTGTCGGTCATGGGGCTGGTGGAAGTCCTTGGTCGCCTGCGCGAGTTGCTCAAGCGCCGCAAGGATCTGATCGCCACGCTGATCGCCGAGAAGCCGGACGTGTTTATCGGCATCGACGCGCCGGACTTCAACCTCAATATCGAACTCAAGCTGCGTCAGGCCGGGATCAAAACCGTGCATTACGTCAGCCCTTCGGTGTGGGCATGGCGGCAGAAGCGTGTACTGAAGATTCGCGAAGGTTGCGATCTGATGCTGACGCTGTTGCCATTCGAAGCCAGATTTTACGAAGAGAAAGGCGTACCGGTACGGTTCGTCGGCCACACGCTGGCCGATACCATCCCACTGGAAGCTGATCGCGCGGCGGCCCGTGCCGAACTGGGCTTGCCCGACGGCCCGCTGGTGGCATTGATGCCCGGCAGCCGTGGCGGCGAAGTGTCCCGACTGGGCGCGCTGTTCCTCGATACTGCTGAACGTCTGCGTGCATTGCGCCCGGGTTTGCGCTTTGTCATTCCGTGCGCCAATGCGGAACGCCGCGCGCAGCTTGAAGAGCTGCTCGCTGGCCGGGATCTGCCGGTGACCCTGCTCGATGGCAAATCTCATCTGGCTCTGGCCGCGTGCAACGCCGTGTTGATCGCCTCCGGCACCGCCACCCTTGAAGCGCTGTTGTACAAGCGGCCGATGGTGGTGGCGTACCGCCTGGCACCGCTGACGTTCTGGATACTTAAGCGCATGGTCAAGAGCCCGTATGTGTCCTTGCCGAACCTGCTGGCCCAGCGTCTGCTGGTGCCAGAATTGTTGCAGGATGATGCGACGGTCGAAGCACTGGCGCAGACCCTGTCGCCATTGATCGAAGGTGGCGAAGAACAGACGCGCGGCTTCGACGAGATCCATCGCACACTGCGCCTGGACGCCTCCAATCAGGCGGCGGATGCCGTCCTCAACCTGATCGGTCAGACACGATGAACAAGACAAGCATGCAGATGGGCCTGGATTTCACCCTGGTCGCCGAAGTCGACGAACTGGTCGCCGGTGTCGATGAAGTCGGTCGTGGCCCGTTGTGCGGGGCCGTGGTCACGGCAGCGGTGATCCTCGATCCGAACCGCCCGATCCTCGGGCTCAACGATTCGAAGAAGCTCACCGAAGCCAAGCGCGAAAAGCTCTACGACGAAATCATCGAGAAATCCCTGAGCTGGTGCATCGCCCGCGCCGAAGTCGAAGAAATCGACGAGCTGAACATTCTCCACGCGACCATGCTGGCCATGCAGCGCGCAGTGGCTGGTCTGCACATTCAGCCGAAACTGGCGATGATCGACGGCAACCGCTGCCCGCAATTGCCGATGCGCGCCGAAGCGGTGGTGCAGGGCGACGGCAAGGTGCCGGCCATCGCTGCCGCGTCGATTCTCGCTAAAGTCAGTCGCGACCGCGAAATGGCCGCTTTCGAATTGATCTACCCGGGTTACGGCATCGGCGGCCACAAAGGCTACCCGACGCCCGTTCATCTGGAAGCCTTGGTACGGCTCGGCCCGACGCCGATTCACCGACGCTCGTTCGCCCCGGTTCGTCAGGCTTATGAAGCGCTCGAAGGCCTGACACAGGTTTAGTCGCAAGGCTGATGTTTTGTTCGAGGCCCGGTACAATCCGGGCCTTGTTGTCTCTATGTAACTGGACAGGATCACTATGCCGGCTTCATTCGTTCATCTACGCCTGCACACTGAATACTCGCTGGTCGACGGGCTGGTGCGGATCAAGCCGCTGGTCAAGGCGCTCACGGCCATGAACATGCCTGCCGTAGCGGTCACCGACCAGAACAACATGTGTTCCCTGGTCAAATTCTACAAAAACACCATGGGCGCAGGCATCAAGCCGATCTGCGGCGCCGACCTGTGGCTGTCGAACAAGGATCCGGATGCACCGCTGAGCCGGCTCAGCCTGCTCGTGATGAACGCCAAGGGTTATCGCAACCTCACCGAGTTGATCTCGCGCGGCTTCATCGAAGGCCAGCGCAACGGCATGATCATCGTCGAGCGCGAGTGGGTCGCTGAGGCCAACGAAGGCCTGATCATGCTGTCCGCCGCCAAAGAAGGCGAGATCGGCATGGCGATGATCGGTGGTAACCCGGCCGAAGCCGAAGCCTTGGCACGCGAGTGGATGACGGTGTTCCCGGATCGTTTCTATCTGGAAATCCAGCGCACCAACCGTCCCAACGATGAAGAACAATTGCACGGCGCTGTGGCCCTCGCTGACAAGCTCGGCGCGCCGCTGGTGGCGACCAACGATGTGCGCTTCATCAAGCAGGAAGACTTCGCTGCCCATGAAACCCGCGTCTGCATCGGTGAGGGCCGCGCTCTCGACGATCCGCGGCGTTCGAAGAATTACAGCGATCAGCAATACCTGAAAAGCGCCGAGGAAATGATCGAGCTGTTCAGCGATATTCCCGACGCGATTGAAAACACCGTCGAGATCGCCAAGCGCTGCAACATCGAAGTGAAGCTGGGCACTCACTTCCTGCCCAACTTCCCGATTCCCGATGGCATGACCATCGACGAATATTTCCGCAAAGTCTCCTTCGATGGTCTCGAAGAACGCTTGTCGGTGCTGCTGCCCAAAGACAACACTGAAGACTACGAAGCCAAACGTCAGGTTTACGTTGACCGGCTGAATTTCGAGCTGGATATCATCATCCAGATGGGTTTCCCCGGTTACTTCCTGATCGTGATGGACTTTATCCAGTGGGCCAAGAACAACGGCGTACCGGTAGGTCCTGGCCGGGGGTCGGGTGCCGGATCGTTGGTGGCTTATGTACAGAAGATCACCGACCTCGATCCGCTGGAATACGACCTGCTGTTCGAACGTTTCCTTAATCCGGAACGGGTATCGATGCCCGACTTCGACGTCGACTTCTGCATGGACGGTCGTGACCGCGTGATCGATTACGTGGCCGAGAAGTACGGCCGCAACGCGGTAAGCCAGATCATCACGTTCGGTTCCATGGCCGCAAAAGCGGTGGTGCGCGACGTGGCGCGGGTGCAGGGCAAGTCCTACGGCCTGGCAGATCGTTTGTCGAAGATGATTCCGTTCGAAGTCGGCATGACCCTGGAAAAAGCCTACGAGCAGGAAGAAATCCTCCGTGACTTCATCAAGGTCGATGAAGAAGCGGCAGAAATCTGGGAGATGGCGCGCAAGCTCGAAGGCGTCGTGCGTAACGTCGGTAAACACGCCGGTGGTGTAGTAATCGCCCCGACCAAGCTGACCGACTTCTCGCCGATCTATTGCGACGAGGCCGGTGACGGTCTGGTAACCCAGTTCGACAAGGACGACGTTGAAGCGGCCGGTCTGGTTAAGTTCGACTTCCTCGGTCTGCGGACCCTGACGATCATCGACTGGGCGCTGAAAACCATTAACCGCGACCGCGCCAAGGTCAACGAGCCGCCGCTGGATATTGCGTTTATCCCGCTGGACGACAAACCGACTTACTCGTTGTTGCAGAAAGCTGAAACCACCGCGGTGTTCCAGCTTGAATCGCGCGGCATGAAAGAGCTGATCAAAAAGCTCAAGCCCGACTGCCTGGAAGACTTGATCGCACTGGTGGCCCTGTTCCGTCCGGGCCCGCTGCAGTCCGGCATGGTGGATGACTTCATTAACCGTAAGCACGGTCGCGCCGAATTGGCGTACCCGCACTCGGACTATCAGTACGAAGGCCTCAAGCCAGTATTGGCACCGACTTACGGCATCATCCTGTATCAGGAACAGGTGATGCAGATTGCTCAGGTCATGGCCGGTTACACCCTTGGCGGTGCGGACATGCTCCGTCGAGCGATGGGTAAGAAAAAGCCCGAGGAAATGGCCAAGCAGCGCGGCGGTTTCATCGAAGGTTGCGCGACCAACAATATCGACGCCGACCTCGCCGGTAACATCTTCGACCTGGTAGAAAAATTCGCCGGTTACGGCTTCAACAAATCCCACTCCGCCGCCTACGGCCTGGTCTCTTACCAGACTGCGTGGCTGAAAGCCCACTACCCAGCACCATTCATGGCTGCGGTACTTTCGGCGGATATGCACAACACCGACAAGGTCGTGACCTTGATCGAGGAAGTGCGCACGATGAAGCTGCGTCTCGACGCGCCGGACGTGAACACCTCGGAGTTCAAGTTCACGGTGAACGACGATGGTCGCATCGTCTATGGCCTCGGCGCGATCAAAGGTGTCGGTGAAGGCCCTGTTGAGGCCATCACTGAGGCGCGTCAGGCCGGTCCGTTCAAGGATCTGTTCGACTTCTGCGCCCGGGTCGACCTCAAGCGCATCAACAAACGTACGCTGGACGGTCTGATTCGCAGTGGTGCACTGGATCGTCTGGGCCCGTATTTCCACGACGAGCAAAAGGCTTATCAAGCCAACATCGACCGCAACCGCGCCGTGCTGCTGGCGGCGATGGAAGAGGCGATCAAGGCAGCCGAACAGACCGCACGCACCCACGACAGCGGCCATGCCGACCTGTTCGGCGGGCTGTTTGTCGAGGAAGACGCCGACGTTTATGCGTCCCATCGCAAGGCCAAGGAGCTGACCCTCAAGGAACGCCTCAAAGGTGAGAAAGACACCTTGGGCCTGTACCTGACCGGTCACCCGATCGACGAATACGAAGGCGAAATCCGCCGTTTCGCCCGTCAGCGCATCATCGACCTGAAACCGGCCCGGGATACACAAACCGTGGCGGGGATGATCATCGCCCTGCGCGTGATGAAGAACAAAAAAGGCGACAAGATGGGCTTCATCACCCTCGACGACCGCTCTGGTCGGATCGAGGCATCGTTGTTTGCCGATGCGTTCCATTCTGCGCAGTCGTTGTTGCAGACCGACGCAATGGTGGTGGTCGAAGGCGAAGTCAGCAACGATGACTTCTCCGGCGGCCTGCGCCTGCGGGTCAAACGGGTGATGAGCATGGAAGATGCGCGCACCAACCTCGCCGAAAGCCTGCGCCTGAAACTGCAAACCCAGGACCTGAAAGGCGATCAGCTACGCTGGTTGGGTGATTTGCTCAAGCGTCATCGCGGTGCGTGCCCGATCACCATGGAGTACACCAGCCCGGATGCGAAGACCTTGCTGCAGTTCGGCGAGACGTGGCGAATTGATCCGGCGGATGCCTTGATTCAGGCTCTGCGTGACCAGTTCGGGCGAGACAACGTCTTCCTCCAATACCGTTGACCGGCGAGTGCCATCATGGCGCTTGCCCGCAACCTGAATTTTTAATCTCGACCTCAGCGCGCCTCTCCCTTAAGGTAGGGCGCGAATAGACAACCGGCCGGCCCAAGCTCATTTGGGACACGACCCAAGACGGACGCCTATGAACCCGAATTTTCTAGATTTCGAACAGCCGATCGCCGACCTGCAAGCCAAGATCGAAGAGTTGCGCTTGGTCGGTAATGACAATTCGCTGAATATCGGCGATGAGATCTCCCGCCTGCAGGACAAAAGCAAAACGCTGACCGAAGACATCTTCGGCAAGCTGACCAGCTGGCAGATCGCACGTCTGGCACGTCACCCGAAACGCCCGTACACCCTCGATTACATCGAGCACATCTTCACCGAGTTCGACGAACTGCACGGCGACCGTCACTTCTCTGACGACGCGGCCATCGTTGGCGGTATCGCCCGTCTGGAAGACCAGCCGGTGATGATCATCGGTCACCAGAAGGGCCGTGAAGTGCGCGAGAAGGTTCGCCGCAACTTCGGCATGCCGCGTCCGGAAGGCTACCGCAAGGCTTGCCGACTGATGGAAATGGCCGAGCGTTTCAAAATGCCGATCCTGACCTTCATCGACACCCCGGGTGCTTATCCTGGTATCGACGCAGAAGAGCGCAACCAGAGCGAAGCGATCGCCTGGAACCTGCGTGTGATGTCGCGCCTGAAAACCCCGATCATCGCCACCGTGATTGGTGAAGGTGGTTCCGGCGGTGCACTGGCGATCGGCGTCTGCGACCAACTGAACATGCTGCAGTATTCGACCTACGCGGTGATCTCGCCGGAAGGTTGCGCTTCGATTCTGTGGAAAACCGCGGAAAAAGCGCCGGATGCTGCTGAGGCGATGGGCATTACCGCCGAGCGTCTGAAAGGTCTGGGCATCGTCGACAAGGTGATTGGCGAGCCTCTGGGCGGCGCACACCGTGATCCGGCTGCCGCAGCGGCGTCGATCCGTGCCGAGCTGAGCTCGCAACTGGCGATGCTGAAGAAGTTCGATAACGAAGCGCTGTTGAAGCGCCGTTATGATCGACTGATGAGCTACGGTCTCTAAGTCGAGCGCAATACCCCTGTAGGAGCTGCCGAAGGCTGCGATCTTTTGACTTTGTTTTTCAAGACCAAAAGATCGCAGCCTTCGGCAGCTCCTACAGGGATCTTTGAGAAGCGGCCCTCTCCATGAATTCATCGAAGAGTGATTTGCCTTCACGGCTTCTGCCGCACCTTGAGCCTTGGCGCAATGCCGCTCATTGGCGCATTGCCTTCTCTGGTGGTCTCGATTCCACCGTCCTGCTGCATCTGCTCGCCGATCTCGCAAAAACCGAATCTCTCCCCCCGTTAAGCGCTGTTCATATCCATCACGGCCTCCAGGTTGCGGCCGATGCGTGGCCGCAACATTGCCAGTCCGTGTGCGATGCGCTGGGTGTTCCGTTGCTGATCGAACGTGTGAAGGTGCAGTCGGGTGCCAGTCTGGAGCGGGCGGCCCGGGATGCGCGGTACGCCGTGTTCAGTTCGCTGACGCAAGCCAATGATGTGTTGCTGACCGGTCAACATCGCGATGATCAAGCGGAAACGCTGTTGTTCCGGCTGCTGCGCGGTGCGGGTGTGCGCGGATTATCCGCGATGCCGGGACAGCGTCCGGTGGGGCAGGGGATGCTGATTCGTCCATTGCTCGATGTTTCCCGGGCCGAACTCGAAGCGTATGCGCAAGCTCATCAATTGAGCTGGATTGAAGATCCGTCGAATCAGGATCGGCAGTTCTCGCGCAATTACTTGCGGCATCAGGTCATGCCGTCGCTGAGTGAGCGCTGGCCGCAAGCGCAGGCAAGCATGGCTCGCAGTGCCGCGCATCTGCGTGAAGCCCAAGGGTTGCTGGATGAGCTGGCGCAGATCGATCTGACGCAAGCTGCTGCCGCTCATGATTTCGAATGGCTGGGATTACCCTCTCTGGAGTTGGCGCCGCTGGCGGCGTTGTCTGCCGCCCGCCAGCGAAACGCCCTCAGCCACTGGCTGGAACCACTGACCCGACTACCCGACACCGACCACTGGTCGGGTTGGACGGATCTGTGCGATGCCGCCCCTGATGCCTCACCGATCTGGCGTCTGGCCGATGGCGAGTTGCACCGCAGTGCCGGTCGCCTCTGGTGGCTCAGTGGTAACTGGTTGCGCACGCCAATGATCGGCGCCGACTGGCAGAGCCTCGCGTCAGCGCTACGCTTGGTCGATAACGGACGTGTCATGTTCAGCGGGCAGACTCCCGTCGGGCCTTTGCAGATTCGCTATCGGCAGGGTGGCGAAGTCATGCATCTGGCGGATCGCGGCCACCGCGATCTCAAACGCCTGCTCAATGAGCGCGCGGTGCCGGGCTTCGTCCGTGGCAGATTGCCGCTGCTGTTTCGCGGCGATGAATTGCTCGCGGTGGCGAACCTGCCGGGACTTGATGGCCATGTGCAGCACGGCTGGAAATTGCATTGGCTGCCAACAGACGAAGATCAAGGTTTGAGCTGAAAGGAGCATTCCGGTAGACTACGCTCCCTTCTTGATACAACTTCTGTGGATTCGCCTGAATTGCAGGAGTTGCCGATTACCAAGCAGTCTTTGCTGGGCGATTCCAAAAAATGTGTAGCGAGCAACGTACCGGTGTTTCATCTGCCGGTCTGTCCCAACGCGGCGGTTTTTTTGAAAGGTGCACTGTGATTAATGCAGGTGATCGGGGGCTTCGGCCTTCCTTCGCTTTCCCCGGCGGCTCGTACCGCTTTAACGCAGACTTCTAGGGTTTTTCATGACGCGCTACATATTCGTCACGGGCGGTGTTGTTTCTTCATTGGGGAAAGGCATTGCATCGGCTTCATTGGCGGCCATCCTGGAGGCGCGGGGACTTAAGGTCACCATGCTGAAGCTGGACCCGTACATCAACGTCGACCCGGGCACCATGAGCCCGTTCCAGCACGGTGAAGTGTTCGTCACCCACGACGGCGCCGAGACTGACCTGGACCTGGGCCACTACGAGCGGTTCATCCGCACGACCATGACCCAGAACAACAACTTCACCACTGGCCGTGTCTACGAGCACGTGCTGCGCAAAGAGCGCCGTGGTGACTACCTGGGTGCAACCATCCAGGTGATCCCGCATATCACCGACGAAATCAAGCGCCGCATCATCAAGGGTGCCGGTGACGCTGACGTGGCAATGGTCGAGATCGGTGGCACCGTCGGTGACATCGAGTCGCAACCGTTCCTCGAGGCCATCCGTCAACTGCGTTTCGAAATCGGCGCCAAGCGCGCGATGCTGATGCACTTGACGCTGGTGCCGTACATCGCCACTGCCGGCGAAACCAAAACCAAACCAACTCAGCACTCGGTAAAAGAGTTGCGTTCGATCGGCCTGCAGCCAGACGTGCTGGTATGCCGTTCTGATCACCCGATCGACATTTCGTCGCGTCGCAAGATCGCCCAGTTCACCAACGTTGAAGAGCGCGCGGTGATCGGTCTGGAAGACGCCGACACCATCTACAAGATCCCGGGCATCCTGCACTCGCAAGGTCTGGACGATTTCGTTGTCGAGCGTTTCGGCCTGCAATGCGGCAGCGCTGATCTGTCCGAGTGGGAAGCAGTGGTTGACGCCAAGCTGAACCCGGAACACGAAGTGACCATCGCCATGGTCGGTAAGTACATGGAGCTGCTGGACGCCTACAAGTCGCTGATCGAAGCGATGAGTCATGCTGGCATCAGCAACCGCACCAAGGTCAACCTGCGTTACATCGATTCCGAAGACATCGAAAACCAGGGCACTGCGCTGCTCGAAGGTGTCGACGCGATCCTCGTACCGGGCGGCTTCGGTCTGCGCGGCGTGGAAGGCAAGATCACTGCCGTTCAGTACGCTCGTGAAAACAAGGTTCCGTACCTGGGTATCTGCCTCGGTATGCAAGTGGCGGTCATCGAGTTCGCTCGTAACGTCATGGGCTGGAAAGACGCCAACTCCACCGAGTTCGACCGCGCCAGCGGCCATCCGGTTGTCGGTCTGATCACCGAGTGGGAAGACGCGACCGGTGCCGTTGAAGTGCGTACCGAATCGTCCGACCTGGGCGGCACCATGCGTCTCGGCGCACAGGAATGCCTGCTTGAAGCCGGCTCCAAGGTGCACGACTGCTACGGCAAGGACGTGATTGTTGAACGTCACCGTCACCGTTATGAAGTGAACAACAACCTGTTGCCACAAATCATCGAAGCCGGCCTGAAGATTTCCGGTCGCTCGGCTGACGCGGCATTGGTTGAAGTGGTCGAAGCTCCGGATCATCCATGGTTCGTCGCTTGCCAGTTCCACCCAGAGTTCACCTCGACACCACGTGATGGCCATCCGCTGTTCAGCGGTTTTGTCAAAGCAGCATTGGCTCAACACCAGAAGAAGGCGTAACCCCGATGGCACAGAAGATCATCCGCGTCGGCGACATCGAGATTGCCAACGACAAACCCATGGTGCTGTTCGGCGGCATGAACGTGCTGGAAAGCCGTGACATGGCCATGCAGGTTTGCGAGGAGTACGTGAAGGTCACCGAAAAACTCGGTATCCCTTACGTGTTCAAGGCCAGCTTCGACAAGGCCAACCGTTCTTCTGTGACCTCCTATCGTGGTCCTGGCCTGGAAGAAGGCATGCGCATCTTCCAGGACATCAAACAAGCCTTCGGCGTACCGATCATCACCGACGTCCACGAGCCTGATCAGGCCGCGGTCGTCGCTGAGGTCTGCGACATCATCCAGCTGCCGGCCTTCCTGTCGCGCCAGACCGATCTGGTCGTCGCGATGGCCAAGACCAATGCAGTGATCAACATCAAGAAAGCCCAGTTCCTCGCGCCTCAGGAAATGAAACACATCCTGAACAAGTGCGTGGAAGCGGGTAACGACCAACTGATCCTCTGCGAGCGTGGTTCGAGCTTCGGCTACAACAACCTCGTGGTCGACATGCTCGGCTTCGGCATCATGAAGCAGTTCGAGTACCCGGTATTCTTCGACGTGACCCACGCGCTGCAAATGCCGGGTGGTCGTGCCGACTCCGCCGGCGGTCGCCGCGCGCAGGTTCTGGATCTGGCCAAGGCGGGCATGAGCCAGTCGCTGGCGGGTCTGTTCCTCGAAGCTCACCCGGATCCGGACAACGCCAAATGCGACGGCCCTTGCGCCTTGCGTCTGGACAAACTGGAGCCATTTCTGGCCCAGCTCAAAGCTTTGGACGAACTGGTGAAGAGTTTTCCGACGGTAGAAACCGCGTAAGACTCAATTCTCCGGTAAAGTACCGCACGATTTGTCGCTCATGCCCTCGGGCATGAGCGTTATCGTCTGCAAGTCTGCCCGCTGCACACCCCTTGCCGACGGTAAAAAGATTTCCTCTAGCTGCGTCGTTTTCGTCAACTTTGGAGTGTTTACAACAATGGCAAAAATCGTCGACATCAAAGGTCGTGAAGTTCTCGACTCCCGTGGCAATCCCACCGTGGAAGCGGACGTGCTTCTCGACAACGGCATCATCGGCAGCGCTTGCGCGCCGTCCGGTGCATCCACTGGCTCGCGTGAAGCGCTCGAGCTGCGTGATGGCGACAAGAGCCGTTATCTGGGCAAGGGCGTGCTCAAAGCGGTAGCCAACATCAACGGTCCGATCCGCGATCTGCTGCTGGGCACCGACCCAAGCGACCAGAAAGCCCTGGATCACGCGATGATCAAGCTCGACGGTACCGAAAACAAGGCGACCCTGGGCGCCAACGCCATCCTCGCCGTGTCCCTGGCTGCTGCCAAGGCTGCTGCACAGGACCAGGACCTGCCGCTGTACGCACACATCGCCAACCTCAACGGCACCCCGGGTGTTTACTCGATGCCGGTGCCGATGATGAACATCATCAACGGTGGCGAGCACGCCGATAACAACGTCGACATCCAGGAATTCATGGTGCAGCCGGTTGGCGCCAAGTCTTTCTCGGAAGGTCTGCGCATGGGCACCGAGATTTTCCATCACTTGAAAGCTGTGCTGAAGGCCCGTGGCCTGAGCACTGCCGTTGGTGACGAAGGCGGTTTCGCACCGAACCTGGCGTCCAACGAAGACGCGCTGAAAGTGATCTCCGAAGCTGTGGCCAATGCTGGTTACAAGCTGGGCACCGACGTGACTCTGGCTCTGGACTGCGCGGCCAGCGAATTCTACGAAGACGGCAAGTACAACCTGTCCGGCGAAGGCCAGGTGTTCACTGCTGAAGGTTTCGCTGACTACCTCAAGGGCCTGACTGAACGTTATCCGATCATCTCGATCGAAGACGGTCTGGACGAGTCCGACTGGGCTGGCTGGAAGATCCTCACCGACAAGATCGGCGAGAAGGTTCAACTGGTGGGTGACGACCTGTTCGTAACCAACACCAAGATCCTGAAAGAAGGCATCGATAAAAACATCGCCAACTCGATCCTGATCAAGTTCAACCAGATCGGTACCCTGACCGAAACCCTCGAAGCCATCCAGATGGCCAAGGCTGCCGGTTACACCGCAGTGATCTCGCACCGTTCCGGCGAAACCGAAGATTCGACCATTGCCGACCTGGCGGTGGGCACTTCGGCTGGCCAGATCAAGACCGGTTCGCTGTGCCGTTCCGACCGTGTTTCCAAGTACAACCAACTGCTGCGTATCGAAGAGCAGTTGAATGGCAAGGCCAAGTACAACGGTCGCAGCGAGTTCCGCGGCTAAGTACGAATCGATGGAAGGACACCGGATTGTGTCGAAAAAGTCGTGACAGCGATGGATTTGCCACTAATCTGATGCCTTAACAGCACAAGCCTGGGTCTTCCAGGCTTCGTGCTATCAGATGCTTCAAAGTTTTGGCGTGGCTGTCTTTTTTCACTGGATACCTGATATTCGATGCGCAGTCCTTACTGGTTGTTTCTCGTTTTGCTCTTGCTACTGGCCGGTCTGCAGTACCGCCTGTGGGTGGGCAATGGCAGTCTGGCGCAAGTCGCCGAGCTGAATCAGCAGATTGCTGATCAACACGCCGAGAACGAAGGTTTGCTGGAGCGCAACCGAGTGATGGACGCTGAAGTCAGCGAGTTGAAAAAGGGCATGGAGACCGTTGAAGAACGGGCTCGTCACGAACTGGGCATGGTCAAGGACGGCGAAACCCTTTACCAGTTGGCCCAATGATCAATTCCCTTCCGGCCTTCTGGGCCGTGATTCCTGCCGCGGGCGTCGGTGCCCGAATGGCCGCGGACCGTCCCAAGCAATATCTGCTACTGGGCGGGCGCACAATTCTCGAACACAGCCTTGGCTGTTTTCTCGATCACCCGAGCCTCAAGGGGCTGGTGGTCAGTCTTGCGGTTGATGATCCTTACTGGCCGAACCTGGCCTGCGCCAGCGATCCGCGCATTCAGCGGGTTGAAGGCGGGGCCGAGCGTTCTGGTTCGGTGCTCAATGCCTTGCTGCATCTGCATGCGCAGGGTGCCGATGATGAGGATTGGGTGCTGGTGCACGATGCGGCGCGACCCAATCTGAGTCGCGATGATCTCGACAAGTTACTGGATGAACTGGCGGATGATCCGGTTGGCGGTTTGCTCGCGGTGCCGGCGCGCGACACGTTGAAGCGGGTCGATAAGCATGGTCGTGTGCTCGAAACCGTTGATCGCAGCGTGATCTGGCAGGCATATACGCCGCAGATGTTTCGCCTCGGCGCGTTGCATCGGGCGTTGGCGGACAGTCTGGTCGCGGATGCGGTGATTACCGATGAAGCTTCGGCAATGGAGTGGGCGGGGCTGAAGCCGCGTCTGATTGAAGGGCGGGCGGACAACCTCAAGGTGACCCGGCCTGAAGACCTCGAGTGGTTGCGCCAGCGTTGGGCTAACCGCCACTGATTGCTGTAGTGCCCATTGCGCAGCCTTCGCGAGCAAGCTCGCTCCCACATTTGATTTGCGCCTGAAACCCAATGTGCATTCACTGCGGGTCCCCTGTGGGAGCGAGCTTGCTCGCGAAAGCGGCTGCTCAGACAACGCGTGAGTTACCCGCGATACTCCGGCCGCTCAGCCAACCCCTCCTTTAAAAAATCCACCAACTTGCGCACCTTCGGCGACAAATGCCGCTGCTGCGGATACAGCGCCCACACCGCCGTATTCGGTGGCTGATGCGCCTCCAGCAAGGAAATCAGCGCACCACTGTGCAGATGCTCCAGCACGTAATAATCCGGCAACTGGCACAGCCCGACCCCTTGAAGCGCCGCATCCAGCACCGCTTGCCCACTGTTGCAACGCCAGTTTCCCTGCACCCGCTGGGAAAATTCCCGCCCGTTTTGCTCAAGCTGCCAGATATCCGAGCTACCGATCAGGCAATTATGCCGGCTCAATTCCGACAGACTGTGTGGGCGACCGTACCGCTCAACGTAGGACGGTGAAGCGCATAGATACATTCGTCGTGGCGCCAGGCGTGTAGCGACCAATCGCGAGTCCTGCAAGCGGCCCAAGCGAATCGCCAGATCTAGCCCTTCATGCACCAGATCAAGTTGGCGATTGCTCAATTCGATATCGATGCGCAGCTGCGGATACAGCCCCATGAACCGCGTCACCAACGGCACGATAAACCGCTCGCCGTAGGCGACGGCACAGGTCATGCGCAGCATGCCTTTCGGTTCGCTGGTCAGATCACCGACTGCACGCAAGGCTTCTTCGCGACCGTCCTGCAAACGTTGGCAATGTTGCAGGAATGTCTGTCCAGCCTCGGTCAGCGTCACCCGGCGTGTGCTGCGATAGAGAAGTCGCGTCTGAAGTCTTTCTTCCAGCCGTACGATTTGTCGACTGATGTGCGAGGACGAAACCCCAAGACGTTCGGCAGCGGCAGTGAACTGGCTGCATTCAGCAACGGCAACGAACTCGTCGATGCCTTCCCAGCGGTTTTCGGACATCGGGATTATCCCTGTATGGCAATAATGTTTTGCTTTTGCCCGGATTATTCATCGTAAAGCTGTGTATTACACTCCTTGTCTGGTTTTTAATTCAATGCATTCACTGGAGAGTCAGCATGATCAAGTCGCGCGCCGCCGTTGCCTTCGAGGCCAAGAAGCCGCTGGAAATCGTAGAAGTCGATGTCGCCATGCCCAAGGCCGGTGAAGTGTTGCTGCGTGTAGTCGCTTCCGGTGTTTGCCACACGGACGCCTACACCCTGTCCGGCGCTGACCCGGAAGGCATCTTCCCGTCGATCCTTGGCCACGAAGGTGGCGCCATCGTTGAAGCGATCGGCGAGGGCGTAACTTCGGTTGCCGTTGGCGATCACGTGATTCCGCTGTACACCCCCGAATGCGGCCAGTGCAAATTCTGTAAATCGGGCAAGACCAACCTGTGTCAGGCGATTCGTGCCACTCAGGGCAAAGGTTTGATGCCGGACGGCACTTCGCGTTTTTCCTACAAGGGCGAAACGATTTTCCACTACATGGGCACGTCGACGTTCTCGGAATACACCGTGTTGCCGGAAATCTCCGTGGCCAAGATCTCCAAAGATGCGCCACTGGAAAAGGTTTGCCTGCTGGGTTGCGGCGTCACCACCGGCATCGGTGCAGTGCTCAACACCGCCAAGGTCAAACCGGGTGACACCGTGGCCATCTTCGGTTTAGGCGGCATTGGTTTGTCCGCCGTCATCGGCGCGGTGAAAGCCAAGGCTGCGCGCATTATTGCCATCGACATCAACCCGGCCAAATTCGAGATCGCCAAGCAACTGGGTGCAACCGACTGCGTGAACCCGAAAGACTTCGATCGTCCTATTCAGGAAGTGATCGTCGACATGACTGATGGCGGCGTCGACTTCTCCTTCGAATGCATCGGCAACGTGCAACTGATGCGCGCAGCCCTTGAGTGCTGCCACAAAGGTTGGGGCGAGTCGGTAATCATCGGCGTGGCAGGTGCCGGTCAGGAAATCGCGACCCGTCCGTTCCAGTTGGTCACCGGTCGCGTCTGGCGCGGTTCGGCATTCGGCGGCGTGCGCGGTCGTACCGAATTGCCAAGTTACGTCGACATGGCTCAGAGCGGCGAGATTCCTTTGGATACTTTCATCACCCACACCATGGGCCTGGAAGACATCAACAAGGCGTTCGACCTGATGCACGAAGGCAAGAGCATCCGTACCGTCATTCATTTCTGATCAATCGTGGCGACATGGCCGCAAGTCTCGAAGGCTTGTGGTCGTGACCGCGTAGGAGTCTTTACATGAGTCTGGAAAACATCTCCTGTCAGAAAAGTTTTGGCGGTTGGCACAAGCGCTATCGCCATCGTTCTGACGTGCTCGGCTGCGACATGGTGTTCGCCGTCTACTTGCCACCACAGGCAGAGCAGGGCGGCAAGTTGCCGGTGCTGTATTGGCTGTCGGGTCTGACCTGCACCGATGAAAACTTCATGCAGAAGGCCGGCGCGATGCGCATGGCTGCTGAACTGGGTTTGATCATTGTTGCGCCGGACACCAGTCCGCGTGGCGCCGATGTCCCGGGTGATCCGGACGGCGCATGGGATTTCGGTCTCGGTGCCGGTTTCTATCTGAATGCCACGCAGGAGCCCTGGTCGCGGCACTATCGGATGCATGACTATGTCGTGCAGGAATTGCCTGCACTGGTTGAAGCGCATTTCCCCGCTTCGGACAAACGCAGCATCAGCGGCCACTCGATGGGCGGCCACGGTGCGTTGGTCTGCGCATTGCGAAATCCTGGGCGCTATCAATCGGTGTCGGCGTTCTCGCCGATCAACAACCCGATGGATTGCCCGTGGGGGCAAAAAGCCTTTTCCCGTTTCCTGGGCGAAGACCGTTCGAAGTGGAAAGAGTGGGATGCCTGCGCACTGATCGCCGAAGCGGATGAAAAACTGCCGCTGCTGGTCGATCAAGGCGATCGCGACGACTTCCTCGCCACTCAGCTCAAACCTGAAGCTTTGCAACAAGCGGCAAAACAAGCGGGCCATCCGCTGACATTGCGCCTGCAACCGGGCTACGACCACAGCTATTTCTTCATCTCAAGCTTCATAGACGACCACTTGCAGCATCACGCACGCGCTCTGCGCGGTTAATGCGGGTAGAATCACGCCCTGACAAAAATCGGGGCGTTTTTTTATGCGTATTGGCCACGGCTATGATGTGCACCGTTTCGCTGAAGGCGATTTCATTACTCTGGGCGGCGTGCGCATTGCACACAGCTTCGGGCTGCTCGCTCATTCCGACGGTGACGTTTTGCTGCACGCCTTGAGCGATGCCTTGCTAGGCGCCGCTGCGCTGGGTGATATCGGCAAGCATTTCCCGGACACCGACCCGCAATTCAAAGGCGCCGACAGCCGTGCGCTGCTGCGTCATGTGGTCGCGCTGATCCACGCCAAAGGCTGGAAAGTCGGCAACGTCGATAACACCATCGTCGCCCAGGCACCAAAAATGGCTCCGCATATCGAATCGATGCGCGCGCTGATCGCGGCGGATCTTCAAGTTGAGTTGGATCAAGTGAACGTGAAAGCTACCACCACCGAAAAGCTTGGCTTTGTCGGTCGCGAAGAAGGCATCGCCGTGCACTCCGTTGCCTTGTTGCTGCGCGCATGAATGAACTGCAATTGCTCGGCCCGCGGGCCTATGGCGAACCCCTCGGCACCGCTGTACTGAAAGCCATCGCTGAAGATTTTCAGGTCGATGAAGTCCTCGATATTCCGTTCAGCGGCGACGGCGAACATCTCTGGATCTGGGTCGAAAAACGTGGCCTCAACACTGAGGAAGCCGCGCGGCGTATTGCCAAGGCTGCCGGCGTGCCGTTGCGCACCGTCAGCTACGCGGGCCTCAAGGATCGTCAGGCGTTGACCCGTCAGTGGTTCAGTGTGCAACTGCCGGGCAAGGCTGATCCGGATCTGTCGGCGGCGGAAAACGACACGCTGAAGATCCTCAAGACCACCCGCCACAAGCGCAAGCTGCAACGTGGCGCGCATTCGGCCAACGGTTTCACCTTGCGCCTGACTCAGTTCGCTGGCGACAACGAAGCGATCGAGCAGCGCCTGCAACTGATCGCTAAGCAAGGTATTCCCAATTATTTCGGTGCCCAGCGCTTCGGCCATGACGGCGGTAACGTCGTTGATGCGCGTTCGTGGGCGGCACGCAAGGCCTTGCCGGAGCAACGCAATGTGCGTTCGCGGCTGCTCTCGACCGCGCGCAGTTTTCTGTTCAACAAGGTGCTGGCGGCGCGTGTTGCCGATGGCACCTGGCAAAAAGCCCAGGTCGGCGATCTGCTCGCGTTCACCGACAGTCGCAGTTTTTTCCCGGCCGGTGAAGCTGAGTGCAGCGATCCGCGTCTGGCCATTCTTGATCTGCATCCGACCGGCCCGCAGTGGGGCGAAGGTGACTCGCCGACCGCAGGGGCTGTCCATGATCTGGAGCAGGGGATTGCCGCTGGTGAAGCGGATCTGCGCGATTGGTTGATCAACGCCGGTATGAGTCACGAACGTCGCATCCTGCGGCTGCCCATTGGCGGGTTGACGTGGCATTATCCCCAGCCTGACATTCTGCAACTGGAATTCGTCCTCCCGGCCGGATGCTTCGCCACCGTATTGGTGCGCGAGCTCGTTGATCTGGTGCCGGTGGGGCAGACGGACAGCCCATGCGTATTCTGATTTCTAACGACGATGGGGTAACCGCACCCGGTCTCGCCGCGCTTTATGCTGCGCTGGCGGATTACACCGAGTGCGTGGTTATCGCCCCGGAGCAGGACAAAAGCGGCGCCAGCAGTTCGCTGACGCTCGACCGTCCGCTGCACCCGCAATACCTGGCCAACGGCTTTATCAGCCTTAATGGCACACCGACCGACTGCGTGCACCTGGGCCTCAATGGCTTGCTGGAGCGCGAGGCGGACATGGTGGTCTCCGGGATCAACCTCGGTGCCAACCTGGGTGATGACGTGTTGTATTCAGGCACCGTCGCGGCAGCGCTCGAAGGGCGTTTCCTTGAGCGTCCTTCGTTCGCTTTTTCGCTGGTCTCGCGGCAGGTGGATAATCTGCCGACGGCGGCGTACTTTGCGCGCAAACTGGTTGAAGCCCATGCCGGGCTCGATCTGCCACCGCGCACGGTACTCAACGTGAACATTCCCAATCTGCCCATCGACCACATTCGCGGCATCCAGCTGACCCGACTCGGCCATCGCGCGCGGGCAGCGGCACCGATGAAAGTGGTCGATCCGCGTGGCAAGGCCGGTTACTGGATTGCCGCTGCCGGTGATGCCGAAGATGGCGGTCCGGGGACTGATTTTCATGCGGTGATGCAGGGCTATGTTTCCATCACTCCGTTGCAGCTCGATCGCACCTTCAACGATGCGTTCAGAAGCCTCGACGGCTGGCTGGAGGGACTGCGCTGATGGCCCGTGAACACGAAGACAGATTGCGCAGCGGTATCGGCATGACCTCTCAGCGTACCCGAGAACGACTGATCCAGCGCCTGTACGAAGAGGGTGTGTCCAACGCCAAGGTGCTGGAAGTGATTCGGCGTACGCCACGTCACCTGTTTGTCGATGAGGCGCTGGCACATCGCGCTTACGAAGACACGGCGCTGCCGATCGGCAATAACCAGACGATTTCCCAGCCTTATATGGTGGCGCGCATGAGCGAGTTGCTGCTGGAGGCGGGGCCGCTGGATAAGGTGCTGGAGATTGGCACCGGTTCCGGTTACCAGACTGCTGTGTTGTCGCAATTGGTCGAACGGGTGTTCTCGGTCGAGCGCATCAAGGTCTTGCAGGACCGGGCCAAGGAACGTCTGGTTGAGCTTAACCTGCGCAACGTGGTGTTCCGCTGGGGCGATGGCTGGGAAGGATGGCCGGCGCTGGCACCATATAACGGCATTATCGTCACCGCCGTGGCCACCGACGTACCGCAAGCCTTGCTCGATCAATTGGCTCCGGGCGGGCGCATGGTGATCCCGGTGGGCTCGGGAGAAGTGCAGCAATTGATGCTGATCGTGCGTGAGGAAAACGGCTTTTCCCGGCATGTTCTGGGGGCTGTTCGTTTCGTGCCGTTGCTAAATGGGCCACTGGCCTGAGCATTTGTTTGCGTGCGCTGAATTCCTTTCGTTCGCCTGTGTCTTACTCCGGCAACGATGGTTTAAACGCAGCAGATTGTCAGCTTGCAAACGTGTGCGCGAAGCGATTTCGCTTCATTAAAGGTAAAGCCGATCCGGCCCGTTATACTGGCGACACCTCATGCCGGAATCCGGCATTTCACATTTTTCAGCCACCACAAAGGGAGCGGCGGGTGAGTCTCACAGTCATTGCGCAGCGTATGGGTAACACGAGCTTTCAGCGCCTGGTGACTGGCCTTGTCTTGAGCACCTTGCTGGTCGGTTGCTCCAGCACCAAATCGAGCAATGTGCGGGTGGTCGATCGCAACAATGCGGTGGCTCAGCGTCCTACAGTGACGACCGGGCAGTATGTAGTCCGTCCGGGCGATACGATGTTTTCGATCGCGTTTCGCTACGGTTGGGACTACAAAGCCCTCGCGGCCCGGAACAATATTCCTACGCCGTATACGATCCATCCAGGTCAGACAATTCGCTTTGATGGCCGCACCGGTTCAACGCCGACGGCGGTGGTGAGCAACAGCAGTTCTTCGCCTTCTTCGTCCAGTAAAACCACGGTAATCCGGCGCCAGGCAAATGGCACGACAACCACCACAACCACCGGTTCTACGGGGGCTGTACCGTCCGTCGCCAGTAAACCAGCCCCCGCTCCACTGCCTCCAGCGGGCCCGGCCCCGACCGGCTGGGGATGGCCATCTAATGGCATTCTGATTGGAAAATTCTCTTCAAACGGTAGTTTGAATAAAGGAATTGATATCGCCGGAGATTTGGGACAGCCTGTTTTAGCTGCGTCTGATGGGACGGTGGTATACGCCGGGAGTGGCTTAAGGGGCTACGGCGAATTAGTCATCATCAAACACAGCGAAACCTACGTCAGTGCCTACGGACATAACCGCAGGCTGTTGGTTCGGGAGGGACAGCAGGTCAAGGTCGGACAGACAATTGCCGAAATGGGGTCAACGGGTACAGACCGGGTGAAACTGCATTTTGAGATTCGCCGCCAAGGTAAACCTGTAGATCCACTGCAGTTCCTGCCAAGACGTTGATTTGTAAGCCAGCCTGTTCCGTCACGTAGAGGGGACAGGCTCCAGCGCTGCCAAGGATAAAGGCGTCGCTTGAGCTTGGGGTCGAACTCACCAAAGGACTATAACAATGGCTCTCAGTAAAGAAGTGCCGGAGTTTGACATCGACGATGAGGTTCTCCTTATGGAGACCGGCATCGATTCGGATTCGATGTCGAATGATGAAGGGGCTGCTCCACCTTCCGTTCGTTCCAAATCCAAACACTCCGCTTCACTTAAACAACATAAGTACATCGATTACACGCGGGCACTTGATGCCACGCAGTTGTATCTCAACGAAATCGGCTTTTCCCCATTGCTCTCCCCGGAGGAAGAAGTTCATTTTGCGCGCTTGTCGCAAAGTGGCGATCCGGCCGGGCGCAAGCGAATGATTGAAAGTAACCTGCGGCTGGTGGTCAAAATCGCCCGGCGTTACGTCAATCGGGGGCTGTCGCTGCTGGATCTGATCGAAGAGGGCAACCTCGGGCTGATCCGCGCGGTGGAAAAGTTCGATCCCGAGCGTGGCTTCCGTTTCTCGACCTACGCGACCTGGTGGATTCGTCAGACCATCGAGCGCGCGATCATGAATCAGACCCGGACCATCCGGTTGCCGATTCATGTGGTCAAGGAACTCAACGTGTACCTGCGGGCTGCACGGGAGCTGACGCAAAAGCTCGATCACGAACCTTCACCCGAAGAAATCGCCAACCTGCTGGAAAAACCGGTGGGCGAGGTCAAGCGCATGCTGGGCTTGAATGAGCGGGTTTCTTCGGTCGACGTCTCGCTGGGTCCGGATTCGGATAAAACCCTGCTGGACACCCTCACTGATGATCGTCCAACCGATCCATGTGAACTGCTGCAGGATGACGACCTGTCGCAGAGCATCGATCAATGGCTGTCTGAGCTGACCGACAAGCAGCGCGAGGTGGTAGTACGCCGCTTCGGCCTGCGTGGTCACGAGAGCAGCACGCTGGAAGATGTTGGCCTGGAGATCGGCCTGACCCGGGAGCGGGTGCGGCAGATCCAGGTGGAAGGCCTCAAGCGCCTTCGTGAAATCCTCGAGAAAAATGGCCTGTCGAGCGAGTCGCTGTTCCAGTAAGCGCCTCAAACGCCCGCCCGCAGAAAGCCCCGACTGGTTCGGGGTTTTTTGTTGGCCTGGATTTAATGGTCATCTCGCAAGCCTTTTTCATTGTCAGACGTACGGTTGGCATTTCCATCGTTTGTAGTCTCGCGGTGTAAGCCTTGGCTTACTCTTTCGTAAGTCTTCACTATTTTTACAGTACGGTAGACGTCGATCGCCTCCGGCAGCGTTATTTAACTTGTTGATTTATATATTTATTTTTTTATGTGAAGTGCTTATTACAGCTGTTTTTGGTCCCTGGAGCCAATTGCTCTTGTCAGGGAACTCTCTAGTATCTGGGTTGTGTCGACGGACAGACACGCCCTTCAAGGAAGAGGGGAATGGACATCGCAGGACGCGATTCATCAGGACGATGAAAAGGAATACAGGGAATAGGGAAAAAATGTGGGCGGGTCATACCGCCCCTTTTTTTTTGCCCGCAAAAAAGCACAGCGCGGAAAAGCAAAAAGGCCCGCAAGGGGCCTTTTCATTCGAGCGCGTGACAGATCAGCGTTCGAGGTCTTTGATCTTGCCTTTGACGCCATCCCACTCTTCGGCATCCGGCAGCGATTCTTTCTTCTCGGTGATGTTCGGCCAGATTTCAGCCAGTTCAACGTTGAGTTGAATGAATTCCTGCATCTCTTCCGGAACTTCGTCCTCGGAGAAAATGGCGACGGCCGGGCATTCCGGTTCGCACAGGGCGCAGTCGATGCACTCATCCGGGTGAATCACCAGGAAGTTCGGGCCTTCGTAAAAGCAGTCCACCGGACAGACTTCTACGCAGTCGGTGTACTTGCACTTGATGCAGTTGTCGGTGACGACGAAGGTCATTTCTAATTTTCTCCTCAGGCGGCGGCAGCGTTGCCCCTTCACGGTTGGGGTCGCCAGGTTCGGGAGCGATACCTGCTGGCCAGGCTATTAGCCAGCAGCATCCCAAACCGCGCGAGATTCTAACAGCTTGAAGCCGTTTGCGTTATATCCGCTTCTTCAGTGCTTATATCCGGTTCTTCAGTGCATAGAGCATTTCGAGCGCACGACGCGGGGTCAGGTCATCGATATCCAGCTTGGCCAGCTCATCCAGTACCGGATGCGGCAGGCTGGCGAACATGTCGCTCTGCTGCGGTGTTGCCGGTTTGCCCTTGGCTGCCGGCTTCGGCGCCTCGTGGGGCAAGGCAGTGTCTTCCAGTCGGCTCAAGTGTTCGCGTGCACGCACGATTACTTCGCTGGGAACACCGGCCAGTTGCGCCACCGCCAGACCGTAACTCTGGCTGGCCGGCCCCGGTAGTACGTGGTGCAGGAACACGATGCGTTCATTGTGCTCTGTAGCATTGAGATGCACGTTGGCCACCAGTGGCTCGGCTTCTGGCAACACGGTCAATTCAAAGTAGTGTGTGGCGAACAGAGTATAGGCACGCAGATGGGCCAGACGCTCAGCCGCAGCCCATGCCAGCGACAGACCGTCGAAGGTGCTGGTGCCGCGACCGACTTCGTCCATCAACACCAGACTGCGCTCGGTGGCGTTGTGCAGGATGTTGGCGGTTTCGCTCATCTCGACCATGAAGGTCGAACGGCCACCGGCCAGGTCATCACTGGAGCCAATGCGGGTGAAGATACGGTCGACCAGCGAGAGTTCGCAACTGGCCGCTGGTACGAAGCTGCCGATATGCGCGAGCAGCACGATCAGCGCGGTTTGACGCATGTAAGTGGATTTACCGCCCATGTTCGGGCCGGTGATCACTAGCATGCGCGTGTTGTCATCCAGACTCAGATCGTTGGCCACGAACGGCGTGGTCAGCACTTGCTCAACCACAGGGTGGCGACCCTGGGTGATACGCATGCACGGCTCACTGACGAAGCGCGGGCAGTTCAGGTCGAGGTTCAGTGCACGCTCGGCGAGGTTGCTCAACACGTCGAGTTCGGCCAGCGCGCCAGCGGTGTCCTGCAGCGGTGGCAACTGGCTGATCAGGTCTTCCAGCAGCGCCTCGTAGAGCATTTTCTCGCGGGCGAGGGCACGGCTCTTGGCCGACAGCGCCTTGTCTTCGAATTCTTTCAGCTCAGGCGTGATGAAACGCTCGGCGCCTTTGAGGGTTTGCCGACGGATGTAGTCCGCCGGCGCCGACTCGGCCTGCTTGCTCGGCAGCTCGATGAAGTAGCCGTGAATGCGGTTGTAGCCGACTTTCAGGTGGCTCAGGCCGGTGCGGGCTTTCTCGCGGGCTTCCAGATCGATGAGGAACTGGCCGGCGTTTTCGCTCAGCGATTGCAGTTCGTCGAGTTCGCTGTCATAGCCGGTTTTCAACACGCCGCCGTCACGGATCACCGCTGGCGGGTTATCGATAATGGCTTTTTCCAGCAGTGCCGCCAGTTCCGGGTAAGTGCTGGTGGTGATCGCCAGACCTTGCAGGTGCGGCGCTTCCAGATCGGTCATCGCCACTTGCAGTTCAGGCAGGGCGCCAAGGGCGTCACGCAGCCGTGCGAGGTCACGAGGACGGGCATTACGCAGGCCGATCCGCGCGAGAATGCGCTCGATGTCGCCGATTTCCTTGAGCTGCGGTTGCAGCTTTTCGAAACGGTAGCGATCGAGCAGGCAAGTGATCGAGGTCTGGCGCGCCAGCAGCACGGTCAGATCGCGCAGCGGACGATTCAACCAGCGGGTCAGCAAACGGCTGCCCATGGCGGTCTGGCAGCGATCAACCACCGATTGCAGGGTGTTGTCGCGGCCGCCGGCCAGGTTGGTGTCGAGTTCAAGATTGCGGCGGCTCGCACCGTCCAGCACCACCGTGTCGTCGAGGCGTTCGTGGCGCAGGCTGCGCAGATGGGGCAGGGCGGTGCGCTGGGTTTCCTTGGCGTAGGCCAACAGGCAACCGGCAGCGCCGATGGCCAGGGTCAGGTTCTCGCAACCAAAGCCCTTCAGGTCTTGGGTGGAGAACTGCTGGCAAAGGCTTTTCAGCGCCGAATCACGCTCGAAATCCCACGGCGCACGGCGACTGACGCCACGGCGTTTTTCCGCGGGAAGATCCCTTGGCCAGTCGTCCGGGATCAGCAATTCCACCGGGTTGACCCGCTCCAGTTCCGCCAGCAGATTTTCCCAGCCTTTGATTTCCGACACACTGAAACTGCCGCTGGTGATGTCCAGCACAGCCAGACCGAACAGACGCTCGTCACCCAGCAGCGCAGCGATCAGGTTGTCGCGGCGCTCGTCGAGCAGCGCCTCATCACTGACCGTACCCGGCGTGAGGATCCGCACCACCTGACGCTCCACCGGGCCTTTGCTGGTCGCCGGGTCGCCGACCTGCTCGCAGATCACCACCGACTCGCCAAGCTTGACCAGCTTCGCCAGATAGCCTTCCGCCGCATGGTAAGGAATGCCACACATCGGAATCGCCTGCCCCGCCGACTGCCCGCGCGCGGTCAGGGTGATGTCGAGCAACTTGGCCGCCTTCTTCGCGTCTTCGTAGAAGATCTCGTAGAAGTCGCCCATGCGGTAGAACATCAGCTGATCCGGGTGCTGATTCTTCAGGCGCCAGTACTGCTGCATCATCGGGGTGTGGGAGGACAGGTCGGAGACGGCTTTATTCATCGGATTGTCAGGCAACTCGTTAAAAGGTGTAGGGCGAAAGCAGGGGCATCAGCCGGGCTTTTGCGCGATGGGCGCAAGGTTACCATGGGCGGTCTGCCGGACGCAGGCATCGCAGCCGGGTGACGGTCTTCTTCATCGAAAAGTCGATTTATGCGTTATTTATGCAATTCAGCATTTGTCTTCGCGTGTAACTTCAAGCACTATGCGCGTTATGCAAAAACGCAACGTAGCCTCCGTCTTAAGAGCACTGCTCGACCAGCACGGGATCTCCCCCACGGAGCTCCACCGTCGCACCGGCGTGCCTCAATCCACTCTCTCGCGGATTCTCAGCGGGAAGATCGTCGATCCCTCGGATAAACACATTTCGAAGATCGCCGAGTACTTCGCCGTGAGCACCGATCAATTGCGCGGGCGCGCAGATGTCGTACCGTCGACCGGTGCCGGGCGCGATGACGTACACGCGGAACTCAAGGACATAATGCTGTGGGACGACGATACGCCTGTCGATGATGACGAAGTATCGGTGCCGTTCCTTCGCGAGGTTGAATTGGCTGCTGGATCAGGAAGATTCGTCATCGAAGAGAGCGAGCGCTCTAGCCTGCGCTTCGGCAAGCGCAGCCTGCGCCATAACGGCGTGCAGTTCGACCAGGCCAAGTGCGTCACAGTGCGCGGCAACAGCATGTTGCCGGTGTTGCGCGATGGCGCCACCGTCGGTGTGAATGCGGGCAAGTGCGGCATCGGCGACATCATTGATGGCGACCTTTACGCGATCAACCACAATGGCCAGTTGCGCGTGAAGCAACTCTACCGGCTGCCCACCGGCATTCGTCTGCGCAGCTTCAATCGCGATGAGCATCCGGACGAGGACTACAGCTTCCAGGAAATCCAGGAAGAGCAGATCGTCATCCTCGGTCACGTCTTCTGGTGGGGCATGTACGCCCGCTAACCCGACCCTCTTCAGAAAAACCCGCTCATTGGCGGGTTTTTTTTCGCCTTGATGAAACCGCCAAACCCTTGATCTGTGGAGCTTTCATGCATCTGCGCATTTCTTTCGCATAAATAAATGCATTTGCGCATTGACTGTGTATGCATAAATGCATATTCTTGCCACCAAGCCGCTCGACAAAGCGGTTGGCAAGAAAGCTCTTTAGTTCCACAAGAACAGGCAGCGATGAACCGGCCTCAACGGTTCAGAGGGTTGGCAACTGACCCGGGTGCGCAGCGTAAAGCACCAGAAGCAGTTATCCGGCGGGCAGGGACCGCGGTCGGAAAAACAATTTGAATGGACTCGTACCGCGCCAGTAGCGCCGAAAAGTCAGCTTCCTTCTTGGACACAGGATTTGAAGGAAGGCGAAGGAGCGCATTACTGAAAAGCCCGGCGGACTGCCGGGCTTTTTGGAATGCCTGCCGAATGTTTTCACGACACGCATCTGAAATGACCATCCATGAGGAATATCCAATGAATCTCTACGCACTGGTTGAATACAACAAAGTCGTTCAATTGAAAGAAAGTGAAGTTCGTCCTGATGCACCGGCTTCGCCCACGTCTGCATGGGTCGATGCAACCGGGACAGAAGTGCGCGTGGGTTGGGGAGCAACTTTCAACGGCATCTGGACATTTACACCGCCATCAGATGAAGACTTGCGTAACGAAGCCGAGCAACAGAAATGGCAACTGCTGAATGTCGCCGCTAACTGGCTTCTGCTCAACTCTCTTCAGTTCAAAGTCGACGTCGGCATCGCCACGGCGCAAGACCAGGCTCGCCTGCTAGCCCACAAACAGTACTCCATTGCTGTCAGCGACATCGATAAGCAGCCGGGTTACCCGGCCAATATCGTCTGGCCGGTAGCGCCTTACTGAAATGCATAAAGCCGGCAAGTTGCCTGGTTTTGCGTAATGCCTGGGGACGTTCAGGACGCTTGCAGAACGGCTGCGTCGAGTACTCGGAATAATCGGAGGCAAGACAATGAATCGTTACGTGTTGGTCGGGACTGTTTATAAAACGGGATATCAAATAGCCCTGCAAATTATCGAGTCGGAAGATGCCATACCCACGACCCTTCCGGATGGGGTAACGGATGCGTGGTGGTATGACATCACCGGGTATACGACCGCGCATGTCGGATGGAAGGTCTTCAATCTGGATGAGGAAGGTTTGCTCTTCGTCGAGCCGACTGAGCAAGAGCACCTCAAGATAACCACCGCGCGCATGCAGGAGCGGTTTGACGCCGCGACGCTTTGGATCGCGTTCAACCCATTGCAGCACAAGGTTGATCTTGGTGCTGCGACGCCAGCAGAAGTATCGAAGTTAGCGCTGTACAAACAGTACTGGGTCGACGTCAGCGAAGTCCGTAATCAGTCTGGTTATCCATCCACGATCAACTGGCCAGTGGCTCCCTTCTAGCTGAAGGCACGAGAGCGCATTACTGAAAAGCCCGGCCCGAGCGTCGGGCTTTTTGGAATGCCTACCTCAAGAGAAATCGATTGAACCCAACACACACCACTCATCAATCACCCCCGGGAGGCGTGACATGACAAACGAGCAACAAGCGTTGGCGGACATGCCGATCTGGCTGGTCATCCTCCTTGCCGTTGTCGGCGGGGTATCCGGCGAAATGTGGCGCGCCGACAAGGAGGGCGCACGTGGCTGGCCGCTGCTGCGGCGCCTGGCCTTGCGCTCCGGCGCCTGCATGATCTGCGGCGTGTCGGCGATCATGCTGCTGTATGCCGCCGGCATGTCGATCTGGGCCGCCGGCGCCTTCGGCTGCCTGACCGCAATGGCCGGGGCGGACGTGGCCATCGGGCTGTATGAACGCTGGGCTGCCAAGCGCATCGGCGTCTGCGACATCCCGCCTCGCGACCACCCTTAACCTTAGTACTTCTCCGTGCCGCCATTTTGGCGGCAGGACTGTGCGTGGACGATCGAAAAGGAGGTCATGTATGCCCACCCCGATCCAGCAACCGTCGCAACTGTTCACAGCCATCGCGACGACACTGCGCAACACTGCCGGACTCAACCTCAACGTCGGCAATCACGATGATTTCACAGCACCGGGCGATCAGGCCTGGGTGTTGATCAACTTCGACCGCAATGGACCTGGAGTGCGCGCCGCTGACGGGCGAATTGCTCATGTCCTGACGGTGTCCCTGCAAGTCATCCCGGCCCTTGCCGCCAGCGCATTTGCAGCGTGCGATCTGATCGCGGTGCTGAAAAACCTGATTACTGACAACCGCTGGAAGCTGCCCGGTGATCAATGCGATCTGCCGATGAATATTGATGGCTTGCCTTCATTGCTCATCCGCGGCGATCAGCAATACAAAGCCTGGACCCTGACGTTCAACCAGACCCTCTACCTCGGTCCGACCTTGCTCGACGATCCGCTCGGCACGCCGAAATTTGCCCGCACCTGGGAAGTCAGCAACATCGACGACCCGGACCAATACACCGCGCTGGAGGCCTGAGATGTTCGATGGACTATTGCGCATGCAACTGGGCCCGATCATCGAGCGCCTGGCCGAGATGGAAGCGGAAATCGACGACCTGCACCGTCGCGCCGAGAGCTTCTGTCGCATCGGCATTTGCCAGAGCGTCGACGCCGCGAGCAACACCTGCCAGGTCAGTCACGGCGGATTACTCACGCCGGCGATCAAGTTTTTCAACCCCAGCGCTGGCGCGCAGAGTGAGTCGCGGATTCCGACGGTGGGCGAGCAGTGTCTGCTGTTCAACTACGGCAGCGGCGAAAGCGGCGCACAGAGCGTGGCGTTGTTCGGTTTGAACAGTGACCGCTTTCCGCCAACCTCCACGGTGCCGACGCTGACCCGTCGGGTGCATCAGGATGGTAGCGAAAGCGGCTACGACGATGCTTCACACACCCTGCACTGGCAAAACGGCCCGGCAGCTTTCAACGGTTCTCGTGAATCGCTGGAGCTGAGCATCGGCCCGGCACGACTGGCAATGACACCGCAACTGATCACCCTGCAACTGGGTGCTGTCGGCCTGACCATCGACGCTTCTGGTGTGCATTTCAGCGGCCCATTGGTCGATCACCAGGGCCGCGTCATCAGCCCCTGATTCAAGAGCCTCCCATGATCGGAATCGATAGAGACAGCGGGGCCACGGTCGACGACTGGCTGCAGTTTGTGCAGCGCGCGACCCGGGCCCTGACCACGCCGCTGGGCACCCGGCAAAAACGGCCCTTGTACGGATCGCTGATCCCCACGTTGTTGGGGCAGAACCTCGGCGACGACGTGCTGCTCCTGGCGCAGAGCCACGCGGCGCAAGCGTTCTACAACGTGCAGAACGGGATCAGCGATTTTCAACCACAAGTGATCGTCGCCAGCCGTCAGGGCGCAGGTCTATTACTGCGTTTCGCCGGCACCTGGAAAAACCGTCAACAGACATTCGAGGTCGTGACATGAGCATGTTGATCCCCGGCCAGAACCAATTGGCCGAACCCGCGCTGATCACCGTTGAAGCCTTCGAAGATCTGCTCGCCGAGTTCAAGGCTTTCGTCATCGAATACGTCGGAGCGCGCTCGCCAGAAAGTGCCGCGAAACTCAAGACCAGTCTGGAAAACGAGAGCGAACTGCTGACGCTTGCGCTTGAAGCTTTCTGTGTCCGGCTGCAAACCCACGAGCGCAAATACAACGCTCGCATCAAACAGATGCTGGCGTGGTGGGCGACGGGCAGCAACCTCGATGCGCGGCTGGCGGACATGGGGCTTGAGCGGCAGTTGCTCGATCCGGGCGACCCGGCGGCATTCCCGCCGGTGCCGGCGATTTATGAAAGCGACGAAGACGCTCGCCTGCGTTATTACCTGGCGCCGCATGCGCCGGCAGCAGGTTCGCGGATGCAGTATCGCCGCGAAGTTTTCACCCTTGGCGAGCGTCCGACGGTGCAGGTCGAATCCACCGAGGCGGGTGTGGTGAATGTCACTTACACCTTCAGCCCGGATGGCCTTGCTGCACAGGTCAAGGATGGCAATGGTCGGCGCACCGCGCCCGGCGAAGTGCAGGTCACTGTGCTGTCCCGAGACGGCGATGGCACACCTTCCGTGTCGTTGCTTGACGGCGTTCGTCAGCACTTCGCTCGACCGGATGTGCGACCTGAAACGGACCTCATTACCGTCAAGGCTGCTGACATTCAGCGCTATAAGATCCGCGTCGTCGCCAAGATCAATTCCGGCCCGGATTCGGGCCTGACCAAAGTCGCCGCGCAACAGCAATTGCAGGCCTACGCCGACAGTTGCCATCGTCTTGAAGGCCGCGTTGATCCAAGCTGGATCGACTACACACTGCACAGTGCCGGCGCCGTGCAATTGCAGATTCTTGAACCGCTGGCGCCGATCGTGACCACGGCGTTTCAAGCGCCGTATTGCATGGCGGTCGAAGTTGAGGTGCTGACGCTATGAGTGAAAAAACTCAGCGCCCCACACTGCTGCCGGCGAACAGTTCGGCACTTGAACGGGGTTTGGATCTTGGCTTCGGCGCACTGCTTGATCGCATCGCGCCGCCATTTCCTGAACTCATGAACCCGAGCGAAACGCCGGTCGCATTCCTGCCGTATCTGGCAGCCGATCGCGGTGTTGCCGAATGGAGCACCGCTGCGCCGGAAGCGGAAAAACGCCTGACCGTCGAACTGGCCTGGCCCACCGCGCGCCAGGCCGGCACTCGCAAGGCGCTGGAAAACGCCGCCAAGGGGTTGCAGTTAAGGCCCGAGATCCGCGCCTGGTACGAACAGACACCGCCCGGTGCCCCGTACAGCTTTTCTGTACGAGCCTTCAGCGACCAACCCTACAGCGAAGAAATCGATGCCCGTCTCGACCGACGTCTGGCGGATGCCAAGAGCGAACGCGATGTGCTGACGGTCTCCGTTGGCTTGAGCGCTTTCGGCAATCACGTCATTGGCGCCGCGACGTTCTGCGGCGAGCTGACCACGGTTTATCCGGTGTTCATCGAAGGCCTTGAAACCTCGGGAGAGGCGTTCATGGCTGCCGGTATGTACTCCGTCGAAACATCCACTATTTATCCTCAGGGGGCCTGAATGGCTGACTATTACACCCTGCTCACCAACGCAGGGATTGCCTACGAAACGGCATGCAAGGCTGCGGGCCAGCCGATCAAGCTGACGCAGATTTCCGTCGGTGATGGCGGCGGCACGGTCTACAACCCGGCCGCGACCGCCACCGCGCTGAAACGCGAAGTCTGGCGTGGGCCGCTGAATGCGCTGTTCCAAGACGAGAAGAACCCGAGCTGGCTGCTCGCCGAAGTGACCATTCCGCCGGATGTTGGTGGCTGGTATGTGCGTGAAGCGGGACTGTGGACCGACACTGGAATTCTCTACGCCATCGTCAAATACCCGGAGTCGTTCAAACCGGTTCTGGCGACGTCGGGTTCCGGTAAAGAGTTCTACATTCGGTCGATTTTCGAGACGAGTAATGCGTCGCTGGTGACGTTGTTGATTGATGACACCGTCGTCAAAGCCACGCGTGCCTGGGTCATGAGTTACCTCGCCGAAGAACTCGGCAAACTCGATGGCAAGCAATCGGTGCGTGTTGCGGCTACCACCAATGTGGTACTGAACGGTGCGCAGCAAATCGACGGTGTTGCAGTGATTGCTGGCGACCGCGTGCTGGTTGCGAACCAGACCCTGGCCAAGGACAACGGCCTGTGGATTGTCGCCAATGGCGACTGGGTACGGGCGACCGATGCCAACAGCAACGCCAAGGTTACGCCAGGTCTGACGGTCATGGTCGAGGAGGGCACGGCCAATGGTGATTCGTTATGGCACCTGACCACCAATGCGCCGATCACTCTCGGTACTACAGCGTTGACGTTCAAAATGCTGGCTGGCCGTACGGGTATTGCTGGCGGGACTTACAAAAGTCTGACCGTTGACGAATACGGCCGGGCGACTGCCGGGGCAAACCCCGAGACGCTCGCAGGGTTTGGAATCAAGGACTCGTACACCAAGGCTGAAGTTGAAGCGCTGATTGCCAAGGCGTCGGCGTTGCCGGTGGGGTCGATTGTCGCGTTTCCGGTAGATGCTCCGCCGCCGGGTTTTCTGGAACTGGATAACAGCGTCAAGAGCAGCGCGACTTATCCGGACTTGAGCGCTTATCTAGGTAGCAAGTTCAACAAGGGTGATGAGGGCGTTGGCAACTTCCGCTTACCCGAGGCGCGTGGGGAGTTCTTGCGTGGTTGGGATCATGGGCGTGGAGTAGACGCCGGACGTGGTCTCGGCAGCTGGCAGGCCGACGACAACAAGGCGCATGCTCATACCGTCACCCGCATGCAGGCGTTCGCCAATGCGACCGGCAGTAATCCGAGTGCCGTAGTGGTAGACAACGGCAATACGGCCGTAATGACTAATTTCGCAGCAGGCTTCAATAGTTCTGGTGGCCCGGAGGCACGACCTCGCAACATCGCGGTCATGTGGTGCATAAAAGCCTGGAACGCCCCGGTCAATCAGGGGACCATCGATGTCGCCGCGCTGGCGAAGGAAGTCGAACGGCTCAAATCCGCTGTTCCAGTGGGCGCTGTTCTGGCATTCCCGACAGGCATCGTCGCTCCCGGTTATCTGGAGCTGGACGGCAGTGTGCAGAGCATTGCGACTTATCCGGATCTAGCCGCTTTTCTCGGTACCACTTACAACAAAGGTGACGAGGGCGCGGGCAACTTCCGCTTGCCAGAATCGCGTGGTGAGTTCCTGCGTGGTTGGGATCATGGGCGTGGAGTTGATTCAGGGCGGGGATTGGGAAGCTTCCAGAAAGCGACACTTTTAGCGACTGACGCAATAACCCCTGATATCAAGGCGCTGCAAGACACCACCGTAGCATTCAAGCTTGGTCCGACCCTCAGTGAGAACAGTCATTCATATGTTGGGGGTGACGTTGTCACTAAGGCCATGTATCCAGACACTGGCATTTCCGTCAGCACGGCTGCGAGAGAAGGGCTGTCATTTTTAGACAGTTTGCCTATGTATGAGCGAGGCAATCTCGTTGGAACGCGGCCACGCAATATCGCCGTCATGTGGTGCATCAAAGCCTGGAACGCGCCGGTGAATCAGGGAAGCATCGATATCGCCGCACTTTCGGTATTCGCTCAACAAGCGACCGAAATCAAACTTGGAACTGCCAATATCGCTACTCAGGTGCTGACAGATGCCGGCACGGATGATGCCACGATCGTGACCCCGAAAAAGCTCCGCTGGGGTTTTCAGATCCTCAAGGGGGCAACCGGCGGCTACATAGTGTTTCCTTCGTGGCTGGGCGGCTTTGTCATCCAATGGCTCGATGTTGTCATGCCGACGACTTCGCTCGGCACTACCAGGTTTGTGTGGCCAATGACTTTTCCAACCACCATGGCGGCGTGCGCTATTGCAACGAACTGTATGAATAGCTCGCCGGGTTACAACAGCTTAGCGGTAGTGGCCCGCGATAAAAACGGCGCAACGCTTCAAAACCTTGGTTTGTCGGGGGCCTTTGGTGCGGTTGCCCCTACAACTGTCATTGCTGTGGGGTGGTAGTGGTTATGACTAAATATGCAGTATTTGATAACACAGGCATTTTGACAGGACGCTATGACTCAGGCCTTCACGCAGATATTCCCCGTGGGGCTGTCGCGATCACTGCAGAGCTGTTTCGTCGCACGGTATTAGAATCAGATGGGGTTTGGCGGTTGGTTGACGGAGAGGTAGTCAAGGAGCCAATCGCCGAAGTCTTGCCAGACTATCCGCAACTGGTCGCCGTCGAGCGCTACAGGCGCGAGGCAACTGGCGTAAGCGTTGAAGGTTTGCAAATCGAGACCACCCGCGACAGCCAGGCGCTGATTGCCAGTACCGGATTGTCCGCCGTCCTCGATCCCGATTACCGCTGCAACTTCAAAACGGTGACCGGTTTTGTCGAGATCGGGTCGGGGCAAATCATTACCATCGCCAAGGCTGTTCGGGCTCACGTTCAAGCTTGTTTTGATCGCGAGTTGACACTTTTGCGCGCGATCGAGGCCGGTGAATTCCACGAAGATATGCTGTTGGACGGTTGGCCTGATTCCGCTCCGCTTGATCCTATAGAACCTCAATAAGAGCCCCGCACCCCCCCTCGGGCGTTTTCTTATCCGCCAAAAAACATTCAACACCCGCCAAAGCCCCTCCCCACGAGGGGCTTTCCCGTTTATGGAGAAACGAAAAATGGCAACCCGCCAAACCTACACCGTGCTCGTCCCATTCCCCACCGGCGGTGGGCACTGGTCGAGCATCGGCCAAGACCTCGACCTGCTCGACGTCGAGGCCAGTGCCTTGCACTTCGCCGGTCGACTGGAACTGAAAACCCCCTCCACCCAGGCCAAAAAGGCCGCTGCCAAGAAGGCTGACTGAATATGGCTGAGGTTCTGAACTTCGAGCACAACGGCATTACCGTCAATGCGACCGAATCCCCTGAGGCCATGGGTGGCCTGGGTGACAACGTTATCGGTCTGGTCGGCACTGCGCCGAAAGCCGATCCGCTGATTCCGCGCAACGCACCGTTTCGCATCAACAGCTTCACCACACAGGCGCTGCTCGATCCGACCGGTTCGGAAGAGGGCACTCTGTATCACGCGGTTTACCAGATCCTCAAAGTGGTCAAGGTGCCGGTCTACGTGGTGATCGTCGAAGCGGGCGCAACCCCGGCCGACACCGTCAACAACGTGATCGGCGGCGTTGATCCGCTGACCGGCCGCAAGCTCGGTCTGGCTGCACTGGGCAGTGTTCCGGAAGACCTGACCATCATTGGTGCGCCGGGCTTCACTGGCACTAAAGCAGTGGCCAGCGAGTTCGCCTCGTTCGGCAAGCGCATCAAGGCCCGTGTGGTACTGGACGGCAAGGACGCCTCGGTCGCCGATCAAGTGCTGTACAGCCAGGAACTGGGCGGTGCCGATCTCGGTTTCGACCGTTGCCTGGTGGTGCACAACATGCCTGCGGTGTACTCGAAAGCCGCGAAGAAAAACGTCTTCCTGTCGCCTTCCAGTCTGGCGATTGCCGCGCTGGCCAAGGTCAAACAATGGGAAAGCCCGGGCAATCAGGTGACCTACGCCGAGGACGTGTCGCGGGTCGTTGAATACAACATCCTCGACACCTCCACCGAAGGCGATCTGCTCAACCGCTACGGCGTCAGCTACTACGCCCGCACCGTGCTCGGCGGCTTCTCGCTGCTGGGTAACCGCTCGATCACCGGCAAGTTCATCAGCTACGTCGGCCTCGAAGATGCGATCAGCCGCAAGCTGGTAAAAGCTGGCCAGAAAGCCATGGCGAAAAACCTCACCAAATCCTTCATGGATCAAGAGGTCAAGCGCATCAACGACTGGCTGCAAACCCTGGTCGCCGACGAAACCATTCCTGGCGGCAGCGTCTATCTGCACCCGGAACTCAACAGCGTCGAGAAGTACAAGAACGGCACCTGGTACGTGGTCATCGACTACGGCCGCTACGCGCCGAACGAACACATGGTTTATCAACTCAACGCCCGCGATGAAATCATCGAGCAGTTCCTGGAGGACGTTCTCTAATGTTTACCAACCGCGTAAGACAGGCCATCGCGGCCACCCTGCAAGGCCTGCCGCTGTCGGCGACCGTTGAGGAATTCACTCCGCCGAAAATTGAATTCGATGTGGAAGAGATGCGTGGCGGGCGCTTCATCGTCGAGGAAATGGCCAAGGGCGGTAAAGCGCTCAACGCCAAGCTGACCCTGCAAGGTCTCGGAGCCGAAGTCATGCTGGCACTGGGTGTGAAGCTGGGCGACGACATCCTGCTGAACGTGCGTGAAGCCGGTCAGGATCAGGACGGCAACACCTGGTTCACCTATCACACCGTCGGCGGCAAGCTGAAGTCCCTCGAAGAAACCGCCGTGAAGATGGGTGAAAAACCCAAGACCAATCTGGAACTGTCCTGCCGCACCTACAACCGCCTGGAAAACGGCGTGCCGGTGATCGACATCGACGTGCGCACCCAGAAGTTCGTGCTCAACGGCGTCGACATCCTCGGTGATGCCCGGCGTGCGGTGCTGATGCCGTAACCCGTTACACCGCAAAACCTGTGGGAGCGAGCCTGCTCGCGAAGAGGCCATCACATTCGCTACCTATGTGACTGTAAGACCGCTTTCGCGAGCAGGCTCGCTCCCACATTGGGCCAGGTTGACTGACCCCTTTGCGCAACATCCCCCCAAGAATCACCAAGGAATTCATACATGTCGTGGATGCCACCTCAGCATGACCTGCTGTCGCCGATCACCGGTGATGACGGTTCGCAGATCGAAACGATCCAGCTCAAACCGTTGTTCTACGCCGCGCAAAAAGAAGCGCTGGAACGCGCCGGCGATGATGAAGACGATCAGTTCTTCGAACTGGCGCTGCTCGCCACCGGCCTGTCGGTCAAGGAACTCGACCAGCTCAAGCGCCCGGACTACGTGAGCATCGCCCAATACGTGCACGAGATGTCGACCCGTCCGGCGTCGTACTTTCTGGAGCAGGTCGAAGACGCGGAAAAATCCGCTGATCCCGATCAGGTGCAACTGCTGCAACCGCTCGCCGTGACCGGCCGCACCGTGACCTCGCTGAGCCTGGAAATGCCCGTGCTGCGCGCGACCAAAGTGATGAAGAAACTGAAAACGGCCAAGGAACGCGCCGAATTCATCACCGCCCATTGCACCGGCCTGATGATCCCCGATCTGGCCCTGATGAGCGTCCCGGACTGGACGCAATTGCAGGTGCGCATCGACGATTTTTTAAACCAGCCGGCGGCCTACTTTCGGAACGCGACATCGAAGTAATCCTCGATATCGTCCCGCTCATTTACCCGGTAAGTGAAGCGGAAATTCTCGAATGGGACGCCGAAAAGGCGTTGCGCCGCTACGACATAGCGATCACTCGCCTTGGCGTGAAACAGGAGTAGAGCGGCAATGGCAGAGAGCAAATATGCGCTCACATACGCCGGTGAGAGCGGCAATACAACGGACGGATCTACGCTACCCGACAACCTCGGCAAACCGCTGCAGGATTTGAGTCTGACGCTAGCGTTGGCAAGCTTGGATATTCGTTTGCTGACTCAGGAGCAGATCAAGCTGCGCGAACTGTTGGTGAGCCAGCAATCGCTTTTCAAGGTTGTGGCGGCAGCCCCTGCTGCCAATAGTGAGCCGAAGTCAAAGCTCAAGGCAGAGGTCGAGCAGCGCTCACCGCCTAAAGCCATGCAAGCGACGATGGCACAGCAGACCTCTTTGTCTGAACTCAATCGAGTGCTGAAACTGGACAAGGATCAACTTCAGGCGCTTTCACAAGAAACCCTGAGGATGACCAGCGAGAAACAGGTTGCTCCCAGTGGCGCCACCGGCGTGGATCTGCTGCAGGTGCAACTGGCTGCGGCCAAGTCGGGGGTAGGTGAAGGCCTTCAACCCGAGCTTAAAGTTGCCGCCTTGACCGATTTCGCCCGCGATGCGGCGATCAACGCCTCGGCGTTCGGCGTTGATGTGAAATCAGCCAGCGAGATGATGCTGGCTTGGCAATCAGCGATGAATCTTGATCGCGGTAAAAGCCAAAGCCTGGCCGATGCGACCAATTATCTGGGGCACAGCACGCTGGACGCGACATCGGCGGACATCGGCTCAGTTGTACAGAATGTTGGTGAAAAAGCCGTCGCCGGCGGACTCACGCCGGAGCAGGTCGCGGCATTGGCCGCAGCGTTTTTGAACAGCGGTGTTGAAAAGTCCGCAGCGGGAGCCGGGCTCAACAGTCTGATGACGGTGCTTGCCAAGGCCGACACAGCCACGGATGAGCAGCGCACTGCCTGGGCTTCGCTTGGCAATGGACTGGGGCCGGAGGCAGTCGCCACAGGCATGAAGACCGATGCGTCGGCGACCATCATCAAGGTCATGGAAGCCCTCAAGGACAAGAAGCCCGAGGAGAAGGAGGCTTTGACCAAGACCCTCTTCAGTGGCAACGACGCCATTCTCAAGTTGCTGAAAAAACCTGAGGACGTGACTAAGGCGTTCGGTCTGCTGACTGCGCCGAATCCGCAAGCCCCGTCGAAGCTCGATTACGCCGGCTCAGTCAGCAAAGACGCTGAGCAATTGGGGGGCACCTCGCAAGGGCGCGTCAATGCGCTGGACGCGAGTGTCACACGGTTGTTTACAGCCGCTGGCGGTGCATTCACCAATGCGTTCGATGATGTGGTGGTCTCTCTGGATACTGTCGCCAGTGGCATGGCCCGCTTTGCCGAGGAACAGCCTAGGGCGACGGCGGCCCTGCTCACGCTGGGTGGCGTTATTGCCTTGTCCCGGGGCGCGCAAATCAAAGCTGCCACGACCTCGGTCATTCGCGGTGCGGCGACAAAATTGCTGACGACGGCAGGCGCCGGTCCTCTTATCGATGTTCTGGATCAGCCTGCCATCGCTGGCGACACCGGCAAGCCCGACAAACCCGACAAGTCCGACAAACCCGACAAGCCTGAAAAAACTGACAAACCCGAAAAAACCGGCAAGCCCAAAAAGCGCCAAAACCCGGCCAAACCCAAAGCCTCCGTCAACCCACCATCTGTCGAGCCGCTAGCGCCTGAGCAACCACGCCCGACATTGCGTAGCCGTTTCACCGACGCCAAAGCCTTGGCCAAGGGATTCAGCAAAACCAATGCACTGCTGACCGTGGCCACCGCGGCTCCCGACGTGTTGAAGGGGCTGGAGGAAGGCGATAACAAACTGGTCGGCGGTGCGCTGGGTTCAGCCGGCGGCAGTCTGGCCGGTGGTTATGCCGGTGCGGTTGCCGGCGCGATGATCGGCAGTTTCATTCCCGTCATCGGCACGGCCATCGGCGGCGTGGTGGGTGGCATCGTCGGCAGCACGATGGGCAGCATGGGCGGTTCGTGGCTGGGTGAAAAACTGGCGCCAGCCTCCGACAAACTTGCCCCGCCGGCAGAGGTCGCCAAAGAACTGCCGAGCGCGCAGACGCAAAACCAGCAGGTGAGCTTTTCACCGTTGATCCAGGTCACCTGTCCGGCTCCGGACACGGCTGAACAAATCCGCACGATCATCGGGCAGCAACTGAGTGGACAATTCCACGGCCAGTTCCTGCCGCTGTTGACCAATAACCCGCTCGGCACCCGCCGTGACGCAGCCCTGACCGATGGAGCGGCCTGATGAAACAACAAATGGCACTAGGCAGCTTCATCTTCGGCCTCTCGCGCCAATTTGCGTACCACTCGCTGTTGCGCAAGTCCGATGGCGGCTGGACCGAAATACAGATCCTCACCAGCAAACCGAAATCCAGCCAGACCGGCCAAAAACCGGAAACCCTGACCATTACCGGCAAGTCGATGTACGCCGTGGCCATGGATCGGCTCGATGAATTACGCGCCTTGCAGGCGCTGCGTATCCCGCTGCCATTGATTGACGGGATTGGTCGCAATTGGGGGCTGTGGCGGATCAACAGCGTTCAGGAAACCCAGACCCAGATCATCGATGACGGTACGGCGATGGTGGTTGACTGGGTCATCGAATTGGCGGAGTTCAACAATGCGTAAGGTACGAAGCGTGGCCGGTGATTCGGTGAATCTGCTGCTCTACCGCGAAACCGGGCGCAGTGACGATGCCGCTGAAGAAGCCCTGTGGAAACTCAATCCGACCCTGGCCGAACACGGCCCGGTTCTGCCCGCTGGCATCTGGGTCGTGCTGCCTGAACTCGACAGCAAACCCGCCGCGATCAAAGCGCTCACGGCCTGGGATTAAGGAGGTTGTATGGCATTGGGTTTTACCCCGGTCGTGCAGATTTATGGCGCAAACGCGGATCTTCTCAACCAGCGTCTGATCAGTTGGGAGCACATTGATGCCGCCGGTATCGAGTCGGATCAACTGACCCTGACCATTGATCTGGAGGGCCTCGAAGGGCTGCCAAATCTGGGCGGGAAAATCGGCCTGCTGGTGGGTTACCTGGAAATGGAGGAGATGGTCGACAAGGGCCAGTTCAAAGTCACTCGCCTGACGCCGACGCTGTTTCCGTTTCGCCTGACCCTGGTGGCCACGGCAGCGCCGTTCAGCAAGGATGACGAGACCGGTTTCAAACAGCGCCGCACCGCCAGTCATGGACCGACGACGCTCGGTCAATTGTTTAGCAAGCTGGTGTCGCAGCACGGTTTTTCATCGCGTGTCGCTGCGGACGTGTCGATGATCAAAATCGCCCACGTCGACCAGTCCAATGAAACCGACATGGGCTTTCTGACGCGGTTGGCGAAGAAGTACAACCTGGTCGCCAAACCTTATGGCGATGCATATGTGCTGGCGCGACCCGGTCAGATCAAATCAATTTCGGGGCAGAAACTGCAGGATGTGACGTTGTCGGTCACCCACAACAATCGTCCCGGCGATCAGGCTTTCATCAGCGCCACGCTGGAAGAGGCCGCCCGCGAACAGGCCAAGGGCTGCAAGACCTGTTTTGTCGATGCTGTTACAGGCGTTTTGCACTGGGTCGAAACGGGACTTGCGCCGTTCAAGACCATCCGCCAGAAGCAACCCAATGAAGCGGACGCCATCGCCGTTGGCGAGGGCGAAGTGCGCAAAATGCTCCGGCAAAAGTACAAGGTGAAGATCACTTGCCCAGGCGATCCGCGACTGGCCGCTGAAGGCCTGGTACTGCTTGATGACACCTGGCCGGACTTCATGCGCGGGCGCTGGTCGATCGACAAGGTCACCGCCAGTGGCAATCGCGAGAACAGCTATCGCTGCCTGATCGATGCCAGCGGCCTCGATCCAAAGGCTGAATCCAAAGACTGACGACACAACTCCCTGTGGGAGCGAGCCTGCTCGCGAAGAGGCCGGAACATCCCAGCATTGAAAGCGACTGACACACCGCTTTCGCGAGCAGGCTCGCTCCCACATTGGGTCCTGCGCAATTCTCATCATTCTGGAACACCTCCATGAAGATCACCCCGATCCTCACGCAGCTGCGTGGGCAATGCCCTGGCCTTGCCAATCATATTTCGGTGGGTGTCGATCTGGCGCTGCTACAAGGCAATGCCGATCTGCCGACACCCTCGGCCCATGTGCTGCCACTGGCCGACTTGGCGAGTGAAAGCACCACCCAAAACCTCACCACCCAACCGATCCGCGACCGCTTCGAAATCGTCCTGGCACTTGACGCCACCGACGCTACAAAAGCGCTGGATCTGTTGCACGACCTGCGTGCCGAACTGTGGCGCGCGCTGGTCGGTTTCAAGCCCGATTCCGACTACAGCGCCATCGTCTATGACGGCGGCGAGATGGTCTCGATCGACAGCAGCCGCGCCTTTTACCGGCTGCGCTTTTTTGCCGAGTTCCAGCTCGGCCGCAATCTGCCAAGTCAGCCTGCGGAGAGTTGGCACGAACGCGAACTGGACGGTTTGTCGTCCTTTACCGGGGCCACCGTGCGGGTCGATGCGATCGATCCGGCCGACCCCAACCTGAAACGCCCGGGCCCTGATGGGCGCGTGGAAATGACTTTCTCTGCAGAGGTAACCCCATGAGCAATCGCATCACCGTACTGCCGGCCGCTGGCCGCGTCGTACCTGACCCGGAGGCCGGCGATCTGCTGCCGCTGGAAGGCCGTGAAGTGCTGGACAGCGCCTGGTGGCGCCGACGTCTGGCCGACGGCGATATCACCCTCAAAACCGCACCAGCCAAACAAAAGGGAGCCAAATAATGGCGATCGGATTCAGCAACATCCCCGCGGACATTCGTGTACCGCTGTTCTATGCCGAAATGGACAACTCGGCCGCCAATAGCGCGAGTTCGACCCTGCGTCGTTTGATCGTCGCTCAGGTCAACGACAACATCGCGCCGACCGAAGTCGGCAAACTGGTTTTGGTCTCCAGCGTTGCGCTGGCGAAAAGCATCGGTGGCCAAGGCTCGATGCTCGCCTCGATGTACGAGACCTTCCGCAAGGCCGACCCGATCGGTGAGATCTGGTGCCTGCCGCTGCATAACACCGAAGGCGCGATCGCCAAAGGCGTGCTGACCCTGACCGGTACCGCCACTCAGGCTGGCGTGTTGAATCTGTATGTCGGCGGCGTGCGTGTGCAAGCCACCGTGGTCAACGGTGCCACCGCTGCCCAAGCGGCCACCGCCCTGGCGCAGAAAATCAACGCCACCGCCGACCTGCCGGTCAGCGCTGCCGCTGCCGAAGGTGTGGTCACCCTGAACGCCAAATGGACAGGCGACAGCGGCAACGACATCAGCCTGCAATTCAATCGCCTGGGCAAGAGCAATGGCGAAGACACCCCGGCCGGCCTGACCACTGCAATCACTGCCATGACCGGCGGTGCCGGTGTGCCGGATCAGGTGGCGGCGATTGCCGCGCTGGGTGACGAGCCGTTCGAGTTTATCGCCCTGCCATGGTCGGATCTGTCGACCCTCAATACCTGGCAAGCGGTCATGGATGACAGCACCGGTCGCTGGTCGTGGGCCAAGCAACTGTTCGGTCACGTATACAGCGCCAAACGCGGCACCGTCGGCACTTTGGTTGCGGCCGGTCAGGCACGCAACGATCAGCACATGACCATTCAGGCGCTGGAGCCGGGTGTTCCACAACCGTTCTGGGTACAAGCCGCGGCACTGGCTGCACGCACCGCCGTGTTCATCTCTGCCGATGCCAGCCGTCCAACCCAGAGTGGCAGCCTGCCGGGCGTTGATCCGGCACCGGCCAGTGAACGCTTCACCCTGACCGAGCGTCAGTCGCTGCTCAACTACGGCATTGCCACTGCGTACTACGAAGGCGGTTACGTGCGCATCCAGCGCTCGATCACCACTTACCAGAAAAACGCTTACGGTCAGGCCGACAACTCCTACCTGGACAGCGAAACCATGCACCAGTCGGCGTTCATCGTGCGCCGTCTGCAAAGCGTGATCACCAGCAAATACGGCCGCCACAAACTGGCTTCCGACGGCACCCGTTTCGGCGCCGGCCAGCCAATCGTCACCCCGGCGACCATTCGCGGTGAGCTGATCGCGCAGTACGCCAAGCTCGAACTGGAAGGCCACGTCGAGAACGCCGAGCTGTTCGCCGAGCACCTGATCGTCGAGCGCGACGTGCAGGACCCGAGCCGTGTGAACGTGCTGTTCCCGCCGGATTACATCAACGGTCTGCGCGTGTTCGCACTGCTCAACCAATTCCGTCTGCAGTACGACGACGCGGCTTGATCCGCGCGTTTGACGGCAAGTTATCAGCCCACCTCGCGTGGGCTTTTTTATGCAAGGGAGTAACACCATGGGTCAACTGATTGCAGGCACCTGCTACGTCAAAGTCGACGGCGCACAACTGACCATCAATGGCGGCTGCGAAGCCCCGCTGATGGCGGTCAAACGCGAAACCGTCGTACCCGGTTTCTACAAGGAAACCGACATCGCGCCGTCGTTCAAAGTGACTGCGCTGCACACCGCCGACTTCCCGCTGAAGAAGCTGATCGAAGGCACCGACATCACCGTCACCTGCGAATTCAGCAACGGCAAAGTCTACGTGCTGGCCGGTGCCTATCTGGTTGAAGAGCCAGTTTCCAAGGGCGATGACGCCACCATCGAACTGAAATTCGAAGGCATCAAGGGGACCTGGCAATGAGCGGCGCCGTGAAGCTTCAGGTTGCGATCGAAGCTCACGGCGAGCCCCTGACCGAACTCGTCCTGCGCCGTCCGACGGTGCAGGAAGTGCGAGCGATCAAGGCGCTGCCGTACAAGATCGACAAGAGCGAAGAAGTCAGCCTCGACATGGACGTGGCGGCCAAATACATCGCCGTGTGCGCCGGCATTCCGCCGTCGTCGGTCAACCAGCTGGATCTGGCTGACCTCAATGCGCTGAGCTGGGCCGTTGCGAGTTTTTTCATGAGTGCGGCGTCGGCGCCATCACCGACCTGATCGCCGTCGCCTATGACCTGGCCTGGTTCTGGAAGGTTGACCCCGAACAGATGATGGCCAGGCCACTGGATGTGCTCCGCGAATCGCTGGAGCACGCGCAACGGATCAATGCGATGCAGCAGGTGCAGTGATGGCGAATACAAATTTGAGCCTGATTCCGCAGACCTTTCCTGTCACGGTCAACATGCTCGTGGTGCTCAAGGGCGCCGAGAAGATGGAAGCCGAAATGAAAGGGCTGCGCGGCAAGGTCGCAGCATTCAAGAAAAGCATGGAAGACAGCGGCCTCGAGCCGCTGGACGTCGCTGGGTTCATCTCCGAAGGTGGCTTGCTCAAGCCGTTTCAGGACGGCATCAAGAAAGCCATCGAGGCGCAGGATGCGCTGGCGAAAAAGGTCGCGGCGAACAAGGGCCTGAAACTGCCGAAAGTGGTGCAGGGGGAAACCTCGGCCAACCTGGCAAAGTTCAACGAAGCGCTGGACAAGATCTCGTTGAACATTGGCAATGCGTTGTTGCCGGCGGTGAACGGTATCGTTACCGCAATCACGCCGGTGATCACCTCGATTGGCCAGTTTGTGGCGAACAATCCTTCTCTTGTCGAAGGGCTGGCGGCGGCAGCTGTCGCGTTCACGGTGGTCACCGTGGGTGCGATGGGGCTGGTCGGTGTGTTGGGTATTCTGACCTCACCGATCGGTTTGATTGCCGCCGCGATTGCGGCCGCGGTGGCGATCATCGTCATCGGCGCGCGCTTGATCAGCAACAACTGGGGGGCGATCTCGGGCTTCTTCAGCCGGACCTGGCAATCGATCGGCGATGCGACCCGTCGCGGCATCGACGACGTGCGCAAAGGCTGGGATGAGATGGTCGCGGATGGAAGGCAACGGTTCGAGTCGATGCGTGCCACAGCTTCGCTGAAGTGGCAGGAGATGCGCACTGACGCTATCGCTGGTGCCAGCCGTCTGGCGGCGGGAGCGTCCGAACGTCTGCACGCATTCGGCGCGTCCATCGAGCAGACCTGGGATTCGGCTCGCACCTCCGTCGGCGCTTACTGGGACAGTGCAGCTGCCAGCACTGCGGCTGGATTGCAAAGCCTCAAGGCCCGGTTGTACACCTCGCCACTGGAGAAAATGACTGCGTTGTGGAACTCCGCCGATGAAGTCGTCAGCGGGTACTGGAATCGTACCTATGCGGCGACAATGGCCGGATGGGAATCGGTCAAGTCGACGTTTGACGGCACGCTGACAGCAAAAATGTCAGGCGCATGGGATGCCGCACAAAGCGCGGTCTTCACGGCCATCGACGATATGAGCAACAGGGTTGCAACCGGTTGGTCGAACATCACATCGCTGTTCGACGGCACGCTGGCAACCAACATGTCGACGGTCTGGGGTTCTGCGCAAAGCACGGTTTTCGATGCGGTTGGCAGCATGCACAGCATTGCGGCGAGTGGTTGGGAGCAACTCAAATCGACGTTCGCCTGGTCTCCGACCGCGATGGTCGAAAGCGCCTGGCAACCCTTGGCACCGGTTTTTTCAGCGCTGTGGGACGTTCTTCGCGCGGGTGCCCAGCCATTGAAGAGCGAGTTTCAGAACTTGTTCGGCAATGCTCCCGTTGAAGCGGTCATGGCAAAATGGAATGGCGTCACGGAATATTTTTCCGGTTTGTGGGCAACGCTGAACACCGACGCACAATCGGTGAAAGCAACCTTGGGTGATCTGTTCAGTCAGTCGCCGCTGGAATCCATTCAGCAGAAGTGGCAGCCCGTTCTCGTCTGGTTCAGTGATATGTCGACAAGACTCCAAGGTATTTTCGCACAGGTCAAAGAACTGCTCGGCGGCAATGTCTCCGGGTTCTTCGCCACGATCACCGGCACCAGCGCTGCGGTGCCTGCCGGGGCGCCAGGAATGAGCAGCACACTGCCGCAAACCTCTGGCGCGCTGATTCAACAAAGTGCAATCAACAACCGCACGCAGCTCGAAGGCGGCCTGACCGTACGCTTCGAAAATGCGCCGGCCGGGTTGCGCACCGATCAACCGCAAAGCAATCAACCGGGCCTGGCGCTGTCATCGCGCATCGGCTATCGCTCGCTGTCGATGGGAGGTTCCAATGAACTGGCGTGACCGTTTATTGCCGGCATCCTTTCGCGGTGTCGGCTTCTGGATCGATCAGGCGAAAACCCCGGTCGGTCGCAAAGGCCAGTTGCACGAGTATCCGCAACGCGATCTGCCGTACTTCGAAGATCTCGGCCAGCAGGCGAGGATTCACGATGTCACGGCCTTCATCATCGGCGCCGATTGCCTGGAGCAGCGCGACAAGTTGCTCAAGGCGTTGGAGGCGGGCAGTGGTGAACTGGTGCATCCGTGGCTAGGACGCCTGCAAGTCAAGGTTGGCGAATGCGACATGACCCACACCCGCCAGGACGGCGGGTTGGTGACCTTTACCCTGAAGTTCTATCCAGACCAACCGTTGCCGTTTCCGACCGCCACGGTCAGCACGCAGAAAGTGTTGTTGATCAAGGCTGACACGCTGCTGGGGTCTGCAGTGGCGCGCTTCGAACAGGCGATGACGCTGATCAAGGCTGCGCGGATCGGCATTGCCAATCTGCGTAACAGCCTGACCGGCGTTTATGAGGTGATCAAAGAACAGCTCAAGCCGCTGATCGAGCAGTACCGGCAAATCACTGAACTGGTCAAAGCCGTGAAGGAGTTGCCCAAGGAAGTGGCAGCCGAGTTCAAAGGTTTGCTCGGCGATATCAAGGAGCTCAAGGAATTCGCGAAGGAAGGCTACCGTGGCGTGATCGCCGATGTGTCCCAACAACTCGAAGCGATCCGCAAGGCTGATGCGCCGAAGATCACCACCGGCAAGGACACCAACGCAGCGGCGCAGGCCATGGCCGATCTGGTCCAGGACACGCTGATCGTGAAAGCGGCGCAGTGGATCGCCTCCATGCCGGTGGCCACCAAACCGGTGAAATTGCCGTCGACACCTTCCGTCGATCAGCAGGCGAACCAGCCGATCAATCGTCCGGATGTGCCCGCCATCGATGATGTGCAGGCAATTCAGAAGACGCTGATCGAAACCCTGAATCTGGTGAAGACCAAGGCCGGCCCTGCGCACCACCAACTGATCAGTGATCTGCAGGATGCGGCGGTCGCGCACCTCAAGTCGGTCGCATCGTCCGGTGTGCGCCTGGTGACTAAAACCATCCAGGAAAGCGCTCCGGCGGTGGTAGTGGCCTACAAGTATCTGGGCGATGCCACACGGGTCACTGAAATCACCCAGCGCAACGGGATGAACCATCCAGGTTTCTCGCCCAACGATGTGAAAGTCTCCGGAGAGTGAACCATGAGCGAAATGGACAATCGCGTCACGCTGACGGTCAACAACATGGAATACGGCGGCTGGAAAAGCGTGGAAATCACCGCCGATCTGGAGCGCCAGTTTCGCACCTTCAAACTCGACATCACCTGGCAATGGCCGGGGCAGACTGTCGCCAAACCGATCAAGCCCGGTGACCCGTGCGAAGTGCGAATCGGCAACGATCTGCTGCTCACCGGTTATGTGTTCAAAGCCCCGATCAGGTATGACGGGCGGCAGATCAGCCTGACTATCGAGGGCAGTTCCAAGACTCAGGATCTGGTCGATTGCGCCGCCAGAAACCAGCCGAACCAGTGGCAGGAACAACCGCTGTTGAGCATCGTTCAGGCGCTGGCGATGGAGTACGGGCTGATGGTGGTCAATGAAATCCCCGAGACCACGCGGCTGACCAAACACACGATCGTGCCGGGTGAAACGGTGTTCCAGTCGATCGACCGGTTGCTCTCGCTGCTGCGGGTGTTTTCCACCGATGACGAGCAGGGCCGGCTGGTGCTGGCCAAACCCGGCAGCGGTGGTCGGGCCAGCGATGCGCTGGAACTGGGCAAGAATATTTTGTCCGCCAGCGCGGCGATGGATTACAGCCAGGTGTTCTCGGAATACCGGGTGATCGGTCAGCAAAAAGGCTCGGACAAGAAGAGCGGGGCGGCAGTCAGCGAGGTTGAATCCAGCGCGACCGATCTGAGCTTCAAACGTCGACGCACCACGGTCATCAACGAAGGCACGCAACTGACCTTTGAATTGGCGCAGCAGCGTGCCCAATGGGAAAGCGCGACCCGCATGGGTCGGGCGCAGACCACCACCTATCAGGTGCAGGGCTGGCGTCAATCCAACGGTGATTTGTGGCGCCACAACACGCTGGTGCGGGTCAAGGATCCGGTGCTTGAGTTTGATGGCGACATGCTGATTTCCAAAGTCACCTATTCGTTGTCGGCGCAAGGCTCGGTGACCACGCTGCAAGTGGCGCCGCCGCATACCTTCGATGCCAATCCAATGCCCCCGAAAAACACATCAGCCTGACCCCCGACCCTGTGGGAGCGAGCTTGCTCGCGAAGGCGTCAGATCAGACACCGCTCTGGTGCTTGTCAGGACGCTTTCGCGAGCAAGCTCGCTCCCACAGGGATCAGCGTCAACCTCACCTCTTGAGGACAACCCATGAGCCTACTGACACGCCTGCTGGCGCGCGGCACTGTCGTGCTCGCCAATTCGGCATCCAAGCTGCAATCGCTGCAAATGCGCCTCACCGCTGGCGAAGTGAACGACGACCTCGAACATTTCGAACCCTACGGTTTCACCAGCCATCCGCTGGCCGGTGCTGAAGGTGTCGTCACCTTTATCGGCGGCGACCGTTCCCATGCCATCGCTCTGGTCATCGCCGACCGCCGTTATCGCTTGCAATCGCTGGCTTCGGGCGAGGTGGCGATCTACACCGACGAGGGCGACAGGATTCACTTCAAGCGTGGGCGGATCATCGATATCGAAACCGCCACGCTGAACATCCGCGCCAGCAGCGCGGTGAACTTCGATACGCCGGTGATCAACCAGACCGGCAAGATCGTGTCCACCGGCGATCAACTGGCCGGCGGCATCAGCCAGATCAACCACGTGCACGTCGGCGTGCAGGCCGGCAGCGGCCAGACCGGCGCGCCGGCAGGAGGCAAGTGATGCTGATCAGCCCGAACCTCCACGCTGCACTGACCCGCTCTGTATTGATCAGCCTGTTCACCTGGCGCCGCGCCGCCGATGACGACGCCCTCGATGACGACGAGCGTTTCGGCTGGTGGGGCGACACCTTTCCCACCGTTGCCGACGACCGCATCGGCTCGCGGCTGTGGCTGCTGCGCCGGGTGAAACTGACCCGACAAACGCAGATGGACGCCGAGTTCTACGCCCGTGAAGCCTTGCAGTGGCTGATCGACGACGGCCACTGCAGCGCCATCGACATCATCAGCGAACGCCTCGACGCCCAGCGCCTGAACCTGCGCACGGTCCTCACTCTGGCTGACGGCGAACGTCTGGACATCAACCCCGATAACAGTTGGCAGGTGATCTATGCCGTTTGAAACCCCTTCGCTGCCGGTGCTGATCAAGCGCACCCAAAGCGACCTGGCCGGCGATTCGCTGCGCCAGTCCGATGCGCAAGTGCTGGCCCGTACCCTCGGTGGTGCGGCTTATGGTCTGTACGGTTATCTCGACTGGATTGCCGAGCAGATTCTGCCCGACAAGGCCGATGAGTCGACCCTGGAACGTATCGCCGCGCTGCGCTTGAACCAACCGCGCAAACCCGCGCAAGTCGCCACCGGCAGCGTCAGCTTTACCGCGACCGCTGGCGCTGTGCTCGACGTCGACACCCTGCTGCAATCGAACGACGGTCGCACCTACAAAGTCACCGCCGCGCGCACCACGACCAATGGCAGCAACACCACCACGATTGCCGCGCTGGATGCCGGCAGTCTGGGCAATGCTGACGCCGGGCTGGCGCTGACCCCGGTGCAGCCGATTGCCGGTGTCGTCGGCAACAGTTTTGTGGTGCTGGCGCCGGGACTCAGCGGCGGTGTGGCGCGGGAAAGTCTGGAGTCACTGCGTTCGCGGGTGATCCGTTCCTACCGCGTGATTCCCCATGGCGGCTCGGCCAGTGACTACGAAACCTGGGCGCTGGAAGTGCCCGGCGTGACGCGCGCCTGGTGCCGTGGTGGCTTTCTCGGCCCAGGCACCGTGGGCGTGTACATCATGCGTGACGACGATCCGCAACCGGTACCTAACGACGAGCAACTGGCCGAGGTGCAGGCCTATATCGAACCGTTGCGCCCGGTGACGGCTGAAGTGCATGTGCGTCCGCCGATTCAGGTGCCCGTGACCTATCGCCTGAAGTTGACCCCAGACACCAGCGCCGTACGCGCGGCGGTCGAAACCCAATTGCGCGACCTGCACAACCGTGAGGCTGACCTCGGCGAGGATCTGCTGATCAGCCAT